>JAIUOW010000001.1 GCA_020161775.1 Pseudomonadota bacterium
ATTTGGGGGTTTGGCGATTCCCAGTCTCTCAAAACCTCTCCGGGTGAACACCCGCAATAACCTATTGAACCTTCACAGCTAGCCGTTGAATTCCCAGGCCCGGCGCGCGCCCAGCACGGCGTTCGGGTACGGCGCCTTGCCCCGGCTGCCGTTGTAGCGGCCCAGCGCCAGGAACAGGTCGCCGCGCTCACGCTCCAGGTAGTGGCGCAGGATCACGCAGCCAAAGCGCAGGTTGGTCTGCATATGAAAAAGCTTGCCCGCGTCACCGTCACCGATCACGCGCGTCCAGAACGGCATGACCTGCATGTAGCCGCGCGCACCGGCGCTGGACACGGCGAACTTGCGAAAGCCGCTTTCCACCTGGATCAGGCCCAGCACCAACGCGGTTTCCAGCCCGGCGCGGCGGCTTTCGTACCAGACGGTCTGCAGGAACTCGCGCCGCACGTCCCAATCGGGCTTGCGCCGCTTCAACCTTGCGCTCATGGCACCCAGCCAGCGCAGATAAGCCAGGCGCGACTCGGTGTCGCTGAATTCAGGCACCGGCGGTGCGCTGTTGGCAATCGCGGAGCTCAGCGCCGTGCGCACCGAGTCGACCAGGGGCTCTTCAAGCTGCGCGCCTGCAATTGCCCGGCCCGGCAGGCCCCACAGACCCGCTGCGCCACACGCTGGCAGCAGCGACAGGCAATGACGTCGCGAAATCACACGCCCAGCCGGCCCTTCACGAAGCTGAACACTTCGCCTGCCGGCACCTTGGTGGCCGCCGTGTCACGGCGGTGCTGGTATTCAAGCTGGCCTTCCTTGAGGCCCCGGTCGGAAATCACCACGCGGTGCGGCACGCCAATGAGCTCCCAGTCAGCGAACATGGCGCCGGGGCGCTCGCCGCGGTCATCCAGCATCACATCCACGCCAGCGGCGAGCAGGTCGGCGTGCAGCTTTTCGGCGGCGGCCTTGACGTCGGCGCTGCGGTCCATGCCGATGGGGCAAACGACCACGGTGAACGGCGCAATGGCATCCGGCCAGATGATGCCGCGCTCGTCATGGTTCTGCTCGATGGCCGCAGCCGGCAGGCGCGTGATGCCGATGCCGTAGCAGCCCATTTCCATGAGCTGCGGCTTGCCGTTTTCGTCCAGGAAGGTCGCGTTCATGGCCTTGCTGTACTTGGTGCCCAGGTAGAACACATGGCCCACCTCGATGCCGCGTTCGATGGCCAGCTTTCCCTTGCCATCGGGCGACGCATCACCTTCGACGATGTTGCGGATGTCAGCCACGACGGCTGGCTCAGGCAGGTCGCGGCCCCAGTTGACACCGGTGATGTGAAAGTCCAGCTCGTTGGCGCCGCAGATCCAGTCGGCCATGACCGCCACGTCGCGGTCCGCCACCACCGTGACCGGCTTGCGCAGGCCGATGGGCCCCAGGTAACCGGGTTTGGCGCCGAAATGGTCCTCAATCTCGGCCACCGTGGCAAAGCGGAAGCCCGCATCCAGCCCCGGCACCTTGCCAACCTTGATCTCGTTCATGTCATGGTCACCGCGCACCAGCAGCAGCCAGACCCTGGACTTCACGACTTCACCCTGCTCGTTGAGCTGGTCCGTCGCCAGCACCAGCGACTTCACCGTGGATTGCAGCGGCACGCCCAGCAACGCAGCCACGTCGGCGCAGGTGCTCTTGCCCGGCGTGGGCGTTTTCGTCATGGGCTGGGTGGGTGCGGGGCGCGGCCCCTGCGGCGCCAGCGCCTCGGCCTTCTCGATGTTGGCCGCGTAGTCGCTGTCAGGGCAGTAAACGATGGCGTCCTCGCCGGTGGCAGCGATTACCTGAAACTCTTCCGACAGATCGCCGCCGATGGCGCCGCTGTCGGCCGCCACGGCGCGGTAACGCAGGCCAAAGCGGTCAAAGATCGCGCGGTATGCCTTGGCCATGACCTGATAGCTGGCCTTGGCCGACGGCACGTCGCGGTCAAAGCTGTAGGCGTCCTTCATGATGAATTCGCGGCTGCGCATGACACCAAAGCGCGGACGGCGTTCATCGCGGAACTTGGTCTGGATGTGGTACAGGTTCTTGGGCAGCTGCTTGTAGCTGCGCAACTCCTGGCGGGCGATGTCAGTCACCACCTCTTCGCTGGTGGGCTGGATGATGAAGTCACGGTCATGGCGGTCTTTCACACGCATGAGCTCAGGACCCATCTTTTCCCAGCGGCCGGTCTCCTGCCAGTACTCGGCCGGCTGCACCACGGGCATCAACAGCTCGACAGCCCCGGCGCGGTTCATTTCGTCGCGCACGATGGCCTCCACCTTGCGCACCACACGCAGGCCCATGGGCATGTAGCTGTAGATGCCTGCGCCCAGCTTCTTGATCATGCCGGCGCGCATCATGAGCTGGTGGCTCACCACCTCGGCGTCAGCAGGCGCTTCCTTGAGGGTGGAAATGAAGAACTGGGAGGCTTTCATCAGGGAGGTATCTGTCCGTAGGTACCGAGCCCCTTGCCCGCCCTGCACCGGCGTGCATAATGAACTCAGTTTAAAAATTGGGGTTTGATTATGCTTGACCGGGACGGCTTTCGGCCGAACGTCGGCATCATCCTGCTTAACCAGAAGAACCAGGTGTTCTGGGGCAAGCGCATCCGCACCCACAGCTGGCAGTTTCCGCAGGGCGGCATTGACCGGGGCGAAAATCCGGAGCAAGCCATGTTCCGCGAGCTGCACGAAGAAGTGGGGCTTCATCCGGAGCACGTGCGCATCATTGCCCGCACCCGAGACTGGTTGCGCTACGAGGTGCCAGACCGGTACATTCGCCGGGATGCGCGCGGCCATTACAAGGGCCAGAAGCAGATCTGGTACCTGCTGCAACTGGTGGGCCACGACTGGAACCTGAACCTGCGCGCCACCAACCACCCCGAGTTCGACGCCTGGCGCTGGAACGACTACTGGGTACCGCTGGATGTGGTGGTCGAGTTCAAGCGCGGTGTCTACGAGATGGCGCTGACCGAACTGGCGCGTTACCTGCCCCGCCACGACCATCGCAACCGTTACCTGCGCAGTGGCATGCGCACGCGCGAACATGACGCAGCAGAAGGCGTCCAGGAGCCACCCGCGCCTGGCGTCGGGTTTGAGCTGCCGCCGGGCGCAACCTTCGACCCGGATCCACAGAACGGCATGGATGCCCAGCCCGCAAAGGATCAACATGCGCCTTCGTGATCTGTTTGCTGCGGGGTTGAGCACGCTATGCCTCGGGGTGGCTGCGCAACTGTCCACGCCCGACCCTGACTGGAAAGAACTGGAGACGCCTGCGCCGCCGGCTTTCGAGCTGTCCCGGCTCGTTCCGTTTGACGTGAGCATCAACTCGACATTGAAGTTTGGCGTGGATCCCGCAACGATCACCATCGGCCAGGATGGCGTGGTGCGCTACGTGATCGTGGCGCGCAGCGGCTCGGGCACGGTCAATGCCATGTACGAAGGATTGCGCTGCAGCACCGGTGAAATGCGCACCTACGCGCGCTACAACGCCAGCGGCGGCTGGGCGCGGACTACCGACAGCGAATGGCGCTCGGTATTTGCCAACGCCGCAACGCGGCACACCTTGATGTTTGCGAAACAAGGGGGTTGCACGGACAATGCCCCGCCGCGCAGCGTCAATGACATCGTGCGGTCGCTGCGCAACCAGGATCTCGAAAAACGCGCCAGCTAGCGCGTGACCACGAGGTTATCCCGGTGCACCATTTCGGGCTCGGCCACATAGCCCAGCAGACGCTCGAACTCGCTTGAAGGCTTGCGGCAGATCAGGCGCGCCTCGGCGCTGGAGTAGTTGGACAGCCCGCGCGCAATCTCCCGGCCCTGGCCGCTGCGAATGGCGATGACGTCGCCGCGCGAGAAATCACCCTCTACCGCCGTCATGCCGATGGGCAACAGGCTCTTGCCTTCGTCGCGCACCTTGCCAACCGCGCCGTCGTCCACCACCACGGCACCGCGCAGCTGCAGGTGATCGGCCATCCATTGTTTGCGGGCTTGCTTTTTCTGGGTCTGTGCCACCAGCAAGGTACCAATGGATTCCCCCCGGACCAGACGCAGCAGCGCGTCTGGCTCACGGCCCCAGGCGATCACGGTTGACGCGCCGGAACCCGCCGCACGGCGGGCCGCCAGCACCTTGGTGATCATGCCGCCGCGCCCGATGCTGGAACCCGCGCCGCCCGCCATCGCCTCCAGCGCGGCATCTCCGGCCTTGGCCTCGTGGATGAACACCGCAGCAGGGTCCTTGCGCGGGTCGGCGCTGTACAAGCCCTTCTGGTCGGTCAGGATCACCAGCGCATCGGCTTCCACCAGGTTCGCCACCAGCGCACCCAGGGTGTCGTTGTCCCCAAACTTGATTTCGTCATTGACGACTGTGTCGTTCTCATTGATGACCGGCACCACCTGCAGGCGCAGCAGGGTCAGCAGCGTGGAGCGGGCATTGAGATAGCGCTCGCGGTCAGCCAGGTCGGCATGGGTCAGCAGCACCTGCGCGGAGCCCAGGCCATTCTCGCGCAACTTGGTCTCATACATCTGGGCCAGGCCCATCTGGCCCACGGCTGCGGCGGCCTGCAGCTCGTTGATTTCATGGGGCCGTACCGTCCAGCCCAGGCGCTTCATGCCCTCGGCCACGGCGCCGCTGGACACCATGACGACCTCGCGTCCGTCCCGGGTCAGCGCGGCCAGCTGGCGACACCATTCACCAATGGCGACTTCGTCCAGCCCGCGGCCTTCGTTGGTGACAAGACTGGAGCCGACCTTGACCACGATCCGTCGGGCATCGCGCAGGACCGTGGAGGAAACTGCTGGATTCATTCTTCGGCTTTGCCGGCAAACCGCGGATCAATTTCCACGGGCGCCTGTTCTGCGATGTGTTGCGCACTGATGTGCTTGTAGATGGCCTTGACCAGCGGCTCGCAGCCTTCGCGCGTGAGCGCGGAGATCTCGAACACGGGCCCCTTGTAGCGAAACCGCTTGACGAAGTCGGCCACACGCGCGGCGCGTTCGTCCACCGGGACCATGTCGAGCTTGTTCAGCACCAGCCAACGCGGCTTTTTGTACAGCGCTTCATCGTATTTTTTCAGCTCGGCAACGATGGCCTTGGCCTGTGCAACAGGGTCCACGGCATCGTCAAACGGCGCCATGTCCACCAGATGCAGCAGCAGCCGGGTGCGCTGCAGGTGACGCAGGAACTGGTGCCCCAGGCCGGCACCGTCGGAGGCACCTTCGATCAAACCCGGGACATCCGCGACCACAAAACTCTGCTCCGGGCCGACGCGCACCACCCCGAGATTGGGATGCAGCGTGGTGAAGGGGTAATCCGCGATCTTGGGGCGGGCGTTGGAAATCGCGGTGATCAGCGTGGATTTGCCGGCGTTCGGCATGCCCAGCAACCCTACATCGGCCAATACCTTCAGCTCAAGCTTCAGGTTCTTGCGCTCCCCAGGCCAGCCAGGGGTCTTTTGCCGCGGTGCACGGTTGATGGCACTCTTGAACCGCAGGTTGCCAAATCCACCATCACCACCCTTGGCGATGGTGATGACCTCGCCAGGTGTCAGCAGTTCGTAAAGCACCTCGCCGGTTTCAGCATCGGAAATGATCGTGCCCACGGGCATCTTGAGGGTGATGTCGTCGCCGGCAGCACCGAACATGTCCGACCCCATCCCGTGCTGGCCCCGCTTGGCCTCATGGCGGCGCGAAAAGCGGAAGTCAACCAGCGTATTCAACGCCGGATCAGCCACGGCAAACACATGTCCGCCGCGCCCTCCGTCGCCCCCGTTGGGACCACCGAATTCCTTGTACTTTTCATGGCGGAACGAAACGCAGCCGTTCCCCCCGTCGCCTGCGGCAACGTCGATAAAGGCTTCGTCCACGAACTTCATGATGGCTGGATTCTAGGTGGCCCAAACAAAAAAGCCCTGCGAAAGAGCCGCAGGGCTTTCGTGCCGGAAAGCCTGTGGACTTACGCGGCCGGGGTCACGTTGACCGTGTGCTTGTTCAGCGCGCCCTTGGTGGCGAACGACACATGGCCGTCCACCAGGGCAAACAGGGTGTGATCCTTGCCGACACCGACGTTGGTACCGGGGTGGAACCGGGTGCCGCGCTGGCGCACGATGATGGAGCCCGCGCTGATGAGCTCACCGCCAAAGGCCTTCACGCCGAGCATTTTGGGCTTGGAATCGCGCCCGTTTCGCGTAGAGCCGCCGCCTTTTTTCTGTGCCATTTCCGTGACTCCTTAGCCGGCGATCGCGCCGATTTGCAGTTCAGTGAACTGCTGGCGATGACCTTGACGTTTCTGGTAGTGCTTGCGACGGCGCATCTTGAAGATGCGAACCTTGTCGTGCTTGCCGTGCGCCACCACAGTGGCTGTCACAGTTGCGCCGGACACCAGGGGCGTGCCAACCTTCAGACCGCTGCCGTCGCCGACAGCCAGGACTTGGTCGATCACGATTTCCTGGCCTACGTCCGCAGCAATCTGTTCTACTTTAATTTTCTCGCCGGAAGCAACGCGATATTGCTTGCCACCGGTTTTTATGACCGCGTACATGTTGACCTCTTGAAATGAGAACCCCTGCAGACGGATTTCCGCAGAGCCCAAGATTATAGCACGGTGTGTAATCACTAACATCAAGGCAGCGCCCTGCATCCGCAGCCAAGGCGGCATCTTCCTATAATCCCGGATCACTGCGCGCCCTACCCTTGTCCAACAGTTCCCCTCTCAATGCCGCCCTCGCCCTCGTCGCCAATGACATGGCAGAGGTGGATGAAGTCATTGCGCGCCGCCTGGAATCTGGCGTTCCGCTGGTCGGCGAGGTGTCTCGTTACATCATTTCGGCCGGTGGCAAACGTCTGCGCCCGGCCCTGCTGCTGCTGACATGCGGAGCCCTTGGCTATACCGGCGCCCAGCGATTCAACCTGGCAGCTGTGGTCGAGTTCATCCACACGGCCACCTTGCTGCATGACGATGTGGTCGATGAATCGACCTTGCGGCGCGGCCGCCCCACGGCCAACGAAAGTTTCGGCAACCCCGCCAGTGTCCTGGTGGGCGACTTCCTCTATTCGCGCGCCTTCCAGATGATGGTGGATGCTGGCGACATGCGCATCATGCAGATCCTGGCAGACGCCACCAACGTCATCGCCGAAGGCGAGGTGCTGCAGTTGATGAACATGCACGATGCCTCCCTTGATGAAGCCGGCTACCTGCGCGTGATCCGATCCAAGACGGCCAAGCTGTTCGAGGCCAGCGCCCGGCTGGGTGCCGTGCTGGCGCAGGCCCCTGCGGGGGTCGAGCAGGCCTGTGCGAGCTATGGCCAGGCGCTGGGCACGGCATTCCAGGTCATTGACGATGTGCTCGACTACGACGGCGATGCCGGCGAAATGGGGAAAAACCTGGGCGACGATTTGCGCGAAGGCAAGGCCACGCTCCCGCTGATCGCGGCCATGCAGCGTGGTACCGAGGAGCAGCGGCAGATCGTGCGCGAAGCCATCCAGTCAGGCTCGGTAGGTGAACTGGAGCGGATTGTCGCCATCGTTCATGACACCGGCGCTCTGGAAGTCACACGCCAGGCAGCGGCGGCGGAGGCGCACCGGGCGATTGAGGCCGCCGGACAGCTGCCCGGCAATCCATTCACTGCGGGTTTGCTACAATTAGCGGCTCAGCTGCTTGAGCGTCGGTCCTGAACGCAGGTACCGCGATCTGCATGCACCATCGGGGTGTAGCTTAGCCTGGTAGAGCGCTACGTTCGGGACGTAGAGGCCGGAGGTTCGAATCCTCTCACCCCGACCATTCCCTTCTTCCCTTCCCCCCCTTCGTCCGTCTGGCTGTCCTCTGCACAGCGGCGATTTACAGGGCCCTGCCAATCAGCGATGATTTGCGCCTGCTTCCAGTCACCATAGTACATTGCAGGACATGGCCGCCGTCGATACCACCGCCAACGAAGCCCCTACCCTGGCCCTTCCGGGCCTGGCTCGTGCACTCGTCTCCGCTGGCAAGCTGGGCCAGAAATCCGCCGAGGAGTTGTACCGCAAGGCCCAGACCAACCGGTCCAACTTCATTGCCGAGATCACCGGCTCCGGGGCCGTGTCGGCATCTGACTTGGCCCACACAATGTCGTCGGCGTTCGGCGCGCCTCTGCTGGATCTGGACGCCATCGACACGCAGCGGCTGCCTCGAAACCTGCTGGACACCAAGATCTGCCAGGCCTACCGCGTGGTTGTGCTGAGCAAGCGCAACAACCGGCTGATCGTCGCCACCGCGGATCCATCCGACCAGCAGGCCGCCGAAAAAATCAAGTTCGCCACCCAGATGGGCGTGGACTGGATCATCGCGGAATACGACAAGCTGTCCAAGATGGTGGAGGCCGCCGCAACGACCGCGGCCGAGGCCATGGACAGCATCATTGGCGACGATTTCGAGTTTGACGAATCACAGATGGATTCGTCCAGTGTCGAGGAGAACGAACCCACCACCTCGGAAGTCGAGGATGCGCCGGTCGTCAAGTTCCTGCACAAGATGCTGCTGGACGCGTTCAGCATGCGGGCATCCGACCTTCACTTCGAGCCGTACGAACACACCTATCGCGTACGCTTTCGCGTCGATGGCGAGCTTCGCGAGATTGCCTCCCCACCCATCGCCATCAAGGACAAGCTGGCCTCCCGCATCAAGGTCATCTCCCGGATGGACATCTCGGAAAAGCGCATTCCGCAGGATGGCCGCATGAAGCTCAAGGTGGGCCCGGACCGCGTGATCGATTTTCGCGTGAGCACGCTGCCTACCCTGTTTGGCGAAAAAATTGTTATCCGTATCCTGGACCCCAGCAGCGCTCGCCTGGGCATTGATGCACTGGGGTACGAACCCGAAGAAAAAGCCCGGCTGCTGGACGCCGTCCAGCGGCCGTACGGCATGGTGCTGGTCACCGGGCCCACGGGGTCAGGCAAGACGGTATCGCTGTACACCTGCCTGAACCTGCTGAACAAGCCTGGCGTCAACATCTCCACGGCGGAAGATCCGTCGGAAATCAACATGCCTGGCATCAACCAGGTGAACGTCAACGAGAAAGCCGGGCTGACTTTCGCCGCGGCGCTCAAGTCGTTCCTGCGCCAGGATCCGGACGTGATCATGGTGGGTGAAATCCGCGACCTGGAAACGGCTGACATTTCCATCAAGGCCGCGCAGACCGGGCACCTGGTGCTGTCCACGCTGCACACCAATGACGCGCCCACCACGCTGACCCGCATGCGCAACATGGGCATCGCTCCCTTCAACATCGCGTCCAGCGTGATCCTGATCACGGCGCAGCGCCTGGCTCGGCGCCTGTGCGTCAACTGCAAGGCACCCGCGGATATTCCGCATGAAACGCTGCTTGATGCCGGCTTCAAGGAAGAGGACGTCGATGGCAGCTGGACGCCCTATCGCCCCGTGGGCTGCTCCATGTGCAACAACGGGTACAAGGGCCGCGTCGGTATTTACCAGGTCATGCCCATCTCCGACGAGATCCAGCGCATCATCCTGCGCGACGGCAGTTCCATGGACATCGCAGAGCAGGCGCAGCGCGAAGGCGTGCGCAGCCTGCGCCAATCCGGCCTGCACAAGGTCCGCATGGGCATGACCTCGCTGGAGGAAGTGCTGGGTTGCACCAATGAATAACAGGCCCACGGCAGCAAGGAATAAAACCCATCATGGCGACTGCAAACACGGCTGAGGCCGTCTACGAGTGGGAGGGCCGGGACCGCAACGGCAAACAGGTGCGTGGCGAAACCCGCGCCGCCGGAGAGAACCAGGTCACCGCTTCCCTGCGCCGCCAGGGCGTGACGCCCACCAAGATCAAGAAGCGCCGCATGCGCTCTGGCCAGAAGATCAAGCCCAAGGATCTCGCCATCTTCACGCGCCAGCTCGCCACCATGATGAAGGCAGGCGTGCCGCTGCTCCAGGCCTTCGACATCGTCGGACGCGGCAACTCCAACCCCAGCGTGACCAAGCTGCTGAATGACATCCGCACCGATGTGGAAACCGGCACGTCGCTTTCTGCTGCGTTTCGCAAGTACCCCCTGTACTTTGACAACCTCTACTGCAACCTGGTGGAAGCGGGTGAAGCCGCAGGTATCCTGGAAGCCCTGCTGGACCGCCTGGCGGTGTACATGGAAAAAACCGAGGCGATCAAGTCCAAGATCAAGTCGGCGCTGATGTACCCGATTTCGGTGGTGGTGGTGGCGTTCGTGGTCACGGCCGTGATCATGATCTTCGTGGTGCCGGCATTCAAGCAGGTGTTCAGTTCGTTCGGCGCCGACCTTCCAGCGCCTACGTTGTTTGTGATCGCCGTCAGCGAGTTTTTTGTCAAGTACTGGTGGTTGATTTTCAGCAGCATCGGGGGTGGACTTTACTTTTTCATGCAGGCCTGGAAGCGCAATGAAAAAGTGCAGATGTTCATGGACCGGATCATGCTCAAGATGCCGATCTTTGGCCAGCTGGTCTACAAGTCAGTCATCGCACGCTGGACACGCACGCTGTCCACCATGTTTGCAGCAGGTGTTCCCCTGGTTGAAGCGCTTGACTCGGTGGGTGGCGCCTCCGGTAATTCGGTCTATGCCATGGCCACGGAAAAAATCCAGCAGGAAGTCTCAACCGGCACCAGCCTGACGGCCGCCATGACCAATGCCAACGTTTTTCCCACGATGGTCCTCCAGATGTGCTCGATCGGCGAAGAGTCCGGCTCTATCGACCACATGCTTGGAAAAGCGGCAGACTTCTACGAAGCCGAGGTCGATGACATGGTCGCCGGTCTTTCGAGCCTGATGGAGCCCATCATCATCGTGTTCCTGGGCGGTTTGATTGGCGGCATCGTGGTGGCCATGTACCTGCCGATCTTCAAGCTGGGACAGGTCGTTTGATGCTGTTCTCTGTGGCGATTGATATCGGGATCGTGGGCGCTTTTGGCCTGCTCATCGGCAGCTTCCTCAACGTCGTCATTTACAGACTGCCCAAGATGCTGGAGCGGCAATGGGCCGCGGAATGTGCGGATCTGCAGGGCAAGGCCCCTGATGAAGCACCACCGTTCAACCTGATCACACCGAGATCGCGCTGCCAGGTTTGCGGCCACCCGATCCGCTGGTATGAAAACATCCCCGTGGCCAGCTACCTTGCACTCAAGGGCAGTTGCTCAGCCTGCAAGGCGGCCATCAGCATGCGCTATCCACTGGTCGAAATGGCCACCGGCGTGCTGTTTGCCTGGTGCGCGTGGCGCTGGGGCCTCTCGCTCACCGCGCTTGCCTGGTGCGGCTTCGCGGCAACCCTGGTGGCGCTGACACTGATCGACTGGGACACCACGCTGCTGCCGGATGACCTGACCTTGCCACTGCTGTGGGCCGGTCTGCTGGCCTCGGCGCTGCGCTGGACGGACGTGCCCCTGGTGCACTCGGTCTGGGGGGCAGTGGGCGGCTACATGTCGCTCTGGCTGGTGTACCAGGCCTTCAAGCTGCTGACCGGCAAGGAAGGCATGGGCTATGGGGACTTCAAGCTGTTCGCTGCCCTGGGCGCCTGGTTTGGCTGGCAGGCGCTGGTGCCCATCATCCTCATGGCATCTGTCATCGGCGCCGTGACGGGCATCGGCATGAAATTCACAAGCAGCCTGCGCGAAGGCGGTTATGTGCCATTTGGCCCCTTTCTTGCGCTCGGGGGGCTGACCGCGATGATTTTTGGGCCATCGGCCATTCTTCGCACTATCGGGCTGTCAGGCTGATGGTTGCCGTCCGCCTGGGCCTCACGGGAGGCATTGGCAGCGGCAAAAGCACGGTCGCGCAGTTGCTGGTCCAGGCCGGCGCCGCGCATGTGGACGCCGATGCGATTGCCCGCAACGTGACCGCCGCGGGCGGCTCCGCCATCGCCGCCATCCGCGCAACATTTGGCGACAGCCTCATCGGGCCAGACGGCGCACTGGAGCGCAACCGCATGCGGGCCCTGGCCTTCGCCGACAGCACGGCCAAAAAAAAGCTGGAGGCCATCGTGCATCCGCTGGTCGGGCTGGAGGCCGCCCGGCAGGCCCAGCAGGCGGTTGACGCAGGCCACCGCCTGCTGGTGTTTGACATCCCCCTACTGGTCGAATCCGGCCGCTGGCGCCAGCAACTGGATCGCATCGCCGTCGTGGATTGCGAGCCGTCCACCCAGGTGGCCCGCGTGGCTGCACGCAACGGGCTCACGCAGCAAGCGATCGAGGCCATCATCGCCGCGCAGGCGCCACGCCTGCACCGCCTTGCGGCGGCTGACTGCGTGATCTACAACGAAGCCATCACGCTGGACGAACTTGGACGCAAAACCCGCCAGCTGGCACAACGCTTCGGGCTATGATTGCGCCTGATGGAAGACCCGGCGTGATCCTGTACGAATACCCTTTTAACGAGCGAATCCGCACCTACCTGCGACTGGAGCACCTGTTCCAGGGGTTGGGCGAGCTGGTCAACCGGGATCAGGCGCTGGATCATCACTACGCGCTGGCCACCATTTTCGAAGTCATGGACGTCGCCGCGCGCGCCGACCTGAAATCCGACGTCATGAAGGACCTGGAAAAGCAAAAGCAGGTCCTCAACAGCTACCGGGGCAACCCGGCCATCGCGGAGGGCGTGCTGGACGACGTCATCTCCCAGCTGGACCGGTGTTTTGCCGCGCTCAACAACCAGCCCGGCAAGGCCGGCCAGTCACTGACCGAGAACGACTGGCTCATGAGCATCCGCAGCCGCGTGAGCATTCCCGGCGGCACCTGTGAATTTGATCTGCCAGCCTACTACGCCTGGCAGCACCGCAGCGCCGCATCGCGCCGGGCAGACCTTGAGCGCTGGGCCGCCACGCTGGGCCCGCTGGCCGAGTCGATCCACCTTCTGCTCAAGCTGCTGCGTGATTCGGGTGCGCCGCAAAAGGTCATGGCAACGGGCGGCCAGTTGCAGCAGAACCTGCCCCAGGGCCGGACCTTCCAGTTGCTGCGCCTGCGCATCGACGGCGCCTTGGGCCTGATTCCCGAAATCAGCGGCAACCGGCTCATGGTGTCGGTGCGCCTGATGCGTCACGAGGCCGACGACCGGCTGCACGCCAGCGCGGAAGATGCGGCATTCGAGCTGACGCTGTGCTCCTGAAGGCCGTGCAACCATGACCAGCATGGACGTGAAGCCGCGCATCGTGCCCTGCCCTGGTTGCGGCGGTGACAGCGTGTATGCGCCATCCAACCCGTTTCGTCCGTTCTGCTCGCAGCGATGCAAGAGCATGGATTTCGGCGCCTGGGCCAGCGAGAGCTTTCGCGTCCCCACGGACGCACCGCCTGACGAAGACCACTTCGGCGACCCGAAGCTGCAATAGTTTCAGCAGCCCAGCGGCCCGCCAAACGCCCGCTCCTGCGCAAACCACTGCAGCACCGGTACTGTTCCCGGCAGCACGGGGGCGACCTGCACGGGCAATTGCTGCCACGCAAACTGCTGGCCTTCATGCATGTGCAGTTCGCCGGTCCATTGGTGGACCTTGCAGAAGTTCAACCGCACGAGTGCATGCGGATAGTCCACGCGCTCGACCTTCCACGGCTCGGCGGGGCCAATCGTGATACCGATTTCTTCCTGCAGTTCGCGGCGCAACGCCTGCTCCACCGTCTCGCCCGCCTCCAGCTTGCCACCCGGAAATTCCCAGTAGCCTGCGTACACCTTGCCCGGGGGACGCGAGGTCAGCAAAAAACTGCCGTCGGGGCGGATGAGCACACCCACCGCCACGTCCACTTCCTTGCGGTCGATGCCGCCCTCGCGCGGGCGGTCGCCGTCGGCCACCAGCACGCTGCTCACGCCGGCGCCCCATGGCGCCCCGCGTAGTCGCGCGCGAACTGGTAGGCCACGCGGCCGCTGCGTGAACCACGCTCCAGCGCCCACACCAGCGCTTCCGGTCGTGCAGTCGCCACGGCCTGCGGCTGGACGCCAAAGGACGAGAGCCACTGCGCGACGATGGCCAGGTATTCGTCCTGGCTGAACGGATAGAAGCTGACCCACAGGCCGAAGCGCTCGGACAGCGAAATCTTTTCCTCCACCACCTCGCCCGGATGCACTTCGCCATCCTCGGTATGGGTGTAGGTAAGGTTTTCCTTCATGTACTCGGGCAGCAGGTGGCGGCGGTTGCTGGTGGCGTAGATCAGCACATTGGGCGTCGCAGCGGCTACCGAGCCGTCCAGGATGGACTTCAACGCCTTGTAGCCTGGCTCGCCGTCCTCAAAGCTCAGGTCGTCGCAGAACACGATGAATTTTTCGGCGCGGCCGGACACCACATCCACGATATCCGGCAGGTCCACCAGGTCCGCCTTGTCCACCTCGATCAGGCGCAGCCCCTGCGCGGCGTACTCGTTCAGGCAGGCCTTGATCAGGGACGACTTGCCCGTGCCGCGTGCACCGGTCAGCAACACGTTGTTGGCCGGGTGCCCCTGCACGAACTGCAGCGTGTTGCGCTGGATCTTGTCCTTCTGGACGTCGATTTCCTTCAGGTCACCCAGCCTCATGGCCGCCACATGACGCACGGGCTCCAGCGCGCCATGCCCCGAGCTGCGTTTGCGGTACCGCCATGCAACGGTGGCACTCCAGTCGGGCGCCGTCAGCGGCTGCGGCAGGATGGATTCGATTCGCGAAAGCAGCTCGCCCGCGCGCTCGATCAACTGCTCAAATTTTTCATTCATGACCGGCTCAACTCCTGTAGTCGGCGTTGATGGTCACGTACTCGTGGCTGAAGTCGCAGGTCCATACCGTATCAGTGGCATCCCCACGGCCCAGGCCCACATGCACCACGATCTCGCTTTGCTTCATCACACGCTGGCCGTCTTCTTCACGATAGGCCGGGTTGCGCCCGCCGTTGACCGCCACGTGCACATCGTCGAGGTACAGATCGATCTTCGTCTGGTCCAGGTCGTCAATACCGGCATAGCCGACCGCGGCCAGAATGCGCCCCAGATTCGGGTCGCTTGCGAAGAAGGCGGTCTTGACCAGCGGCGAATGGGCAATGGCGTAGGCCACCTTGCGGCACTCTTCGCCGGTCTTGCCGCCACTCACGCGGATTTCAATGAACTTGGTGGCGCCTTCGCCGTCGCGCACGATGGCTTGCGCCAGCTTGCGCGCCACGTCCAGCATGGCGGCCTTCAGGGCCTGGCCATCGGCACTGTCCAGCGCGGTCACGGGGCGTGCGCCCGATTGGCCGGTCGCAATGACCACGAACGAGTCGTTCGTGGAGGTGTCGCCATCCACTGTCACGCGGTTGAACGAACCCTCCGCCAGCTCGGTGGCCAGCTGCTGCATCAGCGCGGGCGCCACGGCGGCGTCGGTGGCCATGAAGCCCAGCATGGTGGCCATGTTGGGCCGGATCATGCCCGCCCCCTTGCTGATGCCGGTCACGGTCACCGTCTTGCCGCCCACTTCGGCCCGCACGCTGAACGCCTTGGCAATGGTGTCCGTGGTCATGATGCCTTCTGCCGCGCGCAGCCAGTGGCTGTCTGCCGCATCGGCTAGGGCGGCGGGCAAGCCGGCTTCAATGCGGTCGGCCGGCAACGGCTCCATGATGACGCCGGTGGAAAACGGCAGCACCTGCTGGGGTGAAATGTTCAGGTGTCGCGCCAGCGCAATGCAGGTGGAGCGCGCACGCACCAGGCCTTCATCGCCGGTGCCGGCGTTCGCATTGCCGGTGTTGATCACCATGGCACGTATGCCCTGACCCGCCGCCAGGTGTTCACGGCACACCTGCACCGGCGCGGCGCAAAACCGGTTGCGGGTGAACACCCCTCCTACCGCCGCGCCCTCGTCGATCAGCACGACCGTCAGGTCCTTGCGGTTGGCCTTGCGCACGCCCGCTTCCGTGACGCCGATGCGCACACCCGCTACGGGGTACAGGTGGGCGTTGTCAGGAGCTACCAGATTCACAGCCATGTTCTTGCCTTAAATTGAGATGACTTTACAAGGGCCGCCGCGGAACCGGCTTTGCCGGGCCGCAGGCGGCGCCCCCTTGAGGGGGAAGCGCCGAAGGCGCCTCGGGGGTGGATGTTAGCTTTGCCGCCAGGGCAGGCCGCGCATGCGCCAGCCCCCTTTGCGGCCCCGGTGGCCCTGCTCGTCGGCGTCGCCTTCAAAGCCTTCGAGGATGTTGTAGGCCTCGATCCCCAGCTCGGTCGCCCGCTTGGCCGCCGCGATGGAACGCACGCCACTGCGACACAGCAGCACGGCGCGCTGACCGGGGGCAACGGCAGCCTTGAGGCCTTCGTCAAAGCCGGGGTTCATCGCCATGCCTGGCCACTGCTTCCAGGCCAGCGCCACGGCGCCAGGCACGTGCCCGACCCATTCACGTTCGGCGTCGCTGCGCACATCGATCAGCACAGCCTCACCGGCTTGCCACCACTGGTGCGCGAGTTGGGGCGTGATGTCGCCAGCATAGCCCTGCGCAGGCTTTGGATCAGGTTGGGTCATGTCGGCATCCATTTTGCCAGCGTCCCGCGACGCACGGGCGAGCCCGCCGGCATACGGAAGTTCCAAGCTGCGGCAAGCCGCCCGCGCATTGCCCCCACGCTCCGTATAAACCCTCTTTGCCCGGACAGACCCGCAAGCCCAAGATAGCTTGCTAACAATCATTCTCAACCTCAGGAGACAAGCCATGACAGATCCCAAGACCCCTCGCCGCCGCAGCCTTCTCAAGGGTGCCGCCGTTGCCGCTGGCGCCATGTCCGCGCCGATGGTGATGGCGCAGACCCCTGCGGCCTCGTTCCGCTTCCAGAGCACCTGGCCGGCCAAGGACATCTTCCATGAGTACGCCAACGACTTCGCCAAGAAGGTGAACGACATGGCTGGCGGCAAGCTCAAGATCGAGGTGCTGCCCGCCGGCGCGGTGGTGCCCGCGTTCCAGCTGCTGGATGCCGTGAACAAGGGCACGCTGGACGGCGGCCATGGCGTGGTGGCCTACCACTACGGCAAGCAGTCCGCCCTGGCCCTGTGGGGTTCGGGCCCGGCCTTCGGCATGGACCCCAACATGGTCCTGTCCTGGCACAACTACGGCGGTGGTAAAGCCCTGCTGGACGAGATCTACAAATCCATCAACATGGACGTGGTGTCTTACCTCTACGGCCCCATGCCCACGCAACCGCTGGGCTGGTTCAAGAAGCCGGTGTCCAACGTCGCGCAAATGAAGGGCCTGAAGTTCCGCACAGTGGGCCTGGCCGTGGACGTGTTTACCGAACTGGGCGCCGCGGTCAACCCGCTGCCCGGCGGCGAGATCGTGCCCGCGCTGGACCGCGGCCTGATTGACGCGGCCGAGTTCAACAACGCATCGTCCGACCGCGTGCTGGGCTTCGCCGACGTGGCCAAGAACTGCATGCTGCAAAGCTTCCACCAAAGCGGCGAGCAGTTTGAAATCCTGTTCAACAAGGGCAAGTACAACGCCCTGCCGGCGGAGCTCAAGGCCATCATCGACTACGGCGTGCAGGCCGCGTCGGCCGACATGAGCTGGAAGGCGATCGACCGCAACTCGAAGGACTACATCGAGCTCAAGACCAAGGACAAGGTCAACTTCTACAAGACGCCCGACTCCATTCTGAGGGCCCAGCTGGACGCCTGGGACAAAGTCATTGCCAAGAAGGCCGGCGAGAACCCGCTGTTCAAGAAGGTGCTGGATTCGCAGAAGGAATTCGCCGCACGCGCGGGCCAGTGGCAGAACGACTACATGGTGGACTTCAAGATGGCGTACAACCGCTATTTCGGCAAGGGCAAGAAGGCCTGAGCGGCAGCTCGCCAACCGGGGGCGGCTGCACGAAGGGCCGCCCCTTTTTCATGTCTGGAGACACAACAAAATGCAAAAACTACTGCTGGGCGTCGACAGGCTATCCACGTGGCTGGGGCAGCTCTTCGCCTGGGCCATTGTGCTGCTGACGCTGTCGATTTCGTGGGAAGTGTTTTCACGCTACGTACTGGGCAAGCCACACGCGTGGATGCTGGACGTGCAGATCATGCTGTACGGCGTGCTGTTCATGATGGCGGGCGCCTACACGCTGTCCAAGAACGGGCATGTGCGTGGCGATGTGCTGTACGGCTTTTTCCGTCCGCGCACCCAGGCCTCGCTGGACCTGGCGCTGTACCTGCTCTTTTTCCTGCCCGGGGTCATCGCCATGACCTGGGCGGGCTGGTCATTCTTTACCGAGTCGCTGGCCATCCGCGAGCAGACCTTCAACGCTGACCCGATCCCCGTGTATCCCTTCAAGTTCTTCATTCCACTGGCTGGCGCCATCCTGTTGCTGCAGGGCCTGGTGGAAATTGCCCGGTGCGTCATCTGCATCCGCCAGGGCGAATGGCCGTCGCGCGGCCAGGACGTCGAGGAAGTGGACGTTGACAAGCTCAAGGCCATGGTCAACGTGAAGGACGAAGACATCCAGGCGCTGGACAAGTTCGTGACGCGCGAAGGAGCCGCACGATGAAAATCCGCAAGGAACTCTGGTTCGGCTTTTCGCTGATGGCGCTGATCGTGCTGGCGGCGCTGTACATGCTGGTAAGCGTGCCGCGCATCGAATCCGGCCATATCGGGCTGCTGATGCTCTCGCTCGTGGTCGTGGCCATCATGCTGGGCTTTCCCACGGCGTTCACGCTCATGGGCATGGGCATGATCTTCACCTGGCTGGCCTACAACCGCGACATCACCAAGACACTGGACCTGATGGTGCAGTCGGCCTTCAAGGTCATGGGCAACGACGTGCTCATTTCCATCCCGCTGTTCGTTTTCATGGGCTACCTGGTCGAACGCGCCAACCTGATCGAAAAGCTGTTTCGCAGCCTGCACCTGGCACTGGTTCGCCTGCCCGGCGCGCTGGCGGTGGCCACGCTGGTGACCTGCGCCGTGTTTGCCACCGCCACCGGCATCGTGGGCGCGGTGGTCACGCTGATGGGGCTGCTGGCGCTGCCCGCCATGCTGCGCGCGGGCTACAGCGTGCAGCTGTCCGCAGGCGCCATCACGGCCGGTGGCTGCCTGGGCATCCTGATCCCGCCGTCGGTGCTGCTGATCGTCTACGGCGCAACCGCCGGGGTGTCGGTTGTGCAGCTCTACGCGGGCGCGTTCTTTCCGGGCCTGATGCTGGCGGGCCTGTACATCCTGTACGTCATCCTTGTGGCCAAGCTCAAGCCGTCCATGGCACCACCGCTGTCCATGGCGGAACGCTTCGTGCCGCTGCCGCCCCTTACGGAAAAGATCGCCACGTCGCACGCCACGCGTGCCCTGCCCGGCCTGCTGATGGCCCTGAAAGGCAGCCGCAACCAGGATGTGCCCACCGGCTACATCCTGCGCCAGCTGTTCATTGTGCTGCTGCCGGCATTGCTGTTTGTGTTCGTCGCGCTGTGGAGCTATCGCAGTGTCACCACGGTCGCCATCGAAGAAGTGTCCACCATGGCGCGCATCGGCGACACCGCATCGGCCGCCAGCACGCCGCAGGAGGGCGGCCTGGCCGAGCCACCGTCAGACGACGGCGTCAAGGAGCCACCGGGCGCGGGCGGGGTGCAGGAGCCTCCCGGGGCCGATGGCGTGAAGGAGCCACCCGGCGCCGACGCGGTCAAGGAGCCGCCGGGCAGCGACGGCGTGAAGGAGCCCCCGGCCAGTGACGGCGTGCGCGAGCCGCCCGGCGCGGCGCCGGCAAGCACGCAGGCCGGTGCGGCCTCGGCCCAGACCGTGCCGGCACCCAAAGGCTACTGGATCGGCGTGGCGGCGGGTGGTGCCGCGCTGGCACTGTTCTATGCCCTGCTGAGCTTCACCCGGCTGGAAGTGTTCAAGATGCTGCTGACCAGCTTCTTCCCGCTGCTGATCCTCATCATGGCGGTGCTGGGCTCCATCGTGATGGGCCTGGCCACGCCCACCGAGGCAGCGGCCGTGGGCGCGCTGGGTGGCTTCCTCCTGGCGGTGGCGTACCGGCAGCTGACCTTCTCGGTCGTGAAAGAAAGCGTGTTCCTGACCGCCAAGACATCGGCCATGGTGTGCTGGCTGTTCGTGGGCTCGGCCATTTTCTCGGCCGCTTTCGCGCTGCTTGGCGGCCAGGAGCTGGTGGAACGCTGGGTGCTGTCGATGAACCTGACCAAGACCCAGTTCCTGGTGCTGTCGCAGGTGATCATCTTTGTGCTGGGCTGGCCACTGGAATGGACCGAGATCATCGTGATCTTCATGCCGATCTTCATTCCGCTGCTGGACAACTTTGGCGTGGACCCGCTGTTCTTTGGCCTGCTGGTGGCGCTGAACCTGCAAACCGCCTTCCTGAGCCCGCCAGTGGCCATGGCGGCGTTTTACCTTAAAGGCGTGAGCCCGCCGCACGTCAGCCTGAACCAGATATTCCTGGGCATGCTGCCGTTCATGGGCATACAGATCATCGCCATCATCCTGCTGTACCAGTTCCCGGCCATTGGCCTGTGGCTGCCGCAGTTGCTGTACAGCCGCTGACCCGGCGCGTGAAGCCAAAGGGGCGCCTGGTGCGCCCCTTTTTATTTGACCACGAAGGCGTTAACATCAGCGTTTGAATTGACGTTTACGTAAACGTCAACAAAACGCACTGTCCCCGGAGACACCAACATGACCGACCTGTCCGCAGAATTCAAGGCGCTGGCCAGCTACCGCCCCACGCACAAGGTGCGCTTTGTCACGGCGGCCAGCCTGTTTGACGGGCATGACGCCGCCATCAACATCATGCGCCGCATCCTGCAGGGCATGGGGGCGGAGGTCATCCATCTGGGCCACAACCGCAGCGTGGACGAAGTCGTCACGGCGGCGTTGCAGGAAGACGCTCAGGGCATCGCCATCAGCAGCTACCAGGGCGGCCATGTGGAGTACTTCAAGTACATGGTGGACCTGCTCAAGCAGCGCGGCGGCGAGCACATCCAGGTGTTTGGCGGCGGCGGCGGCGTGATCGTGCCGCCCGAAATCCGCGAGTTGCAGGCCTATGGCGTCACGCGCATCTACAGCCCCGAGGACGGCCAGCGCATGGGCCTGGCCGGCATGATTGGCGAGATGGTCATGCGCTGCGACAAGGATCTCACGCCCTACGCGCCGGCCGATGTCAAAGCCATCCAGGGCCACGGTGAAATGAACTGGCGCGCTCTGGCTCAGCTGGTCACCGCGCTGGAGAACGAAAAGGCAGATGCTTCCCTGGTGGATGCGATCCGGCGGCAGGCCGCCGGCTGCAAGGTGCCCGTGCTGGGCATCACCGGGACGGGTGGCGCGGGCAAATCATCCCTGACGGACGAAATCATCCGCCGCCTGCGGCAGGACCAGGGTGATGCCTTGCGCGTGGCCGTGATTTCCATCGACCCGTCGCGCCGCAAGAGCGGGGGCGCGCTGCTGGGCGACCGCATCCGCATGAACGCCATTTCGCCCTGGGGCCAGGGCCCGCGGGTGTTCATGCGCAGCCTGGCCACACGGGATTTCGGCAGCGAAATCAGCGCGGCTTTGCCCGACGTGATTGCCGCCTGCAAGGTGGCGGGCTTCGACCTGGTGGTGGTGGAAACCTCGGGCATCGGCCAGGGCGATGCCGCCATCGTGCCGCATGTGGACGTGCCCATGTACGTGATGACGCCCGAGTTCGGCGCTGCCAGCCAGCTCGAAAAAATCGACATGCTGGACTTCGCCGAGTACGTGGCCATCAACAAGTTCGACCGCAAGGGCGCGGCCGACGCATTGCGCGACGTGGCCAAGCAGGTGCAACGCAACAAGGAAGCCTGGGGTCAGCGGCCCGAGGACATGCCCGTGTTTGGCACCATGGCCGCGCGCTTCAACGACGACGGCGTCACCGCGCTGTACCAGGCGCTCAAGCCGCGGTTGCAGGCGCTGGGTCTGCCGCTGCGCGAAGGCAGCCTGCCCACCGTGCAGGTGCGCCACAGCACCAACCAGACCCCGGTCGTGCCGGCCGCGCGCACCCGCTACCTGGCCGAAATCAGCGACACGGTGCGCGGCTACAAGCGGCGCGCCCGGGAGCAGGCCCGCCTGGCCCGCGAGGTCCAGCAGCTGCGCGAATCCATGCGCATGCTCAAGCTGGACGCCCCGCAGAAAGAAAACGCCGTCAAGGCGCTGGACGACCTGGCCTGCCAGCGTGAAGCCCACCTGGGCGCGGCCGAACGTAAGCTGCTGGCGCAGTGGCCCGATATGCGCAAGGCCTATGCCGGCGACGAATACGTGGTGAAGATCCGCGACAAGGAAATCCGCACTGCGCTCACGAGCAAGTCACTGTCCGGGACCACGATCCGCAAGGTTTCGCTGCCCCAGTACGAAGACCACGGCGAAATCCTCCAGTGGCTGATGCTGGACAACGTGCCTGGCAGCTACCCCTACACCGCCGGCACCTTTGCCTTCAAGCGCGAGGGCGAGGACCCCACGCGCATGTTCGCCGGCGAAGGCGACCCGTTCCGGACCAACCGGCGCTTCAAGCTGCTGTCCGAGGGCATGCCCGCCAAGCGCCTGTCCACTGCGTTTGACTCGGTCACGCTGTACGGCAACGACCCGGACCCGCGCCCGGACATCTATGGCAAGGTGGGCAACAGCGGCGTGAGCATCGCCACGCTGGACGACATGAAGGTGCTGTACGACGGCTTTGACCTGTGCAACCCGTCCACCTCGGTGTCCATGACCATCAATGGCCCGGCACCCAGCATCCTGGCCATGTTCATGAACACGGCCATCGACCAGAACATTGACAGGTTCAAGGCCGAGAACGGCCGTGAACCCACGGACACCGAGGCCGCCAAGATCCGCGAATGGGTGCTGGCCAACGTGCGCGGCACGGTGCAGGCGGACATCCTGAAGGAAGACCAGGGCCAGAACACCTGCATCTTCAGCACCGAGTTCAGCCTGAAGGTCATGGGCGACATCGCGCAGTACTTCGTGCACCACAACGTGCGCAACTTCTACAGCGTGTCCATCAGCGGCTACCACATCGCCGAGGCGGGCGCCAACCCGATCAGCCAGCTGGCCTTCACGCTGAGCAACGGCTTCACCTTCGTGGAGGCCTACCTCGCGCGCGGCATGCACATCGATGACTTCGCGCCCAACCTGAGCTTCTTCTTCTCCAACGGCATGGACCCGGAGTACACCGTCATGGGCCGGGTGGCCCGGCGCATCTGGGCCGTGGCCATGAAGGAAAAGTACGGCGCCAACGAACGCAGCCAGAAGCTCAAGTACCACATCCAGACCTCGGGCCGCAGCCTGCATGCGCAGGAAATCCAGTTCAACGACATCCGCACCACGCTGCAGGCGCTAATTGCAATCTATGACAACTGCAACAGCCTGCACACCAATGCGTTCGACGAGGCCATCACCACGCCCACCGAAGACAGCGTGCGCCGCGCCATGGCCATCCAGCTCATCATCAACCGCGAATGGGGGCTGGCGAAGAACGAGAACCCCAACCAGGGCGCGTTCATCATCGAGGAACTGACCGAGCTGGTCGAGGAAGCCGTGCTGGCCGAGTTCGAGCGGATCGCCGAGCGCGGCGGCGTGCTGGGCGCGATGGAGACGGGCTACCAGCGTGGCCGCATCCAGGACGAGAGCATGCATTACGAGATGCTCAAGCACACGGGTGAGCTGCCCATCATCGGCGTCAACACCTTCCGCAACCCGCATGGCGACGCCGTGCTGGACAAGCTGGAGCTGGCGCGCAGCACCGAGGAAGAAAAGCAGAGCCAGCTCAGGCGCCTGGCCGACTTCCATGCGCGCCATGCGGACGCGGCGCCCGTGCAGCTCAGGCGGCTGCAGCAGGCGGTGATCGACAACCTCAACGTGTTTGAAGTGCTGATGGACGCCGTGCGGGTGTGTTCGCTGGGGCAGATCACCAACGCCTTGTTCGAAGTGGGCGGCCAGTACCGCCGCAACATGTAGCCCGCTCCCGGCGTCAGGCTTCTGACAGCATGAAACGCCGCCGCGGGTGCTTCTCATTGGCGGGGCACGCGGCACGCAAAACTACCTAAGGGCATACCCGGTTTGTCCTGGCCGCAGGCGTGCCTAGCATTCGCTCTCCCTACAAGCCCCCGAGAGGAGCGCGATTTGGCAGCCGAGATCATTCTGGAGACAACAGGCCTGACGAAGGAGTTCAAGGGCTTTGTCGCGGTCAATAACGTTGACCTGAAAGTACGGCGCGGCCACATCCATGCGCTGATTGGCCCGAACGGCGCGGGCAAGACCACGTTCTTCAACCTGCTGACCAAGTTCCTGCCGCCCACCGCCGGCGCCATCACCTTCAACGGTGAAGACATCACGCACGAAAGGCCCGCCCAGACGGCCCGCCGCGGCATCGTGCGCTCGTTCCAGATATCGGCCGTGTTTCCTCACATGACGGTGCTGGAAAATGTGCGCGCCGCCCTGCAGCGCCAGTTGGGCAACTCGTTCCACTTCTGGAAGCCGGAGTCCACGCTGCACCACCTGCATGCGCGCGCGCAGCAGTTGCTGGCCGAAGTGGACCTGCAGGACTTTGCCCAGGAGCTCACCGTCAACCTGCCCTATGGCCGCAAGCGCGCGCTGGAACTCGCCACCACCATGGCGCTGGAGCCCGAGCTGATGCTGCTGGACGAACCCACCCAGGGCATGGGCCACGAAGACGTGCACCGCGTGACGGAGCTGATCAAGAAAGTCTCGGCTGGCCGCACCATCCTGATGGTGGAGCACAACATGAACGTGGTGTCGTCCATCGCTGACCGCATCACCGTTCTGCAGCGCGGCGCCATCATCGCCGACGGTCCGTACGCCGAGGTGTCGGCCAACCCGCTCGTGATCGAGGCCTACATGGGAACCGCCGACGCGGCCCTGCAAGGGGCGCACTGAAATGTCCAAGGAACTGCTGAGAATCGAAGGCCTGAACGCCTGGTACGGCGAATCGCACATCCTGCACGGTGTGGACCTCACGGTGAACGAGGGCGAGGTGGTGACGCTGCTGGGGCGCAACGGCGCCGGGCGCACCACCACCATGCGTGCCATCGTGGGCCTGACCGGCAGCCGCAAGGGCTCGATCCGCATCAACGGCGAAGAAGCCATCAAGCTGCCGCCGCACAAGGTGGCCCGCCTGGGCGTGGGCTACTGCCCCGAAGAGCGCGGCATCTTCGCCAGCCTGACGGCCGAGGAAAACCTGATGTTGCCGCCCACCATCGGCCCCGGCGGCATGAGCATTGATGACATCTACGCGATGTTCCCCAACCTCAAGGAACGTGCCAGCAGCCCCGGCACGCGCCTGTCGGGCGGCGAGCAGCAGATGCTGGCCGTGGCCCGCATCCTGCGCACCGGCGCGCGCCTGCTTTTGCTGGACGAAATCTCCGAGGGCCTGGCACCGGTGATCGTGCAAAAACTGGCCGAGATGATCCGCACGCTCAAGGCGCGCGGCTACACGATCGTGCTGGTGGAGCAGAACTTCCGCTTTGCCGCGCCGCTGGCAGACCGCTTCTACGTCATGGAACATGGCCGCATCGTCAAGCAGTTTGCGCAACACGAGCTGCACGGCAACATGGCCATGCTGCAGGAATACCTCGGCGTCTGAACGCCTGCCCGCCCCCCCCCGACCCCTTTGTTCAACCCTGGAGACATCAACATGAAACTCAAAACCCTCGTCGCTGCCCTGGCCGTCGGCCTTGGCGCTACCGGCGCATTCGCGCAGACCAGCACCGGCCCCGTCAAGATCGGCTTCATCACCGACATGTCCAGCCTGTACGCCGACATTGACGGCCCGGCCGGCGGTGAAATGATCAAGTGGGCCGCGCAGGACTTCGGCGGCAAGGTGCTGGGCCGCCCGATCGAGGTGCTGACCGCTGACCACCAGAACAAGGCTGACGTGGCCAGCTCCAAGGCGCGCGAATGGATGGACAAGGAAAACCTGTCCATGCTGGTCGGCGGCACCAGCTCGGGCACGGCCCTGGCCATGGCCAAGGTCGCCTCTGAAAAGAAGCGCCCGTTCATCGTCATCGGCGCTGGCTCCGCCCGCCTGACCAATGAAGACTGCTCGCCCTACACGGTGCATTACGCCTACGACACCGTGGCCCTGGCCAAGGTGGCCGGCAACGCGCTGGTGAAGGCCGGCAACAAGAACTGGTACTTCCTGACGGCCGACTACGCCTTCGGCTATTCGCTGGAAGGCGACGCCTCCAACGTGGTCAAGGCCAATGGCGGCACGGTGACCGGTGCGGTGCGCCACCCGCTGAACGCGTCCGACTTCTCGTCGTTCCTGCTGCAGGCACAGTCCAGCAAGGCGCAGATCCTGGGCCTGGCCAACGCCGGCGGTGACTTCACCAACGCCATGAAGGCCGCCAAGGAATTCGGCATCAACAAGACCATGAAGATCGCCGGCCTGCTGGTGTTCATCAACGACGTGCACAGCCTGGGCCTGTCCAATACCGAAGGCCTGCAGCTGGCCGACAGCTGGTACTGGAACCAGGACGACGCCTCGCGCGCATTCGCCAAGCGCTTCTTCGAGAAGTACAAGCGCATGCCTTCCAGCCTGCAGGCCGCTGACTATTCGGCCACCATGACCTACCTCAAGGCCGTGAAGGCCGTGGGCTCGACCGATGCCGACAAGGTCATGGCCGAGATGAAGAAGACCGGCGCCAACGACTTCTACAGCAAGGGCAAGATCCGCGCCGACGGCCGCATGATCCACGACATGTACCTGTTCCAGGTCAAGGGCCCCAAGGAATCCTCCACACCGTGGGACTACTACAAGACCGTGGCCAAGGTGCCGGGCGATCAGGCTTTCACGACCGTGGCCGAGTCCAAGTGCTCGCTGATCAAGAAGTAACTGCAAGCAAGACGGCGGCAGCCGGGCCCGTGGCCCGGCTGCCGCCTGTACCTGACTGACAAAGCGCATCCATGGAAATCTTCGGCATTCCCCATCAGGCCTTTATGGGCCAGCTGCTTCTGGGCCTGGTCAACGGCGCGTTCTACGCCATGCTCAGCCTGGGTCTGGCCGTGATCTTCGGCCTGCTGGACATCGTGAATTTCGCGCACGGCGCGTTGTACATGCTGGGCGCGTTCAGCGCCTGGATCATGCTGGACAAATGGGGCGTGAATTACTGGTTCGCGCTGATCCTCGCGCCCCTGGTCGTGGGCGCCTTGGGCGTCATCATTGAACGACTTTTCCTCAAACACCTGTATGGGCTGGACCCGCTGTACGGCCTGTTGCTGACCTTCGGCCTGTCGCTGATCCTTGAGGGCGTCTTTCGCGAACAGTACGGCGTATCGGGGCAAAACTACCCCGTGCCCGAGCTGCTGTCGGGCGCCACCAACCTGGGCTTCATGGTGCTGCCCAACTACCGCGCCTGGGTTGTGGTGGCCTCGCTGGTCGTCTGCCTGGGCACCTGGTTCCTGATCGAACGCACCCGCCTGGGCGCCTACCTGCGCGCCGGCACCGAGAACGCCAAGCTCGTTCAGGCCTTTGGCGTGAACGTGCCGCTGATGGTCATGCTGACCTACGGCGCCGGTGCTGCGCTGGCCGGGCTGGCCGGCGTGCTGGCCGCGCCCATCATCCAGGTCACGCCGCTCATGGGCTCCAACCTCATCATCGTGGTGTTTGCCGTGGTGGTGATCGGCGGCATGGGGTCCATCCTCGGCTCGGTCATCACCGGGCTGGGCCTGGGCGTGGTCGAGGGCCTGACGCGCGTGTTCTACCCGGAAGCCTCCAGCGTCGTCGTGTTCGTGGTGATGGTCATCGTGCTGATCCTTCGCCCGGCCGGCCTGTTTGGCAAGGAAGCCTGAAACATGAACCACTACGCCAAACTCACCCGCATCACCTACATCGCATTGCTGGCGCTTGCGCTGGCCGCGCCCCTGCTGGGCCTGTACCCGGTGTTCGTCATGAAGCTGCTGTGCTTCGCGCTGTTTGCCTGTGCGTTCAACCTGCTGCTGGGCTTTACCGGCCTGCTGTCGTTCGGCCATGCGGCGTTCTTCGGCTTCGCGGCCTACATCACCGGCTGGGGCATCAAGTCGCAGGGCTGGACACCCGAAATCGGCATCCTGGGCGGCGCCATCGTGGCCGCCTTGCTGGGCCTGCTGGTCGGGCTGGTGGCCATCCGCCGCCAGGGCATCTATTTCGCCATGATCACGCTGGCCATGGCCCAGATGGTGTATTTCATCTGCCTGCAGGCATCGTTCACCGGCGGCGAGGACGGCCTGCAGGGCGTGCCGCGCGGCAACCTGTTCGGCGTGCTGCCACTGGCATCCGACACCACCATGTATTACGTGGTCGTGGCGGTCTTCGTGGCCTGCTTCCTGGGTATTTCGCGCATCGTGCATTCGCCGTTCGGCCAGGTGCTCAAGATGATCCGCGAGAACGAGCCCCGCGCCATTTCGCTGGGCTACGAGGTGGACCGCTACAAGCTGCTGGCGTTCGTGCTGTCTGCCGGCCTGGCGGGCCTGGCTGGCTCGCTCAAGACGCTGGTCATGGGCTTTGCCACGCTGTCGGACGTGCACTGGTCCATGTCGGGCGAGGTGATCCTGATGAGCCTGCTGGGCGGCGTGGGCACCTTCTTCGGCCCGGTGTTCGGCGCGGGCATCGTCATCTCATTGCAGAACCTGCTGGCCGACAAGGTGGGGGCCTGGGTCACCGTGATCATCGGCGCCATCTTCGTGGTGTGCGTGCTGGCCTTCCGCAAAGGCGTGGTGGGTGAACTGCAGGCCTACCTGGAGCGCCGCCGCGCGGCCAAGGCGTAGGAGCTTTGCTGGTACTTTGCTTTTGTACGCAAGGTTGTGGGTGGGGCTGCTGGCGCTTCACTGCAACGCCCTCCGCTGCGCTACGGGTTCCCTGCGCTGCTCGCCCTGCGGGGCGGGGTTTGAGCGCTTCGCAATGGCGCTGATACGCGCCATTCCATAAATCGCCCAAACCCCGGTCCGCCTGCGGCGGACTGCCCCCGCAGGTCTGCGCTGCTCGGCGTCGCAGAGGCGCGCCATCAGCCCCACCCACAACCTTGCAGCCTGCGTGCAGGTGCGCCACTGGTCACTTTGACCAAAAGCCCGGCTGTTGAACCGTCGCGCGCCAACCATGCTGCTGCAAGGACGGGGGGTAGGGCCGCAGCGGCGCCTCTGCGGTGCCGAGCACCGGAGTGCAGCGGGGGGAGTCCGACCGCAGGGCGGACCGGCGAGGACGATTTATGGAACGGCGCGTATCAGCGCCGTTGCGAAGCGACCGCAGCCGCCCCGCGGAACGAGGAGCGCAGGGGAGTCCGGCCACAGGCCGGACCACCGCAGTGAAGCCGCTGCGGCCCTACCCCCCGTCCTTGCCGACGGGATATGAACATAGGAACCTCAGGGCTTGCGCCCCACCGCCATCAGCAGTTCAGACAGCGGCACCATGCGACCGTGCAGCGGCAGGATGCGGCCCACCTCCAGGTTCAGCCGCTCGATGTTCTGCACCAGGTTGACATGGTTGGCATTGGGCACTGCTGGCGCCGGTGCCCCTGGCGCGCCCGGCGTGTAGGCATCGGCCTGGATCAGCAGCCGCTCGCGCGGCAGGTGAACCATCATGAAGCCCTGCGCATGGGCGCTTTCCTCGATCATGAACACATCCACCGGGCGCACACCGTCGGTGAATGTGCGCTGACCATTGACGCCGGTGACCACGGCTTTCCTTGTGGAGCGCGCCAGCCCATCGGGGCTGATGCGGTTGGGGTTGGCCAGCACGCGCTCGAACCAGGGCCGCGCCTGTTCGCTGGTCACCAGGGTGGCCCCGGCGGCTGCGGCCGCGCGCAAGCCGCCCGCGTGGTCGAAATGGTGGTGCGAGTTGATGACGTAGCGCAGTTCCTTGCCGGGTGCCAGCCGGCGCACCTCGGCCAGCACGGCTTCGGCGCGGCCGTCGTACAACGGGCTTTCCACCAGGATCAGGTGGTCGCGCATCTCGATCAGCACGCTGTTGTGCGAGCCACCCGTGAGGAACCAGACACCGTCAGCCGCCTTTTCCGCCACCACGCGCTCGCTGGCGGCGGCCACGGCAGCCGGCACCTCGGCCGCCAGCGGTTCGTTGACCCGCACCCCGGTCACCTCCAGGTCCAGCACCGCAAACCCGCCCTGGTTCTGCCGGATGCGTGCCGGGAACTTGACGCCGCCATGATCCCGGTAGTCTGAATACACCGTGCTCACCCGCGTGTCGCCCAACACGGGGTTGGGCAGCACGGAGTCAACGCGCTCGACCAGTCCCTGCGCATTGACGCGCAGCGTGGCACTGAAGCGGCCAGGCTCGGTGAACGAAAACACAGCCGTCTCGCCGTCCATCTGCATCGTGGCCTTGTTGCGCAGCGCCGCCTTGAGGACGCCGTGCGGCGAGGTCCACAGGTCATGGATGCGCGCATCCACGGCCACGGGCGCAGCCGTTGCGACAGGCCCCGTGAGGTTCCAGGCATGCGTGCCGCGCAGCAACCCGGTCACACGCTGCTCGCCCAGGCCCATCAGGGGAAGTGCGCCCCCACCCGTGGGTTCGGCCCGGCGGCGCGCAAACTCCTCGCGCAGGACCGCATTGTCATAGTCCATCCAGCGCGAAAACGCCGTGTATTGCACGCGCGGCCAGGCCATGCCAGCCTGCCAGGCCTGCCCGAACGTGGCGCCGCTGCCATTGGCGGTGAAGCCCAGCGACTGCAGGCCGTTGCCACCCATCGCCCTTTCGGCACGCAGCAGCGGGCTTTGCGCCCGCTCAGGCATGGGCGTCGCGCAAGACGCCAGCATCACGACGAAACCCAGGACCCAAACGGATATGCCGGCACGGTGCAACATGGTCGCCTCCTTCGTTGGTGGGGCCATGGTAGCCGACTGTCATGCAGGTGATTGGCCGCCAGGGCGCCGCCGCGTACGCTCCAGCCCAACCATCATCAAGGAGCACCCACCCATGAACGACCTTTTCTCGCTGCGGGGCCGCGTGGCCCTGGTCACCGGCGGCTCGCGCGGCATCGGCCGCATGATCGCCACCGGCTTCCTGCGCCAGGGCGCGCGGGTTTACATCACCGCGCGCAAGGCCGCTGCCTGTGACGCCACGGCCGCGGAGCTTTCATCGCTGGGCGAGTGCATTTCCATGCCGGCAGATGTTTCCACCGTGGCTGGTGCCCAGGCGCTGGCCGCCGCCCTGGCCGCGCGTGAACCGGCGCTGGACATCCTGGTCAACAACGCCGGCGCGGCCTGGGGCGAAGCGTTCGAGACCTTTCCTGAAAAAGGCTGGGACAAGGTGATGGACCTGAACGTCAAAACGCCGTTCTTCCTGACCCAGGCGCTGCATGGTTTGCTGTGCAAGGCCGCCACGCAGCGCACGGCCAAGGTGATCAACGTGGCCTCGATCGATGGCATCTCGGTCAACCCGATGGAGACCTATTCCTACGCCGCCAGCAAGGCCGGCCTGATCCACCTGACCAGGCGCATGTCGCTGCGGCTGATCCAGGACAACATCGCGGTCAGCGGCATTGCACCCGGCGCCTTTGCATCGGAGATGAACAAGGAAGCCCGCGACCACGGCGATGAGATCGCGCGGCGCATCCCGTCCGGACGCATCGGCGTGGACGACGACATGGCCGGCATTGCGATCTACCTGGCGTCGCGCGCGGGCGACTACGTGGTGGGGCAGACGGTGGCGGTGGATGGCGGCGTGACCCTGGCGCGAGGTTAAGCCACGCCGGCCAGCGAATAGTTCTGCGGCCCGCGGCTGGCGATCTTGAGCGACCCCACGCGGTTGCCCAGCTCGGCGCAGCGCGCCAGGCTCCAGCCCTGCTCCAGCCCGAACAGCAGCGCACCGCGCCAGGCATCGCCGCACCCCGTGGGGTCCACGACGGCGGCGGCCTTCACGGGTGGCACGATGGTCTTTTCGCCGTCGATCCAGACCTCGCAACCCTCAGCGCCCAGCGTGACCACCAGGCCCTGTACGCGGCGTGAAATGTCGGCGCTGCTCCAGCCCGTGCGCTCGCTCAGCATCTTGCCTTCGTAGTCGTTCACCGTCACCCAGCTGGCCTGGTCCACGAAGTTCGCCAGCTCCTTGCCATCGAACATCGGCAGGCCCTGGCCCGGATCGAACACGAACGGGATCCCGGCGGCCTTGAACTGCTGTGCGTGCTGCAGCATGGCATCGCGCCCGTCGGGCGAGATGATGCCCAGCTTGATGTCGCTGCGCGGCTGGATGGCCGTGATGTGCGCCTGCATCATCGCCCCCGGGTGAAAGGCGGTGATCTGGTTGTTGTCGCGGTCGGTCATGATCATGGCCTGCGCGGTGTAGGTGTCGTTGACCTGGCGCACGAATTCGGCACTGATGCCCAGCTGCTTCAACCGGTCCAGATATTCCCCACCGTCGTTACCCACGGTGGCCATGGGCAGTGGCGTGCCGCCCAGCGCCTTCAGGCTGTAGGCGATGTTGCCGGCGCAGCCGCCAAAATCACGGCGCAGCGCGGGCACCAGGAACGACACGTTCAGGATGTGCAGCTGGTCCGGCAGGATCTGCTCGGAAAAGCGGCCCTCGAAAGTCATGATGGTGTCAAAGGCCAGGGAGCCACAAATCACTGCTGCCATAAGTCGTACGGTTAGGGGTGGATGAAATCAGGGATAAAAAGCCAGCACACGGTAACCCGCGATGCGGCCGGTGCCGTTGCCGGCCACGCTCATGGCAAAGTTGCCACTCCAGTCGGCGCCCGCGGCCAGCGTGCCGGAGGGCACCCCCAGGTCGGCGGGCGTCAGCACCCTGCGCACCACGGGCTGGTCCTGGCTGTCCGTCAGGGTCAGCTCAATGGCGGGCATGGCGATTTCCGTGGGCGCCTGGTTGCGCAACGTGAAGTTCAGGCGGTAGGCATCGGCGCGCAGCTTGCTGAAGGTAGAGCCATCGATCACGACGGCCTCGATCTGCCGCGGCGGGCCCACCGTGCACTTGAGCGGTTCGCACAGTTGCTGCAGCAGCGGCTTGAGCCCAGGCTGCGCGGCGGCCAGGCGGTCGCGCTCGTGCACGGCCATCTGCAGCGCCAGCACCGCCAGCAACGCCACGGCCAGCAGCCCCAGGACAGCTCGCACCAGCGGGCGGCCCCAGAACGCCTTGCGCCGTGCCTGGCGCACGAATGACACATCCTCCAGCGGCGGCGTTTCCTCCACAGAGTCCGGCACGGACCGCGACAGCTCATCCACCGCATCCAGGTAACTGGCCTGCTGGGCAGGCCCGGCCGGCATCAGAGGCTCTACCTGCAAATCCTGCACAGCCAGCGGCGCCGGTTCAAGCTCAGGTTCCGGATCAAGCTGCGGTTCAGGCTCCGGGGGCTGGGTGGAAACGGGCGCCATGGGCAGGCTGGCCGCTTCCGGCTGCACAGGCGCTGGTTGCACGGGTTCTGGTAATGCGGGGGCGGCAGCCGGCGCAGCGGGCATGGCGGCCTCGCCCTGCATATGGGATGAGGCGTCGAACACTTCGGCGCAATGGCCGCAGCGCACCCAGCCCTCTGAAATCCTGAGTTGGTCGGGCACGACTTTGAACATCGTCCCGCAGGCGGGGCAGCGTGTGATCAGGCTCATGAGCGCCAGATTGTAGGCGGGCGCTTCACCCGGGCGCCTAAAGCGTGGCGGTCATGAGGATCCAGCCATCCTCGGCGTCGGCCACCTGCAGGCGGCAGTGCGGCGCATAGGCCTGCTGGAGCTCGGCCTCCTGCCGCTGCAGGATGCCTGCCAGCACCAGCGAGCCGCCAGGGGCCACGTGGGCGCACAGCAGCGGTGCCAGCATCTTGAGCGGCGTGGCCAGGATATTGGCCAGCACGGTCTGGTACTGGCCCTGCGCCCGGTCCGGCAGGCCGGCATTCAGCGCCACGTGGTTGGCTTGCGCGTTGGCAAGCGTCGATGCGACGGCGGCCTCGTCAATGTCCACGGCATCAATCGCGGCGGCGCCATGCAGCGCCGCGCCAATGGCCAGGATGCCCGAGCCGCAGCCATAGTCCAGCACGCGCTGGCCAGCCATGTCGTGCCGCGCGATCCAGCGCAGGCACATGCGGGTGGTGGGATGCGTGCCGGTGCCAAAAGCCAGGCCCGGATCCAGGCGCATCACCTGGCGCGCCTGCGCGGGCGGCTCATGCCAGGTCGGCACGATCCAGAATTCGGGTGTGATCTCCACCGGCGCAAACTGCGACTGTGTCAGGCGCACCCAGTCCTGGTCGGGCACGGGGGCGATACCCAGCACCTTGCAGCCTTCAAAGAAGTCCTGCGCCTGCAGCAGCTGGGCTGCCTCGTCAGCGGCCTCCTTCGCGGCAAACAGCGCCAGGATGCGTGACCGCTGCCAGCCCTCCTTGGGCGGCGGCATGCCAGGCTCGCCAAACAGCGCCTGCTCCGCATCGGTCTGGGCGTCGGCGTCTTCCACCGACACGCTCAGTGCGTCCAGCGCGTCCAGCGCATCGCTCAGCGCTTCAACCCGGTCTTCGGGTGCCAGCAAACGCAGCTCAAACATCAGCGTTTATGGTGGGAAAGCCACTCTTCAAGGTAGTGGATGTTGGTGCCGCCGGTCATGAACTTGGCGTCCACCATCAGTTCGCGGTGCAGCGGGATGTTGGTGTTGATGCCCTCCACCACGGTCTCCAGCAGCGCCGTGCGCATGCGGGCCATGGCCTGTTCGCGCGTGTCACCGTGCACGATGATCTTGCCGATCATGGAGTCGTAGTTGGGCGGCACGAAATAGTTGGTGTACACGTGCGAATCCACCCGCACACCGGGCCCGCCCGGGGCGTGCCACATGGTGATGCGCCCCGGCGAGGGCACAAACTTGTAAGGGTCTTCGGCATTCACCCGGCATTCGATCGCATGCCCGCGGATCTGGATGTCACGCTGGGTAAAAGGCAGCCTTTCGCCCGCGGCCACCATGATCTGCGTCTTGACGATGTCCACACCGGTCACCAGCTCCGTGACCGGGTGCTCCACCTGCACGCGGGTGTTCATCTCGATGAAGTAGAACTCGCCGTTCTCGTACAGGAATTCAAACGTACCCGCGCCACGGTAGCCGATCTTCTTGCAGGCGGCGGCGCAACGCTCGCCGATCTTTTCAATCAGCTTGCGCGGAATGCCCGGGGCCGGCGCCTCTTCGATCACCTTCTGGTGGCGCCGCTGCATGGAACAGTCACGCTCACCCAGGTAAACCGCATTCTTGTGCTTGTCCGCCAGGATCTGGATTTCCACGTGGCGGGGGTTCTGCAGGAATTTCTCCATGTACACCGCCGGGTTGCCGAACGCGGCGCCCGCTTCGGCCTTGGTCATCTGCACCGCATTGACCAGGGCGGCTTCGGTGTGCACCACGCGCATGCCGCGGCCACCGCCCCCTCCGGCCGCCTTGATGATGACCGGGTAGCCCACCGTGCGCGCGATGCGGCGGATCTGCACCGGGTCGTCGGGCAGTTCGCCCTCGGAGCCCGGCACGCAGGGCACGCCCGCCTTGATCATGGCCTGCTTGGCCGAAACCTTGTCGCCCATGGTGCGGATGTTTTCGGGCGTGGGCCCGATGAACTGGAACCCGCTTTTTTCCACACGCTCGGCAAAGTCGGCGTTCTCGGACAGGAAGCCGTAGCCGGGGTGAATCGCTTCTGCGTCAGTGACTTCGGCCGCCGAGATGATGGCCGGCATGTTGAGGTAGCTCAGCGGCGACGGCGCCGGACCGATGCAGACAGCCTCTTCAGCCAGCTTGACATATTTGGCCTCGCGGTCGGCCTCGGAATAGACCATCACGGCCTTGACGCCCAGCTCCCGGCAGGCGCGCTGGATCCGCAGGGCGATTTCACCGCGGTTGGCGACCAGTATTTTCTTGAACATGAGTAGGCACTTACCTGTGGTTCGCCGGGGGCGTCACTCGATGACAAACAGCGGCTGGCCGTATTCCACGGCTTGCCCGTTCTCGCCCAGGATCTGCGTCACGGTACCGGTCTTGTCGGCCTCGATCTCGTTGAGGATCTTCATCGCCTCGATGATGCAGATGGTGTCACCCTGCTTGACCTGGCTGCCGACCTCCACGAAGGGCTTGGCGCCCGGGCTGGCGGAGCGGTAGAACGTGCCCACCATGGGCGACTTCACCAGGTGGCCCGTCGGTGCCTCGGGGGCGGCGGCTGCTGCTGCGGGGGCGGGCGCTGCCATGGCGGCAGGTGCCGCAGGCGCTGCGCCGGCAGCCACCACGGGAGCCGCAACCTGCTGGACAACGGCCGTACCGCCCTTGACGATGCGAACCTTGCCTTCTGCTTCCGTGATTTCGAGTTCCGAGACGTTTGATTCCGACACCAGGTCGATCAAGGTCTTGAGTTTGCGCAAATCCATGCTGGCTCCAACGACTGCAAACGAGAGGATCGCGAATTTACATCAATTTGCAGCTTATTTACGCCTACAGCCTTCTTTTTCTTTTATTTTTGCAAATCTTCGCGGCTTGTTCGGGGACTCAGATGAGCTTGAGCCATTGGGCAAGATCGGCCTCGTCAACCTTGCCCATTTTACGTTGGGCAATGATGCCTTGGCCATTGAGCACCACCGTGAAAGGCAGCCCGCCCGTCAGGTTACCCAGCGACTTGCCCAGTTCAGTACCACCCAAGCCCGCCAATCCTACCGGAAAACCGAGCGGCATCTTGCCCAGGAAGGTACGCACAGGCGCTGGCTGATCAACTGCCAATCCAACGACTTGCCAGCCTTTTGATGAATTTTCACGATAGAAGCGATCAAGAAGCGGCAATTCTTCGACACAAGGCGGGCACCATGTGGCCCAGAAATTGATGAGCAGCGGCTTGCCGCGCATCGACGCCAGTGACAGCTGACCACCCGCGGGCATTTCAAACGAAAGACTCCACAAGGCCGCTTCGGCCCCGGCCGCCACTGCATGCGGCTGGTAGCGCCACCATGCCAGGCCCGCACCAGCCAGCCCGGCCACGGCGGCAGCGCCGCCCAAGACAAGGCGCCGGCGCGCGGGGGATACGGAAGAAGACGTCATGCGTGGAGTTTAGGCCAGCAGCGCGCGCACGGCCGCCAGGTCGCCGCGCGGCGTGCGGCCCCTGGCGTCGGGCTTGAGCGCGCCACGCAGGTCGTCATGGTCGTACACCATCAAATGGACGCCCACCGCCTCGCCCAACTCCCTGCAAGGGCTGGACAGACTGAGCGCCTCCACCGCCTCCCCCTGGAAGCCGGTGACCGTGCGAGGCTCATAGGCCACGTTGTGGTCGATCAGCGCGATTTCGGCCGATTTGGGGTCATCACAAAACAGCTGGATGTGGATATCGGACAGCCGGGTGGCCGTACCGTGCCAGACCGCGCCGGCCAGATGCGGCCGGAATGCCGCCATGCGCTCCATCCAGACCAGCGCCAGGCGGCGCAGCGCGGCCAGCTCGCCAGGCTGCGTGTCCGCGCAGAACAGGGCGATGTATTCGCGCACCTCGTCTTCGACCATTTCGTTGTCGGGCAGGGGCGTCCGGGCGTTCAGGCCCAGCTGCTTGACCGCCCGGCGCTTGGCCGGGCCGTACTCCAGGCCCTCTTCCACGACCATGCGGGCGGCTGTGGCGGCGATTTCCTGCTTGCTGTCCATGTGGGGACATTCTGCATTGCCTCGAACCGCCCCACCCCCTAGAGTGCCTTTCAAACCACGAAGGAGACTGCCTGTGAAAAGCACCATGATGGATGTGCCGCTGTCGCTCAACCATTTGCTGGAGCGCGCTGGCCACCTGTTTGCGGGCAACGAGATCGTCTCGCGCCTGCCGGACAAGTCGCTGCGCCGGCACACCTATGGCGAGTTTTACCGGCGCACCCGCTCGCTGGCTTCGGCGCTGCAGAACCTGGGCCTGCAGCCCGGCGACCGCGTGGCCACCCTGTGCTGGAACCACCATGCCCACCTGGAATGCTATTTCGGCATTCCGGCGGCGGGCGGCGTCATGCACACGCTGAACCTGCGGCTGTCGCCCGATGAAATCGGCTGGATCGCGGGCAATGCCCAGGACCGCTTTCTGGTGATCGACGACGTGCTGCTGCCGCTGTACCGGCAGTTTGCCCACCTGCACAGGTTTGAGAGAGTGCTGGTGTTTTCCTTCTCCGGCGCCGCCGTCCCCGCGGAGTTCACGGACTATGAAGCCCTGCTGGCCGGCGCCGACCCTGACGGGTTTGAGTACGCCGCGCACGACGAGAACGCACCGGTGGCCATGTGCTACACCTCGGGCACCACCGGGCGGCCCAAGGGCGTGGTGTATTCGCACCGGTCCACCATCCTGCACACGCTGGTGGCAAGCCTGGGCGATTTCTGGGGCCTGCGCGGCACGGACGTCGTCATGCCCGTCACGCCCATGTTCCACGCCAACAGCTGGGGCATGCCGTATGGCGCCGTGATGATGGGCGTGAAGCTCGTGTTCCCCGGCCCGCACCTGCACCCGGAAGACCTGCTGGACCTGATGCAGCTCGAACCACCCACGCTGGCACTGGGCGTGCCCACGATCTGGATGAGCCTGATCCAGGCCTACGACGCGGCGCAGGTGGAGGGTTCGCCGCACAAGGGCCGCTGGACGCTGCCGCGCGGCATGAAGTCGCTGGTGGGCGGCGCGGCCGTGCCCGAGGCGCTGATCCGCGCGTTTGACCGGCACGGCATCTGGATCCTGCAGGGCTGGGGCATGACCGAAACATCGCCAGTGTGCACCATCTCGTACCCGCGCGCCGAGCTGCGCGGCGCGGGCCTGGACGAACGCTACCGCCGCGCCGCGATGGCCGGCGTGCCGGTGCCGCTGGTGGATTTGCGCGTGCAGGGTGACGACGGGCCACAACCCTGGGACGGCAAGAGCGTGGGCGAAATCCAGGTGCGCGGGCCGTTCATTACCGGCTCCTACCACGAGGTACCGGTGGAAGCCGAAAAGTTTGCCCCCGATGGCTGGCTGCGCACGGGTGACGTGGCGGCCGTGGACGAACTGGGTTTTGTGAAGATCAGCGACCGCACCAAGGATCTGATCAAGTCTGGCGGTGAATGGATCAGCTCGGTGGACCTGGAAAACGCCCTCATGGCCCACCCGGCCGTGGCCGAGGCGGCTGTCATCGCGATACCGGACGACAAATGGAGCGAACGGCCGCTGGCCTGCGTGGTGTGCAAGGCCGGGCAATCGGCCGCGCCAGCGGACCTCAATGCACTGCTGCTCGAACGCGGCTTTGCCAAATGGCAACTGCCCGAGCGCTACGAATTCATCGATGCGGTGCCGCGCACCTCCACCGGCAAGTTCTGGAAGCTGAAGCTGCGTGAGCGGTTCCCCCGGTAGCGGCCGGGCCAGCGTGATAATCACCGCCCATGCATATACACATCCTGGGCATTTGCGGTACGTTCATGGGGGGCGTGGCCGCACTGGCCCGCGAGGCGGGGCACAAGGTCACGGGCTGCGACGCAGGCGTGTACCCGCCCATGAGCGACCAGTTGCGCGCGCTGGGCATTGACCTGATCGAAGGCTTTGGCGCGGACCAGATGGCGCTCAAGCCTGACGTCTGGGTCGTGGGCAACGTGGTGTCACGGGCCCACCTGCCGGACGGCACACCCAAATTTCCGCTGATGGAAGCCATCCTGGACGCGGGCGCGCCCTACACCAGCGGCCCGCAGTGGCTGGCCGAAAACGTGCTGCAGGGCCGCCACGTGCTGGCCGTGGCCGGCACGCACGGCAAGACCACCACCACCTCCATGCTGGCCTGGGTGCTGGACCAGGCGGGGCTGAAGCCGGGTTTTCTCGTCGGTGGCGTGCCCATGAACTTCGGCGTCTCTGCCCGGTTGGGAGAAGGCAGGACTTTCGTGATCGAAGCCGACGAATACGACACCGCCTTCTTTGACAAGCGCAGCAAGTTCGTGCACTACCGCCCGCGCACCGCGGTGCTGAACAACCTGGAGTTCGACCACGCCGACATCTTTGACGACCTGGCCGCGATCGAGCGGCAGTTCCACCATCTGGTGCGCACCGTGCCCCCCTCCGGCCGCGTCGTGGTCAACGGGCTGGAAGAAAGCCTGGATCGCGTGCTGCACGCCGGCTGCTGGAGCGAGGTGCGCAGTTTCGGCGCGGCCGTCAGCGACTTCTGCGCGAGCGGTGAGCCCGATGCGTTTGACGTGCTGCAGCGTGGCACGGCCGTGGGCCGCGTGCAGTGGGACCTGGGCGGCGTGCACAACCAGCTCAATGCGCTGGCGGCCATCGCGGCGGCCGACCATGTGGGCGTGGCGCCTGGTGCGGCGGCCGCTGCGCTGGGGCAGTTTCGCAACGTGCGCCGGCGCATGGAGGTGCGCGGCACGGTCAACGGCATCACGGTCTATGACGACTTTGCCCACCACCCCACGGCCATCCGCACCACGGTGGACGGCCTCAGGCGCAAGGTGGGCCCGTCACGCATCCTGGCGGTGTTCGAGCCGCGCAGCAACACCATGAAGCTGGGCACCATGAAGGCCCAACTGCCCTGGAGCCTGGAGCAGGCCGACCTGGCGTTTTGCCACAGCGGCGGCCTGGGCTGGGACGCCGTGGAAGCCATGGCACCCATGGGCGAGCGGGCCCGTGTGGCAGGCACGATCGACGAGGTGCTGGCTCAGGTCGTGGCCGCTGCCCGGCCGAGCGACCATGTGCTGTGCATGAGCAATGGCGGCTTTGGCGGCATCCACGCCAGGCTGTTGAAGGCCCTTGAACCTTAGTTGAACTTCAGTAGGTAATGGCCATGCCGGGCACGTCCACATGGACGACCGGCTTGGCCAGCGCCGCGCTGCAGGCGCGGGCATATTCGGCGGCCCATTTGCCGTCGGCAAACACCGCCCCGCCCGCCGCCTGCGCCACGCACAGCACCTTGTCGGCAATCAACACCTTGCCCGTGGGACGCAGCGGCTCGCACCCCAAGCGCGTGAACTGCTCGTCCAGCCACCAGCGCGCCACGTCATGGGGCATGGGTTGGACTTCATCCAGGTCAAAGCGCAACTGTGCGCCATCGGCGAGCTTGACGGTGACTTCACTGCGCATGGCATTACCTCCATGCGCACAGCTTGCCGCGCCTGGCGGCAGGCCGCAATCCCGTCAAACCCGCAAACCGGCAAACCGGCCTTGAACGCCCGCCTTATTTACGCGCGCGGCGCAACTTGACCGACTCCGACAGCACATCCAGCACCTGCAGCGAATCGCCCCAGCCGATGCAGGCGTCGGTGATGCTCTTGCCGTATTCCAGCGCGCCGACTTCGTCCTTGCCGGGGGTGAACTTCTGGGCGCCGGGTATCAGGTGGCTTTCCACCATGAGGCCGAACACCTGGCGCGAGCCCGCGGCGACCTGCGCACCGATGTCACGGGCCACCTCGATCTGCTTTTCATGCTGCTTGCTGCTGTTGGCATGGCTGCAGTCCACCATCAGGGTGGCGGGCAGCTTGGCGGCTTCCAGTTCCTTGCAGGCTGCGCCGACCGAGGCCGCATCGTAGTTGGGCGCCTTGCCGCCGCGCAGGATCACGTGGCAGTCCTTGTTGCCGTTGGTCTGCACGATGGCGACCTGACCGTTCTTGTGCACCGACAGGAAGTGGTGGCCGCGCGCCGCGGCCTGGATGGCGTCGGTCGCAATCTTGATGTTGCCGTCAGTGCCGTTCTTGAAACCGATGGGCGCCGACAGGCCCGACGCCAGCTCGCGATGCACCTGGCTTTCAGTGGTGCGTGCGCCAATGGCACCCCAGCTTATCAGGTCGCCGATGTACTGCGGCGAGATCACGTCCAGGAACTCGCTGCCCGCGGGCAGGCCCAGGCGGTTGATTTCGATCAGCAGCTGGCGCGCGATGCGCAGGCCCTCATCGATGCGGTAGCTCTCGTCCAGGTAGGGGTCGTTGATCAGGCCCTTCCAGCCCACCGTGGTGCGGGGCTTTTCGAAGTACACGCGCATCACCACCTCCAGCGTGCCGGCGTACTTGGTGCGCGCCTCCTTCAGGCGGCGGGCATAGTCCAGCGCGGCGGCCGGGTCGTGGATGGAGCACGGGCCGATCACCACCAGCAGGCGGTCGTCCTTGCCAGCCATGATGTTGTGGATGTTGCGGCGGGTTTCGGTGATCAGCGTCTCCACGGGCGTGCCGCGGATGGGAAAGAAGCGGATCAGGTGTTCAGGAGGGGGCAGCACGGTGATGTCCTTGATGCGTTCGTCGTCGGTCTGGCTGGTTTTGTCGACGGGGTTCGCATACCAGGCATCGGAGCCGGGGGCGGTGGCTTTGGCGTTCATCGGGTCACTCCTGAAGTCAGTTGGTTTTGAAATGGAAAAGTGAGGGGCATAAAAAAACCGCCGGGGGTCCGGCGGTTTTCTTGGGAGATTCTGTTGCGCTGTTACTTGCAGGTACGCTCAGAACTCTCAACCGCCGGGGCGTTGGAGAACCAAAAGTAGCCAAAAAAGTAAAAACGGGCTGCGAAATGCATAAGCCGAAATGTAGCACAGGCTTTGCGCGCGGCTCCAAGCCGGTGTGGCGGCGCCGTCACAGCCGCAGCTTTTTCCACCAGGCCATGGCCCGCTCCACGCGGGGTTCCTCCAGCGCGGCCACGGCCGATTCCTCGGGCGCCGCCCGCGCGGCCAGCTGCTCGTACATGTCGATCAGCAGCATGCCCTCGCCCAGCGTGCGCCAGGCCACCAGCTCGAAATCGTCGGCGCTCAGGCCCAGCATTTCGCTGTGGGAGCCGCCGTCCAGCAGCCACTGGCCAATCAGCACGCGCAGGTTGTTCAGCGCCTGCAGGTAAGCCGCGTATTCGTACAGGCCGCGCCAGGCCACGCCCAGGCCCACCACCAGCGCGCGGTGACCGCGCAGCACGGTCAGCAGGTCCATCAGCAGCGGCGCCACGGACGCGCGCTGGCGGCTCAGGCGCAGCGCGGCAACGATGGCCTCGATGTGCGTGGCCAGCGTGCCCATGCTTTCACTGAACTGGCGGCAGTCTTCGTCGGCAACCGAGCCACGCAGGAAATGGCTCAGCTCGCCAAAGGTCTGGATGCTGGGCAGCAGCGTCGTGCGGTCAATCGACAGCCGCGAGTTCATGGACACTTGGCCTACGCCGTTCCGCCGACGGTCAACCCGTCAATTCGCAAGGTGGGCTGGCCCACGCCAACCGGCACGCTCTGGCCTTCCTTGCCGCAGGTGCCCACGCCGCTGTCCAGCGCCATGTCGTTGCCGATCATGCTCACGCGCGTGAGCGCATCCGGGCCGTTGCCCACGATGGTGGCGCCCTTGACGGGGTACTGGATCTTGCCGTTTTCAACCCAGTAGGCTTCGCTGGCGCTGAACACGAACTTGCCGCTGGTAATGTCCACCTGGCCACCGCCGAAATTGGTCGCGTACAGGCCCTTCTTGATAGTGGCCACGATTTCGGCGGGCTCGTGCCCGCCACCCAGCATGTAGGTGTTGGTCATGCGCGGCATCGGGATGTGCGCATAGCTCTCGCGCCGGCCATTGCCCGTTGGCTTGACCTTCATCAGGCGCGCGTTCATGGCGTCCTGGATGTAACCCTTCAAGATGCCGTCCTCGATCAGCACGTTCTTCTGGCTGGTGTTGCCCTCATCGTCCACGTTGAGCGAGCCGCGGCGGTCGGCGATGGTGCCGTCATCCAGCACCGTCACGCCCTTGGCTGCGACGCGCTGGCCGATGCGGCCGCTGAACGCGCTGGAGCCCTTGCGGTTGAAATCGCCTTCCAGCCCGTGGCCAATGGCCTCGTGCAGCAGGATGCCGGGCCAGCCTGGGCCCAACACCACGGTCATCTCGCCGGCCGGCGCAGGACGCGACTCCAGGTTGGTGAGGGCGGCATTGACCGCATCATTCACGTACTCGTTGACCTGCGCATCGTCAAAATACGCCAGGCCAAAGCGGCCACCACCGCCACCCGAACCCATCTCACGGCGGCCATTCTGCTCGGCAATGACCGTGACCGACAGCCGCACCAGCGGGCGCACGTCGGCGGCCAGCGTGCCGTCGGCGCGCGCGACCATCACCACGTCGTATTCGCTGGCCAGCCCCGCCATGACCTGGGCCACGCGCGGATCCTTGGCGCGGGCGAGCTTTTCAACCTTTTCCAGCAGCTTGACCTTGGCCGTGCTGTCCAGGGTGGAAATCGGGTCCACGCCGTTGTAGAGGGAACGGCTGCCCGCAACTTTGCGGCCCACGGCTTTGGTGCGGGCCGAGCGGCCGGCCGCCGAGATGGAACGCACGGTGCGCGCCGCGTCCAGCAGCGAGGCCTCGGAAATGTCGTCAGAGTAGGCAAACGCGGTTTTCTCGCCGCTGACCGCGCGCACGCCGACGCCCTGGTCGATGCTGAAGCTGCCGGTCTTGACGATGCCCTCTTCCAGGCTCCAGCCTTCGTTGCGGGTGTACTGGAAGTACAGGTCGGCGTCGTCCACCCGGTGGGCCGTGATTTCGGCCAGTGCGCGGCTCAGGTGGGATTCGTTCAGGCCAAACGGCTCAAGCAGCAGGCGCTGGGCCGTGGCCAAGCGTTCAAGGGTGGGTTCGCGGGAGATCATCGAACCATTTTAGGCCCGGTGCGAAGCCCCCTGCGGCACGCGGGCCAGGTCCAGCAGCAAGGCCTGCGCCGACTCGTAGCGCTCTTCGGGCTTCTTGGCGGTCAGCTTGTTCACGATAGGCTGCAGCGCGGCGTGCTGCAGCGGCAGCGGCGGCGTGGGTGCGTGCAGGTGGTGGGCCAGCAGCTGCTCCAGCGTTTCAGCGCCAAACGGGCGTTTGCCCGTGAGCATCTCGAACATCATGATGCCCAGGCTGTACAGGTCGCTTTGCGGCGTGATGGCGCGGCCCGTGGCCTGCTCGGGGCTCAGGTAATAGGGCGTACCCACCACATCGCCATGGCGGGTCTGTGTCATGGCCATGTTCTCGGTCTTGAGCATCGATTTGGCGATGCCGAAGTCCGCCAGCGCCACGGTGCCGTCAGCGTGCAGCATGATGTTTTCGGGCTTGAGGTCGCGGTGGATGATGCCGCGCGCATGCACGGCCCCCAGCGCCTGGGCCACCTGGGCAATCACCTGCAGCACGCGCTGCTGCGACAGGCCGGCGGAGAACGCCGAGCGCAGGTCCCCCTGCTCGAAATACTCCATGGCAATGTACGCATGGTCGTCGGTGAAGCCCTGGTCGTAGATCTTGATGACGTTGGGGTGGTCGATCTGGGACAGCAGCGCGTATTCCTGGATGAAGCGTGACAGGTGGGCGCCGGCCTCCTGGCCGCTGGCGTCCAGCACTTTCAGCACCACGGGCAGGCCGTCGCTCTCGCGCACGGCCAGGTACACCTGGGTCATGCCGCCGGCGCCGATCTTGCGCGTGATGCGGTAGCCCTTCAGGCGCAACGGCTCCTCGCCGGGGCCGAACGACAGCTCCTTCATGGCCGACAGCTTGGACTTGAGCGCGCCCTTGACCGCCCGCGCCGTGATCTCGGAATTGATCTGCACCGCCGCGCGCACCTCGGCCGCCCGCTCGGTCAACGTGGCCATGCCATGGACCTTGTCGTCCATGTTGGTGACCAGGCCGGTGATCTCGGCCACGTCCACATACAGGTTCTTGCCGCGCACGGCCAGCGACGTCATGCCGCCGGTCTGCACGCCATCGCCAGCGCGCTCCAGCACATGGTTGCTAGCCACCACCGTCCAGCCCAGCTCCTTGCTGGACGCCTCCAGCCGCGCGGCGACATTGACTGTGTCGCCAATCGGCGTGGTTTCCTTGTTCTGGATGGTGCCCAGGCGGCACAGCGTGACTTCGCCCGCGTGCAGGCCCACGCCAATGGCAAACGGCGGCAGGCCGCGGTCGGCAAAGCGGTGCTGCAGCCAGCTGCGGAACTCATGCGTGGCCAGGGCCATGGCCAGTGCGGCCGACACGGCGCGGCGCGCCGCCGGCAGGGGCGAGCCGCTGTGCGTGTCGGAGAACACGGCCATCAGGCCGTCGCCGATGAACTTCAGGTTGCGCCCGCCGTTCTTGAGCACCGGATCGCAGGTGCGCTCGAAGTACACCGTCAGCAGCTCGGCCACTTCCTGGGAATTGAGCCGCTCGGCCAGCGAGGTGAAGTTGCGGATGTCCGAGAACAGCACGGTGGCGTCGATCACCTGGTCGGTCACGGCGCCACTGGGCATTTCCAGGCCGAACTTCTCCGTGGTGACGCCGCCCAGGCTCTCGGCGAACGCGCGGCGCAGATGCTCCTCGTGCGTGCTCACGGCCGTCTGAACGGTCTCCTGCACGCGCTGCCTTTTCTTGAGCAGGCCCTGCAATGCGTCCAGCAGCTCGACGCGCGTGAACGGCTTGGCCAGGTAGTCATCGGCGCCGGCCGTCATGCCGCGGCGCATGCTGGCGCGGTCGTCCAGCGCAGTCAGCAGCATGACCGGCACGGCCGCCAGCGCACGGTCGCCGCGGATAGCCTCCAGCAGCTCAAAGCCGTCCATCTCGGGCATGCTCACGTCCGATATCACCACATCGGGCATGACCTGGCGCAGCCGCTCCAGCCCCAGGCGGCCGTTGATGGCTGAAACGATGTCGAAACCTTCGAGCTTGAGCAGCCGCGTGATGTTGTTGCGGATGGCGTCGTCGTCTTCAACGATCAGGATGGTGGGCATGGCGTGGGCAGGTTGACGGTAGCCAGTTTACCCATTGGCTACCGCTTGAACAGCTGGTAGATGGCCGCATCGTCCAGGCCATCCAGACCGGCCGCGGCGGCGCGCGCGAAGGTATCGCGCGCGGCCGCGCCCAGCGGTCCCTCGAAGCCCACGGCCTGCGCGGCCTGCATGGCCAGGCGGGTGTCCTTTTGCAGCAGCGTCACATGGGCGCGCGGCGCGTAGTCCCCGGCAATGGCGCGCCGCATGCGGTCCGAGCCGATCCAGCTCTGGCCACTGGACTGCTCGATCACGTCCAGCGTGCGCTCCAGGTCCAGTCCCATGCGCGCGGCCAGCGCCAGCACCTCGGCCGCGCCCACCAGGTTGATGCCGGCCAGCAGGTTGTTGACGAGCTTGGTGCGCGCGCCGTCGCCAGGCTGCTGGCTGATGCGGAATACCCTGGAAGACAGGGTGTTGATGAGCGACCCGTGCTGGTGGAAGACTGCGTCGGCACAGGCCACCATGAGGCTCATCGTGCCATCGCGCGCACGCGCCGGGCCGCCGGACATGGGTGCGTCGATCGCCTGCAGGCCCATGCCAGCCAGGCGCTGCGAGAAGCTTTCAACGTCCTGCGGCGACAGGGTCGGGCACAGCATGACGGTGTGGCCGGCGGGCACGGCAGCAGCCACGCCCCCCGCGCCGAACAGGACATCCCCGGTCTGCGCGGCGTCCACCACGCACACAATGGTCAGTGCCGACGCGGCCGCGCATTCGCCGGGGGTGGCTGCCGCCACGGCCCCGTGCGCCACCAGCGCGTCCACTTTCGCCCTGTCAATGTCATGCACACGCACACCCCAACCCTGCGACAGCAGGTTGGCAGCCATGCCGCCACCCATGTTGCCTGTGCCGACGATGGCAACTGACTGGGTCATGGCACAAACGCCATGGTGACGGGCGTGCGGCTCATGTCTGCACCAGCCGCTTGGCCTTGGCGATGGACATCAGGATGCCCAGCCCCGCCCCCAGGGTGACCATGGCCGTGCCGCCGTAACTGATGAACGGCAGCGGCACGCCCACCACCGGCAGCATGCCGCTGACCATGCCCATGTTGACAAAGGCGTAGGTAAAGAAAATCAGTGTCACCGCGCCCGCCAGCAGGCGCGAAAACAGCGTGGACGCCTCCAGCGCGATGGTCAGGCCCCGCAGGATCAGGAAGATGAAGCCGGCGATCAGCAGCAGGTTGCCCAACAGGCCGAATTCCTCGGAGAACGCGGCGAAGATGAAGTCGGTCGTGCGCTCGGGGATGAACTCCAGGTGAGTCTGCGTGCCCTGCATGAAGCCCTTGCCCAGCAGCCCGCCCGAACCGATGGCGATCATGCCCTGGATGATGTGGAACCCCTTGCCCAGGGGGTCGCGCGTGGGGTCCAGCAGCGTGCAGATGCGCTGCTGCTGGTAGTCATGCAGCACGGGCCAGCGCACACCGTCGGCGCACAGCCGGGGCTCGAACACCACCAGCAGCACCATGCCCACGAGCGCCAGCACCACCGGCGGCACGATGAGCTTCCAGCTCAGGCCGGCAAAGAAAATCACGGACAAACCCGCGGCCAGGACGAGCAGCGAGGTGCCCAGGTCGGGCTGCTTCATGATCAGCCCCACGGGCACCACCAGCAGCAGGCCAGCCACGGTGAAGTCCAGCGGACGCAGCTGACCCTCGCGCTTCTGGAACCACCAGGCCAGCATCAATGGCATGGCGATCTTCAGGATTTCGCTGGGCTGGATAACGGTCACGCCCACGTTCAGCCAGCGGGTGGCGCCCTTGCGCGTGATGCCAAAAAGCGCCACGGCCAGCAGCAGCGCCACCCCGGCGACATACAAGGGCACCGCAAAGCTCATCAGCCGCTGCGGCGGCACCTGCGCCACCAGAAACATGATGGTTCCGGCCAGCAGCATGTTGCGGCTGTGGTCCATGAAGCGGGTGCCGTGGTCAAAGCCCGACGAATACATCGTCAACAGGCCGGCGCAGGCCAGCAGGAACACGGCAAAGGCCAGCGGCCCGTCAAATCCGCGCAACAGCGGCGCGGACCGCTGCCAGAGGGAAGGTTTGTCAAAAACGGCGGCCATGGCGCCATTATCGGGCGCCTGGGATGCGCAGGACCGTTCAGTCGATCAGGATTTCCACCACCGTGCGGCCAGGCTGGCTTGCCAGGTTCAGCTCCGCGCCGATGGCGGCGGCGCGCTCGCGCAGGCTCAGCAGGCCGCGGCGCAGCGGCACCGCTGTGTCAAAGCCGCGCCCGTTGTCGATCACGCGCAGTTGCACCGTGCCGGCCATCACCCCGGCCTCGATGCGCAGCACGCTGGCCTGGGCATGCTGCAGCACGTTGGACAGCGCCTCGAACACCATGAACTGCAGCTGGCGCATGGCGTGCGCGTCCAGCCGCTGCAGGGGTTCGATCAGGTCCACGTCCCATTGCAGCTCGATGTCGGAGGCCGCAAAGCGCGGCTCCAGCCGGTAGCGCAGGTTGGCCAGCAACGCGGTGATGTCGCCCGGCGGCAGGTTCATGGAGTCGATCTGCAGCTTGAGCTGGTCCAGCGAGTCGCGCAGGGTCTGCAGCACCTGCGCATGGCTGGCCTTGCCCGACTGGAGCTGGCGGATGGCCGAGCTGATGTGCGAGCCCACGCCGTCATGCATGTCACGCAGGATGCGGGCCCGCTCGGAGGTGCGCTCCTGCTCGCGGGCCAGTTGCTCCACGCGCGCATAGCTTTGCTGCAGCGCGGCTTCCTTCTCGGACACGCGGGCCGCCAGGTTGGCCATGAGGTCATGTGCCTGGCCGCTGGCCGCGCGAAAGCGCGTGATCACGATGTAGCCCAGCACCAGGCCGAACAGCACGGACGAATAGCGGATCCAGGTGGAGTCCGCCAGGCTGCCGCTCACCCGGATGGCAATCCAGTCGCGCACGCCCATGGCCACGTTCAGCGTGCCGGCGGCGGCCACCAGCAGCCGCGCGGGCTCCGGCTTGCGCACGGCCCCCACCAGGTACACCACCGCGTAAAGCATGAACAGCACGTTGGCACTGCCCAGCCAGGCGGTCAGGATGAGCGGCTTGTGAAGGGTCAGCGACAGCGTGGACGCCACGATGGACGTGCCAAACAACGCCCACAGCCCGGCGCGCACCAGCGGCATGGAGCGATGGCGGTGCCAGCCCGCTACATGATGGCAAAACAGCGCAATCCCGCAGAACCAGCCCGCGAACGCCGCCGTCACCACCACGCCCCAGAGCGGCCAGGGCAGCGGTGGCTGCTCGATGGCCACGTCGCCCACCCGCAGCGCCCAGCAGATCTCGGCCAGGCCGGCGGCCAGGTAAACGCTGTCGCGCCGCCCCACATGCACGGTGCCGGGTTCGGTCTGCGTCACCCATAGCGCCAGCGCCACCGCCCCCACCAGCAGGCTGAAGATGGTGACCACCATGGACGCCGACACGCGCCAGCGGAAGTTGTCGGCATACAGCTCGCGCACCTCGTCCTCGGGCCCCACGGCCAGCGCCGACAGGCCGCCCCGCCGGCCGCCGTCGGCACGCAGATGCACGCGCAGCACGTTGTCGCGGCCCAGCAGGCGCGGCGGCACCGGGACGTACTGGGGCCCCTTGGCATAGTCGTCCGAATTCGGCTGGCGCACGTCGCCCATGCGGGTCAGCAGCGTGCCGTTGAGCGAAATCTCGGCGCTGCTGCCGATGCGCTGGAAATAGATGCCCCAGGGCTCGCTGGGCTCCGACGGCAATGAAAACGGCACGTCGAACACCGCTTCGCCCGCGCGGTAACGTTGCTCCCGGTCCCAGTGGTAGGGCAGCGTCACATCCGCGGAGCGCGCGGCGCGGCCCTCGGGCATGAGCGTGGCGCGTGCGTAGGTCAGCTGCTGCACCTCGGCCTGCGCCGCCGCCAGCGCCAGCAGGCAGCCGCTGGCGGCCAGCAGCGCGGCGCGCAGCAGGCGGCGCCAGCCCATGGGGTCAGGCGGGCCGGGCCAGCAGGCCCAGCTGGGTTGCCTCGAACACCGCCTCGCCACGCGAACGCACGGCCAGCTTGCGGTACAGGTTCTTGATGTGCGTCTGCACGGTGTGCACGCTGACAGACTGCAGCCGCGCAATGTCGGCATAGGAAAAGCCGCGCGCGATCAGCTCCAGCACCTCGTGTTCGCGCGTGGACAGCACCGGGCGCGGGGCGGCTGCTGCGACCGAGGCAACTGGCGGGGGCTCGGGGGGCGAAGCCGCCGCCGCGCCCCGCCCGTCTCGCAGGCTCATGTACTTGGACAGCACCCGCCGCGCGATCATGGGCGAGATGGGCGACGCGCCGGATTTCATCTCCAGGATGGCGCTGGCAATGTCGTCGGGCGTGGAGTCCTTGTGGATGTAGCCCAGGGCCCCCGCCTCGATGCTGGCCAGCACATTGTCTTCATCGCCAAACATCGAGATCACCAGCGGCTCGCAGGCCGGGTGCAGGCGCACCGCGTGGCGGATCACGTCCAGCCCGCTGCCATCGGGCAGGCCCAGGTCCACCAGCAGCACGTCCACCACATGGGCGGGGTCGTCCAGCCAGGCGCGCGCCTCCGCCAGCGTGCCCAGGCTGCCGGCCAGCGCAAGTTCACCGCTGCGCGACACGCTGGCGGCAAAGAAGTCCCGCATCCTCGGGTCATCCTCAACGATCAGTACCAGCCACATGGGCCCTCCTGCGGCAAGTGTAGGCCGCGCAGGCAGGGCGCGCCTGCCGCCATGTATCCCATGAATATGGGAACATCGCCACATGCTCGCGCCGCCCACCACCCACCTGCTGTACCTGCACGGCTTCCGCTCGTCGCCCCAGTCGGCCAAGGCACGGCAAGTTGCCGCCCGCGTAGCCACCCAGCACCCCGGCGTGACCTGGTGGTGCCCGCAGCTGCCGCCGTCGCCGCGCGAGGCCATGGCCATGGTCATGGACGGCATCGCGCACTGGCCGGCCTCCACCATGGCGGTGGTGGGCTCCTCGCTGGGCGGCTTCTATGCCACCCATGTGGCGCAGGTGCGTGGCTGCAAGGCCGTGCTGCTGAACCCCGCGGTGGACCCCGCGCGCGACCTGTCGAAATACATCGGCGAACAGACGGCCTGGCATGACCCCGCCGAACGCTTTTATTTCGAGCCGCGTTTTGTGGATGAACTGCGCGCGCTCGAATGCGGGCCGCTGGCCGACCCGGCACGCTGCTTTGCCGTGATCGCCAAGGGCGACGAGGTGCTGGACTGGCGCGAAATGACCGGCCGCTACCCCGGCGTGCGCATCAAGCTGCTGGAAGGCTCGGACCACGCCCTGAGTGACTTTGGCGATCACATCGACGAGGTGTTTGCATTTCTGGACCTGGCCCCAGGCTGAGCAGGCCCGCATGGGACAATCCCGCCCATGTTTGCATTGTTTGAAGAAGCCGGAAAATTCCAGGGTGGCCGCGTCATGTCCGAGGCCGAGTCATCGGCCCAGATCGAGCTGGACAGCGGCAAGCGCGTGAAGGTCAAGGCCGCCAACATCCTGCTCAGGTTTGAAAAGCCCGCCCCCGCCGAGCTGATCCGTTCGGCCCAGGCGCTGAGCCAGGGCATTGAGCTGGAGCTGGCGTGGGAATTTGCGCCGGACGAGGAATTCGGCTTTGCCGACCTGGCGCGTGACTATTTCAGCGACAAGGCCACGCTGGAGCAGCAGGCCGCCGCGCTGTTCCGCCTGTTCGAGGCGCCGCACTACTTCCGCCGCGCGGGCAAGGGGCGGTTCAAGAAGGCCCCGGCCGAGATCGTGCAGCAGGCGCTGGCCGCCATCGAAAAGAAAAAGGCCGTGCAGGCCCAGATCGCCGAATGGGCCCAGGCGCTGGCCGACGGCAACTGCCCGGCCCCGATCCGCGAGCAGCTTTACAAGATCCTGTTCAAGCCCGACAAGAACGCCCCAGAGTACAAGGCCGTGGTGGACGCCGCGCGTGCCACACACCTGGCGCCGCTGGACCTGCTGCAAAAGGCAGGCGCCATCGATTCGGCCTACCAGTTCCACTGGAAGCGCTTCCTGTTCGAGAACTTCCCCAAGGGCACGGGCTTTCCTCCACTGCAGGCGCCGGCCATCCGCGATGCGCTGCCCATGGCCGCGGTGCAGGCGTTTTCCATCGACGACTCCCAAACCACCGAAATCGACGATGCGCTGTCGGTCCAGGGCCTGGGCACGGGCACCGTGGTGCTGGGCATCCACATCGCCGCACCGGGCCTGGCGCTGCAGCCTGGGGATGCGGTGGACCACGTTGCGCGCCAGCGGCTGTCCACCGTGTACATGCCGGGTTACAAGATCACCATGCTGCCCGACGAGGTGGTGCAGGCCTACACCCTGCAGGCCGGGCGCGACTGCCCCGCCGTGTCGCTGTATGTCACGATGGACGAAGCGACGTTTGCCATCCAGGCCACAGAAACCCGCCTGGAGCAAGTGCCGATCACGCAGAACCTGCGCCACGACCAGCTGGACAGCGTCGTGACCGAAGACTGGCTGCAGGCCGGTGACGAGGCTGCCGAGCTGACCGCAGCGCCGGGGCTGCGCGCGCCGCTGGGCTTTTTGTGGCGCCTGGCAAAGCACCTGAAGGCGCAGCGCGAAATCGTGCGCGGAAAGCCCGAGAACTTCAACCGGCCCGACTACAACTTCCGCCTGGTCGGCAATGACGGCAACGAGCCGCAAGGAACCGAACAGGTGAACATCAGCGTGCGCCAGCGCGGCGCGCCGCTGGACCTGATGGTGGCCGAGGCCATGATCCTGGCCAACAGCACCTGGGGCAACTGGCTGGCCGAGCATGGCGTGCCGGGCATCTACCGCAGCCAGGCGTCCATGGCGCCGGGCGTCAAGGTCCGCATGGGCACCAAGGCGCTGCCGCATGCGGGCATCGGCGTCAAAAGCTACGCCTGGAGCACATCGCCGCTGCGCCGCTACACCGACATGGTCAACCAGTGGCAGATCATTGCCGTGGCGCGCCACGGCAAGACCGCCGCGCTGGCAGCGCCCTTCAAGCCCAAGGACGCGGAGCTGTTTTCCATCATCAGCGGGTTTGACGCGGCCTACAGCGCCTACAACGGCTACCAGGCCGGCATGGAGCGCTTCTGGACGCTGCAATACCTGCAGCAACAGGGCATCACCGAACTGACAGCGGCCGTCTTCAAGGACAACCTGCCCGGCGGCGCCGTGCTGGTGCGCGCCGACGAGCTGCCGCTGGTGCTGCCGGTGGTGGGCGCGCAGGGCCTGGCGCGCGGCGCGCGCGTGCGCGTGAAGCTGGGCGAGATTGACGAGATCACGCTGGATGTGGGCGGCACTGTCATTGAGCGTCTGGACACACCGGCCGAGGCACCACCGGAAGACGATGCCGGCGAAGACGAACCCGTGGCTGGCCCGATCGCGATTGCGGTGGACATGAACGAAGCCGACGCCGGGGGCGGCGGCGATAATCCAAACCCGTGAACCTCAAGAACCTGAGCACGCTGCAGATCGCACTTGGCGCCTCCGTCGCCGTGCATGCAGTGCTGCTCACGGTGCGGTTTGTGGACCCCGAATCCTTCAACCGCGTGTTCCAGGACACGCCGCTGGAGGTGATCCTGGTCAACACCAGAACCAATGAACGCGCCGACAAGGCCCAGGCCATTGCCCAGGCCTCGCTGGCCGGCGGCGGCGAGGCCGCCAAGGGCCGTGCCACCAGCCCGCTGCCGCCGTCGGCGCTGACCGAAATGGGCGACGCCGCAGAAGACGCGCAGCGCAAGATCGAGGCCATGCAGGAACAGCAGACGCTGCTGCTGGCCCAGATCAAGAAGCAGCTGGCCGCCCTACCCCCGCCCGACCCCAAGCAGCCCAGCACCCATACCGAAGCGGTGGCGCGCGAGGAAAAGCGCCGCCAGCTCATCAAGCTGCTGGCCGAGATTGAAAAGCGCATCAACGAAGAGAACGCGCGGCCCAAGAAGCGCTACATCAGCCCCGCCACGCGCGAGGAGGTGTACGCCATCTATTACGACAACCTGCGCCGCCGCATTGAAGACCGCGGCACGCAGAACTTTCCCGAACTGGCCGGCAAGAAGCTGTACGGCGAGCTGACCATGATCGTGACCGTCAACCACGACGGCCGCGTGCTGGCCACCGAGATCGTGGAGACCTCCGGCATCACCGCGCTGGACCGGCGCGCCCAGACCATTGCCCGCAACGCCGGCCCCTTCGGCAAATTCAGCGACGCCATGCGCCGCCGCGCGGACCAGATCGTGGTGGTGTCGCGCTTCAAGTTCACGCGTGACGAAGTGCTGGAAACAAAACTCACCAACCGATGACCGCAGACCTTTATTGTGTGATGGGCAACCCCGTCGAGCACAGCAAATCCCCCTGGATCCACGCCCGCTTTGCCGAACTGACTGGCCAGGCGCTGCAGTACGGCCGCCGCCTGGTCCCGCTGGACGGCTTTGCGCAAAGTGTGGCGGCCTTTCGCGCCGAGGGTGGACGCGGCTGCAACATCACCGTGCCGTTCAAGTTTGAAGCGGGCGCACTGCCCGGTCTGCGCATGACGCCGCGCGCCGCGCTGGCCCAGGCCTGCAATACGCTGCGCTTTGACGGCGGCGCCATCTTTGCCGACAACACCGACGGCCGGGGCCTGGTGGACGACATCACGCGCAACGCGGGCGTGGCGCTGGCGGGCAAACGCCTGCTGCTGATCGGCGCGGGCGGCGCGGCCGCCGGCGTGCTGGGGCCGTTGATTGAGGTACGCCCCGCCCACATCACCGTCACCAACCGCACCGTGGCCAAGGCGCAGGCGCTGGTGCAGCGGCATGCCGCCTGGGCCGCGCAGCACGGCGTGCAACTGGCTGCGCACGAACTGCAGGCCGTGGGTGGCCCGTATGACGTGGTGATCAATGGCACGGCCAGCAGCCTGGCCGGCGCCGGCATTCCCGTGCCCGCCAGCGTGCTTGCGCCCGGCACGCTGGCGGTGGACATGATGTACGGACCCGCGGCCGATGCCTTCATGCAATGGGCCACGCAGCACGGCGCGGTGGCGCGCGACGGCCTGGGCATGCTGGTGGAACAGGCCGCCGAGTCCTTTGCCGTCTGGCGCGGCGTGCGCCCGCCTTCGGCCCAGGTGCTGGACGAGTTGCGCCGTACACTCAGCGCACCATGAAACCCGTGTTGCGCCTGGTCGGTCTGCTGGTCGCTGCCGCCTTGCTGCTGCAGGTCTTTTTTGTGGGCCGCATCGCGCTCATGACGGTGGTGGACCCGCAGTCCACCAGCTTCCAGCGCTCCGAAGCCTGGCGCGTGGCCACGGAAAAGGGCTCGCTGCGCTGGCGCCAGCAGTGGGTGCCTTACGCGCAGATATCAGACCACCTCAAGCGCGCCGTGATCGCCTCCGAGGACGGCGACTTCATCAACCACGACGGCGTGGAATGGGAAGCCATTGAAAAGGCCTGGCAGAAAAACGCCAAGGCCGAGGAACAGGCGGCCCGGCGTGCCCAGCTGCGCCCCAATGCCCGCGCGCCCAAGATCGTGGGCGGCTCCACCATCAGCCAGCAGCTGGCCAAGAACCTGCTGCTCTCAGGCGAGCGCACCCTGCTGCGCAAGGGCCAGGAGTTCGTGCTGACGCTGGCGCTGGAGGCGCTGATGAGCAAGCAGCGCATCCTGGAGATTTACCTCAACAGCGTGGAATGGGGCGAAGGCGTGTTTGGCGCCGAGGCCGCCGCGCAGCACTACTACCGCAAGAGCGCCGCCAGACTCAGTGCGTATGAGGCGGCTCGCCTGTCGGTCATGCTGCCGCGGCCCAAATACTTTGAAAAGCTGCCCAATTCCGGCTACCTGGCCAGCCGCGCGTCCACCATCACCGCGCGCATGGGCGATGCGGTGCTGCCGTGACAATTCATTCAAACAGGCCACTGTTGCGCGCTGTGCAACAGGCGGATGATGTCGACGCGCCGCGCCTTCAAGCGATAGATCACCACAAAAGGCGTGCCGCTGATGACCAGTTCTCGCGTACCCGTTACGCGGCCGGGCCTGCCCATCTTGGGATGCTGCGCCAGCATGTTCACCTGCCGCTCGATTTCTTCGTCTTGTGATGCAGCCGCAAGCGGGTTGTCTTGCGCAATGTAGTCAAGCTGCTCAAACCGGTGGTTGCTGGCCAGGGGGAGCCAACGGATGCTCAAGACGTCTGCCCTTTGACGCCTTTGTCGCTCGCAGCCCCTTTGCGCCAGGCCGCACGGCGGCGGGCGCTTTCAGCCATGACAGCTTCATTGCTGACCCAGGGCGTGGCGGGGTCGTCGGCCTCCTGCAGGCCGCGCGCCACCTCGGCGCGAAACCACTTGTCATACGCGGCGGCCTGGTGAGCCTGGCGCATGCGCTGCGCGGCGTCGCTGCGGCCTTTGCCCGCCACCGCTGCATCGCTGTGCAACGTGGCATCCAGAAGGTCAACACGGGCCAGGTGCAGCTCGTTCTTCAAAAAGTCCACGCAGCGGTCCAGGCTGCGCCAGGTGCGCGGCTTGTCGGTGCGCTGCACGCCCAGGGGCTTTTCCACCTTGCCCAGCTTGAGCATGACCGACCAGCCCCCTGGTTGCCCGATGATCGAAGCGCCCTGAATGGCCATGGCGCCCACCAGCCTGCGGGCCATGGCGGTGTCAACAGTCTGCGAGGTCATGACGGCGTTTTCCTTACTGCATCAGCAAATTACCAGAAAGTATTCTGCATATTTTCTAATGATTCTGCAAATAGACTTGACACACTCCACCCCGACCTGCAATGAGCCGATGCCGGCAGATTGCTCTGGACTGCCCCTCGTCTGCACCCCATCTACACTTATCTCATGAACGAACTGGAAAAGCGGCCGCTGCCGCTGGCCACTGCGTGAAACCCGAACTCTCGTCGCTCGCCGCCAAGGCCATGAGCCTGTTCCTGCTGGGCCTGATCCGCCTGCTGACAGGTGCGCAGGCCCGCTGGTACGGCTGCCCGCCCAAGGCCGAGCAGCGCATCTACTTTGCCAACCACCAGAGCCACGCCGACCTGGTGATGATCTGGGCCGCGCTGCCGCAGGAGCTGCGCGGCATCACCCGGCCGATCGCGGCGCGTGACTACTGGACCAAGACGCCGTTCAAGCAGTGGATCACCACGGCGGTGTTCAACGCCGTGTATGTGGACCGGGAGCGCAAGGGCGATGAAGACCCGCTGCAGCCGCTGGCCGACGCGCTGACCAGCGGCGACTCCATCATCATCTTTCCCGAAGGCACGCGCGGCAATGCCGAGGAACCGCAGCCGTTCAAGTCCGGCCTGTACAGCCTCACGCAACGCTTTCCCGACGTGGTGCTGGTGCCCGCCTGGATCAACAACGTGCAACGCGTCATGCCCAAGGGCGAGGTGGTGCCGGTGCCCATCCTGTGTTCGGTCACCTTTGGCGCGCCGATCAAACTGGAGCCGGGCGAAGAGCGCCGTGCCTTCCTCGATCGTGCGCGCTTGGCCGTTATCGCGCTGAGGGACGTATGAATCAGTTCCTTCGCAGCCTGACACCGACCCAGCAGGTGGGGGCGCTGTTCCTCATCATCTTTGGCATTCTCGTCATCATCAGCGCGGTGGCGTTCCTGCTCACGCTGCGCGAGCAGCGCGAGGGCGCGCACGACGCCGCCTGGCACGCGGAGCTCAAGAACTTCCGCAAGCTGCTGGCCACCTCCTGGTTCATGGTGGTGATCTTCTGGGTGGCCTGGGCCGCCGGCGAAGGCGTTGCCACGGTGCTGTTTGCGCTGATTGCGTTCTTTGCGCTGCGCGAATTCATCACGCTGTCGCCCACGCGCCGGGGCGACCACCGCAGCCTGGTGCTGGCCTTCTTTGTGGTGCTGCCCATCCAGTTCTGGCTGGCGGGCACGGAGCACTTTGACCTGTTCACCGTGTTCATCCCGGTGTATGTGTTCCTGGCGATTCCCGTGGTCAGCGCCATCGCCGATGACCCCGAGCGCTTCCTGGAACGCAACGCCAAGCTGCAGTGGGGCATCATGGTGTGCATCTACGGCATGAGCCATGTGCCCGCCCTGCTGCTGCTGGACTTTCGCAACTACCAGGGCAAGAACGCATTCCTCGTGTTCTTCCTGGTGTTTGTGGTGCAGACCTGCATGGTGGTGCAGCACCTGGTCACCCGCAAGCTCAAGCGCCCGCCCAGCGCGCCCAACGTCAGCAAGAGCTTCAACTGGCGCAGCTGGTTCATCGGCATCGGCGTAGGCAGTTTCCTGGGTGGGCTGCTGTCGTTCATCACGCCGTTCAAGCCCGGCCAGGCGCTGGCCATGGCCTTTGTGGCCTGCGTGGCTGGCTCGCTGGGCCACCTGGTCATGAAGGCGCTCAAACGCGACCGTGGCGTTACCAGCTGGGGCAAGGGCCGCCTGTCCGTCACCGGCGCCAACGGCCTGCTGGACCGGGTGGACGCACTGTGTTTTGCAGCGCCGGTGTTCTTCCATTCGGTGCGCTGGTACTTCGGGCTGTGATGAGAATCCTGGGCATCGATCCCGGCCTGCAGACCACCGGCTTTGGCGTGCTGGACGCGGACGGCCCTGCGCTGACCTATGTGGCCAGCGGCACCATCACCACCCGCCACCTGCCCACCGGCGACCTGCCGGCGCGGCTGAAGGTGCTGTTTGACGGCATCTGCGAGGTGGTGCAACGCTACCAGCCCGATGAAGCCGCGGTGGAAATCGTGTTCGTCAACGTCAACCCGCAGGCCACGCTGCTGCTGGGGCAGGCGCGCGGCGCCTGCGTCACGTCATTGGTCTCCCGCAACCTGCCGGTGGCTGAATACACCGCGCTGCAAATGAAAAAAGCCGTGGCCGGCTACGGCAAGGCCGGCAAGGCCGAGGTGCAGGAGATGGTCAAGCGCCTGCTCAAGCTGCCGGGCCTGCCAGGCAGTGACGCGGCCGACGCACTGGGCCTGGCGATAGCCCACGCGCACATTGGCCCGGGCATGCAGCGGCTGGCGGCGGTCACTGACCTGTCACGCAAGACCAGCGCAATGTTCAAGCATGGGCGGAATTACTAAGTCTTTGCGACCGCCCGCTGGTGCGCGCACTTCGCCACGGGATCAGGCGGACAGGGCGCTCTGCGCAGCGGCATCAAGGAGGAGCCGGGCGAAGCCCGGCGGGGGACAGCCGCGGAGCAGAGTGCCCTGTTCGCCTGATCCTTGAAGAGGCGGTGGAATGAAGTCAGACAGCAGCAGCAAAACCCCGCAACCGAATCGCGGCAGCCCCGATCTCTTCCACCAGCGTGCTCATCTGTACTGCAACCGTGGTCTTTTCACGGATAGCGAATACACTCTGCCCCGCCGCCTCGTAGACCAGACGCGGATCATCATGTTCGTGGATTGACGCAAACACATCACCCGTCAGCGCCTGCTGCATGGGCATGGCCAATGGCTCGGGCGCGCCGGGCTCGGCCCAGGCGTCGATCCAGTCGCTGCGCACCACGCGGCAGGGTTTGCCACTGTGTGCCCGGCTGATGACGGTGTCTTCGCTGCCGGCGGCAATCAACCTCGCGAGCAGTGCCGGCGGCGTGTGGTTCTCGCGCGCAGCCATCCACAACGTGCCCAGCCAGCCACCTTGCGCGCCCATGCCGATGGCGCCCACGATCTGTGCGCCATTGCCGATGCCACCGGCCGCCAGCACCGGCGTATCACCGGCCACGGCCACGATCTGCGGCACCAGCGAGAACGTGCCCACGCTGCCGGTGTGCCCGCCCGCGTCATAGCCCTGCGCCACCAGCACGTCCACGCCCAGCGCCAGCGCCTTTTGCGCATGGCGCACCGAGCCCACCAGCGAAAACGTGGTCTTGCCCCGCGCTTTGGCGCGCTCGATCAGGTCCGCGCGCAGGCCGATGGCGGTGGCCACGCCCGTGGCGTTGGACGCCAGCACCTGCTCGATCTGCGACTCAAACAGGTCCTCCGAGCGAACCTGCGTGGTGAAAAAGCTCGGCTTCTGCGGGGGCTGTACGTTGAAGCGCTCGCGCAAGGCCTGCACAAAATCCACATGCCCGCCGGGCAATGCCGCGCGCACGTCGTCAATGCTGCCGGTGCGTGGCACGGCAGCCGGCAGCATCAGGTCCACGCCATAGGGGCGGCCCTGCATGCGCGTGTCCACCTCCTGCAGGATGTGCGGTATCTCGTGCGGCATCTCGCGCGCCAGGCCCAGCACTGGGTAGCCCCCGGCGCGGGCGATCTCCACCACCACATCCACCGAATGCGAGAAGCCGAAAATCGGGTGCGCAATGCCCAGCCGGTCGCAGACCGGCGTGCGCAGGGTTGGCTTCATGCGGCTTACTGCGGCGTGATGCCGGCCTGCTGAATCACACGGGCCCACTTGGTGCGCTCGGCGGCCACGAAGGCGTCGAACTGCGCCGGGGTTTGCGGCGCCAGCTCCATGCCCATGCCGTCGAACTTGGCCTTGACCTCGGGCGACTTCAGGATCTCGGCGATGTCAGCCGCCAGCTTCGCCACCACGGCGTCGGGTGTCTTGGCCGGGGCCACAAAGCCGAACCAGGTGCCCACCTCGTAGCCCGGCAGGTTGGCGGCCTCGGCCACCGTGGGCAGATCGGGCAGCGCGGTGGAGCGGCGCGCGGTCGTCACCGCCAGCGCGCGCAGCTTGCCGGTCTTGATGTGCTGGGCAGCGATGGCGGCGGTCAGCGGCATCATGGTCACGCGCCCGCCCAGCAGGTCGTTCATGGCGTCGGGCTGGCCCTTGTACGGCACGTGGGTGAGCTTCAGGCCCGCCATCTGCGCAAACAGCTCGCCCGACAGGTGGTTGGACGTGCCCGCACCGGCGGTGGCGTAGGTCACTTCACCCGGCTTGGCCTTGGCCAGCGCCACCAGCTCGCCCATGGTTTTGACCGGCACATCCGGGTGCACCACGATCACGTTGGGAATGATGCCAAAGCCCGCCACCGCGCGGAAATCCGTCACCGGGTTCCAGGTGACGCCCTTGACCAGGCTGGGCACCACGGCATGGCCGGGGCTCACGCACAGCAGGGTGTAGCCGTCGGCGGGGGACTTGGCCACAAAGTCGGTGCCGATGGAGCCGCCCGCGCCGGTTTTGTTCTCAATCACGAAGGGCTGGCTGTATCTGGCCGCCAGGCGCTCACCCACCAGGCGCGCGATGGCATCCACCACACCGCCGGCGGTGAACGGCACGACGACCCTGACCGGCCGGTTGGGGTAGTCCGCCTGGGCCAGCGCAGCGGCGGGGCCGAAGGCGGCGGCCGCCAGTGCGAAGGTGGTGAAGGTGCGGCGTTGCAAGTCGTTCATGGTGTGTCTCCTGTTTGCTGGATGGAAATGCCGGGGGTGTGAAATCGGGGTACGGGCGCGGGCCGGCCTTCGGCCCAGGCCTGCTGGTGCAGCGGGTGCGCGCGGCTTTGCGCCAGGCTCAGCACGGGCGTGACGCAGGCGTCCAGCGGCTCGAAGCGCGCCGCCCAGTGCGCCTGGTCCTGCGCAATGAAGCAGCGTTGCAGCATGCCCGCCAGTTCGGGCCAGCGGCTGGCGTCGCCGCGCGGTGGCATGGTGGCCGGCTCCAGGCCCAGGCCCTGCAGCAGCTGCAGGTAAAAGCGTTCCTCAATCGCGCCCACCGCCATCTGGCGGCCGTCCGCGGTCATGTAGCAGCGGTACCAGGGCACGCCGCCGTCGATCACGTTGGACGCGGGGGCGTCGTTCCAGGCGCCCGCGCCCAGGCGGGCAAATACGGCGGTCAGCAGATGCAGGCTGCCGGCGGTCATGGCGGTGTCCACCACGCAGCCCGCGCCGCTGGCCGCGCGCGCATGCAGCGCGGCGCCAATGCCTGCAGCGGCGTACAGCGCGCCCGCGGCCAGGTCGCCCACCAGGTTCACCGGTACGGTGTCGGTGCCGCAGGCATGCAGCGCCCCGGCCATGGCGATGTAATTGATGTCATGCCCGGCGCGTGGCGCCCAGGGGCCCGCGCGGTCCCAGCCCACGATGCGTGCGTACACCAGGCCGGGCGCGCGCGCATGGCAGTCCGCCGGACCCAGGCCCAGGCGCTCCATCACACCGGGGCGAAAGCCCTCCAGCAGCACATCGGCCTTCGCGATGGCGTCCATGGCTTCGGCCCGGCCCTGTGCCGTCTTGAGGTCCAGCGTGCGCGTGTCGCGCTGCCAGGTGCCGATGTCGGCCCCGGCGGCCACCGGCACGCCCAGCGGCTGCGCCTGCGGGTTCTGGATGCGCAGCACCTGCGCGCCCTGCTGGGCCAGCCACCAGGCGCAAAACGGCACGCCCCCCACGGTGGCGAACTCCACAACGCGCAGGCCGGCGTAGGGTTTCATGCGGCGTCCGCCTGCATGTCCGCTTCCATCTGCGCCTGCACCTGCGCCACCGTGCGTTTGGCGATGTTGACCAGATGGATCTGGCTGGTGCCCTCGTACAGGCGGAACAGCCGCACGTCGCGGTAAAAGCGTTCGGCCACGTTGTCGGCAATGTAGCCGCCGCCGCCAAACACCTGCACCGCGCTGTCGGCCACGCGGCCGCACATTTCGGAGGCGAACAGTTTGCACATGGACGCTTCCATGGTCACGTCCTGCCCGTCGTCGCGCTTGCGGGCAGTCTCCAGCACCAGCGCGCGGGCGGCATGCACGTCGGTGTTGCTCTGCGCAATCATCTGCTGCACCAGCTGGAAGTCAGCCACCGGCTGGCCGAACTGGCGGCGCTGGGTGGCGCGGCGCACCATCTCCTCCACCAGACGGATGGCCGGGCCCACGCACAGGCCGGCCAGGTTGATGCGCTGCTTGTTCAGCGCGCGCATGGCGGTGCGAAAGCCGTGGCCCAGGTTGGCCTCGCCGCCCACGATGGCGCTGGCCGGCACGCGGCAGCCGTCCAGCAGCACCTCGCCCACCGGCGAGCCGTGCTGGCCCAGCTTGCGGTAGGCCGGTGGCGTGGACAGGCCGGGCGTGCCGCGCTCCACCAGAAACGCGGTAATGCCCGCCGCGCCCTTGCCCTGCGGATCGGTCCGGGCAAACACGGTGAACAGGCCCGCAATCGGTGCGTTGGTGATGAAGCACTTGTGACCGCTGATGCGGTAGAAGTCGCCTTCGCGCACGGCCACGGTCTTCAAGGCCGTCGCATCGGAGCCCGCCTCGGGCTCGGTCAGCGCAAAGCAGCCCGTCAGCTCGCCGCTGGCCAGCAGCGGCAGCCAGCGCTGGCGTTGCTCGGGCGTGCCGTCCACCACCAGGGATTCAGACGCAATGCCGGTGTTGCCGCCAAAGCGCGCGCGAAAGGTGGTGGCGCCCTGCGACACCTCGATGTTCACGCGGGCCAGCTCCTCGGTGGTGAGGCCCGCGCCGCCATAGGCTTCGGGGATGCTGTGGCCAAACAGGCCCAGGGCGCGCATGCGGTCCACCAGCGACTCCGGGATTTCGTCACTGCGGTCAACGGCTTCTTCCAGCGGAATGCATTCATCGCGGATGAAGCGGCGCACCTGCGCAATGAGCTGTTCGAATTGTTCGGGGTTACGGATCATGGGTTCGTGTACGGTGGGTGAACGGGATTACTGGATGCCGCAGGCCACTTCGATCTGGCGGATGGCATCCATCAGGCGCGGCGCAACGTCGCGCTCCAGCGTGTCCTTGCCCAGGCGGTACGCGGACAGCGTGCAGTTCAGTGCCATGGGCTCCTCGCGCGGGGGCACGCGGATGGGCGCGCCCACGGCATGGACTTCCTTGCGCCAGTCGCCGCGCGAATGGCACCAGCCGCGCGCGGCAAAGGCCTTCTGGTCGGCGTCCAGCACGGGCTTGTCCAGCGCGTAGCGCTTGGGGTCTTCCAGCTTCAGGTGGTTCAGGATGGCGGTGCGCTCGGCCGGCGGAGCTGACAGCACCAGCGCCCGCCCCATGGAAGTGGACAAAAGCGGCCGCGTGCTGCCGATGTCGGGCTGGTAGATGTTGCCCTGGTCCACGCGGCAGGTGTCCACATAGACCACGTTGGTGCGGTCACGCATGCCCAGGTTGACGGTGCAGCCAGTTTCGCGCGCCACCTGCTCCATGAACGGCCGCGCGATCTGACGCATGCGCATGTTGGCCAGCAGCGGGTAACCCAGCGACAGCACACCCGAGCCCAGGCGGTATTTCTGCAGCCCTTCCACGCGGCTCAGGTAGCCCAGCAGCGTGAGCGTGTACGTCAGGCGCGAGACGGTCGGCTTGGGCAGGCCGGTGCGGTCGGAAATCTCGCGGTTGCCCAGCACCGGGTCCACGGCAGTGAACGCACGCAGCACCTCCATGCCACGCGCCAGGTTCATCGAGAACTGGCGGTCGGCCGTGAGGTCATGGGGGTTGACCAGTCCGGGCAATGCGATGGCTTGCATGGGGCGTCGTGCGGTACGTGGTGTGACGGTGCTGCTTTTTTTCATGATCGGCGGGGGTGGATGGAGCGTCAATGCTTTCAGGGCAGGTGTTTCGCTGTGCGAAATGCTGATTGTGGTGGGCGGCGCGCTCTGGCAAAACCCCGGCCATGACTACTCCCTCAAAAGGCGCGCTGTCCGGCGTGCGCATCCTGGACATGGCCACCGTACTGGCCGCGCCCTTTGGCGCCACGCTGTGCGCCGACCACGGCGCCGACGTCGTCAAGCTGGAGCTGCCCGACGGCAGCGACCCGCTGCGCGGCCTGCAACCGGCAGGGCTGTGGTTCAAGGTGGCCAACCGCGGCAAGCGCGGGCTGTCGCTGGACGTGCGCAAGCCGCGCGGGCGCGAACTGCTGCTGAAAATGCTGCCTGACTTTGACGTGCTGGTGGAGAACTTCCGCACCGGCACGATGGACCGCTGGGGCCTGGACAAGGACACGTTGCTGGCGGCCAACCCGCGCCTGGTCATCCTGCGCCTGACCGGTTTTGGCCAGACGGGGCCTTATGCGGCGCGTCCCGGCTTTGCGCGCATTTTTGAAGCCATGAGCGGCTTCACCAACCTGGCCGGCGAGGAAGGCGGCGCGCCGCTGCACATGAACTTCCCGGTGGGCGATGCGGTGGCCGGGGTGTTTGCCGCGTTCTCCATCGCGTCCGAGATCGCGCGACTGCGCGGTGACCCGCAGGCGCGCGGTTGCGAGGTGGACCTGGCCGCGACCGAGGCGCTGTTCCGCCTGCTGGACCCGCTGGCAGTGGAGCATGAAAAGCTGGGCCTGGTGCGCCGGCCTGCTGGCAACTGCGCGAGCTACACCGCGCCGTCCAACATGTACATGAGCAGCGAACGCGTGTTCTTCTCGCTGGTGGCATCGTCCAACCCCATCTTCGTGCGTCTTGCCAGCGCAGTGGGCCGGCCCGAATGGACCACTGACCCGCGATTTGCGACCAACCCCGCGCGGGTAGCGAACCTGCGTGCGCTGGACGAAATGCTGGCGGCGTGGTTCATTGCACGGCCGTGGAGCGAGATCGAATCCACACTGGAAGCCGAGGGCATTCCGTTCAGCAAGGTGTATTCGATCGAAGACATCGAGCGCGACCCGCAGTTCATCGCGCGCGAGGCCATCGTGCGGCTGCCTGACGCCGAACACGGCAGCCTGCCCGCCCCCTGCATCGTGCCGCGCGTGCCAGGCCGCGAGATGCCCGTGCCACGCACCGGCCCCGCAACGGGCGAGCACAACGCCGAGCTGCTGGGCGCCTATGGCGTGGATGCGGTGTCGCTGGAAGCGCTGCGCGCGCAAGGAGTGGTCTGACCATCATTTGCCGTCGCGCCCTGTTCCGAACGTGTCCAGACTGCATGCTGGGGGTCCTCGATATGCCAGAGGCCTCTTCCCGCATTCCAGATCAGGGATTCCCTGCGCAACCTCTCAAGCGCGCTTTGAACCCCTGATTTGGTCGGACGTTCAACCTTGATGCGGGTTGCGTCCTGGCTCATCAGCGCCGCATAGTCGCGCAAGGCACCCTCATCAAACGGCGTGAACTTGTCGCCCAGCCTGGCCATGCGGCGGAACACCGCTGCGTCCAGCGCCTCCATGGACCGCAGCGACGCCAGGAAAGTCTGTCGCGCATGCTCCATGCTCGCCCCGGCCCGTTCCACAAACACGCGGTCGATGGTGTTTGCATCGAATGCCGGCTCGTCCTCCATTGACTTGAGCAGGCGCTGCAGGTATTCGGGCCGCCTGCTGAACACATCAAACCCCTGGCGGATCACGGGCAATGAAAGACAGGTCTTGAACGTTGACCTGTCCAGAACCCACTGCAGATAGGCATCGCCAAGTTCGGGCAGATGCTCCTCCTTGGCACCAAAGAAGGCCTGGTCCTTGGATGACACCAACGTTCTGAGACGGTCGCTGTTGGACCCGGTGGCGACGAACCGGAAGCCCTTGCCCTCGCCCAGGATCATGGCGTCGCGCGCCGCTTTCAGGGCAAACAGCGTATCGCGCCCATCGTCTGTTGCCTGGGCGTGCTGGGCTTCGTCCACCACCATCACGATCGGCTTGTCACTGGCTGCGCCCAGCTTTTCCAGCGTCCGCGCGAGGCTGTCGCCCTCCTTCGTGCCGATGGCGTCGAGGTCCATCTCAAGCCCGCCGATCCTGACCTTCTTCAGCCCCATCGCGGTGGCGGTCTTGAGCACGACGCCGCTTTCGTGAAGGATCGCGTCACGGATGGCCGAGATGATGACCCTGGCCGGGCTGAGCGAACGCTGTTCCCACAGGTCGGCATAAATCACCACGGCGCCTGCTTCACGCAGCACGGGCAACAGGTCCGCGCGGATGAACGTGGTCTTGCCGGTGCGACGGGGCGCCGACAGGAACAGCCCCGACTTGTAAACCGGATCGCTCAGCCGGTGGACGAGGTCCTCCGCCAGCTGGCGGCGGTGAAAAATATGTTCGCGGTCCCGCGCAAACGAGATGGGCTTGATCGCCATGGCACTCCCTGAAGTAGTCGGAAGTATGCCAATTTCCAGCGAGTATGTGGAATTATTTGAGTTCTTTTATATTAATTTTTACCTGCAATCAGTACTCTGTTAGCGGCCCATCGCGCAGGCAGGGATTGCGCTCGGCGCTGGCGGCGCGTCGCGCCACGTCGCGGCCGATGACCGTCTTGTGCACCTCGCTGGCGCCTTCACCGATCTGGTTGAGCTTGGCGTCACGGAAGAACCGCTCCAGCGGAAAGTCCTGCAGGTAACCACGCCCGCCGGTCAGTTGCAGCGCGTCGGTCACCACCTTCATGCACAGGTCGGTGGCGTGCAGCTTGGCCATGGAAGCGAAGGTGGCGGTGTCGGCGTCCCCCCGGTCGTACTTCTGCGCGGCCACATGCACCAGCGCGCGGGACGCCTCGATCTGCGTGACCATGTCGGCCAGCATCCACTGCACGCCCTGATGGCTGCCCAGCGGCTTGCCGAAGGTGCTGCGGTCACAGGCATAGGTGGCCGCGATCTCCACCGCGCCAATGGCCCGGCCCAGCGCCATGGCGGCATGGCCGATGCGTGCGCGCAGCAGGGCGTCCTGCGCCAGCGCAAAGCCGTCGCCTTCTTCACCCAGGCGGTGGGTGGCGGGCACGCGCACGTCGGTGAAGGCCAGGGTGGAAATCGGCACACCAAACCAGCCGAGCTTGCCCACCTCGGCGCTGATGTGCACGCCGGGCGCATCGCGCGCCACCAGCAGGCCGATGAAGCCGTCGCCGTCTTCAAGCCGGGCGATCACCATCAGCCAGTCGGCCGTGGTGGCCCGGGTAATGAATTTCTTGCCGCCGTTCAGGATGTAGCCGTCGCCATCACGCCGGGCCCGGCTGGCCAGGCCGCGCACATCCGAGCCCGCGCCGGTTTCGGTCAAGGCAAACGCCGTCTGGATCTCGCCCGTGCACAGCCGGGGCAGCAGCTCGGCGCGCAAGGCAGGCGACGCCCCCGCCACCACCGCGCGCGCCGACAGGTCGGTGCCCGTGATCATGGACGCCGACGTACTGCACACGCGGCCCAGCTCTTCAATGATGCGGATGCGCAGCACCTGGCGCGCATCGGTGCCGCCGTATTCCCGAGGAAAGGCCGTGCCCACGATGCCCTCGCGCGCCAGCGTGCGGAAGGTGTCCCAGGCAAATACGTCGCGCCGCGCCACGGTGGCGGCCTGCGGGCCAAACACGTCGCGGCACAGGGCGCGTACCCTGGCCACCATGGCCTGTTCTTCAGCGTCCAGCGCCGCCAGCAGGTGGTCGGAGAAAAGTCGGTCGGTCATGGCGGCCATCTTGGCAGCGCGCGGACAAAAGTCGAGCAGGTATTTCGACAGGCGAAACACCTGCTTGCAACAGGCTGGCGCGCATGGTGTCATGGCCACCATGCAAGCTGACCTCCCCACCGATTTCCCGTGCCTGCGCACGCACAGCGGCGCTGACGGCGTCACCAGCCGGCTGGAGCGCATGGCGCCGGCCGACCTGTCGGCGGGCGAGGTGCTGATCCGCAACCGATTTGCCGGCGTCAACTACAAGGACTGCCTGTCCATCCTAGGCCGGGCCAGGATCATTGAAAGCTACCCGCGCATTGCCGGCATCGAAGCCGTGGGCGAGGTGGTGCACAGCAGCGACGCGCGTTTCGCGCCGGGCCAGCCGGTGATCGTGCATGGCTTTCGCACGGGCATCGCATTCGATGGCGGTTTCGCGCAGTACCTGCGTGCCCCCGCAGCCCACGTGATGCCGCTGCCTGCGGGCCTGGACGCGTGGCAGGCCGCGGTGATCGGTGTGCCCGGCTTCACCGCCGGCATGGCGCTGGACCGCTTCATGCAGGCGGGGCTCACAGCCGCATCCGGCGCGGTGGCCGTCAGCGGCGCCAGCGGCGCGGTGGGCATGCTGGCCACGGCCATCCTGTCACGCGCGGGCTGGCAGGTGTGCGCGCTCACGCGCAAGCCTGAACAGGCGGATGCGCTGCGGGCACTGGGCGCAAGCGAAATCCTTGATGCGGCCGTGGTGAATGCCCCGCCGCGCGCGCTGGAGAAAGCCCGCTTTGCCGCGGCCATCGACAACGTGGGCGGCGCCACACTGGCCTGGCTGTTGCGTTCCACCCAAGAGGGCGGCTGCGTGGCCTCGGTAGGCAATGCCGCGGGCAACAGCTTTGACGGCAGCGTGCTGCCCTTCATCATGCGCGGCATCCAGCACTTTGGCGTGGTGGCCAATGCGCCCTGGCCGGTGCGCGAGCGTGTGTGGGGCCATCTGGGCACAGACTGGCGCCCGTCGTTCGAGGCCCTGGGGCCCCATGTCCGGCAGATTGCGCTGGATGCCTTGCCCGCGCACGCATCCGCGCAGCTGGACGGGATGACGGCGGGGCGGACGCTCGTGGCTTTCTGAGCTGCTAGAACACCCGCTCCAGAATCAGCACGCCGAAAAAACCCAAGGCCGCGATGATGGTCCATTTGAGCGTCACAAGACCCGCGCGCTTGTACTTGTCCTGCCCCGTGCCTGCGTAGAAGGCAAACAGCACCGCCGCTGCAATCAGCAGCAGCATGATGGCCCAGCGGAACAGCAGCATGTTCTACCAGGCCCGCGCGGGTTGGGCAAAGCCGGCCGGCGCGAGTTTTTCGTCCTCAAAGGTGACGATCTCATACGCCTCGGGGTGCGACAGCAGCTCGCGCAGCAGCTTGTTGTTCAGCGCGTGGCCCGAGCGGAATGCGCTGTAGGCGGCCAGCAGCGGCTTGCCCACCAGGTACAGGTCGCCCATGGCGTCCAGGATCTTGTGCTTGACGAACTCGTCGTCATAGCGCAGCCCGTCGCTGTTGAGCACGCGGTAGTCGTCCATCACGATGGCATTGTCCAGCCCCCCGCCCAGGCCCAGGCCATTGGCGCGCATCATCTCCACGTCCTTGGTGAAGCCGAAGGTGCGGGCACGGGCAATGTCGCGCGTGTAGGAGCCGGAACCCAGGTCAAATTCCACGCTCTGGCCCGTGGAGTTGACCACGCGGTGGTCAAAGTCGATCTCGAAGCTCAGCTTGTAGCCGTGGTAGGGCACCAGGCGCGCCCACTTGAGGTTATCGCCCTGGCCTTCGCGCACTTCCACCAGCTGCGTCACGCGAATGAACCGCTTGGGCGCCTTTTGCAGTTCGATGCCGGCACTTTGCAGCAGGAACACGAACGACGCCGATGAGCCGTCCAGGATGGGCACCTCTTCGGCGGTGATGTCCACGTACAGGTTGTCAATGCCAAGCCCGGCGCACGCCGACATCAGGTGCTCCACGGTATGTACCTTGGCACCACCGGTGGAGATGGTGGACGCCAGGCGCGTGTCCGTCACGGCCAGGGCCGAGATCGGGATGTCCACCGGCTGCGGCAGGTCTACCCTGCGGAACACGATGCCCGTGTCCGGCTGTGCAGGACGCAGCGTCAGCTCCACCCGCTGGCCGCTGTGCAGGCCCACGCCCACGGCTTTGGTCAGGGATTTGAGGGTACGTTGCTGGAGCATGGGCAAGATTTTAGGGACTCAAACAAAACCCGGCATACCAAAGGCCTACGAGCGCCAACGGTGCGAGCGTTCCAGTGACACCGCGGAACCGGCTATGCCGGTCCGCTGGTGTCGCCCCCCTGGGGGGGGAGGCGCCGAAGGCGCTTCGGGGGGGGTTACTTTCAATCCGCCTGCTTGCGCAGGAACGCCGGGATTTCAAAGTCGTCCATGCCGCCGGACGACAGCGCGTCCACCTTGGCCGCGGCCTGGGTGCGATTGGTGCGCCACACGCTGGGCACGGCCATGCCCTGGTAGTCGGGGCCGGCATTGGCCGCGGCGGCACCGGGGCCGCCCACGGCGTTGTTGACGGTGGGCACGTTGAAAGGCACGTTGTCGGTGCCGGTGCGCAGCACCTGCAGCGGCGGAGCCGTGCGGCGCTGGCCCTGGCGGCTCAGGCCGGTGGCCACCACGGTCACGCGCATTTCGTCGCCCAGGTTGTCGTCATAGGCGGCGCCGTAGATCACATGCGCGTCCGGCGAGGCATAGGCGCGGATGGTGTTCATGGCCAGCTTGGACTCGCTGAGCTTCAGGCTGCCCTTGGCCGCTGTCACCAGCACCAGCACGCCCTTGGCGCCCGACAGGTCAATGCCTTCCAGCAGCGGGCAGGCCACGGCCTGCTCGGCGGCGATGCGCGCACGGTCGGGGCCGGCGGCCACGGCCGTGCCCATCATGGCCTTGCCGGGCTCGCCCATCACGGTGCGCACGTCTTCAAAGTCAACGTTGACATTGCCGTACTCGTTGATGATCTCGGCAATGCCGCCCACGGCGTTCTTGAGCACGTCGTTGGCATGGGCGAAGGCCTCGTCCTGCGTCACGTCGTCGCCCAGCACTTCCAGCAGCTTTTCATTGAGCACGACGATCAGCGAATCGACGTTGGCTTCCAGCTCGGCCAGGCCGTTGTCGGCATTGGTCATGCGCCGGCCACCTTCCCAGTCGAACGGCTTGGTCACCACGCCCACGGTCAGGATGCCCATTTCCTTGGCCACGCGCGCGATCACCGGTGCGGCGCCGGTGCCGGTGCCGCCGCCCATGCCGGCGGTAATGAACAGCATATGGGCGCCGTCAATCGCGCTGCGGATGGAATCCACCGCCAGTTCGGCCGCGTCGCGGCCCTTCTCGGGCTTGCTGCCCGCGCCCAGCCCGCTGGTGCCCAGCTGGATGGTCTTGTGCGCCGCGCTGCGCGCCAGTGCCTGTGCGTCGGTATTCGCGCAGATGAACTCCACGCCCTGCACCGTGCGGTGGATCATGTGCTCGACCGCGTTGCCGCCGCCACCGCCGACGCCGATCACCTTGATCTGTGTGCCGGAGTGGAACTCTTCGACTTCAATCATTTCGATGCTCATGTGTTTCTCCTGAAATCTGTTGCAGTTGCCAAAAACTAGAAATTGTTGTGTTGTCAGTGAATGTTCATGACGGCGGACCGGTACACCGCCATCGTCGTCTTCGACCAGGCGGACTGCCCCGCGCGAGCCACATGCGGTAGGGATGCATTTTTAGAAGTTCCCCACGATGAAGTCCTTGAAGCGGCCGAAGGCGGTCTTCATCGATCCGTTTTTCTGCGCCACGCGGAAGCCGCGCAGGCGCGCCAGCCGGGCCTCTTCCAGCAGGCCCATGACAGTGGCTGCGCGCGGCTGCGCCACCATGTCCGACAGCGCGCCGTAGTACTTGGGGTTGCCGCGGCGCACCGGCTTGAGGAAGATGTCCTCGCCCAGCTCCACCATGCCCGGCATCACCGCGCTGCCGCCTGTCAGCACGATGCCGGAAGACAGCACTTCTTCGTAGCCGGATTCGCGCACCACCTGGTGCACCAGCGAAAAGATTTCCTCGATGCGCGGCTCGATCACGCCGGCCAGCGCCTGCTTGCTCAGCATGCGCGGGCCACGGTCACCCAGGCCGGGCACTTCCACCTGCTGGTCGGGGTCGGCCAGCAACTGCTTGGCATAGCCGCTTTCCACCTTGATGTCCTCGGCATCCTTGGTGGGCGTGCGCAGCGCCATGGCGATGTCGCTGGTGATCAGGTCGCCCGCGATCGGGATCACCGCCGTGTGGCGGATCGCGCCGTTGGTGAAGATCGCCACGTCGGTGGTGCCCGCGCCGATGTCCACCATCGCCACGCCCAGTTCCTTTTCGTCGTCGGTCAACACGGCCTGGCTGGACGCCAGCGGGTTCAGCATCAGTTGCTCCACTTCCAGGCCGCAGCGGCGCACGCACTTGATGATGTTTTCCGCGGCGCTCTGCGCGCCGGTCACGATGTGCACCTTGGCCTCCAGGCGGATGCCGCTCATGCCGATGGGCTCTTTCACGTCCTGGCCGTCGATCACGAACTCCTGCGGCTCCACCAGCAGCAGCCGCTGGTCGGTGGAGATGTTGATGGCGCGCGCGGTTTCCACCACGCGGGCCACGTCGGCGGGGGTCACTTCCTTGTCTTTCACCGCCACCATGCCGCTGGAATTGATGCCGCGGATGTGGGCACCGGTGATACCGGTGTACACCCGCGTGATCTTGCAGTCGGCCATGAGCTCGGCCTCTTTCAGCGCCTGCTGGATGCTCTGCACCGTGGCGTCGATGTTGACCACCACGCCGCGCTTGAGGCCGTTGCTGGGTGCCACGCCCAGGCCCGCGAGCTTGAGCTCGCCGCCGGGTAGCACCTCGGCCACCACCACCATCACCTTGGCGGTGCCGATGTCCAGTCCTACGACCAGGTCCTTGTACTCTTTTGCCATGTCTGCACCTGTAATCTGGTTCTCTATTTCTGTTCCGGCTTCTTCGCGCCATCCGTCAGCACCGTCGTCACCCCGCGCAGGCGCAGCGCGTAGCCGTCACCATGCCGCAGGTCCGCCGACTCCAGCGCATCCGCCCGCCGGCCGTATTTGGAGGTGACCTGCGTCAACGTGTGCGTGAACCGCTGCACGCGCGCGCCCACCTCCGCGGGCGTGCCGCGGCCCAGCTCCAGCGTGGCACCCGAGTCCAGCACAGCCTGCCAGCTGCCACGTCCGGTAAGCACCAGTTCCGACACCGTGAGATCGATCGCGTCAAGCTGCGGCGCGATAGCCTGGTACATCGCCAGCACCTGTGCCGACTGGCCTTCGGGCCCGCGCAGGCGCGGCAGGTCGTCCTGCTCCACATCGCCCACGTTCGCTTCAAACACCTCACCAAAGCTGTTGACCAGGGTCGAATCCCCCTCCTGCCCCCACAGCGCCACGGGCTGGTGCTCATGCAACAGCACGCGCAGCCGGTTGGGAAATTCACGCTGCACCACGGCACGGCGCACCCAGGGCACGGCTTCAAAGGCCGCGCGGGTTTCGGCCAGGTCGGTGGTGAAGAACGTGCCGCGCAGGTGCGGCGCCACGTTGGCCCGCAGCGTGACCGCGTTGTTGTGCGCCACGTCGCCGCCCACCGTGATGCCGCCAATGGCAAACACCGGGTTGCGCAGCGCCCAGAGAAAGCCCGCGGCCAGCACCATGACGCCGCAAACCATGAACAGCACCGAGGCGGCGATGTTCATGAGCTTGACGTCAAAGGGCTGGGGCAGGCTGTCGGTCATGTCAGGTCCGCCTTTGCAAAGGCTGGTCCAGCGCCGCGGATGCGAGCAACATCACGCACAGGTCTTCGTAGCTGATGCCGGCGGCACGCGCCGACATGGGCACCAGCGAATGCCCGGTCATGCCGGGCGAGGTGTTGATCTCCAGCAGCGATGGCGCGCGCGTGGCGGCGTCGATCATCACGTCCACCCGCCCCCAGCCGCGGCAGCCCAGCACGCGGTAGGCCTTGAGCACCATGGCCTGGATGGCGGCCTCCTCGCCCGGCGGCAGGCCGCAGGGCACGAGGTACTTGGTGTCGTCGGTGAAGTACTTGTTCTGGTAGTCGTAGTTGCCCTCGGGCGCCACGATGCGGATCACCGGCAGCGCGCGCGCTTCGTCGCCCGTGCCGATGACCGGGCAGGTCACTTCGTCGCCGCTGACAAACTGCTCGCACAGCACGTCGTCGTCCAGCACGGCGGCGGCGTCCACCGCGGCTGCCATGTCTGAATAACCCGCCACCTTGGCCACGCCGATGGACGAGCCTTCACGCGCGGGCTTGACGATCACCGGCAGGCCCAGCTCGTCCGGCACCTGGATCACCTGCTCGCGCGTGTAGGCGCCACGGTGCAGCAGCCGGTACTTCGGCGTGGGGATGCCTTCGGCCAGCCACACGCGCTTGGTCATGACCTTGTCGATGGCAATGCTGGACGCCATGACGCCGGAGCCAGTGTAGGGAATGCCCTGCAGTTCCAGCGCACCCTGCACCGTGCCGTCTTCGCCAAAGCGGCCATGCAGCGCGATGAAGCAGCGCGCAAATCCCTTCTTCTTGAGCTCGGACAGGTCGCGCTCGGCCGGATCGAACGCATGCGCGTCAACCCCTTTGGACTGCAGTGCCTTGAGCACGCCCGCGCCCGACATGAGGGACACCTCGCGCTCGGCGGACTTGCCCCCCATCAGGACAGCCACTTTGCCGAAGGATTTGACGTCCACCGTGCTCATTGAGCCCCCCCCATCTCAACCAGCTTCGCCGGCACCGCGCCGATGGACCCCGCACCCATGCACATCACGACGTCACCGTCGCGCGCGTTGTCAAACACAGCCTGCGGCATGGCGGCGATGTCGTCCACGAACACCGGCTCCAGCTTGCCCGCCACGCGCAGCGCACGCGCCAGCGAGCGGCCGTCGGCGGCGACGATGGGGTCCTCGCCCGCGGCATAGATCTCGGCCAGCAGCACGGCGTCGGCGCCCGCGCCGATCACCTTCACGAAATCCTCGAAGCAGTCACGGGTGCGCGTGTAGCGGTGCGGCTGGAAGGCCAGCACCAGCCGGCGGCCCGGGAACGCGCCGCGTGCTGCGGCCAGCGTGGCCTGCATTTCCACCGGGTGGTGGCCGTAGTCGTCGATCACGGTGAACTGCCCGCCGCCGTTGGCCGCCTTGACCGGCAGATTGCCGTAGCTCTGGAAGCGGCGGCCCACGCCCTTGAACTCGGCCAGCGCCTTCTGAACGGCCGCGTCGGGCACGTTCAGCTCCACCGCCACCGCAATCGCCGACAGCGCATTGAGCACGTTGTGCTCGCCCGCCAGGTTCAGCACGACGGGCAGGTCGGGCAAGGTAACGCCGTTGCGCCGCTGCGCCGTGAAATGCATCTGGGCGCCCACGGCACGCACGTCCACGGCGCGCACCTGCGCATCCGCGCCAAAGCCGTAGCTGGTCACGGGGCAGGACACCTGCGGCACGATGTCGCGGATGGCCGCGTCGTCGGTGCACAGGATGGCCGTGCCATAGAACGGCATGCGGTGCAAAAAGTCCACGAACGCGCCCTTGAGGCGGTTGAAGTCGTGGCCATAGGTTTCCATGTGGTCGGCGTCGATGTTGGTCACCACCGCCATCACCGGCAACAGGTTCAGGAACGATGCGTCGGATTCATCCGCCTCCACCACGATGTAGTCACCGCTGCCCAGCTTGGCGTTGGCACCCGCGCTGTTGAGCCGCCCGCCGATCACGAACGTCGGGTCCAGCCCGCCTTCGGCCAGAACGCTGGCCACCAGGCTGGTGGTGGTGGTCTTGCCATGCGTGCCGGCAATGGCCACGCCCTGCTTCAGGCGCATCAGCTCGGCCAGCATCAGCGCGCGCGGCACCACGGGAATGCGCTTTTCGCGCGCCACGATCACTTCGGGGTTGCTGGGCTGCACCGCGGTGGAGGTGACGACGGCGTCGGCGCCCGCCACATTGGCTGCCGCATGGCCCACATAGGTCTTGATGCCCAGGGCGCCCAGGCGCCTGAGCGTGGCGCTGTCCGACAGGTCGGAGCCGCTGATGGTGTAGCCCAGGTTCAGCAACACCTCGGCAATGCCGCTCATGCCCGAGCCGCCGATACCGACGAAGTGAATGTGCTTGATCGCGTGTTTCATGTCGCGAGCTCCTCACAGGCCGTGACGATGATTTCCGTCGCGCCTGTTTTTTGCAGTTGTTTGGCCGCCTCAGCGCGTCGCACGAGTTCCTCGCGCGTCATGCCGGCCAGCATGTCGGCCAGCCCTTGCGGCGTCAGGTCGCGCTGCTGGACCAGCCAGCCGCCGCCGGTGGCCGTCAGGAATTGCGCGTTGGTGGTCTGGTGGTCATCCACCGCAAACGGGAACGGCACGAACAGCGCCGGCGCGCCCACCGCCGCGATCTCTGTCACGGTGCTGGCGCCGGCGCGGCAAATCACCAGGTCCGCCTCGGCAAAGGCGCCGGCCGTGTCGTCAATGAAGGGCGTCAGTTCCGCATGCACGCCAGCGGCCGCGTAATTGGCGCGCAGCTCGTCAATCTGTTTGGCGCCGCTTTGGTGCAGCACATGGGGCCGCTGCTGCGGCGCCAGCAGGGCCAGGGCCTGCGGCACCACCTCGTTCAGCGCCTTGGCGCCCAGGCTGCCGCCCACCACCAGCACCTTCAGCGGACCTTCGCGCCCGGCAAAACGCTCGGCCGGCGCCGGCTCGGACAGAAAGCCGGGGCGCAGCGGGTTGCCGATCCACTGGCCGGCCTTGAACACATTCGGGAAGGCCGTGAACACACGGTCAGCCACTCCCGCCAGCACCTTGTTGGCCATGCCCGCCACGGAGTTCTGTTCGTGCAGCACCAGGGGCTTGCCACACAGCACGCCCATCATGCCGCCGGGAAAGCTGATGTAGCCGCCCAGCCCCACCACCACATCGGGCTTGACGCGGCGCACCACCTGGATGCTCTGCCAGAACGCGCGCAGCAGCTTGAGCGGCAGCAAGGCCAGCGTGAGCGGGCCCTTGCCGCGCACGCCGCCAAAGTCAATGGTTTCCAGCGCAATGCCCTGCGGCGGCACCAGCCGGCTTTCCATGCTGTCAGGCGCGCCCAGCCAGTGCACGCGCCAGCCCTTGGCCTGCAGCGCGTGGGCCAGGGCCAGCCCCGGAAAGATGTGACCGCCCGTGCCCCCGGCCATGATCAAGACACATTTGGTCATGACCTGCCCCCGCGCATCAGCGTTCTGTTCTCGTAGTCAATGCGCAGCACCACAGCGATCGCCACCAGGTTCATCAGGATGGCCGAGCCGCCGTAGCTCATGAGCGGCAAGGTCAGGCCCTTGGTGGGCAGCGCGCCCAGGTTCACCCCCATATTGATGAACGCCTGAAAGCCGATCCAGATGCCCACGCCCTGGGCCACCAGCCCGGCAAACACGCGGTCCAGCGCAATCGCCTGGCGGCCGATGTGCATGATGCGCCGCGTCATCCAGAAGAACAGGCCGATCACGACAGCCACGCCCACCAGGCCGAACTCCTCGCCAATCACGGCCAGCAGGAAGTCAGTGTGCGCCTCGGGCAGCCAGTGCAGCTTCTCGACGCTGCCGCCCAGCCCGACGCCGAACACCTCACCGCGCCCGATGGCAATGAGCGAATGCGACAGCTGGTATCCCTTGCCCAGCGCATGCTTTTCACTCCACGGGTCCAGGTAGGCAAAGATGCGTTCGCGCCGCCATTCGCTCATGGCGATCATCAGGCCAAAGGCCACCACGATCACCGCCGCGATCAGGAAGAACATGCGCGCGTTCACCCCGCCCAGAAACAGGATGCCCATGGCGATCACCGCGATCACCATGAAGGCGCCCATGTCGGGCTCGGCCAGCAGCAACATGCCCACCACGGCCACGGCCACGGCCATGGGCAGCACGGCGCGGAAGAAGCGCTCCTTCACATCCATCTTGCGCACCATGTAGTCGGCCGCGTAGATCAGCACCGCGAACTTGGCCAGCTCCGACGGCTGGAAGCTCATGAACCCCAGGCCGATCCAGCGGCGCGCGCCGTTCACGCCCTTGCCGATGCCGGGGATCAGCACCACCACCAGCAGCAGCAGGGCCGCCACGAACAGCCAGGGCGCGTACTTTTCCCAGGTCGCCAGCGGCACCTGGAACGCGACCAGCGCCGCCACAAAGGCGATCAGCAGGAACACCACATGCCGCACCAGGAAGTGCGTGTGTGAGTAGCGCGCGAACTTCGGGTTGTCGGGCAGCGCAATCGAGGCCGAATACACCATGACCAGGCCAAACGCCAGCAATGCCACGGTGACCCACAGCAGCGGCTGGTCAAAACCCTGCACGCGCGCGGGCGCGGCGCGGCGCAGGTCGGCGCCAGACGAGCCGCCCGACAGCGCGCTGAACCAGCCACTGAACCGTGCCGCCAGTGCGTTCATGCGCCCTCCTCCAGGTCCACGCCCGCTTCGCGGGCAATGGCCTGTACCGCTTCGCGGAACACGCGGGCGCGGTGCGGGTAGTTGTCAAACATGTCAAAGCTCGCGCAGGCTGGCGACATCAGCACCGCATCGCCCGCATGGGCGCGCTGCGTGGCCAGGACCACGGCCTCGTGCATGTCGGCGGCGTCGATCAGCGTCACGCCGCTGTCTTCCAGCACGGCGCGGATCAGCGGCCCGTCGCGGCCAATGAACACCGCCGCACGGGCATGGCGGGCCACGGGCGCGGCCAGCGGGGCAAAGTCCTGGCCCTTGCCTTCACCGCCCAGGATGACGACCACTTTTCGCTCGGCCCCCAGGCCCTGCAGCGCAGCCACCGTCGCGCCGACGTTGGTGCCCTTGCTGTCGTCGAAATACTCGATGTCGTTGACGATGCCGACCGGCTCCACGCGGTGCGGCTCGCCCCGGTATTCACGCAGGCCATAGAGCATGGGGCCCAGCGCGCAGCCCGCCGCCACGGCCAGGGCCAGGGCAGCCAGCGCGTTGACGGCGTTGTGCCGGCCGCGGATGCGCAGCGCGTCGGCCGGCATCAGGCGCTGGATGTGGATTTCCACCTCTTCGCCGCGCCGCTTTTTCAGCGTTTCGTCGGCTTCCAGCGCGCGCACCAGCCAGGCCATGCCGTTCACCACCTCGATGCCGAAGTCGCCGGGGCGTTGCGGCATGTCGGCGCCGAAGGTGACATAGGCGCGTTGTTCATATTTGCCACCCTTGAGCCGTACCGGCTCGGGCAGCATCTTCATGACCAGCGGGTCTTCGCGGTTCAGCACCATCAGGCCCTGCGTGCCGAACACATTGGCCTTGGCAGCGGCATAGGCCACCATGTCGCCGTGCCAGTCCAGATGGTCCTGCGTGACGTTCAGCACCGTGGCGGCCGCGGGCTCGAAGTTCGTGACGCCGTCCAGCTGGAAGCTGGACAGCTCGATCGCCCACACCTGCGGCAGGGGGTGCTCGTCCGACCGTGCATCGATCTTTTCGGCCAACGTGTCCAGCAGCGTCGGGCCGATATTGCCGGCCACGGCTACCGGCTTGCCGGCGCGCTCCACCAGCTGGCCCGCCAGCGCCGTCACCGTGGTCTTGCCGTTGGTACCGGTCACGGCCAGTACCGCCGGTGCGTACCCACTGTCTGCTTTCAAATCCGCCAATGCCTGGGCAAACAGGCCCAGCTCGCTGGTCACCCACAGGCCCACGGCGCGCGCGGCGTCCACCACGGGTGCCACGTCGGCTGGCGCCAGGCCGGGGCTGCGGAACACGGCGCGGATGTCCGTGCCCTCCACCAGCGCCGCCGTGAAGGCGCCGCTGATGAATTGCACCTGCGGCGCCTGCTCGCGCAAAGCGCCCAGTTGCGGCGGGGCGTCGCGCGTGTCGGCTACCGTGACCTGCGCGCCGCAGCGCGCGCACCAGCGCGCCATCGCCAGGCCGGACGCACCCAGGCCCAGGATGAGGACGTGTTGGTCTTTGAGCTGGTTCATTACCGGAGCTTCAATGTCGAAAGGCCCACCAGGCACAACAGCATGGTGATGATCCAGAAGCGCACCACCACCTGGGTTTCCTTCCAGCCACTCTTTTCAAAATGGTGGTGCAGCGGCGCCATCTTCAGGATGCGCCGGCCTTCACCGTATTTCTTCTTGGTGTACTTGAAGTACGTGACCTGCAGCATCACCGACAGCGCCTCCACCACGAAGATGCCGCCCATGATGGCCAGCACGATTTCCTGGCGCACGATGACCGCGATGGTGCCCAGTGCCCCCCCCAGCGCCAGCGCGCCCACGTCGCCCATGAACACCTGGGCGGGATGGGTGTTGAACCACAGGAAGGCCAGCCCCGCGCCAGCCATGGCCGCGCAGAAGATCAGCAGTTCGCCGGAACCTGGGATGTGCGGGAAGAAGAGGTACTTCGAGTACACCGCGCTGCCCGTGACGTAGGCAAACACGCCCAGCGCCGAGCCCACCATCACCACCGGCATGATGGCCAGGCCGTCCAGGCCATCCGTCAGGTTCACGGCGTTGCTGGAACCCACGATCACCACGTAGGTCAGGATCACGAAGCCGAACACGCCCAGCGGATAGCTGACTTCCTTCATGAAGGGCAGCAGCAAGCCGGCCTTGGGCGGCAGGTTCACGTCAAAACCCGACTGCACCCAGCTGAAGAACAGCTCCAGCACCTTGAGGTTGGAGCTTTCGGAAATGCTGAACACCAGGTACAGCGCGGCCAGCAGGCCGATGATGGATTGCCAGAAATACTTCTCGCGCGAGCGCATGCCTTCCGGGTCCTTGTGCACCACCTTGCGCCAGTCATCCACCCAGCCGATGGCGCCAAAGCCCAGCGTCACCAGCAGCACGATCCACACGAAGCGGTTGGACAGGTCAAACCACAGCAGCGTGGAGATGGCAATGGACAGCAGGATCAGCACGCCGCCCATGGTGGGCGTGCCGCTCTTGGCCAGGTGGGTCTGCATGCCGTAGCCACGCACGGGCTGGCCGATCTTCAGCTCGGTCAGGCGGCGGATCACGAACGGCCCGGCGATCAGCCCGATCAGCAGCGCGGTCATGGCCGCCATCACCGCGCGGAAGGTCAGGTACTGGAACACCCGGAAGAAGCCGAATTCGGGCGACAGGGTCTGCAGCCACTGGGCCAGGCTAAGCAGCATGACGTGTCTCCTCAATGTTGTCGTTTTGCGCCAGCGCGGTGATGGCCTCGATCACGCGCTCCATCTTCATGAAGCGCGAGCCCTTGACCAGCACGCTGGCCGACGCGGGCAGCGCGGCGCGCACCGCGGCGTTCAGCGCGTCGATGTCGGCAAAGTGCCGCCCGCCCATGCCGGCGGCCTGCTCGCCCAGCGTCAGCAGCGTCTCGATGCCCCGCGCGCGCGCATGCGCGCCCACCTCGGCATGGAACTGCGGCCCCTGGTCGCCCACTTCGCCCATGTCCCCCAGCACCAGCAGGCGCGGGCCGGGCAGCTCGGCCAGCACGTCGATCGCGGCGCGCACGGAATCGGGGTTGGCGTTGTAGGTGTCGTCCACCACCGTGAGCGCACGGCCATGCAGCTGCAGCGCCAGCGCACGCGAGCGGCCCTTGACCGGCGCAAAGCTCTCCAGCCCGCGGCGGATCGCCTCCAGCGGCGCGCCCGCGGCCAGCGCGCAGGCCGCAGCGGCCAGCGCGTTACGCACGTTGTGGCGGCCGGCGATGTGGAGGGAGAACGCCAACGGCCCGGCGGGCGTTTGCGCGCCCACCTGCCAATGCCCTGACACCCACTCAGTACCGGCCAAACTGATATCGGCACCCGGCGCGCCAAAGCGCAGGCTGGCCCGGCCACCCGCCAACGCCGCCCACACGGGCGTGTAGTCGTCGTCCGCCGGGAACACCGCGGTGCCCACCGCTGGCAGGGCGCTCAGGACGCTGCCGTTTTCGCGGGCCACGGCCTCGACCGTGGCCATGAATTCCATGTGTTCGCGCTGTGCGTTGTTGACCAGCGCCACGTTGGCACGCGTGATGTCAGCCAGGTAGGCGATCTCGCCGGGGTGGTTCATGCCCAGCTCGATCACCGCCACGCGGTGCGACGCGCGCAGGCGCAGCAGCGTCAGCGGCACGCCAATGTCGTTGTTCAGGTTGCCCTGGGTGGCCAGCGCCGCATCGCCCTGCCAGGCGCGCAGGATGGACGCGATCATCTGCGTCACCGTGGTCTTGCCGTTGCTGCCCGTCACGGCGATCAGCGGCAGGCTGAACTGGCTGCGCCAGCCGGCGGCCAGCAAGCCCAGCGCAATGCGCGTGTCGTCCACCTCGATGCCGCTGGCACCGGCAGGCACCTTGCCGCGGTGCGCCAGCACAGCGGATGCGCCCTGGGCCAGCGCATCGGCCAGGAAATCATTGGCGTCAAAGCGCTCGCCGCGAAGGGCCACGAACAGGTCGCCGGGCTGCAGCGTGCGGGTGTCGGTGTGCACGCGCTGCACGACGGTGGCACCATCGCCCACCAGGCGCGCGCCGGGCAGCCACCGCAGGGCCTGGGCAAGCGTCATCATGAGGCGGCACTCCTTTGCGCCAGCGCGGCCCGGGCATGCGTCAGGTCGGAGAACGGGTGCTTCACGCCGCCAATTTCCTGATAGTCTTCATGCCCCTTGCCGGCAATCAGCACCACGTCGCTGGCGCCGGCTTGCGCCAGCGTGCCGGCAATGGCCTGGGCGCGGTCGGCCTGCACCTGCACACACTGATGGTGGCTCAGGCCCAGCAGGATCTGGCTGATGATGGCCTCGGGCTTTTCGTCGCGCGGGTTGTCGCTGGTGACAACCACGCGGTCGGCGTTCTTTTCAGCCACGGCGGCCATCAGCGGACGCTTGGTGGTATCACGATTGCCGCCGCAGCCAAACACGCACCACAGCTGCCCGCCGCGCTGGCGGGCCAGCGGACGCAGGGCCGCAAGGGCCTTGTCCAGCGCGTCGGGCGTATGGGAGTAGTCCACGGCCACCAGCGGCTGGCCATCCAGCGCGATGCGCTCCATGCGCCCGGGCACCGGCAGCAGGCCGCCGCAGGCCTGGACCGCCGCGGCCAGGGGCACGCCCATGGCCCGCATGGCGGCCATCACACCCAACAGGTTGGACACGTTGTACTGGCCCACCAGCCGCGTTTGCAGGGGGTGACTTTCGTTGCCTTCGCACACGCGAAAACGCAGGCCCTGCGTGTCGTAGCCGATGTCGCGCGCTGTCAGGCGCGCGGGTACCTCGCACGACACCGTCCAGACATCCAGCGCGCTGGCGTCCAGCGACGCGGCCAGCTGTGCGCCGCGCGCATCGTCCAGGTTGATGACGGCGGCGCGCAGGCCGGGCCAGCGGAACAGTTCCGCCTTGGCTTCCCAGTAGGCCTGCATGGTGCCGTGGTAATCCAGGTGGTCCTGCGTGAAGTTGGTGAAGATGGCCACGCGGATGCGCGTGCCGTCCAGGCGGCGCTCCACGATGCCGATGGACGACGCCTCGATGGCGCAGGCACGCAGCCCCCCATCCAGGAAGTGGCGGAACTGCCGCTGCAGCAACACCGGGTCGGGCGTGGTCAGGCCATTGAACTCCACCCGCGGCGGCACGCCGGTGCCCAGCGTGCCCACCACGGCGCACGGAATGGGCGCGGGCGCCTGCACGCCCGACAGCGCCTGGGCAAGCCACCACGCGGTGGAGGTCTTGCCGTTGGTGCCGGTCACGGCCAGCACATCCAGCTGCTCGGACGGCGATTCATAGTACGCAGCGGCGATCGGGCCGGTGGCCGCCTTGAGCTGGCCGTACAGCGCAATGGTGTCGCCCAGTGTGTCAGCGGCAAAGCCCCACGCGTCGGCGCCATTCTTCTCCACCAGGCAGGCTGCCGCGCCCTGGGCCATGGCCGAGGGCACATGCTTGCGCCCGTCAGTGGCCGCGCCGGGCCAGGCAATGAAGCCATCGCCCAGGCCGACCTTGCGGCTGTCGGTGTGCAGCACGCCGGTGACGCGTTCGCGCAACCACCGGGCGGCCTGCACGGGGGTGTCGAGTTCGGTCATCAGAACGACTCCTCGACCGCGTTGGCCACGATCTGCGGCTTGACCGCCATGTCCGGCTGCACGCCCATCATGCGCAGGGTCTGCTGCACCACCTCGCTGAACACCGGCCCGGCAACGGTGCCGCCGTAGTAATGGCCGGCGCTGGGCTCGTCGATCATGACCGCCACGATGATGCGCGGCTTGTCGATGGGCGCCATGCCGGTGAACCACGAACGGTACTTGCCCGCCGCATAGCTCTTGCCCACCTGCTTGCGCGCCGTGCCGGACTTGCCGCCCACCGAGTAGCCCACGGTTTGTGCCTTCTGGCCCGTGCCGCCGGGGCCCGCGGCCAGCCACAGCATGTGGCGCACCTGCGCCGCATGCGCGGGCGAGAACACCGGCACGCCCGTGGCGGGCGTATCGGTCTTGAGCATGGTGGCGGGAATGATCGCGCCGTCATGCGCGAACGCGGTATAGGAACGCGCCATCTGGAACAGCGACGCCGACAGCCCGTAGCCATAGGACATGGTCGCCTGCTCGATGGGCTTCCAGCTCTTGTAGGGCCGCAGCCGGCCTGGCACCGCGCCGGGGAAGGCGATCTGCGGCTTCTGGCCATAGCCCAGCGCCGAATACACGTCCCACATTTCCTTGGGCGTCATGCGCTGCGCGATCTTGAGCGCGCCCACGTTGCTGGATTTCTGGATCACGCCGTCCACGTCAAGCACGCCGTAGTTGTGCGTGTCGCTGATGGTGAAGCCGCCCATGCTGTAGCGCCCGGGCGTGGTGTCGATGATGGTGTTGTGCTTCACGCGCCCCAGCTCCAGCGCGGCGGCCACGGTGATCGGCTTCATGGTGGAACCGGGCTCGAAGGTGTCGGTCAGGGCGCGGTTGCGCAGCTGCTCGCCGCTCAGGTTCTGGCGCCGGTCCGGGTTGTAGCTGGGATAGTTGGCCAGGGCCAGCACCTCGCCGGTGCTGCTGTCCAGCACCACCACGCTGCCGGCCTTGGCCTTGTTGGCGATCACCGCGTCGCGCAGCTTCTGGTAGGCAAAGAACTGGACCTTGCTGTCAATCGACAGCTGCAGATCCTTGCCATCGACCGGGGGGGTCTGCTCGCCCACGCCTTCCACCACGCGGCCCAGCCGGTCCTTGATGACGCGGCGCGAGCCGGCGCGGCCGGCCAGGTCACTGTTGAACGACAGCTCCACGCCCTCCTGGCCGTTGTTCTCCACGTTGGTGAAGCCCACCACATGGGCCGCAGCCTCACCCTCGGGGTACTTGCGCCGGTATTCCTTGCGCTGGTAGATGCCCTTGATGTCGAGTTCGGTGATCTTTTGCGCGACGCTCTCGTCCACCTGGCGCTTGAGCCAGACAAAGGTCTTGTCTTCGTCGGCCAGGCGCTTTTGCAGGTCGGCCAGCGGCATTTCAAGCAAGCGGGCCAGCTTGCCCAACTGCGCGGGCGTGGCGTCCACGTCTTCCGGAATGGCCCAGATGCTGGGCGCGGGCACGGAGGTGGCCAGCAGCAGGCCATTGCGGTCCAGGATGCGCCCGCGGTTGGCCGGCAGTTCCAGCGTGCGGGCAAAGCGGACCTCGCCCTGCTTGCGGAAAAAGTCGTTGCCGATGACCTGCACCCACGCGGCACGCGCCGCCAGGCCGGCAAAGCCCAGGGCGATCGCCGCCACGATGAACTTGCTGCGCCACACCGGCGTCTTGCTGGCCAGCAGCGGGCTGGACGTGTAGAGGACGCTGCGGCTGCTCATCGCACGGCCCCTGCAACAGCGGGTGCAGCGGGTGCGGCGGCCTGCTGGGGCGCCGTGTACTGCACATATTGCGTGATGGCCGGTGTGGCCGTGCGCATCTGCAGCTGCTCCTTGGCCAGCTTCTCCACCCGGCCGGGGGTGGACTGCGCACGCTTTTCAACCTTGAGCCGCTCGGCCTCCACCTCCAGGCGGCGGGCTTCGGTCTGGGCGCGGTCGATCTCGGTGAACAGGCGGCGCGATTCGTACTGGGTGCGCACCAGGTACAGCGCGCTGGCCATCACCGCCAGCAGCAGGACGAGGTTCAACCTCGTCATGACCTGGCCCCCACGAGCGGTCCGGCGGCGCTCATGCCGTCGTCCTTTCGGCAACCCGCATGATCGCGCTGCGCGATCGCGGATTACCCGCCACTTCCGCGGCGCTGGGCTTGATGCGGTCCAGCGCCTTGAGTTTCATCGGTTTTGGCGCGGCAAAAGGGGCCCGGCGGTCAAACACCTCGCGCGAATTCGCCGCGATGAACTGCTTGACGATGCGGTCTTCCAGCGAGTGGAAACTGATCACCACCAGGCGGCCTCCGGGTTGAAGTACATCAAGGCTGGCCTCTAGCGCCTGTTGCAGCTCTTCAAGCTCGGCGTTGATGAAAATCCGAAGAGCCTGAAATGTGCGCGTTGCAGGGTCCTGGCCCGGCTCGCGGGTTTTGACCGCGCCAGCCACGAGCTGGGCCAGCTCGGTGGTGGTTGAAACTGGGCCCCGCTCTTGTCGGCGAGCAGCAATCGCCTTTGCAATCTGAACAGCAAACCGTTCTTCGCCATAGTCACGAATCACCTCCGCGATCTGTTGAACATCCGCTGTTGCCAGCCACTGGGCCACGCTTTCCCCGCGCGTGGTGTCCATGCGCATGTCCAGCGGGCCATCGAACCGGAAGCTGAAGCCGCGTGCCGGGTTGTCGATCTGCGGCGAGCTCACGCCCAGGTCCATCAACACGCCCGCGGCGCTTTGCGCCGGCAGCTCGCACAGATGGTGAAAAGCCTCGTGACGGATGGAAAAACGCGCATCCGTGATGCGCGAGGCTTCTGCAATGGCGTCGGGGTCGCGGTCGAAGGCCACCAGGCGGCCCTGAGGCCCCAGCCGCGACAGGATCAGGCGCGAATGGCCGCCACGGCCAAAGGTCGCGTCCACGTAAGTTGCATCCGGATTGTTGAGAAGAGAATCGACTGCTTCGTTCAACAAGACGGTGGTGTGTTGCCATGGGGTTTCCACCGTCTTCTTTCAGAAGGAGAAGTCCTTGAAGACGTCGGGCATATCGCCCTGCATCGCCTTGGCTTCCTGGGCATCGTAGGTCGCCTTGTCCCACAGCTCGAAGTGGTTGCCCATGCCCAGCAACATGGTGTCCCTGGAGATGCCGGCCGCTTCGCGCAGCTCCGGTGAGATCAGCACGCGGCCGGTGCCGTCCAGCTCCACGTCCATCGCATTGCCCAGGAAGACGCGCTTCCACCATTGCGCCGACATCGGCAGCTCGGCCACGCGCGCGCGGAACTTCTCCCATTCGGGGCGGGGAAAGATCATCAGGCAGCCGTGCGGGTGCTTGGTGATCGTCAGCTGGCTCTGGGCGGTGGCGGCCAGGACGTCACGATGCCGGGTCGGCACGGAAAGCCGACCCTTCGCATCCAGACTCAGAGACGAAGCCCCTTGAAACACGCCAGTGCACCCTCTTCGCAAGACGTGCCCTCAAATGGAAGCGCCGAAGGCACTTTTCACCACTTAATTGCACTTTTTTGCACTGTATCAGGAAACATCGGCGCCGCAACAGGGGTTGCTACAATTTTTTGCAATGAAATCAAGGACTTAGGAGCGTTTTCGCATCTGCATCGCAGATGAAAAACGTTCTAAATGAAGCACTTAGCAAGGGGTGTGAAAGTGATAGGTGAAGATGATTTTTCTTTCATCGTCACCCATTCAGGCCGACGCGGCATGGACCGCGCGGCGGCGCAGCCGCAAGCTCAGTCGGTGCGCGGCACCACGCGCGCATGCTCGCTGATGCCAATGACATTGAAGAATGCAGCCACCAGACGGTGCACTTCACTGAACTGGACCTGCCGGCCCTCGCCCTGGCGCGCCGTGACCCAGTTAAGCAGGGTGCCGGCGGCGGAGAAGTCGATGCGGATCAGCCGGGCACAGGAAATTACCATCACGTCGGCGCCAAGCAGGCGGTTTTCCAGGGTGTCCAGCGCCTCGGTGGCGTCACCCAGGATCTGGCCGGCCAGTTCCACCATGGACACGTTGGTCATCTGCGAGTTCAGGGGCGGCATCTGCGTATCGCCATACGCCGCCCCGAGGCTGGATGGCATGGAATCGCGGAAGGCCTCTCCGATGATGGTGTGACCCGCCATGTAGCTGCCGTCGGATTGCAGCGGCTTGTATTCGCAACGCGCGCTGTCCCAGGACGGCGGTGAAACTTCGTAGGTCACGCAGTAGTCGAGCGCGACCAGCTCGAATTCATCCGGGCGGTGCATCACGCGCAGCACCTCCATGCGCAGGCGCCACCAGGCCGCATTCACACTCTTGTCGCCAGAGGGTGTCGCCGACTGCAGCACCTGCTCCAGCACCTCGGCGGCAATGAAGCGCAACTGCACCGGCTGGGCGGCCCACTGGGTGAACAGCCGGGTGAGGGGTTCGATCGCGGCCTCTTCAATGGTGGTCAGCTTGGCCCAGCTCAGGCGCCACGGCGGTGGTGCCTTGGCCAGGGCCGCATTCAGCGCGGCCAGCGTCTGCGTGCCGAAGGTGCCCGGACAGGTCCAGTCAGCGACCTGCTGTGACGCCGGACCCGCGGCGGGGGCCGCCGGCGTGCTCATGCGGCCCACCGCTTCCGGGATGGAGAACCATTGCGGCGCCGAACGCCCGAAGCGCCCGGCAAACTCAATGGCCGCGGTCTCAAAGCGGTCCTGCTGGCCGGTCGCGCGGTACAGGTCAAACAGCGTCAGCCATGTTTCGTCGTGCCCCACGCGCGAGCCCTTGGGGCCCAGCACCTCCAGCAAGCCCGCTTCGGCGCCCTTGTCATCACCGTTGGCAAACCGGATGGAGGCCTCTTCCAGCTCGGGATCATGCGCAAATTCCTCGACGTCCACGGCAAACAGCTTGGACGCCGAAAAGCCCGTGGTCCCGCCTCCTTCGTAGTGCGCACCCAAGCCAGCCGCGGTGGCCGTCGAGCCCGCCACCTGCACGCGCGTCATGGCCGGCGGGGGCGGCGGCACCGGGCGCACCAGGGAGGGCGCGGGCGCCTGCGGGCGCGCCGCCTGCACGGGCGCAGCCGCAGGCACGGGTGCCACGGGCATCGGCGCCTGGGAGATGAACGGCGGCATCAGCGGTGCCTGGACGGGCGGGGGCAGCGTGGCGGGCGCCTTGTCGCCCAGCAGCGGCGAAGGTTCGGTGCGGGTATAGGGTTTGGCGGCACCGGGAGCGTCCAGCGGGATGCTGGTGGTGCCCACCTGCGACGTCACGCCGGGGAAGTTGGTGGTGCGGATGGACGAGTCGCCGTGCTTGGTCTTCCACCACTGCATGGACATCTGGGCTTCGATCTCGTCGATCTTCTTGAGCGTCATGGCCCGGTCGTCGGGCTTGGACGGCATGGAACTCTGGAAGAACGAGGGCCGCGCCGCCGGATCCTGCCCCGCCATGACCTCGCTGCGGCGCATCTTGCGCAGCATGTCGAACTCGCGCTTGCGCACAAAATCGTTACGCCGCTTGCGCTCGATCATCTCCTTGAGCATCTGCTTGGAGTAGGTGCTCTCCCGGTCCGTTTCCTGCTGGTCCAGGTCGGCCCAGTTGGTGGTCGGGTTGCGGACGAACTTGACTACCTTTGACAGGAGTCCGTTGTTTTCGTCCTTGGCCATTACGTGCTCGTCCGGGTTGTCTGGTCAGTCGCCAAACATCTTCTGCTTGAGTTCGCGCCGCTGTTGCGCCTCAAGGGACAGCGTAGCCGTGGGACGGGCGAGAAGGCGCCCCACGCCGATAGGCTCGCCGGTTTCGTCGCAGTAGCCGTAGTCACCCGCGTCGATGCGGGCGATGGACTGCTCGATCTTCTTGAGCAGCTTGCGCTCGCGGTCGCGCGTGCGCAGCTCCAGCGCGTGCTCTTCCTCGATCGTGGCGCGGTCGGCCGGATCCGGAACGATCACGGTGTCTTCGCGCAGGTGTTCGGTGGTCTCGCCCGCGCTGTTGAGGATGTCCTGCTTGAGGGCAGAAAGCTTGAGCCGGAAGAACGCCATCTGCTTGTCGTTCATGTATTCCGAATCAGGCATCGCAATGACTTCGGCATCGGTCAGCTGCTCGGCAGCCTTGGACTTCCAGTTGTTGGCGAGCTTGGGGTCTTTCTTGGCCACGGTGGGTATCGGGTGCACGAGTACGGGAGATGACATTGTCTGGGTATAGCTTGATTTGGCGGCGGTGGAAGCCACCGATTGCGCCATGGAAGGCACAGTGATCTGGGCAAGGCGTGACGAAGGCTTGGGAGCCTTCACGGGAACTGCCGCGACAACGGGAGCCGGTGGCTTGGCCACGACGGGCGCTGGCGCGGGAGCGGCGGATTTTACGGCAGGCTTGGCTGCCTTGGGTACGGAAGCCTGCACTTTGGGAGGGGCCTTGCTCGCGGGAACTGGTTTGGATGCTGGCTTGGCCGGTGTTTTCCTGGCGGCGGCACCTGCCACCGGCTTGGCGGCCGGCTTGGCCTTCGCGGCGGGCTTGGCGGCGGGCTTGGCGGCGGGCTTGGCGGCGGTTTTGGCGGGCGCTTTGGACTTGGCGGCAGGCTTGGCTTTGGCTGCGGGCTTTGCAGCCGGCTTGCTGGCCGCGGCCTTGGTTTTGGCGGCCGGTTTGGCAGGGGCCTTCTTGGCGGGGGCTTTCACTTCCTGTCTCCTCGCGGCGCCGGCAGTTGCATGGGCTTCACGCGAGCCTGCAGACCTGCTTTGTTCTGATGACGTGGGGCCTTCATGATTGCGAGTTATACCCCGATTGTCCGCCCGCGCGGCCACGGGTCGCGGGTTTTCACCGGCGCGCTCACCCCGCCCCTTGCCAAAGCCGAACCCCATCAGTTGCAGAATCGAGACAATCATTTGGCTCCCCAACCAAAAACCGGAACGGGACTGCGGGCCCTGCCCCTCCGTGGGCTCCGCAAAAGGCCACTAGCCTAACTCAAATAAGGCACTGTTCCAGGCCCTGCAGGAAAATGTCCTTGGGCAGGTCGATCCCGATGAACACCATCTTGCTGGTGCGCGCTTCACCTTCAGCCCACTGCGGCCCCAAATCGCTGCCCATCAGCTGGTGCACGCCCTGGAAGATCACCTTGCGCTCGGTCCCTTTCATGTTCAGCACGCCCTTGTAGCGAAGCATGCGCGGGCCGTAGATGTTGACGATGGCGCCCAGGAAGTCCTCCAGGCGGGCCGGATCAAAGGCGCGGTCGGACTTGAACACGAAGCTCTTGACGTCGTCATCGTGATGGTGGTGATGCCCGTGCCCTTCATGCGCGTGCGAGGGATGGTCGCAATGCTCGCCATGTTCGTGGTCATGGTCATGGTGGTCATGGCCGTGATCGTGGTGGTCGTCCTTGAGGAAGTCAGGGTCGATGTCCAGCTTGGCGTTGAGGTTGAAGCCACGCAGGTCAAACACGTCCTTGATGGCCACCTCGCCGAAATGCACGGCCTTGTGCGGCGCACGCGGGTTCATGTGCTTCAGGCGGTGGATCAGGGCGTCGGTCTCGTCCTGGGCCACCAGGTCGGTCTTGCTGATGAAGATCTGGTCGGCAAAGCCCACCTGGCGGCGCGCTTCCTGGCGGTCGTTGAGTTGCTGGGCTGCATGCTTGGCGTCCACCAGTGTCAGGATGGAGTCCAGCAGGTAGGTTTCGGCGATTTCGTCGTCCATGAAGAAGGTCTGGGCCACGGGGCCAGGATCGGCCAGGCCGGTGGTCTCGATCACCACGCGGTCAAAGTCGATTTCACCCTTGCGCTTTTTCTGGGCCAGGTCCTGCAGGGTGGAGCGAAGGTCTTCACGGATGGTGCAGCAGATGCAGCCGTTGCTCATCTGGATGATCTGCTCCTTGCTTTCGGTGACCAGGATGTCGCTGTCGATGTTTTCCTCGCCGAACTCGTTTTCAATGACGGCAATTTTCTGGCCATGGGCTTCGCTGAGCACGCGCTTGAGCAGGGTGGTCTTGCCGGAACCCAGGAAGCCGGTGAGGATGGTGGCGGGGATGAGGCTCATGGTGTTGGACTGTGCTTGGGAGGTGGGGCAGTTTAGCGGGGTATTGATGTGCTTGTTTTTGTGTGTTTTTTTGGTTGGGCTGCACCTTTTCTTCCCCCCCTATCCCCCCGCCCCTTTCCGCCCCCCGCCGGGGCTGAAAGGGGAGCCTGGATTTGAATCCGTCGCGCCGGCCACCTGAAGAACCGGGGTGACGCTGCGACACGCCTGAGTCCGCCACGGCGCATGCCTGCTGTTGGGGCGGTGGCTGACAACACTGCAGGCTCTGCCCCAACTGTTGGCGCTGGCCGTGGTGCGCACTGGTGTATCGCAACCGTTCCCGATTCTTCAGGTAGCCGGAGCGCTGAAACCAGATCAGGGCTCCCCCTTTCCGCCCCGGCGGGGGCGGAAAGGGGGCTGGGGGGATAGGGGGGGGAAGATCAGATGCCGCCCTGCCAAAAACACAAAAAAGAAAACACTTACTTGCGAACCACAACAAGCCCCTTCAAATACTCCCCTTCAGGAAACTCCAGCGTCATCGGGTGGTCCGGTGCCCCGCCCAGGCGGACGCTGATATAGCCGTCCACGCCCGCGTCCGCGCCAGCGGAGGCCACGATCTTGTGGAACAGGTCGGCGCTGATGCCGCCCGAGCATGAATAAGTGAACAGCACGCCCCCCGGCTCCAGCAGCTTGAAGGCCAGCCGGTTGATGTCCTTGTAGGCCCGCGCGGCCCGTTCGGCGTGCGCTGCCGTAGGGGCCAGCTTGGGCGGGTCCAGCACGATGGCGTCAAACCTGCGGCCCTGCTCAATGAAAGCACGCAATGACGCATTGACATCCGCATCCATGAACGTGGCGCGGGCCGGGTCGAAGCCATTGAGCGCCACATGGGCGGCGGCGCGTTCCAGCGCCGGGCCGGACGAGTCGATCGACGTGACGTGCCCCGCCCCGCCGGACAGCGCGGCCACGGTGAAGCCGCCGGTATAGCAATAGCAGTTGAGCACGCGCGCAAAGCCCAGGCGCCGGGTCCAGCGGGCAAACAGGGCGCGGCTGTCGCGCTGGTCCAGGTAGAAGCCGGTCTTGTGCCCGGTGGCCACGTCCAGCGTGAGCTGCCAGTCATGTTCACGGATCGTCAGCGCCGTGGGGCCGTCGCCGCGCAGCCAGCCAGTGGCGGGCTCCAGGCCCTCCAGGGTACGGCTGCTGGCGTCCGAGCGCTCGTACAGGCGCGTCAGGCCGGTTTCGTGAAGCAGGGCGTCGGCGATCACGCTCTTCCAGCGCTCCACGCCGCTGGCCAGGAACTGGGCGACCAGGGTGTCGCCGTAGCGGTCCACAATGAGCCCCGGCAGGCCGTCGGATTCGCCGTGGATCAGGCGCAGGCCGTCGCTCTGGATGTCCATGCGGCTTCTGGCGCGGATGGCCCGGGCGCAGGCCTGGGCAAAAAACGCCGCGTCGATACGCTGCTTTTCGTCAAAACTCCAGGCGCGTACGCGGATTCTGGATGCCGGGCTGTACGCGCCCCAGGCGAGAAACTGGCCTTCGCTGGACTCCACCCGCACGGTTTCGCCAGCGTCGGCGCCTCCGCGCGCGACGGCAGAATCGAAAATCCAGGGGTGGCGGCGTAGCAGTGAACGGTCCTTGCCGGGCCGCAGTCGGATGGCTTTCATGGCGCATATTGTCGCGGCAGGCAACAATGCGGGGTTGGAGAAGAACTTGCGAAGAATGCGGTACTGGTGGGGCGCACGTTGGGTTCAGGCAGCGATCCTGCTCGGGATAATGCTGCCGGCCGCTGCATGGGCACGCACCGTGCTCGACCTGGACACGGCGCGCCAGCCCGTGGCGCTGAACGACTGGGGCGACTACTGGGTGGATACCTCCGGCACCGCCACGCCCGAGTTGGTGGACGCCGGCGCAGCCAACTGGCAACCCACTGTCAGCCAAGCCATTTTTGCGCTGAAGCCAGGCCATGCGCTGTGGATCCGGCTGACCATTCCTCCCGCGCCGGATGCCGAGCGCTGGTACCTGGAAATCCCTTATGCCTCGGTGGACCGGGCCTCGCTTTACACCCATGACAGCGCCGGCCAATGGAACGAGCAGCGCGCGGGCGACCTGGTGCCCGTGAGCGCCTGGCCGGTGCCGCACCGCCACCCGCTGTTACCCATCGTGGTGTCGGCCGAGGAGCCGCGCAAATTCCTGCTGCGCATTGAGAACGCCCACAGCTTCAGCGCGCCGCTGGCGTTCGTGAGCGAGAGCTACCTTTACCGCAGCGAGCAGCGCGTGTCGCTGATCCTGGGCATCTATTTCGGCCTGGCGGGCCTGGCGGTCATGCTGTCGGCGCTGAGCGCGGTGTCGCTGCGCGACGCGGCGTATGCGCTGTACGGCTTGAGTGTGGCGCTGATGGGCGTGACCCAGGCATCCATGACCGGCATCGCCGGGCTGCACCTGTGGCCGGGCCGGCCGGCATGGAATGACATTTCACCGCTGATGCTCTCGGTGCTGACCATGGCATCGCTGCTGTGGTTTGGCACGGCGGTGCTGTCGCTGCCGGAGCGGTCGCGCCAGGTCACGCGCCTGATGGCGGGCCTGGCGATGCTGGGCATTGCGGTCTGTGTGGCGCTGGCCGTGGTGGATCGCGTCTACCGCTTCCAGCTGATGGCTGGCTACATCGTGCTGTCGCTGCTGACCGGCGTGCTGGTCACCCTGTGGGCCTGGCGCCGGGGCGACCGCTACGGCCTGTGGCTGCTGGCGGGGATTGCGCCCGTGATGATCGGCTCGGCATTCCCGCTGGCGCGCATTGCCGGGCTGATTCCCGTGAGCTTCTGGACGATGCACGGCATGCAGATCGGCATTGCCTTTGAGCTGCCCGTGCTGTTGGTGATCCTGATGCTGCGCAGCCAGCAGCGGCGCGAGCACAACCGCCGCATCCATGGCCTGGACCGGCTGGACCCAGCCACGGGCCTGATCAATGCGCCGGTGTTCGCCGAGCGGCTGATGCGCATGATCGCGCGCTCGCAGCGCCTGAAGCACCAGAGCGTGGTGCTGGTGATTGACCTGGTCAATGTGGAGCAGATCCAGCGCGACTTCGACCGCCGCTCGGCGGAAGAGCTGCCGCTGCGCGTAGCGGGCCGACTGCTGTCGGCCGCGCGCGAGATCGACAGCGTGGCCAGGCTGGCCGAGCGGCGCTTTGGCATGCTGGTGGAAGGGCCGCTCACGCCCGAGGAAGCCGCCCAGGCCGGCCCGCGCGTGGTCGCCCGCGGCCTGATGCCGTTCAAGAACAAGCCGCTGGAATGGGTAGCCCAGCTGCGGGTGGCCCATGCGCTGGTGCCGCTGGACGGCACCGACGCCCAGCAACTGCTCGAACAGATGGGCGCACTGCTGGCATCGGTGCCGCCAGACAGCAAGCGCGCCGTGTTTTCGTTGCACGACGAAGCGCCGATACAAAAAGATACGCGTGCCTAACGCTTTCTTCGACTATGCCGCTGACAGCGTGCTTCCTAGAATCGCCCGCTGAACAAAACCACAGGGAAGAGGGCATTCATGAGGACATCCATCCATCGGCTGGTGGCCGCTGTCACGCTGGCCTGCGCGCCGGTGCTTGCGTCGGCACAGGGCCTGATACTGGGCGTAAGCGAGGGCACGTCGGGCGGCCTGGACCATGCGCAGGTCATCAACAAGTACCAGGGCCTGGCCGACGTCATCGGCAAGAGCATCCGCCAGAAGGTCAACGTGGTGTTCATCCGCGAATTCGCCGCACTCGAAGAGGGCATGAAGGCGGGCCGCTTTGATTTCGTGATCGCCCGCCCCAGCGACTACCCCGCGCGCGGCCTGCGTGACTACGGCTTCCAGTTCATTGCCACCGCCAAGCCCGACGGGCAGTGCCACATCGTGGTGCCCAAGGATTCACCGTTGAAGACCCTGGCCGATGTGAAGGGCAAGCGCATCGCCCTGCCCGAGCAGGCCGCCTACATGACCAAGCTGTGCCGCGCCGAGCTGCGCGACCGCGGCATCAACCTGGCGGCCGAGAACGTGCAGTACGTGCGCGAACAGGGCGCCGTGGCGTTCTACCTGACCAACAGGTTCGCCGACGTGGGCGGCGTGGCGTCCTATTCCGGCGTGGCCAAAAAATGGGAGCAGGACGGCCACCGCGTGCTGCACAAGAGCGTGGCGCAACCTTACTTCCCGTTGATTGCCAGCAAGAAATTGCAGCCGGCCCAGATCGACGCCATCCAGAAAGGCCTGACGGCGCTGCCCGACGACGCGGCCGGCCAGACCGTGCTGAAGACCGTCGGCATCAAGGAATTTGACACCACCACCGAACAGCGCCTGCGCGACCTGCTCAAGTGGCTGGGCACCTGAGCCGAACGCGGGCTCAGCCCTTGCGGCGCGCGCGCGGGTGCGCGGCGTCATAGGCCTTGGCCAGATGCTGGAAATCGAGCCGCGTGTAGACCTGCGTGGTGGTGATGTTGGCATGGCCCAGCAGTTCCTGCACCGCCCGCAGGTCGCTGCTGGACTGCAGCACGTGGCTGGCGAATGAGTGGCGCAGCATGTGCGGGTGCACCGGCGTGGCCAGCCCGCTTTTGAGGCTGCGCAGCTTCACGCGCTGCCACACGGTCTGCGCCGTGATGCGCCCGCCGCGGCGGCCCAGGAACAGCGCAGGCTGGCCAGTGGCGGGCGGCGCTGCCGACTGCCCGCGCACGTCCAGCCAGCGCCGCAGCGCAGCCAGCGCCTTGCTTCCCACGGGCACCATTCGGCGCTTGCTGCCCTTGCCCAGCACATGCGCTTCGCCCGCCTGCAGGTCCACGTAGCTGCTGCCCGCCACGTCCAGCCCCACCAGCTCACCCACACGCAGGCCGCAGCCGTACAGCAACTCCACCATGGCGGCGTCGCGTGCCTCGGTCCAGGGGTCGGCATCGGCGTCATGGTGCTCGGCCAGCTTCACCGCATCGTCCACGCCCAGTGCCTTGGGCAGCGGCTTGGGTGACTTGGGCGCACGCACGTCCTGCACCGGGTTGCTGGGTACCAGGCCTTCGCGGCCCAGCCAGGCGTAAAAACCGCGCCAGCCCGACAGGATCAACGCGATGCCGCGGCCGCTGCGGCCACCGCCATGCATCTGCGCCACCCAGCGGCGGATGTGGGCGTTTTGCACCCGGGTCAGCTCGATGCCGGCCCTGGTGGCGTTTTCAGACAGCTTTTGCAGGTCCTGCTGGTACAGCGCCACCGTGCGCTGCGCCAGGCGCTTTTCGTAACGGACATGGTCGAGATACCTCTGGACAAGATCCGTGCCGGCACTCATGGGCTTATTCGTGGCGCAACCGTGACAGCGCCGCGCTGGCCAGCTCGGCAATGCGCTCCAGGAAATCCGTGCCCATGCCGCTGGAAAAGCGCTGTGGGTCCGGCGAGGCCAGCACCAGCATACCAAACGCCGGGCCCGGCGCATTGATGGCGCCCGCGCGCAGCGGCACCAGCGCAATCGACATGGCCACGCCAGGGTCGCCCAGCCAGCTCACGGCCTCAAAGCCCGAGTTGACGCCGCAATAGGGTTGCGTCAGGGACGAGGCAAAGGTTTTCGCGTCGTCGCTCACGCCGTCAGCAAAGGGCTCGCCGCCGTAACGCGCGTCCACGTCCCAAACCTTGATGGCCACCTGGGGGACCATGAACTGCGTGGCGATCTCGCCCGTGATCTGCGTGGGCAGCTCGCGCGCGGCCTGCACCAGGAACAGGTTGCGGGCCCAGCGCTGCAGCCGGTCGGCGATGACCATGTTCTCGTTGCCGTGACGAACCATGTCCATCACGCGGTGCTCCAGCACCTTGATCTTCTCGCGCAGCATCTCGGCCTGGCGCTCCTGCAGGCTGACGGCGCGGTTGCCATGCGGGCTGGTGAGCTGCACGGCGGCCAGCAGCTCGGCATGGCGTTCGAAGAAATCCGGCGTGTTCGCCAGGTAGTTGGCGATGTCGTCCTCGGTGATGGGGTTCATGGCGTCCTGTTTCATGAAGTCAGTCATGTTGTTCATCGGGCAGTTCGATCTCGCCCTCAAAGACCGTGGTGGCGGGGCCGGTCATCAGCACGGGCTGGCCCAGGCCGACCCATTCAATGGTCAGCCGCCCGCCGCGCGTATCCACATCCACCCGGCTGTCCAGCAGGCCCAGGCGGATGCCGGCCACTACGGCGGCGCAGGCACCGGTGCCGCAGGCCAGCGTCTCGCCCGCGCCGCGCTCATGCACGCGCAGGCGCACCCGCGTGCGGCTGACCACCTGCATGAAGCCGGCGTTGACGCGGTTGGCAAAACGCGGGTGGTGCTCGATCAGCGGGCCCTGGGTGGCGACGGGCGCGGTGTCCACGTCATCCACCACCTGCACGGCATGGGGGTTGCCCATGGACAGGATGGCCACGGAAATGATGGCGCTCTGGGCCGACGGGCCCAGCGCCAGCTGCCAGGTCTCCCAGCCACCGCTGGCTTGCGGGTCGATGCCGGCGGCATCAAACGGAACCAGCGCGGGATCAAACACCGGCGCGCCCATGTCCACCGTGACGCGGCCGTCCGGGTTGAGCCGGGGCTCGATCACACCTGACAACGTGCGCACTTTCACGCGGCCCGCGCTGCTCAGGCCCTTGTCATGCACAAAGCGGGCAAAGCAGCGCGCGCCGTTGCCGCACTGCTCGACCTCGCCGCCGTCGGCGTTGTGGATCACGTATTCGAAGTCGATGCCGGGTGCTGGCGACGGACGCACCGACAGGATCTGGTCGGCGCCCACGCCGAAGTGGCGGTCCGCCAGGAAGCGGTACTGCTGGCGCGACAGGTTCAGGCGCCCGCGCGTCTCGTCGAGCACCACGAAATCGTTGCCCGCGCCCTGCATCTTGGTGAAGCGGATTCGCATGGGCCGGATTATGGCCCCCCGCCGCTGCGTTGGCGCCGCCATGCCGATAATGCAGGGATGGTCCGTCCCACCCAACTGCTGCACCCCCAGCGAGAGCCCGCCGCCACCCGCGCGGCCGCCACCGTCTTGCTGCTGCGCGACGGCCCCGACGGGGTTGAAGTGCTCATGACCCGCCGATCGCCCACCGCCAGCTTCGCGCCGGGCGCCTATGTCTTCCCCGGCGGCGGTATCGACGCCGCCGACGCCGACGCCCATGGCAACGCCACCCGCCGGCCCGGCCAGAGCGAGCTGCACCTGACGCAGGCGATCGCGGCCATCCGGGAAAGCTTTGAGGAACTGGGCGTGTTGCTGGCGCGGCACGCCGACGGCCGCTTTGCCGGCGCCGATGACATTGCCGCGCTGGACCGCAAGGCGCCGTTTGCGGCGCAGTGCCGCGCGCGGGGCCTCACGCTTGCGGCCGACGCGGTGTTCGTGCTGGCCCACTGGATCACCGACCGTGACCTGCCCCGCCGCTTTGACGTGCCGTTCCTGGTGGCGCGCATGCCCGACGGGCAGCAGCCCGTGGCCGACGAGGCCGAGCAATTCGAGCCCGTGTGGGTACGCCCCGCGGATGCGCTGCAGCGCCATGAGGCGGGCCAGTTCTTCATGATCTTTCCGACCATCCGCACGCTGGAGCGGTTGCAGCACTTTGGCGATGTCAGCGCGGTGCTGGCCGCCTGCGCCGGCGAGCAGCCGCTGTGGACGAGCTGCCCGCGCGCCGGCCTGCTGGCCGGCGCCGAAGCGCGCTACATGGAGCACGAGATGCCCTATGGCGAGCTGGCCCTGGTCTGCCCCGACGGCCAGATGCTGCACCACCTGGACTGGCACACCGACCAGCCCGTGCCCCTGCTGAAGAACGTGCAGCGCCTGACGGCGCCCAACCCTGGCGTCATGACCGGCCCCGGCACCAACAGCTACCTGGTGGGCGACCCGCAAAGCGGCTACATCGCCATCGACCCGGGGCCCGACGATCCGCAGCACCTGCAACGGCTGTGGCGCGCGGCGGGCGGTGACATCCGTTTCATCGTCTGCACGCATTCCCACCCCGACCATTCCCCCGGCGCGCGCCCGTTGCAGGCGCTGTGCGCGGGCAGGCCGCCCATCCTGGGCCTGGCGTCCGCACCCACGGCGCGCATGGCCAGCCAGTTCAGCCCCGACCGCGCGTTGGGCGACGGCGAGCGCGTCGCGCTGTCGGGCGGCGGCACGCAGCACACCCTGCTGTGCATCCACACCCCGGGGCATGCCGCCAACCACCTGTGCCTGGTGCTGCTGGAAGACGGCCTGCTGTTCTCGGGCGACCACATCCTGAACGGCAGCACCACCATCGTGGACCCGCCCGACGGCAACATGACCGACTACCTGGAGTCGCTGGACAAGCTGGCCGCCGCCTGCGTCGCGCACGGCATTGACTTCATCCTGCCGGCCCATGGCTATGTGCTGGGCGCGGCCGCGCAGGCCATTGCGCAACTCAAGGCGCACCGCCTCAAGCGCGAAGCGCGCATCCTGGCGGCCATGCAGGCGCGCCCAGGCGCCCCGATGGAGGAATGGGTCGCCCTGGCCTACGACGATGTGCCGCCGCGCATGTGGCCGGTGGCGCAGCGCTCGCTGCTGGCGCATTTGCAACGCATCCAGGCGCTGCAGGGCAATCCGTGAACGATCGCGTCGAGCCGGTCCGCCTGGCCAAGCGCGTGGCCGAGCTCAAGGGCTGCTCGCGCAGCGAAGCCGAGCGCTACATCGAAGGCGGCTGGGTTACGGTGAATGGCACCGTGATCGAGGTGCCGGCCTTCAAGGTAGCCGCGCAGCAAACGGTCGCGGTGGATGCCAACGCCACGCTCATCGCACAAGGACCCGTCACCCTGCTGTTGAACAAACCATCCGGCTACGAAGCCGGGCTGGCCGCGCCGCGTGAAGGCCAGGGCCCCCAGGGCAGCCGCAGCCGCGGTGCGCCGCCTGCGCTGCAACTGCTGACGCCCCAAAACCGGGCTGCCAATGATGCGAGCGGCACGCGCCTGCTGCAAAAGCACTTCACGGCGCTCAAGGGCCTGATGGCGCTGCCCACGGAAGCGTCGGGGCTGGTCGTGTTCACGCAGGACTGGCGCATCGAACGCAAGCTGACCGAGGACGCCGAGCTGATCGAACATGAAGTCATGGCTGACGTGGACGGCGCGGTGGATGCCGCCCAGCTGCAGCGGCTGTGCCATGGCCTGAGCTTCAACGGCCGGGCGCTGCCGCCCGCGCGCGTGAGCATCAGCAGCACGGACGCAAAGCGCACCCGGCTGCGCTTTGCGCTCAAGGGCATCCGGCCCGGGCAGATCCCCGCCATGTGCGATGCCGTGGGGCTGCGCCTGCTTGCGCTGAACCGGCTGCGCATCGGACGCGTGGCGCTGGGGGGGCTGGCGCCCGGACAGTGGCGCTACCTGCAGGATCACGAACGGTTCTGAGCGCAGGCGCAGCTGCACTGCCGCGCACCGGGTGGGCACGCAGCGCGTGCCCGGAAAAAAGTGTGAAGCCAGCCGTAAGCCGGATTCTGTGCACCACGGTTGCCCGTGGCGTGACCGCCATTACTCTGGGCCGGGGGTCGCCCACCCGGCTCGATGCTACCTACCCGCCAGCTCTGCGGAGCCACATCAACACTGGCCTACTTGGTATTGCTGCGCGTAGAGATTGCCCGTTTCACCCGGACTGAACCGGCTCGTCTCTGTTGCTCTGATCCTCACCTTACGGTGGACAGGTGTTACCTGCTACGCTGCCCTGTGCAGTCCGGACGTTCCTCCAGTGCCGTGTTTCCACGATTGCACCAGCGGCGGTCTGGCTGACTTCACTGGTGGATTATAGGTGCAGCATATTTCGTGTGCACTACAGGCAGTGTGCAATAATTTCAGCATGCTGAGAAACATCACCTTGAGTGCCGATGACCGCCTGATCCAGGCCGCCCGCGAAAAGGCGCAGGGACAGCAGTCCACCCTGAATGAAGAGTTCCGGCGCTGGCTGCAAAGCTATGTGGCCGAGCCCGACGCCGCCAGCCGTGTGGACGCCCTGCTGGCGTCGCTCAGCCATGTGAACGCCGGCCGCAAATTCAGCCGCGACGAAATGAACGCGCGCTGACATGAGCACCACCTTGCGGCACGCGCCGCCGCGGCGCGTCTTTCTGGACACCAACGTCTTTGTGTATGTGTTTGACGCCTCGGCGCCACGCAAGCAGGCACGCGCCCGTGACTTCGTCAAGCAGTGCCTGGCGCAAGGCCATGGTGTCATCGGCCACCAGGTGGTGCAGGAGTTCGCCAACGTCGCATTGCACCGCATGCAACGGCCCATGACCGCTGACGAGTGCACGCGAACCATCCGCGAGCTGCTGCTGCCCATGTTGCGTGTCGGCTTTTCACCCGAGCTGGTCCAGCACGCGCTGGCCATCCAGCACGAGACGCGCTACCACTGGTACGACAGCCTCATGCTGGCCGCCGCGCTGGAGGCCCGTTGCGACGTGTTCTGCTCCGAAGACCTGAAGCACGGCCAGGCGGTACGCGGCATGCGCATTGAAAACCCGTTCCTTGATACCGTGCATGAAAGCTGAGCCGCCGCGATGATCCGCCTGTCTGAAATCAAGCTGCCGCTCGCGCAGGCCGAAAGCCCGCTGGCGGCGCTGCATGCCGCCAGCGCGCAGGTGCTGGGCGTCGCGCCCGCGGCCATCGCCAGTGTGCATGTCTTCAAACGCAGCTTTGACGCACGCAAGGCCGACCTGGCCGCCGTGTACATCGTGGACGTGATGCTGGCCGATGCAGCGCAGGAAGCCGTCCTGCTCGCGAAGTTTGAGAAGCACCCGCACATCGGCCCCACGCCTGACATGCACTGGCACGCACCGGTGCAAGCGCCACCGGACCTGCCGCTTCGGCCCGTGGTCGTGGGCTTTGGCCCCTGCGGCATCTTTGCGGCGCTGGCCTTGGCGCAAATGGGTTTCAGGCCCATCGTGCTGGAACGCGGCAAGCCCGTGCGCGAACGCACCAAGGACACCTGGGGCCTGTGGCGCAAGAACGTGCTCAATGCCGAGAGCAACGTGCAGTTTGGCGAAGGCGGCGCGGGCACGTTCAGTGACGGCAAGCTGTACAGCCAGATCAAGGACCCGCGCCACCTGGGCCGCAAGGTGATGCACGAGTTCGTGAAAGCCGGCGCACCCGAGGAAATCCTGTACGTCGCCCATCCGCACATCGGCACCTTCAAGCTGGTGAAGGTGGTGGAACACATGCGCGAGCAGATCATCGCGATGGGCGGCGAGATCCGCTTCCAGCAACGCGTGACCGACGTTTTGATCGAAGACGGCCAGCTGCGCGGCCTCACCGTGCTGGACCAGGCCAGCGGCCAGCCCTATGAACTGCGTGCCGACCATGTGGTGATGGCGCTGGGCCACAGCTCACGCGACACCTTTGCCATGCTGTACCAGCGTGGCGTCTGGATGGAGGCCAAGCCCTTTTCCATCGGCTTTCGCATCGAGCACCCGCAGGGCGTGATCGATCGCGCGCGCTGGGGGCGCCATGCCGGCCACCCGCTGCTGGGCGCGGCGGACTACAAGCTGGTGCACCACGCCGCCAATGGCCGCTCGGTGTACAGCTTCTGCATGTGCCCCGGCGGCACCGTGGTGGCGGCCACGTCGGAGCCGGGCCGCGTGGTCACCAACGGCATGAGCCAGTATTCACGCAACGAGCGCAATGCCAATGCCGGCATGGTCGTGGGCATTGACCCGCGTGACTACCCCACCGATGCCGCCGCCGTGGCCGCCACGCTGGGCGCGGAATTTGGCGAGCTGCCATCCCCACCGGGTCATGAATTCCACCCGCTGGCCGGCATCGTGCTGCAGCGCCAGCTGGAGTCGCGAGCCTATGAAATGGGCGGCGGCACCTATGAGGCGCCAGGCCAGCTGGTTGGTGATTTCCTGGCGGGCAAGCCGTCCACCGATTTTGGCGGCGTGCTGCCCTCGTACAAGCCCGGCGTAAAGCTCACCAACCTGCATGACGCCCTGCCCCGCTACGCCATCGAGGCCATGCAGGAAGCGCTGCCGGTGTTTGGCCGCAAGATCCGCGGCTACGACATGCCCGACGCCGTGCTGACCGGCGTGGAAACGCGCACGTCGGCGCCGCTTCGCATCACGCGCGGTGATGACTTCCAGAGCCTGAACGTGCGCGGCCTGTACCCCGCTGGCGAAGGCGCAGGGTATGCGGGCGGCATCCTGTCGGCCGGCGTGGACGGCATCAAGGTTGCCGAAGCCGTGGCCAGAAGCATCGCTGCATGAACAAAGCCGCCCGAAGGCGGCTGTGCGGGGGGTGCGCAGCGCTTACGCCTGCGGATTCTGCAGCGCGGCAATGCGCTCCTCAATCGGCGGGTGCGTGCTGAACAGCTTGCCGATGCCACCAGCAATGCCCATGGCCGCCACGCTCTTGGGCAGCTCACCGGGCACCATGCCGCCCAGGCGGGCCAGCGCATTCACCATGGGCTGCTTGCGGCCCATGAGCTGGGCGGCGCCTGCGTCGGCGCGGAATTCTCGCTGGCGGCTGAACCAGGCCACGATGATGGCGGCCAGCACGCCCAGCACCAGGTCCATCACGATGGTGGTGACGTAGTACCCGATGCCAGGGCCGTCGTTGTTGTTGCGCAGGATCACCTTGTCAACAAAGTAGCCCACCACGCGCGAGATGAATACCACGAAGGTGTTCATCACCCCCTGGATCAGCGTCATCGTGACCATGTCACCGTTGGCGATGTGGGCCACTTCGTGGCCGATCACGGCTTCGACTTCCTCGCGGGTCATGCCTTGCAGCAGCCCGGTGGACACAGCCACCAGCGCGGAGTTCTTGAACGCGCCTGTGGCAAATGCATTGGGCGCGCCTTCGAAGATGCCGACCTCGGGCATGCCGATGCCGGCCTTGTCGGCGAACTTGCGCACGGTCTCGACAATCCAGGCTTCATCGGCGTTGCGCGGCTGCTCGATGATCTGCACGCCCGCGCTCCACTTGGCCACGGGCTTGCTGATCAGCAGCGAGATGATGGCGCCACCAAAGCCCATGATCAGCGAGAAGCCGAGCAGCGCGCCCAGGTTCAGGCCATTGGCCGTGAGGTAGCGGTTGACGCCCAGCAGGCTGGCGACGATGCCCAGCACCACCACGACGGCAAGGTTGGTCAGGACGAAGAGAGCAATACGTTTCATGGCGGGTTTTTACTTTCGAAGTGAGTGAAGTTCACTCCGTGCCACAGATGAGGCCTGCTGGCGGCGCTTCAAGGGCCGCCGGGCGGCTGCGCTGTTGTGTCGTTCTGGCGCCGTGGGGGACGGAATACAAGTGAATCATCATAGAAGGAAAAGTTCCGGTTCTCGCCGCACCAGCCCGGCACGCCCATGACCGGCAAGGGGGTGAATGGCTTGGCCTGCAGGTGCTGTGGCGTCAGGTCCTGCGCCAGCCAGGCATCCACCGTGGCCAGGTCTGCCGCGCTGGCGGGCCCGGGCTGCCGCGGCAGGTACACATGGGCGGTCAGGTCCTTGCGCGGCACCAGGAGCTTTTCCAGCAACGCGTGACCAAAGATAAACAGCTGCGCCTGCTGCCACAACGGCCGCAACTCCACGAACAGCGCCCGCCAGTGGCGAGCGCGCAGCGCCTGCCACAGCGCATCGGGCGCCAGCAGCAGCGCGCCGTTTTCGTCCAGCAGCGTCAGCGCGTCGCGCACCGGGCCGCGCACCGGCTGCACGCCGTCGCGCCGGATCTGTGCCGCCTGCAGCGCGTTGAGCCGGGCTTTGGCCTGCGGGTAGCCCAACCACACCAGGCCGTTGAACAGGTCGTGCGGGTTGTCACGCGTGGGTACGCGGCCGGTGTCAAACACATGGGCTTCGTAGGCTGTGCCCTCGGGCAAGTCGTCTTGCGGCACAAACTGCGGTCTTGCATGAGGGTTGCCGTACTGCAACGCCTGCGCCGCCGGCCACGCCTGCGCCCGCTGGCAGACCGGCGCGCCCTGCGCCTGCAAGGGGGCAAACCAGGGCAGGCTCCAGTCAGGCGCGCCGTCCATCAGGCGCGGCGCGCACCCATCCAGCGGATGCGGTCCGGGTGCTGCAGCACTTCGAAGTCCGCCGGCAGCTTGTCAAACAGCTTGATGGAGCTGGCGTTCTTGCCCAGCAGACCTTCGGCGCGCAACAGCTTGGCGATGTCGTTCAGCGCCACCTCGCTGCCGCCGCCCAGGGCCGGCACCGCGCGCAAGATGCGTTGCACGTCGGCCGCGGGTGCCGCCGTGCGCGCGGCGCTCTTGCGGGCCGCAGGTGCCCGCGCTGCAGCTTTTGCCGGGGCGCCCTCGGGTGGAGCAGCGGGCTTGGATTCGCGCCCGGACGCGGGCGCCCTGGCGGTCGACTTTTTTGCCGCGGCCCTGGTGGCCGTCTTGCGCGCGGGTGCCGGGCGGGCGTCCTCACCGGCAACTGCCCTGGCTGCGCCGCGGCCGCCCTGGTGCGCCAGGTCCAGGAAGTGGTCGTACACGGCCACCGTCTCGTCACCGGTCTTGCCGCGCTGGCCAATACCGCAGACGCGGCAACCCTTTTCGCGCAGGCGCCCCACGAGCGGCGCAAAGTCGGAGTCTGACGAGACCAGCACCACCACGTCGGGCCGCTCTGCGATCACCAGGTCCATGGCGTCCACGGCCAGCGCGATGTCGGTGCTGTTCTTGCCTGCCGACAGGTTGACCATGGGCCGCACCCACAGGCGCTTGAACAGGGCCTGCTGTTTGACAGCCGTCTCGGCGTTGCAGTAAGCCCGACGCACATGAACGGCACCGTAGTCCGTCATCGTGCGCGCGACGGCCTGCTCCATCACATCCGCCGACACGTTGTCGGCATCAATCAGCAGCATCACGCGCGGGGTGGGGTTCATGAGAGCTTCCAGGCAAGGGGTTCGCCGCCACGCAGCGGCTTGAGTTCGGCCTGACCAAACGGCACGGACGCCGGGGGCGTCCAGGACTCGCGGTGCAGCGTCACGGTGCCCGTGTTGCGCGGCAGGCCATAGAAGTCCGCCCCGTTGAAGCTGGCAAAGGCTTCCAGCCTGTCCAGCGCGCCGGCCGCGTCAAAGGCTTCGGCGTACAGCTCGATGGCCGCGTGCGCGGTATAGCAGCCGGCACAGCCGCTGGCGTGCTCTTTCAGGTGGGCGGGGTGCGGCGCGCTGTCCGTGCCCAGGAAGAACCGCGCATTGCCACTGGTCGCGGCCTGCACCAGCGCCAGGCGGTGCGTCTCGCGCTTGAGCACCGGCAGGCAGTAGTAATGCGGGCGGATGCCGCCGGTGAAGATGGCGTTGCGGTTGTACAGCAGGTGGTGGGCGGTGATGGTGGCGCCAGTCAGCGCACCGGCCTCGGCCACATACTGCGCGGCCTCGCGCGTGGTGATGTGCTCGAACACGATCTTGAGGCCGGGAAAGTCGCGGCGCAACGGGATCAGCTGCTGGTCGATGAACACGGCCTCGCGGTCAAACAGGTCGATGTCGGGCGAGGTGACCTCGCCATGCACCAGCAGCAGCAGGCCTTCGCGCTGCATGGCTTCCAGCGTCTTATAGGTTTTGCGCAGATCGGTCACGCCGGCATCGCTGTTGGTGGTGGCACCCGCCGGATACAGCTTGCAAGCCACCACACCGGCATCCCTGGCGCGGGCAATCTCGTCGGCCGGCAGGTTGTCGGTGAGGTAAAGCGTCATGAGCGGCTCGAACGCCACGCCCCGCGGCACGGCGGCGCGAATGCGGTCCCGGTAAGCCACGGCCTGCGCCGCGGTCGTCACCGGCGGCTTGAGGTTGGGCATGATGATGGCGCGCCCGAACTGCGCGGCCGTGTGCGGCACCACATCCTTCAGCGCGTCGCCATCGCGCACATGCAGATGCCAGTCGTCAGGTCGGGTGATCGTGATCGTGTCAGTCATGGCCACCATTGTCCCAGACGGCGCGACGTGACTTTCCAAGTGCCACCGTGGAACCGGCTTCGCCGGGCCACTGGTGGCGCCCCCCAGTGGGGGGAGGCGGCCCACGGGGCCGCTTCGGGGGGCGTCTCAATGCGCCAGGATTTTATTGAGGAAATCCTTGGTGCGCGGCTGGCGGTTCTCGGGGTGGCTGAAGAACTCGTCCTTGGAGCAATCCTCCAGGATGCGCCCGCCCACGTCGATGAAGATCACGCGGCTGGCCACCTTGCGGGCGAAGCCCATCTCGTGCGTCACCACCATCATGGTCATGCCTTCCTTGGCCAGCGTCACCATCACGTCCAGCACCTCGCCCACCATTTCAGGGTCCAGCGCCGAGGTGGGCTCGTCAAACAGCATGACGATGGGGTCCATGGACAGCGCGCGCGCAATCGCCACGCGCTGCTGCTGGCCGCCGGACAGCTGGCCGGGGAACTTGTCCTTGTGCACCATCAGGCCCACGCGGTCCAGCATCTTCAGGCCACGGGTTTTGGCTTCGTCGGCGCTGCGGCCCAGCACCTTCATCTGGGCGATGGTGAGGTTTTCCGTCACGCTCAGGTGCGGGAACAGCTCGAAGTGCTGGAACACCATGCCCACGCGGCTGCGCAGCTTGGGCAGGTCCGTTGAGGGCGAGGTGACGGAGATGCCGTCCACCGTGATCTCGCCCTTTTGCACCGGCTCCAGCGCGTTCACGGTCTTGATCAGCGTGGACTTGCCCGAACCAGACGGGCCACAGACCACCACCACATCGCCCTTGCTGATGTTGACGGAGCAGTCGGTGAGGACCTGAACCGGGCCGTACCATTTGGAAACGTTCTTGATTTCGATCATGTTCTTGTCCAGCTTTAACGAATGATGGCGATCTTGTTCTGCAGGCGCTTGACCAGGTACGACAGGCCGAAGCAGACAACGAAGTAGACGACCGCGGCCAGGATGTACGCCTCTTCGGGGCGGCCATAGATCTTGCCGGCGGTCACGAAGCCCTTGAGCAGGTCATAGGCACCGATGGCATAGACCAGCGACGTGTCCTGGAACAGGATGATGGTCTGTGTGAGCAGCACCGGCAGCATGTTGCGAAACGCCTGGGGCAGCACCACCAGGCGCATGTTCTGGCTGTAGGTCATGCCCAGCGCCTGGCCTGCATAGACCTGGCCGCGCGGGATGGACTGGATACCCGCGCGCATGATCTCGCTGAAGTAGGCCGCTTCAAAGGCAATGAAGGTGATGGTGGCCGAAAGCTCCGCCCCGATGGGCCGCCCGATCAGGGTGGGCACCAGCAGGTAGAACCACAGGATCACCATGACCAGCGGGATGCTGCGCATGCCGTTGACATAGAAGGTCGCGGGAATCATCAGCACCTTCTTGCCCGACAGGCGCATGAGCGCGAGGATGGTGCCAAAGAAAATGCCGCCCAGTGTGGCCACGATGGTCAGCTGCACGCTGAACCAGAAGCCGTTCACCACGAACTTGCTGATGATTTCCCAGTTGACGAATGAAAGGTCGAGTCCGCCCATGTCAGTGTCCCCCCGTGCCACCGGCGACGATGAAGCCGGGGATCTGGATTTTCTTCTCGATGAAGGCGAACACGCGGTTCACGGCGAAGGCCGACAGCGCATACAAAGCCGTCACGGCCAGGTAAATTTCAATGCCGCGCGAAGTTTCCTCCTGCGCCTGCATGGCAAACATCGTCAGCTCGGCGATCGACACCGCAAACGCCACCGACGAGTTCTTCAGCAGGTTCATGGACTCGCTGGTCAGCGGCGGCATGATGATGCGTACCGCCATGGGCAGCAGCACGTAGCGGTAGGTCTGCGCGGTGGTGAAGCCCATGGCCATGCCCGCGTACCGCTGCCCACGGGGCAGCGCCTGGATGCCGGCGCGCACCTGCTCGGCAATGCGCGCGGACGTAAAGAAACCCAGCGCAAAGACCACCAGCACGAAGCCGGGCAGGTCTTTCATGGCGGGGAACAACTTGGGCACCACGAAGTACCAGAGGAAAATCTGCACCAGCAGCGGAATATTTCGAAACAGCTCCACCCAGACGTTGGCAATGCGAACCAGCCACGGGCTGTTGGGCAAGGTGCGCAGCGTGCCGATCAAGGCACCCACCACCACGGCCACCACCCAGGAAGCGCCCGCCACCGAGAGCGTCCAGCCCCAGGCGTCCATCATCCATTGCAGGTAAGTTCGCCCGCCCCCGTCGTCATTGAGAAATACCTGCCAGTCCCAAGCCATATAGGTCTCCGCCAAGGAAATAGTTTGCGTGTTGTAGGTCGTTGGCCGCGGTTGCCCAGCGAATTGCGTGCCAACGTTATTTGCGTTCCAACCTTAAATGAGAAACCCCGCCAGAGCAATAGCCGCGGCGGGGTCTCCTCAGCCGTTCAGTGAAGCATCACTTCTTGGCGTAGTCTTCCATGGGCTTGTCGTTCGGGTTGGCCCACGCAGCCTTGGTGCTCTCGCTGACCGGCAGGCCCACGCGGGTGTTCTTCGGCGGGATGGGCTGCACGAACCACTTGTCCCAGACCTTGGCCATGTCGCCGGACTTGATCATGTCCTTGATGGTGTCGTCCGAGATCTTCTTCAGGGCGGCATCGTCCTTGCGCATCATGATGGCGATCGGCTCGACGCTCAGGATTTCACCCACGATCTTGAAATCGTTGGGGTTCTTGGACGTGGCGATGTTGCCAGCCAGGATGGCGCCGTCCATCACGAAGGCGTCAGCACGGCCCGACTCCAGCAGCAGGAAGCTGTCAGCGTGGTCCTTGCCAAAGACTTCCTTGAAGTCGATGCCCTGGGCACGCTCGTTCTTGCGCAGCGTCTGCACGGAGGTCGTTCCCGTGGTGGTGGCGACGTTCTTGCCGTTGAGCTGGGAAATACTGGTAATGCCGGAGTTGGCCTTGACGGCGATGCGCACTTCTTCCACGAAGGTGGTCACTGCAAAGGACACGTCCTTCTGGCGCGTGGCGTTGTTGGTAGTGGAGCCGCACTCGATATCCACGGTGCCGTTTTGCACCAGCGGAATACGGTTTTGCGACGTGACGGGCAGGTACTTGACCTCCAGCTTGCGGCCGGCGGCCTTCTCGACGTTGGCGATGATGCGCTGGCAGATTTCAACATGGTAGCCAGCGTACTTGCCGTCACCCAGCGTGTACGACAGGGCGCCGGACGAGTCGCGCACGCCCATGGTGATGACGCCAGAGGCCTTGACCTTGGCGACGGTGTCATTCGCCTGGGCGAAGGCGCCACCAGCGATGGCCAGGACGGCGAGAGCCAACAGATGCTTCTTCATAGATATCTCCTTGTGTGAAGCGTTAGGGGTACGGAAACAACGAAATTCTAGAGAACCGGTCTTGCGGGATTACCCTGTGACCCGATGCAAAAGAAGGATTACAGCCTCAGAAAGGCACCTGGTCTGTAGGGTACTTCCAGAAGTCGCGCAAAAGATAGCTGACCGGCAGGTTCAGCGGCGTGTTTTTGGGCGGGATGGGCTTGGCAAACCATTTGTCATAGACGGAGTAGATGTCGCGGCTGACAATCAGGCGGCGCATCTCGTCGTCGGCCACCTTTTTGAAGTCGGCGTCGTTTTTGGACAGCATGATGGCCAGCGGCTCGGTGGTGAGGAACTTGCCAACGACCTTCAATCCAGCCGGGTTGGGCCGGTTGGCGGCCAGGCCGTACAGCAGCACGTCGTCCATGACGAACGCGTCGGCCTCACCCTTTTCAACCATTTCGACCGCGCGGGCGTGGTCAGGCGCTTCGAGGATGGTGATGCCCATGAGGCGTTCGCGGTTGGCCTGCTCGGCGGCCTTCAGCGGCGTGGTGCCCTTGGTGGACACCAGCTTCTTGCCCATCAGATCCTCGATACGGTCCACGGGGCTGTCGGCCTTGACCAGCAGGCGCGCACCGGTGATGAAATGCGGAATGGTGAAGGCCACCTTCTGGCGGCGCTCTGCGTTGTTGGTGGTGGAGCCGCACTCCATGTCGGCCTTGCCCTGCTCGACCAGGGCAATGCGGTTGGCCGGCGTGACCTGCAGGAACTCCACCGGCACACTCTTCACGCCCACCTTCTTGCCGGCGGCCTCGGCGATCTTCAGGCACAGATCCAGCGCATAGCCCACGGGCCTCTTGCTCACCGGGTCCACATAGGAGAACGGTACCGATGATTCGCGGTGCGCGATAACGATCTTGCCCCCGGCCTTGACGCGCTCCAGCACGCCGTCGGCCTGCGCGGCTGTCGTGCAGCAGGCCATTGCAACGGCCAAGGCAATTCCCCAACGTGGTGCGTTCATTTCTGTCCTGTACGGGTGTGAATGGGTAAGCAGTCTTTGTGCCCGGCTTGGCATCACGCGCCGGGGCGCAAGGGTTGCGTCAGTTTTTCGGGTACCAGCAGCGCTTCAAGCTGCGTGCGCGTCAGGATGCCGAGGTTTTCCGCGACCTGGTCCACCAGCGCACCGCTGGCAATCGCCGTCTTGGCGATCAACGCGGCCTTTTCGTAACCGACGACCGGGTTCAGCGCCGTCACCAGCGTGATGGACTCGCGCACGCGGCGCGCCAGCAGTTCGTGGTTGGCCTCGATGCCGGCCACGCAATGGGTCTGCAAGGTGATGCAGGCCTGGCTCAGGTGTTCGATGCTCTTGAACAGGCTCCAGCCGATGATGGGCTCGAAGGCATTGAGCTGCAGTTGGCCCGCCTCGGACGCCATGGTGACCGTCATGTCGTTGCCGATCACCTCGAACGCCACCTGGTTCATGACCTCCGGGATCACCGGATTGACCTTGCCCGGCATGATGGACGAGCCCGCCTGGCGCGGCGGCAGGCGGATGTCGCCAAAGCCGGCCTGCGGCCCGCTGGACAGCAGCCGCAGGTCGTTGCAGGTCTTGCTGAGCTTGGTGGCCACGCGCTTGAGCACGCCCGACAGCTGCACGAAGGCGCCGGTGTCCTGCGTGGCCTCGATCAGGTTATGGGCCTTGACCACCGGAACGCGGCTTTCCTCGGCCAGGTACTTGCAGGCCAGGTCGGCATAGCCATGCGGCGCGTTGATGCCCGTGCCGATGGCCGTGGCGCCCAGGTTGATTTCCTGGATCAGCGCACGGGCTTCCCTGAGCCGGGCCTCGTCTTCCTCGATCATGACAGCATAGGTGGAGAACTCCTGCCCCAGGGTCATGGGCACGGCGTCCTGCAGTTGGGTCCGGCCAATCTTCAGCACGTCCTTGAATTCGTCCGCCTTGGCCTGGAAGCCGCGGCGCAGCGTGGCCATGGAACCCAGCAGACGGTCGATGCCCGACCACAGCGCCAGGCGCACGGCCGTGGGATACACGTCATTGGTGCTCTGGGACGCGTTGACGTGGTCATTGGGATGCAGGATGTCGTAGCGGCCCTTTTCAAAGCCCAGCTTGTCCAGCGCGAGGTTGGCAATGACCTCGTTGGCGTTCATGTTGGTGGAGGTGCCCGCCCCGCCCTGGATCACGTCCACCACGAACTGATCGCGAAAATGGCCGGCAATGAGCTTTTCGCAGGCACTCATGATGGCCGCGGAACGCTTGCGGTCCAGCACGCCCAGCTCGGCGTTGGCGCGTGCAGCCGCTTTCTTGACGAAACCGAAAGCCCGGATCAGGTCGGGCATGACCGAAACGCTGGTGCCGGAAATGGGGAAGTTCTCTACCGCCCGGGCCGTATGGACACCCCACCAGGCGGCGGCAGGAATCTGCTTGTCACCCAGGAAATCATGCTCGACGCGGAAAGCTTGAGACATTTCGTTACGGCCATTTTTGCAATGGCGCGAACTTTAGATGTCGGCTTTGTGAAAGGCCAATGCTGTTTGCGCGCTGGGTTATGCAAAAAATTTATGAGCCAGAAGCGTGACTCATTTTGGTGCATTGTGGGCCACGAGGTAGGCCCACAGCGCCTGCGCGGTGCCCTTGGGGGCTTCCTTGCCTACGGGTTTTTCCCGATAGGCGCGCACATCCATGGTCATGTCCAGCCCCAGCATGCCCGCCGGCGCAGCGTTGACCAGGCGCCGCGCCCGCAGCTCTTTCTTGACCGCGCTGTGGGGCAGGAACGCCACGCCATGCCCTTCCAGCGCCATGACCTTCAGGCCCTCGGCCATGTCGGTTTCGTAGACGCGGTCCAGGTGGATGGCGGTACTGGACTGCTTGAGGATCAGGTCGGTCACCCGCCCCAGATAGGCGCCTGGCGCATAGCCCAGGTAAGGCAGCGGCTGGCCCGCGCGCCCCGGCAGCCGGTACAGCGGCTCGCCATCGGGGCCGGGCTTGACGTAAGGCGACAGCACTTCCTGGCCCAGGGTCACCATTTCATAGCGGTCGGCATCAAGCTGGAACGGCTGCGACGGATGGTGGTAGGCGATCAGCAGGTCGCAGCCGCCTTCCACCAGACGCATCACGGCGTCATGCACATTCAGGGCAATCAGCCGGCTTTTGATGGGGCCGAATTTTTCCCGCAGGCTGGACACCCAGGCCGGAAAGAAGGTGAACGCCAGCGTGTGCGGCACGGCAAACTCGATCACGTCCTGCCCGGCGGCTGAATGGCCGCGCAGCATGGCGCGGGTGCTCTGCAGGGCCTGCAGCATTTCCAGCGACTGCGCATACAGCGTCTCGCCCGCCGGGGTCAGGCGCGTGGGGTAGGAGCTGCGGTCCACCAGGTCGGTGCCGGCCCAGGCCTCCAACGCCTGGATGCGCCGCGAGAACGCAGGCTGCGTGACGTGGCGCAGCGTTGCAGACCGGCTGAAGCTACGCGTTTCAGCCAGACTCACAAAGTCCTCGAGCCATTTGGTTTCCATAAAACTATTATTGCTCCGCGCTTTGCTGTTGCAACGCCCACATGTCCGCATACCGTCCGCCCTGCCCCAGCAGCTGCGCATGGGTGCCGCGCTCGATGATGCGGCCGGCTTCCATCACCAGGATTTCGTGGGCATCCACCACGGTGGACAGGCGGTGGGCGATGACCAGCGTGGTGCGACCGGTGGCGGTGGCGCGCAGCTCGCCCTGGATGGCGCGCTCGTTCGCGCTGTCCAGCGCCGAGGTGGCTTCGTCAAAAATGATGATGGGCGGGTTCTTCAGCAGGGTGCGGGCGATGGCCACGCGCTGCTTTTCGCCGCCCGACAGCTTCAGGCCGCGCTCGCCCACCAGGGTCTGGTAGCCCCGCGGCGTGGACTCGATGAAGCCGTGGATGCGCGCGGCACGCGCGGCGTCTTCCACCTCGGCCCGGGTCGCGCCGGTGCGGCCATAGGCGATGTTGTATTCCACCGTGTCGTTGAACAGCACCGTGTCCTGCGGCACGATGCCGATCGCCTGGCGCACACTGGCCTGCGTGACCTCACGGATGTCCTGCCCCGCGATGGTGATGCGCCCGTCCTGCACGTCATAGAAGCGGTACATCAGCCGCGCCAGCGTGGACTTGCCCGAGCCCGACGGGCCCACCACGGCCACCGTCTTGCCCGCGGGGATTTCAAAGCTCACGTCGTGCAGGATCTGCCGCGCGGGCTCGTAGAAGAAGTTCACATGCTCAAAGCGCACTGCCGGCTGGTGCAGCCCGGCCAGCGGCTTCGCACCGGGGGCGTCGGCCACCTCGCGCTCCTTTTCCATGAGCGTGAACATCTTGTCCAGGTCCACCAGGCTTTGCTTGATCTCGCGGTACAGCACGCCCAGGAAGTTCAGCGGGATGTACAGCTGGATCATGAAGGCGTTGATCATGACCAGGTCGCCCAGCGTCATGCGTCCCGCCACCACGCCCTGCGTGGCCCGCCACAGGATGGCCACCAGCCCGACGGCAATGATGAGCTGCTGGCCGGTGTTCAGCAGGCTCAGCGTGGTCTGGCTCTTCAGGCGCGAGCGGCGCAGCTTCTCCAGGCTTTCGTCATAGCGCCTGGCCTCGAAGCCTTCGTTGTTGAAGTACTTGACGGTTTCATAGTTCAGCAGCGAATCCACCGCCTTGGTGTGGGCGGCCGAATCGAATTCATTGGCCTCCCTGCGGAACTTGGTGCGCCATTCGGTCACCGTCACGGTAAAGAAGATGTACACCACCAGCGCGGCGATGGTGATCCAGGCAAACCAGGCGTCGAACTTCACCGCCAGGATGGTCAGCACCAGCGTCACCTCGATCAGCGTGGGCACGATGCTGTATAGCGAATAGGAAATGAGCGACTCGATGCCACGCACGCCGCGCTCGATGTCGCGCGTCATGCCGCCGGTCTGGCGCTCCAGGTGAAAGCGCAGGCTCAGGGCATGCAGATGCTCAAACGTCTGCAGCGCAATGCTGCGCGCCGCGCCCTGGGTGGCCTTGGCAAACACCAGCTCGCGCAGCTCGGTGAACAGCGAGGTGCTCAGGCGCAGCAGCCCGTAGGCCACCAGCAGCCCGGCGGGCACCACCAGCACGGCAGCAGGGTCACCAGGCTTGAACGACAGGCTGTCCACCAGGTCCTTGAGCAGCAGCGGCACGCTGACGTTGGCCAGCTTGGCACCCACCATGAAAGCCAGCGCGGCCAGCACGCGCCATTTGTATTGCCACAGGTAGGGGAACAGCCGGCGCAGCGTGGCCCAGTCGGATTTGGCGGGGGCAGCTGGGGCGGCGCCGGGCAGCGGTGCGGCAGATGCGGGTGCAGAGAGTTCGCCTGAACGGCGCATGGGAGACAATCGTTGTTGGTTGCTTATCTACAGATTGTGCCCATGTCCTCCAACTCAAGCCTTGACCCCGCCGCGCTGCCCACAGACAAGGAACTGGTACTCAAGGTCATCCCCATGCCGGCTGACTGCAATGCCAACGGTGACATCTTTGGCGGCTGGGTCATGGCCCAGGTGGACCTGGCTGGCTCCGTGGTGCCCGCGCGCCATGTGGACGGGCGCATGGCCACCGTGGCGGTCAACCAGTTCATCTTCAAGCAGCCGGTACGCGTGGGCGACATCCTGAGCTTTTTTGCCGAGGTCACCCGCATTGGCAACACCTCCATCACCGTGCAGGTCGAGGTGTATGCCGAGCGCTTTCGCGCCCAGGGCCAGTATGTGAAAGTGACCGAGGCGTCACTGACCTATGTGGCGATTGATGACAACGGCAAGCCGCGGCCGATTCCCCGCACGCAACCCGCAGCCTGACGACGCCATGCTGACCGGAGACCTGAAAAGCAGAATCGACCAGATCTGGAACGCCTTCTGGTCTGGCGGCATCGCCAACCCTATTGAAGTCATCGAGCAGATCACCTACCTGCTGTTCCTGCGCCGCCTGGACGACCTGCACACGCTGGAAGAAAACAAGGCCGCCCGGCTGAAGAAGCCAATGGAGCGCCGCATCTTCCCCGAAGGCAAGGACCCGCGAGGCCGCGCGTATGACAGCCTGCGCTGGAGCCGGTTCAAGAATGAAGCCCCGTCAGAGATGTTTGTGGTCGTGGGGGAGCACGTCTTTCCCTTCCTTCGCACCCTGGGCTCGGACGATTCCACCTACGCCCACCACATGAAGGATGCGCGCTTCACCATCCCCACGCCCGCGCTTCTGGCCAAGGTGGTGGACCTGCTGGACGCGGTGCCCATGGACAACCGCGACACCAAGGGCGACCTGTATGAGTACATGCTGGGCAAGATCGCCAGCGCCGGGCAAAACGGCCAGTTCCGCACGCCGCGCCACATCATCCAGCTGATGGTGGAAATGACCGCCCCCACCCCGCAAGACACCATTTGCGACCCGGCCAGCGGTACCTGCGGCTTTCTGGTGGCGGCGGGCGAATACTTGCGTGAGGCACACCCCAGCCTGTTCCACGACGCCAAACTCAACAGACACTTCAACCATGGCATGTTCCATGGCTACGACTTTGACAACACCATGCTGCGCATCGGCAGCATGAACATGATGCTGCACGGCGTGGACAACCCCGCCATCACCTACCGAGATTCGCTAGGGCAGGAGCATGGATCTGAGGAAGGCCGCTACAGCCTGGTGCTGGCCAACCCGCCGTTTGCCGGCAGCCTGGACTATGAAAACGTGGCCAAGGATTTGCTACAGACGGTCAAGACCAAAAAGACCGAGCTGCTGTTTCTGGCCCTGTTTTTGCGCCTGCTGAAGCCCGGCGGCCGCGCGGCCGTGATCGTGCCCGACGGGGTGCTATTTGGCAGCAGCACCGCGCACAAGGCGGTGCGCAGGATGCTGGTGGAAGACCAGAAGCTGGACGGCATCGTCAGCCTGCCCGGCGGCGTGTTCAAGCCCTATGCGGGCGTCAGCACCGCCATCCTGTTCTTCACCAAGACCAACAGCGGCGGCACCGACAGCGTGTGGTTTTACGACATGCAGGCCGACGGCTACAGCCTGGACGACAAGCGCCAGCCCCTGCTGTCCGAAGACAAGTTGGGCCTGCACGCGGCGCGGGCTTCAAGCCATCCGCTGTCCAAAGAAGAGCACGCCAAAAACAACCTGCCCGACGTGCTGGCCCGCTGGCGCACCCTCCACCCCGCGCCCGTTCGGGCTGAGCCTGTCGAAGCCCCTTCGCCTGAGTTGGCGCGCAGCCGCACCGAGCAAAGCTTCTGCGTACCCAAAGCCGACATCGCCGCCAATGGCTACGACCTGAGCATAAACCGTTACAAGGAAGTGGTGCATGCGCAGGTGCAGCACCGCGCGCCTTCGGAAATCTTGGCGGAGCTGGCCAAGCTGGAGGATGAAATTGCAGCGGGGATGAAGGTGTTGGAGGAGATGTTGAAGTGAGCACCGCTTCGAATGTCCGGATTGGTGATTTTTGTGAGACTGGCTCCGGCTCGACTCCGCCTCGCGACAAAATGGCTCGCTACTACGATGGCGGCACCATTCCTTGGGTGAAATCTGGTGAGTTGCGCGAATCCATCATCGACGCAACGGAAGAACATGTGACAGAAGCCGCTTTGAAAGAAACGAGTGTGAAGCTCGTTCCCGCCAATGCACTGCTTGTTGCGATGTATGGCGCAACTGTCGGGCGGTTGGGCATATTGGGCGTGCAAGCAACGACCAATCAAGCGGTTTGTCACATCGTGCCAGACCCGTCGCGGGCTGATGTCCGCTACCTCTATCGAGCGCTTGAAACAAAAGTTTCCGAGATGCTCCAGCGCACAGTTGGCGGAGCACAGCCGAATATCAATCAAGGAATCGTGCGGGATCTACGTGTGCCACTGCCGCTGTTGGAAGAACAACGCCGCATCGCCGCCATCCTGGACCAGGCCGAAACCCTCCGAACCCAACGCCGCCAAGCCCTGGCCCACCTCGACACCCTCACCCAGTCCCTCTTTCTCGATATGTTTGGCGACCCGGTGGCGAATGACCGTGGCTGGCCGATAGCTTCAGTCGGCGATTTCGTGGCTGGCTTTGAAAGTGGAAAGAGTTTGGTTGCAGACGACGAAGACGACTCCACATCCGCGTATCGAGTACTCAAGGTCAGTGCTGTTACTTCCTTGGAGTACAAACCTGAGCAAAGCAAAGCCGTGCCTTCAGACTACGTCCCACCGCAGTCACACGTTGTTCGCGTTGGTGATCTCTTGTTTAGCCGCGCAAACACCACCGAGCTGATCGGAGCAACCGCATTCGTAGCAACTACGCCGGACAACCTGCTGCTTCCAGATAAGTTGTGGCGCTTCGTATGGCATCAGCCAACCAGAACTTCGCCGTTGTATGTTCGGCATCTGTTTCAGCAGCCTAAGTTCCGGCAGGAAATCGGACAGCGCGCCAGTGGAACCAGCGGGTCAATGAAGAATATCTCGCAGGAGAAAGTTCTTTCGATTCGGGTCGGTCACCCCCCACTCGTCCTCCAACAAACCTTCGCCACCCGCATCCAGGCCATCGAAGCTCTCAAAGCCACCCACCGCGCCGCCCTGGCCCAGCTGGACGCCCTGTTCGCCTCGCTCCAGCAGCGGGCATTTGCGGGGGAACTGACGGCACCGACGCACGCCGCAGCGGCAGAACCTCCAACCCAGCGCAGCTTTGCGCAATTGGGGCAACTCGACGCCTGCAAGGGAATCGAATCCCTGGTCTATGCCGCCAAAAGGCTGCCGGGCAAGGGGCACTATTGGCCCACCAAGGTGCAGTACCTGGCCGACAAGCGGCATCTGGAACGCTACGGCCGCACCATTTATGGCGAGACCCACGTGGCCATGCCTTTTGGGCCCGTGCCCCAGGCGGCCTTCAATGCCAGCCGTGCCTTGGCCCAAGGTGAATTGATCAGTGAATTCCCCATGGACGTGATGCGTGCAGCCTTGCGGCGTGAGGGCGACCATCTGGTTGCCCTGCGCGATGCGAACATGGCGCTGTTGGGCGCGGAAGAACGCGAAAGCCTGGAGTGGGCCATTCGCTACGCGAGAGACATGAACTTTGAACAGCTCAAGACCGCGTCGCACGATGCGGCCTGGACCAAGACCGCCGCCAATGCGCCCATCGCGTGGGAAGACATCATCCAGACGCTGCCACAGGCAGCGCAGCAGCGCTTCTTCGGCTGACCGGGCGGCGTCAAGCTGGACAATGCCATCGCACCCAGTGGAAAATGACCGCGTTGCAGGAAGTGTTTGACAAATTCTTCAGGGAAGCACCCGCATGACAACCGACATTCAACTGCCCAAAGTCACCCAAACCCGCATTGCCCGCCTGGCGCAGGCGGCCGGGCGCAGCCCTGCGGCGACATTGCGCTTTGTGCTGCGCGACGGGTTTGACGCGGTGGAGCGCAGCATTCAGGAGAATGCCAATGCCGATGCGGAGTTTGCGGCTGGCGCCACCGCATCCCACGCGGACGTGATGGCCGAAGCACAACGATTGGTCCGGCAGGGCAAACGCAGCACGCGCGCCGCCGCATGACGCTGCCCATCGTCTGGTCGGCGCAGGCGCGCCGCCAGCTGCTGGCCAGCCTTTCGCACATTGCCGACGAAGACCCGTTGGCGGCAGAGCTGGTTTTCAAACGGGTAGAAAAGTCACTCCGTACTCTGGGTGAGTTTCCTGAAACGGGGCGCCCGGCACCTGTGGCGGGTGTGCGCAATTACCCGGTCCCCAAAACGGGGCACAGCTTTGACTATCGGGTTGTGAAAGGCGAAATCCGCATCCAGCGCTGGTACCGCCAGAGGCAGCAGCCGACGCCATGACGTCCAATTTCTCATTCCTGCAAGCCGAATGGCCTGGCCTGTACGTTGAGGCCGGCAAGGCCGAGCAAGCCGCGCTGACCGACCCGCGCACAGCCTGCTTCTATGCCCGCCGCACGCTGGAGCTGACGGTGGTGTGGCTGTTTCAGGCCGAGGGTGGGCGAGGCGGCAGGCTGCAAATGCCCTACAAGCCCGATCTGTCGGCCTTTCTGTTTGAGCCCAGTTTCAAGGCGCTGGTGGGCCCCGCACTGCACGCCAAGATGGAGGTGGTGCGCAAGCAGGGCAACAACGCGGTGCACAGCGCACGGCCCATCACCACCGCGGATGCCACCGCCGTGCTGCGCGAGCTGTTCCAGGTGGCCTTTTGGCTGGCGCGCAACTACGGGCGCAATGTGGCCACACGGCCCAGCCCGGCCTTGCAGTTCCGTGCCGAGCTGTTGCCCCGCCCGCTCGACGCAGCAGCCAGCCAAGCAGCCGCCCAGGCCGGTGCGCAGGCTACACAGGCCGCACTGCAAAAGCTGGCCACGCTGGCCGACGAGCTGGCCGCACGCGATGCGGCCCTGGCCAATGCCCAGCAGAAGTCCGCCGCTCTGGACGCAGAGCTGGCCCAGCTGCGTGCCGAGGTGGCCGCCGCTAAAGCCGCCAACACCGCCACGCCCGACGCGCACGACTACAACGAGGAAGAGACCCGTGACCTGTACATCGACCTGCTGCTCAAGGAGGCCGGCTGGAAGCTGGACCAACCCCAAGGCAACGATGTCAAGCGGGAATTTGAAGTGCAGGGCATGCCCAACAACCAGGGTGTGGGTTATGTGGACTACGTGCTGTGGGGTGACGATGGCAAGCCGCTGGCCGTGGTGGAGGCCAAACGGACCCGGCACGACGCCCGCGTGGGCCAGCAGCAGGCCAAGCTGTATGCCGACTGCCTGCAGGCGCAGTTTGGCCAGCGCCCGCTGATTTACTTCACGAATGGCTACGAGCACTGGTTCTGGGACGACACCACCTACCCGCCGCGCCCGGTGCAGGGTTTTCACAAAAAGGACGAGCTGCAGCTGCTGATGCAGCGGCGCAGCGCCGCCAAACCGCTGGCGGCGGTGAACATCGACAGCGCCATCGTGGAGCGGCACTACCAGCAGCGCGCCATTCGCCGCATTGGTGAAACCTTTGAAAAGGACCGCCAGCGCAAGGCCCTGGTGGTGATGGCCACCGGTGGCGGCAAGACGCGCACCGTGATCGCGCTGGTGGACTTGCTGCAGCGCGCCAACTGGGCCAAGCGCGTGCTGTTTCTGGCCGACCGTGTGGCGCTGGTCAAGCAGGCCGCCAATGCCTTCAAGGCGCATTTGCCCGACGCGGCGGCCGTGAATCTGGTGACTGACAAGGCCACCGAGGGGCGGGTGTACGTCAGCACCTACCCCACGATGATGGGTCTGATCAACGAGACCGACGAGGGCCTGCGCCGTTTTGGCGTGGGGCATTTTGATCTGGTCATCGTGGACGAGGCACACCGCTCCATCTACCAGAAGTACCGTGCCATCTTTGCCTATTTCGATGCCCTTCTGGTGGGCCTGACGGCCACACCCAAGGACGAGATTGACCGCAACACCTACAGCCTGTTCGAGCTGGAAAGCGGCGTGCCCACCGACGCCTACGGCCTGGAGGACGCAATTGCCCAGGGCTACCTAGTGCCGCCGCGTGCGGTGTCGGTGCCGCTGAAGTTCCAGCGCGAGGGCATCAAGTACGCCGAGCTGAGTGACGACGAGCGCGCGCAATGGGATGAACTGGATTGGGACGATGAAGGCCAGGCCCCTGACGAAGTGGGGGCGGAGGCCGTGAACAAATGGCTGTTCAACACCGACACGGTGGACAAGGTGCTGCAGACGCTGATGACGCGCGGCCACAAAGTGGCGGGAGGCGACCGGCTGGGCAAGACCATTGTTTTCGCCAAGAACAACGACCATGCGGAGTTCATTGCCCAGCGCTTCAACGCCAACTACCCACACTACGCGGGGCAGTTTGCGCGGGTCATTACCTTCAAGACCGAGTACGCGCAGAGCCTGATTGATGATTTCAGCGTGAAAGACAAGGCGCCACACATCGCCATCTCTGTGGACATGCTGGACACGGGCATTGACGTGCCCGAGGTGGTGAACCTGGTGTTCTTCAAGATCGTGCGGTCCAAGGCCAAGTTCTGGCAGATGGTGGGGCGCGGCACCCGGCTGTGCAAAGACCTGTTTGGCCCCGGGCAGGACAAGAAGGACTTTTTGATCTTCGACTTCTGCCAGAACCTTGAGTATTTCAGCCAGGACTTGCCGGGCACCGACGGCGCGTTGGGTCAGCCACTGGGGCAAAGGCTGTTCAATGCGCGGCTGGAACTGCTGGCCGCGCTGGACTCGCGGCTGTCAGCCAACGGCCTTGCGGTGGCAGAGGCGCCGCCGGTGGACTCCTTTCGCCTGACCGAGGCGGGCATGCGCCGCGACACGGCGGCAATGCTGCATGCCATCGTGGCCGGCATGAGCCTGGACAATTTTGTGGTCCGACCAAAGCGGCTGTGGGTCGAGGCCTGGAGCACGGCCAGCGCGTGGGAGCGCCTGCTACCAGAGCAGCTGCAGGACATCAGCACCCACCTGTCTGGCCTGCCCACCGCGGTGCGCGACGACGATGAAGACGCCAAACGCTTCGACCTGTTGATGCTGCGGCTGCAGCTAAGCGCAATGAATGCCGAGCCGGCCTTTGCCCGGCTGCAACAACAGGTGCGGGCGCTGGCCGACAGGCTGCTGGAGCTGGGCAGCATCCCGGCGGTACGCGAACACATGCTGCTGATTGAGGCCATGGCCGGCGACGAATGGTGGCAGGACGTGACCCTGCCGATGCTCGAACAAGCTCGCCGCAACCTGCGCGCGCTGGTCAAGCTGATCGACAAGACCGGCCGCAAGGTGGTCTACACCGACTTTGAGGACGAACTGGGCGAGATCGCAGAGATGCCGCTTCCACTGGGTAGCAGCGCTGGCGACTTCGAACGGTTCCGTGCCAAGGCACGTGCATTCCTGCGCGCGCACGAGGACCACATCAGCCTGCACAAACTGCGGCGCAACCAGCCCCTAACCCAGGCAGACCTGGCTGAGCTGGAGCGCATGCTGGCCGAAAGCGGCGCGGGCACGGCGCAAGACATCGACCGCGCCCGCACCGAGGCCAACGGCCTGGGCCTGTTCATCAGGTCACTGGTGGGCCTGGACAGGCAGGCCGCCACCGAGGCATTGAGCAGCTTTGTCGCGGGTGCCCCGCTGACGGCCAACCAGATTGAATTTGTGAATCTGATCGTCACCCACCTGACGGAGCGCGGCGTGATGGACCCTGCCCTGTTGTACGAGCCGCCCTTTACCGGCTACGCGCCACAGGGCCCGGACGGGCTGTTTACTTCAGCCCAGGTGGAGGCGCTGTTTGGAGTGCTGGAACAGGTGCGCCGGACTGCCCTGGCAGCTTGACCGCCCCGCAATTTCCGGTAACCGGTCAAAACCTGCCATGCCGGCCTTCGCCGGCCGCAAAGCGCCCCGCGCCCTCCAGCGCATCGCCAATGCGGTGCTTGCCGCGCTCCCATTCCTGGTGCAGAGCCTCGGCCAGTGGCAAGTCCCATTGCGCATAGGCACTCATGCGGTCGGCGTTCATGGTGGCCTGCGGGAACTTTGCCAGCTCGCGCGCCAGCGCGATCGCCGCATCACGCGCCTGGCCGGCAGGCACCACGCGGTTGGCCAGCCCCATGGCCAGTGCCTCGGCCGCCTCGACCTTGCGTCCGGTCAGGATCAGGTCCATCGCGTGGCCCATGCCCACCAGCCGGGGCAGGCGCACCGTGCCGCCGTCAATCAGCGGCACGCCAAAGCGGCGGCAGTACACGCCGAAGTAGGCGTCCTCTTCCATGACCCGCAGGTCGCACCACAGGGCCAGTTCCATGCCGCCGGCCACGGCCGCGCCGCTGACGGCGGCGATCACCGGCTTGGACAGCAGCAGGCGTGACGGCCCCATCGGCCCCAGCGGCTGCGCCTGGCCGGGCTCAAAGTCCAGGTCGGTCAGCACGCCCGGCCCGCCCTCATTGCGCGCCATGCGGGCGCCGGCCTGCAGGTCGCAGCCGGCGCAGAAATGCCCGTGCGCGCCGTGGAACACGGCCACGCGCGCCTGGGCATCGCCCTCAAACGCGACAAAGGCCTCGTACAACGCGCGCGCTGTGTCGGCGTCCACCGCGTTGCGCACCGCGGGGCGGTCCAGTGTCACGACAGTGACGGCCTCCAACTTCTCGATACGGACGGATTCAGTCATGCCCCATTAACCGTGATGCCCACGCGACACCGTATGCGGAAGAACCCTGTAACCGATAGGAGTACGGCCAGATATAACCGAGCCACATCAGGGCCTGTTCACACTATTTATGCAAGATGCGTTGCGAGTCAAAAAGGTCATGCGCAAGGCGCGAAACGCGGCCGGGCTCTCTGCCCGGCAAGGCTTCGCAACGCGGCGCATGGCCTTTTTGGCCGCAACCCGGAGGGAACGTGGTTAAAACAGCGCCCCTCGTCGTTGCACTCCTAGCCCAGCCGCCCAGGCTGGGCGTCGTCGCGCGCCTAGATGGGCGCTGTTTTAACCAGGTTCGCACTTGCATAAATAGTGTGAACAGGCCCTAGACAACCGGCATACCCCTTCAGGAGACACGGTGCAAGTTTTTCAACTGCTGATCAGCGGCATTTCGCAAGGCTGCATCTACGGGCTGATCGCTTTGGGCTTTGTACTGATCTACAAGGCCACCGAGACGGTGAGCTTTGCCCAGGGCGAGCTGATGATGCTGGGCGCGTTCGGCGGTCTGGCCTGCATGACGTTCCTGGGCTTTCCGTTCTGGCTGGCCGTCATCAGCGCGATTGGCGCCATGGCGGTGTTCGGCGTGCTGCTGGAGCGCGTGGTCATCCGCCCCATCCTGGGCCAGCCGGCGTTTTCCATCGTCATGCTGACCATCGGCATCGGCTACGTGGCGCGCGGGCTGATCACCATGATCCCCAACATCGGCACTGAAACCCACACCCTGCCGGTGCCCTACAAGGACATGATCTGGAAGCTGGGCGGCGATGCCAACGGCATTGGCGCGCTGGTGATCAACATCGAGCAGGTGGTGGTCATTGCCTCCACCGCGATGCTGTGCGTGCTGCTGTTCGCCATGTTCCGCTACAGCAAGCTGGGCATTGCCATGCAGGCATCGTCGCAGAACCAGCTGGCCGCCTATTACATGGGCATTCCGGTCAAGCGCCTGAACGGCCTGGTCTGGGGCCTGGCTGCGGCCGTGGCCGCCATTGCCGGCCTGCTGCTGGCGCCCATTACCTTCGTGCACGCCAACATGGGTTTCATCGGCCTGAAGGCCTTTCCGGCGGCGGTGGTCGGCGGCTTTGGCAGCCTGCCGGGTGCCATCGTCGGCGGGCTGATCATCGGCATCGTGGAATCGCTGTCGGGCTTCTACCTGCCAGACGGCTTCAAGGACACCGCCGCGTACATCGTGGTGCTCGTCATGCTGATGGTCAAACCCAACGGTCTGTTCGGCGAAAAACTCCGCAAGAAGGTTTAACCAGGCCATGCGCTTCATCTTCAAGACCGATTACGGCCAGGACATCAAGCTGGCCAAGCATGGCGGCCATGTGTTCTGGTACAGCCTGCTGTGCGCTGCGCTGGTGCTGGCGCCCTGGCTGGTCAGCGAATATTTGCTGGCGCAGCTGACCTTCATCCTGATCTACGGCATCGTGGGCGTGGGCCTGATGCTGCTGGCGGGCTTCACCGGGCAGTTCTCCATCGGCCATGCGGCGTTCTTTGGCGTGGGCGCGTACACACAGGCCGTGCTGACCGGCATGGGCTGGCCGTTTCCGCTGGCGCTGGCGGCGGGCGCGGCGCTGTCGGCCACGGTGGGCGTGGTGGTGGGCCTGCCCGCGCTGCGCGTCAAGGGCATCTACCTGGGCATTGCCACGCTGTCGTTCGGCTTCATCGTCGAAGAGGTCTTTGCACGGTGGGAAAGCGTGACGGGCGGCAACGCCGGCAAGACGGTGGGCCAGATCAAGATGTTTGGCTGGACGGCCGACACCGGCGCGTCGTTCTACTTCGTGTGTCTGGTCATCACCGTGCTGGCCACGCTGGCGGTGGTGAACCTGTTGCGTTCGCACACGGGGCGCGCGTTCGTGGCGATCCGCGATTCGGAAATTTCCGCGCAGAGCATGGGCATCCACCTGGCCTACTACAAGACCATGAGCTTTGCGATCTCGGCTGCGCTCGCGGGTATCGGCGGCGCGCTGTACGCGCACCAGATCCGCTTCCTGTCGCCCGACCAGTTCAACATCATCCAGTCGATCGACCTGCTGCTCATGGTGGTGATCGGCGGGCTGGGCTCCATCCATGGCGCCTTCCTGGGCGCCATCTTCCTCATCGGGCTGCCGCAGGCCATCAGCGCGGTCAAGGACTTCCTGCCCGACGCCATCGGCCAGGCGCCGGGCCTGAAGGCGGTGATCTACGGCGCGGTGCTGATCGCCTTCGTGCTGTTCGAGCCGCTGGGCCTGTACGGGCGCTGGCTGAAGATCCGCACCTGGTTCCAGCTCTTCCCGTTCTACCGCAAGGGTCTGTTCAAGCGTCAGAAATCATTCCAGAAATCGGATCGCCTGAAATGAGCGAAGTACTTCTTTCCGCCAAGAACCTCAGCGTGCGCTTCGGCGGCGTGCTGGCCGTCAACAACGTGAGCTTTGACGTGAAACCGGGCGAGGTATTCACCCTGATCGGGCCCAACGGTGCGGGCAAGACCACGGTGTTCAACCTGATCAGCCGCATCTACACCCCCACGACCGGCAGCATTGACTACCTGGGCGTGCCGCTGACCGAGCAGCCACCGCACAAGATTGCTTCGCTGGGTATTGCGCGCACCTTCCAGAACATCGAGCTGTTCGAGCACGCGACCGTGCTGCACAACCTGCTGATCGGGCGCCACACCCACGCGAGCAGCGGCCTGTTCAGCGAAATGTTCTTCACACCCAAGGTCCGCAAGGCGGAGATCGAAGCGCGCGAAAAGGCCGAGAAAGTGATCGACTTCCTGGACCTGCAGCACCACCGTGACTCCATGGTGGCCGGGCTGCCGTATGGCGTGCGCAAGGTGGTCGAGATGGCCCGGGCGCTGTGCACCGAGCCCAAGCTGCTGTTGCTGGACGAACCTTCGTCCGGCCTGAACGTGGAAGAAACCGACGACATGGCCTTCTGGATCCAGGACATCAAGCATGAGCTGGGCATCACGGTGCTGATGGTGGAGCACGACATGTCGCTGGTCTCCAAGGTATCCGACCGCGTGCTGGCCATGAACCAGGGCGAGGTGCTGGCCATGGGCACGCCCCGCGAAGTGCAAAGCGACCCGGGCGTGATCGAGGCCTACCTGGGCTCGGTCGATGACGTGTCATCCCTGCGGAGGTCAGCATGAGCCACGCCGGGCCGCCCCAAGTGGCGAAGGCCCCCTCGGGGGGCAGCGCAGTACACGAAGTGACAAGCGTGGGGGTAACCAAATGAGTGAGGTACCACCCGCAGTCAGCGATCTGCCCGTGCTCAAACTGCTGAACGTCGAGTCCGCCTACGGCCCGATCAAGGCCATCCGCGGCGTGAGCCTGCAGGTGCGCCGCGGCGAGATCGCCACCGTGCTGGGCAGCAACGGCGCGGGCAAGACGACGATCCTCAAGACCATCAGCGGCATCATCGACCCGCGCAAGGGCAGCATCGAGTTCAAGGGCGAGGACATCACCGCCCGCGACCCGGCGCTGATCGTGCAGCAGGGCCTGAGCCACGTGCCCGAGGGGCGAGAGGTGTTCCCGCTGCTGTCGGTGCGCGACAACCTGCTCATGGGCGCCTACACCCGGCGCGACCGCGACGGCGTGGCGCGCGACATGGAAGCGGTGTATGCCTATTTCCCCATCCTCAAGGAGCGCGCCACACAGGACGCCGGCCTGCTGTCGGGTGGCCAGCAGCAGATGCTGGCCATCAGCCGCGCGCTGATGGCCTCGCCCGACCTGATCCTGCTGGACGAGCCCAGCCTGGGGCTGTCCCCGAAGCTCACCAAGGAAATCTTCGAGATCGTCGTTCGCATCAACCGTGAGCGCGGCACCACCATCCTGCTGGTGGAGCAGAACGCCAACATGGCGCTCAATGCGTCCGACTACGGCTACGTGCTGGAAAACGGCCGCATCGTCATGGAAGACACCTGCGCCCGCCTGCGCGAGAAGGAAGACATCAAGGAGTTCTACCTCGGCATGAAGGAAGAAGGCGTGCGCGGCGAGCGACGTTGGAAAAAGAAGAAAAACTGGCGTTGAAGGGCGAGACACATGAGCAACCTTTGGGACCTTTCACACATCCAGCCCGAGACGCGCGTCGTGCTTGAGGGCGACACCATTCCCGCCATGTTCTGGAACGGCGTGCAGCAGCGCGCGGACAAGGTCTGGATGCGCCAGAAAGAGCTGGGTATCTGGCGCAGCTGGACCTGGCGGCAGACCGGCGACGCCGTGCGCGAGATTGCCGGCGGCCTGATGAGCCTGGGCTTCCAGCCCGGCGACACCGCGTCCATCCTGTCCAACACCGTCATTGAATGGGTGCTGGCCGACCTGGCCGTGCTGAGCACGGGCGGCGTGGCCAACGGCATCTATCCCACCGACGCAGCCAGCCAGGTGCATTACCTGTGCGAGGACTCGCGCACCCGCATCCTGTTCGTGGAAGACGACGAACAGCTGGACAAGGCACTGGAAGTCCGCAGCCAGCTGCCGGCCTTGAGCAAGATCGTCGTGTTTGACATGGAAGGCCTGCGCGACCTGGACGACCCCGGCGTGATCAGCCTGGACGCGCTGCGCGCGCTGGGCCGCGACTACAACAGCCGCCAGCCCGACGAGATGATGCGCCGCGTGCAGCAGTGCAAGCCGGGCGACCTGGCCATCCTGATCTATACATCGGGCACCACCGGCAAGCCCAAGGGCGCCATGCACAGCCATGCGGGCCTGGTGTACACCGTGCGCGGCTACAACACGCTGATCGCCCAGGACGAAAACGACGAACGCATGTGCTTCCTGCCGCTGTGCCACGTGGCCGAGCGCCTGGGCGGTGAATATTTTGCGATGTACGCAGGCGCCAAGCTCAACTTTGTTGAAAACCCCGAGACCGTTCCCGAGAACGTGCGCGAGATAGCGCCCACGGTGTTCACCGCCGTGCCGCGAGTGTGGGAGAAGTTCTATTCCGGCGTGATGATCGCGCTGAAGGAAGCCAGCCCCCTGCAGCAGGCCGCCTACGCCTGGAGCATCGGCGTGGGCACGCAGATTGCCGACAAGGTGCTGGCCAAGGAGCCGGTGGACGGGCTGCTGAAATTCAAGTTCACCATCGCCCGCTGGCTGGCGCTGAACAACGCGCGCAAGCTCATCGGCATCCACCGCGCGCGCTTTTGCGTGACGGGCGCGGCACCCATCTCGCCCGAGCTGGTGCGCTGGTACCTGGCGCTGGGTGTGCCCATGCTGGAGGTGTGGGGCATGACCGAAACCTGCGGCGCGGCCACCGGCATCCCGGCCGACCGCATGAAGCCCGGCTCCATCGGCCCGGCGGCGGGCTACAACGAAGTCCGCGTGGACGCCGACACCGGCGAGATCCGCGTGCGCGGGCCCAATGTGTTCATGGGCTACCTGAACCAGCCCGAGAAAACCGCCGAGACGATTGACGCCGACGGCTGGCTGCACACCGGCGACGTGGGCCAGATGGACGCGGACGGCTTCTTCCGCATCACCGACCGCATGAAGGACATCATCATCACGGCCGGGGGCAAGAACATTACGCCCAGCGAGCTGGAGAACGAACTCAAGTTCAGCCCCTACATCACCGACGCGGTGGTGATTGGCGACAAGCTGCCCTACCTCACGGTCATCATCATGATCGACCAGGAGAACGTCGAGAAATACGCGCAGGACCATGACGTGCCGTTCAGCAACTACGCCAGCCTCACGCGCGCGCCCGAAGTCCAGGCGCTGATCCAGGGCGAGATCGACCGCGTGAACAAGAAGTTTGCGCGCGTGGAGCAGATCAAGAAGTTCTTCCTGCTGGAAACACAGCTGTCGGCCGAGGACGAAGAGCTCACACCCACCATGAAGCTCAAGCGCAAGCTGGTCGAGAAGAAATACGCGCCCCAGATCGAGGCGATGTACCGCTAATGCCACCGCCGTCACCCACGCGACAAACAGACTCGCACCGCTGGCGCTGGGCGGCCGTGGGGTCATGACCTACCTAGTGAATACGCCAGCTTGACACCCCAAGCCAACGGGCAAGAATGGCTCTTGCCCGGCCGCCTGGGCCAACCCGCAACCCAAGGAGACACAGAATGAAACTGAAGACCATTGCGGCGATTGCCGCGCTTGCCGGCGCCACCGGCGTGGCCCTGGCGCAGAACTCGAACCAGGGCGTGAGCAAGACCGAAATCACCATCGGCTCCATCCAGGACCTGTCGGGCCCGATCGCCGGCTTCGGCAAGCAGGTCCGCCTGGGCATGATGCTGCGCGTGGACGAAATCAACGAGCAAGGCGGCATCAATGGCCGCAAGCTCAAGCTGTACGTGGAAGATTCGGCCTACGACCCCAAGAAGGCCGTGCTGGCCGCGCAGAAGCTGGTCAACCAGGACAAGATCTTCGCGATGATCGGCCACATCGGCACCGCGCAGAACCTGGCGGCCATGCCCGTGCAGTTTGAAAAGAACGTGATCAACTTCTTTCCGGTGACAGCCGCGCGCGAAATGTACGAGCCCTTTCACCGGCTGAAGTATTCGTTTGCCGCCACCTACTACGACCAGATGCGCACCGTGACGCCGCGCCTGGCCAAGGAAAAAGGCGCCAAGAAAGTCTGCACCATGTACCAGGACGACGAGTTCGGCCTGGAAGTGATGCGCGGCGCCGAAGACGGCCTGAAGGCCGCCGGCATGACGCTGGCCGAGAAGACCAGCTACAAGCGCGGCGCCACCGACTTCAGCTCGCAGATCCAGAAGATGCAGGCCTCGGGTTGCGATTTCGTCGTGCTGGGCACCATCATCCGCGAAACGATTGGCGCCATCGGCACCGCCCGCAAGCTGGGCTACAGCCCCACCTTCCTGGGCTCCAGCGCCGCCTACACCGACCTAATCCACAAGCTGGGCGGCCCGGCCATGAACGGCCTGTATGCCACCCACACCTCGCAGCACCCGTACCTGGACGAGGCCTCGCAGCCCATCCGCTTCTGGGCCAACAAGTACAAGACCAAGTTCAACGAAGACCCCACGGTGTTCTCGGTCTATGGCTACAGCGCGATCGACACCTTCGCCGCCGCCGCCCGCAAGGCCGGCAACAACCTGACCACCGACGCTTTCATCAAGGCCATGGACACCATGGTGGTCCCGAGTGACATCTTCGGCAGCCCCGAAGCCACCTTCGGCCCCAAGAAGCGCCTGGGCAACGAAACCTCCCGCATGTCGCAGATCACCGACGGCAAGTGGAAGGTGGTGTCGGATTATGTGAAGTAAGCCGCGCCGCGCTGATGCACAAAGCCGCCTTCGGGCGGCTTTTCTGTTGTCAGGACACGATGTAAGCCGCCGCCCCGGTGGACAGCAGCTTGCCGTCGGCCGCGCGGAATTCCATGCGGGTGCTGGCCACGCGCGAGCCCAGGCGCAGCACTTCGGCGTGCAGGTCAAAGTGCTCGCTGATGCCGGGGCGCAGGTAGTCGATGCGCAGGTCGATCGTGCCCAGCTTGCCAAAGCGCTGCAGGCGCTGGGCGGGCGGCTCGTCCATGTGGCGCGCGCCGATGGCGGCCATGCAGGCCAGGCCGCCCATGGCGTCCAGCGTGGCGCTTATCACGCCGCCGTGCACGCGGTTGTGGGTGTAGTGGCCCACCAGCTCGCGCCGCATGGCGATGCGCCCCGTCACGCGGTCGGGCGCCAGGCTGATGATCTTCAGGCCCAGCACCTGGTTGAAGACGATCTTGTCCTCGAAGATGGCGGTCAGGCCGCTGACGAACTCGGGCTCGAAGGCCGCCGGGCCGGGCAGGGTTTTGGGCATTGCGTGTTCCTTGTGTTCTTACAGGCCCAGCTGGCGCGCGGCCAGCTCTTTCATGATTTCTTCCGCGCCGCCGCCAATCATCATGACCTTGACTTCGCGGTAGATGCGTTCGCTGCGCGTGCCGCGCATGAAGCCCATGGCGCCCAGGATCTGCACGGCCTGGTCGGCGCAGTACTGCATGGTTTGCGTGGCATGGTTCTTCAGCATGCAGACATGGGCCACCCAGTCGGGGCCTTCATCGCCGCCATCGGCCCGCGCCGTCACCGCATCCAGCCAGGCCTGGGTGGACGCCACGCGCATCTGCATGTCCACCAGCTTGTGGCGGATCACCTGGCGCTCGACCAGGGCCGCGCCAAAGGTCTTGCGCTGGCGCGCCCAGTCCAGCGCCTCGTCGCAGCAAGCCTGCGCGAAGCCCAGCGCCATGGCCGACATGGCCAGCCGCTCGCCGTTGAAATTGGTCATGATGATCCTGAACCCGCCGCCCTCTTCGCCCAGCAGGTTTCCGGCAGGCACGCGCACATGGTCAAAGCGCAGGTGCGCGGTGTCAGAGCACCACCAGCCCATTTTTTTCAGCTCGGTGCGGTGCAGCCCGGCGGCGTTGCCCGGCACGACAATCATCGAGATGCCGCCCGCGCCCTTGGCTCCGGCTTCACCGGTTCTGACTGCCACCGTGATCCAGTCAGCCCGCATGCCCGAGGTGATGAACACCTTTTCGCCGTTGATGACCCATTCATTGCCCTCCATGCGCGCCGTGGTGCGCAGGCTGGCCACATCAGACCCACCGCCGGGCTCGGTGATGGCCAGCGCGGCGATCTGATCGCCACGCAGCACGGGCGGTATTACCTGCTGCTGCAATTGCGTGGATCCATGGCGCAGCACCGGTGGCAAGCCGATGTTGTGCGAGAACAGGCTGGCCAGCACACCACCGCTGCCGCTGTGGCGCGACAGCGCAATGGACACGGCATTGCGCAGCGCATAAGGCGCGCGAGTGCCCCCCAATGATTCAGGGTAGCCCAGGCCCAGCAAGCCGGCCTGCGCCGCTTTCGCATACAGCGCACGCGGGAAAGTTTCAGCCTCGTCCCAGGCGTTGATGAAGGGTGCAATTTCCCTTTGGGCAAAGCGTTGCGCCGTGTCGTACAGCGCGGCAGCGTCCTGCGAAAGCCCGGCGGCAATCATGGCGCCAGCTTGAACACCCGCTGGGCGTTCTCGTAGGCCACCTTCTTCAGGGTGGTTTCGCTCAGGTGTGGCAACAGGCCCGTACGCACCGTTGAAATGATGCTGTCGTATGAGGCGCCGAACCCAGTGTCGTCGCTGCCCAGCATGAATCGGTCAGGCAGTTCTTCCAGCAAGGCCAGCCAGGATGAATCGGCACGCTCTGCGTCGTGAATGCGGTACTGGTGCAGGAACGGCGCCACCAGCAAGGCCGATGAACGCGCAGACAGTTCGCAATACAGGTTCGCGTGCTTGCGCAGCAGCGCACGCGCCGACCGCGCGCTCGCGCGTGCCATGCAATGCGAAAGCACCACGGGAACCTTCGCGTGCTGTTTCAACAGTGCCTCCAGCCCGTCAATGCTGTCGCCGTCGTCCTCCATGTGGATCTGCACAAAGCCGCCGTGCTTGTCCGCCAGCTCAAACAGCGCCTTGAAGGTGGGCGCGTCGATCGGCACCTTGCGCCGAAACGGTGGCGAGGGGTGGCTGTAGCGGTTGTTCAGGATCAGCTCGCCAACGCCCTGGATCTTCTTTTCCTCGAATGCCTGCTGGACGCTGGCCTGCAGGGCCTGGAACGAAGCACTTTGCGCATCTACCATCTCCGTCGTGCCGCCACGGGTGTAGATCGCCATGAGCTCCGGTTGCGCGCCTGCTGGCACATACCGCTTGCCCAGCAACTGGATGAATCTGTCGACCGATACGCCTGGTGCGATGGGTCCCACACCGCCACCCCAGTGCACGTTGTTGCGGTCCATTCGCGCCAACAGGTCGTCGGGCGTCATCATCATGTGCAAATGCATGTGCATGTCGGCGATGGGTACCTCCAGCGCCAGCTTGCGGCGGGCTTCGCGGTCGTCTTGCGCGTGTGCCATGGCCGCAAACACAGCCCACAGGACAAGAAGGGCGTGGGGAACAAAACGGCGCATGGAAAATTCCTTGGTTGTATTTGTCGGATTCAGAGGGGCTCAAACGCGACCAGTATCTGCCCTGTCGCGGCCTGCTGACCCGGCACGGCGCTGACCTGGTGGATAACCCCATCCCGTGACGCTGCCAGGCTGTGCTCCAGCTTCATGGATTCGATGGTCACGAGGGTATCACCGCGCCGTACGCTGGCACCCGCCTTCGCATGCACCGCGAGGACCTTGCCGTTGAACGGCGCGCGCAGCTCACTGCCACCGGCGCTGCCGCCGGTGCCTGCCGGTGGGTCGAACGACACGTCATCAATAAACAAGTCGGTGGCGCACCACTGCACATGCCAGCGGCGGCCGTCAATCTGCACGGCGGCGAGGCGCGCCGCACTGGTATCGCCCGGCGCAACCAGGTCAAACACCTCACCCCGGTGGCGCAGCCGCGCGGGCCGTGGGAAGGGGCAGGCCAGGGACGACGGCTGCGCAGGACAGATCACCGCGCGCGCGGCGGCTTCGCGCAGCGCCTGCTCATCACGCCGCAGCACCGCGCGGATGCCGTCAGCCTGCTGCGCCAGGAACGGGATCAGCGCCTGCCCGGCTACAAAGCTTTCATGCCGCAAACACGCCGCCAGGAAGGCCCGGTTGGTCGGCAGGCCCAGCAGTTGCAGCCTGTCCAGCGCGCCGGCCAGCTGGGCAATGGCTTCGCCGCGGTTGGGGGCATGAGCGATGAGCTTGCCGAGCATGGAGTCATAGTGGGGTGGGACTGTCATGCCTTCAAAGATCGCGTGGTCGAAGCGCATGCCCTCACCCCCGCCCTCTCCCAGGGGGAGAGGGTGAAAGACACGCACAGTGCCGGCATGGGGGATGAAGTCTTCGTCCTCGGCGCACAGGCGCACTTCGATGGCGTGGCCCGCGAACTTCACGTCGGCCTGTGCCAGCGGCAGCGGCTCCCCGCGCGCGACACGAATCTGCCATTCCACCAGGTCCAGGCCCGTCACCATTTCCGTTACCGGGTGCTCTACCTGCAGGCGCGTGTTCATCTCCATCAAGTAGAAGTCCCCGCCGTCCAGCAGGAACTCCACCGTGCCCGCCCCCACATAGCCCGCCGCCTGCGCCAGTTCCACCGCGCAGCGGCCCATGCGCTCGCGCAATGCGGCGTCCACCGCGGGGCTGGGTGTTTCTTCGATGATCTTCTGGTGGCGCCGCTGCACCGAGCAGTCGCGCTCGCCCAGGTGGATGCAGTGGCCATGGGCATCGGCAAACACCTGCACCTCCACATGGCGCGGGTTCAACAGCGCGCGCTCCAGCAGCAGATCGCCATTGCCAAAAGCCGACAGCGCCTCGCTGCGCGCGCTGTGCACCGCCGCCGCCAACTGCGCCATGTCCGTCACCAGCCGCATGCCACGGCCACCGCCGCCTGCCGCAGCCTTGACCATCACGGGCAGGCCGATGCGCTGCGCCTCGGCCGCAAGCCGCTCGTCCGACTGGTCGCCGCCGTGGTAGCCCGGCAGGCAGGGCACGCCGCGCGCCTGCGCGATCACCTTGGCCGCGCTCTTGCTGCCCAGTTGGCGGATGGCCGCTGGCGGCGGGCCGACCCAGATGAGGCCGGCGTCAATCACCGCCTGCGCAAAATCGGCGTTCTCGCTCAGGAAGCCATAGCCCGGGTGCACGGCGTCCGCGCCGGTGGCGCTGGCGGCCGCCAGCAGCTTGTCGATGCGCAGGTAAGTGTGGGCCGACGCATTGCCCAGCAGCGCGAACGAAGCCGTGGCCTCGCACACATGCAGGGCTTGCGCGTCGGCGTCCGAATGCACCGCCACCGTGGCAATGCCCATGGCATGCGCGGTGCGGATGATGCGGCGCGCGATCTCGCCGCGGTTGGCAATCAGCAGGCGGCGCATCGGTTCACCGGGCCATGGGCCGCTTCTGGATGCCCATGATCTTGGCAAGGATTCCCAACATGACTTCATCCGCCCCACCACCAATCGAGCCCAGCCGCCCGTCACGGTACATGCGCGCGACCTTGTTCTCCCAGGTAAAGCCCATGCCACCCCAGAACTGCAGGCAGCCGTCGGGGATGATGCGGTTCAGCCGCCCGGCCTTGAGCTTGGCCATGCTGGCCAGCTCCAGCACGTCCTGCCCGCCCACATACAGCTCGCAGGCGCGGTAGGTCAGCGCGCGCAGGCTTTCCAGCTCGGTCTTCATTTCGGCCAGCTTGAACTGCACGTACTGCTGGTCGGCCAGCGCGCCGCCAAACAGCTTGCGCTCCTGCGCCCATTCAATCGTCCAGGCCAGGCAACGCTCCAGCGACACCAGGCAGCTGGCGGCCGCCCACAGGCGCTCTTCCTGGAACTGCTGCATCTGGTAGATGAAGCCCTGGCCTTCATTGCCGATGCGGTTGCGCTGCGGCACGCGCACCTCGTCAAAGTAGATCAGGCCGGTGTCGCTGCTGTTCATGCCGATCTTTTTGATCTTCCTTGCGACTTCAATGCCCTTGCGCAGCTTGCCGTTTTCGCGCATGGGCACCATGACCAGGCTCTTGTTCTTGTGCTGCGGCCCTTCACCCGTGTTCACCAGCATGCACATCCAGTCGGCCTGCAGGCTGTTGGTGATCCACATCTTCTGGCCGGTGATCACATAGTCGTCACCGGCCTTGCGGGCATGGCTCTTGATGCCGGCCACGTCGCTGCCCGCGGCGGGCTCGCTCACACCGATGCAGCCCACCGTGTCACCGGCGATGGCGGGCGCCAGGAATTCGCGCTTGAGCTCGTCGCTGCCAAAGCGCGCCAGCGCGGGCGTGGCCATGTCGGTCTGCACGCCAATGGCCATGGGCACGCCGCCGCAGTCGATATAGCCCAGCGTTTCAGCCATGAGCATGGAATACGAATAGTCCAGCCCCATGCCGCCATAGGCCTCGGGCTTGCACAGGCCCAGCAGGCCCAGCTTTCCCAAGCCCTTGAACACCTCATGCGCGGGGAAGATCTCTGCCGCCTCCCATTCATCCACATGGGGGTTGATGTGCTCGTCGATGTAGCGTTTGAGGGTCTTCTGGATTTCCAGGTGCTCGTGGGTGTATTGCATGGTGGTTGTCTCCGTTTTCCCTGTCATGCCGGACTTGATCCGGCATCCATGCTGGCGCGCCTTGATGGATCCCGGGTCAAGCCCGGGATGACAGAAATTCTTTCTTACATCCGCGCCACTCCAAACTGCATGGGCCGCAGCTGCCGCGCATCTGCCTCGGCACAGGTGTTAAGGCAGAACGCCAGCACCGCGCGCGTGTCGCGCGGGTCGATCACCCCGTCGTCCAGTACCAGGCCGCTGGTGTAGAAGGCATCGGCCTGGGACTCGAACACGCTGACGATCTTGTCAAACTGCGCTTGCGACGCGGCAGGGTCGGGCGTGATGCCTTTGCGCGCCAGCGCGGCGTCCGTCACGATCTGCATGGTGCGCGCGGCCTGCTCGCCGCCCATGACGGCCGTTTTGGCGCTGGGCCAGCTGAACAGGAAGCGCGGTGCATACCCGCGCCCGCACATGCCGTAGTTGCCCGCGCCAAAACTGGCGCCGCACTGGATGGTGATCTGCGGCACGGTGGCATTCGTCACCGCCTGGATCATCTTGCTGCCGTGCTTGATCATGCCGCCCTGCTCGCTGTCCTTGCCCACCATGTAGCCCGTGGTGTTCTGCAGGTAGATGAGCGGATGGCCCCGCTGGCACATCCACTGGATGAAGTGCGCGGCCTTGTTGGCGCCGGCCACGTCGATGGGGCCGTTGTTGGTGATGAAGCCCACGGCATGGCCTTCAATGCGGGCCTGGGCGCAGACCGTGGCCGTGCCGTACAGCGGCTTGAACTCCAGCAGGTCTGAATCGTCCACCAGGCGCGCCATCACTTCGCGCATGTCCACCGGCTCGCGGTGGTGGGCGGGCATGAGGGTCAGCAGATCTTCTGCAGGGTAGCGCGGCGCGTTGTCATTGCGGGCTTGACCCGCAATCCACGGTGGCGTTGAAGTGGCATGGGGGTGCGCCGTGGTGGACCCCGGATCGAGTCCGGGGTGACAAGCCCGTATCACCTCCCGCGCAATCCCCAACGCATGCCGGTCATCCTCCGCCAGGTATTCGCCCAGGCCCGACACGGCCGTGTGCATCTCTGCTCCGCCCAGTTCCTCTTCAGTCGCCACCTCACCGGTGGCCGCCATCAGCAACGGCGGGCCAGCCAGGAAGGCGCGCGAACGCCCGCGCACCATGATCACCACATCGCTCAGCCCCGGCATGTAGGCACCGCCAGCCGTGCCCGAGCCGTGCTGCACCGTGATGACCGGAATGCCCGCCGCCGACAGCCGCGCCAGGTTGCGAAACAGGCTGCCGCCGTGCACGAAACCTTCCACTCTGTATTTCATGAGGTTGGCGCCCGAGCTCTCCACCAGATGGACGAAGGGCAGCTTGTTCTGCAACGCAATCTCCTGCACGCGCAGGATTTTTTCCAAGCCCATGGGCTGGATGGCACCGGCCTCAATGCCTGAATCACTGGCCACCACCATGCAGCGCACGCCGCTGATGAAGCCCATGCCCGCGACGATGCCGCCGCCAGCAACCGAGGCCGCCGGGTCTTTGGTGTCCTGCATGAAGCCGGCCAGGGAGCACAGCGACACCCAAGGCGCACCCGCATCCAGCACCAGCGCCACGCGCTCGCGCGGAAGCAGCTGGCCGCGCTTGTCGAACACGGTCTTCGACCTGGCCGACGCCTGCGCGGCGCGGTCTTCCAGCGCACGCAGCTGGGCGATGCGCGCCAGCATGGCGTCGCGCCGCTGCAGGGCGACAGCGCCCGCTGCGTTCCATGAACTCTGGAATACCGTCATTACATCGCCCCCACGCTTGTCACTTCGTGTACTTCGCCGCCCCCCGAGGGGGCCTTCGCGTCTTGGGGCGGCCCGGCGGCGCTCATTTCTGGAACACCTTGGGCGTCTGGTAACGATGAAAGCCATCAAACGGCTTGACCGCATCGCGCTGCTGCGCCTCCTCTGGCGCGGCCACCTGGCCCCAACCCATGCGCACCTGCGGCCGCGCGCCGTCCACCCGCAGCACCGTGCCGCTGATGAAACTGGCGGCCGGGCTCAGCAGGAAAGCAATCGCCGCCGACGTTTCAGCCTCGTTGCCAAAGCGGCCCAGCGGCACAGTCTCACGCATCTCACGCAACATGGGGCCGGCCTCGGGTGGGTAATGGTCCATGCCGCTGGAGGCGATGTAGCCCGGCGCCACCGCGTTCACGCGCACGCCGCTTTTCGCCCATTCCAGCGCGGCGGTCTCGGTGAAGCTCACCATGCCCGCGCGCGCGGCGCCGCTGTGGCCCATGCCCGGCATGGAGCCCCAGATGTCCGCCACGATGTTGACGATGCTGCCGCCATGGGCCTGCATGGACTGCAAGTAGCATTCGCGCGCCATCAAAAAACCGCCGGTCAGGTTGGTGACCACCACGGCGTCCCAGCCCTTGGCGCTGATGGACTCCAGCGGCGCGATGTACTGGCCGCCCGCGTTGTTCACCAGCGCGTCAATACGCCCGTGGGCGATGACGATGGCGGCCACCGTGGTCTTGACCGATTCTTCGTTGCGGATGTCGCAGGCGTGGAAGCTCACGTGGCCCACATGGCCCGAACGCTCCGTGTTCGTTCCGATGACGCCATCGACAGCGATCTCGCCCGCCACGTCCTGCAGCTTGGCCAGGTTGCGCCCGATCAGCACCACATGGGCGCCCAGGGCGGCCAGCTCGTGCGCGGTGCAGCGGCCAATGCCCGAGCCGCCACCCGTCACGACAACGACCTTGCCGGCAAACAGGCCGGGCTTGAAAACGGATTGGTAGCTCATGATGCGGGGTGAATGAACAGCGCCATCGCGGCGTCGGTAAGTTGGTCCAGCGTTGCGCCCTTGCGCCGGTCGTACCACTGGGCCGACCAGTTCAGCGCGCCAAAGATCAGGAGCCGCGCGAGCTTGACGTCGGCACGCAGCTGCCCGCCGTCGTGCAGCGCCTGCAGCACCGGCACCCAGGCGGCTTCGTACTCGCTTTGCAGGTCAGCCAGCTGCGCGCGCTGGCGCGGCGTGAGCGCGCGAGACTCATACAGCATGACCGGAATGAAGTCGCTGCCCGGGCCCAGCAGCACGTCGAAATGGTTGCGCACCAGCACCGCCAGCCGCCCGGCCGGGGCCCCGGCTTGCGCGGCGCCCAGCGCACGCGCCTGGCGCGCAATGGCCGAGCGCATGCCCTCTTCCATCACCGCATACAGCAGCGCGCCCTTGCTCTTGAAGTGATAGAACGGCGAGCCGCTCTGCATGCCCACCGCCGCGGCAATGTCGCGCGTGCTGGTGGCATCAAAACCCTTGCGCCGGAACAGCCGGGCCGCCCCGGTGATCAGCGCCAGCCGGCGGTTGCCGTCGTCGCGCTCGTCCAGCGTTTTGCGGGGCCGGCCGCGCGGGCGCGTCAAAGTAGGTGCATCCATGCGGACGCACCTTATCAAACGTCGCTATTTTTAGCAAGCATTCGCTTGGCATAAATAGCTGGCCCGTTTGCGGTATGACCGTCATTGCGGGCTCGACCCGCAATCCATGCCACACCAGCTTGCATCCCTCCCGCGCGGCATGGATCCCGGATCAAGTCCGGGATGACGCAGAGTCAGGGCCGGGATGACAAAGGATCAAGAGTGGCCCACATCCTCAGCCCGCGCCAGCAGCAGCTCCCGCTCGCGCTCGTTGTGCGCCAGCTCCGCGGCGCGCAGGAATTCGGCGCGCGCTTCCTCGTGCCGGCCCAGTTTGGCCAGCAGGTCGCCGCGCACGCTGGGCAGCCACTGGTAATTGCGCAGCGCCTTGTCCTGCATCAGCGGGTCGATGATCGAAAGCCCCGCCTGCGGGCCAAACGCCATGCCCACGGCCACGGCGCGGTTGAGCTCCACCACCGGTGACGGCGCCACCTGGGCCAGCGCGTCGTACAGCGCGGCAATGCGACCCCAGTCGGTTGCGTCGCCCGTAGGCGCGCTGGCGTGGCAGGCCGCGATGGCGGCCTGCAGCGCGTAGGAGCCCAGGGGCTGCTGCTGGCGCTGGCACAGCGCCTGGGCCCGCTCCAGCGCGGCCAGCCCGCGGCGGATCAGCAGGCGGTCCCAGCGACCGCGGTCCTGGGCCATCAGCAGCACGGGCCGGCCCTGCGCGTCCACGCGCGCCGCGCTGCGCGATGCCTGCAGCTCCATCAGCGCGGCCAGCCCGTGGACTTCGGGTTCTTCCGGGGCCAGCTCCGCCAGCATGCGGCCCAGGCGCAGCGCCTCCTGGGCCAGCGCGGGGCGCATCCAGTCCTGCCCGGCCGTGGCGGTGTAGCCCTCGTTGAAGATCAGGTAAACCACCTCCAGCACCGACGCCAGCCGCTCGGCCAGCGCACCGGCGCGCGGCACCTCGAACGGCACCTTCGCCTCGCTCAGGGTGCGCTTGGCACGCACGATGCGCTGCGCCACCGTCGGCTCGGGCACCAGGCAGGCGCGCGCGATCTCATGCGTGGTCAGCCCGCCCAGCAGCTTGAGCGTGAGCGCCACCCGCGCGTCAGTGGACAGCACCGGGTGGCAGGCAGTGAAGATCAGGCGCAGCAAGTCGTCGCCGATGTCGTCCTGCATCGCCTCGCCCAGCGCATCCACGAAATCCGGCACGACCAGCGCCTCCTGGGCTTCCAAGTCATGGCCCAGCTCGGTGAGCTTTTCACCGCGCATCTTCAGGTGGCGCAGGTGATCCAGCGCCTTGCGTTTGGCCGCCGTGACCAGCCAGCCCGCCGGATTGTCCGGCACGCCGCCCTGCGGCCAGTGCTCCAGCGCCGACACCAGCGCGTCCTGCGCCAGCTCTTCGGCCAGGCCGATGTCGCGCACCATGCGCGCGACCGTAGCGACGATCTTTGCGGATTCGATGCGCCAGACGGCAGAAATAGCCTCATGGGTGGCCTCATGGGTGGCCTCATGGGTGGCGGAGTGCACTGCGCGGGTTTCCTTCTCAGGCTTGTAGCGGGTCATCCAGCTCATAAAGCTGGCGCACCTCGATCACGGCAGGCGCGTTGTCACCCACGGGATTGGGAAACCGGCGTGACCATTCCAGCGCCTCTTCGCGGCTGCGCACCTGGATGGTGGTGAAGCCGGCAATCAGCTCCTTGCTCTCGGTAAACGGGCCGTCCACCACGGTGCGTTTTTGCCCGTCGTAGTGAATGCGCCAGCCCTTGCGGCTGGGCTGCAGGCCGCTGGCGTCCAGCAGCACGCCGGCCCTGGCCAGCTGCTCGTGGTAACCGGCCATGGCGGCCATGAGTTTTTCGTCGGGGCTTTGGGGCGTGGTTTCAGCCTCGAACGCGGGGTTGGACTTGACGATGATCATGTACCGCATGCCGCTCTCCTGGTCAGTCGGGCGCCGGAATGGCGCCCCTGACTGCACGACGAACCGCACGGCGGGTTCTCGACAGGGCCGGCTGATTCTTTTTGCGGACGGCTCAGGCCGCAGCCACGCTGTCGTCATAACAGGGGGCAAAGGCGCGCACCTCCACCGTGGCCCACTGCGCGGCCGGGCATTCGCGGGCGATGGCCACCGCTTCGTCAAAGCTGCCGCACGTCACGATGAAATAGCCGCCGATCATTTCCTTGGCCTCGGCAAACGGGCCGTCCAGCACCTGGGCCCTGCCGCCGGCATAGCTCACGCGGGCCGCCTGGCTGTGTGATGCCAGCGACTGCGTGCCCTGCAGCAGGCCGCGGGCCTTCAGGCTGTCGCCAAATTTCACCATCTGCGCATAGGCGTCACGGCCCTGCGCTTCGGTGCGCTGCTGGCGCTGCCCGGTGGGCTCAAGGATGAGGAGCATGTAGGTCATAACAATTCTTTCCTGCGTCAATCGGGCATCTTACGCAGCACAGGCAAGGCGGATCAACGACCTGCGAGGTACACATACAGCCCCTCAATGGGCCGGCGCTGGTCTTCGCGGATGGGCGCGCGCAGCATGTGGCGCACCTGCATGCCATGGGCCTGCGCGAGCCGGCGCACATAGGCTTCTGAATGGGCATAGCGCAGGCTGGGCATCAGGCGCAGGTCTTCGTCCCCCGGCAGCTCTTCCACACTGAAGGCAAACAGGCCGCCGGGCGCCAGCACCCGCGCCACGCCGGCAAACACCGGCTCCAGCACGCCGACGTAGATGAACACGTCCGCCGCCAGCACCAGGTCGTCCTGACGCAACGCGCTGGCCAGCCACGGCGTGATGTCGGCGTGGATCAGGTCGTCATAGGCGCCGCACGCGCCTGCCTGCGCGAGCATGCGCGACGAAAGGTCCACACCGGTGATGCGCTCTGCCCCGCGCCCGCGCACCATCGGGCCGCACAGGCCCGTGCCGCAGCCCAGGTCCAGCACCGACCGCCACCGGCCACCGGCCGCGCGCGGCGGCAGGTTTCGCACCAGCACCTCGTGCGCCTGGTAGCGCAGGGCGCCGGTCAGGTGGCCCTGGAAGTCATCGGCATAGCTGTCAAACAGCGTTTCCACGTATTCGCGCGGCGGCGCATCGGGCGCGCTGCCGCCGCGCACCGAGGCCAGGTAATAGCGGTGCAGCTCGTCGTCCGCGCCCAGGGCGATCGCGCGCTCAAAGCAGCCGGCGGCTTCTTCGAGCTGGCCCAGCTCGCGCATCACCCCGCCCAGGCGGCTCCAGCCTTCGGTCAGGTCGGGGTTGATCTGCAGGGCACGGTCAAAGGCCTGGAGCGCATCCTCCATGCGGCCGGTATCGGCGCAGGCCGTGCCCAGGTGGCCCCAGGCGTCGGCGTTGGCGGGTTCGGCGGCGGTGGCCTGCTGCAGCACCGGCAATGCTTCTTCATATTTGCCCAACCGCACGCGCGCCGCGCCCAGGTTGGCCAGCACCGACGCCCGCCCGGGCGCCAGGGCCAGCGCCGCTTCAAAGCTGCGTTCGGCGTCGGTGAGGCGCGATGCCTCGAAATGCACTACGCCGTCCAGGAAATGCTGGCGCGCTTGGGCCATGGGATCGTTCATGGGCCTAGCCTACACCAGCCTTGGGTCGCAGACTCGCCTCATCCAGCAGGTGGTCATGCCGGGCTTGACCCGGCATCCATGGCGCGCCGGCAAGGGTGTGGTCGAACGGGACATGGATTGCGGGTCGAGCCCGCAATGACAATGGTGGATGGGGCGGCGCCCGACGCCAGGGCTATAGCGACCGGACAGCCTTGGCCACTGCCTGCGCAAAGGCGGTGTCATTGATGTGAAAGGGCAGCTCCACCAGCTGGTGCGTGGCCGACACCACAAAGTGCGAACGCAGCGTGTCAAACAGCACCGCATTGGCAGCCGGATCGTGAAACGGCTGGCCCGGTGCGTCCAGCATGGACAGGCCGCCCAGCGGCAGCAGCAACCGCACCGGCCCGCTGGCGCGGTTGAGCTGCTGCGCCAGCCTCAACCCGGCAGCCTGCAGCTCCTGCGCGTTGCTGCGCATCAGCGTCACGTTGGCGTTGTGCACGTGAAACAGCCGCCCACGGTGCCGCTCGGGGATGGTGGCCGGTGCGCCCCAGTTGATCATGTCCAGCGCGCCGACCGAGCCCACCCAGGGCAGGCCGTGCCTGGCGGCGGCGTCCAGCCGGTCGGGCCCGGCGTCGCACACGCCGCCGGCCAGGTGCTGGCCGACCTCGGTGGTGGTGATGTCCACCACCATCTGCAGCATGCCGGCGGCGGCCAGCGCCTCCAGCGTGCGGCCGCCCGCGCCGTTGGCGTGGAACACCTGGGCGTCGTAATCGTCCTGCAGCAGGGCCCGCACCGCCTGCACGCAGGGCGTGGTCACGCCAAACATGCTCAGGCCGATGGAAGGTTTTTCGTGTGCGTCCGCCTGCGGCGCCCGGTGCAGCAGCATGCCCGCCATGGCGTGGGCCGCGTTGGACAGGATGGTGCGCGACAGGCGGTTGAGCCCGGCAATGTCCGTCACCGGGTACATCAGCGTCATGTCGGTCACGCCCACATAGGCCGATACATCGCCCGCCGCCATGGTGGACACCAGCAGCTTGGGGCAGCCGATGGGCAAGAGGCGCATGGCGGGCGCCACCATGGAGCTGCCGCCCGAGCCACCCACGCCCAGCATGCCGTCAATCTGGCCCGCGGCCAGGCGCTCGCGCACCAGGTTGCCCAATGCTTCGCTCATGGCGATCACGGCCACGCCGCGGTCGGTCGCGTCAAACACAGCGCCCTCGCCCGCAGGGTGGTGGCGCGCCACGTCACGCGCGCCGATGTCGGCCACGCCGGGCGCGCTGCGCGTGCCGATGTCCACCGTGACCACGCGCACGCCTGCCGCGCGCAGCAGGCCCGCCAGGTACTGCAGCTCGGCCGCCTTGGTGTCAAACGTGCCGACGACCCAGGCCGTGGGGGCGCCTGCGGGCGTGGGCGCGCTCACAGCTTGCCGGCGGCGCGTGCGTCCACGCACTCGAAGAAGGTGCGAAATGTCGCGGCCACGCGCTCCACGGCCGCGGCTTCCTGGTCGGCGGGCACGTCAAACGTGGCCCACCATTCGCCAAAGCAGCGGTTGCCTTCGGTCACGGGCAGCAGGTGCATTTCGGCCACGTAGTTTTTCCAGTCGGCGTCGATGTGCAGGATGCGGTAGCGGCAGCGGTGCTCGTCGTCCGACAGGGCCAGCAGTTCCTCGCGCAGGTAACCGCCGCCGTCGCGCACGGTGAAGTGGCGCACGCAGCCCACCTGATCGGGCGGCTTGCCGCCTTCGATGTAGGACTTTTCAAAAAACGGGTGGTAGTTGCCCAAGGCGCCGAAGTCACGCAGCAGGCCCCAGGCCTGCTCCAGCGTCGCATTCATCACCGCACTCACATAGACCCTGGCCATGTCTTGTCTCCTGTGTGTCTTGAACCATCAGAATGTCAGTTGCTTGTAGCGTTCCACATGCGATTTGATCGCAATTTCAGTGGGCAGGCGCTCCATGCTGCTGGCGCCGTAAAAGCCGTTGCAGTGGGTGCTGTGCTTGAGCACATAAGCCACGTCCTCGGGCGACGAGATCGGGCCGCCGTGGGCTATGACGATCACGTCCTTGCGCACGCGCCGCGCCGCCTCGCCCCATTCGTCAATCAGCTTGACCGAATCCGCCAGCGATTTGGCCGTGGTGGCGCCGATGGTGCCGCCGGTGGTCACGCCCATGTGCGGCACGATGAAATCAGCCCCCGCCTCGGTCATGGCCACGGCCTCGGCGGCCGAGAACACGTAGGGCGTGGTCAGCAGGTCCAGCGCGTGGGCCTGGCCGATCATCTCCACCTCGGTCGCGAAGTTGATGCCGGTTTCCTCCAGGCTCTGGCGGAAGGTGCCGTCGATGATGCCCACGGTGGGGAAGTTCTGCACGCCCGAGAAGCCCAGCTCCTTGAGCTTCTTCAGGAACACCGGCATCACGATGAATGGATCGGTGCCGTTCACCCCGGCGATCACCGGCGTCTTTTTGGCCACCGGCAGCACCTCGCCCGCCATTTCCAGCACGATGTCGTTGGCGTTGCCATAGGCCAGCAGCCCGGCGGACGACGCGCGCCCGGCCATGCGGTAGCGGCCCGAGTTGTAGATCACGATCAGGTCAATGCCCGCGGCCTCCTCGCATTTGGCCGAAATGCCCGTGCCGGCACCGCCGCCGATGATGGGCTCGCGCCGCTGGACCATGCTCTGGAATCTGGCCATCAAGGCCTGGCGTTCAAAACGCGGCATACGTTGTCTCCTGTGGAACCGGGTTCACGCGCCGTCGCGCGGGCGCATGCGCAGCGCCGCCACGGCGCCGGCAATGCCACTGCGAAACGACAGCACGCACACAATGAAAATCAGCCCGGTGACCAGCGTCACCCAGCCACCAAATGCATCCAGGTAGTACTGCAGGCCCACCACCACCGCCGCGCCGATGGCCGGGCCCAGCACGGTGTGCATGCCGCCCAGCAGCGCCATCAGCACCACGTCGCCCGACAGGTGCCAGTGCACGTCGGACAGCGCGGCCAGCTGGAACACCAGCGCCTTCAGCGAGCCCGCCAGGCCCGACAGCGCGGCCGACAGCACGAACAGCACGAGCTTGTAGCGCTCCACCGGGTAGCCCAGCGAGCGGGCACGTGGCTCGTGTTCGCGGATGGCCACCACGATGTGGCCAAACGGCGAATGCACCACGCGGTGGATCAGCCACAGCGCGCCCAGCGTCAACGCCAGCACCAGGTAGTACATGGCCGTGTCGTTGCGCAGGTCGATCACGCCCAGCAGCGTGCCGCGCGGGATCTGCTGCATGCCGTCTTCCGCGCCGGTAAAGGGCAGCTGCAGGAAGATGAAATACACCATCTGCGCCAGCGCCAGGGTGATCATGGCCAGGTATATGCCCTGGCGGTGGATGGCCAGCGCGCCAAAGATAGCCCCCAGCAGCGCAGCGGCGGCCGTGCCCAGCAGCAGCGCCAGCTCGGGCGGCAGACCCCACAGCTTGGCGGCCACGCCGGTCATGTAGGCCGCGCTGCCAAAGAACGCCGCATGGCCAAAGGACATCATGCCGCCAAAGCCCAGCAACAGGCTGTAGGCGCCGGCAAACAGCGCCATGCACAGGAGCTTCATGACAAAGATGGGGTACACCAGCTGCGGGACCCAAGGCACCAGGGCCAGCGCAAGCACCAGGACCACAAGGAAGATGTTCAGGGGTTTCATACAGCGCCCTCTTTGCCGAACAGGCCACGGGGGCGAAGCAACAACACCAGCGCCATCACCACAAAGATCACGGTGGTGGACGCCTCGGAATACAGCACCTTGGTCAGGCCCTCGATCACGCCAATGCCCAGGGCCGTGACGATGGAGCCTGACACCGAGCCCATGCCGCCGATCACCACGATGGCGAACACGATGATCACCAGGTTGGAGCCCATGCCGGAATTGACATGCAGGATGGGCGCGGCCAGCACGCCAGTAAAGGCCGCCAGCGCAATGCCGCCGGCGTAGGTCAGCGTCAGCAGGCGCGGCACGTCCACGCCAAACGACTGCGTGAGCACCGGCCGCTCGGTGGCGGCGCGCAGGCGCGCGCCCAGCGGCGTGCGCTCGATCAGCCACCAGGTCAGCACGCAGGCGGCCAGCGCCGCAACAATGACCCAGGCGCGGTAGATCGGCAGCACCATGAAGCCCAGGTTGAACACGCCGCGCAGGCTCTCGGGCACCGGGTAGGGCTGGCCGGAGGTGCCAAACATCACGCGAAAGCCGCCCTCCAGCACCAGCACCAGGCCGAACGTCAGCAGCAGCCCGTAGATCGGGTCCAGCCCGTACAGGCGGCGCAGCAGCGTGCGTTCAAACACGCCCCCCAGGGCACCCACCAGCAGCGGCACCACCAGCAACGCCACCCAGTAGCCCAGGCCCAGGTAGCGCTGCAACATCCAGGCGCCAAACCCGCCGACCATGAAGAACGCACCGTGCGCGAAATTCACGATGCGCAGCAGGCCGAAGATCACCGCCAGCCCCAGGCTGAGCACCGCGTAAAAGCAGCCGTTGACCAGGCCCAGCATGAGCTGGCCCGCCAGCACCGGCAGCGGCAGCCCGAAAACTTCCGTCATGCGCGGCCCCCTGTCCCTATGATCTGCCACTCATGGTCAAACATCCCGATATCTCCCGTGAAACCCATGTGCTGGGCGACGCCACCGTGCAGATCGTGGTGCGCGCCGAGCATTGCGATGCGCTGGCCGCGCGCCACATCGCCCACGTGGCGGTGGTGGACGCGGCCGCGCCCTATACGGTGGTGCGCACGCACCTGAGCGGCGCCTTCATGCAGGTGTGCCTGAGCGGCGAAGGCCAGACCCTGCTGGATGGCCGCTGGTACCCGCACAAACCCGGCAGCGTGAGCTTTGCCCCCGCCCACGTGCTGCATGCGTTCCATTGCGTGCCGGGCAGGCGCTGGCGCCTGGCCTGGGTGCGCTTCATGCCGCAGTCGGTGCATTCGGTGGACGGCGCCATGGCCCCCACCATGAGCCCGTTTGACGGCCAGGTGCTGGAGCACGCCATCCTGGGCCTGGCCGGCGAGATGCAGGGCGCGGCCGACCCCGGCACCTGCGTGGTGTGGGTGGACGTGATCGAGCGCTATGTGGCCCGCATCCTGGCGCCGCTGGAGCGCGAGCCCCGGCTGGTGCAGGTGTGGAACGCCGTCAAGGCCGACCTGGCCCGCGACTGGACGCTCACCGATCTGGCGGCGCTGGCCAACACCAGCGAAGAGCATTTGCGCCGCCTGTGCCAGAAGAGCCTGGGTAGAAGCCCCGGCAAGCAGCTGGCTGCGCTGCGCATCGCGCACGCCGCCCACCTGCTGGCCACCACGCCCGCCAAGATCGAGGCCATTGCCCACGGCGTGGGCTACGCCAACCCGTTCGCGTTTTCCAACACGTTCAAGCGCCTGACCGGCTTTCGTCCGTCGGACTACCGGGCCAAGCCAAGGGCCTCTTGAGTGCGAAGCACGTCGGGGGTGTTTCATGTCTAGACGCCTATGCGCGCCGTGACGGCGTCAAAGTCGCGCAGCAGCGTGGCCGCGTCAAACATGTCGGTCACGCGACCGGACTCCATCAGGTAGTGCCTGTCGGCCAGCTCGGCGGCAAAGTGCACGTTCTGCTCGACCAGCAGGATGGTGTAACCCCGGCCCTTGAGCTTGCGGATCAGCTCGCCGATGCGGTCCACGATCACCGGCGCCAGGCCCTCGGTGGGTTCGTCCAGCAGCAGCAGCCGCGCGCCGGTGCGCAGGATGCGTGCAATCGCCAGCATCTGCTGTTCACCGCCCGACAGGTGCGTGCCGGCCGAGCGCGCACGCTCGGCCAGGTTGGGGAACAGTTCGTACAGTTCGTCTTCCGTCATGCCGCCTTGCGCCACCACGGGCGGCAGGCGCAGGTTTTCGCGCACCGACAGCGTGGCATAGATGCCGCGATCGTCCGGGCAGAACGCCAGCCCCATGCGGCCGATGTGGTGCGGCGCGCGGCCCAGCAGTTCCTGCCCCTGGAACAGGATGGAGCCGGCGCACGGGTTCACCATGCCCATGACGGTCTTGAGCAGCGTGGACTTGCCCGCGCCATTGCGCCCCAGCAGCGTCACAAGCTCGCCCGCGTGCAGCTGCAGGCTGGCGCCATGCAGCGCCTGGCTGGGGCCGTACCAGGCGCACAGGTCCTTGATGTCAAGCAGCGGCGCGGTCATGGCGCCGCCCCTGCCGTGGTGTGCTTGCCGTGCTTGCGTTGGCCCGCATGGCCGTGGCCCAGGTAGGCCTCCACCACGCGTGGGTCGCGTGACACGGTGGCGTAATCACCCTCGGCCAGCACCTCGCCACGCGCGAGCACGGTGATGCGGTCGCACAGGTCGGCCACCACCGACAGGTTGTGCTCCACCATGAGCACCGTGCGGCCTCGCGCCGCGCGGCGGATCATCTGCGCCGCGCCGGCAATGTCTTCGGCGCCCATGCCGGCCATGGGCTCGTCCAGCAGAATCACGCGTGGCTCCAGCGCCAGCGTGGTGGCCAGCTCCAGCGCGCGCTTGCGTCCGTAAGGCAGCTCGCCTGCCAGGTGGCCGGCCCATTCCGACAGGCCGGCCTCGTCCAGCAGCTCGCGGGTGCGTGCGTCGTGCACCTGCAGCGCGCGGTCGCTGCGCCACCAGTCCATCGAATGGCCGCGGCTGCGCTGCACGGCCAGGCGCACGTTCTCGAACACGCTGAGCTTGCCGAACACGGCCGATATCTGGAACGAGCGCACCAGCCCCCGGCGCGCCACGGCGTCGGCCGGTGTGCGTGTGATGTCCTGACCGTCATAGCGGATGGTGCCGGCGGTCGCGTCAATGAAGCGCGTGAGCAGGTTGAAGCAGGTCGTCTTGCCCGCGCCGTTGGGGCCGATCAGCGCGTGGATGTGGCCCTGCTGCACCGACAGGCTCACGCCGGACACAGCGTGAAAGCCATTGAAGGTGCGCGACAGCCCCTGCGTCTCAAGAATGGCGGTCATGAAAATCCTGGTACATCACAGGCCGGGGGCACAGCCCCGGCCTTGCGGGAACAAAGCGTATCAGCGCTTGACCAGGTAGCAGGTGCTTTGCGACAGCGGCATGAAGGCCTGCTCGGCCGGGATCGTCTTGACGGGCTTGAGGTAGTCCCAGGCGTACTTGGACTCCGAGGGCTTCTTCACTTCCCACAGGTACATGTCATGCATCATGCGGCCGTCCACGCGGATCTTGCCGTTCTTGGCAAACATGTCGTTGATCGGCAGCTCGCGCATCTTGGCCGACACGGCGTCCGGGTCGTCGGTGCGCGCGGCCTGCACCGCTTTCAGGTAATGCAGGGTGGACGAATAGTCGCCCGCGTGCGCCATGTTGGGCATCTGGCCTACGCGCTGCATGTAGCGTTTGGCAAAGGCACGGGATTCGTCGTTCATGTCCCAGTACCAGGCATTGGTCAGCTGCAGGCCCTGGGCCACGGGCAGGCCCAGCGAATGCACGTCCTGGATCCACAGCAGCAGCGCGGCCAGCTTCTGGTTCTTGGTCACGCCGAATTCATTGGCAGCCTTGATGGCGTTGATGGTGTCGTTGCCGGTGGAGGCCAGCCCGATGATCTTGGCCTTGGACGCCTGCGCCTGCAGCACGTAGGAAGAGAAGTCCGTCGTGCCCAGCGGGTGGCGGGCGGCGCCCACCACGCGGCCCTTGTTGGCGCGCACCACGTCGCTCACCTGCTGCTCCAGGCCGATGCCAAAGGCAAAGTCCACCGTCAGGAAGAACCAGGTGTCGCCGCCGCCCTCGGCAATCGTCTTGCCGGTGCCGTGCGCCAGCGAATAGGCGTCATACGTGTAGTGCACCGTGTAGGGCGAGCACTGGGCATTGGTCACGCCCACGTTGGATGCGTTGTTGACGATGGCGTGGCGCTTTTTCTCCTTGGCCACGCCGGCCACGGCCAGGGCCACGCCCGAGTTGGCCAGGTCGTTGATCATGTCCACGCCGCCGTCGTACCATTCGCGCGCCTTGGCGGCGCCCACGTCGGCCTTGTTCTGGTGGTCGGCGGAAACCACTTCGATGTTCTTGCCGAACATCTTGCCGCCAAAGTCTTCCACCGCCATCTTCACGGCCTCGACCGCGCCCTTGCCCGAGATGTCGGCGTACACGCCCGAGATGTCCGTCAGCACGCCGATGCGCAGCACGTCATTGGACAGGGTGCCGGTGGCGTTGGGTGCCTGCGCCTGCGCGCTGAGGCCGGCGGTCAGGACTGCGAAGGCGGATGCCCAGTATTTCAGCTTCATGCTCGTTGTCTCCTGTATGTTTCTCAGTCCCGAACATGGGTGTTCGAGTGAGGCCAATGGTAGGGACGCCGCAACATCGCGCCCATGAGTCAAAGGCACAGGAAACTACTCAAAATCCACATTTCGCAATCCTGTCGAGCCACCCGCGAACCCTGTCATCCCGGGCCTGACCCGAGATGACCAGAGATGGAGGGCGTCAGGCTTGGCAGTCAGACCTTGCTGAAGTCGGGCTTGCGCCGCTCCATGAAGGCGGTGAAGGCTTCTTTGGCCGCCGGTTCGCCCAGCATGCGGCCGAAGCTGGCGCCCTCTTCGGCCATTTGCTGTGCCACCAGCGTGGCCTGGCCTTTTTTCATGAGGCGCTTGGTCTCCACCAGCGAGCTGATGGGCTTGGCCGCCAGCTTGCGGGCCTGCGCCTGGGCGTAAGCATTGGCTTCGGTGGGCGGGACAACGCGGTTGACCAGGCCCACTTCCAGCGCGGCCTCTGCCATGAAGGGCTCGCCCATCAGCAATGCTTCGGCCGCGCGGTGGTAGCCCAGCATCTGCGGCACCAGCAGGCTGGACGCCGCCTCGGGGCACAGGCCCAGGTTGACGAACGGCATGCTGAACGCGGCGTTGTCGCCGGCGTACACCAGGTCGCAGTGGAACAGCATCGTGGTACCCACGCCCACGGCCGGGCCGCACACGGCGGCAATCAATGGCTTGGGGAAGGCCGCAATACCGTGCAGGAAGCGGAACACCGGCGAATCCTTGCCTGCGGGCGGCTTGTTCAAAAAGTCGCCGATGTCGTTGCCGGCGCTGAAGATGGTTTCATGTCCCTGGAACACCACCACGCGCACGGCGGCGTCCGCCGCCGCAGCCTGCAGCGCATCCGCCATCGCGCCGTACATGGCGGCGGTGATGGAGTTCTTCTTGTCCACGCGGTTGAGCGTGATGGTGGTGACACCGGCTTCGGTGTGGGAGAGGATGTCCTGGGTCATTTCAATGCTTCCTTGACGAAATCAATACGGTCCTGGCCCCAGAACATCTGGGTGCCAACGAAGAAGGTGGGCGCGCCGAAGATACCCCGGTCGATGGCTTGCTGCGTGACGGCCTTGAGTGTGTCCTTGACCTCGCTGTCCTGGGTCATCGCCAGCAGCGCCTGGGGGTCAAAGCCCGCCTGGTGCAGCACGTCACCCACGGTGGCCGGGTCGTTGAGGTTCTGGGCATGAACCCAGATCGCGCGGAACACGGCGTCGCAATACGCGATGAAGCGCGCCGGTTCACGCAGTTGCAGGCCCACGGCGCCACGCATGAGCATCAGCGTGTTGATGGGAAAGTGGGGGTTGCGCTTCAGCGGCACGCCATAGCGGCGCGCGAAACGGTCGAAGTCGTCGAACGTGTACTTGCCCTTGGCCGGAATCGTCGCGGGCGACTGGTTGCCCGTGGCCTGGAACACGCCGCCCAGCAGCATGGGGCGGTGCTGCGCCGTGGCGCCGGTCTCCTGCTCGATGGCGGCGATCTGCGTCCACGCCAGGTACGACGCCGGGCTGCCGAAGTCGAACCAGAACTCGAAGGTCTTGGCCATCAGAATTTCTCCATATAGGGTCTGAGATCCAGCTCGTGTGTCCACGCGTCCCTGGGCTGCTGGTGCAGCATCCAGTAGGCGTCGGCGATGTGCTCCGGGTTCACGATGCCGTCTTGCGCCTTCAAGGCATAGCGTTCCGGGAAATTGTCGCGGATGAAGGCGGTGTCGATGGCGCCATCCACCACCACATGCGCCACATGGATGCCGCGCGGCCCCAGCTCGCGCGCCATGCTCTGGGCCAGCGCGCGCAAGGCATGCTTGGCACCGGCGAAGGCGGCAAAACCCGCGGCGCCGCGCAGCGAGGCCGTGGCACCGGTGAACACGATGGTCTGCCTGCGGTCCGCGCCCGCGCGGGTGACCATGCGTTTGGCCACTTCACGCCCGTTCAGGAAGCCGCTGAAGCAGGCCATTTCCCAGATCTTGAAATACTTCTGCGCCGACTGCTCCAGGATGGAGCTGGGTACGTTGGCGCCGATGTTGAACACCATGACCTCGATCGGGCCGATGGTGGATTCGATCTGCTCGACGAGGGCAACGACCTCTTCCTCCTTGCGCGCATCGGAGGCGAACCCATGCGCCATGCCGCCTTCGGCCCGGATTTGTTCTACCAGCGGTTGCAGCTTGTCCATGCTGCGGCGGGTGACGCAGGCCACGTAGCCTTCGCGGGCGAAGCGGCGGGCGATGGCGCCGCCGGTGGCATCGCCCGCGCCAATCACCAAGGCTACCTTTTGCATCGTCATTCCTTGTAATACACGACCTGGTGGGTCGTCGCCAGCAACTCACCCGCCTCGTTCCACAGCTGCGCGGTCTGGTCAAAGTAGCCGTTGCGAAACGCCTGCGCCTGGGCTTGGCCCAGCAGGTAGCCGGTGCCGGTGGCGGCGAGCTGCGCCGCGTCTGCATGGAAGTACACCGTCATCGACACGGTGCCGATGGGCACCAGCGTGGCACGGCGGCGCCAGATGCGCGGGAAGAACACGTCGGCCAGCGCCGCCAGCGACGCGAAGTCCAGCACGCGCGGCGGGTTGTCGCGCAGCCACAGCCGGGTGCGGCTGATGCCGTGGTCGGTGCCGTTCCACTCAGCGGGAAAGCCGCCGTCCACGAAGCGCATTTCGTAGCGGTTGATCCATTCCACCCGGCCACGCCCTGTGGGCAACGGCACATCCGCCGGTGCCGGCACGGCAGGCAGCGCATGTTCGCCCGCGCTCCAGGTGTCGCGCCGCGTGGCGGTAAAGGCGGTGGCGGTCAGCACCGTGGCGCCGCCTTGCGTCATCTCGATCACCCAATGCTGGGTGGAGCGGTTGGTGCGTGCTGGCCGCGCCGTGACGGCAAACGGACCGTCGGCCAGCGCGGCGCAGAAGTTGACCGTGAGCGCCACCGGCTCGCCCAGGCGCTGCGGGTGCTGCAACACGGCATTCAGCGCCTGCGCGGCGGTGACGCCGCCAAACGGCCCGACCATGTTGGCGTAGGCCGGACTGGTGTGGCCCGCGTAGCTGCCGTCGGCCTGTGGCTGCAGCGCGATGGCTTCATCGAACGCCGCGCTCATGCCGCAGCCCCCCGCAGCAAACCACCGGCCAGCGCCTGCTGGATACGCGGCCACAGCAGGCCTTCATGCTCGCGGCGAAATGGCCCGAAGTGCCCGATGCGGCGCACCGACAGGTCAGCCGGTGCAATGCGCTGCACCTCGGTCGGCGCGTTCTCATACAGGCTCATGAGGCTTTGCGTGCCGCGCAGCGTCATCAGCTCGTCGTCCGTCACCGACAGCGCCAGCACCGGAAAGCGCGCGTTGGCATAGCCCTGGCGCGCGGCCTCGCCTTCGGCGCCCACGCTGTAGCGCGGGTTCAGGCACCACTTGCGCCACTGCAGGATCACGCCAGCGGGCAGGTCGCCCACCTTCCTGAGTTTTTTGCCGGGAAAGTAGCCGCACAGGCGTGTGGCCAGCGGCACCAGGAAGAACCAGAAATACGGCACGATGCGCTTGAGCTGCGGCGCGTTCTCGCGCCAGTAGCCGCTGCCCGCGGCCACGCTCAGCAGGCCGCTGACCTTGTGCTGGTTGGTGATCAGGCCCGGCAGCTGCGCGCCCAGGCTGTGGCCCAGCAGGTACAGCGGCTTGCCCGGCAGCGCGCCGTGGGCATGGTCAATGGCCGCTTCGTAGTCGCGCGTCCAGTCAAACAGGTCCGCCCGGTAGCCGCGCAGCGTGCCGTGCGGCGTGTCGGGCAATGAATCGCCGCTGCCCCGGTAGTCAAACGTGGTGACGCGCCAGCCCTGGCTGGCCAGCCATTTCGCAAACGGCGCATAGAAGTCCTGGCGCACGCCCATGGCACCGCCAATGACCACGCTGCCACGCTCCTGGTTACCGGGCCCATACACCCGCAGCGCAATCTGCGCGCCGCCGGTGGCGGCAATCGTCAAGCTGTTCATGTCGTCTCCTCATTCTTGGCCCGCTCATTCCAGAGCCATCGTGGAACCGGCTTCGCCGGGCCACCGATGGCGTCCCCCCGCTTGCGGGGGGAAGACGCCGAAGGCGGCTCAGGGGGGCTTTACATTCTTTCAAATATTCCAGCTGCGCCCTGCCCCATGCCGACGCACATGGTGACCATGCCGTACTTCAGATTCTTGCGTTGCAGCGCGTGCACGACTGTCGCAGACCGGATAGCGCCCGTCGCACCCAGCGGGTGGCCCAAGGCAATGGCACCGCCCATCGGGTTGACGCGCGACGCATCCAGCCCCAGCGTGTTGATCACCGCCAGCGACTGCGCGGCAAACGCCTCGTTCAGCTCGATCCAGTCGATATCGCTTTGCTTCAGGCCCGCGTTCTTCAGCGCGGCGGGGATGGCTTCAATGGGGCCGATGCCCATGATGTGCGGCGGCACGCCGCGGCTGGCGTAGCCCACAAAGCGCGCCAGCGGCTTGAGGTTGTAGCGCTTGAGGGCAACCTCGCTCACCACGATCAGTGCGCCCGCGCCGTCGGACGTCTGCGAGCTGTTGCCCGCCGTGACGCTGCCGCGCGCCGCAAAAACCGTGCGCAGCTTGGCCAGGCCTTCGGGCGTGGTGTCCGGACGTGCGCCTTCGTCGATGTTCACGGTGCGCGTGGCAATGCTCACCTCGGCTGATTCCAGGTCCACCGAACGCTCGGCCACGTCCACCGGCGTGATCTCGCTGGCGAATTCGCCGGCCTTCATGGCGGCAATGGCCTTCATGTGCGACTGGTACGCAAATTCGTCCTGCGCCTCGCGGCTGACCTTCCACTGCTGGGCCACCTTCTCGGCCGTCAGCCCCATGCCGTAGGCAATGCCGTAGCTTTCAATGTCGTCCGGGTTGCTGAACACCGTGGGCGACAGGCTGGGCGAGTTGCCCATCATGGGCACCATGCTCATGCTTTCGGTACCGGCGGCGATCATCACGTCGGCCTCGCCCACGCGGATACGGTCCGCCGCCATCTGCACGGCCGACAGGCCCGATGCGCAAAACCGGTTGACAGTGATGCCGCCCACACTCTTGGGCAGCCCGGCCAGCACCGCGCCGATGCGCGCCACGTTCAGGCCCTGCGCGCCTTCGGGAATGGCGCAGCCGCAGATCACGTCCTCGATGGCGGCCGGGTCCAGCCCCGGCGCCTGCGCCAGCGCCGCGCGCAGCGCGATGGCCAGCAGGTCGTCCGGCCGCGTGTTGCGGAAGTACCCCTTGTGCGAACGCCCGATGGGCGTGCGCGTGGCGGCAACGATGTAGGCGTCTTGAATCTGTTTCACAAAGAACTCCTTGTCATGTCTTCACTCCTTCCCCCTCTGGGGGAAGGTTGGGATGGGGGCCGCTGGCGGGCAGCAATCTGCGCTGCAATCACCATCAACACACCCTCGATATTCAGAAACGGTTCATCTGAACCAAACCGCAGCACAGCAAAACCCTGCGCGCGCAAAAACGCATCACGCCGCGCGTCATAGTCCACCTGATCCGCATGCTGCGAGCCATCCAGCTCAACAATCAGCTTGGGCGCAAGGCAGGCAAAGTCCGCCACATAGCTGCAAAGCGGATGCTGACGACGGAACTTCACGCCCAACTGCTCGCCACGCAGATGCGACCAAAGCTTGCGCTCGGCATCGGTCATCTCGCGGCGCAGGATGCGCGCGTTGCGTTGTGCTGTTGATGTGGCTTGGTCTTGCATTCGGTGGGCCCCCATCCCTGCCTTCCCCCAGCGGGGGAAGGAGAGAAGTCAGCTCTCATCAGTTGCGCACCGGCTTTCCTGTACTCAACATGCCCATGATGCGTTCCTGGGTCTTGGGGTGCGTGAGCAGCGAACAGAAGGCCTTGCGCTCCAGCGCCATCAGGTATTCCTCGGTCACCAGGGTGTTGGCATCCACGTCGCCGCCCGTCACCACGCCGGCAATCAGGCTGGCGATGTGAAAGTCGTGCTGGCTGATGAAACCGCCGTCGCGCATGTTGACCAGCTGGCCCTGGATGGTGGCCTTGCCATTGCGCCCGGCGACCGGGAACTGGCGTCTGTGCGGCGGCCGCCAGCCGCCGTTGAACATGGCGCGCGCCTCGTTCAGCGCGATGTACAGCAGCTCGTCCTTGTTGGGCACGATCACATCGCTGTCCAGCAAGTAGCCGAGCTTGCGCGACTCCAGCGCGCTGGTGCCCACCTTGGCCATGGCCGCGGCGGTGAAGCCCTCGGTCACGAACTTCAGCAGGTCCTTGTCGGTGGACGCAGCCGAGTTCTCCGCCGCGCGGCGCGCAATGTAGGCCAGGCCGCCGGCGCCGGGCACCAGGCCCACGCCCACTTCCACCAGGCCGATGTAGCTTTCCATGGCCACCACACGGCGTGCGCTGTGCACCGCGATCTCGCAGCCGCCGCCCAGCGCCATGCCGCGGATGGCGGAGATCACCGGCACATTGGCATAACGCAGCTTGAGCATGGTCTGCTGCAGGTGCGCTTCGGCCTCGTCAATCGCGCTCACGCCCACGGCCATGAAGGCCGGCAGCATGGCCTGCAGGTCGGCACCGGCGCTGAACGGGTCGTCGCCCGACCAGATCACCACGCCCTGGTAGTCCTTCTCGGCCATGTCCACGGCCAGTTGCAGACCCTCGGCCACTTCGGGGCTGATGGCGTGCATCTTGGTCTTGATGCTGGCAATGAGCACGCTACCGAAGGGGCTGTTCTTGTCTTCATCCAGCGTCCACAGGCGGATGCCTGCGTCCTCATGCAGCGTCTTGCCCGCCGTCTCAAAGCCCTGCGCGCCGCTGCCCAGCACGGTCTCGGGGAACAGCTGGCGCTCATACACGGGCAAAACGCGGCGCGGCTCGAACTTGCCTGCGGTCGGGTTCCACGAACCTTGCGGCGTGTGCACGCCTCCGGCGTCGGCCACAGGCCCCTTGAACACCCAGTCCGGCAGCGGTGCCTTGGACAGCGCCTTGCCCGCATCAATGTCCTCCTGGATCATCTTGGCAACCTCAAGCCAGCCGGCTTCCTGCCACAGCTCGAACGGACCCTGCTTCATGCCAAAGCCCCAGCGCATGGCAAAGTCCACGTCGCGCGCGGTCTCGGCAATGCTGGCCAGATGAACCGCAGCGTAGTGGAAGCTGTTGCGCAGGATGGCCCACAGGAACTGGCCCTGCGCGCCCTCGGCGTTGCGCAGCAGCTTCAGCCGCTCGGCGGGCTTTTTCTTGAGCATGCGGCCATAGACCTCGTCGGCCTTTTCGCCGCCGGGCACATAGTCTTTCTGCTCAAGGTCAAAGCGCAGCACGTCGCGCCCGACCTTCTTGTAGAAGCCGGCCTTGGTCTTCTGGCCCAGGTTGCCCATCTCCAGCAGCGTCTTCAGCACCGGGGGGGTACCGAAGCTGGCGTAGAACGGGTCGGTCTTTTCGTTCAGGTTGTCCTGCAGTGTCTTGACCACATGGGCCATGGTGTCCAGGCCCACCACGTCGGCGGTGCGGAAGGTGCCGCTGGACGCGCGGCCCAGCTTCTTGCCCGTCAGGTCGTCCACCACGTCATAGGTCAGGCCGAAGTTCTCCACCTCTTTCATCGTGGCCAGCATGCCGGCAATGCCCACGCGGTTGGCGATGAAGTTGGGCGTGTCCTTGGCGCGCACCACGCCCTTGCCCAGGCCGCTGGTCACAAAGGTTTCCAGGTCGTCCAGGATCGCGGGCTGCGTGGTGGGCGTGGCAATCAGCTCCACCAGGTACATGTAGCGCGGCGGGTTGAAGAAGTGGATGCCGCAAAAGCGCGGCTTGATTTCCTCAGGCAAGGCCTCGGACAGCTTGGTGATCGACAGGCCCGAGGTGTTGGACGCCACGATGGCGTGCGGCGCGATGAAGGGCGCGATCTTCTTGTACAGGTCCAGCTTCCAGTCCATGCGCTCGGCAATGGCCTCGATGATCAGGTCGCAGTCTTTCAGCTGCTCCATGTGCTCTTCGTAGTTGGCCTGCTGGATGAGCGATGCATCGTCCACCACACCCAGCGGCGACGGTTTGAGCTTTTTCAGGCCTTCAATGGCCTTGGTAACGATGCCGTTCTTCGGCCCTTCCTTGGCGGGCAGGTCAAACAGCACCACCGGCACCTTGACGTTGACCAGGTGCGCAGCGATCTGCGCGCCCATCACGCCTGCGCCGAGCACGGCGACTTTTTTCACATTGAAACGGGACATGTTTCTTTCCTGATGTTTATTGCGCACGGACCCAGGTCTGGGTGCGGCCAAACGGGCCGAACGAGCCGCGCACTTCCAGCTTCCTGCCGCCTTCAATGGGCGTCATGCGCAGCGTGTAGTCGCGGCCGTTTTCGGGGTCGAGGATCTTGCCGCCTTCCCACACGTCCTTGCCTTCGGCCTTCTTGGCGCCACGGATGATTTCCAGGCCGTCCATGGGCTGGCCCTTGCGGTCGTCCCTGCATTCATCGCACACGGCACCGGCCTTGGCATCCTTGGCCAGGCGCTTTTCAATGCGGCCATTCAGCACGCCACCGGTTTCGGTGATGCGGATTTCGGCCTTGGCCTCGCCGGTCTTGTCGTCGATGTTGCGCCACAAGCCCACGGGCGTGGTCTGCGCCCAGGCTGCGCCGATGGACGACAGGAATACCAGGCCGGCGAAATAACGTGTGTACATAGCGGTCTCCTTGAGGTTGGGGCATGGATCCCGGGTCAGGCCCGGGATGACAAGGCCGGGGTCAGGCCAGGGCGGCGTCCGTGTCCATCAGGACCTTGCTGCCCGCGCGCGCGGTGCGCATGAGCGTTGCGGTCTCGGGGAACAGGCGGGCGAAATAGAAGCGCGCCGTCTGCAGCTTGGCCTGGTAGAACGGGTCCGTGTTGCCTTCGGCGATCTGGCGCAATGCCACCTGGGCCATGCGCGCCCAGAAATAGCCAAACACCAGGTGGCCGGCCACGCGCAGGTAGTCCACGGCGGCGGCGCCCACTTCGTCGGGGTTCTGGAAGCCCTTGAAGCCGATTTCGGTGGTGAACTTGGTCATTTGGTCGCCCAGGTAAGCCAGCGGGTTGATGAACTCGGCCATCTTCTCGTTCACGCCTTCTTCGGCCACCAGCTTGCCCACCAGCTTGCCAAACTTGGCCAGCGTGGCGCCGTTGTTGCCCAGCACCTTGCGGCCCAGCAGGTCCAGGCTCTGGATGGTGTTGGTGCCTTCGTAGATCATGTTGATGCGGTTGTCGCGCACAAACTGCTCCATGCCCCATTCCTTGATGAAGCCATGGCCGCCAAACACCTGCATGCAGGCGTTGGTGGCGATGTGGCCGTTGTCGGTCAGGAAGGCCTTGACGATGGGCGTGAGCAGCGACAGCATTTCGTCGCTTTCCTTGCGCACTTTTTCATCCGGGTGGTAGTGCACCTTGTCCAGCAGCAGCGCGCAGAACATGGCCAGCGCCCGGCCGCCTTCGGCATAGGCCTTGGCGGTCAGCAGCATCTTGCGCACGTCCGGGTGCACGATGATCGGGTCGGCCGGCTTGTCCTTGGCCTTGGGGCCCGACAGGCTGCGCATCTGGATGCGGTCCTTGGCATAGGCCAGCGCGTTCTGGTAGGCCACCTCGGTCAGGCCCAGCGACTGGTTGCCCACGCCCAGGCGCGCGGCGTTCATCATCACGAACATGCCCTGCATGCCCTTGTTGGGCTGGCCCACCATGGTGCCCACGGCGCCGTCCAGCACCATCTGGCAGGTGGCGTTGCCGTGGATGCCCATCTTGTGCTCCAGGCCGCCGCAGTAGATGCCGTTGCGCTCACCCAGGCTGCCGTCCTTGTTGACCAGGAACTTCGGCACGATGAACAGGCTGACGCCCTTGATGCCGGGGGGCGCATCCGTCACGCGCGCCAGCACCAGGTGGATGATGTTGCCGGCCATGTCGTGTTCGCCGGCGCTGATGAAGATCTTCTGGCCGGTGATGCGGTAGGTGCCATCGGGTTGCGGCTCGGCCTTGGTGCGCATCAAGCCCAGGTCGGTGCCGCAGTGCGGCTCGGTCAGGCACATGGTGCCCGTCCATTCGCCGGTAGTCATCTTCTTGAGGTAGGTGGCCTTCTGCTCGTCGGTGCCGTGGGCGTGCAGCGCGGCGTGGGCGCCATGCGTCAGGCCGGGGTACATCGTCCAGGCCTGGTTGGCGCTGTTGAGCATTTCATAGAAGCACTGGTTCACCAGCAGCGGCAGGCCCTGGCCGCCGTACTCGGCGTCACCGCTCAGGCCCGGCCAGCCGCCAGCGATGTACTGCTCGTACGCCTGCTTGAAGCCCTTGGGCGTGGTGACGGCATGCGTGGCCTGGTCCAGCTTGCAGCCTTCTTCGTCGCCGCTCTTGTTCAGCGGAAAGATCACCTCGGACGCAAACTTGCCGCCTTCTTCCAGCACGGCATTCATGGTGTCGGCGTCCACATCGGCATAGCGCGCCATGGGCTTGAGTTCTTCGCCAGCATTCAGCAGTTCGTGCATCACGAACTGCATGTCGCGCAACGGGGGGGTGTAGCTGGGCATCTTTGATTACTCCTTGATGTTTTTGATGGATCGGGTGGATTTGGACGCGGCGAGTGCAGGCGCGTCAGCGCCGTACAGCCGCAGGATGTTGTCAAAGCCGCGCTTGGCGCGGTCAATGGAGCCGGGGTTCTTCAGGAAGCGCGCCTCGTAGTGCAGCGCCAGGATCAGGCCGTGGATCTCGAACAGCATCTGCTCTTCGTCCACGTCGGCGCGCAGGTGGCCCTCCTCGCGCGCCACGACCAGCGCGCGCTTCATGGCGGCGAGCCAGGTCATGACCGAGCTGGCCAGCGCGTCGCGCACCGGACCGGCGCGGTCGTCAAATTCCACCGCGCCGCTGATGTAGATGCAGCCCGAATCGATTTCGACCGAGGTGCGCTTCATCCAGTTGGCAAACAGCGCGCGCAGGCGCGGCAGGCCACGCGGCTCGCGCATGGCGGGGTAGAACACCTCGTCTTCAAAACGCGTGTGGTATTCGCGGATGACGGAAATCTGCAGCTCTTCACGCGAGCCAAAATGCGCGAACACGCCGGACTTGCTCATCTGCGTGACCTCGGCCAGCGCGCCGATGCTCAGGCCTTCCAGCCCGATCTGCGTGGCCAGGCCCAGGGCGGCCTCGACAATCACGGCCTTGGTCTGCTGGCCCTTTTGCAGTGCCCGGCCGCCGGGGCGCGGGCTTTTGACGGGGAGTTCCGAGGCGGACATGGGTTTCATGCAAAATAAAACGAACGGTCGTTCTATTTTGCATGACTTCCCGGTCTGTCAAGTGACAGGTGGCAAATTTTTCTAGATGCCCGCTCCTAAGGGCGTTGCGGGTTTACCCGTTGAGGCGTTTTGGCTTACGGCTAACGCTCAGCGCGCCTGCGCCCGCAGCTGCCACTCCACCCACGCCAGTGCGGCCACCGCCACGGCCTGACCCGTGACGAAAACCGCGCCCAGCACGGTCGGCCCCATCAGCACCAGCACCAGCACACTGGCCGCCACCCAGGCCACGTTGCCAAACACCACCATGCCCACGAGCAGCAGATGCGGGCGGGCGGACGCCAGCAGCATCAGCGCCGCACTGGGAAACAGCAGCAGGCCCGCCCCCAGCAGCAGTGCCGCCGGCAGGCCCAACCAGGCCGACAGCGGCAACGGCATCAGGCTCAGCAGCAGGCCCATGATGATGCCGGTGGCGGCATCAAACGCCAGCACGCCGCGCAACGGCAGGCGCCGCAGCAGCGGGGCAGATCCCAGGGCGGGGGCGGAAGACAGGGTATTCATGGCTCACTCCTTTGGCAGATGCACATGTGCAAACCGCTGCACATGTGCGCCCACTGTCGCCGCCGCCGCGCAGCAAGACAATGACCTGCGAGGTAGTGCCCGCGCCCCAGGGTCCTTAAAGCCACATGCGGATACAAAGATTTCGCCGATGATGTCTTTTCACACGGCCCGGCGCGGCGCAAGCCCCTAAAGTATCCCTAACGACCCCCCATCCCGGCGGCCAAATCTGGTGTTCTTGGCCGTATTGAAGCTCCACTCCTGACACGTTTGCCGCTGTCTTTGGGTCACCTGGCTTCCCCTGCACCAGTGATGGAGGTGATCGCATGGATCACCAGGCTTCTTCCTTTTTCTTCGGGCTTTCGTGGCCGGCCCTGATCGCGTTCGCCGTGGCGCTGTGCGCGGCTGCGCTGTGCATCTGGCGCGCGGCGCGCCCGCGCCAGCGCCCCGGCACACCCAACCGGCTGCAGCATGCCCATGACCTGATCCAGGCACTGGACCAGTATTGCGAATGGGTGGAAGCACAGCGACAGATCGCGTTCTTCACTGACGAGAGCACGCATCCGGATTCGCCGCTGGGGCGCGCCCGCATGATCAAGCAGGCGCACTTCCCCGAGCTGTCGCAGGCCATGGTGGAGCTGCTCATGGCGCACACCGCGCTGGTGGATTTCTTCTGGAGCCAGCAGGTGCAGCGCATGAAGGCGCCCGACGCATGGTCCGCCGCCACGGACCATGCCACCTACCTGGCGCTGCGCCAGCGCATGCTGGACGCGGTGCGCCACATGGCCGAATGCTGCCGGGACCTGGTGGGCGATGTGCCCATGCCGGCGGCATTGCGCGGCGGCATGAACACGCTCACCGCCTGAGGTCGCGCCGGGCTTACAGCTTGAACGGCACCACCACCTGACGCTGCTCGCCCAGGCCTTCGATGCCCAGCGTCATCACGTCGCCTTTTTTCAGGAACAGCGGCGGCTTCATGCCCAGGCCCACGCCCGGCGGGGTGCCGGTGGTGATCACGTCACCCGGCATCAGCGTCATGAACTGGCTCACGTAGCTCACGATCTTCGCCACGGTGAAGATCATCGTTTTGGTGTTGCCGGTCTGCACGCGCTTGCCGTTCAGGTCCAGCCACATGGACAGCTTCTGCACATTGGCGATTTCATCGCGCGTCACCAGCCAGGGGCCGATGGGGCCAAAGGTGTCGCAACCCTTGCCCTTGTCCCACTGCGGGCCGCGCTCAAGCTGGAATTCACGCTCGCTCACGTCGTTGATGGTGGCGTAGCCGGCCACATGGTTCAGCGCGTCCTTTTGCGACACGTAGCGCGCGCGCGTGCCGATCACCACACCCAACTCCACTTCCCAGTCGCTCTTGACCGAGCCCTTGGGCAGCATCACCGGGTCATTCGGGCCCTGGATGCAGCTGGTGGCTTTCATGAACACCACCGGCTCCTTGGGGATGGGCGCGCCGGATTCGGCGGCATGGTCGGCGTAGTTCAGGCCGATGGCAATGAACTTGCCCACGCCCGCCACCGGGCAGCCCATGCGGGGGGTACCGCGCACCAGCGGCAGCTTGTCGGTCTTGAGCTTGCGCAGCTTGGCCAGCGCGGCGTCGCCCAGCTGCTCGGGGCCAATGTCCTTGACCACCGCGCTCAGGTCGCGCAGCTTGCCTTCGGCGTCGATCAGGCCGGGCTTTTCCTTGCCGGGGTTGCCATAGCGTACGAGTTTCATTTTTTCTCCTGTTTAGTAAGTGGATCTGCCGCCCGAGAGGTCGAATACGGCGCCGGTGGAAAAGGAACAGTCCTCGGTGCACAGCCAGCCCACCATGGCGGCCACCTCTTCGGTCGTGCCGAAGCGGCCCATGGGGATTTTGGACAGCATGAAGGCGATGTGCTCGGGCGTCATCTGGTCAAAGATCGCCGTCTTCACCGCCGCGGGCGTCACGCAGTTGACGCGCACACCGGTGTCGGCCAGCTCCTTGCCCAGCGATTTGGTCAGCGCCATGACGCCGGCCTTGCTGGCGCTGTAGGCGCTGGCATTGGGGTTGCCGTCCTTGCCGGCCACCGACGCAATGTTCACGATGCGCCCGTAGTTGCGCTCGCGCATGGCGGGCACCACTTCACGGCAGCAGATGAACAGCCCGGTGAGGTTCACCTCCATCACCTGGCGCCAGGCATCCACCGGGTAGTCCCACACCCTGGTGTTGGGGCCGGTGATGCCGGCGCTGTTGACCAGCGCGTCGATGCGCCCGGTTTTCGCCAGCGTGGCCTGCACGGCAGCGGCCACCGAGGGCTGCTGCGCCACATCCACCGCCACCGCTTGCGTGCCCTGGCCCAGCGCCTGGGCGGCCTGGTGCGCCGCGGCTTCGTCGCGGTCCCACAGCGACACGCTGCCGCCCGATGCGATCAGGCGTTGCGCAATCGCGTAGCCCAGGCCGGCAGCCCCACCGGTGACGACCGCATGGCGGCCCTTGAAGTCGAGTTGGTTCATGGTGTTGACGCTCAGATGGTCATGCCGCCATCCACGGCAAACACCTGGCCGCTGGCGAAGACGGATTCGTCGCTGGCAAGGTACACCACGATGGGCGCGATCTCGTGCGCCTGCGCCAGGCGGCCCATGGGCTGGCGGGCAATGAAGTTCTTGCGGGCCTGTTCCGGGTCGTCATAGCTGTTGATGCGCTCAGCCAGCGACGGTGTGTCCACCGTGCCCGGTGCGATCGCGTTGCAGCGGATGCCGCGGCCTACGTAGTCAGCCGCCACCGCCTTGGTCAGGCCCACCACCGCGGCCTTGCTGGTGCCGTAGATAAAGCGGTTGGGCAGGCCCTTCAGGCTGCTGCACACGCTGGCCATGTTGATGATGCTGCCCGCGCCCTTGCCATCGTTTTTGGCCAGCATGCCGGGCAACACGGCCTGGATCATCCAGAACTGCGCGCGCACATTGAGGTTGAAGGCAAAGTCCCATTCGGCGTCGGTCGCGTCCAGGATGGTGCCGTTGTGCACGAAGCCCGCGCAGTTGAACAGCACGTCCAGCGCAGGCAACCCGCCCACCACGCGGGTGATGGCGGCCTTGTCCAGCACGTCCAGCACCACGGTACGCACATTGGGTACGCCGTCATAGCTGTCCAGCAGCCTGGGGTTCACGTCGCTCGCCCAGACCTGGGCACCCTCGGCCGCCATGGCCAGAACGCAGGCGCGGCCAATGCCCTGCCCCGCTGCGGTGACCAGCGCGGTTTTTCCTTTGAGTCTCATGGGTTCTCCTGGTCCCGGCGTGCCGTTCAGGGTTTTGCCGGATAGTGTCTTGTGGTGTTCGTGGCATTCTAAATTGGTCTGACCACTTGGCCAGTTCAGGCTAAACCCTTAAACCCTTTCCCTCACTCGCATGCCATTGCAAACCGTGGAACCGCAACGCCTGTACCGGCAGATCGCCGAGCAGCTGCGCTCGCTGATCGCGGACGGCGAGTTCGCGGGCGGCTCGCGGTTGCCGGCCGAGCGCGACCTGGCCAAGCAGCTGGGCGTGAGCCGGCCCTCGGTACGCGAGGCGCTGATCGCGCTGGAGGTGGAAGGCTGGGTCGAAGTGCGCACCGGCTCGGGCGTGTATGTGCTGGACCGTACCGGCCAGAACGCCAAAGGCAGCCGCGCCCAGGCCCAGATACCGCCCCACGAATGGGGCCCGCTGGAGCTGATCCGCGCGCGCCGCGTGGTCGAGGGCGAAATTGCCGCTCTGGCCGCCGCCCAGGCCAAGCGGCGCGACACAGACGCCATGGCCCGTGCCATTGACGCCATGCGCGCCGACGCCGACCGCAACGTCATGCCGCTGGATGGCGACCGCGCCTTTCACACCGCCATCGTGCAGGCTTGCGGCAACGTGGTGCTGATCGAGACCGTGCAGGGTTTCTGGGATTCACGCCGCGGCCCCCTGTTCGAGCGGCTGGGCGGCTATTTTGAAACCGTCGATTCCTGGCGCTCGGCCATCACCGAGCACGAGGCCATCCATGCGGCCATCCGCGCGCGCGATGCGCAGGCGGCGCGCGCGGCCATGCATGAACACCTGGACAACTCCCATTCACGATTCAGCGCGAGCTGGCGCCGCGCGAAGAAATCCGGTTCCTGAAGGCCAGCAACTTCCAACTTTCACCCACCTAGAGGAGACAGACCATGAGCAAGCGATTCACCCTGAAGACCATTGCCGCCTGCGCGCTGATGGCCAGCGCCATTGGCGCCACCGGCCTGGCCCAGGCCCAGACCAAGCTGAAATGGGCCCACGTGTACGAGACGTCCGAGCCGTACCACAAGTGGTCGGTCTGGGCCGGCGACGAGTTCAAGAAACGCACCAACGGCAAGTACGAGATCCAGGTGTTCCCCGCGTCCAGCCTGGGCAAGGAATCCGACATCAACCAGGGCCTGCAGCTGGGCACGGTGGACATCATCCTCACCGGTGCGTCGTTCGCGTCCAACTCGTTCCCGCGCCTGGCCGTGAGCTACTACCCCTTCACCTTCCGCGACGCCGAGCACGTCATCAAGTACGGCAAGAGCGATGTGTTCAAGGAGCTGGCCGAGGGCTACAAGAAGGCCACGGGCAACACCGTGACGGCGCTGACGTATTACGGCGCGCGCCACGCCACCAGCAACAAGCTGTTCACCAACTGCGACCAGATGAAGGGCCTCAAGATGCGCGTGCCCGATTCTCCGGCCTACACCGCGCTGCCGCGCGCCTGCGGCGCCAACCCGACGCCGATCGCCTTTGCCGAGGTGTACCTGGCGCTGCAGAACGGCACCGTGGACGCGCAGGAAAACCCGCTGCCCACCATCGAGGCCAAGAAGTTCTTTGAAGTGCAGAAGAACATCATCCTGACGGGCCACATCGCCGACGCGCTGCTGACCGTGATCTCGCCCAACCTGATGGGCAAGCTCACCCCCGCCGAGCAGAAGCTGCTGGCCGACATCACCCAGGAAGCCGCCGAGAAGGCCACCAACGACATCCGCAAGCGCGAAGGCGAACTGGTGGAGGAATTCAAGAAGAAGGGCAACAACGTGGTGACCGTGGACCGCAATGACTTCCAGCAGCGCGTGCTCAAGGCCATCACCTTTGAGTCCATGAAGCTGGACAAGAAGGACTGGGACCGCATTATTGCGATCAAGTAAATGTCCATCGAAACCATCGACGACATGGCCCCCGTGATGGGGGCCGATGGCGAGTTCCATGCGCAGGACGAAGCGGTGGACCTGTCGGGCACCAAGCCGGAGGCCTGGGTTGCCCTGGGCTTTTTCTGGCTGCTGGGCGCGACGGTGTTCTACCAGTTCTTCACGCGCTATGTGCTCAACAACTCCGCCGCCTGGACGGAAGAGATCGCGCGCTACCTGCTGATCGCCACGGTATTCACCGGCGCGACCATCGGCGTGGTCAAGAACAACCACATCCAGGTGGACTTTTTCTACAAGTTCATGCCCCGGCCCCTCTCACGCGCCCTGTCCACCCTGGTGGACTGGCTGCGCGTGGGCTTCTTTGCCTCGGCTTCGGTGCTGACGGTCATGATGATGCTCAAGCTGGGCAGCAATTCACGCATGACCATGGTGGACCTGCCCATGAACTGGGTGTACGGCATCTGCCTGCTGGGCTTTGCAGCCATGGCCTTGCGGTCGGTGCAAGTCGCCCTTTTTCACCACAAGCGCGGCTACAGCGTGCTTGAACGCCCCGAAACCTCCATGGACGACCGCTGACCGGAAGGCCTCATGCTCAAGATCATTTTCCTGTTCCTCATGGCCGGCGGCATTCCCGTGGCCATCGCCATGGCCGGCTCCGCCCTGCTGTACATCTGGTGGACGGGCAACCTGCCGCCGTTTGTCGTCATTCACCGCATGGTCAGTGGCATTGACAGCTTTCCGCTGCTGGCGGTGCCGTTCTTCATCCTGGCTGGCAACCTGATGAACAACGCCGGCATCACCAACCGCATCTACAACTATGCACTGGCGCTGGTGGGTTGGCTCAAGGGCGGCCTGGGCCATGTGAACGTGGTGGGCTCGGTCGTGTTTGCCGGCATGAGCGGCACCGCCATCGCCGACGCGGCGGGCCTGGGCACGATCGAGATCAAGGCCATGACCGACCATGGCTACAGCAAGGAATTTGCCGTGGGCGTGACGGCGGCCTCGGCCACGCTGGGCCCGATCATTCCGCCCAGCCTGCCCTTCGTGATCTACGGAATGATGGCCAACGTGAGCGTGGGCGCGCTGTTCCTGGCGGGCATCCTGCCCGGCGTGCTGATGGCCGTGCTGATGATGCTGACCGTGGCGTACTTCGCCCACAAGAACGGCTGGGGCGGTGACATCAAGTTTGAATGGCCGCGCGTGATCAAGGCCCTGGGCGAGACCGCGGTGGTCATCGGCTGGCCGGTGGCCGTGTGGCTGCTGATTGCCAAGGCGGGCCTGCCGCCGCAGATCACCGTGGTGGTGGCGCTGGTGGTGCTGTTTGCCATGGACAAGTTCTTCAACTTCCAGGCGGCGCTGCCCATCATGACGCCGGTGCTGCTGATCGGCGGCATGACGACCGGCATCTTCACGCCGACCGAGGGCGCGATTGCCGCCTGCCTGTGGGCCATGCTGCTGGGCTTTGGCTGGTACCGCACGCTGAACTGGAAGATGTTCATCAAGATCTGCCTGGACACGGTAGAGACCACGGCCACGGTGCTGTTCATCGTGGCGGCGGCCAGCATCTTTGGCTGGATGCTCACGGCCACCGGCGTCACGTCGGCGATTGCGCAATGGGTGCTGGGCTTCACCAAGGAGCCCTGGGTGTTCCTGCTGCTGGCCAACCTGCTGATGCTGTTCGTGGGCTGCTTCCTGGAGCCCACGGCGGCCATCACCATCCTGGTTCCCATCCTGGTGCCGATCTGCCAGCAACTGGGCATTGACCTGGTTCACTTCGGCCTGGTCATGGTGCTGAACCTGATGATCGGGCTGCTGCATCCGCCCATGGGCATGGTGCTGTTTGTGCTGGCGCGGGTGGCCAAGCTGTCGGTTGAACGCACGACGATTGCGATCCTGCCGTGGCTGTTTCCGCTGCTGGGCTCGCTGGTGATCATCACCTACTTCCCTTCTTTGGTGCTTTGGTTGCCGAAGATGTTCTATTGAAGTTGCTTTGTCTGGTTCGGTTGGTTGCTGTGATACCTCGGTTCCCCCCCCTTCACCCCCCCGCCCCTCTTCACCCCCGCCGGGGTGAAGAGGGGAGCCCTGATTTTGTTTCGTCGCTCCGGCTAGCTGAAGAATCGGGCGCCGTTGCGGTACACCCTTTCGCTGAAAGGCGTATGCCCGCGGTTGGGGCCGCCGGCCGACAAGATCACATGCCAGCACTCGCCAGCGCGCAAGCGCGGCTGTCTCGTACTGGCACGCGCAGCGGCCAGCCGAACCGAGCCACAAACGTCAGCCACTGCCCCAACCGCAGGCATACGCTTCTCCGAGCAAATACGCACCGCAACCTTTCCCCTGTTCTTCAGCTCGCCGGCGTGCGGGGTCAAATCCAGGCTCCCCTCTTCACCCCGGCGGGGGTGAAGAGGGGCGGGGGGGTGAAGGGGGGGAAGGCGAGGTTTAACGACATCCAGCAAAACAAGAGAAAAGAGATATGACCCCTTTCATCAGACTCCACCCCGCTGACGACGTACTCATAGCCAGAAGCCAACTGGTAGGCGGCACCAAAGCAGAAAACGTCACCATCAAAGGCCTGATCCCCCCAGGCCACAAGGTAGCTACAAGGGACATCGCAACAGGCGAGCCAGTACGCAGATACAACCAGATCATCGGCTTTGCCACCAAGCCCATCGCTGCGGGCGACCACGTGCACACCCATAACCTGGGCGTAGGCGACAAGGGCGGTGATTTCGCGCGCGACTACGCCTTCGGCGCCGACGTCAAGCCGATGCCACAGAAGAAGGAAGCCACCTTCATGGGCATCAAGCGCGAAGACGGCCGCGTGGCCACGCGCAACTACATCGGCATCCTGTCCAGCGTCAACTGCTCGGCCACGGCGGCGCGCGCGATTGCGGACCACTTCTCGCGCCAGACCAACCCTGCCGCGCTGGCAGACTTTCCCATGGTGGACGGCGTGGTGGCGCTCACGCACGGCACGGGCTGCGGCATGGACACCGAGGGCATGGGCATGCAGATCCTGGAGCGCACGCTGGCGGGCTATGCCACGCATGCCAACTTCTGGGGCGTGCTGGTGGTGGGCCTGGGCTGCGAGGCCAACCAGATCAACGCCTGGCTGGCCCACAGCAGCCTGCGCGAAGGCGACACGCTCAAGGTCTTCAACATCCAGGACACCGGCGGCACGCGCCAGACTGTTGAAAAAGGCATTGCGCTCGTCAAGGAGATGCTGCCGCGCGCCAATGCCGTCAAGCGCGAACCCTGCAGCGCGTCGCACATCACCATTGGCCTGCAGTGCGGCGGCTCGGACGGCTACAGCGGCATCAGCGCCAACCCGGCGCTGGGCGCGGCGGTTGATCTGCTGGTGGCGCATGGCGGCACCGCCATCCTGAGCGAAACGCCCGAGGTCTATGGCGCCGAGCATCTGCTGACGCGCCGCGCGGTGAAGCAGGAGGTGGGCGAAAAGCTCATCTCGCGCATCAAGTGGTGGGAGGAATACACCCGCATCAACAACGGCGAGATGAACAACAACCCCTCGCCCGGCAACAAGGCGGGCGGTCTGACCACCATCCTGGAAAAGTCGCTGGGCGCGGTGGCCAAGGGCGGCACCACCAACCTGGAGGCGGTGTACGAATATGCCGAGCCGGTCACGGCCCACGGCTTTGTGTACATGGACACGCCGGGCTACGACCCGGTCAGCGCCACAGGCCAGGTGGCAGGCGGCGCCAACCTCATCTGCTTTACCACCGGGCGCGGTTCGGCCTATGGCTGCGCGCCCTCGCCTTCGCTCAAGCTCGCCACCAACAGCGCGCTGTGGCAGCGCCAGGAAGAAGACATGGACATCAACTGCGGCGAAATCATCGACGGCAAGGCAACCATCCAGGAAATGGGCCAGCGCATTTTCGAGCTGGTGCTGGCCACCGCATCCGGCGAACCCTCCAAGAGCGAGCGCCACGGCTATGGGCAAAACGAGTTCGTGCCCTGGCAGGTTGGCGCCGTGATGTAACCCCACTCCGTTTTCCGTATGCCCTATACCGTTTCATCAGCAGACCTCACGGCCCGCGTGGCCGCCATCCTGGCCGCCGCCGGCAGCAGCGCCGAAGAGGCACAGACCGTTGCCGCCAACCTGGTGCTGGCCAACCTGAGCGGCCACGATTCCCACGGCGTGGGCATGGTGCCGCGCTATGTGGACGCCGTGCTGGAAGGCGGCCTGAAACCCAACACCGCCGCCAGGGTGGTGCTGGACACAGGCACGCTGCTCACGCTGGACGGCCAGCGCGGCTACGGCCAGGTAGTGGGCGTGCAGGCCATGGCGCTGGGCATCGCGCGGGCCAAAGCACACGGCAGCTGCATCATGACGCTGGCCAATGCGCACCACCTGGGGCGTATTGGCCACTTCGCCGAGATGGCGGTGGCCCAGGGGCTGGTGTCCATGCACTTTGTGAACGTGCTGTCGCGCCCGGTGGTCGCACCGTATGGCGGCGGTGATGGCCGCTTCGGCACCAATCCTTGCTGCATTGGTGTGCCGCTGGCGGGCAGTGATCCTTTTGTGCTGGACTTCGCCACCAGCCGCGTTGCGCAAGGCAAGATGCGCGTCGCGCACAACGAGGGCAAGCGGGCCGAGCCCGGCACGCTGATCGACGAGCATGGCCGCCCCACCACTGATCCTGGCGTCGTGGTCGTGCCCCAATCCAACGGTCTGTTCGGCGCACTGATGGCCTTTGGCGAACACAAGGGCTACGGCATGGCCGTGGCCTGCGAACTGCTGGGCGGCGCGCTGACGGGCAGCGGCACCTGGCACCGGCCGGCCGACAACACGCGCGCCGTGATCAACGGCATGCTGACCATCCTGATCGACCCGGCACGGCTGGGCACGCAGGCCTCGTTCGAGCAGGAGGCAAAGGCCTTTGTGGACTGGCTGCGCCAAAGCCCCGCGGCGCCGGACAGCGACGGCGTTCGCCTGGCTGGCGAGCCGGAGCGCGAGGCGCGCGCGGCGCGCGTGCAGGCAGGCATCACGATTGACGATCAGACGTGGGCGGAGATTGAGCAGGCGGCGGCTAAAGCAGGGAGTGCGTGAGTTTTCCCTCGCTGCCTTCGCGTCAGGCGGTGCCCGGCACGTAGCGCACCTCGTCACCCGCTACCGCATACACCCTGTCGCCATCACGCAGCGCCACCGGGTGCATGCCGGTAAAGCTGCCAAATGCAGGCAGCACGCCCACCGGGTGCCGCGCTTCGTCACCCAGCCAGAAGCACGGCAGGCGCAGGCGATCGTGGGCGCGCCCGCGCACGCTGATGCAGGGGTGCCAGTGGCCCGCGAGCACGTAGGCGCCAGGCACTGGCTCAGGGTGGTGGCACAGCGCAAACGGTCCCAGCAGCAGGGGTTCATCCACCACGTCCATGCCCAGCGCCGCCGGCGGATCGCCCGCATGGTCATCATGGTTGCCGCGCACCAGGGTCAGTTGCAGCCCTGCACGGTCCATGCGCCAGCGGGCCAATGCGGCCAGTGTGGCGCTGGCGTGCGAGCGGGCTGAATGCAGGAAGTCCCCCAGGAACACCATGCGCCGTGCGCCGGTTTCAGCCACCAGGCGGCTCAGCTGCGCCAGGGTTTCTGTGGTGGTGCCCTGCGGCACCGGCACACCCAGCTTGCGAAAGCTCACCGCCTTGCCGAAATGGGCATCTGCCACCAGCAACGTGTGGTACTCGGGCAGCCAGGCGCCGCCCGTGGGATGCAGTGCAACATCGGCGCCAGCCAGGCGGATGTGCAGCATCAGCGCCGCCTTACAGCATCAGGGCGAGGCTGGCTTCCAGGTGTTCGGACGGCGTGCGCTTGAAGCCCGAGCGGGCGAAGCGCTGCAGACGGCCGACCACGAAGGCCGTGAGCAGCGAGGCGCTGACCTGCGCCTGCACGCTGGGCGTGGCCGCGCCGCCGTCCTGCGCGGCATCGCGCAGGCACTGGCGCAACGTGGCCTCGATCTTGTCAAAGAACTGGTTCATGCGCTGCTGCAGGCGCTCGTTTTCAAACACCAATGCATCGCCCACCATCACGCGCGTCATGCCCGGGTTCTTTTCGCCAAACTGCACCAGCATGGCCACGATCTTGGCGGCCTGCCGGTGGCCCGCGCCCGGTGCCTCGTCAGCCCGTTCGATGATCTGGTTGATGAGGGAAAAGACGGTTTGCTCGATGAATTCGATCAGGCCTTCGAACATCTGCGCCTTGCTGGCGAAATGCCGGTACAGCGCGGCTTCGCTCACCTCCAGCCGGGCGGCCAGGGCCGCCGTGGTGATGCGCTCGGCGCCAGGCTGCTCCAGCATGGCGGCCAGGGCCTCCAGGATCTGCACGCGCCGCTCCCCAGGCTTGGGCCGTTTGCGCACCGGGGTGGCGGCTTCGCTGTCGGCAGGGGTCGTCGTGGTGCTGGGCTCGGCGTCGGACATGGCGTGAAAAAGGTGTGTTCAATTGATTCTCGCACACGCGCGCGGCACGCCACCGGCGGACCAAGTGCGTACTTACCCCGTGAAGCGCAGTGTCACTTTCAGCCCGCGGTTGTCAGCGCCGGCCTGCAGCTCCAGCTGGCTGTGATGGGCGCGCGCAATCTCGTCGGCAATGGCCAGCCCCAGGCCATTGCCTTCGCCCGGCGTGCCTTGCACGCGGTAAAAGCGCTCCAGCACACGGGCGCGCTCCGCGCGTGGTATGCCGGGGCCATCGTCTTCCACTTCCACGAAGGCCACGCCGGCGCGTTCACCGCAACGGATGGTGACCGTGCCGCCTTCAGGTGTGTATTTCACGGCGTTGTCCACCAGGTTGCCCAGCAGCTCGCGCAAGAGCCAGTCGTGGCCCATGACCATGGCGGGCTGCACATCCAGCCCCAGGTCCATGCGCTTGGCGGTGGCGGCGTCCAGATGGGTTTGCAGCGTGGTTTCGCACAGCTCTTTCAGGTCCACCCGCTGCATGGGCTGCGGGTGCATGGTGCGCGCGTCGGCACGCGACAGCGCCAGCAGCTGGTTGGCCAGTTGCGAGGTGCGCCGCGTGGCCTTGCGCAGCTTGTTGACCTGCTCGGCACGCAGCGTGACCGATGGCTGGGCGGGTTGCGCGTTGGCCGCCTGGGCCCAGGCCTCCACCTGCGCCTGCAGCCCGGCCAGCGGCGTGCGCAGCTGGTGGGCGGCATCCGCCACGAAGCGGCGCTGGCCTTCCGCCTGCACATTGACCAGCCCGAACAGCCGGTTGAGCGACTGCACCAGCGGGCGCACCTCCTCGGGGGAGGCCTGCTCGTCAATGGCGCTCAGATCGCGCGGCGAGCGGCGCTCGACCGCTTCCTTCAGGTCCAGCAGCGGCTTGAGCGCGCGGCGCACCGCCCAGTTCACGGCGAAGGCCGCAAGGGTAATGAGCACCAGGTTGGGCAGCAGTACCTTGAACAGGATGGAGCGCGACCACTGCTGGCGCGGGTCCGTGCCGTCGGCCAGCACCACGGTGATTTCACCGGCGACCGACTGCACGCGCTGGCGCACGATACGCCAGGTGGTGCCCTCGTTTTCCTCGCTGTGGAATTCAGGCTCGAAAGTGGTGGGCGGCAAGCCCGCCAGCCAGCTTTGGCCACGCAGCACGCGGCCGTCCGCGTCCAGGATACTGAATGCTGCGAAGTCTGGCCCCGCACCCAGGAAGGCCTCGATCGGTGGCGCCATCAGCATCAACAGCCCGCCACCGGCGCTGTCTGCCAGGCCGATGACAGAGTCCGCCAGCAACGGAACCAGCGCGACCAGGCGCTGGTCTTGCTGCTGGGCCACGTTGTCGGCCGAGCGGTAGTCAATCCAGGCGTTCAGCAGCGCCAGCAGGATCAACGGCGAGATCAGCATGACCACCAGCCGGCGCTGCAGACCACCTGTCATGGCCGGCGCGCCAGGCCGTGTCATGGCCTCATTCCCCCAGGGTGGTCGCGGCCAGTTCCAGCCGGTAGCCAAAACCGCGGATGGAGCGCAGCGCAACACCATGCGGCTCCAGCTTGCCGCGCAGGCGCGAGATGTACACCTCCACCGCATTGGGGGTGATTTCCTTGTCCCAGCCGGTCAGGGCCTGCAGCAGCTTTTCCTTGCTGGCGGGCTTGGGTGCGTTGATCAGCAGGTATTCCATCACCGTCCATTCACGCGGGCCGAGTTCGATGGGCTGCGCCTGCCCGTTGTGCACGGCCGTCGCGCGGCGGTTGGCGGTGTCCAGCTCGATGGGGCCGAATGACAGCACCGCCGTGGTGGCCGCCTGCGAGCGGCGCAGCAGCGCGCGCAGCCGCGCCAGCAGCTCGGGCAACTCAAACGGCTTGATCATGTAGTCGTCCGCGCCCAGGTCCAGGCCCTGCACGCGGTCATGCAAGGCGTCGCGCGCGGTCAGGATCAGCACCGGCATGGCGTGGCTTGCCACCTCGGGGCGGCGCAGCCGCCGCGTGAGTTCCAGCCCGTCCATGTTGGGCAGGCCGATGTCGATGATGGCGGCGTCAAACACCTCGGTGCGCAGCACCTCCTCGGCACGCTCCCCGCTGCCCACCCAGTCCACCGCATAGCCGGCATCGGTCAGGCCCAGCTTGATGCCGCTGGCGACCATGACGTCATCCTCGACAAGCAGAAGCCTCATGCGATGCTTCCGCTCAGTGGCTTCTGATCATGGTGCCGTAGGCCTGGTCCGTGAGGATTTCCAGCAGCATGGCGTGCGGGACGCGGCCGTCGATGATGTGCACGGCGTTCACGCCGCTCTTGGCGGCGTCCAGCGCGCCGGCGATCTTGGGCAGCATGCCGCCGCTGATGGTGCCGTCGGCGAACAGCTCGTCAATCTCGCGCGCGGTCAGGTCGGTCAGCAGCTTGCCGGTCTTGTCCAGCACGCCGGGCGTGTTGGTCAAAAGCATCAGCTTCTCGGCCTTGAGCACGGTGGCCAGCTTGCCGGCCACCACGTCGGCGTTGATGTTGTAGCTCTCGTTGTTCTCGCCAAACCCGATGGGGCTGATGACGGGAATGAATGCGTCGTCCTGCAGCGCCTTGACCACGCTGGGGTCGATGGAGACGATGTCGCCCACCTGGCCCACGTCATGCTCCTTGGTCGGGTCCTGGTTGTCCACCATCTTGAGCTTCTGCGCGCGGATCAGGCCGCCGTCGCGCCCGGTCAGGCCCACGGCCTTGCCGCCTGCCTGGTTGATCAGGCCCACGATGTCCTGCTGAACCTCGCCGGCCAGCACCCATTCGACCACTTCCATGGTCTCGGCATCGGTCACGCGCATGCCCTGCACGAATTCGCCCTTCTTGCCCAGGCGGTTCAACGCGGTTTCAATCTGCGGGCCGCCGCCGTGCACCACCACCGGGTTCATGCCCACCAGCTTGAGCAGCACCACGTCCTCGGCAAAGTCGGCCTGCAGGGCGGGGTCGGTCATGGCGTTGCCGCCGTACTTGATCACCATGGTCTTGCCATGGAACTTGCGGATGTAGGGCAACGCCTGCGCAAGGATCTCGGCCTTGTCGCGTGGGGCAATGTTGGGCAGGTCTGTGGTCATGGCACCGGGTCGGGATGAATGGGTGGAATGCGCAAATTGTGCCGCATGTGCGGCGCCACCCCTTCGCTTTTTCAGCGCCGCACCCAGCTGGGCACCTTGAAGCGCACGATGGCCACATAGGCCCAGACATACGACACGACGAACAGCAGCGTGAAGGCCATCAGCATGACCGTGTTCTGCCAGAACAGCACGGCCGGTATGACGGTGAGGATGGTGAAGCCCCACAGGTACGGCGAAGTGCGGTTGTTGCGCATGAGCATGCGCCGCGAGGCGTCGTCATGGAACACGCTGCGCACGATGCGCCGGTAGATCAGCTGGTGAAAGTGCAGCGCATCCGCCACGCCCGGCGACTGGCCCCGCACGGCCTTGCGGTAGATGGAGAAGATGGTCTCCCATACCGGGTAGATCAGCAGCAGCACCGGGAACCATGGCGACACCAGCCCATGGCGCTGCACCAGCTGCACGCTCAGCACCGCGATGACCACGCCCCACAGGTAGGCACCGCCGTCCCCGGCAAAGATCAGCCCGCGCGGGTAATTCCATGCCAGAAAGCCCGCCGTTGCACCGGCCAGCGCCAGCGCCACCCCGGCCAGCTGCCGGTCACCGACCTGCAGGCAGACATAGGACAAGGCCAGGCAGACGATCAGCGCCACCAGGCCGGCCAGTCCGTTGTAGCCGTCGATCAGGTTGAAGGCATGCGGCAGGCCCGTGATGGCCACCACGGCCAGCGCCACACCCAGCCAGGGCATGGCGGCCCACCAGCCGTCCAGCCCAGGCAGACCCAGACGCGCCACGGTCAGCTGCAGCGACCAGGTGGCGGCAAGCGCAGCCACCAGCGTGAGGAACATGCGGTACCGTGCCGTCAGAACCTGGGTGAGGTCTTCATAGATGCCGCCCGCCACCGCAATGGCGCCGGTGATCCACCAGGCGATGGCCGTGAGAGGCTCCACATGGATCTGGTTGGCCACGCCCAGGCCGGGTGCGGCCAGCATCCAGAGCCAGGCCGTGGTGTATGCGGCAAACATGGCCACGCCGCCCAGGCGGGGCACCTGGCCGGCGTGGAAGCGCTGCGGCATGGCAGCGTCGTACAGGCGGGCCCAGTCACGGCCAAAGCGCACCAGCAGCGCGCACAGCACGAAGGCCACGGCACCACTGAATATCAGGAGAATCAGCATGGCCGGGTGCGGGATGGGGCGTCAGGGTTTGGCGGTAGCGGCACCGCCGCCCAGGGCAACCGGTACCACCAGCAGGCGGTCCAGCTGCGCGACGGTCTTTTCGTCCACCTCGCCAGCCAGCGACTGAAGCCGCATGCGCGCGGCCAGCAGTTCCAGCCAGGCGCCGGAGCGTTCGTACTGGGCGCTGAGCAACTGGCCCTGGGCTTCCAGCACGTCCAGCTGCGAGCGGTTGCCGCGCTCAAGCCCGCTTTGCGCGGCCGTGGCGTTCTGGCGGGCCGACTGCACCAGCGCTGTGTGCGCACGCAGGCGCTGTCCGGCCTGCTGGAGCGTCACGTATTCGCGCTCGACCATCACATCGGTCTCGCGCAACGCACCATCCAGCTGGGCCTGGGCCTTTTCCATCTGCGCCACGGCCTGGCGCACGCCGGAATCCACCCGGCCGCCCGCGTACAGCGGCACGGTCAGTTGCACACCCACGGAGCTGTTGTAGTAGACGTTGTTGATCGAGCTGAAGCTTTCGCTGGTGGATTTGCTGCGGCCCGCCACCAGGTCCAGCGTGGGCTTGTGGCCAGCCCGGGCGCGGTCCACGCCCTCGCGCGCGACTTCCAGGTTGGCGCGGGCCGCGCGCACGTCGTACGAGCCGGCACGGGCCTTGTCCAGCCAGACCAGCAGGTCGTCGGCAACCAGGTTGCCGGGGTCAAAGTCGTCGTCACGGGGGGCCAGCAATTCACTGGCCGGCACGCCCACCATCTTTTCCAGCTGGCGCCGCGCATCCGCGGCCTTGCCCTCGGCCTGCAGCAGGCGCAGGGTGGCCAGCTCGGCGCGGGCCCGGGCCTGGTCGCGGTCCGTGGTGCTGGCCAGCCCCAGCGGCAGGGCCCGGTCCGCCGCAGCGGCCTGCGCCCGGAAGGACTTCAGCTGCGCTTCATGGGACTTGTATTCCGCATGGGCACGAAGCGCCTCCAGGTAAGCCCCGGCGACCTCCATCGACAGGCGGTTGCGGTCGGTCACCAGCACCGCGTCCAGGCGGCGGACTTCGGCCTTGGCCTGCTGGTAGCGGGACCAGTTTTCGGGCCGGTACAGCGGCTGGCGCAAGGTGATGCTGGAGCCGCCCGAGTAGTAATTCAGGCTCTGGCCGGACTGCGCCCCGAACACGGCGTCCAGCCGGTTGTAGGTGCGGTTGGCCGTGGCGCTGACTTCGGGCAGCAGCGCGCCGCGCGCCTGCGGCAGGATCTCGCTTTCAGCCCGGTAGCTGGCCTGGGCCGCCTGGAATTTGGACTCATAGGTGCGGGCCTGTTCGATGGCACGGCCAAAGGACAGGGGCACGGCGCCCGGCGTGACCGCCGGCGCAACGCCCTGGGCCTGCGCACAGCCAGCAGCCAGCACCATCAGCATGAACGCGGCGCGCACGCTCAGGCCTCTTTCAGCGATTCCGCGAAGCGCTTGAGCAGCGGCCTCAGCAGGTAGTTGAGCAGCGTGCGCTCGCCGGTCTTCACCACGACGTCGGCGGGCATGCCGGGCTGCAGTTCGCGGCCGGCCAGCTTTTTCAGCCCCTCGGGCGTGACTTCCACACGGGCCAGGTAGTACGGCGGCGCCTGGGGCGCCGCGGCGTTGCTGATGGCGCTGGCGGACACCGTGACCACCCGGCCCGGCACCACCAGTTGCGGCAGGTTGGTGAACGCATGCAGGTGAATGTCGGCAGGCAGCCCGGCATGGATGCGGTCGATCAGGTGCGTGGCGATCTGCGCCTCCAGCACGAGCTTGGCGTCGTCGGGGACGATTTCCATGATGCGGGCACCGGGTGCCACCACGCCGCCCGCCGTTTGCACCTGCAGCCCGACGACGGATCCGGTCACGGGCGACTTGAGGACCGTGCGCTCGAATGCCTCCTGCGTGCTCTTGAGGCGCTCGTTCAAGGCGCTGGCTTCGCGGCGTGCATCGCTCAGCTGCGTTTCCACTTCCTTGCGGTACTCCTGGCGCCGCTGCTCCTGGCGCAGCCGCACTTCGGCCAATGACTCATTCACGCGGGCTTCGTTGCCGCGCAAATCCGCCAACGCCGCTACAACGTCAGCCGCCTGGCGTTCAAGTTCATTCTGCCGCGTGCGGGCTGTGTAGCCGTCGGCCACCATCAGGCGGACGCCCGCGAGCTCCTGCTCCAGCAGGGTCTGCTGGCGCTGACGCGCCGCAATCGAGTTGCGCAAGCCGGCCAGAGTCGCCATGGAACCTTGAGCCACCTGGCCCAAGGTGGCCAGCTCGGATTGCAGCGCCAGCCTGCGGGTGGTGAACAGCTGCTCCTGCAGCGCCATCTGCTGCTGGGCCAGCGGGTCGGCACGCAACTCCAGCAGCTCGGGCGGGAAGGTGATGCGCGCAGCACCCATCTGCTCGGCGTACAGGCGCGCCTCGGAGGCCCGCATGGACAGCCACTGGATGCGCGTGGCGTCGTAAGTCGCCTTGGCATCGGTGCTGTTCAACTCGATCAGCACGTCGCCCTGCGCGACCTTCTGGCCCTCGGTCACGTTGACCTTGGCCACCACGCCGCCGGTGGGGTGCTGGATCTGCTTGGAATGGGTTTCCACCGCAATCGTGGCCGGCGAAGGCACGCCCTCGTCCAGCGGCACGGTCACCCCCCACAGGATGAAGCCGCCAAAGCCCAGGCCCAGCACCCACATGCCGGTACGCAGGGAGCGCTTGACGTCCGAGGGCGCCTTGGCCTGCTGGGGTACGTCAATGATGTCTTCGTTTTGCGCCATGTCAGGCTTCCTTGTCGGTTGCGGTGTCAGCCTCTGCATCGGGCTGCTCAGGGGCTTGCGCCGGTGCATTGGCCTGGGCGATGGCTGCCGCCTTTTCCTGGGCTTGTGCCTGGGCCTGGGCCTGCGCCTGGGCCAGCGCGTTCAGCACGTCCTGGCGCGGGCCGAACAGCATGACCGTGCCTTCGCGCAGCACCAGCAGCTTGTCCACGCCGTTGAGCACCGAGGGACGGTGGGTGATGACGACCACGGTCTTGCCCAGCTGCTTGAAGATGGCCAGCGCCTGCAGCAGCGCGGCTTCGCCGGCGTCGTCCAGGTTGGAGTTGGGCTCGTCCAGCACCACGAAGGCCGGATCGCCGTACAGGGCGCGCGCCAGCGCGATACGCTGGCGCTGGCCGCCTGACAGCGCGCTGCCGCCGGCGCCCAGCTGGGTTTCGTAGCCATTGGGCAGGCGCAGCACCATTTCGTGCACACCGGCAATCTGCGCGGCGCGAACGATCTTTTCAGAGACCAGCGGGCCAAAGCGCGCGATGTTCTCGGCCACCGTGCCGTCAAACAGTTCGATGTCCTGCGGCAGGTAGCCCACGTGGGGGCCCAGTTCGGCCTTGTTCCAGGTGTGCACGTCGGCGCCATCCAGGCGCACCTTGCCGCCCGCTGCTGGCCAGATACCCACCAGCAGCCGGGCCAGGGTGGATTTGCCCGAAGCACTGGGCCCCACGACGCCCAGGATTTCACCCGGCAACGCATGGAAGGTCACGCCCTTGAGGACCGGCGCCTGCATACCCGGCGGAGCAGCGACCACGGCCTCCACCGACAGCACACCACGCGGGGCGGGCAGCGACATCACGTCCTTGGTCTTGGGGAACACGGTGAGCAGAGCCGTCAGGCGGTCCCAGGAACCACGGGCCGATACCACCTGCTTCCACGCCCCGATCGCTTGATCGACCGGGCCCAGCGCCTTGCCCATGAGGATGGAGGCCGCAATCATGGTGCCTGGCGTTGCGCTGCCCTCAATGACCAGGTAGGCACCGGCGCCCAGGATGAGCGACTGCATGCCGATGCGGAAATTCTTGCTGATGGCCTGGATCAGGCCTGAGCGGTCCGACGCCAGGGACTGGCTGACCAGCAGCTCCTGGTGGTAGGTGGCCCAGCGGCGGCGCAGGTTGCCCAGCATGCCCATGGCCTCAATCACTTCGGCGTTGCGCAGGTTGTTGTTGGCAAAGCCGCTGGCTTTCATGCCGGCCGTCTGCGCCTGGGCCAGCGGGGGGTCGGTCAGGCGCGACGAGGCGAACGCCAGGGCAATGGACACGATCAGGCCGAAGGTGGACACCCAGCCCAGCAGCGGGTGCAGCGCAAAACACACCGCGAGGTAGATCGGCGCCCAGGGCAAATCAAAAAACGCGACACCCGTGCCCGTGGTGAACTGGCGCACGTTGGTGAAATCGTTGAGTGCCTGCGAAGGGTTGCCACCGGCCTGGCGCAGCGTGTTGGCGAAGGTGGCGGTGAAGATCCGTTCGTTGACTTCGGCGTCCACCCGGTTGCCCACGCGCACCAGAATGCGCGAACGGGTCCATTCCAGCGCCGCCAGCAACGCCAGCAGCGCCACCGCAATGCCTGTCAGGGCGATCAGCGTGCCGTAGTTGCGGCTGGCCAGCACCCGGTCATAGATCTGCAGCATGTAAAGCGACGGAACCAAACCGAGGATGTTCATCACGAAGGAGAAAATGCCAACCGTGATGAAGGCGCCCTTGTAAGCTCGGAAGGCTTCGCCCAGCTCGGAGTGCAGGCGCGACTTGACGGGGTTTTGGAGGGCCATGGGCTTTGTGACAGGCAAAGCCTGCGATTTTACTTGTGAGTTGGCGCCTATCTGGGGCTGGCGCTGGCTGATTCAAGCGCAGCTTTGCGGGCCAAACCTGCCTGGAACCTGACTTCCGGCACGTTGACACAGGGCCTTCGGGGCGCAGAATCTGCTTTTTCGCCCGACGCCAAAGCGTTACATGTACGAAATTACCGCGCGCACCACCGCCCCTTACAAAAGCATCTGTTACATCACCTGCACCTGGTCTGACGGCTTGGTAACGCGTGGGTCAGGCGTCATCGTCGGGCTCAACGACGTGTTGACCGCTGCACACGTGGTGTTTGACACCGAACGCGGCGGCTATGCCACGAGCATTACCGTCAGCCCTGCAGCGGATGTCGAACAGCACCGCATCGTTTCCAACCCCTACGGCAGCTTCAGCGACGTGGGCGTCATCAACACACGCACCGCCAACTGGGACCCCAACGGCGACGGCCTGCTGTACGACTCGGAATCCCAGTACGACATGGCCCTGCTGGGCATGCGCAGCGCCATTGGCAGCGTCACTGGCTGGCTGGCCGCGTCAAGCGTGGCCGCTGATTTTTATGGCGTGATGGCGGGCTACCCCGCGCGCGGCACCGGCCTGATGGCCGAAGACATCTTTGCCGACGCATCCAGCCAGTACGGTGTGTATGACATCCGCTCCGGCCTGGGCTCGGGTGCGTCGGGCGGGCCGCTGCTGCGCACGGACGCCAGCGGCACCTATGTTGCCGGTGTGCTGTCCAGCGGCAACACCTCCAACACGGTATCCACCTACGCCGGCCTGTTTGGCCCCGGCAACTGGGACTGGTTCACCAGCACGCTGGCCGCCAACGACAGCGTGATGAGCAACACACCCACCCAGCCCGGATCGCCATCAGCCGATGACTACCCCGCAAGCGCCGCCACCACCGGCGTGCTGGTGGCGGGCGTGGCCACCAGCGGCCTGCTGGAAACCGTGACCGATGCCGACTGGTTCCGCATCAACGTGTCCGCCGGCAACTACCGGTTTGAAGCGCGCGGCAGCAGCACCAACGACGGCTCGCTGCCCGACCCGGTGATCAACCTGTACAACGCCAGCGGCGTGCTGCTGCGCACCGATGATGACTCCGGCACGGGGCTGAACGCATCGCTGACCTACACCTTCTCCAGCGCCGGCACCTACTACGTCGGCGTGACCTCGCCCGGCGACGGCTTCGGCACCTCTGGCTCCTACAAGGTACAGGCCTTTGCGCTGACGCCAGGTGCGGCGGCGCCCGTCAGCTTCACCGGCACCACCGGGGACGACACACTGACCGGCGCTTCTGCCAACGAAACCTTTACCGGCCTGCAGGGCAATGACGTCATCAACGGCCTGGGCGGCACTGACACCGCCAGCTACAGCGGCAACCGCTCGGGCTACCGGCTGTTCAACACCGGCACCAGCGTGACCGTGACCGATACCGCGCCGGCGCGCGACGGCATCGACAGCCTGCTGAACATCGAACGGGTGGCCTTTGCCGACATGACCGTCAACCTGGAAATCGGCGCGAAGGCACGCGCCATTGCCACGGGCCAGCTCAAGGTGCTGGAAGAACTGTACGTGGCGTTCTTCAACCGCGTACCGGATGCCGATGGCCTGGCCTACTGGATCGACCAGACCCGCGCCGGCCAGACCCTGGGCAGCATTGCCGAATCGTTCTACAGCGCGGCGCTGCTGTACCCCACGCAGACCGGCTACACGGCCACGATGACGCATGCCGATTTCGTGAACGTGATCTACCGCAACGTGCTGGGCCGCACGGGCGGCGCCGATGCCGAAGGCCTGGCCTACTGGACGACGGCCCTGAGCTCAGGCGCCCAAAGCCGCGGCGGCCTGGTGACCACCATCCTGGCAACCGCCCATACCTTCAAGGGCGATGCCACCTATGGCTACGTGGCCGACCTGCTGGACAACAAGGCCGCCGTGGCGCACACCTTTGCCGTTGAAAAAGGCCTGAGCTACAACTCGCCGGAGGCCTCCATCAGCAACGGCATGGCGATTGCGGGCGCCGTCACTGCCACCAGCACGGCGGCTGCCATCACGTTGATCGGGGTGACGGACGGCTTTGTCGTCGGCTGATCAAGCCAGCAGGCCGGCTCATGCCGTCAGGCAATCATGAGCGCCTTGAGAATGGGCAACTGCACCGACTGGAACTCCTGCGCCTGACGGTGGAGTTCCTGCAGGTTTTCTTCTGCGGTGGCCAGCGTTTTGCCTTCCTTGACGAGGTACTGCCCCAGCAGGCTGAATTGTTGCCATGCGAATTGCGCCCACTCCTGCGGCGTCTGCAGCCCCTGGGAACGCGCCAGCAGGAATATCTGGATGCTCCGTGAAACGGCAACGCCGCCGGTCAGGGGGCTGGCCAGGTTGTTGATGCCGCCCGCGCGCGCCTGGCTGCACAGGTAGGCATTCAGGCGGTCGGTTTGTGGCTTGGCCTGCAGGGCAAGCTTGTCATCCTGGCAAAGCTGCAGCGCCGCCGTCCCCAGCAGGACGGTGATGGCCTCGCGCGCGACAGCGAAGCTGATGGACTGCGGAGCCAGGGCCTGCGCAATCTCGCCGATCGTGCGCGGCACGTGATCGGACAACAGCTTCAGGACAGGCTCATAGATGTCCTGGCGAAGCTGCACCTCACCAGAGGCTCCGTTGATCTTCAGCGACACCCCGGCCGCGCCCTGCACCAGCACCACACGCTGCGCGCGGATGGCGTCGTTCTGTTCGATGGGGCTCAGGCGGCGCGCGCCCTTGACCCAGTAATCACGGCGGAACTGCTGGTTGATGCAGAAATCGCGCACCGTTTCCCGGAAAGTCCCGGGCGGAATTTCGTTCACGAGCTTCAGCTGGTCCTGAGGCAGGTTGAGGCCATCTACATGGTCCAGCAGGTACGCGGAACACGCATACGACAGCTTGGCCGGCGCAAGCCACTCGGCCATCTGCGCGAAATGCATCGGATCCCAGTCGCGGTTGAAGTACTCATGCGCCAGGTACGACTTGTCCAGCGCCTTCAGGCGATCCAGGCGTTCACGCATGCCAGGGTTGGTCCGCAGGTACGCGGGGTTCATGTCCATCAGCCGGCTCGCAAAATCCAGCGAATCGCCAATGCGCCCCAGGATGCCCTGCCCTTCGGTGCCCATGGTCGCGGCATGGCTGGTCAGCAGGTGGCGCAGGGGCATGACGGCGCTCCAGCCGGGCTGGGTGTTGTAGCTCACGTACAGCACACCGCCCACCTTGAGCTTGCGGCGCACGAAGTCCACGATGATGGCCCGGTTCTCGTTGGACACCCAGCTCCAGATCCCGTGCAGGCCAATGCTGTCGAACTGCGGCAGATCATCGCGCACGCAGAACTCTGCAAATGCCTCGTCATAAAAACTGGCCTTGGCCCCGCTGGCCTGCGCCAGCTTGATCGCGTGCGCTGCCTGCGCCGGAATGAAGTCCGTGCCCCACCAATGCACGTTGGACGCCGCGGCGTGGAACGCCGCGCTCACGCCCTGCCCGAAACCCAGCTCGCACGCCGCGCCGCCCTCAGGCGGCAGGGGTGGCGGCACCAGCCCCGCGTTCAGAAAGGCCCACTGCGCGCGAAGCGGATTCAGTTCGGGGTAATAGCCGTAGGTGTAGCCAATGTCGGCCACATAGCCGTCGGTCCAGTCTTTCATGATCCAGCAATGTCCGGTGATGAAGGTAACAAGGGGCGCGCGGGGATTATCGCCCGCCCCACCGCGGCACCTCAGGCGATCTTCAAGGCCTTGAGGATGGGCAGGCGCGCAGACATGAAGTCCTGCGCCTGGAGTTCAAGCTCCGTCAGGTTCTCCTGCGCGGACATCAAGGTGACGCCGTGTTTCGTCAGCCGCTGCCCCATCTGGCTGAGCTGGGACCAGGCGTATTGCGCCCATTCGCCGGGCGTTCGCAGGCCGCTGTTGCGGGCCAGCATGAAAAGCTGCTGGCGCCGGTTGACGGCGTGGCCGCCCACCAACGGGCTGGCCAGATAGCTGATGCCGCCCGTACGGGCCTGGTCGCACAGGAAAGCATTGAGCCGATCCGTGCGCGGCTTGGCGCTGGACGCCGCTGCATCGCTCTGGCAGAGCTGGACGACACCCATGCCGATCATCACGGTGATCGCCTCGCGAACCGCGGCAAAACCCACCGGCCCCCCGGACACACCCGCCAGCACCTCTTCCACGGTGCGTGGCACGTGGTCCGCCAGCAACGCAACCAGCGGCTTGTAGATGTCGGGCCGCAGCGAGATTTCGCCCGATGCCCCGTTCACCTTCAACGAGATGGCCGCCGCCGGCACGACCATGACAACGCGCTGCGCGAGGATCGCCTCATGTTGCTCGATCGGGTTGAGCTGGCGTGCGCCTTTGATCCAGTAGTCGCGGCGGAACTGCTGGTTGACGCAGAAGTCGCGCACCGTTTCACGGAAGGTGCCACGCGGAATGTCGTTGACGAACTTGAGCTGGTCCGCGGGCAGGTTCAGGCCATCGATGTTGTCCAGCATGAGGGCCGAGCAGGCATAGGACAGCTTGGCTGGCGCCAGCCGCTCCACCATCTGCGCAAAGTGCATCGGCTCCCATTCCCGGTTGAAATACTCATGCGCCAGGTAGGTTTTGTCCAGCGTCGCGAGCCGCTCCAGGCGGTCGCGTACCGCGGGGTTGGCCCGCAGATAACCCGGGTTCACATCCATCAGCCTGTTGGCGAATTTCACGGCTTCGTCAATCCGCGCTATGACGCCCTGCCCTCGGGTCCCCATGGCGGCGGCATGGCTGGTCAGCAAGTGCCTCAGGGGCATGCCGCTGCTCCAGCCCGGCTGCGTGTTGTAGCTCACGTACAGCACGCCGCCCGGCTTGAGCTTGCGGCGCAGGAAGTCAACAATCGTGTTGCGGTTCTCTTCTGAAACCCAGCTCCAGATGCCGTGCATGCCAATGCTGTCGAACTGGGGCAGGTCGTCGCGCTTGCAGAATTCCGAGAAAGCCTGGTCATACAGATGCGCTTCGGTACCGCTGGCACGCACCATGTCCATGGCGTAGGCGGCCTGCTCGGGCATGAAATCGGTGCCCCACCATTGAACATTGGAGCCGGCCGCATGAACGGCCACGCTGACACCCTGGCCAAAACCCAGCTCACAGGCCGCGCCGCCCGTGGCGGGCCATGCCGGCGGCGCAATGCCGGCGTTCAGCAGCAACCATTGCGCGCGCAGCGGATTGAACTCAGGAAAGTAGCCATACGTGTAGCTGATGTCAGCGTTGTAGCCTTCAGACCATTCATTCATTTCTGTGCATTCTGGAAAGTTGATTTGCGACGGGGCGGTGAATTATCGTCTGCCCGCCAGCCCGCAAACCGCCTGCGCCCAGTCACGCGCAAATGCGCCCGCGTCCATCAAGGGGCTTTCGGCCAGGGTGCCGCGCAACGAGCTGCGTATCGCCGCCAACCCCGTGGGGTCACCCGCCAGGGCAGCGGCTTTGCGCACATAGTCGTCCAGGTCTGCAGCCACCCATTCCTGCAGCCAGCGCGGATGGTTCAGGCTGGCCACAAAGCCCAGCGTTTGCCGCGACACGGGGCGGTCGCCCGGCAAGGTCACCACGGGCAGCCCCATCCACAAGGCCTCGCAAGAGGTATGGCCGCCCGAGAACGGAAAAGGATCGAGCGCGATATCCATGTCGCTGTACTGCGCCAGCAGATCACGGTGAAATGACGCCGGTCGCAATTCCAGGCGCTCGGGCTCAATTCCCCGGCGCACGAATTCATGCTGCACCTGCGTGCAAAGTTGGGGGTCCGCAAAACTCGCCCACTTGAGCAGCAAGCGGCTGCGCGGCACGGCCCGCAAGATCGCTGCCCAGGTGTCGAAAACCACCGGGTTGTACTTGGCGGAGTTGTTGAAGGAGCCGAAGGTCACAAAGCCCCGCCGCAGCGCCGGGGGCGGCGCGACGTCAGGTGCAAACGGCGCGCTCTGATAGCAAAAGCGGCTGCCTGGCAGACGCACCACCCGCTCACTGAAAAACGCCTCCTGCCCGTCAGGCACATGCCAGCGGTCCATCAGCACGGCGTCCATGGCGGCCAGACCGGTTGTGGCGAAGTAACCCAGCCAACTGATCTGCAACGGGGCGACCCGCCGGGCCAGGATCGGCAAACCGTTGCCGGCGGTGTGGCCCGCCAGGTCCACCATCACGTCCAGCGCATGCCGGCGCAACCACGCCACGGCACGGGCGGTGTCCATCCCGCGGATGTCGTGCCATTCCGCGAGGGCACGCAGTTCCCCCGTGGTCATGTCCTCGCGCCCGCCCAGGCAAAACAGCACTGGCTCCACCACACCGCGGTCCAGCGCCTTCAGCAAGGGCAGCAGGAAAAGGCCCACGGGGTGGTCGCACAGGTCAGGCGACATGAAGCCAACCCGCAAAGGTGCATGCGGCGGCCGGGCGGGGGCGGCCAGGGGCTGCGCGTCGCCCATCAGGGCAGCGATCTGCAGGGCCTGCGCCTTCAATGCTTGGGGCGACAAGCCATCCTGGTATTGCAGGCTGACCAGGTAATTGGAGGCAATGCGCCATTGCAGCGGTGGTGAGGTCGCTGCGATCAGTTCCCGGTACAGCTGCATCGCCCGGGCTGGCTGGCCGAGCAGCTGCAGGGCATGGGCCAGGTTGTTTTTCGCCGCTGGGTGGGCTGGGGCTACGTTCAGGACTGACTCAAAGCAGGCTGCAGCGTCCGTGACAAGTCCCCGCCCCAGCAGCTCGGCGCCCCGCGCAACAGTCTCGTCGTGATCCAGCATCATTCGTGCAATCCGGCAAAAGAATCCGGCCAAAGAAAAAAGCCCTGCCGGTTGCCCGGCAGGGCCTTGATCATCGCATCAAGGCCTTGCGGCCTTGAACCGGATGAATCGCTTAGGCGACCACGTCAGCAGCGAACGTCGGGGCGGTAGCCACGCCGGTCAGCTTGATGAACACGTCGTCAGCTGCAGCACCGGTGCCAGCACCAGAGGTTTCGAACAGCACGTAGGTGTCGCCACCGAACACGGCGAAGGAAACACCCAGGTTGGTCGTGTTGGCGGCAGCCATGGCGTTGGCGATGGCGGTGGCGCTGGAGCCAGCGGCCAGAGCGGACACAGCGGTTTGCACAGCACCTTGCTGGAGAGAAACGGTGTCGTTCACGCCGGCGAATTGCAGCTTGTCCGTGCCCACGACGAAGTCGGTGATCACGTCGGCTTGGCCAAAGGTGCCGCCCGAAGCGTTGGCACCAGCGGTAGCCGTGAAGCTGAACGTGTCGGCACCAGCGCCGCCGGTCAGGGTGTCAGCACCCTTGCCGCCGTTCAGGGTGTCAGCAGCGGTACCGCCGATGACGATGTCGCCAGACGTGGTGATGTTCGAGCCCGTCAGCGTCAGCTTGCCAGTGGCAGCGGAACCGTCGATCTTCGAACCCACAGCCGTACCAGCAGCCAGAGCCAGGGTCAGGTCAGCGCCGCCCTTCAGGTTGAACACGCTGTTGTCGCTGTTCACCAGGGTGGTCACCGTGTTGGCGGCGGTACCGTTGGAGGTCAGCGAAACGCTCGTGATGCCCGTGGTGGTCAGCGAAGCGACCGTCAGGCCAGCGGAGGTTGCACCACCGATGACGATGTTGGTGTCGGTCACGCCCACGTTCGTGCCCAGCACCAGGGTGGCGCCGGTCGCGGTGACGGTGGTCGTGCTGGCGGTGGCCATGCTGTTGATGGTGGCGGTCACTGCGGCGTCAACCGAGAACGACTTGATGGTCGTCAGCGTGCTGGCGTCCAGCGTGATGGTGGCGTTCAGGCCCAGGGTTTCGAAGTTCACAGCCTGGTTGATACGGGCCGTTTCCGTGGCCGTCAGTGCCGTGTCCTTGATGCCCAGCTTGTCGGTGCCGGCGCCGCCGTCCAGCTGTGCGCCGGAGATCAGGGTGCCCAGGGCGTTGTCCGCGAACGTCACGGTGTCGTTGCCGGCGCCGCCGGTGAACTTGAACGCACCAGCAACCGTGCCAGCGGAGGTGTCCAGCGTCAGGGCGCCGGTGGCGGTGCTGGCGTTGACCGTGGTCACAGCAGCAGCCATGGCAGCGCTTTCAACAGCCGTCAGGTTCTTGTCGCCAGCGAAGTTGATCGTGGTAACAGCAGCAGCCGTCGTGTTGGCCAGGTTCACGTTGCTGTTGGCGCCGGTGGCTTCCAGGTTCAGCGTGGTGATGCCGGTGCCGGTCACGTCGATGGTGGTTTCGTTACCAGCCTTGTCGCGGGTGATGCCGTTCAGCGTGATCTTCTGGGCGGTTTGCGTGCCCGAAGCAGCCTTGGCGATGGTGGTCGTCGTGGCAGCGGTGGACGTCTTGTTGGCCAGCACGATGTCCTGGCCAGCCAGGGTGTACGTGGCGGCGGTGTTGGCAGAAGCTGCGTCGATCGACAGCGTGGTCGTGCCGGTGGCAGCGGTGTAAGCCGTCATGGCGCCACCGTTGATGTACACGGTCTCGATGCCGCTCAGCGTGGGCTGGCCCGTGGCCGTGCCACCCGTTGCCAGGAAGATCTTCAGCGTGTCGGTGCCCGAGCCGCCATTGATCGTGTCAGCCACGGACAGCTGGGCGGTACCGCCCGTGTTGTCGGCGGTGATCGTGTCGTTGCCGTTCGTGCCCACGATGTTGTCCACGCCAGTGGTCAGCACGTAGTTCTGGCCCTGGTTCACACCGCCAACGGTACCGTTGTCGATGTTGGTCTTGGCCGTGGTCACGGTGGAGGCGGCGTTGGTCACGCCGGACAGGACGGCGGTAGCGCCAGCCACCGTGCCGTTCTTTTCGCCGTAGTACTGGGCAACGGAGACCTTGTTGTTGAACAGGTCCTTGCTGACCACGCCAGCAGCGTCGGTGCCGCTGTAGTTGGCAACAACGTTGATCATTTCAGCGATGACGGAGCCAGGGGTGGCGCCAGCAGCGTTCAGCTTGCCGGTCCAGAAGGCCAGGCCATCAGCGTCAGCGGTACGGCCCAGAACGTTCGTGTAGAAAGCGGAGATGATTTCCGTGTTCGTCAGGAAGCTGGGGAAGTAGGTACGGGCCGGGGTGGTCGCGTACATGGTGTTGGCGAGTTGGGCCATCGTTTGACCCTGGTCGCGCAGTTGCACCCAGAAGCCCAGGCCGTCACCGTCGGGCGCGCGGCCAAACAGGGCGACGTACAGCTGGGAAACTTCGGTACGCATTGCGGTGGTAATTGCCATTGAAAGCTCTCCTAGAAAAAATGAAAAACTGTCTGTGATATCAAAGACGGCTAATAACTTTCAGCCGAAGTGGAGTATAGGGGGAACGGGTATGGGTTTTGTGATCCACATCACAAAATCGAACGGGAATGTGAGCCAGATACAAACGTTGTTGATTTGCAACGACACTTTTGACGCACGCGCGGCACCTTAAGCCTTATCCATTAACGACGGCTCACCAGGTTTTCTGGATGGATGCCTGGATGATCCGTCCGCTCAGGCGAAACAGCTCGAGGTTGGAGCGTTGCCTGAAACCCTGCATGGCCAGCGTTGCCTGCCAGCCGGCGTCCAGGCCCGCCACAGGCGCCAGCGGCACTGTATAGGAGAGGCTGGCCGTGCTGCGCTGCACCTCGCGCCGGGCGTCGTTCGCCAGCAGCGGGCTGTAGCCCTGTGTATCGTGCGCCCTTGCCCACTGGGCCTGGGCCTCCAGCCGGTGGTTGCCGGCGCTGCCCTGCCAGCTCCAGGCATGGGTCAGTGTCAGTTCAGTGTGGCGCGTGTTGCCGCCGGGCCGCCCGGTGCTGGACAGGAACGGGCTGCGGGCGGTTTCCTGGCCCACGCGCAACAGCGCATTCCAGCGGCCGCCGCGGGCCGGGTAAAGGCCGGGGCAGCTTGCGCTGGCACCCACCCACAGCGTGCGGCTGTTCAGGTTATTGGCCACCGGGAATGTCCGCCAGTCAGATTCCACCGTGGCCTGCGGGTTACAGCTGGCACCCGCCCATACATGCGTGCCGCTCAGCACCACGCTGTTGAGCAAGGCGCTGCCACCCAGCTTGAGGTGCTGCGCCGCCAGCCCCGCGCGCCAAGGACCGGGCAGCAGCCCGCCCAGCCCGCCGCCGGGCAAAGGCCGGGTGGTCGCCCAGCCCACGGCGGCCTGCAGGTCCAGGGTGTCAAAGTCGCTGGCCTGGGCATTGCGCCGCGCTTTCACGCTGCCGGCCAGTTCCAGCTGGCCCTGCGGCTGGTCGCGTAACCCGCTGGCCGACACGCTGGCCACGGCAAACCGGTCTGTCTGGGGCCGCAGCGTGGGGGACACCGGCAGCAGCACACCGCCCCCAGGCAAAGTGAGTGTCAGGTCATTCAGCGCCAGGCCGGCGTTGGCGTTGCTGTCATGTCCACCGCCCGCCTGCACCGTCGTGCGCCACGCCCATCCCCTGGAGGCCGCAGCCACCGCAGCCTGGCCGGCGGCAATGCGCCCGCGCAATCCAGCAACCGCCTGGGCAATGGGCTCGGGCAGCGTGAACCGCTGCTCCAGGATGGTCAGGAATTCCTCTGCCTGAGCAATATCGCCTGCGGCATAGGTGGCCAGGGCCAGGTCCACCCAGGCGCCCGCGAAGTCAGGGTCCAGCTCGACGGCTCGCGCCAGGGCCTGGCGGGCTTGCTCGAACTGGCGGTCAGTGAGCGCCTGCACACCCTGCTGGTAATAGTCCCGGGCTTGCGGGTTCTGTGCGGCGGCTGGCAGCGCGGCGCTGGCTGCCAGCAGGATCAGAACACGTGTGAAAAGCCTGGGGGACGCGTCAGCGAACCCAGCGAACCGCACCCAGCAGGCCCCCGTTGGTCAGGGTTTTCTCAAACAGGTAGGCGGCCTCGGTGCCGCCGCTGGCCACAGCGCCGTTCAGCACCATATTGGAGCGGCTGGGGTCGGCAATGAGCAGGCCCTGGTACTGCACCCGGCCCTGGGCGCCCAGTTGCTCGGTGCCGCCGCCATGCTGCACCGACAGCGCGGTGCTGAATGCACGCTGGTTGAAGTCAATGCTGAAGTTGCCGCCCAGCACCTGCGCCGGGCTGGCCACGCCATGGGCCAGCGTGTAGGCCTCGGCACCCGCCATCTGGAAGCTGAAATTGCCTTGCGCCGGCAGGGTGACAGGCCCGGCGGCCGGGCGCAGCAGGCCGAAAACATTGTTGCCGACGACGATCTCACGCTCCGGGCCGAGCAATTCCGACATGCCGGGTGAGCCGGGCCCCGTGGCGTAGGTCGCCCAGCGGCCCCACACCAGTTCAGCGGGCTTGGGCGGCTCCACCGGCACGGCACCCGCCACCAGGCGGTCGGCCGTGACCTGGCTGGCCGCGTCCTTGGGGTTGGTGGAGACCAGCTTGACGTCGCCCTTGCTTTCGGCGCGCGGCTCGTCCGGCTTGCCGGCCGGGTTTTGTGCGCCATTGCCCTGCGGGTCCTGTTCGGGGCGCACCAGCACCGGCACGCGGTTGCGGCTGCTGACTTCCAGGTAGGCGTGCGACACCGCTGCCGTCAGTTCACGGGTGGCGCCGGTGGCACAGGGGCCCAGCGTGCCGGCAGAACAGCCTTCGCCCAGGGGCGTGACGGCCACCGCGCCGCGGCTGACCGAGACGCGGGTGGCGTCGTCGGTGGAGCGAACGGTGTAGTCCGTGCCGCGCAGGCCGATGGCGGCCATGGGCGTGTTGAAGCGGTAGTTCTGGCGGGCGGCCTCACCGCCCTTGCCAGACACAGTACGGGCGTTGCCGTTGTCCAGCTGCAGCTTGATGCGGCTGGCCTGCGGGCGGGCGGCGTCGTATTCGTACAGCTCGACGGCCAGGCGCGATTCAGGGCGCACCGCGACGAAGGCGTTGTCGATCATGCGCAGGTGCACATAGGCGCCGGTGCCAGTGACCACGCGGTCGCCCTGCTGAAGCGCGGCGCCCACCTGCACGGGGCGCTGGCTGCCGCTGGCGGTGAGCAGCTGCGCAGGACCAGACACAAACACGACCTGCCCGACCGACGGAACCCCCTGGGCATGCGCCGCCAGCGCCATGGCCAGCCCCGCCACCAGAGGGAGGGACCAGGCAACCAGTTTCAGTGCACGGTTGCGGGCAGGTAAGCGATTGATCGTTGCAGGTTGATGTGTCATGGGCTGCTCCGGGCCAGGGGGGCGCGCCTGCACCCGCTTGAATTGTCACTGCCCGTGATCTGGAAAATTGTGACGCACGTCACAGATTCAAGCTGCGGGCTTGCGCAGGTGCCGCCGCCAGGCCAGGACCGGTTTTTCCACCAGCCGCTGCGTGATGTAAGAGAGCACCAGGCTGCACAGGAGCAGCACGAGCCATTGTAGGGGGGTGTGCCCAGGCTGCGGGAACAAAAGCCAGATCAGCAGGAAATGGTTGAGGAACACGCCATAAGACAGGTCCCCCGCCAGGTCGTCCCAGGCCCCCAGGCGCCGCGTGGCCAGCCAGTGCACTGCGGGAATGGCAATCGCCCAGCCCAGGATGACCTCCTGGTGATAAGGCTGGGCGTGCAGCCCGCGCTGGCGCAGGTAGCCATACAGCACCAGCGCCGCCAGCGGCGCGCCCCAGGCCAGCCAGCGGGCACGGGCGGGCTGGTTGCGGTGCCAGTGGAACATCAGCATGCCCACGCCAAACACCCACAGGATGCCCGGCAGCAGCCGGTAGCCGTACCAGTCGGTATGGATGACGCCGTGCAGGGCCAGGGCATGGACAACCAGCGACGCGCCCCCCAGCGCCAGCCCGACGCGCGGCCACAGCAGCATGGCCGGCGCCAGCAGGTAGAACTGAAGCTCCGCGCCCAGGGACCAGCCCGGCGGCACGAGTGCGTAGGCGTCCGAGCCGTTGAACATGTAGAAATTGAGCGGCACGATCAGCAGGTTGTTGGCAATGTCCTGCCAGGTGGGCGCGTGCCGGAGGAACAGCGTCGGGGTCTGCGTCCACAGGTGCCAGGCGAGCGCAGCCCCCGCATACACCAGGTACTGCGGGTACAGGCGCAGCAACCGGTCCAGGTAAAAGTAAGGCATGCGCGCGGGCTTGTCGTAGTGCCGGTGCACCAGGCCCGCCATGACGTACCCCGAAATGAGGTAGAAGCCCACCACGGCCGTTACGCCGGGGTTGAGCTGGAACACGCGCAGGTCAGCATGGCTGAGCACCACGGCCATGGCCAGCAGCAAACGCATCATGCCCATGGCGCACCCTTTCCTGTCATGCAGGCTGGCATGGGCCTGGCAGCACCAGGTCATACCCCTCCACCGCCAGGCGCCGCGCGCCAGCGGGCAGCGCCTGGATGGCGCCAGCCAGCTCGGGCCACACCACGTACACCGTGTCGTTGCGCCAGCCGGTACCGGCCAGCAGCGCATCCACCTGCGCGCGCCGCTGGCGCGCTGCATCCGGCGACGGACGCGCCACTGGCGCGGGCACCACCTGTGCGCCCGCCATGCCGGCCGCCAGCGCCGGGGCGATCCAGTGGCTGCCCAGCTCACCCGTGGCCACCAGCTCCAGCCGGGGGCAACGCTTCAGGGCCTGCGGCCACACGGGCGCGGCCACGGCAGCCACGGCACCCTCAGGTCCGTCGCGGAAGCGGTGACGCAATTCGGACAGCTTGGCTGACAGGTCCACCGCCTGCACCAGCACGCAGGCCGCCAACAGCCAGCCCCCCGCCGGCAGCCTGACCGCGCGGCTGATCACTACCGCCATGAGCAGGTAAGTGGCCGGCCAGACAAAGCGGCCACTGGCGCGAAACACGCCCAGCGCGCTGGCCACGCCTTCGCTGAGCGGAATATCCAGCAGGATGTTTGCGCCCACACTGGGCCGGGCCGACAGCGCCAGCAGGGCCAGCGCGGCGCAGGCGCCCGCCAGGCTGATCCAGCGCGCCCGCGGGATGGCAGGCGCTGGCTGCGCACGCCCCTGCCTGCGCATGGGCATAGGCACCAGGGCCAGCAACACCAGCAGCACCACGCCGGCGCCCAGATAGGCAAAGCCTTCGTACTGGCCCGCCGTGGCCTGGGCTTGCGCCGGCATCAGCACGGACCATTCACGCCCGCGCGTCGCGTCACGCCCGTGCTGCGCCAGGAAGGCATGCCAGTCCATCGGATCCACCCAGGTCAGCAGGTTGGCGGAAAAGAACCCGTGGCCGCCGGACGACACCTGCGAGCCGCCCCCGATGAAGTACCCCGCGGCCCAGGCCAGCGCGCCGCACAGCACCCCCGAAGCCAGGGCCTGCGCCGCCAGCCGCCACGGCGCGAGCTCGCGCAGCGCCAGCGCAGCCAGCGCGGCGCCGGCGCCCAGCACCGCCGTCATCAGCGCCAGGTAGGGATGGACCAGCACGCTGAACGCGCCCAGGGTGAGCCATGGCGCCCAGCGCCAGGGCACCAGCGCCAGCTGCAACCCTGCGAGGATCAGGAAGTGCGCCATGAGCGCCTCGTGCCCATAGACGCGCAGCAGCAGGGCCGGCGCCAGCACGAACAACAGGGCACCCGCGCACAGCGGCCAGCCCGCCACGCCCAGCGTGCGCAGCAGCCGGGCTCCGAACCAGGCCGCACCCACGTGGCACAGCAGCATCCACACGCCGAAGTACTGCTGGCCCGCGGCCATGCCCATCAGCTTGGCGGCCAGGGCGGCAACGGGAATCGCATCCACGAACACCACCGAGGTGGGGGCCTGACCGAAGCCGTGGATCGCCCCCGGCGGCCAGCGCCAGGGCTCGGCCAGGAAATACGCGCTGCCCACGTAATGCTGCGCCGGGTCCCCGTGCAGCAGCCAGGCGTGCGACGAGGGGTTCAGCACATTCGGGCCATACAGCCACACCGCGATGAGCGCGGCGGCCAACGCCAGCGCCACCCACGGCGCCAGGTCCGCGAGCGCGCGCTTGTGCCTCATGCGCTGCGGGCCAGCAGGGCGATGCCCAGCACCACGCACACCATGCCGGCGATACGGCTGGCCCCCAGCGTTTCACCCAGGAATGCCACCGAAAACAGGCTGATCAGCACAAAGATGGCACCGGCCATGAGCGGTGAAATCAGGGACAGCGGAAAGCGCGCAAACACCAGCGCGGTCAGGCCGAAGCTCAGGCCGTACAGCGCCACCGCCACCAGCAGCGGCACCGACAGCCACGACTGCAGGTTCAGCGCGTCGGTGACGGCCGCGCGCTTGATGAGGATCTGTGCCGCGCCATTGCACAGCACCGCGGCGGCCACCAGCGCCCAGGTCATCAGCGTGCTCATGCGATGTCCTCGGGCCGTATGACGTAGTGCGGCCGCTGCTTGAGCTCGTCATAGATGCGCGCCACGTAGTTGCCGATGATGCCCAGCGCCAGCAGGATCAGGCTGCCAAAGATCACCTGCAAAAGAATGACCGTGCTGAAACCCGTCAGGGCCTGGCCCTGCAGCTTGTCCAGCAGCGCCTTGGCCGCCAGCGCAAAGCCCACCACCAGGCCAACGGCGCCCAGGCCCGTGACCAGCCCCAGCGGCGCCGACGAGAAGGCCGTGAGGTTGCGCCATGCATAGCGCGCCAGCGCCCACAGGCTCCAGCGCGTCTGGCCGCCCGCCCGCTCGGCCACATCAAAGCCCACGCGGACAGCCGGGTAACCCAGCCAGCGGACGATGCCGCGGAAAAAGCGCGCGCGCTCGTCCAGCCGCAGCACCGCCAGCGCCACGTCGCGGTCCAGCAGCTTGAAGTCGGTGTCCTGGTCCAGCGCCATGCCCGACAGCCGGGTGAACGTGCCATAAAACGCGCGCGCCGCCAGGCGCCGCAGGGCGCTTTCGTCGCCGCGCAGCTGTTTGACGGCCTCCACCACCGCGGCGCCGCCACGCCAGTGCTCCAGCATGGTGCCGATCAGCTGCGGCGGGTGTTGCAGGTCGGCATCGATCACCACCATCACGCGCGCCTGCAGCGGCCCACAGGCCTGCTGCAGCCCGGCATGAATGGCGGCTTCCTTGCCGAAATTGCGGGTGAAGCTGATGAAGCCGATGGCGTCGTCCTGGGCCTTGAGCCGGGCCAGCGAAGCCCTTGTGCCATCGGACGAACCGTCGTCCACGGCCAGCAGGCGCACTGGCAGGTCCAGCCCCGCGCTGCGCACGGCTGCGCGCGCGGCGTGCAGGATCTGCGGCAAAGACTCGCCGATGAGCGCGGCCTCGTTGTACACGGGCACCACCAGCACCAGCGGCCCGGTCATGGCTGCCCCCGCCCTGCGGCCAGCGCCACCTGGTGGATCTGCCGCGCGGTGTCCGCCCAGGACGGGGCGCGGAACTCGCGGCGGATGCGCTCGTTGCGTGCTTCAACCTCTTCAGGGTGTGCCATGTAGTGGCCCAAGCGGTCAACCCACGCCGGCAAGTCCCAGGGGTCCAGGTATTCGGCATGGGGGCCGCCCGCCTCGGGCAGCGATGCGGCGCTGGATGCGAGGCAGAACTTGCCGCGGGCCAGGCTTTCCACCAGCGGCAGGCCCCAACCCTCGTACAGCGACGGAAACACGGTGAAGGCGGCATGGCGGTACAGCCAGTCCAGCTCGGCGTCGCTCACGTGGTTGAGCAGCACGATGTCGCTTTGGGTACGCGGGTCCAGCCGCATGTCGTTGAGCAGGTCCGTCACGCCCCAGCCCTGCATGCCCACGAACACCAGGCGGTGCGGCACCACGCCCTGGTCACGCAGGCGTGTCCAGGCGCGGTAGAGGATTTCATGGTTCTTGCGCCGCTCGATGGTGGACACGAACAGCACGAACGGGCGCTCCCCTTCTCCCACGGCCAGCCCAGCCGGCGCCCGCGCCGGCTCGCCCGACGCGTGGACTTCCGAGCCCAGGTGGATCACATGCATCGGCGGCACCGGGGCGCCCAGGCGTGACAGCACGGCCTCGCAATCCTTGCGCGTGTGGTGCGAGATGCACAGCACTTCATCGGCGCACCAGGCCATGTCCACCAGATAGGCGCCAAACCCGCCTGGCGGCAGCACCACCAGTTGCGGAAACAGCGCAGGGATCACGTCGTAGCAGATCAGCGTGGTGCGCAGGCCGTGGCGCTGCTTGAGCTGGTAGAGAACCTTCTGGTCCAGGTAATCCCAGTCCAGCCCCAGCGACACCAGGCGGTCGCCCGGCCCGAACGGCGCGGGCGTGGCCACCGGGCGATCCGGCGCAACCCGCGTGCGCGCCATCCATGAGCGCAGCCGCGCACGCGCGACCAGCACATGGTGCAACACGCGGTACGCCGTGTCGCGCAGGCGCGGCACCCAGGGCGCGGGCAACAGCGGGATGGCCTTGCGCAGCAGGTTCTTGACGCGGGTTTTCCACGCGGCCCGCTGGTAGGCGGCGGGTGGTTGGGCGGCCGCGGGCGGCGCCAGCTTGGCCTGCACGCGCTCGCGGGCGGCCTCCACGAAGGTGTTGGCCGCGCGATCCCATTCGCAAAAGCGTACGGCCAGGCCGTCTGTTTCGGCATGCTGCAACAGCCAGCGGCAGTATTCCTGCTCGACCCGGATGATGCCCACCGGCGGGCGGGTCCAGTTGAGCAGCGTGGACACATGCACCCAGATCGCGGGACGATGGGCGGGCAGCGGTGCGGGCTGGGCGTGGGGCTCGGTCATGACTTGCGGGAGTGGGCCTCAATGGCGTCGCACAGCGCCGCCAGCGTGTGGGACCAGGTCAGCGTGGCACGCCGCGCAAGCGATGCCGCGTCCGCGCCCGGCTGGGGTTGCAGGAGGCTGGTGGCGACGGCCTGGGCAAACGGGATGCCTGGCTGCGTCACCACCACGCCCGGCAGGTCCGCCATGGCTTCAAAGCCACGCATGGCGTGCGGCGTGGCCACCACATGGCGGCCCGAATGCAGCGCCTCGGCCGTCTTGAGGTTGGAGCCGCCGCCAGAGGTCATGGGCAACACGAAGGTGTGTGCCAGGTCGCGCAGCGCCGACAGCTGCGCATCCGAGAGCACGCCGGCCGGATGGATGCGCCGCGCGTTCAGCGGCCCCCAATGGGCATACCAGGCGGACGACAGGATGTGCTCGGTCACGCTGCCGGCCAGCACGACTTTCTGCACGGGCGACAGCGCGGCCATGCATTCGCCGAAGGATTCGCAAAAGCCCGACACGTTGGGCGGGTGGGCACTGGCCACATACAGCGCGAAGGGCTCGGGGCCCAGCACTTGCCGCCAGTGGTCGCGATCCGTCGGCGTACTGGTCCAGGCGCTCACGCCGTTGGGCGCCAGCACGATGGGTGCCTGCGTCCAGCCCAGCGTGTGCGCGCGGTCCTGCTGCGTCACCGTGGCCACCAGGTCGGCTTGCGCCGCGCTTTGCTGCTCCAGGGCCAGGATGCCGTCCAGCAGGGGCTGGCCGTCGCGCACCTTGTACTGCGCAAAGATGGCCTGCTTGAGGTGGGTTTCGATGTTCTGCGAGCCGTAGACCAGCCGGAATGCGCCCACCGCGCCACGTTCGCGCAGGCGCTGCACCACGGGCAGCAGCCAGGGCTGCTCCAGGTGGATCCAGTCCACCGGGCCGGCGAATCGCTCCAGCGCCGCCAGCCGCGCTTCGTCCTGCGCCACGGCCTCGCCCGAGGCCAGGTCTTCAATCAGCGGCGCCGCATGGCCCTTCCATGACTGCAGGCCGGCGGGCGGCAGCGGCACATCCGCCGCGCCCAGCGGATGGTCGGTATAGAACGGGTTGGCCGGGAAAAAGCTGGCCTGGCGCACCTCAAAGCCCCGGCCCCGGTAAGCCTGCACGATGTTGGACAGGCGGAGTTGCCCGCCATGGCGCGGGTTCACCACGGGGTACGAGCCCAGGACGAGGATGCGCTGCGCCGTCATGCGTGCGTCAACCCGGCTTGCGCGCCACCACGGCGTAGTCGCGCCCCTGCATCATCAGACCGCGCAGCGTGGGGTCGGCAATGGCCTGGCCATCCAGGTCCGGCGGGCTCAGGCGCAAGGTGGTCTCATGCCGCAGGCCCGCATGCACGGCCATGAATTCCAGCAGGCCCGGCGGCAGCGGGCGCTGGTGGGTCGGGTCCAGCCAGAAGCTCTGCGTGGCGACCAGCAGGTTTTCGGGGTTGGGCGTCTCCAGGATCAGCAGGCCGCCGGGCTTGAGCACGCGCCGCGCTTCGTCCACCAGCTGCAGCAGCACGCCCAGCGGCAGGTGCTCCACCACATGGAACGAGGTGATGGCGGCCAGGCTGTCGTCGGCCTGCTGGTGCAGCCACGCCAGGGCGTCCGCATGCACGGCGTTCAGGCCACGGGCCTGCAGCTCGCCCACCAGGACGGAGTTCAGGTCCACCCCGACGCCGTCGCGGCCCCATTCCCTGAGCAGGCCCAGCCACTCGCCCCGGCCGCAGCCGATGTCGGCCACCGGGCCCGCGGGCGCGCCGGCAATCCACGGCTGGTAGGGCAGCTGCCGCGCGCGGATTTCATCGAGCGTGCCGCGAAACTGCTGTTCCAGCGCGGGGTAGAAGGCTTCTTCCAGCGCGGACTGCGCCACCGCAACGGGCGCGGCCTGCGGGCCGGGCGCACTGACACTGACGCTGCCCGCCGCATGGGCCAGCGCCGAAATCCGGTTGCGCAGCCACTGGCTTTCGCGCGCGATGTCCGCGGCCAGCGAGTTGCGCACGAATTGCAGGTCCGCGTCGGCCGCGCGGGACAGCGTGACGCTGGTCAGCTCGCCGAGCTGGCGCTGCCAGTCTTCCAGGTGGCGCTGCTGGTCGTTCAGGCGGGCTTCCAGCTGGTCCAGCCGCTGGCGGGCCTGCAACTCACGCCGCGAGCCATGCCGCAGGAAATCCGCGATTTCGCGCAGTTTGCCCAGTACCCGTTTGACAAGCGCCATCACACCGCCTCCTTGACCGCACGGCAGCTCACGCTGGCCTGCATCGACACCGGCCCGATCGACAGCGCGCCACCAGATGGCAGCACCTGGAACGTGATGCAGCGGTCCCACCAGTCGTAGTTGCCGGCCTGGTGTGCTGCCCCTGCATGGGCAGCCACGGTCAGGCTGTAGTGGCCCGGCCCCAGGTGAAAGCCGCCCAGGTCCCACGCCACCTCCAGGCGGCCGGGCTGCGCGGACGGCAGCTCGATGCCCTGATGGTGGGTGTTGGTGCCGTAGATGTCGTTGCCCAAACGGTCCTTGATGAGGATGCCCAGCGTCAGGTCGGGCACGGGCTGGCGCACATCAATGTCCATCACCAGCTGGGCTGGCGTTTCAGTGATCAGCGCGCGGCGCGGCTGGCCCTCCTGGCGGAACTCCACGGACGCCACGCGCACCTCGCCCGAGCCGCTGCGCCGCCCCTGCCCGCCATGCGACAGGTCTTCGTGGTGGCGGCTCAGCTCGGGCGCCAGCAGCATGTTGTAGGTCTCCAGCACCAGGGCCGACGGGCCGTCTTCAATCAGGCGGCCGTCATGGATCAGCAGTGCCCTGGGGCACAGCGAGCGCACCGATGACGGGTCATGCGACACGAACAGCACGGCCGCGCCGCCGTCGCGCATGGCACGGATGCGTTCGTAGCACTTGTGCTGGAAGTACGCGTCACCCACCGCCAGCGCCTCGTCCACGATCAGCAGGTCAGGCTGCACGGCGGTGGCCACGCTGAACGCCAGGCGCATCTGCATGCCCGACGAATAGGTGTGCACCGGCTCATCGAAATAGGAGCCGATTTCGGCGAAGGCCTCGATCTCGGGCATCAGCGCGCGCACGCGCTCCTCGGGCAGCCCCTGCAGCAAGGCCAGCTGGCGCGCGTTTTCGCGGCCGGTAAATTCCGCGTGCAGGCCCACCCCCAGCTCCAGGATGGCCGACACCATGCCACGCCGGTGGATGGCGCCCGCGCTGGGCTGTTGCACGCCCGTCAGCAGCTTGAGCAGCGTGCTTTTGCCCGCGCCGTTGCGCCCCACCACGCCCACGGCCTCACCGGGCGCCACATCGAACGACAGGTCCCTGAAAACCCAGTGGGGTTCGTGCATGGCCCGGCCCGACAGCAACTCCCACAGCTGCGCCCAGCGGCTGGGGTAGCGCCTGAAGAACTTGCCAACGCCACGGGCGGAAAGTACCGGGTCTGCCATGGTTCAGATCTCGTCCCGGATCAGGCTCAGGTTGCGCGTCATGAGCCGCAGCGAGCCCAGCAGCGTCAGCAGCCCCACGCCGGCCACCACCGCGATGCCGGCCCAGTTGATTGGCACATCCGCCAGCAGCGCGGCCGACTGGTAGCCCTGCACCAGCGGCGTGATGATGTTCCATTGCAGGAACGACTGGAACACCGGCGGCAGCGCCGTGATGGGGTAAACAATGGGCGTCATCCAGAACCACACCTGCAGCAGCAGCGGGATCATCAGGCCCACGTCGCGAAAGAACACCTGCAGCACCGCCAGGCCCAGCCCCAGGCCAATGGCCAGCAGCGCCTGGGTGGCGATCAGGGGAACGAACAGCAATGCGCGCCAGCCGGGCCACTGGTCCACCGCCGCCAGCAACACGGCAAACAGGCCCATCTGGATCACCAGGCCAAAACTGGTAACCAGCAAGTCCACCGCCAGCAGCGCGTACCAGGGCACGGCGGTTTTCTTGATGAGGGATGCGTAGTTGGCAAACAGGCCGACGATGCGCGACAGCAGTTCCGAAAACCACTGCCAGGTGAGCATGCCCGCGCACAGGTAGATGCTGTAGGTGTACGGGCCATGGTCTGGCAGCCCCGCGCCGCGCATGAGCTTGCTGAAGACGAGGGTGTAGATGGCAATCAGCACCAGCGGGGGCAACAGCAGCCAGAGCCAGCCGAACAGGGAACGGGCGTAACGCGCGCGCAACTCGCGAACCACGGATGCGACGATGAAGCCCCGCCAGGTCCAGATTTGCGCGCCGCTTCGGATGAGCGAGGAAGAAGACATGTGGGACGGGGCGCGATGAAGAACCGCGTGGCAGTATAACCGCCGAGTCCGCGTACCATCGGCTGTGCCAATGACCCCAGCAGACCCCGCCACACCCCAAGCCCCCACGGCCAGCACGCCACTGCTGGTGCGCCGGGCCGCATGGGCGGTACTGGCGGCGGCGCTGGCGGGCGCGCTGCTGGGCCTGTGGCCCGGCCTGCAACTGGCCGAGGAGCGAAGCCGCGATGCGTTGACGGGGCTGGTGGTGTCCGAACGACCCACGCCGGGCGTGGCCGTGGTGGACATCAGCGAGGAGTCCCTGCGGGCCATCGGCGTGTGGCCCTGGAGCCGCGACCGCCTGGCCGACCTGGTGGAAGAGCTGCTGGGCCCGCTGGGTGCCAGGGCCGTGGCGCTGGACATGGTGCTGCCCGAACGCGCCGACAAAGCCGGTGATGCACGGCTGGCGTCCATTGCCCGGCACGGACCGCTGGCACTGGCGCAAGTGCTGGACTTCACCGCGCGCAGCACGCCCATCGTGGTGGGCACGGCCGCGGGCGGGCGCAGCACGCCGCTGGCAGGCGCCACGCCAGCACAGGCCAGCGGCCACGTGGCCAACCATGCCGGCCTGGCGGGGGCGCGCTGCGTGGGTCACATCGGCGTGCAGCCCGACGCCGACGGCGTACTGCGGCGCATCTACCTGCAGGCCCAGGCCGCGGGCCGGACCTATGCCACGCTGTCACTGGCCCTGCTGGACTGCACCGACCCCCAGCTTGCCGCGCAGGCGCTGCAGGCGCTGGGCGCCGCGCCCGATGGCCAATGGCGCATTCCGTTTCGCCGCGGTGTGGGTACCTTCCTCACGGTGTCCGCGGAGTCCGTGCTGCGTGGCCAGGTGGACGCGGCGCTGCTGCGCGGGCGCCATGTGCTGATCGGCTCATCGGCGGTGGGCTTGAGCGACTACGTGGCCACGCCGCTGCAGCCCGTGACCGCGGGCGTTCTGGTTCACGCCCAGGTCATGGCCGAGTTGCTGGAGGCTACCGGGCGCCACCCAGCGTACGCCGCGGGCGGCTGGCTCACGCTGGCCGCGGCGGTACTGGGCGTGGCGGCGCTGGGGGCTGCCCTGGCGCTGCGGGTGCGTTTCGGCGTCATGGCACTGGCACTGCTGCTGCCGGCCTGGCTGGCGCTTTGCGCCTGGGCGTTCTCGCAGGGCCTGCGCCTGCTGGTCCTGCCGCCGGTGGGCGCGCTGATCGCCTACGGGCTCACCTGGCTGGCGCTGGATTTCGCGCATGCGCGCGCGGTTTCGCGCCGGGCCATGCGCACGCTGTCCCATTACATTGCAGCGCCCGTGCTGCGCCTGCTGGTGCGCCAGGGGCTGCAGGAAACCCTGGTTCCCGCGCGCCGCGACATCACCGTGCTGGTGGCGGACATGGCGGGCTACACGCGCCTGACGGCCGAGTCCAGCCTGGAGCAAAGCGCGCGCCTGACCACCGAATTCCTGGAAGCCATCACGGCCCCCGTGCTGGCCAGCGGCGCCACGCTGGACCGCTATACGGGTGACGGGCTGATCGCCTTCTGGGGCGCGCCGCTGCTGCGGGCAGACCATGCCCAGGGCGCGGCTGACGCGGCGGTTCGGATGTTTGACGCCCTGCGGCAGTTCAACGCCGCGCGTGCCGCCCGTGGCGAAGCACCGGTGACCATGCGCGTGGGCATCGAAAGCGGCGAGGCGCTGGTAGGCGACCTGGGCAGCTCGGCGCGCAGTGTCTACACTGCCGTGGGCACCTGCATCAACCTGGCCTCGCGCCTGCAGGAGCTGGCGCGCGACCGCGGCGAGTCCATCATCATCGGCCCGCAGGCGGCGCAACAGATCACCATGCCACTGCGGCCGCTGGGCCCGGCCAGCGTGCGCGGCCTTCCCGAACCCATCAACCTCTATTCCATCGACCTTCATGCGGATCGCATTTAACGCCACGGCGCTGCTGTCGCCCCTGACCGGTATCGGCCAATACGCCATGGAGCTGGCGCAGCGCCTGGCCGCCAACCCCGAGCACGAGACGCATTTCTTCTACGGCACCGGTTTCAGCCGCGAGGCCCGCACCGAGCCGCTGCCGGCCGCGCGCCACCTGTTCCCCTGGGTGCGGCGCCTGGTGCCCAACTCCTACGGCATCAGCCGCGCGCTGCAGGGCCGGATGTTCAACAAGGGCGTGCGCACCACCGGCTTTGACCTGTACCACGACCCCAACTACCTGGCTTATCCGTTTCGCGGCCCCACGGTCACGACCGTGCATGACCTGTCGTGGATCCGCTTCCCCGAGGCCCACCCGGTGGAGCGCGTACGCGCGATGAACCGCTACTTCGAGCCCGTCCTGCGCCGCAGCACATTGCTGTTGACCGACTCGGATTTCGTCAAGCGCGAGGTCATGGAAGTGTTCAGCGTGCCCGCCAGCCAGATCATCACGGTGCCGCTGGGCGTGAGCCCGCTGTTCCATCCACGCAGCGCCGACCAGACACGTGCAGTGCTGCAGGCCAATGGCCTGGTGCATGGCGAATACGTGCTGGCCGTGGGGACGCTGGAGCCGCGCAAGAACCTCACCAGCGCACTGCGCGCCCACGCCGCGCTGCCCGAGGCCGTGCAACAGCGCTTTCCGCTGGTGCTGGCCGGGCTCAAGGGCTGGCACACCGACGCGCTTGAGAAAGAAATGGCGCCGCGCGTGGCGTCCGGGCGCGTGCGCCTGACGGGCTACCTGTCGCGCGATGACCTGGCCTGCGTGATCGCCGGCGCCTGCACGCTGGTGTATCCGTCCATCTACGAAGGCTTTGGCTTGCCGCCGCTGGAGGCCATGGCCTGTGGCGTACCCACCGTGGTATCCAACCGCGCGTCCTTGCCTGAAGTGGTGGGCGACACCGGGCGCCTGGTGGAGCCCGATGACGTGGACGCCCTGCGCGAAGCAATGCTGGAAATGGCCACGGCGCCCGACGTGCGCGACCGGCTTGGCGCCGCCGCGCTGGCGCGTTCGCGCCGCTTCACCTGGGACGCCTGCATGGACCAGACCATGGCGGCTTACAAGGCCGCCGTGGCCAGGGGCTGATCAGCCCTTGCTGACGCGCCGCATGTCGGCGTCCACCATCATGGTGATCAGCTGCTCCAGCGTGGTGGAGGCCTTCCAGCCCAGCAGCCGCTCGGCCTTGGCCGGATTGCCCAGCAGCACGTCCACCTCGGCCGGGCGGTAGAACTGCGGGTCGATGACCACGTGGTCTTCGTAGTTCAGGCCCACATGGCTGAACGCAATGCGGCACATCTCGCGCACGGTGGTGGTGATGCCCGTGGCCACCACGTAGTCGTCGCTCTTGTCCTGCTGCAGCATGCGCCACATGGCGTCCACGTAGTCCCCCGCAAAGCCCCAGTCACGCTTGGCGTCGATGTTGCCCAGGCGCAGTTCCTTCTGGTGGCCCAGCTTGATGCGCGCCACCGCGTCCGTGACCTTGCGCGTGACGAATTCAACGCCGCGCAGCGGCGATTCGTGGTTGAACAGGATGCCGGTACTCGCGTGCATGTTGTAGCTCTCGCGGTAGTTGATGGTCATCCAGTGCGCGTAGAGCTTGGCCACACCGTAGGGGCTGCGCGGATAGAACGGCGTTTTCTCGTCCTGGCGCTCGGCCTGGATCAGGCCGAACAGCTCGCTGGTGGACGCCTGGTAGAAGCGGATCGTCGGGTCCGTCAGCCGGATCGATTCCAGCACGTTGGCGCAACCCACGCCGGTGTTCTGCGCCGTCAGCAGCGGCTGCTGCCACGAGGTGCCCACAAAGCTCTGGGCGGCCAGGTTGTACACCTCGCGTGCCTGGCTGGCCTGCAGCGCGCGCAGCAGGCCGGACAGGTCGGTCACGTCGCCGTCAATCAGCGTGACATCGCGCTCGATGCCCAGCTCGCGCAGGCGCCACAGCGTGTCGGTGGAGCGGCGCGGCAGGATGCCGCTGACCTTGTAGCCCTTGCCCAGCAGCAGTTGCGCCAGATAGGCGCCGTCTTGCCCCGTGATGCCGGTGATGAGTGCGGTTTTGGTCATTTTTTGAGTTCCTGAGTCCAGTAGTCGAGAAGTTGCCTGAGGGTGTCGCGCAGTTCGATGGAGGGCTGCCAGCCGGTGGCGGCCGTCAGCCGTTCATGGCTGCCGCACATGCGCCGCTGCTCCGCCGGGCGCAGGCGCTGCGGGTCCTGCACCACCTGCGCCTGCACGCCGGCGATCTGCATCAGAAGGTCCAGTGTCTGGCGCAGGTTGCTTTCGCGGCCCGAGCAGACGTTGTAGATCTCACCGGTCTGCCCCGAGCGAAGCAGCGCCAGGTAAGCGGCCAGCACGTCGCGCACGTCCAGGTAGTCGCGCGTGACGTCCAGGTCGCCAACGGCAATGCGCGCGGGCTGCAGCCCCAGCTTGATGGCGGCGATTTCGCGCGCAAAGCCCGACAGCGCGAAGTCCGGCCGCTGGCCCGGCCCGGTATGGTTGAAAGGCCGGGCAATCAGCACATCCAGCGGGCGGGTGCGCGCCCACTGGCGGCACAGCACTTCGGCGCCCACCTTGCTGGCGCCATACGGGCTGCGCGGCGCGGGTTCGCGCGATTCCACGACGGGCATCTGGTCCGCGGGCACCTTGCCATAGACGTCGGCACTGCTCACATACAGCAGCCGCCCCTGGAAGCCCGTATCCTGCAGCGCCTTGAGCAGGTTGGCCGTGCCGGTGGTGTTGACCTGCAGCGTTGCCGCGGGGTCGTTCCACGAATCCGCCACATGGCTTTGCGCAGCCAGATGGATAATCCAGTCTGGCCGGTAGGTCTGCGCCATCCGGCGCAACGAACCGGGCTCCAGCAGGTCATGGAATTCCACGACGTCGCAAAGCTCGACGTCCGGCGCATGACCCGCTTGAAGGTAAGACGCCAATGCCGAGCCCACAAAGCCGGACTGGCCTGTGGCTAATAGCTTTTTTTGCGGCTTCAAGAGTTGCCCATGATGCGTTTGGACCGGGGAGTTTAACAATGTCGCCTGAAGCGCCGGGCTGCACGCCCGCATGAAAACACTGCCCGACGCCGCCACGGCGCAGGCCGCGCTGACGCGCCTGCCCCTGCTGGCCGGGGTTGATCCGTCCACCATCGCTCGCACTGCCGCCGCGGTCACCTGGCGTGACGTGCGCAAGCGGGAATCCGTGCTGTTCAAGGGTTCGCCAGGCGACCATCTGCTGTTTCTGGTCAGCGGCCGCCTGCAGGTGCTGGACGTCACCGAAAGCGGGCGCGAGATCGGCCTGAACCTGCTGGAGGCCGGCGACTATTTCGGCGAAATCGCCATCATTGACGACGAACCCCGCTCCGCGTCCGTAGTGGCCCTTGAAAATTCGCTGGTCGCGTTGCTGCCCAAGCCCCAGACGCTGGAGCTGTTCCACCAGAACCCGCTGGTGGCCGAGCGGGTGCTGCGGGGCCTGGCCCGCAAGCTGCGCAACGCGTCTGTTTACCAGACCATCCTGTGCCTGCCCAATGCGTCGCAGCGGGTGTTCGCGCTGATGCAGCGCCTGTGCCGCGTGGCGCCAGGCGGGCTGGTGGTCATTGAGCACCCGCCCAAGCAGCAGGAGCTGGCCATCATGGCCAACACCAGCCGCGAAACGGTGTCACGCGCGCTCAAGGTATTGCTGGACAGCGGCGTGGTCGAAAAAGACAACAACCGCTTCATCGTGCGCGACTTCGCCGCCCTGGAGCGGCTGGCCCTGCACGACGCCATGCCGCCCGCGGCCCGGCGCTGACGCGGGCGGCAGCCCGCGCCCCGGATCAGGTGCCGGCGCGGCCGTAGATGTCGCTGAAGCGAACGATGTCGTCCTCGCCCAGGTATTCGCCGCTTTGCACCTCGATCATCACCAGGTCGAGCACGCCAGGGTTTTCCATGCGGTGCTTCTTGCCCGCCGGGATATAGGTGGATTCGTTGGTCATGACCAGGAACTCCCGGTCGTCGCACACCACCTTGGCGGTGCCGGTCACCACGATCCAGTGTTCGCTGCGGTGGTGGTGCATCTGCAGCGACAGCTGCGCGCCCGGTTTCACTTCGATGCGCTTGATCTTGTAGCCCGCGCCGTCTTCCAGCACCGTGTAGGTGCCCCACGGGCGCACCACGGTGCGGTGCAGCTTGTAGCTTTCGTGGCCGCGCAGCTTGAGCTGGCTGACCACTTCCTTGACCTGCTGGCTGGCGTCGGCGTCCGCCACCAGCAAGGCGTCCGGCGTGTCGATCACCATCACGCCGCGCAGGCCCACGGCGGCGATCATGCGGTCCTCGGCACGAATGAACGAGTCCTGGCAGTCCACCAGCACGGCATCGCCCTGCACGCGGTTGCCTTCACCATCGGCGGGCACCAGGTTGGCCACCGCGCTCCATGAGCCGATGTCGTCCCAGGAAAACGCCGTGGGCAGCACCACCAGGTTCTTGCTGGGCTCCATCACGGCGTAGTCCACCGAGATGCTTTCCACCTGCCCGAAGGATTCGGCCGGCAGCTCGGTAAACGGCTGCTTGCCGCTGCCCTCGCCCACCTCGGCCCAGCAACGCGCAATGCCTTCCGCCAGCGCCGGCCGGTGGGCCGCGAGTTCATCCAGCAGGGTCTGCGCCCGCATGCAGAACATGCCGCTGTTCCACATGAAATTGCCACTGCCGATGTAGGACTGCGCGGTCTGCAGATCCGGCTTTTCGACAAAACGCTTGACCTCCAGCGCCTGGCTGCCCGAAATGGTCGCGCCGCCCTCGATATAGCCATAGCCTGTTTCCGGGGCCGTGGGGCGGATGCCGAACGTGACCAGCTTGCCCTGCGAGGCCAGCGCGGCAGCCTGCTGGACGGCCTTCTGGAACTCCTCGGCCGGGGAAATCAGATGATCCGCAGGCAGCACCAGCATCAGCGCCTGGGGCGAGACGTTGGCCGCAATCCAGTGCGCGGCGGCGGCAATGGCGGCGGCCGTGTTGCGGCCCACGGGCTCCAGCAGGTAGCCGGTGGCTTTCTGGGCAGTCGCGTCCAGGGTGCGGGCCACCTCGTCCTTGGAGATGAAGTAGTAGTCACGGTTGGTGACCAGCAGCATGCGGCGCGCGCTTGCGGCGGTCATGGCACGCTGGACGGTCTTGCCCAGCAGCGTCTGCCCGTCGGGCAGCTTCATGAAAGGCTTGGGGTGGCCTTCGCGGGAAACCGGCCACAACCGCGTGCCGGCGCCGCCGGAGAGGATGACGGGAACAATCGGGTCGGACGTGACAGCAGAGGTTGCTACGGTGGCGTTCAAGAGGGTTCCTCCTGGTTTTGTTGTCGGGATTCTAAGGAGTGCGGCCCGCGATCCGCTGGCGCAGGACGTCTTCGTAGACCTGGGCATAGGCATGGGCCATGTGCCGCGCGGTAAACAGCTGGTGATAGCGCTCGCGCGCGGCCACGCCGAACGCGGTGGCCTGGGGCAGGTTGGCCTGCAGGCGGCACATCGCGTCATGCAGCGCGGCGCCGTCGGCGGGCGGCACGGTCCAGCCGGTCACGCCATCGACGTTGATGTAGCTGGTGCCGGTATCGATATCGCAGCTGATCATCGGCTTGCCGTGCATCGCCGCCTCGACCAGCGACATGCCGAAGGCTTCCGAGCGCAGGTGCGAGGGGAACACAAAAGCCCTGCACAGCTGCAGCAATGCATGTTTGTCCTCGTCGTCCACACGGCCCAGCAGCCGCACGTTGGCCAGACCCAGCGCCTGCGCCTGGCGGCCCAGCTCGTCGGCCTCGGGGCCATCGCCCGCGATCACCACCTGGCCGTCAAAACCACGCGCGGCCTCCAGCAGCACGTGCAGCCCCTTGTAATAGCGAAGCACGCCGACGAAAAAGAAAAAACCTTCGCCCACCTCGGCACGCCAGCGTGCCAGCGTCTCGGGCCGGGCCGGAGCACAGGTGTCTTCGTCCATGCCGTTGGCAATGATGCGCGGCGCGCGGGGCAAGGCGCCCAGGACCGGGCTGCTGCGCACATAGCCGGGAGAGGTCGCGACCACGGCATCCACCGAGCGCAGGAAGCGCTGCATCAGCGGCCGGTACAGCTTGAGCAGCCACTTCTGGCGCACCACGTCCGACTGGTAGGAAACAACCGACGCCCGCATGCCCCCGCCCACCTCGTGCAACAGGTCGGCGAACGGCCAGGGAAACTGGTAATGCACCACGTCGGCCCAGCGCAGGTGCGCGCGGAATTGCATCAAGGCCTGCAGCGACACCGCGTTGGAGGCCACCTCGACGGTAGTGCGCGCCCGGTGAACCTGCGATTCGGGGCGCACGATCACGGCCGGATGCGGGTCCGGGCTGACGGTGAAGATGCGGTTTTCAATGCCCATCCCCGCCAGGCCCCGGGTCAACTGGAACAGGACCTGCTCGATGCCGCCCAGCGTGTCGGGGTAGTAGGTCTTGTAGACGTGAAGTACTCTCATAGGGGGCGGCGCCGATTGTAAGCGGCGCCCCCTGGAGCCCTGTCAGGACTTGTCAGAAATGGATACCGCGCATCATCTGCTGCATCGCCACCGCCTCGGCCGAAAGCTGGGGCTTGGCCGACTTGTCACCCTTGGCCGCCGATGAATCGGGGAACATCCGGAAGCTCGTGTTCATGACGATCTGCATGATGCGCGGGAACAAGGCATGCAGCACCTGCCCGGCAATGCCCAGGCGCGTGGCAATGCGCACGTTCTTGTAGATGCAGGCGCCAGCCACCATGTCGGCGGCTTCCTCGGGGCTCAGCGTAGGCACGTTCTTGTAAATGTTGGTCGGCGCGATCATGGGCGTGCGCACCAGCGGCATGTTGATGGTGGTGAAGCTGATGCCCTGGTCGGCGTATTCGCTGGATGCGCAACGCGTCCAGGCGTCCAGCGCCGCCTTGGACGCCACATAGGCGGAAAAGCGCGGCGCATTGGTCAGCACACCGATGGAGCTGATGTTGACCACATGACCCTTTTTCTTCGCTGTCATGGTGGGCAGCAGGCCCATGGTGATGCGCAGGCAGCCAAAGTAGTTCAGCTGCATCGTGCGCTCGAAGTCATGGAAGCGGTCGTAGCTGTTTTCAATGGCGCGGCGGATCGAGCGGCCCGCGTTGTTGATGAGGAAGTCCACGCCACCGTGGTTTTCAATCAGCAGCTTCACGAACCGGTCGCAGTCGGCCATGTCGGCGATGTCGGCGGCGTAGCAGACAAAGCTGTAACCCTTTGCCTTGGCTTCCTTCTGCGCTTCGTCCAGCTTGTCCTGGTCGCGTCCGCAGATGATGGTGATGGCGCCCGCTTCGGCGAACTTGTGGGCCGAAGCCAGGCCGATGCCTGATGAGCCGCCTGTGACCAGCACGACCTTGCCCTGCACCGTGCCGCGCAACGTGCGGTCAATGAACAGGTCCGGGTCCAGGTGGCGCTCCCAGTAATCCCACAGCCGCCAGGCGTAGTCGCGCAGGTTGGGGCATGCGATGCCCGAGCCCTTGAGCATGGCGTCCAGCTCGCGCCGGTCAAACCGCGTGGGGTAGTTCACGAACGTCAGCATGTCCTCCGGGATGCGCAGGTCGGCCATGATGGCCTGCTTGACGCGGCGCACCGGCTTGATGGACATCAGCGTCTTTGTCACGCTCTTGGGGATGAAGCCCAGCAGCGCCGCGTTGATGAACAGGTTCATCTTGGGCGCGTGGCCGGCCTTGCTGAAGATGTCCAGCACGTCGCCCACGCGGTAGCCTTCGCTGTCCACCAGGTGGAAGCATTTCTTGCTGATGGCGGGCTTGTGGCTGATGAAATCCAGGCAGTCCACCACAAAGTCCACCGGCACGATGTTCACGCGGCCGCCCTCCAGGCCCACCATGGGCATCCACGGCGGCAGCAGCTGGCGCGTGCGCTGGATCAGCTTGAAGAAGTAGTACGGGCCGTCGATCTTGTCCATCTCGCCGGTGGTGCTGTCGCCCACGACCATGGCGGGGCGGTAGACCGTCCATGGCACCTTGGACAATTCCTTGCGCACGATCTTCTCGCTCTCGTGCTTGGTCATGAAGTACGGGTGGTCGTAGTTCTCGGCCTCGTCGAACATGTCCTCGCGGAACACGCCTTCGTAAAGGCCCGCTGCGGCAATGGACGACACATGATGGAAATGCCCGGCGTCGATGGCTTTGGCCAGGTCCACCGTGTTGCGCGTGCCCTCGATGTTCACCGCCACCTGGCTTTCCTCGTCGGCCGACAGGTCGTACACGGCGGCCAGGTGGTAGAAATGGTCGATCTGGCCCTTGAGCTTCTTGATGTCGTCGCTGGACACGCCGAGCTTTTTGCTGGTCAGGTCACCAAACACCGGCACGGCCTTGGCGGCACTGGCGCCCCAATATTCGCGCAGGCTGGCAACCTTGCCTTCGCTTTCCTTGCGGATCAGGAAGTGCACCACCGCGCCCTTGCGCTCCAGCAGTTTTTTGACGAGCCTTTTGCCAATGAAGCCGGTTGCACCGGTGACGAAATACTGCATGAAGACCTCCGGAATAGATCAGGGATTCTTGCTTAAAGCCCCGAGCACCCGATTCAGCACAAACCCGTGTGGCGCCTAGGGTTCGCCGCCTATTTAGGAGCCGGCACCTAGCCGGCAGCCCTGCGCTGCGCGTACAGTGCAGGCATGCGCCATGCGAGGCAAGGCGCGCCCCCCAACCCACATGGAGTCCAGCATGGTCAAGAAAATGCAGAAATCCGCCGCCACTGGCGACAAGTCCGCCGCCCACCTGTCGGGCACCGTCAAGGAATCGGCCCAGCAGATCTGGCTGGCCGGTCTGGGCGCCTTCTCCAAAGCCCAGGAAGAAGGCGGCAAGGTCTTCGAGACCCTGGTGAAAGAGGGCCTGAGCATCCAGCGCAAGACCCAGGCCGCCGCCGAGGAGAAGATCTCCGAAGCCACCAACAAGATGGCCACCATGGCCACCGACATTTCGTCCAAGGCCTCCGGCCAGTGGGACAAGCTGGAAAACATCTTTGAAGACCGCGTGTCCAAGGCGCTGAACAAGCTGGGCGTGCCCTCGGCCAAGGACATTGACGTGCTGATCGCCCGCATTGACGAGCTCAACCGCAACGTGGCGAGCCTGAGCGCCAAGGCCAAGGCCGCACCTGCCACCAAGCCTGCCACCAAGGCTGCTGCCAAGCCCGCAGCCAAGCGCACCGCCGCACGCAAGACGGCATGACCTGCGGACTGCTTCACGCACAGGGCGCTTCGGCGCCCTTTTTTGCGCGCGCATGATTTGCTGCAACGCAACATTCCGGATCGCTTCACCCTTCTACACTGGCCCCATGAGTTCATCCCGCAAAAAGCCTGCCCGCATCGCCCTGGCCCTGGCCGGTGGCGGCCCGCTGGGGGCCATCTACGAGATCGGCGCGCTGTGCGCGCTCGGCGAATCACTGGACGGCATCGACCTGGCGCGGCTGGACCACTACGTGGGCGTGTCGGCCGGCGGCTTTATCGCCGCGGCGCTGGCCAACGGCATGACGCCGCGCGAACTGTGCGCGTCGTTCATTGAAACCGGCACGCAGGCGTCCGAGGTGTTCGACCCTTCATGGCTCATGGTGCCCGCCTATGGCGAATTTGCCCGCCGCGCCATCATGGCGCCGGGCCTTGCGGCGTCCGCCCTGTGGCGGTTTGCACTGGGCGGCAAATCACTCACCGGCGCGCTGGAACGCCTGGGCCCCGGCCTGCCCACCGGCATTTTTTCCAGCGACGGCATTGACCGCGAGCTGGCCCGGCTGTTCACGCGCGAAGGCCGCACCAACGATTTCCGGCAGCTGCGCACCCAGCTCACCCTGGTGGCCACCAACCTGGACAGCGGCGAGGCGGCGCCCTTTGGCCGCCCGGGCTGGGACCATGTGCCGATATCGCGCGCGGTACAGGCCAGCGCCGCCCTGCCCGGCCTGTTCCCGCCGGTGGAGATCGGCGACAACTACTACGTGGACGGCGCGCTCAAGAAAACCATGCACGCCTCCGTGGCCATGGACGGCGGCATCGACCTCATGCTGTGCCTGAACCCGCTGGTGCCCTTCAACGCCACGGCCTCGGGCAGCGAGCGCGTGATGCGTGGCGGCCTGCCGCCCGAAAAGCGGGGCATCCCGCGCATCGTGGACGGCGGCCTGCCGGCCGTGCTGAGCCAGACCTTCCGGTCCATGATCCATTCGCGCATGGAGCTGGGCATGAAGCATTACGAGCGCGCCTATCCCGGCACCGACATCGTGCTGATCGAGCCCGACCACCGCGACCCCGAGCTGTACCTGGCCAACACCTTCAGCTACGGCCAGCGCCGTTCGCTGGCCGAGCACGCCTACCAGCAAACGCGCGCGCTGCTGCGCTCGCGCCGCACCAGCCTGTCAGCCAAACTGGCCCGGCATGGCATCAGCCTGCGCGCCGATGTGCTGGATGATCCGCGTCGCCACCTGGTCACGCCGCACGCGGCGCCCACGCGCCTGGGCCGCGCGATCGCATCGCTGCAGGAAGTCATGGACGACCTGGGCCATGTGGTGGCGCCGGTGGCGCAACAGCCGCGCTGACGCAAAAGGCAGAACCGGAGGACACACCCATGGTGAAAAAAGCCCCCCGCCGTACCGCCGAGCGCATCCTGGAGGTCACGCTGGACCTGTTCAACCGGTTTGGCGAACCCAATGTGTCCACCACGCTGATCTCGGCCGAGCTGAACATCAGCCCTGGCAACCTGTACTACCACTACCCCGCCAAGGACGAGCTGATCAACAGCCTGTTTGACCGCTACGAACGCGCCCTGAGCGAGCTGCTCAACGCGAGCGATGGCGTGCGCGACGTGGAGGACGCGTGGTTCTTCATGCACACGCTGTTCGAGCTGATCTGGCAATACCGCTTCCTGTACCGTGACCTGAACGACCTGCTGTCCAAGAACCGGCGGCTGGAAACGCACTTCCAGTGGGTGCTGAAGAACAAGACGCGCTCGGTGCGCGCGTTGCTGGACGGCATGAGCCGCAGCGGCGCGCTCAGCATCGATTCACGCGAGATCGAAGCCACGGCCACCAGCATGGTGGTGCTGCTGACCTACTGGCTCAGCTACGAATACGTGCGCGATCCGCGCCGCGCGCTGGAACCCGAAAGCGCCCAGCTGGCGCTGCTGCGCGGTGCCCACCATGTGCTGAACCTGCTGGTGCCGTACCTGGAGCCCGGCCAGCGCATGCACCTGCTGGGCCTGGTCAGCGCCTACAACAACCCCGCCGAGAACTGAGCACCAGGAGACACCATGGCCAAGTGGAGCGCATTCCCCCATGCCGGTGACTACACCTTTGACGCCGCGGGCGTGCGCCGCCAGTGGGCGCGCCTGCATGCCGGCGATGCCGAGCCCTGCCCCACCGACGCAGCCCTCCTGGAAGCCTGGGCGTTGTTTCACAGCGGTGAATTCCAGAAGGCCGCCGAGGCAGGCCTGAAAGCCGGTGACGCAGGCCTGACCGTCGCCAACAAGGCCACCTGCGTTTACGCCACCTACCTGGAAAACAAGGAAAAGGTGCGCCTGGACCTGTTCATGGAAGTGGCCAGCCGGGCGCAGGAGCAGGCCACGCGTGACCCGAAGAACGCCAACGCCTGGTACCTGCAGGCCTATGCGCTGGGCCGCTACAGCCAGGGCATCAGCGTGGCCAAGGCGCTGGCGCAGGGGCTGGGCAACCGGGTGAAGGAATCCCTGGAAAAGGCCATCCAGTTGCAGCCGCGCCATGCCGACGCCCATGTGGCGCTGGGCGCCTTCCATGCCGAGGTGATCGACAAGGTGGGCTCGCTGATTGGCGGCATGACCTACGGCGCCAAGAAGGACGTGGGCCTGCGGCTGTTCAAGGAAGCACTGAAACTCAACCCGGGCTCGCCCATTGCAATGATTGAGTACGCCAACGGCCTGGTCATGCTGGAGGGCGACAAGGGCATGAAGGAAGCCACGCGCCTGTATGAACAGGCCGCGGCCTGGAAGCCGGCCGACGCCACCGAGCGGCTGGACGTGGAGCTGGCCCGCACGCAGCTGACTGACTGACTGGGCCGCTGACGCTTTGTTGCGGTGCGCGCCTACAAGCACGTGCGTGCCGGCCGGGCACCATCGGTTGCATGAACAACATCTTTGAAGCCCTGCGTGTCAGCCACGAAACGCAACGCGCCCTGTGCGCACAGATGCTGGCCACGGCACCCGATGGCCCGGACCGCCGCCGCCTTTTCACCGAACTCAAGCGCGAGCTGGCCGCCCACGCGACAGCCGAGGAACGCTGCCTGTATGTGCCACTGTTTGCGCATGACAGCACGGTCGATGCCTCACGGCACGCCATTGCCGAGCACCACGAGATGGATGAGCTGGTGGAAGACCTTGAGGCCAAGGAGACCCATGACTCCAGCTGGCTGGCCATTGCAAAAAAACTGTCCGAAAAAGTGCATCACCACCTGAAGGAAGAAGAGACCAAGTTCTTCCAGCTGGCCGGCAAGGTGCTGACGGACAAGCAGAAAGCGGAACTGGCCAAGGACTACGAGGCCGAGTTTTTGACCCAGCGGGTCAAGGACTGATTACTCGTCCCAAGGCAGCATCAACGTCACCAGCGAGAGCTTCGCAAACTCCGGCTCGAACTCGTCAATGATCTTCTGTGGGTCCGGGCACAGCGCCGTGTCGGTGATCACGCCAAACTGCACGCCGCCACCGTAGCTCAGGATGGAAACACCCAAGCCGATGTCGCCGGACTGCGGTACCCAGAACATGCTCTGCTCCAGCGTCGAGCCCAGGAATTTGAGCTTCTCGCGCGGGCCGGGCACGTTGGTCATTACCGCCGTGGTCTTCTTGCCAAACAGGTTGAGCATGGCTTCCTGCGCGGGCTTGATCAGCAGGCCCGCCACCGCCAGCAGGCCGAACGCCAGCAGCGGCTGGGTGCTGCCCTTGAGCGCCGTCATGCGCCGGCGCACCTCGTACACGCGCTCGATCGGGTTGTCCACCCCGATGGGCAGCACCAGCGGCACCAGGCCAAAGCGGTTGCCCAGCTTGTAGGCCTGGTCCAGCGGACGCAGGTTCACGGGGATCATGGCGCGGATTTCCTGGCCGCTCACGTCGTCGCCCAGTGACTTCAGGTATTCACCGATGGCGCCGGCCACGCAGCTGAGCAGCACGTCGTTGACGGAGCAGTTCAGCGCCTTGCCCACGGATTTGACTTCGTCCAGCGGGATGGGTTGGCACCAGGCCACGCGTTTGGTGCGCCCGGGCTTGCCCTTCAGGCGCGTCCGGGAATCATCCGGCATCAGCGCCAGCGCCGCCGCGTCGCTGATCACCTGGTAGGCCAGGCGCGCCACGTCCAGCGAACCCGACATGCCTTTTTGCGGGTCACGCAGCATGCCCAGCGACTTGGCCGCGCCGTCACCCGCGGCACCCAGGGCCCGCACGGTGATGTCGGTCAGCGGCTTGATCAGGGTGTCGGCGATCCAGTCCTCGGCGCCGTGCGGCGCCTCCTTGCGCTTGCGCTCGGGCGGCGGCGCACCGCCGTCCACCAGCGACATGGTCACCGAGATCAGCGCAATGCCGTCGGCGATGCAGTGGTGGATGCGCACCATCAGCGCGCTGCCGCCTTCGTAGTCTTCCACCAGCGCAAAGTGCCACAGCGGGCGGCGCGGGTCCAACGGCTGCATGGCCAGCTCGCCCATGCGCTTTTGCAGCGCCTGCTGCGCCTGCCCCTTCGCGTGTTTGGGCAGCTTTTCGCGGGTGACGTGGTTGGCGATGTCGAACTTGCGGTCCTCCACCCAAGTGGCGCCGGCCGCGTCCTCGACCACGCGCTGGCGAAAGCGGTTGTACTTGAGCAGGCGCTCCTGCACCCGCTGGCACAGGTCCTCGTACTTGATGCCCGGCTTGAGCGTCCACACGCCCACGATCATCATGAGGTTGCTTTCGCTGTCCATGCGCAGCCAGGCGGTGTCCACCTTGGTCATGCGCTCACCGCTCAGGCCCAGCATGCCGGAGGCGGCGCGCGTGGCGTTTTTCTGTACGGCCTTGGCCGCTTTTCTGGCCGCAGCTTTTGCCGCATCAGGCGCAACGATTCGGGTCACCATGCTGTCTCCATCCAGGGCTGGCGTTGTTTGGCGGGTTTATTCGGGGTCGGCCCCTATTCTGGGGCGTCGGCTCACCGTAAGATACCGCGAAGTTACCCGCAGGCCCGCCCGGCGGGTAGATGCACTACCCCAACAAACACCCACCCAGGAGCATTTCATGGCCGACCTCAACGCCGCGTTCGAAGCCGCTGTAGCCAATTCCAAGAACCTCAGCGAGCGCCCCGACAACGCCACGCTGCTGAAGATCTACGGCCTGTACAAGCAGGCCACCACGGGCGACAACGCCGACAAGAAGCCGGGCTTTGGCGACATGGTGGGCCGCGCCAAATGGGACGCCTGGAACAGCCTCAAGGGCACGTCCAATGACGATGCCATGCAGCAGTACATCGACCTGATCGAATCACTGAGCTGATCGCTCACTGCACGGGCGCGGGGTGCAGGTCGGTGATGCGGCCGGCCCGCGCCACCTGACCGGGCACGCTGTGCCCGACGATGTCCGGCATCCTGCGGGCCACGGCCAGCAGGCGGTCCAGATCCATGCCCGTGTCATGGCCCATGGCGTCCAGCATGTGGATGGCGTCCTCTGTGCTGATGTTGCCGCTGGCGCCGGGCGCATAGGGGCAGCCGCCCAGCCCGCCCAGCGAGCCATCGAAACGGTCCACGCCACCCTGCACGGCGGTCAGCACATTGGCCAGCCCCATGCCCCGGGTGTTGTGGAAATGCAGCGTCAGCTGCAAGCCGGCAAACCGCCGTTGCGCGGCGTCCACCCACTGCGCCACCTGGGCCGGGTGGGCCATGCCGGTCGTGTCGCACAGCGTCAGCCCACGCACGCCCAGCGCGGCAAAGCGCTCGCCCCAGCGCAGTACTTCATCCAGCGCCACCGCTCCCTCCATCGGGCAGCCGAAACTGCACGACAGCGACACATTCACCGGCGTACGCCCGTCCACCAGGCGGATCACCCCGGTCAGCGCCGCAAAGCTTTTCTCGCGCGGCATGCGCAGGTTGGCCAGGTTGTGCGTCTCGGACACCGACATCACCAGGTTCAGCTCGTCAGCGCGCGATTCCAGCGCGCGCTCGGCGCCGCGCACATTGGGCACCAGCACCGTGTATTCCACCCCCGGTGCGCGGCGGATGCGGCCCATCACCTCCTCGGCATCGCGCAGCATGGGGATGGCCTTGGGGGAAGTGAACGAGGTGACCTCGATCTTGGCGTAGCCGCATTCGCTCAACGCGTCCACCAGCACCACCTTGGTGTCGGTGGGGATGAAGGCGGACTCCATCTGGAAGCCGTCGCGCGTGACAACTTCATTGAAGTAAATGCGCTTCATGCGCGAGCCCCCGCGACGATGCCGCGCTCGCGCAGGGCGGCAATCTGCGCGTCGCTCAGGCCCACCTCGCGCAGCACGGCGTCCGTGTCCTGGCCCAGCGCAGGCGCGTTGCGCCGGTGCACGCCGGGCGTGAGCGACAGCTTGGGCACGATGCCCGGCACGGCCAGGTCGCTGCCATCGTCCATGCGCACCGTCTGCAGCATGCCGCGCGCCTGGTAGTGCGGGTCGGCGGCAATATCGGCCACGGTGTAGATGCGCCCGGCCGGCACGCCCGCCTGGTCCAGCGCGGCCAGTACGTCGTCCACGCTGCGCCCTGCGGCCCAATCGCCAATGGCGGTGTCGATTTCCGCCACACGCGCCACGCGGCCCGCGTTATCGGCCAACGCCGGGTCCTGTCCCAGGTCGGTGCGGCCGATCACCGCCATCAGCCGGCGGAAGATGCTGTCGCCATTGCCCGCGATCAGCGCGTAGCCGCCGTCCGCACAGCGGTAGGCGTTGCTGGGCGCAATGCCGGGCAACGCGCTGCCCGCAGGCTCGCGCACGGCACCAAACGCGCTGTATTCGGGCAGCAGGCTTTCCATGCAGTTGAAGACCGCCTCGTACAGCGCCACGTCAATCACCTGCCCCACACCGGCGCGGTGGCGGTAGTGCAGCGCCATCAGGATGCCGATCACGCCGTGCAGCGATGCCAGGGTGTCGCCAATGCTCACGCCCACGCGCACCGGCACCCGGCCGGGTTCGGCCGTGAGGTGGCGCAGGCCGCTCATGGCTTCAGCCACCACACCGAAGCCCGGACGGTCGCGGTACGGGCCGGTCTGGCCATAGCCGCTGATGCGCAGCATGATCAGGCGCGGGTTCAGCGCCTGCAACACATCCGGCCCCAGGCCCCAGCCTTCCATGGCGCCGGGGCGGAAGTTCTCGACCAGCACGTCGGCTTCGGCGGCCAGCTTGCGCACGATGTCCTGTGCATCAGGCTCGCGCAGATCAAGCGCGACCGAGCGCTTGTTGCGCGACTGCACCTGCCACCACACCGAGGTGCCGTCCTTCAACAGGCGCCATTTGCGCAAGGGATCTCCGGCACCCGGCGGCTCGATCTTGACCACCTCCGCGCCGAAGTCGGCCAGCGTCTTGGCGGCAAAGGGACCGGCAATCAGCTGGCCCAGCTCCAGCACTTTCAGGCCGGCCAGCGGGCCGGCGGCAGGGGTCGTTGTGTCCATGGGCGGCAGTGTGCAACGCACCCGCGCCCGCGTCCATTACCGCTTGGGCGATGCACGCTTTGTTTTTTGCGAAGGCTGCGCCAGGAAGCTGCACAGCGCCTGCACCGCAGGGTCGGACGGTGCGGCCACGGTAGCCATCAGCAGGCGGCGCCGCGCCCAGCCGTCGGCCAGCGGCCGCGTGGCCAGCTTCATGCCGCGCAGCATGGGCTGGCAGGCCGCGCGCGGCAGGATGGCCAGGCCCAGGCCCGACGCCACCATGTGGCACACCGCGTCAAAGCTGCGCACCTGCATGCGCAGGCGCAGCGGCCGGTTGGCCGCCAGCGCCGCCTCCTGCTGCTTTTGCAGCATGGCCGCGCCCGCGGTCAGGCTGATCCACTCCTCGTCCAGTGTGTCCACGAACGCCACCGGCGTCTTGCCGCACAGCCGGTGGCCCTGTGGCAGCACCAGCACCAGCTCGTCGGCGCGAAAGGCCTGGACTTCCAGGCCCGTCGTGTCAGGGCCTTCGACAAAAATACCCACATCCGCGCGGCCCTCGCGCAGCGTGGACGCCACCGCGCCCGAGACCTGCTCTTCCACGTCTACCCGCACCTGCGGCCGCAGCACCGCGTACTGCGCCAGCAGCGGCGGCAGGAACTGGTTGATGGCGGCGGTGCTGGCACAAAGGCGGATGTGGCGCGACAGCCCCTGGCGCAAATCCGCCAGCTCGCCGCCCAGCAGCTCCATGGTCTGCAGCAGCGCCAGGCCGTGCTTCATGAACACCTGGCCAGCCGCAGTGGGCGTGAGGCCGCGCGCGTGGCGTTCAAACAGCGGTTCGCCTAAAGCGTCTTCCAGCTCGCGGATGCGCCGGCTGGCCGCTGCCAGCGCCAGGTGGGCGCCGCGCGCGGCGGCCGTCAGGCTGCCGGTTTGCGCGCAGGCCACCGCCAGGCGGATGGACACGAGGTCAAAGCGCGCAAGGTTGTAGCTGTGGGCGGCCATGGTGCGTCGTCTGCGAGGGGCAAGGCACTGGAGCGGATGCGGGCGGGGTGCAGACGGGGTCAGGCCTTTTTCTTCGGAGCAGCTTTTTTGGCGGCAGGCTTTTTGGCCAGCAGGGTGTCCAGGTTCTTCACGATCTCGCCTTCGATTTTTTCCTTGAATGCGCCCAGCAGGAAACCCAGCCGTGCGTCCAGCAGGAACAGATCCTTGGTGACCTTGAGCTCGCCATTGACCCCCGAGCGCGTGAAGGAGACCAGGTCTTCGGTCTTGCCCTCCTCGTAGGCGCATTCCATGTCGAATTTTTCTTCGGCCATCTCGGCCCATTTGAAGGCAATCTTGCGTGCCTCGGCCAGGCCCAGTGCATGTTCGCGCTTGATGTGGATATCGGGCACCGTGTGTCTCCTTCAGGGGTTGGATGGGCTGGCGCCAAGCGCCCGGCGTCGTTCGTCGCGAGGCAGGGCGGCCAGCCGCTGCACCGCATCATAAAACCGCAGCCAGTCGCGCTGTTCGCGCGCAAACAGCGCCTCAAAGCCGGGCACCAGTTCGTCGTAGGCCGCCTGCGCGCCAAACGACGCATTGTTGGCCTGGGCCACCCACGGGTCATAGCCGGCAAAGCCGCCCCAGCCGGCCTTCAGCTGGGCATGGCGGGCGCGAAAGTCCTGCATCACCGCGTCTTTTTGCGCGGCGCGTTGCGCCGGTGGCGTGGCCGGCGCCGCGTACACCGCCGCCAGCTGCTGGCGCGTGGCCAGCGCCAGGGCGCGGAACTGGCCGCGCCGCGCGTCAAAGGCCGCATATTCGGCGCGCGCTGCATCACTGGCATGGGCTGCCAGCCAGCGCGCGCCGCCCAGCCGCTCCACCGCGGTAGCAAAGGATTCGTTGAACATGGTGTCGTCCTTCGCATAGACGACCTGGTGCGCCAGCTCGTGAAAGATCAGGCGCGCCAGCTCGCCCTCGGGGTAGTGCATGAAGGTGTTCAGCAACGGGTCGCCACCGGCCCAGTTCATCCAGCCCAGCGTGGAATACGCGGGCACGCCATAGACGCTGGCCTCCAGCCCCAAGGCCGACAGCCGCGCGGCTTCTGCGCGGGCATCGGCCTCTTTGAAGTACCCCCGGTAGCCCACGCAGCCGGTGACCGGAAAGCACCAGGTGTGCAGCGTGAGCGAATACGGCGGCGCGGCCACCACGTTCCACACGGCCGCGCGGCGCTTCAGGTCGGCATAGCGGCGGTAGCTCGGGTTGTCGGGCAGGTGCAGCTCGGTCGCGGCAAAGTCGCGGATGCGCTGGCTCAGGGCCAGGCGGGCCTTGAGCGTGTCAGGCGTGGCGGTATCAGCCAGCCATTCATTCACCGGGCGCGACGCGTTCATCAGGGCCAGGTGGCCACTGGCGGACTGCCAGTAGTAACCCAGGTTGGCGCAGCCGCCCAGGCACAGCGCGGCCAGGCCCACAACGACAGCAACACCGGCAAGGGCCATGAGCGGCTTGCGCTTCACGCCGCGGGGACGGCCTGCACCTCGACCAGGCAGTCATAGAACACCGGGCCGCGGCCCAGGTCGGTGAGCTTCTGGCTGGTGAGCTGGTTGACGTTGGTGCCGTCCAGGCCGAACTTGCGCCACCAGATGCCCAGGCCGTGCACGACGCCCGGGCGCGCGCGCGCGGACACCTCGGCCTTGCAACGGTATTCGCCCCGGTCGTTGAAGATCCGCACGACGGCGCCGTTGTCAATGCCGCGCGCGGCAGCGTCCGCCGCATGGATCTCCAGCACGGGCTCGCCTTCGATGCTGCGCAGGCTGGTCACATTGACGAAACTGGAGTTCAGGAAGTTGCGCGCCGGCGGCGAGATCATGGCCAGCGGGTAGCGCGTGCTGCTACCCGCCGGCTCGTGGTTGGGCAGGTAGTCGGGCAGGCCGTCCTGACCCTGGCGGGCCAGCCGCTCGCTGAAGAATTCGCATTTTCCCGACGGCGTGGGAAAGCCGCCATCGGCAAACGGCGCGTCGGGCAGGTCGAGCGTGGCATGGCCGCGCGCCAGCAGCGCGTCAAAGTCCACCCGGGCGCCATAGGCCTGGCGGCAGATGTCTTCGTCACTGTCGAACAGGCAGGCGTCCTGCAGCCCCATGTGGCGCGCGAGGTCACGGAAGATCTGCGTGTTGGGCCGCGCCTGGCCCACGGGGGCAATGGCCGGCCGGTTCAGCAGCACGTCGGTATGGCCATAGGCCATGTGCACGTCCCAGTGTTCCAGCTGGGTGGTGGCGGGCAGGATGTAGTCCGCGTAATCGGCCGTGTCGGTACGGAAATGCTCCAGCACCACGGTGAACAGGTCGTCGCGCGCAAAGCCCTGCACCACCTTGCCCGATTCGGGCGCCACGGCCACCGGGTTGCTGTTGTAGACCACCAGCGCCTCGATGCGCGGGCCAAAACCGGCCGAGCTGTCGCGCAGCAAGTCGTCGCCAATCGTGCTCATGTTGATGGTGCGCGGTGTGCGCCCGCCCAGCAAATCCGGGCGCTGCAAGGCCGCGCGGTCCACGGGGAACATGCCTGAACTGGACAGCAGCATGCCGCCGGCCCGGTGGCGCCACGCGCCGGTCAAAGCGGGCAGGCTGGCCACCAGCCGCGCAGCGTTGCCGCCGCCCCGCACGCGCTGCATGCCGTAGTTCAACCGGATCGCGGCGGGCTTCGTGGTGCCGTAATCGCGCGCCAGGGCTTTGATCTGCTCAACCGGCACGCCGCAGATGTCGGCTGCGCGCTCAGGCGGCCATTGCAATGCCCGTTCGCGCAGGGCTTCCCAGCCCACGGTGTGCCTTGCCAGGTAGTCGTGGTCCACCCAGTCATGGACGATCAGCTCGTGCATCATCGCCAGGGCCAGCGCCGCGTCGGTGCCCGGTCGCAGCGCGATGTGCTCATGGCATTTGTCGGCGGTTTCGGTGCGCCGCGGGTCGATGCAGACCAGCCGCGCGCCGTTGCGCTTGGCGTCCTGCGCCAGGCGCCAGAAATGCAGGTTGCTGGCAATGGAGTTGCTGCCCCAGATCAGGATCAGCCTGGCTTCGGCGAAAAACTGCACCTTCATGCCGACCTTGCCACCCAGCGTCTGGGTCAGGCCTTCGCCGCCGGCCGCCGCGCAGATGGTGCGGTCCAGCAGCGATGCGCCCAGGCGGTGAAAGAACCGCGCCGCGATGCTTTCGCTTTGCACCAGGCCCATGGTGCCGGCGTAGCTGTAAGGCACGATGGCCTCGGGGTTGCGCTGCGCAATGGCGCCCAGCCGGGCGGCGATGTCGGCAAGCGCCTCGTCCCAGCTCACCGGCTCGAACCGGCCCGACCCCTTGGGGCCGGCGCGGCGCAGAGGCTGCAGCACGCGCTCGGGATGGTAGGTGCGTTCGGCATAGCGCGACACCTTGGTGCACAGCACGCCGCCGGTGTGGCTGTGCGCGGGATTTCCCTGTACTTTGACCGCGACGCCGTCCTCCACAGTGGTGACCAGGGAGCAGGTGTCAGGGCAATCGTGCGGGCAGGCGCCGAGCACCTGCCGTGAAGCTTTCACGAAACTGACGCTAGGGGAGATGCCGATGGTATTACTCACGTGGTAACCCTATAGTTCGCCGCAAATCCCACTACAACTGCGTTGCAGGAGACATGACATGAAGTTTGCCGGAACCCTTGCCCGGACCGTGATGGTAGCCGCCCTGGCCCTTGGCGGTGGTGCCCTGCACGCGCAGGACGGCGTCACCAAGACCAGCATCACCATCGGCCAGTCGGTCGCGCTCACAGGCCCCGGCTCCCCGCTGGCCGTGCCCTTCCACCAGGGCGCCAAGATGTACTTTGACCGCGTCAACGCAGCCGGCGGCATCAATGGCCGCAAGATCGAGCTCATCACGCTGGACGACCGCGGCAACCCCACCCAAACGGCGGCGCATGCCAAACAGCTGATGGACCAGGGCGTGCTCGCGCTGTTCGGCTTCTATGGTTCGCCGCAGGTGGTAGCGGCCTACCCCGTGATCAAGGACACCGACGCCCTGCTGTTCGCCCCCATGGCGGCAGCGGATGAACTGCGCGGTGCGCTGTACCCGAATGTGTATTCGCTGCGGCCCGGCTATGCCGAAGAGGCCTCTGCCATTGCCAAGCACGCCGAAACGCTGGGCGCGCGCAAGTTCGCCGTGCTGCATGGCACCGACGGTGAATCGCTGGCCGCGCTGGACGCCGCCGAGCGCACCATGACCAGCGCAGGCGCCAACCTGCTCGCCAAGGCGCCGCTGGCCAGCGGCAGCGTGGCTGGCAGTGTGGACAAGGTCATGGCCGCCCGCCCCGAGTCCATGCTGGTGATCAGCGACGCGGCGGGCGCGGGCACGGCCATCCGCGACCTGCGGGCCAAGGGCTTTCGGGGCCCCATCTACGGTTTTTCCAACACCGGTGAAGGCCTGCTCGCCGAGCAGTTGGGCCCGGCCGGCGCGGGCGTGGTGGTGGTGCGCGTGGTGCCCAAGAGTGACAACGCCAAGATGGCCGTTGCGCGCGAACTGCAGGCCGACCTGGCCCAGGCCAAAATGGGCAAACCCAATGTGTACTTGCTGGAGGGCTACATCGCCGCGCGCGTGTTCACCGAAGCGCTGCGCCGCATCCCGGCCAAGGACGCGCCCAACCGCGCCCGGCTGAAGAAATCCATCGACGCGCTGGACGACCTGTCGGTCGGCGGGTTTCGCGTTCACTTCACCGAAGAACGCGTGGGCTCCAAGCTGGTGGAGCTGAGCCTGATTGATTCGCAGGGCCGCGTGCGCGAATAGTCCGTTGACGCTCACCGATACTGTGGGCCTTGCCTTTCAGGAGACCCGAAATGAATGTCCGCCTCGCACTGCACAGCCTGCCCGCCGCACTGGCCATCGCCCTGACCGGCTTGGCCTTCAACGCCACGGCGCAAAACACCAACCCCACCGGCCCCGGGCCCACCTCGGTCAACAAGGCCGGCGAAGCCTACCCGAATGACCCGAACGCGGCCAATCCCAACAAGCCCAAGGCCGAGGTGGTGAAGAAGGCCGAGAAGTCGCAGGCGGCCCAGGCCACCAAGCGCACCACCCAGAAGGCCACGGACGCCGTGAAAAGCGGCGCTTCCAGGACCGCCGCGGTCATCCGCGACGCGGGCAACAAGCTCAACGAGAAAATTCCGCCGGGCCCGAACGACGCGAAGAAGTAAGCGCGCTCAGTCCAGCGCGCGCGTGGCCGCCAGGCCCTGCATGAAAGCCTCGCAGCGCGCGAGCTGCTCCAGGCTCACGAACTCATCCGGCTGGTGCGCCTGGTTGATGCTGCCCGGCCCACACACCACGGTGGGAATACCCGACTGCTTGAACAGGCCGGCTTCGGTGCCGAACGCTACCAGCGTGGTGCCTGTTTCCCCGCTCAGGCGCTGGGCCAGGCGCGTCACCGCGTCACCGGGCGAGCCGAGGAAGCTCGGGATTTCGCAGATCGTCTCGAATGAAAACCCGGCATCGGGGGCCACACGCTTCATGGCGGGCTCCAGCGCCCGCGCATGTGCCACCACCTCGGCCTGCATGGCCTTCGCGTCGGCGGTGGGCAGATCACGGAATTCATAGCGGAACTCGGCATCACGCGGCACCACGTTGTCGGCAATGCCGCCATGGAACTGGCCCACGCTGGTGGTGCTGAACGGCACATCAAAGCCGGCGTAGCGCGGCTCTTCCCGCTCGAAGGCCTCACCCATGTCGCGCACCTTGCCCACCACCCGCGCGGCCATCTCGATCGCGTTCACCGAATGCGGCGTCAGGGACGAATGCGCCTCCTTGCCGCGCACGCAGCAACGGTAGCGGTACACGCCCTTGTGCGCGATGGCCGGCACCATGCTGGTGGGCTCGCCCACGATGCACGCCAGCGGCGCGATGCCCGCGTCGCGCATGTCGGCGATCAGGTCACGCACACCGAAGCAGCCCACCTCTTCGTCGTAGCTGAAGGCAAAGTGCACGGCGAACGGCGCGTCACTGGCCAGGAACTGCGGCGCATGCGCCAACGCCATCGCAATGAAGGATTTCATGTCGGCCGAGCCACGGCCGTACAGCCGGCCGTCCTTCACCGTGGCGCTCAGCGGGTCCACCGACCAGTCCTGGCCATCCCAGGGCACGGTGTCGGTGTGCCCGGAAAGGATGATGCCCGAGGGCTTGCCCTCACCCAGCGTGGCAAACAGGTTGGCCTTGGTGCGAGCGGCGTTCCAGGTCAGCCGGCTGGGCACGCCGAGCGCCTGCAATTCATCGCGAATGAAGTGGATCAGTTCGAGGTTGGAGTTCGCGCTGACGGTGTTCATGCGCACCAAAGTTTGCGCGAGCGCCAAGCCGCGGGGCGAGAGTGAGGTTGAAAGCATTGGCAAATTGTCACGCAAATTCCCTCTGGCGTCCGTGTGGGGCCATCGCTAGACTCAGGGGATGAAAATCCTCGACTCCATCGTGACGCAGGCTGCTGGCATTGCGGCCATCCGGCGCGACATCCACGCGCATCCTGAACTCTGCTTCGAAGAAGTCCGCACCGCCGACGTGATCGCGGGGCAGCTTGAAGCCTGGGGCATCCCCATCCATCGCGGCCTGGGCAAGACCGGCGTGGTGGGCATCGTGAAGAGCGGCACCTCATCGCGTGCCATCGGGCTGCGTGCCGACATTGACGCGCTGCCCATGCAGGAGTTCAACAGCTTCGCGCATGCCAGCAAGCACGCGGGCAAGATGCATGCCTGCGGGCACGACGGCCATGTGGCCATGCTGCTGGCGGCCGCCCAGCACTTCGCGAAACACCGCAACTTCGACGGCACGGTCTACCTGATTTTCCAGCCCGCCGAAGAAGGCGGCGGCGGCGCGCGCGAGATGATCAAGGACGGCCTGTTTGACAAGTTTCCCATGGACGCTGTGTTCGGCATGCACAACTGGCCAGGCCCGCAGGCGGGCCGTTTTGCCGTGAGCCCGGGGCCTGTCATGGCGTCCAGCAACGAGTTCAAGATCACCATCCGGGGAAAGGGCAGCCACGCCGCGCTGCCGCACAACGGCATTGACCCGGTACCCATTGCATGCCAGATGGTCCAGGCCTTCCAGACCATCATCAGCCGCAACATGAAGCCCATTGATGCCGGTGTGATCAGTGTGACGATGATCCACACCGGCGAGGCCACCAACGTCGTGCCGGACAGCTGCGAGCTGCAAGGTACCGTGCGCACCTTCACCACCGAAGTGCTGGACATGATTGAAAAGCGCATGAAGCAGGTGGCCGAACATGTGTGCGCGGCGCACGATGCGCAATGCGAGTTCGAGTTCGAGCGCAACTACCCGCCCACCATCAACCACCCGCGTGAAGCCGAATTTGCGCGCAAGGTCATGGTGTCCATCGTGGGTGAAAGCAGCGTGGACGTGCAGGAGCCCAGCATGGGCGCGGAAGACTTTTCCTACATGCTCCAGGCCAGGCCCGGTGCGTACTGCTTCATCGCCAACGGGGACGGCTCGCACCGCGAGATGGGCCACGGCGGCGGGCCCTGCATGCTGCACAACCCCAGCTACGACTTCAACGACGACCTGATCCCGCTGGGAGCCACCTTCTGGGTGCGCCTGGCGGAAGAATGGCTGGCCGGGGACGCAGCATGATCGGCGTCACGCAAGCCTTCTCCCCCACCTATGCCCAGGCCCGCACCAGGTTCCTCGAAGCCACAGCCACGGCCGGCCTGCAGGTCGAATCGCATGTGCACCCTGAAAAGGGCCGCGAAGGCGAGACGCTGGCCATGGATGTCGCCCTGGATGGACCGGCCGACGCAGACAAGCTGCTGATCCTGACCAGCGCCTGCCATGGCGCGGAAGGCTATTGCGGCACAGGCGTGCAGGTGTTTGCGCTGCATGACGATGAGTGGCGCGCCAAGGCGCGCGACGCGGGCGTGGCGGTGCTGTACGTGCATGCGCTCAACCCTTACGGCTTCTCGCACATTCGCCGCGCAACGCATGAGAACGTGGACCTGAACCGCAACTTCCACGACTTCAGCAAGCCATTGCCCGTGAACGAGGCCTACCGCGAACTGCAGCCCCTGCTGCTGCCCGACCAGTGGCCACCCTCCCCCGCCAACGTGGCCGCCATTGACGACTACATTGCCAAGCGCGGGCAAGCCGCCTACCAGGCCGCCATCTCGCGCGGACAGCATGAATTCCCGGGCGGGCTGTTCTTCGGCGGCACGGCGCCAACCTGGAGCAACACCACGCTGCGCCGCGTGCTGCGCCAGCACGGCAGCCGCGCGTCGCGCATCGCCTGGATCGACATCCACACCGGCCTGGGCCCCAGCGGCGTGGGCGAGCGCATCTACGCCGGCAGCGACGACGATGCCGCGGTGAAACGCGCGCGCTCGTGGTGGGACGGCGGCGGCGCCACGCCGGTCACGTCCATCTATGACGGCACGTCCACGTCGGCCTTCCTGACGGGGCTGATGTGGACCAGCATCTACCAGGAATGCCCGCAGGCCGAGTACACCGGCATTGCGATGGAGTACGGCACGGTGCCGGTGCTGGACGTGATGCAGGCATTGCGCGGCGAGCACTGGCTGCACCAGCACCCGGATGCTCCCCCCGCACTGGCCGCGCAGATCCGCGCGCAGATGCTGGCGGCTTTCTATACCGACACGGACACCTGGAAGGGCCAGATCATCAGCCAGGCCCGCCAGTCGCTGTTCCAGGCGGCCGACGGCCTGGCGCGCTGAAAGCGAGGCGGAGTCAGTCGGCGCCGGGCCGCCCCAAGCCGGCTGAGGCCCCCTCGGGGGGCAGCGCAGTACACGCAGTGACAAGCGTGGGGGCCACTCCGTCGGCGCCGGGCCGCCCCAAGCCGGCTGAAGCCCCCTCGGGGGGCAGCGCAGTACACGCAGTGACAAGCGTGGGGGCCACTCAATCTGTCCAGCGGCGCTGGGCAATTTCCAGCAGGCCGTCGAAGATCAGGCTGTCCACCAGCTCGAACTGCACCGACATGCTGGGGGCCATCTTCCAGCCGGCGCCGCCGGTCATGATGCATGCGGGCTCGGCGCCGCAGTGCGTGCGCACATGCTGGACCATGCGTTCCACCGCGCCGGCAATCGCGTAGGTGCCGCCGCTGGTCAGCGCGTCGCTGGTGTTGGTCGGAAATTCGCGCACCTCGCCCGTGGGTACGTGCAACCCGGCCGTGCCCGACTCCAGCGCGCGCAGCATGATGCCGTGTCCCGGCAGGATCAGCCCGCCCAGGAAGCGGCCCTGCGCGTCAATGGCCTCCACCGTGACGGCCGTGCCCACCATCACCACCACCAGCGGCCTTGCGGGGCCGCGTGCCAGCACGCGGTGGCGCGCGCCGATCATGGCCACCCAGCGGTCCGAGCCCAGCCGCGTCGGGTGGTCATACCCATTGGTCAGGCCTGCCTCGGCGGCGCTGGACACCACCCACTGCGGGCTCAGCGCCCAGATCTCCATCTGCTCCTCGACCCGGCGCTTGACGGCGTCGCCCGCCACCACGCAGCCCAGCATGCGCTGCGGCTCGGGCAGCGTGGCCCATTCGCCCTCGGCCAGCCGGTCGATGTTTTCAAGGAATTCAGCGCCCTGGGCCAGCAGCGTGGCGCCTGGGCGGGCGTGGTCGTAAAGCGCCCACTTCAAGCGTGTGTTGCCGACGTCAATGGCCAGGAAGCTCATGGACTCAGGCCGCCCGGGCCGCCGCGATTTGCTGCGCCATCTGGTCCAGGGAGGTTGCCGCGGCTTCCTCCAGGCTCGCCAGGCGCGCGCAGCCTGCCAACGCCTGCGCAACGTGCTGCTGCAACTGGCGGTGAATCTCCTGGGGCGCCTCGACGCTGAGCTCGGGGCTGTCCGATCCGGCCTGGGCTGCCGCCGCCAGACTGCCCATGCGCGTGCTCCAGTTGCGCGAGGTCGCCGCCAGCGTCTGTGACAGGTGCTGCACCAGCGCGCCACGCGCGCCCAGCAGATCACGGGTCTGGGCAAGCGCCTGCTGGGCGGTGGCGCTCAGGGCACGCAGCGCCTTGAGCCGCACGACGAGTATTTCGCAGCGCGCGGCATCCTCGCGCACCTTCTGCTGGGCGGACGGATCAGCAGCCGCGGCTGCATGGCGCTGCTGCAGCTGGCCGCGCATGTCCTGCAGCCACTTGGCACCTTGCTCCACAATCTTGTCCAGTGCACGGTACTCCACGTCCAGGTTGAGCAGGGTACGGTCGGTAACAGCCGCGCCCGCGCCATGGTTGCGGCCGAATTCTGCAGCGCGCGCTGTGACCGCCTTCAGCCTGGCGTCAATCTGGTCGACCTGCGCGGCGAACTCGGCGCCTGCGCTGCGCGCCTTGCCGGTGGTGCGGGCCCACCAGCCACGCGTTTGCAGCAACTTGAAATCAAGCTGTTGCCAGGCTGTGGTGAGCGCTTCAAGGTCACCTGCCAAGGCACCGGCTGCACGGTCAAGCGCCTGCTGTGCCAGAGCCTGCTGCACGTCCAGCAGGTTCTCCACCTGCAACCGGCCCACGTCGGCGGCCATGCGGTCCAGCCAGGCCTCGGGCGTGGCAGCCGGCTGCGGCTTGAGCCGCGACAGCTTGCCCGGGGACATCAGGGATGCGGTGCGGTCGTGTTCGGTCATGGGGATATGCGCTCCTGGCGGTGCAAGCCGCCCGCCAATATAAACCTTCCGGGCATGCTCAGATGGCCCCCATCCAGCAGGCGCGCTGGATGGCAGCCATCTTGTTGTCCACCTTGAGCTTGTTCATGGCGTTGGCAATGTGGTAGTTGACCGTGCGGTCGCTGCAGCGCAGGCGCGCGGCGCTTTCACGGGCCGTCATGCCGCCAAAGGCCAGCGCAAGGCATTCACGCTCACGCGGGCTCAGGGTGGAGCGGGCCTGCGCAATCGAGCGCTTGACCAGTGGCCAGATGTTCAACGCCGACCACACCAGCGAGGCGGCCTCGGCGCGGTCGTTGAGCTCGCGCGGGCTGAACATGAAGCATTCGAATGCACGGCCTGCGGGCAACGAAAACTCCACGCGGATGACGGTCTGGTAACCATGGGCCAAGGCCAGCAGCCGCCAGCGGCTGGCGCTCAGGTGATCCGATTTGGCAATGTGCTGCCAGGCCACCAGCGGCGCATCGGATTCACGCCAGGGCGCACCGAAGTCCCGGCTTTGTGCCAGTGCCAGCGCGGCATCGGCGATCAGCGGCGGGTGCACGGCCAGGACCTGCCGGTCCTCGGGCGTGCCGAAGGGATCCGGGCCGAGCACGACCACCGCCTCGACAGAAAACTCGCGCAGCGCGCAAACCCAGTCGCTGAGGATGCCGTCCAGGCCAACGCTGTCAAAGTTAACAGGCACTCCCATCAGATCGTCGGTTCCCTTGCTGCACAGGCAGTGACAATATCATCAATACCGTGACTAAACGCACAACTTCTGCATCACCGAGGGGGACTGATCTGCTGACATGGGCACACCGTACCGTCAGGCGAGTATCCGCAGGCCTGCGCTCGATCCTGACGACAGAGGTTGTCCAGCCGTTGCTGGAGCCCATCCTGCACCCTTCGCGCTGGCGCATCCGTGCCCTGGGTCTGTCCACGGCGGTGGGGCATCCGCTGTTCTACCTGTTCTGGGGCAAGCTGCTGCCCCAGCCCTATGAGCCACTCGGCCCGCGGCTGCTGATGTGCGCGCTGGGCCTGTCATTGCTGGTGTTCCGGCCCATCTATGCCAGCCCGCCCAGCACCGCATCGGCGGCGATGTTCACCGTGATCTTCTGGATCACCCTGCCCTTCTTCTTTTCGTGGATGTTCCTGTGCAACGGCGGCAATGCGGTGTGGCTGGCCAGCATGAGCGCGATGTTCCTCATTTACTACCACCTGACCGACTGGCGGATTGCCACGCTGGGCTCCCTCACGGGCGGCGTGGCCGCGTGGCTGGTCTTCAGCGCATTTGGGCCCGTGGTGCCGCCCATGACGGCCGATCAGGTGGCTACCAACGCCATCGTGCTGGCGTTCAGCTGGTACATGGCACTGATGCTGGGGCTGTCGTCGTCCAACCTGCGGCGCGAGCAGATCAACTACACGCTGGCCACCATGGGCATCATGGCGCACGAGCTGCGCACGCCACTGGCCACCATGTCGCTCATCGGCGACGCTGTGCGCAACGAAGCGCGGCCACCCGCCGGCAGCGATCCGGCCAGGCTGGACCTTCTGGGCACGCGGCTGCATACGCTGGTGCGCAACATGAACCACCAGATCGACACCCAGATCGCCAACGCCCGCATCCTGCGGCTGCCCCGGCACAAGGAAGACATCTCCGCCGCCGAGCTGGTCCAGGGCGCCTTGCGCGACTACCCTTACCGCAGCACACGCGAGCGCGAAAGCGTGGTGCTGCAGGTACACCGGGACTTCCGCTTCCGCGGTTCGCATGCCCTGTTCTCGCAGGTCATCGACAACCTGGTGAAGAACGCCCTGCGCTCGCTGGCGGCAGCCACCACGGCCAGCAAGCCAGGTGACCTGCTCATCGAGATCGGCACGCTGCGCGACCGCGGGCGCATTGTGCTGTCTGACCAGGGCGTGGGCATTGGCCCCGAACTCCAGCAGCGCATCTTCGAGCCCTTTTTCTCCACCGACCGTGGCACCGGCCACGGGCTGGGCCTGGCTTTCTGCAAGCGGGTGGTCCACAGCGCGCAGGGCTCCATCCGCGTCAAATCCGAGCCGGCCCGCGGCGCCATATTCACCATTGAATTGCCCCTTGTGCACTAGCAAAATGACACGATCCCCTTTTCGCTCTCGAGGAGTGCGCCCATGAGCTTCGCCCTGTTCCAACGACCTGGCACCGTGGTCTTCCTGGACGATGACCCCGACTACCTGGAGATGCTGGCGCTGGTGCTGCCACGCCACTGGCACCTGAAGCTCTTCCTGCGTCCGCACGACTGCATCAACTACCTGCAGCAGGAGCCGCCGTTCTGGGAGGCTGACGCCTGGAACCAGCAACAGCTGGTGGAGCACTGGCGCGAGGGCAAGCCACTGATTCCGCAGCTTCTGGGTTACTGGTCCAAGTACACCGAGCGCTATGCGCTCACGCGCGTGTGCGTGGTGGACTACTCCATGCCCGCCATGGACGGCCTGCAGACGCTGGGCGAGCTGGTGGATTGGCCCGGCTCACGCGTGCTGCTGACAGGCCAGGCGGACGAGCAGGTCGCGGTCAACGCATTCAACCGCGGCCTGATCGACCAGTTCATCGCCAAGCAGACGCCCGACATCTCGCACCGGCTGATCGACGCGGTGGAAAACCTGATGGCCGCGCCCAACCCGCGGCATTCGCAGATCTGGCGCGCCACGCTGACACCGCAGCAAAACGCGTTGCTGCGCGTGCCCTCGATCGGGCGCGATCTCACGGACTTCGTGAGCAAGCGCTGGGTGGAGCACGTGGTGATCGGTGACCCGTTCGGTGTGCTGGGCATGGATGCCGACGGCCAGGTGTCGTGGTTGCAGCTGGAGCCGGTCAGCGGCCTGGAGGACCTGGCGGTGCTGGCGCAAGCCGAGGGCCTGGGCGCCGCTGCCGCGGACATCCGCAACGGGCGCAAGCTGGTGGACCTGGAACTGCGCCAGGCCCTGGCCCATGGCGCCCCGCCCGAGCTGAACCCGGCATTCACCATCGGACGCGAGGAGAACCTGCTGGGCGCACTGTTCCCGGTGCCACCCGAGCTGTGCCCCGACACCGCCAACAGCTACGGCCGCTGGCTGGCGCGCCAGGAACACCGCAACGTGCAGGGCTGAAGCCCAGGGCCTCAGGCCTTCAGGTCTTCAAGCCGCCGCGGCACCGCGGCCGCGCCGGGCGATCGGCCAGTCCCAGGGCCTGGCCAATGGCAGGACGTCATGGGCTGCAGCCTCCACATGGGCCAGTTCGGCCTGCGTCAGTGCCGCGTTGAGCGTCAGGCGAACCATCGCCCGGTTGCGGCTGGTGGCAGGCGCACAGAACACGGCGCCAAACACACCGCGTGCTTCGAGCTGGTCGCGCAGTGCGAGCGTGTCGAACTCCGTGCCGGCCTCCAGCGCAATGATCTGTTCGCTGCCCTGGTGGATCGGGTAGCCCATGTCGCTCAGGCTGCGGCGCAGGCGGCGGGTGCTGGCATGCAGCTGCGCCCGCGCTTCATCGCTGTGGCGTATGACTTCCAGCGTGGCGGCCAGGCCCGCAATTTCATGGGGCAGCAACGCGGAGCTGAAGATACCGGGAAAGCTGTGGCACATCAGGTAGTTGCGTAGCTCGGGCGGCGCGGTGAAGAAACCGGCGCGGCCCGCAAACGCCTTGGCCAGGCTGGCGGTAACGAAGTGCACCCTGTGGGTCAGGCCCAGCTGGACACACAGCCCCGCGCCGGCCGGGCCATGCGTTCCAAGTGAATGGGACTCATCCACCAGCACCATGCAGCCATAACGCTCCGCGGCGTCAACGATATCGGCCAGCGGGCACAGCGCGCCGGTCGTGCTGTACACGGAGTCCACCACCACCAGCCCCGGCCCGTGGCGTGCCGCCATCCGGGCAAAGTGTTCCGGGTCATTGTGGCGAAACGGGTGCACCGGCGCGCCCGATGCGCGCGCGCCCTCCCACAGCGACATGTGGGCCAGCATGTCCATGTACACCGGCGTCTGCGGATCGGCCACGACCTGGATCAGCCCGAGATTGGCGGTATAGCCGGACTGGCAGATGTATCCATCGTCCTTGCCGATCCAGCCGGCAATGGCCGCCTCCAGCTGACCGGCGGGGTGCCCATCCAGGTGGAAGACCCCCGACTGGATCACAAACTCGTGGTCATGCCGAAGCGAATGAAGCTGGGCCTGCACGATGTCGGGATGGCCGGTGACGGCCAGATAATCGTTGCCGTCCAGCCGCACTGCGTCTGGTCCGGCGGGCCGGCCGTGGGTCACGAAACGCCCGCTCCACTCGTGCGTGAAACGCGGGGCAAATTCAGCCAGCCGGCGTTGCAGGTTGGCGCCCAACGGGGGGTTGGCCGCGTGCAGCGCCGCAGCCTTGTCAAGTACTTCCATATGCACCTCGCAAAAAAACAGGTGCACTGATTGAAGTTCGAAACAGAACTTTACGTCTGCGGACCCCTGTCAAGTTTGACAGGGGCCTTCACGTCCGCCGGCACGATCAAGCCAGTTTGCCGTGGCAGAGCTTGTACTTTTTACCGCTGCCGCAGGGGCAAGGGTCATTGCGCCCCACGCGCGGCAGGTTTTCGCCCGCCGCCTGGGAGGCGGCTGCCTGAGCCACCGTTTGCGCCTCGCCCGTTTCGGTAGGCGCCGTGTAGGTCACATTCGTGATGCTTTCCGCACGGGCTTCCATGGCCTCGGCGGCTTCACCAATCTGCTGGCTGGACTGCACGCGCACGGTCATGAGCACCTTGGTCACGTCGTTCTTGACGGAGTCCAACAACTGGCCGAACAGCTCGAATGCCTCGCGCTTGTATTCCTGCTTGGGCTGCTTCTGCGCATAACCGCGCAGGTGGATGCCCTGGCGCAGGTAGTCCAGCGCGCTGAGGTGTTCACGCCAGTGCGTATCAATGCTTTGCAGCAGCACCATGCGCTCGAACTGCGTGAACTGCTCGCCACCGACTTGCGCCACCTTGGCGTCAAAGGCCGCATTGGCGGCGGCCAGCACCTTCTCGACAATGTCTTCGTCGGTGATGGCGCTGGCGGACTCGACTTCGCGGCCCAGGGGCAGGTCAATTTGCCACTCGTCGGCCAGGACTTTTTCCAGCGCGGGGATGTCCCACTGGTCTTCGACCGACTCCGGCGGCACGTACTGGCGCGTGAGATCAGTGAAGCAGCCCTCGCGCAGCGAGGCAATCTGCGCGCTCAGGTCGCCTGCATCGAGGATGTCATTGCGCTGCTGGTAGATCACCTTGCGCTGGTCATTGCTGACATCGTCGTATTCCAGCAGCTGCTTGCGGATGTCGAAGTTGCGCGCCTCGACCTTGCGTTGCGCGCTTTCAATGCTGCGTGTGACGATGCCGGCCTCGATGGCTTCGCCATCGGGCATCTTCAGGCGCTCCATGATGGCCTTGACGCGATCACCCGCGAAGATGCGCATCAGCGGGTCGTCCAGGCTCAGGTAAAACCGCGACGAGCCCGGATCACCCTGGCGGCCCGAGCGGCCACGCAGCTGGTTGTCAATGCGGCGCGATTCGTGCCGCTCGGTCGCGATGATGCGCAGCCCGCCGAGCGCCTTCACGGCTTCGTGCTCCTGGGTCCATTGCTCGCGCAGCAGGGCAATCTGGGCCTGTTTGGCCGCAGCGTCCATCGACTCGTCGGCTTCGACCGCCTGGATGCTCTTTTCGATGTTGCCGCCCAGCACGATGTCGGTGCCGCGGCCCGCCATGTTGGTGGCGATGGTGATCATCTTGGCGCGTCCGGCCTGCGCGACGATTTCAGCTTCGCGGGCATGCTGCTTGGCGTTGAGCACCTGGTGCGGCAGGCCTTCTTTTTCCAGCAGCTGGTCGATGATCTCGGAGTTCTCGATCGACGTCGTGCCCACCAGCACCGGCTGGCCGCGCTCATGGCATTCGCGGATGTCCTTGATCGCGGCTTCGTACTTCTCGCGCGTGGTCTTGTACACGCGGTCGAGCTGGTCCTCGCGCCGGCTGGGCCGGTTGGGCGGGATCACCACCGTCTCCAGCCCGTAGATTTCCTGAAATTCGTAGGCTTCGGTATCGGCCGTGCCCGTCATGCCAGCCAGCTTGGCGTACAGGCGGAAATAGTTCTGGAAGGTGATGGACGCCAGCGTCTGGTTCTCGGCCTGGATGGCCACGCCTTCCTTGGCTTCCACGGCCTGGTGCAGGCCATCGCTCCAGCGGCGGCCGGACATCAGGCGCCCGGTGAACTCGTCCACGATCACCACCTCGCCGTTTTGCACCACATAGTGCTGGTCGCGGTGGTAGATGCGGTTGGCCCGCAGCGCGGCGTACAGGTGGTGCATCAGCGAGATGTTCGCCGGGTCATACAGGGAGGCGCCCTCGGCAATCAGGCCCAGGTTGAACAGGATGCGCTCGGCGTTCTCGTGGCCCTGCTCCGTCAGGAAGACCTGGTGTGACTTTTCATCGATCGTGAAGTCACCCGGCTTGGTGATGCCCTCGCCGGTACGCGGATCGGCCTCGCCTTCCTGGCGAGTCAAAAGCGGCACCACGCGGTTCATCGCGATGTACATCTCGGTGTGGTCTTCGGCCTGGCCGCTGATGATCAGCGGCGTGCGGGCTTCGTCGATCAGGATGGAGTCCACCTCGTCAACGATGGCGTAGTTCAGGCCGCGCTGCACGCGGTCGGCCACCTCGTACACCATGTTGTCGCGCAGGTAGTCAAAGCCGAATTCGTTGTTGGTGCCGTAGGTGATGTCAGCGCGGTAAGCGGCCTGCTTTTCCTCGCGCGGCATGTTGGGCAGGTTCACGCCCACGGTCAGGCCCAGGAAGTTGTACAGCCGGCCCATCCACTGCGCGTCGCGGTTGGCCAGGTAATCGTTCACGGTGACGACGTGCACGCCCTTGCCCGTCAACGCGTTCAGGTAGACCGGCAGCGTGGCCGTGAGCGTCTTGCCTTCGCCCGTGCGCATTTCCGAAATCTTGCCGTTGTGCAGCGACATGCCGCCCAGCAGCTGCACGTCAAAGTGGCGCATCTTCATGACGCGCTTGGAGCCTTCGCGCACCACCGCGAAGGCTTCGGGCAGCACGGCGTCCAGCGTTTCCCCGTTGGCCACCCGGCGCTTGAACTCCTCCGTCTTGCCGCGCAGCTCGTCGTCGCTGAGCTTTTCCAGCGCGGGCTCCATCGCATTGATGCGCTCCACCGTCTTGCGGTATTGCCGAAGGAGGCGATCGTTGCGGCTGCCGAAAATTTGGGTCAGGAAGTTGGTGGCCATGAAAGCGTTACCGCCCTGCCGACCCACCTGGGCCAGCAGGGCAGCGCGATCCTTTGTCGATTCTGGAAGAAATGGGGGCTTGCGCAACCCAATGCAAGGGCACGGGCCGCGAAAGCGCAACCGGGGATTTTACCTGTGCGCGGGTGCCTGCGCGGGGGTTGCAGCGACAGCCTGGGTGGCGGCACCCTGGACGGCGGCCAGCGGCCCCGGCAGGCTCTGGCCGGCCAGCAGGAACTTCTGCGGGTCCTGCGGCACGCCCTGGACGAGTACTTCAAAGTGCAGATGGGGACCTGTGGAGCGGCCGGTGGTGCCCACTTCGGCAACTTTCTGGCCGCGCTTGATCAGGTCGCCCTTCTTGACGAACACGCGCGAAGCATGGGCGTAACGCGTGACCAGGTCGTTGCCATGATCGATTTCGACCATGTTGCCGTACTCGCCATGGTATTCCTGCGTCACGACCACGCCGCCAGCCGCTGCCAGGATGGGCGTACCAGGCGCCGAAGGGAAATCCAGCCCCGTATGAAGCGCCGAACGGCCCGTGAACGGGTCGATACGCCAGCCAAACACAGACCCCAGATTGCCCGACACAACGGGCTGCTGCGTGGGCACCATCATGCGCTTGATCTTCTGGTCGAACAGCCGGGACTCCATCACGGTCATCAGGTCGGCACGTTGGTCGGTCAGCTTGTCCAGGTCGGCCAACGTGGCTTGCAGTTCCTCCATCGTGAGCGGGCGGCCAGACACCAGCGCCCCGCCGCGCCCGGGAGGTGTGCGGATCTCGACAGGGTTGACGCCGGCCAGGCCCGAGACGCGCTCACCCAGCGCTTCGAGCTGGACCAGCTTGGCCTGCATCTCGCCCAGCTTGCGGGCCATGGCGTCGAGGTTTTCGCGCATGAAACGGTCGCGTTGCTCGAACTCGTCGCGCACCATGAGCCGTACCAGCGAGCCAATGACGGGCCAGCCTTCGCGTGCGCCCTTGAGGAACACCCAGTGGTAAAGGCCCGCAGCCATCACCATGAGCACCATGGACAGCGTCACGACCGCCAGGGCGAGCCGCGTCCCGCTGAGGTGAATGGCGCGGCTTCTGGCCAGCCACGCATCCGTGATAATGAAATGCACCGCTATCCCCTCAATGCCATTCCGCCCATGAATCGCCGGCTTCACCCGGTCACACTGCAGCAGGCCGCACTGGATTCGCCCACATTGGCAAGGCTGGCGGAACTGGCGCGCGACTCCAGTGAAAGGCTCAAGGCGGTGGAACTGTTGATTCCTGCCCCATTGCGTCCCGCCATCAGCGCCGGCCCCGTGGACGGAACCGAGTGGTGCCTGCTGGTGAGCAGCAATGCCGCGGGCGCCAAGCTCAGACAAGTGCTACCCGCACTCATGACCCGCCTGCGCGACCGGGGATGGGAGGTTACCTCAATTCGGGTGAAGGTACAAATGCCGCGCAGATGACGCCACAGGAGAGGCGAAGCGGGAAAAATGGTGCCGATTATCGGAATCGAACTGATGACCTACCGCTTACAAGGCGGTTGCTCTACCAACTGAGCTAAATCGGCGTGCCGCAATTTTAACGGCTGCGGCGGGGTTACTTGATGCGTTTGAGGGCCGGGCGTGGCCCCTGTGGCGGACGCGGAGGCTCTGGCTGTCCGTCGGTATCTGCGCCTGCGTCGGCCGGGGCCTCCGGTGTGACCAGTTGCACCACGCGTGGTTCGCCGTCGGCAGCTGCAACGCCCGTGGCAGGCACGGCGGGCACGCTCGCAAGCGGTGAGGGTTTGGCACTTTCCGGTGGTGCACCGGTGGCGGGCGCCGGAACGGGAAACGCCATGCCCTGCCCGTTTTCCCGCGCGTAGATGGCAATCACGCGGCTGACCGGCACCATGATTTCGCGCGCCGAGCCAGCAAACCGCGCCTTGAACTCGATGAACTCGTTGCCCAGCTTGAGTGAGCTGGTCGCGTCAAAACTGATGTTCAGGACGATTTCACCGTTCTTGACGTATTCGCGCGGCACCTGCACGGACTCATCCACCAGCACGGCGACATACGGCGTAAAGCCATTGTCTGTGCACCAGTCGTAAAGCGCCCGTATCAGGTACGGGCGGGTCGATGTGGACTCCAGCGCGTTCATGTCAGCAACGGCAATGCCTTATTTACGCATGACCTTTTCGGAAGGGGTCAGTGCCTCGATGTACGCGGGACGCGAGAAGATGCGTTCGGCGTACTTGAGCAGCGGCGCGGCGTTCTTGCTCAGGTCAATGCCGTAGTAGTCCAGGCGCCACAGCAGCGGCGCGATGGCAACGTCCAGCATCGAGAAGTTTTCACCCAGCATGTATTTGTTCTTGAGGAACACCGGCGCCAGCTGCGTCAGGCGGTCGCGGATATGCGAGCGCGCCTTTTCCAGCGCCTTTTCATTGCTCTTGGCGGCGCGCGACTCCAGCGTGCTGACGTGCACGAACAGTTCTTTCTCGAAGTTCAGCAGGAACAGGCGCACGCGTGCACGGTCCACCGGGTCGCCCGGCATCAGCTGGGGATGGGGAAAGCGCTCGTCGATGTACTCGTTGATGATGTTCGACTCGTACAGGATCAGGTCACGCTCGACCAGGATGGGCACCTGGCCGTACGGATTCATCACGTTGATGTCTTCGGGCTTGTTGTACAGGTCAACGTCGCGAATCTCGAAGTCCATGCCCTTTTCAAACAGCACGAAGCGGCAACGATGGGAAAAAGGGCAGGTGGTTCCCGAATACAGCACCATCATGATGAAGGCTCCTTAAATCAAAAAAGAGTGGGTGCAAAAAGCAGCCCACTCCACAGGGATGCGCCTCCGGTCAAAGCCAGGGCGCGCAGTGTCGGTTACTTGATGTCTTTCCAGAACGACGCATTGAGTCGCCAGGCAATCACGGTAAACAGACCGAGGAACAGCAGCACCCACACGCCCACGCGCACGCGCGTGTTCTGGGCAGGCTCGGCCATCCACTGCAGATAGCCCACCAGGTCGCCCATGGCCTGGTCATATTGCAGGGGCGTCATGGTGCCGGGAGTGATCTGCTTCCAGCCGGTGAGGACCTGGGTGTCGTGACCATGCACCTTGCGAGTTTCGTACTGCGGCTCACGCTCACCCTGAAGCTCCCACAGCACATGCGGCATGCCAACGTTGGGAAAGGCCAGGTTGTTCCAGCCCGTTGCCTTGCCCGGGTCCCGGTAGTAGGTTCGCAGGTAGGTGTACAGATAGTCAGCCCCGGTGCCGCCATGGCCCGAGCGCGAACGTGCCACGAGCGTCAGGTCGGGCGGATTGGCGCCGAACCATTCAGCCGCCTGCTTGGGGTCGATGGCGGCCTTCATCGTGTCGCCCACCTTGGCGGAGCCGAACAGGAGGTTGTCCTTGATCTGCTGCTCAGACAGGCCGATGTCGGTCAGGCGGTTGTAGCGCATGAACGCGGCCGAGTGGCAGTTCAGGCAGTAGTTGACGAACAGCTTGGCACCGTTTTGCAAGGCGGCCAGGTCGTTGGTGTTCTTGGGCGCCTTGTCCCAGGCGATGGTGTCGCCACCGGCTGCATGGGCACCGTTGAGGATGCCAAGCGCCGCAATCAACGTGAGGATGAGCTTCTTCATTGTTGTTGTCTCCAGCTTAGTGCGCGGCAAAGGTGATGCGGTCCGGCACCTGCTTGAACTCGCCCAGGCGGCTCCACCACGGCATCAGCAGGAAGAAACCGAAATAGAACAGCGTGCCGATCTGCGAAATGCGCTCACCCACCGGCGACGGCGGCTGCACGCCCAGGTAGCCCAGCACGAGGAAGTTGACGACAAAAATGCCGTACAGGTACTTGTGCCAGTCGGGACGGTAGCGGATCGACTTGACCGGGCTGAAGTCCAGCCACGGCAGGAAGAACAGGATGATGACGGCGCCGCCCATGACGACCACGCCCCAGAACTTGGCGTCGATGGCCAGCATGACGGCCACGGCCACAGCTGCGGCGCCAATGATCGCGCCCTTGAACAGGGACGGCAACTTGAAGCGCATGACCGACAGGGCAGCGGCACCCACCACGCAGAGCACCAGCACGTACATCATCTCGGTGGTGATGGCGCGCAGCATGGAATAGTAGGGCGTGAAGTACCACACCGGCGCGATGTGCAGCGGGGTCTTCAGCGGATCGGCCGGAATGAAGTTGTTGTATTCCAGGAAGTAGCCGCCGAACTCGGGTGCGAAGAAGATGATCGCGGTGAACGCCATCAGGAACACGCTGACACCCAGGATGTCATGCACCGTGTAGTAGGGGTGGAACGGGATGCCGTCCACGGGATGGCCCTTCTCGTCCTTCAGGGCCTTGGGGCCCTTGATTTCCACGCCATCAGGGTTGTTGGAGCCCACTTCGTGCAGCGCAATGATGTGCGCGGCCACCAGGCCCAGCAGCACCAGCGGCACGGCAATGACGTGGAAGCTGAAGAAGCGGTTGAGCGTGGCATCGGACACCACGTAGTCGCCCCGGATCAGCAGCGCCAGGTCGGGACCGATGAACGGGATAGCCGAGAACAGGTTCACGATCACCTGGGCGCCCCAGTAGGACATCTGGCCCCAGGGCAACAGGTAGCCCATGAAAGCTTCGGCCATGAGGCACAGGAAGATCGCGCAGCCGAAGATCCAGACCAGCTCGCGCGGCTTGCGGTAACTGCCGTACAGCAGGCCACGGAACATGTGCAGGTACACCACCACAAAGAAGGCGGAGGCGCCGGTGGAGTGCATGTAGCGGATCAGCCAGCCCCAGGGCACGTCGCGCATGATGTATTCAACGGACGCAAACGCCAGCGCGGCGTCGGGCTTGTAATGCATGACCAGGAAGATGCCGGTCACGATCTGGATCACCAGCACCAGCAACGCCAGCGAGCCGAAGAAATACCAGAAGTTGAAGTTCTTGGGCGCGTAGTACTCGGACAGGTGCTCCTTGTACAGCTTGCTCGCGGGGAAGCGGTTGTCCACCCAGTTGAGCAGCTTTTCGCCGGCGCTGGCGTTGGGGGAAATTTCCTTGAATTCAGCCATGGTTGTGTCTTCCTCAGGCCTTCTTGTCTTCGCCGATCAGGAGCTTGCTCTCTGACAGGTACATGTGGGGCGGAACCTCAAGGTTGTCCGGCGCGGGCTTGTTCTTGAACACGCGGCCGGCCATGTCGAACGTGGAGCCGTGGCAGGCACACAGGAAGCCGCCCTGCCAGTCATCAGGCAGCGAAGGCTGCGGCCCGGGCGTGAACTTGTCGCCGGGCGAGCAACCCAGGTGGGTGCAGATGCCCACGGCCACGAAGACCTCGGGCTTGATGGACCGGGTTTCGTTGCGCGCGTAGTCAGGCGTGGGATAGGCCTTGCGGTCCGACTTGGGGTCGGCGACCTGGCTGTCCAGCTTCTTGAGCGACGCCAGTTGCTCGGGCGTGCGCTTCATGATCCATACGGGCTTGCCGCGCCATTCGACGGTGAGCTTCTCGCCCGGCTTGAGCGCCGAGATGTCCACTTCCACGGCCGCACCAGCCGCCTTGGCTTTTTCGGAGGGCTGGAAAGTGCTGACGAAGGGAACGGCGGTTGCCACGCCGCCCACAGCACCGGCACAGGTGGACGCGATCAACCACGTCCTCTTGCTGGTGTCGACTGGGGTATCACTCATGGGGGATCCTCGATGCTGGTCGCGGTATTAGGGTCAACCCGCGATTGTAGCTGAGCGAAACGGACGAATTCAATGCTCCCGGACACCTTGACAGCCCGGCTGAACCGGGAATACTGCAAAGCCCCCACAACAAGGAGTAATCGGCATGGGAATGATGAAGGAATTCCGGGAGTTCGCGGTCAAGGGCAATGTGATCGACCTGGCGGTTGGCGTGATCATCGGCGCGGCCTTCGGCAAGATCGTTGACTCCGTGGTGAGCGACCTCATCATGCCGGTCATCGGCGCCGTGGTGGGCAAGCTTGATTTTTCCAGCCTGTTCGTGGTGTTGGGCAGTGTTCCGCCCGGCACGGCCATGACGCTGGATGCGCTCAAGAAGGCCGGCGTGCCCGTTCTGGCCTATGGCAACTTCATTACCGTGTCGGTGAATTTCGCGATTCTGGCGTTCATCATTTTCCTGATGGTCAAGCAGATCAACCGCCTGAAGCGCGAGGAACCGGCGCCGCCGCCCGCCCCCGCCGTGGTACCGGAAGACGTGCAGTTGCTGCGCGAGATCCGCGACGCGCTCAGGAAATAAGCGTACGCGCCATGCGTACGGCCTGCACCAGGCTGGCCGCGTCGGCGCGACCGGTGCCGGCGATGTCAAATGCCGTACCGTGGTCCGGGCTCGTGCGCACCAGCGGCAGGCCCAGCGTGACGTTCACGCCCTGCTCCACGCCCAGGTACTTGACGGGGATCAGCCCCTGGTCGTGGTACATCGCCACCACCACGTCGAATTCGCCCTTGCGGGCCCGCATGAACACCGTGTCGGGGGCGAACGGGCCCGCAGCGTCCAGTCCACCAGCCCGCGCGGCATCCACCGCGGGAATGATCACGTCCCGCTCTTCCCGGCCAAACAGGCCGCCTTCGCCCGCATGCGGGTTCAGGCCGGCGACGGCGATGCGCGGTGCGCGTCCCAAGAGGCGGCGCAGCGCCTGATCGGCAATGCGCAGGGTCTGCAGCACGTTGTCGAAAGTCACGGCGTCGATTGCATCGCGCAGGGACACATGGATGCTCACCAGCACGGTGCGCAGCTCATCGTTGGCCAGCATCATGCGCACTGGCACCTCCTTTGAAGGCAAGCGCAGGTAGGCGGCGGCCTCGGCCTGCAGCAGTTCCGTGTGCCCTGGAAACGGCACGCCGGCGGCGGCCAGCGCTTCCTTGTGCAGCGGCGCGGTCACCACGGCCGAGACGTCGCCACGCAGGGCTGCCCGCGCAGCCCACACCACACAGCCGGCGGCCAGGCGCCCGGCCCCGGCGCTGACTTCGCCCCAGGCTGGCAGCGAAACAGCCGCCTGCGGCTGCAGCACACCGATGCAACGTGGCGGCAACGCCAGCGCCTCTGATGGTTCCTGAACCGGGACCACCGGCACCAGCGCATGTCCTGGGGCGCAGATGGCGTTGACGGCACGCCGCATGACGCCGACATCGCCCACCACAAAGCAGCCCGCCGTGACCTGCGGTGCGTCCCGGAATGCCTTGGCGATGATCTCCGGGCCAATACCGGCTGCGTCGCCCAGGGTGATGGCTACGAGCTTCATGCCGGGTTGTCGATGTCGATGAACTCGTGCGCCAGCCCGAGCTGGTCCGCCACATGGGCGGCCACCGCGGGGGCGCCATAACGCTCGCTCGCATGGTGCCCGCAGGCCAGGAAGGCCACGCCGCATTCGCGTGCGTAGTGCGCCTGAGGCTCGGAGATTTCGCCCGTGATGAACGCATCCACACCCGCAGCAATGGCCGCCTCGAAGTAGCCTTGCGCGCCTCCAGTGCACCAGCCCAGCCGGCGCACCGGCCGCGCATGCGGGGCCACCAGCGTGACCGCGCGCCCCAATGCACCTTCCACATGCCGCGCCAGGGCCTGCGGATCGGCGAAACCGTCCCCGGCGGCGCTTGCGCCGGCAAACCCCAGGTCCTGCTCGCCAAAACGGCTGTCCGCCCGCAGCCCCAGCACGCGCCCCAGCTGCGCGTTGTTGCCCAGCTCGGCATGGGCGTCCAGCGGCAGATGGTAGGCGTAAAGATTGATGTCGTGCGCCAGCAGCAATGCCAGCCGCTGCTTCATCCAGCCTGTCACACGCCCGTCGTGGCCTCGCCAGAACAATCCATGGTGGACAAAAATGGCGTCCGCCCGTGCGGCAATGGCCGCTTCAATCAGGGCCCGGCTGGCGGTGACGCCCGAGATGATCCGGCGCACTTCCTGCTTGCCTTCCACCTGCAGCCCATTGGGGCCGTAGTCGCGAAAGCGCTGCGGTTCAAGCAGGGTATCAAACGCGTTCAGGAGCTGGAGCTGGCTGGCCATGGAGACAACGGGTAAACGACGGGGGAAACCACATTGTCGGCCAAGACGACTGCGGGTCAGCCCTCATGGCAATGCGCTGTGCGAGGCGCCCATAATGATTTCGCCAAACGAAAGGGCCTGATGAGTGCGCTTGAGCTGGTGATCTGGAGCATGGCCATGGGAGCCATTGGTGCAGTGGTCGCCGTCGGCCTGGCCGATGTGGTCATGGTGCGCAGTGTGGGCGCGGCGCAAGGGCTGGCCTACCACCTGGGCACCCTGGTGTTCGTGCTCACGCTCAGCGGCATTCCGCTGGCCATTGATCCCGCGCTGGACCGGTCTGCCCTGCGGGTGGTGCAGGTGCTGATCGGCCCGCTGTGCAGCGCCATGGGCAACTACTGGATCCGGGGCTGGCTCTCGGCGCACCAGCGCGACCGCTTCATGTCGGTCAGCCTGCAGATTTCTGCCCTGGTCACCCCGGTGCTGGGGCTGGCCTGCCTGGCTTTGCCGGTGGAGCAGCAGTTGCCCGCCGCCACGGCCCTGTGCCTGTTGAACACCGTTCTGGTTTTCTGGCTGGGGCTTCGCGGCTATCTGCTGGGGGACCGGCTGGCGCTGGGCATTGCCATGGGGTGCCTGCTGATGATGCCGGCCATCGGCGGCCTGTACGCCATGGCCATCGGCCTGCCCGGCATCGGCCCCGGGCTGCAGGCGCTTTTTGCGCTGTGCGCCGCGCTGTGCGTTGCCGTCATCGGCATGATGCTGTGGCAACGCAACCGCCATGAGCGCAGGGTACGGCCCGAAGAAACCACGCCGTCGCAGTTCGACCCGGTGACCAAGCTGTACAGCGGCATCAGCCTGGTCAAGAAGCTCATCAAGGCCCAGCGGCGGCGCCGGCGCACCCGGCGCGACGGTGCCGTGCTGGCCATCATGGTGTTTGATACCGAACGCGTGCTGGCCCAGGCTGGTACCAGTGGCCTCAATGAAATGTTTATCCACCTGGCCACGCGCATCCAGCGCCAGGTGGGCGTGGTCAACCCGGTGGGCAGGTACTACGACCGCTGCTTCATCACCTTGGTGGAAACCATCCATTCCCCTGCCTGGCTGCGCACGCTGGGCCTGCGCGTGGCCAGCAGCCTGCGCCGGCCGGTCGAGGTGAACGGACATGATGGCCAGCGCATCGAACTGCGTGCGGACATCGGCGTGGGCGTGGTGCACCTGACCAGCGAGCCGGCCGACGTCGAAGACATCCTGCACGACGCCCAGCGCATGGCCGAGGCGGCGCGTGGCATGCGCTCGCGCGCCGCCATGCTGGACCCGCATACCGGTGAGCTGGTGCCCGTGGAACACGCCAACCTGGGACCACGCCGGCACGGGCATCCGGGGATGGTGCCCCATGCCAGGCCCACCACGCCCACCACCCCGGCCAGGCCGGTGGGCCGCGCCGCGCTGCGCGGCTGAACTCCACGCGCCGCGCGGCGCGTCTACACTGTGGTTTGCATCACAACAGCTCTGTTTCCGCCCATCATGCGCCGATACTGGTTGATCTTTTCGCAGGCCGTCACTGTGCTGCTGGCCGCGTGGTTTGTCGTGGCCACCCTCAAGCCCGACTGGTTGAACCGCCGCCCCACCACCGGCGGCGTGGTTGCCTTGGTGGAGGCGCCACCGGCCAGCCCTGGCAGCATCCCGGCGGGCAGCTTCCGCACTGCGGCCCAGAAAGCATCGGCCGCCGTGGTCAGCATCAACACCAGCAAGGCCGCGCAGCGCAGCCCGCATGAAGGGGACCCGTGGTTCAGGTTCTTCTTCGGCGAACGCGGCAACCAGCCGCAGGCGGGCCTGGGCAGCGGCGTGATCGTCAGCGCGGACGGCTACATCCTGACGAATAACCACGTGGTGGAGGGCGCCGACGAGATCGAGGTCATCCTCAACGACGCGCGGCGCACCAAGGCCAAGGTCATCGGCACCGACCCGGACACCGACCTGGCCATCCTGAAAATCAGCCTGGACCGCCTGCCGCTGATCACGCTGGGCAACTCCGATGCGCTGCAGGTGGGCGACCAGGTGCTGGCCATCGGCAATCCGTTCGGCGTGGGGCAAACCGTCACCGGCGGCATCGTCAGTGCGTTGGGACGCAACCAGCTGGGCATCAACACCTTCGAGAACTTCATCCAGACCGACGCTGCCATCAACCCCGGCAATTCGGGCGGCGCCCTGGTGGACGCCAACGGCCACCTGATGGGCATCAACACGGCGATCTACTCGCGCTCGGGTGGCAGCATGGGCATCGGCTTCGCGATTCCGGTATCCACGGCCAAGCTGGTCATGGAAGGCATCGTCAAGGACGGCGTGGTCACCCGTGGCTGGATCGGCGTGGAGCCCGGCGAGCTGTCCCCAGAGCTGGCCGAGACCTTTGGCGTGAAGGCCAAGGAAGGCGTGATCATTACCGGCGTGCTGCAGAACGGCCCGGCGGCGCAGGCCGGCATCCGTCCGGGCGACGTGATCGCCGAGGTCGGTGGCAAGCGCGTGACCAATGTGTCTGAACTGCTGACCGCCGTGGCGTCGCTCAAACCCGGCACTCCGTCCAAGTTTGAGGTGCGCCGGGGTTCGGAGACGCTGGCGCTGCAGGTCACGCCTGGCGTGCGGCCGCGCCCGCGTGCGGCGCAGCGCTAGCGGGCCGCTCAGGGCGTTTTGGCGGCTTCGGCGTCCTCGGCAGCTTCCGGCGCCTTGGACACCTTGACGAACCAGCGTGCAGCCACGATGCCGATTTCGTAAAGGATGCACATGGGAATCGCCAGCGCCAGTTGCGAGATCACGTCCGGTGGCGTCACCACCGCGGCTATGACAAACGCCACCACGATGAAGTAGCCGCGAAATTCCTTGAGCTTTTCAATCGTGACAATGTTGAAGCGCACCAGCAGCATCACCACGATCGGCACCTGGAAGGCCAGACCAAACGCGATGTAGAGCGAAAGTATGGCCTCGACATACGATGAGATGTCGGGCGTGGCCGAAACACTGTCGGGCGTGAAGCCCTGAATGAAGCCGAACATCTTGTCCAGCACAAAAAACTGCACGAAGGCGATGCCAATGTAGGCCAGCAGGCTGCCAAAGAAGATCAGGGGCAGCGCGAATTTTTTCTCGTGGCTGTAAAGGCCTGGGGCCACGAAAGCCCAGATCTGGTACATCAGCCAGGGCAAGGCCACCAGCACCGCCACCAGCATGAGCACCTTGAGCGGCACAAAAAAAGGCGAGAACACGCCCACGGCAATCAGCTTGGCGTTGGGAGGCATGTGGGCGCGGATGGGTTGCGCGATGAAATCGATCAGGCCATTGGGGCCTGGCCAGATGGCCAGCAGGATCACCGCCACTGCGATGCCGTAAACGCAATACAGCAGCCGGTCGCGCAACTCCATGAGATGCTGCACAAAGGGCTGCTCGGTGCCTGCGAGCTCGTCTTCTTTTTTTTGCGGGTCGGACATGGTGGGAAGAGGTGTTTAGGGTCAAGCCCACAAATGGCGCGCACTGCGCGGGCACACGCCGGTCGCGCCGGTCAACTGAGCTTTTGCGGCCGGTAGCGCGCCACGCGCGCCGCGCCGGACAGCGCCTTGGTGCGGATGCCGGCGCGCGCCTTGTACCAGTTCGGCGTCGCACCCTGCTTGACGCGCCACTTCTTTTTGGGATGCCGGTATTCAGGATAGGTCACGGGCAATTCGCCAGCCAGCGCGGCCTGGGCTTCGCCCGTGGTTTCAGACCATTGCTTTTCGAAGTCGCTGGCGCTGGTCTGGATGGAGTTCTCGACGTCGCGCGCCGCACCCTCCACCGTGTCTTTCATTTTCTTGAGCTCGTCAAGCTCCATGGACCGGTTGACCTCAGCCTTCACATCGGACACATAACGCTGCGCCTTGCCCAGCAGCGTGCCCACCGTGCGGGCCACCCGCGGCAGCTTTTCTGGCCCGATGACGATCAGCGCCACCGCGCCGATCAAGGCCATCTTCGATATGCCGAGGTCGATCACCGGTTACGACTTTGTCTTGGCTTCGACGTCGATCGTGGTCTTTTCGGCCTGCGCGGCATTGGCAACCTGGCCCGCAGGGGCAGCCGCCTTGTCGTCAGCGGCGGTGCCGCCGTCTTTCATGCCGTCCTTGAAGCCCTTGACGGCGCCGCCCAGGTCACCGCCGATGTTCTTGAGCTTCTTGGTGCCAAACACCATGACGACGATCAGCAGCACGATCAGCCAGTGCCAGATGGAAAATGAACCCATGGATTACTCCTGAAGAATTGGAACGATTTTAGTGCGCGAGGAATGCGTCAAGGGATTAACCCCTTTTAGACCTTCAATTACCCCTTCAGCCAGGGCCGCGGCCCGCCCATCACATGCACGTGCAGGTGGTGGACTTCCTGGCCGCCTTCGGCGCCGGTGTTGATCACCACGCGGTGACCGCCTTCAGGATAAGGCCCGCAGCCTTCCTGCAGCGCGAGCCGTGGCGCCAGGGCCAGCATGCGGCCCATCAGCCCTTCGTGCTGCGGGCCGATATGGGCCAGAGACGGAATATGGGCCTTGGGGATCATGAGAAAGTGCACCGGCGCCCAGGGCTGGATGTCATGGAACACCAGGATTTCATCGTCCTCGTGAACCTTGCGCGAAGGAATCTTGCCTTCGACGATCTTGCAGAAAATGCAGTTGGGGTCGGCTGTCATGTCGGTAGGAGTAAAGGGTCAGACGGGCTTGCTGTCCACAAAGCGCAGCCAACCGCGGATGTACCGATAAAGGTACCAGAGGCCCACGACGCTGTAAGCCACCATGCCGGGCAACACAAAAAACAGCCACAGCGGCGACAGCACCACCAGCCACAGCACCGCCCACCAGAAGGTGCGGATCATGTAGGCATGGTGCGCCAGGTACAGCGCGTCGCTTTCGTCGCCCCGGCGCAGGTAATTGACGATCAGCGCGACCACGGACAGCGTCAGCATGGTGAACGGCGCCAGCGTGTGCAGGCCGTACAAGACGTGCATGACCGTGCGGTCACCCTGGGATTTGCCTTCGAACTCCGCGAAATCGGTTTCAGACATGCTCATGCTCCGGTGTTGTCGCGCCCACTTTCGCGAAGAAGGGCCTTGCGCAGGGCCTTTTCCTCGATGCCGCTGGTGCCTTCGCGGCGCTCCAGCTCGGCAATCACATCCGCCGGCGTCAGGCCGTAGTGGGCCAGCGCAATCATGGAATGAAACCACAGGTCGGCCACCTCGCCCACCAGTTTCTGGCGGTCGCCACCGTGATCGGCGTCCTTGGCGGCCATGACCACCTCGGTGGCCTCCTCGCCCACTTTCTTCAGGAATGCGTCGGGGCCTTTGTGCAGCAGGCGCGCGACGTAACTCTGGCTCGCATCGCCACCGTTGGCCGGCTTGCGGCTTTCGATGATGGCGGCCAGCCGCGCCAGTGAATCGTTGGAGCTCATTGCTGCCTTATCTGTAGATGGATTCAGGGTCTTTCAAGACCGGCTCGGCCGCATGCCAGGCGCCGTCCCTGTAAAGCTGGAAAAAGCAGCTATGGCGACCCGTATGGCAGGCAATGGACGGATCGTGCCCCTCCTGCGTGACCTTGAGCAGCAGCACGTCGTTGTCGCAGTCCATGCGGATTTCATGCACGCGCTGCACATGGCCGGATTCCTCGCCCTTGAACCACAGCTTGCCGCGTGAGCGGCTGAAGTACACGGCACGGCCGAGTTCGGCGGTTTTCTGCAGGGCATCGCGGTTCATCCAGGCGAACATCAGCACGTCATTCGTGCCGCGCTCCTGCGCCACGACAGGGATCAAACCCTGCGCGTCCCATTTCACTTCATTGAGCCAGTCCATGGCCCTATTGTCAGCGATGTGAGCGCTCAGGCGCGCGCCGTACGCCGCACCGGAATACCGCGCTGCGCCATGCGGTCCTTGGCCTGACCCACTGTGTATTCGCCGTAATGGAAGATGCTGGCAGCCAGCACGGCATCCGCCCCACCCAGCTGGATGCCGTCAGCCAGATGGTCCAGGTTGCCCACGCCCCCAGAGGCGATGACGGGGATGTCCAGCGCATCGCTGACCGCGCGGGTCAGTTCCAGGTCGAAACCGGCCTTGGTGCCGTCGCGGTCCATGCTGGTGAGCAGGATTTCACCCGCGCCGCGCGCGGCCATGTCGCGCGCCCACGCCACGGCGTCCAGGCCTGTGTTCTTGCGCCCTCCATGGCTGTACACGTCCCAGCCCGGACCGCGGGTTGCCGCGTCCTCGGCGCTGCGCCGCTTGGCATCAATGGCCACCACGATGCATTGCGCGCCGTATTTGGCGGAGGCGGCCACGATCACGTCGGGGTCGGCAATCGCGGCGGAATTGAAGCTGGTTTTGTCGGCGCCGGCATTAAGCAGACGGCGCACATCCGCCACGGTGCGCACGCCACCGCCGACCGTGAGGGGGATGAACACCTGCGACGCCACCGCCTCAATGATGTGCAGGATCAGGTCACGCCCGTCGCTGGTGGCGGTGATGTCCAGGAAGGTGAGTTCGTCGGCGCCCTGTTCGTTGTAGCGCGCGGCAATTTCCACCGGATCGCCGGCGTCGCGCAGCTCCACGAAATTGACGCCCTTGACGACGCGCCCGCCGGTGACGTCCAGGCAAGGGATGATTCGTTTGGCCAGCATCAGCCGTTCAGCTCGTCGGCGCGTTCCTGCGCCTTGGCGAAATCCAGGTCGCCAGAATAGATGGCGCGTCCGCAGATCACGCCCTCGATGCCTTCGTCTTCCACCGCACAGAGTTTCTCAATGTCGGCCATGCTGCCCAGGCCACCCGAGGCAATGACGGGAATGGTCAGCGCCTGGGCCAGCTTCACGGTGGCGTCGATGTTGATGCCGCTCAGCATGCCGTCGCGGCCAATGTCGGTGTAAATGATGGATTCAACGCCCCAGTCCTCGAACTTTCTGGCCAGGTCGATCACCTCATGGCCCGTGAGCTTGCTCCAGCCGTCGGTGGCCACCTTGCCGTCCTTGGCATCCAGGCCCACGATGATGTGGCCGCCAAAGGCGGTGCAGGCATCCTTGAGGAAACCGGGGTTCTTGACGGCGGCGGTGCCGATGATCACGTAGCGCAGCCCGCCGTCGATGTACTTTTCAATCGTGTCCAGGTCGCGGATGCCGCCGCCCAGCTGCACCGGGATGTCGTCGCCCACGGCCTTGAGGATGGACTTGATGGCCGAGAAGTTTTGCGGCTTGCCGGCAAACGCGCCGTTCAGATCCACCAGGTGCAGGCGGCGCGCGCCCTTGGCAAGCCAGCTGGTGGCCATGGCCGCAGGGTCTTCGCTGAAGGTGGTGGCCTGGTCCATGTCGCCCTGTTTGAGGCGGACGCAGTGACCGTCTTTCAGATCAATCGCGGGAATCAATAGCATGGTGCTGAACGCAGCGGGTGGAGGTATCAGGGTTGCCAGGCCAGAAAATTGCGGTACAGGGCCAAGCCGTGCTCTGCACTTTTCTCGGGGTGGAACTGGGTTGCAAAAATATTATCGCGTGCAATGGCAGCGGTAAAGCGCCCGCCGTAATCCGCCTCGCCCACGCTGTGGCGTGCATCTGACGGTCGCGCATGGTAGCTGTGCACGAAATAGAAGTAGCTGCCGTCTGGCACACCGGCCCACACCGGGTGGGGCTGGGCCTGCCAGACCTCGTTCCAGCCCATCTGGGGCACCTTGTAGCGGCTGCCATCGGGTTGGATCTGCCCTGCCAGCTCGAATCGCACGACCCGCCCGTGGATCAGGCCCAGCCCGTCGGTGGGGCCTTCGTCGCTCGCGTCCAGCAGCATCTGCATGCCCACGCAAACGCCGAACAGCGGCTTGCTGGCGGCGGCCTCAAGCACCGACTCCAGCAGCCCCGATTCACGCAGCTCGCGCATGCAATCGGGCATGGCCCCTTGGCCCGGGAGCACGATGCGCTCGGCAGCGCGGACTTCTTCAGGGCGCGAAGTGATGATGACGCTCAGCCCGCTATCCCTGGCGACATGCTGCACGGCCTGCGAAACCGAGCGCAGGTTGCCCATGCCGTAATCGACGACTGCAACAGTTTTCATGAGGCTTCAGGTCGACCCGCAGGTGTCAGAGAGAACCCTTGGTGGAGGGGATGGTGCCCGCCGAGCGCGGGTCCAGCTCCAGCGCGAAGCGCAGCGCGCGGGCAAAGGCCTTGAATACCGTTTCGCACTGGTGATGGGCGTTTTCACCGCGCAGGTTGTCGATGTGCAGCGTGACAAACGCATGGTTGGCAAAGCCCTGGAAGAATTCGTGCGCGAGCTGGCTGTCAAAGGTGCCGATCATGCCGCTCTTGAACGGCACGTTCATGACCAGGCCAGGCCGGCCGGAAAAGTCGATCACCACCCGCGACAGTGCCTCGTCCAGTGGCACGTAGGCATGGCCATAGCGGCGGATGCCCTTCTTGTCGCCCACGGCCTTGGCCACGGCCTGGCCCAGCGTGATACCAACGTCTTCCACCGTGTGGTGACCGTCGATGTGCAGGTCACCGTCGGCATGGATATCCAGGTCGATCAGGCCGTGGCGCGCGATCTGGTCCAGCATGTGGTCAAAAAAGCCAATGCCCGTGGCAAGCGCCGCACGGCCGGTGCCGTCCAGGTTGACCTTGACGGTGATTTTTGTTTCGGCCGTGTGACGGGCCACTTCGGCGATGCGGTCGGTGGTCATTGAAAGGCAATCAGAGGGAGGCTTCAAGCGCGGCCATCATCTGCGTGTTTTCGTCAGCCGTTCCGACGGTCAGGCGCAGGCAGTTGGCCAGCAATGGGTGCATTTTAGAAACGTTCTTGACCAGCACGCCGCGAGACTTCATGCCGTCAAAGGTCTTGCCGGCATCCGGTACCCGCACGAGGATCATGTTGGCATCGCTGGGCCAGCTTTTCACGCCAGGCAGAAGGGCCAGCATCCGCTGCAGCCTGTCACGCTGCTCGCGCAGGTCCTGCGCCTGCGCGGCGAACACGGGCGCATGTTCCAGCGCAAACAGCGCCGCTTCGGCATTGAGCACGCTGATGTTGTAGGGCGGGCGCACCTTGTCCACCTGGGCAATCAGCGCCCTGGGTCCCATCATGTAGCCCAGCCGTACACCAGCCAGGCCAAACTTGCTGAGCGTTCGCATCAGTAACACATGCGGGTGGCGCGCCACCCGGTCGATGTAGCTGCGGCTGGCGAATGGCTGGTAGGCCTCGTCCATCACCACCAGGCCGGGGGCGGCGGCGATGATGTTTTCAATCACTGCGTCATCCCACAGGTTGGCCGTCGGGTTGTTGGGATAGGCAAGATAGACAATGGTGGGCTGGTGCTTTTTGATCGCGGCCAGCATGGCGGCTTCGTCCAGCTCGAAGTCGGGCGTCAGGTCCACGCCGATGAATTTCAGGCCCTGCAGCTGCGCGCTCATGGCATACATGACGAAGCCGGGCACCGGTGCCAGGATGGACGCGCCAGGCACATCACAGGCCATGGCCAGCAGCGAGATGAGTTCGTCCGAGCCGTTGCCCAGCATCAGGTCAAAGCCGTCGGGCAGCCCGGCGTGGGTGGCCAGCGCGGCGCGCAGGTCGTTGATGCGCTCACCTGGGTAACGGTTCAGCGCCAGCGCTCCCAGGCGCTGCCCCAGCTGTGCCTGCAGGTCAGGTGGCAGGCGGTGCGGGTTTTCCATGGCGTCCAGCTTGAGCAGGCCCGCGGAGGGTTGCACTGCGTAGGCGTGCATGGACTGCACGTCGGCACGAAAGACGCGGCTCGCCAGATCGCTCATGGCTTGAGCCTCATTTCTGCCGCCTGCGCGTGGGCCTGCAGGCCCTCGCCGTAGGCCAGCTCGGCGGCAATCTTGCCCAGCTTTTGTGCGCCGGCTTCGCTCACCTCGATCAGGCTGCTGCGCTTCTGGAAGTCATACACGCCCAGCGGGCCGGAAAAACGCGCCGTGCCGGAGGTGGGCAGCACATGGTTCGGGCCAGCGCAGTAGTCGCCCAGGCTTTCGCTGGTAAACGCACCCAGGAAGATCGCACCGGCATGGCGCAGCAGCGGCTCCCAGCGGTGCGGGTCGGTGCTGGAGACTTCCAGGTGTTCGGGGGCAATGCGGTTGCTTAAAGCGCAGGCCTCTTCCATGCTGCGGGTGTGGATCAGCGCACCGCGGTCATTCAGGCTCTTGGCAATGATGGCGGCACGCGGCATCGTGGGCAGCAGGCGGTCGATCTCTGCCTGCACGCGGTCGATATAGGCCGCGTCGGGACACAACAGGATGCTCTGCGCCAGCTCGTCGTGCTCGGCCTGGCTGAACAGGTCCATGGCCACCCAGTCGGGCCGGGTGGTGCCATCGGCCAGCACCAGGATTTCACTGGGCCCCGCGATCATGTCGATGCCGACCTGGCCGAACACGCGGCGCTTGGCGCTGGCCACATAGGCATTGCCCGGGCCGGTGATCTTGTCCACCCGGGGCACGGTTTCGGTGCCATAGGCCAGCGCGCCGACTGCCTGCGCACCGCCAATGGTGAAGGCCCGCGTCACGCCGGCCAGGTAGCCAGCCGCCAGCAGCAAGAGGTTTTGCGCGCCGGGGTTGGGCACCACCATGATGATTTCGCTGACCCCAGCGACGTGCGCCGGAATCACGTTCATCAACAGGCTGGACGGGTAGGCCGCCTTGCCGCCCGGCACATAGGTGCCCACGCGGTCCAGTGGCGTGACCTTCTGGCCGAGCAGCGTGCCATCTTCATCGCGGTAGGTCCAGGTTTCGCCACCGGCCTTCTTTTGTGCTTCGTGATAGGCGCGAATGCGCCGGGCAGCAGCCTGCAGCGCGTCGCGTTGCGCTGCGGGGATGGCGTCGAAAGCCGCCTTGAGTTCGGCCTGGCCCAGCTCCAGCTCTTTCATCGAGGTCGCGCTGAGCTGGTCAAAACGGTTGGTGTATTCCAGCACGGCGGCATCGCCGCGGCGCTGCACGTCGGCCAGGATGTCGGCCACGCGCTGCTCGATGGCCGCGTCGGTGTCTGCTGCCCAATGCAGCCGCGCCTTGAAGTCCGCCTCGAACGAGGCGGCCGTGGTGGCCAGGCGCAGGGGTGCAGCTTTGAGTTCCATGGTGCAGGAGGATGGCGTCAGTTCTTGCCGATGGCGCCGGCAAATGCATCGATGATGCGGCGGATGGGTTGCTGCTTGAGCTTGAGCGCGGCCTGGTTCACCACCAGCCGCGAGCTGATGTCCATGATGCGCTCCACCTCCACCAGCTGGTTGGCCTTGAGGGTGTTGCCGGTGGAGACCAGGTCCACGATGGCGTCAGCCAGGCCGGTCAGTGGCGCCAGCTCCATGCTGCCGTACAGCTTGATCAGGTCCACGTGCACGCCCTTGGCAGCGAAAAACTCGCGTGCGATGCCCACGTACTTGGTGGCCACCTTCAGCCGCGAGCCCTGCCTGACAGCCGAGGTGTAATCGAAATCGGAGCGCACGGCCACGCTCACGCGGCATCTGGCGATCTGCAGGTCCAGCGGCTGGTACAGGCCCAGGCTGCCATGCTCGATCAGTGTGTCCAGACCGGTCACGCCCAGGTCAGCGCCGCCGTATTGCACATAGGTGGGCACATCGGACGCGCGCACCAGCACCACGCGCACGCCAGGGTGGCTGGTCGGCAGGATGAGCTTGCGGGATTTCTCCGGGTCTTCCAGCACCTCGATGCCGGCGGCTTTCAGCAGCGGCAGGGTTTCGTCAAAGATGCGTCCCTTGGACAGGGCGAGAGTGATCACTTGATTCTTTCGATATCCGCGCCAATGCCACGCAGCTTGGCTTCCATCTGGTCGTAGCCTCGATCCAGATGGTAAATCCGGTCTACCAGGGTCTCGCCCTCGGCCACCAGACCGGCAATCACCAGGCTGGCGGAGGCGCGAAGGTCGGTGGCCATGACTGTAGCGCCCGACAGTTTTTCGACGCCTTCAATGACCGCCACCTTGCCGTCGGTCTGGATCTTCGCGCCCAGGCGGACCATTTCGTTGACGTGCATGAAGCGGTTTTCAAAGATGGTCTCGGTCACCTTGGAGGAGCCGTCGGCGATCACGTTCAGCGCCATGAACTGCGCCTGCATGTCGGTGGGAAAACCCGGGTATTCGGTGGTACGGAACGACTGCGCCTTCAGCCGGCCGCTGGCGGCCACGCGGATACCGTCGGGCGCCGCGGTCACCGTGGCGCCGGCTTCGCGCAGCTTGTCAATCACTGCGTCCAGATGGTCGGCCCGGCCGTGGCGCAGGAAGACGTCACCGCCCGTGGCAGCCACCGCGCACAGGAAGGTGCCGGCCTCAATGCGGTCCGCCACCACCTGGTGGGTGCAGCCGTGCAGCCGGTCCACCCCCTGGATGCGGATGCGGCTGGTGCCGTGGCCTTCGATTTTCGCGCCCATCTTGATGAGCATTTCGGCCAGGTCAGGAATCTCGGGCTCCTGGGCGGCGTTTTCCAGCACGGTTTCGCCCTCGGCCAGCGCCGCGGCCATGAGGAAGTTTTCGGTGCCGGTGACGGTGACCATGTCGGTGGTGATGCGGGCACCTTTCAGGCGCGTGCGGCCCTTGGGCAGCTTGGCGATCATGTAGCCGTGCTCGACCACGATTTCGGCGCCCATGGCCTGCAGACCCTTGATGTGCTGGTCCACCGGGCGCGACCCAATGGCGCAACCCCCAGGCAACGACACCGTTGCCTCGCCAAAGCGCGCCAGCAGCGGCCCCAGCGCCAGCACCGAAGCACGCATGGTCTTCACCAGCTCGTAGGGCGCCTCGGGCGAGCTCAGCGCCGCGGCGTCGATGCGCACCGTGCCGTCGTCAGAGCGCTCGGCGCTCACGCCCATGTTGCGGATGAGCTTGAGCATGGTGGCCACGTCCTGCAGGCGCGGCACATTGGCCAGCGTGACAGGTTCGGCGGTCAGCAGCGCGGCGCACAGCTCGGGCAACGCCGCGTTCTTGGCGCCCGAAATCCGTACCTCGCCGTGGAGCTGGCGCCCCCCGCGAATCAATAGCTTGTCCATCTGGTTTCAGTGGTGAGGTTGGCTCGCCCACTCAGCGGGCGTGAACGTTTTCATCGACAGGGCATGTACCTCGTCGGTATGCATTTTGACACCGAGCGTTGCGTACACCCGCTGGTGGCGCTGGATCAGGCGTTTGCCTTCGAATTGCGCGGACACGATGGTGGCATACCAGTGGCGCCCGTCGCCTTCGAGTTCGATGTGCTCGCAGGGCAGGCCGGCGGTGATGATGGCTTTGAGTTCTTCGGCGGTCATATTGGCTTTCAGCCCCGGATTTTGTAGCCAATGCGCAGCAGGTGGACCGCGATGGCGCTCACCACCACCAACGCGCCGCCCACGATGGCCAGGCTCAGCCAGGGAGAGACATCGCTCACGCCAAAGAACCCGTAGCGAAAGCCGTCGATCATGTAGAAAAACGGATTGAGGTGGCTCACACCCTGCCAGAAAGCCGGCAGCGAATGGATGGAATAGAACACACCCGACAAAAAGGTCATGGGCATGATGAGGAAGTTCTGGAACGCCGCCATCTGGTCGAACTTGTCGGCCCACAGCCCTGCAATCAACCCCAGCGTACCCAGCATGGCGGCGCCCAGCACGGCGAACACCAGGATCCAGCCGGGCGCCACAAAGCTCAGTTTGGCAAACCAGGCCGTCACCAGGAACACGCCCGTGCCCACCGCCAGGCCACGCACGATGGACGAGCCCACATACGCCACAAACCAGTGCCAGTGCGACAGCGGCGTGAGCAGCACAAACACCAGGCTACCCATGATCTTGCTTTGCACCAGCGACGACGAGCTGTTGGCAAACGCGTTTTGCAGCACGCTCATCATCACCAGCCCAGGCACCAGGAAAGCCGTGTAGCTGACGGTGCCATAGACCTTGACATGGTCTTCCAGCACATGGCCGAAGATCAGCAGGTACAGGATGGCCGTGAGCACCGGCGCCGCCACGGTCTGGAAGCCGACTTTCCAGAAACGCAGGATTTCCTTGTACAGCAGCGTCTGCCAGCCGAGCATGTCGCCCCCGCGCTCCCCCGCTTCACTCATGCTTTTGCCCCCATGACATCCAGGAACACATCCTCCAGATCCGCCTTGCGGATCTCCACGTCCTCGGCATGCAGGCCGGCCTCGCGCACGGCGGCCAGGTATTGCTCGATCTCGCCAGCGTCATGGGCGGGGAACTGCACAATGCGCCCCGTCACGCGCGCCTGGGCGGCCAGCGCCGCGGGCAGCTCCCCATCCAGCTTGAAGCGCAGCACATTGCTGGAAGCCGCCTTGAGCAGCTCGCTGGTGCGCTCAAGCGCCACCACGCGCCCCTGCTTGAGCATGGCCACGCGCGAACACAGGGCCTCGGCTTCTTCCAGGTAGTGGGTGGTCAACAGCACCGTGTGGCCCTGCTTGTTGAGTTTGGCAATGAACTGCCACAACGTCTGGCGCAGTTCCACGTCCACGCCGGCGGTGGGTTCGTCCAGCACGATCACGGGCGGCTTGTGCACCAGCGCCTGCGCCACCAGGACGCGGCGCTTCATGCCGCCGGACAGCTGGCGCATGTTGGCGCCGGCCTTGTCGGCCAGGCCCAGGCTTTCCAGCAGTTCGTCGATCCAGGCGCCGTTGTTCTTCACACCGAAATAGCCCGACTGGATGCGCAGGGCTTCCCGCACGCTGAAGAAGGGATCGAACACCAGCTCTTGCGGCACCACGCCCAGCTGGCGGCGCGCCTGGGCATAGTCGGCCTGCACATCGTGGCCCATCACGGTCACGCGGCCAGCGTTGGCGCGCGACAGGCCCGCCAGGATGCTGATGAGCGTGGTCTTGCCCGCGCCATTGGGGCCCAGCAGACCGAAAAACTCACCCTGCCCGATGTCAAAGCTCACGCCATCCAGGGCCTTGAACGGGCCCTTGGCGGAGGAATAGGTTTTGGAGACAGACTGAAACGAGATCGCGGGCATGGAAGCCCATGATTCTAGGGTGTCCGGCTGGCCCGCGCTGGCGTGCGCGGCAAAGCCTCAGGCCGTGTCTGGCAGCAGGCTGGCCACGCCGTACAGGTCGGCCAGGTCCCGCAAACGCGTGGGCAGCGCCTTGACGGCGAAGCTCTTGCGCTGGAGCAGGGCTTCGCGGCGGCATTCCAGCAACACCGCCAGCGCCGACGAATCGAACTTCTGCAGGGGCGAGGCATCGGCCACCACGACAGCGCCGGTTTCGGCCCGCACGGCCTGCGCAAGCATGCGGGCGCAGGCGCTCGCATGGTCGTGGGTCAGGTCAACCGGCAGCACAATCACGGTCAGCCCTTTTTGGCGCTGTTGCTCTTGTTGCGCGCGCTCAGCGTGGCGATCAGGCCGTCCACGCCCTTGGCGTTGATTTCCTGGGCAAACTGGCTGCGGTAGGTTTCCATGAGCCACACACCCAGCACGTTGAGGTTGAAGATTTTCCAGCCCGTGCCTTGGCCCGGTGTTTTTTCAAGACGGTAGTCGAGCTGGATCGGATCGCCGCGGCCACGGACTTCAGTGCGCACAATGACTTCGGTGTCGGCCGCATCGGCACGCAGAGGCTTGACCGAGATGGACTGGTCATTCACCTGGGCCAGCGCGCCCGCGTAGGTGCGCACCAGCAAGGTCTTGAATTCGTCCTGCAGCTGCTTTTTCTGCTCGGGCGTGGCCTGGCGCCAGGCCGGGCCCACCGCCGACGCCGTCATGCGCTGGAAGTTGACATTGGGCATGATCTTGCTGTCCACCAGCGCGATCACGCGGCTGATGTCGCCTGTTTGCAGGGTTTTGTCGGCCTTGATGGCGCCAATCACATCCTCGGACAGGCGCTTGATCATCACGTCGGGCGCTTCGTCGGCGGCGCGGGCGCCGCCGGTCAGGGCCAACCCCATCGCAGCCAGCGTCAGGCTCGCGAGCAATTGCCCCAGAAAACGTCTCTTCATATCAACCTTTCATGGCGGGTACCACCCGCTGATTCATTGGACTGCAAGCTACAGCAGCCGTTCCGGTTGCGGTGTACCGCGGCGGCGAAAGGCTGCAACAGCATGCAACACATTACTTTTTTTCGGGCGGCTCGGCGGGGTCGGGTGCATTGCCGTCAAACAGCTCGGCGCGCCGGCGTTGCAGGTAGGCATCGCGGGTAAAACTGTATTTGTCCAGCGCGGCTTCATCCAGCACGGCGCTGGCGCGCAGCAGGTTGGACCGGGCATCCACCGCCCGCAGCAGGTACGTGGCGTTGCGCGATGCCTGCGGGTTGATGTCCTGCACAGGGTCACCCCGCCGGTCCACGGGCAGCGCAAGGGTGTCACGCAGTGTGGACGGGCCCAGCAACGGCAGCACCAGGTACGGGCCTGCCGGAACCCCCCAGCGGCCCAGCGTCTGGCCGAAGTCTTCACGGTGGCGGTCAATGTTCATTTCGCTGGCCACGTCCAGGATACCGCCCAGGCCGAAGAAGGTGTTGACATTCACACGCATGAGATTTTCAGCGGCGTTTTGCCACTTGAACTGCAGTGCGCTGTTGACGAAGGACCAGAAATCCCCCAGGTTTCCGAAGAAATTGCTCACCCCGGTACGCACTGTGGGAGGCGTGACTTCGCGGTAAGCAACAGCCACCGGCTTGAGCACCACCGAGTCGATGTTGTCGTTGAATTCAGACACACCCCGGTTCCATCTTTCGAACGGGTCGCGCGATGCCACGTCGCCCCGCGCGGCGCAGCCGGTGGTCAGCAGGACGAGGGCCGCCAACGCGGCCCAAAGCCCGGCGCGTGCGCCGGGAAGAGAGAAAACTGTTGTCATTTTTTTGCCGTGTTCCCTTGCGAAGCCCCGCCTTCAGCCGCCTTGCTGTACAAGAACTGGCTGATCAGGTTTTCAAGCACCACCGCCGATTGTGTGGAGGTGACCGTGTCGCCAGCCGCCAGATTTTTTTCGTCCGCGCCAGCCTCGATGCCAATGTACTGCTCACCCAGCAGCCCGCTTGTCAGTATCTTGAGCGAGCTGTCCTTGGGAAAAACGTAGCGGTTTTCCAGGGCCAGCGTCACGCGCGCCCGGTAAGACTTGTCGTCAAAGGTAATGGATTCGACGCGGCCCACCACCACGCCTGCGCTCCTGACAGCCGCCTGGCGCTTCAAGCCACCGATGTTGTCAAACTGCCCCGACACCTGGTAGGTGGACTGGAAGCTGAGGTTCAGCAGATTGGCGGACTGCAGCGCCAGGAACAGGATGGCCGCGCCCCCGATCAGGACAAACAGGCCTACCCACACATCGTTTTTACTGCGTTCCATCAGTCACTCCTGTCTTGAGTTGGGCGGGAGGTGAGCCTTCTCATATGCTGAACATCAACGTGGTCAGCAGGAAATCCAGCCCCAGCACCGCCAGAGACGCCACCACCACGGTGCGCGTCGTGGCGCGCGACACGCCCTCGGGCGTGGCCTGCGCCATGTAACCCTGCAAAACGGCAACAAACGTCACGGTCACGCCGAACACGAGGCTTTTGACCACGCCGTTGCCCACATCCTTCCAGACGTCCACGCCACCTTGCATCTGGCTCCAGAAGGCGCCCGGGTCCACGCCGATCAGGATCACGCCCACCACCCAGCCGCCCACGATGCCCACGGCGCTGAACACCGCGGCCAGCAGCGGCATGGTGATGACGCCGGCCCAAAAACGCGGCGCCAGGATGCGGCGCACGGGGTCCACCGCCATCATTTCCATGGCGCTGAGCTGCTCGCCGGCCTTCATCAGGCCGATTTCCGCCGTCAGCGAAGTACCGGCGCGCCCGGCAAACAGCAACGCGGTGACCACGGGCCCCAGCTCGCGGACCAGGCTCAGGGCGACCAGAAGCCCCAGCGCCTCCGACGAGCCGTAGCGCTGCAGCGTGTAGTAGCCCTGCAGGCCGAGCACAAAACCCACGAAAAGGCCTGATACGGCAATGATGGCAAGCGAGTAATTGCCCAGGAAATGGACTTGGTCGCGCACCAGGTCAAAGCGCCGAAGCGCCGGCCCCGCCAGCTTGACAAGCCGCAGGAGCAGGCGGGTGGCCTGCCCGATGTCAGCGAGCTTGCCACGCACGGCATGGCCGGTGTCGGCAGGATTCCACCAGCTCATGCCAGCCCCCCGCTGAAGTCCTGCGCAACCGTCGGGCCGGGATAGTGGAATCCGACCGGCCCGTCTGCCCGCGCATGGACGAACTGCTGCACCAGCGGATCGGCAGAGTGGAGCACCTCGTCGGGCGAGCCCTGGGCGGCCACGCGGCCATTGGCCAGGATGATCACCTGGTCGGCGATGCGGAAGGTCTCTTCCAGGTCATGCGACACCACGATGCTGGTGATGCCCAGTGTGTCGTTGAGCCGGCGGATGAGCTGCGCGGCCGTGCCCAGCGAGATCGGGTCGAGACCGGCAAAGGGCTCGTCATACATGATGAGCTCGGGGTCCAGCGCAATCGCGCGCGCCAGCGCCACGCGCCGGGCCATGCCGCCGGAAATTTCGCTGGGCATGAGGTCGCGCGCGCCGCGCAGGCCCACCGCATTGAGCTTCATGAGCACGATGTCACGCACCAGCTCCGGTGACAGCGTGGTGTGCTCACGCAGCGCAAAGGCCACGTTGTCCAACACGCTCAGATCGGTGAACAGTGCGCCAAACTGGAACAGCATGCCCATGCGCCGGCGCGCCGCGTACAGCGCCGCCCGGTCCATGGCGCCCACGTCCTGGCCCTCGAACAGCGTCTGTCCCGCGGTGGCCCGGATCTGGCCACCGATGAGGCGCAGCACGGTGGTCTTGCCCCCGCCCGAAGCGCCCATCAACGCCGTGACCTTGCCGCGTGGCACGGTCAGCGACAGCCCATCAAGGATGAGGCGCTTGCCGTAACCAAAGCTCAGGTCACGCAGTTCGACGACGGGAATAGGGGCAGAGGTGTCCATGAAACGAAAAAAGCCGGATGCGATCCGGCTTCGGAATGATAAAGGAAGACACTCTTTCCTGAATTAGCCCCGTATTACCTACGGCTTACCGGGGCAGGTCGCTGTAACCCATCAGGAATTCGTCCACCGAGCGGGCGGCCTGGCGGCCCTCGCGGATGGCCCAGACCACCAGCGACTGGCCACGGCGGATGTCACCCGCCGCAAACACCTTGGGCACGTTGGTCGCGTAGCCGTTGGTGAAGTCGGTGGTGGCCCTGGCATTGCCACGGGCATCCTTTTCCACGCCAAACTGCTCCAGCACGCTGGCCACGGGGCTCACAAAGCCCATGGCCAGCAGCACCAGGTCGGCCTTGAGCACCTGCTCGCTGCCGGGCACCTCGGCCATCTTGCCGTCCTTCCATTCCACGCGCACGGTCTTCAGGCCGGTGACCTTGCCCTTTTCACCGATGAATTCCTTGGTGGAAATGGCGAATTCGCGCTCGCAGCCTTCTTCGTGGCTGGAGCTGGTACGCAGCTTGTATGGCCAGTAGGGCCAGGTCATCGGACGGTTTTCCTCTTCCGGCGGCTGCGGCATGAGCTCGAACTGGGTCACGCTGGCCGCGCCATGGCGGTTGCTGGTACCCACGCAGTCGGATCCGGTGTCGCCACCGCCGATCACGATGACGTGCTTGCCGTCGGCGCGAAGCTGCCCTTTGAGCTTGTCTCCCGCATTGACCTTGTTTTGCTGCGGCAGGAACTCCATCGCGAAATGGATACCGTCCAGGTCGCGCCCGGGCACGAGCAGGTCGCGCGACTGCTCGGCCCCGCCCGTGAGCAGCACGGCGTCAAAGTCCTTTTGCAGCTGCTCGGGGCTGATGGTTTCCCTGGCCCAGTTGGTGACCTTTGAATCCTTGGGCAGGTTGCCCACCATGACGCCGGTGCGGATGGTCACGCCTTCAGCCTTCATCTGCTCCACACGCCGGTCGATGTGGGACTTCTCCATCTTGAAGTCGGGAATGCCGTAGCGCAGCAGGCCGCCCACGCGGTCGTTCTTTTCAAACAGCGTCACGTCGTGGCCCACGCGCGCCAGCTGCTGCGCCGCCGCCATGCCAGCGGGGCCGGAGCCCACCACGGCGACCTTCTTGCCGGTCTTGTGCGGGGCCGGGCGCGGCGTGACCCAGCCCTCGGCCCAGGCGCGGTCGATGATGGCGTGCTCGATGGATTTGATGCCCACCGGGTCGTCGTTCACGTTCAGCGTGCAAGCTGCTTCGCACGGTGCGGGGCAGATGCGGCCGGTGAACTCGGGGAAGTTGTTGGTGCTGTGCAGTACGGCAATCGCGTTCTGCCAGTCGCCGCGGTAGACCAGGTCGTTGAAGTCCGGAATGATGTTGTTGACCGGGCAGCCGTTGTTGCAAAACGGCGTGCCGCAGTCCATGCAGCGCGCGCCCTGCACCTTGGCCTGCGCGTCGTCCAGGCCGATCACGAATTCCTTGTAGTGCTTGAGCCGTTCGGGCACGGGCTTGTAGCCCTCTTCAATGCGCCCGTATTCCATGAAGCCGGTGACTTTTCCCATGCTCTTGTCCAGTCCTGTCTGTATCGTGGGGGATGGTCCGCCTTACTTGGCGGCCACCGCTTCCTTCTTGGCGGTCGCGGAGCCAGCGGCGGCTTCCGTCGCGGCAGCCAGCTTGCGCTCGTGCATCTCTTTCAGTGCACGCTTGTACTCGCTGGGGAACACCTTGATGAACTTGCCGCGGGCCTCGGCCCAGTTGTCCAGCAGCTCGCGCGCGCGCTTGCTGCCGGTCCAGCGGTTGTGCTCCTCCAGCAGGCGGCGCAGCTGGGCTTCGTCGGTCTGCTCACGGTGCCACAGGCCCTTGGCGCTGGCGGCCTGCTGCTCGGTGGCGCTCACCACCTTCTCCAGCGCCACCATGGCCGTGTTGCAGCGGCTGGCAAACTGGCCATCCTCGTCATAGACATACGCCACGCCACCGCTCATGCCTGCGGCGAAGTTGCGGCCCGTCTTGCCCAGCACCACCACGGTGCCGCCGGTCATGTATTCGCAGCCGTGGTCGCCGGTGCCCTCCACCACCGCGGTGGCGCCTGACAGGCGCACGGCAAAACGCTCGCCGGCCACGCCGCTGAAGAACGCCTCGCCCGTCGTGGCACCATACAGCGCCGTGTTGCCGATGATGATGTTGCGCGTGGCATCGCCACGGAAATCAATGCTCGGACGCACCACCACGCGCCCCCCCGACAAGCCCTTGCCGGTGTAGTCGTTGGCGTCGCCGATCAGGTACAGCGTGATGCCCTTGGCCAGGAAGGCACCGAACGACTGGCCGCCCGTGCCTTCCAGCTGGATGCGGATGGTGTCGTCCGGCAGGCCTTCGGGATGCACCTGGGTCAGCGCACCCGACAGCTTGGCGCCCACTGTGCGGTTGACGTTGCGGGCGATTTCGATGAACTGGACTTTCTCACCCCTGTCGATCGCAGCGCGCGACTTTTCGATGAGGCGCGTGTCCAGGTTGTTCTCCAGGGCGTGGTCCTGGTTTTCGACGTGATAGCGCGCCACGTCGGCGGGCACCATCGGCTGCGCCAGCAGGCGGCTGAAGTCCAGGCCGCGCGCCTTCCAGTGCTCGATGCCTTTCTTCATGTCCAGCAGGTCGGCACGGCCAATCATGTCGTCGAACTTGCGGATACCCAGCTGCGCCATGATCTGGCGCACTTCCTCGGCGATGAAGAAGAAGTAGTTGACGACATGCTCGGGCTTGCCGGAGAACTTCTTGCGCAGCACCGGGTCCTGCGTGGCCACGCCCACCGGGCAGGTGTTCAGGTGGCACTTGCGCATCATGATGCAGCCCTCGACTACCAGCGGGGCGGTGGCGAAGCCGAACTCGTCGGCCCCCAGCAGCGCACCGATGGCAACGTCGCGGCCGGTTTTCATCTGGCCGTCGGCCTGCACGCGCACACGGCCGCGCAGGCGGTTGAGCACCAGCGTCTGCTGGGTTTCGGCCAGGCCGATTTCCCAGGGGCTGCCCGCGTGCTTGATGGACGACCAGGGTGAGGCCCCGGTGCCGCCATCATGGCCGGCGATCACGATGTGGTCGCTCTTGCACTTGGTCACCCCGGCGGCGATGGTGCCCACGCCCACCTCGGACACCAGCTTGGTGGAGATGCTGGCGTGCGGCGCCACGTTCTTCAGGTCGTGAATGAGCTGGGCCAGGTCTTCAATCGAGTAGATGTCATGGTGCGGCGGTGGGCTGATCAGGCCCACGCCCGGCACGCTGTGGCGCAGGAAGCCGATGTAGTTGGACACCTTGCCGCCAGGCAGTTGGCCACCCTCGCCAGGCTTGGCGCCCTGCGCCATCTTGATCTGGATCTGGTCGGCCGAAGCCAGGTATTCCGCCGTGACGCCAAAGCGGCCCGATGCCACCTGCTTGATGCGCGAGCGCAGCGAATCGCCGTCCTGCAGCGGCAGGTCGACTTCCACCACGCCGTCGCCAATGACGCTCTTGAGCGATTCACCCTTTTTGATGGGAATGCCCTTGAGCTCGTTGCGGTAGCGCGCGGGGTCCTCGCCGCCCTCGCCCGTGTTGCTCTTGCCGCCAATGCGGTTCATGGCAACCGCCAGCGTGGCGTGGGCCTCGGTGCTGATGGAGCCCAGCGACATGGCGCCGGTGGCAAAGCGCTTGACGATCTCGGCCGCAGGCTCGACCTCGTCCAGCGGAATCGCCTTGGCCGGGTCCACCTTGAACTCGAACAGGCCGCGCAGCGTCATGTGGCGCCGGCTCTGGTCGTTGATGAGCTGCGCGTATTCCTTGTAGGTGTTCCAGTTGTTGGCGCGCGTGCTGTGCTGCAGCTTGGCAATGGCGTCGGGCGTCCACATGTGCTCCTCGCCACGCACCCGCCAGGCGTATTCACCGCCCGCGTCCAGCATGGAGGCCAGCACCGGATCGTCGCCGAAGGCGGCCTTGTGCATGCGGATGCCTTCCTCGGCAATCTCGAACACGCCGATGCCCTCCACGCGGCTGGCAGTGCCGGTGAAGTACTTTTCGACAGTCTCGGTGTTCAGGCCGATCACCTCGAACAGCTGCGCGCCGCAGTAGCTCATGTAGGTGCTCACGCCCATCTTGGACATGATCTTGGACAGGCCCTTGCCGATTGCCTTGACGTAGTTGTAGATGGCCTTCTCGGCACTCAGGTCGCCCGGCAGTTCCTTGTGGATGGACGCCAGCGTCTCCATGGCCAGGTAGGGGTGCACGGCTTCGGCACCGTAGCCGGCCAGTACGCCGAAGTGATGCACCTCGCGCGCCGTGCCGGTTTCCACCACCAGGCCACAGGTCGTGCGCAAGCCCTCGCGCACCAGGTGCTGGTGCAGGGCCGACAGCGCCAGCAGCGCGGGAATCGCCACCTGCGTGGCCGACACACCGCGGTCGCTGATGATGAGGATGTTCTTGCCGCCCTTGATTGCATCCACGGCCTCGGCGCACAGGGATGCCAGCTTGGCCTCGACACCCTCATGGCCCCAGGCCAGCGGGTAGGTGATGTCCAGTGTGTAGCTCTTGAACTTGCCGTGCGTGTGCTTTTCCACCTCGCGCAGCTTGGCCATGTCGGCAAAGTCCAGGATGGGCTGGCTCACTTCGAGCCGCATCGGCGGGTTGACCTGGTTGATGTCCAGCAGGTTGGGCTTGGGGCCGATGAACGACACCAGCGACATCACGATCGCCTCGCGGATCGGATCGATCGGCGGGTTGGTCACCTGCGCGAACATCTGGCGGAAGTAGTTGTACAGCGGCTTGTTCTTGGAGGACAGCACGGCCAGCGGGCTGTCGTTGCCCATGGAGCCGATGCCCTCCTCGCCCGCCTGGGCCATCGGGCTCATCAGGAACTTGATGTCCTCCTGCGAATAGCCAAAGGCCTGCTGGCGGTCCAGCAGCGACACATCGCTGGCCGGCGCGTCGCCCGACGTGTCAGACAGGTCGTCCAGCTTGATGCGCAGGTTCTCGATCCACTGCTTGTAGGGTTTGCTGTTGGCGAGGTTGGCCTTGAGCTCCTCGTCGTCGATCATGCGGCCCTGCTCGAAATCGATCAGGAACATCTTGCCGGGCTGCAGGCGCCACTTGCGCACGATCTTGTTCTCGGGCACGGGCAGCACGCCCGACTCGGAACCCATGATGACGAAGTCGTCGTCCGTCACGCAGTAACGCGCCGGGCGCAGGCCGTTGCGGTCCAGCGTGGCGCCGATCTGGCGGCCGTCGGTGAACACGATGGAGGCCGGGCCGTCCCAGGGCTCCAGCATGGCGGCGTGGTATTCATAGAAGGCCTTGCGGCGCTCGTCCATGGTGGTGTGCTGTTCCCACGGCTCGGGGATCATCATCATCACGGCCTGGCTGATCGGGTAGCCGGCCATGGTCAGCAGTTCCAGGCAGTTGTCGAACGTGGCGGTGTCAGACTGGCTGGCAAAGCTGATGGGGTACAGCTTTTTCAGGTCGGCGCCCAGCACGGGCGAGGACATGACGCCCTCGCGTGCCTTCATCCAGTTGTAGTTGCCGCGCACCGTGTTGATTTCGCCGTTGTGAGCGACGTAGCGGTACGGGTGGGCCAGCGGCCATTCGGGGAAGGTGTTGGTCGAAAAGCGCTGGTGCACCAGGCCCAGCGCTGACACGCAACGCGGATCCTGCAGGTCACGGTAGTAAGTGCCCACCTGATCTGCCAGCAACAGGCCCTTGTAGACCACGGTGCGGCTGGACATGCTGGGAACGTAGTATTCCTTGCTGTGCTTGAGCTTGAGGTTCTGGATGGCGGCGCTGGCCGTCTTGCGGATCACGTACAGCTTGCGCTCCAGCGCGTCCTGCACGATCACGTCGGCGCCGCGGCCGATGAAGACCTGGCGCAGGATGGGTTCCTTTTCGCGCACGGCCGGGGACATGGGCATGTCCTTGTTGACCGGCACGTCGCGCCAGCCCAGCAGCACCTGGCCTTCGGCCTTGATGGCGCGCTCCATTTCCTGTTCGCAGGCCAGCCGGGAGGCATGCTCCTTGGGCAGGAAGATCATGCCCACGCCGTATTCGCCGGGCGGGGGCAGCTCGACGCCCTGGTGTTTCATCTCGTCGCGGTACAGCAGGTCCGGTAGCTGGATCAGGATGCCCGCGCCATCGCCCATCAGCTTGTCGGCGCCCACAGCGCCGCGATGGTCGAGGTTTTCCAGAATCTTGAGCGCCTGCTGGACGATGCCATGGCTTTTTTCGCCCTTGATATGGGCCACAAAACCCACGCCGCAAGCGTCATGCTCGTTGGCCGTGGAATACAAACCGTGGTCTTTGAGATGCTGGATCTCGGCAGCCGTCGTCATGGCGTGCTCCTAGTTGTGTCGCAGGGACTGGAAGGATAGTGCACTGCAACAACAATGCCAAGAAGAATAATTGGGGTCAGATTCCAATTATTCTTCGACGAAATCTCATCTTTATTAATTGGGGACAGATTAAATAGGCGATTCAGACGGCTTTTGTGGTGGCCGCCCTGCGCGGGCTTGCGCCACCCGCCGTTCGGTGCGCTTTTGCAGGTCCGCCACGAAACCGGCCTCACCCAAAGCCCAGCCACCCAAGGCTGATTTCGTCAGGGCTTCGCGAACGGACGCTGCGACCCCGGCGCGCACCATGTCGGCGTAGGCCGCTTCGCGCGCAAATGGGGTGTTGCCCAACGTCCAGTACAAGGGGTGCGGCGTGATCAGCCGGTCATTGCGCAGGCCGGTGTAGTGCCCATGGCTGGACCAGGGGTAGTCGGCCGCCTCCACCACCATCCCGGCGCGCACCGGATTCAGGTCGATGTAGGCCATGCAGGCCAGCAAATGCCGGTCAGCCTGAATCACGGCACTGCGGTAACGCCCTTCCCACAGGGTACCGGTGCGACTCTGACGGTCATTGAAATACCGTACATAGCGCCGGCCCACCGCCTGCATCATGGCGGGAATCGATTCCGCAGTCTCGGGGGTGGCCAACAGGTGGAAATGGTTGCTCATGACCACGTAGGCATGCAGCGCGACACCGAACCTGGATGCGTTATCGCCCAGTAGCGCGAGCAGCGTCTCGTAGTCTGCTGTCGCAGCAACGATCGGCTGGCGGTTGTTGCCCCGCTGGATCAGGTGATGCGGGTAACCAGGGACGGTGAGACGGGGAAGGCGGGCCATGGAGCATTCATTGGAGTACGCTTCATGTTAATTGGAATCTGACCCCGATTAGGGATTCCAGCCCGAATTCGGCCAGGATCTGGCGCAGGCGTTCAGCGGCGCTGCGCTTTTTCTGGCCGGTATGGCGCGCGATGATGAGCTCGTTCTTGAGGCTGTGTTCCCAGCCGACCAGCTCGGTCACGGTGACCTGGTAGCCACTGGCTTCCAGGTACAGGCAGCGCAGCACGTTGGTGATCTGGCTGCCCAGCTCACGCGTGTGCAGGGGATGGCGCCAAAGCTCGGCCAGCGGCGTGCGCGCCAGCGCCAAGGCCTTGGTTTCGCGCAGGCAGGCGGCGACTTCCGCCTGGCAACAGGGCACCAGCACCATGTACCGGGCCTGCTTTTGCAGGCCAAACGCAATGGCGTCGTCGGTCGCTGTGTCGCAGGCGTGCAGCGCCGTCACGACGTCGATGCGCGCAGGCAATTGCGGCGCGTCCACTGATTGCGCCACGCTCAGGTTGAGGAACGACATGCGGTCAAAGCCCAGCTGTTGTGCAAGTTCCGCTGACTTCTGCACCAGGTCGGCGCGTGTTTCTATGCCGTAGATGTGGCCCGTGCCCCTGGCTTTGAAGAACAGGTCGTAGATGATGAAGCCCAGGTAGGACTTGCCCGCGCCATGGTCAGCCAGCGTCAGGGCAGCGTCCGCTGGCAGCTCCTGCAGCAGTTTCTCGATGAACTGGAACAGGTGGTACACCTGCTTGAGTTTGCGCCGCGAATCCTGGTTGAGCTTGCCCTCACGCGTGAGGATGTGCAGCGCCTTGAGCAGCTCGAGCGACTGGCCCGGGCGGATTTCGGATGCCAGCGCGCTGGCATCCGCGGCAGGCTTGCGCGGCTTCATCGGTGCGGCCCTACGTCCAGTGCGGCCCAGCCCTCAAGGCCCAAGCGTTTCAGGGTCTGCATGTTGGTTTCAAAAATCGCCTCGGGGTCCGGAAAGACTTCCACCGCCCGGTCGATGCTCGCTTCGCGCAGCAGATGCAAAGTGGGGTACGGCGACCGGTTGGTGAAGTTGGTGATGTCGTCTGGCTGCGTACCGCCAAACTGATAGTGAGGGTGGAAGTCCGCGATCTGGATTTCACCTTCCAGGCCAAGCTCCTCAAGCAGCGCCTGCGCATCGCCCATGAAATCATTGAAGTCCAGGAAGTCGTGCAGCATGCCAGGCACGACCAGCAACGTGGTGTCCCGTACCGCGGGATCCTCGGCCTGCAGGTCGGTCAGTTCGCGGCGCAGTTCATCCAGCAGCTCGGCAGGGCTGCGGGCCACGCTGACCGCCAGATGAACCTGTCCCTTGACATGAACCGCCTTGGCAAACGGGCAAAGGTTCAGGCCGATCACGGCGCGCTCCAGCCATGCATTTGTGTCCTGCAGTACCAGCGCCGCATCGGGCACTTCAGGCGGTGCGTCGCCGTGTTGGGTCAGTCCCACAAATCCCTTTCACCACGCCACTCGCGGCAGCAGCCGATTTTATCGGCGTTGCCTGAGCAGGATGCCCGTTTGCCAGGCGAGTACCAGGCCCACGGCGCTGCACAGGCCTGTTGCCAGCCACGTCCAGTGCCAGCCGCCTGCCACGCCGGCCACCCAGGCCACCAGGGGCGGGCCGGCAAACTGGCCGATGGAAGAGCATTGCTGAACCCAGCCCACCGTCGTGGCTACCGCGCCGCTGTCCGGCGCCAGGCGCACCGACAGGGAAAACAGCGTCCCCGGCACGACACCGCCGACCATGGAAAACAGCAGAATGGCGCCGTACCGCAGGGTTGCCCCGCCGTCCAGTGCAGGTGCGAACGCAAAGGCGGCCCCCAGCCCCATCGTGGCAAAGCCCGCATACAGCAGCCGCTGCGGCGCCCGGCCGCGCTGCAGCAGGCGGCCCGACGCGATGTTGCCCACCATGTTGACTGCCGCCACCAGCGCCGTGAGCAAACCACCCGTGGCAGCGCCCACACCAGCCTGCGCGTAGATGGACGGCAAGAAGCCGATGACAGCCAGCCACTGCCCCGAGTACACCGCAAATGCCGAAGCCACCAGCCACGGACCGGGCGACGACAGCGTCTGGCGCAACCGCCCGACCCATTGCGATGGCACGGCGGTGACCGCAGCGGGTGGGTCCGGCGCCACCGCACGCCACAGCCATGCCGCCATGATCCAGGACAGCGCACCCAACAGCCACCACCAACCAGGCCATCCCGCGGCTGCAATAAACAGGGGGCCGCCTGCCAGCGCCACGGCGGCGCCCAGCGGCATGTAGGCGCCCCACAAGCCCAGCATGGCGCTCATCCGCGCAGGTGCCACCAGTCGGCGAATCAGCGCGGGCGCAGGCAGCACAGCCAGCAGGAAGCCCGCACCTTCCACGGCGCGCAGCGCCAGCAGCGCGGGCGCGCCGGTCGCCAGACCGCCCGCCGCACTGGCCGCGCCCAGCAGCAGCAAGCCCGCCACCATGCAGCGGCGCAGGCCCAGGCTGTCCGCGGCCAGCCCCGTCACCAGACCCAGTGACATGCCGGCCAATTGAACCAGCGACAACAGGAAGCCTGACTGCAGCAGCGTGAGGCCCAGCGCGTCGCGAAGCACGGGCAGCGCTGGCGGCAGCTTGCCCACGTGCAGCGCGGCACTGACGCCGGCCAGCACCACCACCAGCGCCGGGTCCAGGCGCTTCATGGCGCGGGCATGTCCAGCAGCCGCCGGCCGGTCAGGCGCTCGTGCTCGCGCGCGGCGAACCGGTCTGTCATGCCGGCAATGTAGTCGGCCACGGCCCGGGCCTGGTCGGCGCGCACGGCAAAGCCGGACTGCATCTGTGCCGGGTCCGCCTGGTACGCGGCAAACAGGTCGCGCACCACCTGCTGTGCCTGCTGGGTCATCTGCGTGACCTGCGGGTGCCTGTACAGGTTGCGAAACAGGAACTGCTTGAGCTGCGTGGACTGCCCGGCCATGGCCGGGCTGAAGCCCACCAGCGCGGGCATGCGGCGTACCTCGTCGGCATTGGCCGGCGCGGCATCGGCCAGGGCTGAGCGCAGCGTGTCAATCACGTCGTAGACCTGGGCGCTCAGCATGCGGCGAATGGTTTCGTACAGCACGCGGCGGCCCTGCAGTTGCGGATGGTCTGCCAGCGCCTCGCGGCGGAAGTTGTCAAACAGCGCCACCTCTTCCAGCTGCTCCAGTGTGATCAAGCCCGAGCGAACGCCGTCATCAATGTCATGGGCGTTGTAGGCGATCTCGTCGGCGAGGTTGCACAGCTGGGCCTCCAGCCCGGGCTGCGTACGGTCGATGAAACGCCTGCCCACGCCACCGGGGTCCGCCGCCTCCAGTTTTTCGGCATTGGCGCGCGAGCAGTGCTTGAGGATGCCCTCGCGCGTCTCGAACGTCAGGTTCAGGCCATCGAACCCGGGATAGCGCTCTTCCAGCGTGTCCACCACGCGCAGGCTTTGCAGGTTGTGCTCGAAGCCGCCGTGCTGCGCCATGCATTCGTGCAGTGCGTCCTGGCCGGCGTGACCAAATGGCGTGTGGCCCAGGTCATGCGCCAGCGCGATCGCCTCCACCAGATCCTCATTGAGCTGCAGCGAGCGCGCGATCGATCGGCCCAGCTGGGCCACCTCCAGCGAATGGGTCAAGCGGGTGCGAAAGAGATCGCCTTCGTGGTTGAGGAACACCTGCGTCTTGTAGACCAGCCGCCGGAACGCGGTGGAATGCACGATGCGGTCGCGGTCGCGCTGGAAGGCGTTGCGCGTGGGCGCCGCCGCCTCCATGTGGCGCCGCCCGCGCGAGCGCGCCGGGTCGCTGGCATGGCGGGCAAGCGTGCCGTGCATCGGTCAGGCGCAGCAGGCGTCGATCACTTCGGCCACCAGCGCATCGGGCGCGGCGCGCATGGCGGCCCGCCCCGGCCCGTCGATCACCACGAACCGGATTTCACCCGCTTCGGCCTTCTTGTCCACGCGCATGAGCTCCATGTAGCGGGCGGCCCCAAGGCGGGGCCCCTTGAGGGGCAGCCCGGCAGCGCCGATCAGGGCCGTGAGCCGGTCTGCAAAGGCTGCGTCCACCAGGCCCAGGCGCAAGGACAGCTGCGTGGCCATCACCATGCCGCAACCCACGGCTTCGCCATGCAGCCATTCGCCATAGCCCAAGCCTGATTCGATCGCATGGCCGAAGGTGTGGCCAAAGTTGAGGATGGCGCGCAACCCCGCCTCGCGCTCATCCTGGCCCACCACCCAGGCCTTGATCTCGCAGCTGCGGCGCACCGCATGGGCCAGCGCGGCCGGTTCGCGCGCAAGCAAGGCCGCCATGTTGGCCTCGATCCAGTCCAGGAACGCCATGTCGGCGATGGGGCCGTACTTGATGACCTCCGCCAAGCCCGCACTCAGCTCGCGCGCGGGCAGCGTCGTCAGCGTGTCCAGGTCACACACCACGCGCTGCGGCTGGTAGAACGCCCCGATCATGTTCTTGCCCAGCGGGTGGTTGATGGCCGTCTTGCCACCCACGGAGGAGTCCACCTGCGCCAGCAAGGTTGTAGGCACCTGGACAAACGGCACGCCGCGCATGTAGCTGGCCGCGGCAAAGCCCGCCATGTCACCCACCACGCCGCCACCGAGCGCGTAAATCACGGTCTTGCGATCGCAGCCATTGGACAGCAGCCCGTCAAAAATGAGGTTCAGGGTCTGCCAGGTCTTGTGCTCTTCACCATCGGGCAAGGTCACCTGATGCACCACGGCATGGCGGCTTGCCAGTTGCGTGCGCAGACGCGCCGCGTACAGGGGCGCCACAGTGTCATTGGTCACGATCAGGGCTGCGTGGGCAACCGGCAGATCAGCCCAGGTGGCGGCGTCTCCAATGAGGGCCTGGCCGATGAGGATGTTGTAGGCGCGGTCACCCAGCGCGATGGGAACCTGCTGGGCAGTAATGGCGGGGGAAGCTTGCATCCCCCGAGTTTAGAGGCTCAGCGTGGCACGACGCCGGCCAGTTCCAGCTGCATCAGGATCATGTTGGCCAGCGTAGGCACCGACGGGCGGCCCGTTTCAATAATGAAATGTGCCGTCTCGCGGTACAGCGGGTCACGCGCTTCGTAGAGCTCACGCAGCCTTGCCTGCGGGTCCGCCACCTGCAACAGGGGGCGCTGCGTGTCATGGCGCAGCCGGCGGAACACGTCCTCGGGTGAGGAATGCAGGTAAACCACCTGGCAGCGTCCGTGCAGGTGTTCGCGATTGGCTTGACGCAACACTGCGCCGCCACCCGTGGCCAGCACGCCGACGTCATGTTGGGTCAACTCGTCGATGACGGCCTCTTCGACATCGCGAAAGCGCGCTTCGCCCTCACGCTCAAAAAATACCCTGATCGAACAGCCAAGACGCTGTTCGATCAGGTGGTCGGTGTCCTGAAAGGCCCAGCCCAACCTGCGGGCCAGTTGGCGGCCTACGGTGGATTTGCCGGAGCCGGGGAGGCCGACAAGGGCTAGCGTCGCCACAGCCGGTGCATCATGGCACGGTGAAGTCGCGGAAGGACACCAGGCCTGATGGCGCTGTGACCTTGACAGTAAGGCGGTCGCCGTTGCGACACTTTTCCGTCGAAATCGTCTGCTGGAACGAGGTGTAGCGGTTGGGAATGACCGAGGACGGCAGCTTTGCAGCGCAACCCGTGCTCGCAGCCGAAGTCACCTCCACCGAGATTGCACTACCCGTGGGCATGCTGTTGCCGTTGGTGTCCGCAATGTTGACCTCCAGGCTACCCAGCGTGGAAGTACCCACAACGGTATTGGTCAGCGTGCCCGTGATGTTGGCCGCCGACGTCGCAAAAATCACATTCGCCTGCTTGCGCACGTCCACCGGCCCCCACACCCCGTCGCAGGTGTTGGCGCGGCCACTGGTGCCACCGGCACAGGTCGTTGCACCGGCACGGGGAACCAGAAATTCGCCGCTGTCGTACGCGCTGCTGTCGTTGTCATCGCGGTAGGCATTGCCCAGATCGGTGAACGTCTCACCGCTGTCGTAGATGTTGTTGAAGTTCGCATCCACGAAGTCTTCCTCACCCGGAACATAGGCCAATACAGCCACGATTCCGTTAGCCGGCCGGGTACCCTGCGACCTGATCTGGACCGCGCATGAAGACGTGCCGCCCGAGGTCACGCACGACGCAGGAATCATGACGCCGCCCTCGGCAACGAAGTTCACCTGCGTGCCGTCCGGCACCGGGTTGCCCTGGCGGTCCGCCAGTGACATGGTGAACTCGGTCAGTTGTCCGTCAATGTTGAAGCCCTCGATTGCGAACTTGCCCACTGACAGACTCGCCGCTGCCTGAACCGCGCGGCCAGACGCCACAGTGAGTGCGTTGGAGTTGGCGAAAATCGTGGTGTTCGATACCAAAGATGCCCTGACCTGGACAGAGGTCGGCACGGTACCCGAAAACACTGGCACCGAAACAAGGCCATTCGCATCGCTCGTCAGGGTGAGGGGTGAGGAGTTGCCCACCGTCCCCAACGAAACACCCGTGCCGGTGTTCGTCACCAGGGCCATCTGGACCGACTGGTTCTGCAAAGGTGTGCCTGCGGAATCCACCACGCGGAAACTGAGGCGCGCCTGGGTTGCGCCCACCGAACCCGTGAGGTAGATCAGCTGAGGCGTCGCACTGACGAATTCAACGTTCGTGGCCTGCGGGGCCTGAACGGCAATCGTGCCCTGGACAACGACAGCACCTGGCGCCGATGCGGAAACCGACACGTTGCTGCCCGCGCACGCCACATTGCTGGCCGAATAGGTGGTTGAAGCCTTGCCCGTGTTGTCGGTCGTGACGGTTGCCGGACTCACAGCGCCACAACTCGCCTGGAAGGTCACCTGGATAGGCGTATTGGTCGCCGCAACACCGTTGATGGTGGCCAGCACGGAAACGGCGCGGTTGCCAAAGGCCGCCAGTGCGCCAGTCCCCAGGTCCAGCGCCGTCAGCGCGACATTGGAGGCCGACAGCTGGAAGTCAAATGCGCCCGTCAATGCCGTCGTCCCTACCGTGGTAGCCACGTTCAGCGATCCTGCACCGCCAGCGGTCACTGATGCCGGGCTCATCTGGATGGATGCCACGCCATTGGCGTCGGTCAATACCTGCCCCGATGTCGGACTGAATTTGATCAGCGCGGCGTCCGCCGAAAATGTGACCAGCTTGCCCGCCACAACAGCGCCCGCCGCATCCTTGACCGTTGCGCGGGCGGTCACACCGGATCCGCTCACAAAGTTGGTCTTGACGCCCGCAGCATCCACCAGCTCGATGACCAGCGTCGGTGTACCAGCAGCAGGCGTCGAGCCCGCGCCCGAGGTGCCGGTCGTCGTTCCCGGGCTACCGCCCCCGCCTCCGCAGGCAACCAGCGCCGCGGTAATGGCCCAACCCATGAGGTACTTCAAAAAGTGCATGTTGTTGCTTCCTGCATTGAATCTTTGACGCTCACCGCGCCGCTGCCCGATCAGAGATCATTTTGGGCGTGATGAAAACCAGCATTTCCTGCTTGGCCGAGCTGCGCTGGCGTGTCTTGAACAGGTTGCCCACCGCGGGCAGGTCACCCAGTACCGGCACCTTCGTCTCGTTCTCGGTCTCATTCAGTTCGAAGATGCCGCCAATCACCACGGTTCCGCCGTTTTCCACCAGCACTTGTGTCTTGATGTGCTTGGTGTTGATGGCAATACCCGCCGCCGTTGTTTCGCCACGGCTGTCCTTGCTGATGTCCAGGTCCAGGATGATGTTGCCTTCAGGCGTGATCTGGGGCGTCACTTCGAGCTTCAGCGTCGCCCGGCGGAAGGCCACGGAAGTCGCGCCACTGGAGGTTGCCTGCTGGTAAGGGAACTCCGTTCCCTGCTCGATCAAGGCCTTGGTCTGGTCGGCCGTGACAATGCGCGGGCTGGATACCAGCTTGCCTTTGCCATCCGCCTCCAGTGCTGAAAGCTCCAGATTCAGGAAACGGTTGGCCGCTGAACTGAACAGCGAGATGGCGAAGGTGGCAGCGTTGTAACCACCCTGGCCCACGGCCGGCAAATTGACGAACTGGGTGTTGGCTGTATCCAGGACCGTATTGCTTTCCAGCGTGGTGCCGGATACGGCGTTGTAGGTGCCTCCCAAGGCCACCCGGTTGGCGCCACCAATGGAATAGCCGGCATCGCCGCCGCGCAGTCCACGCAGGTCGCTGCCGCCCAACCGCACGCCCAGGGATTTGCCGAACGTGTCGGAGGCTTCCACGATGCGCGCCTCAATCAGCACCTGGCGCACCGCGATATCCAGCTTGGAGATCAGCTGCTGCACCTGCTCCAGCTTGGACCCGATGTCGGTCACAAACAGCTGGTTGGTACGCGGCTCTGCAATCACACTGCCCCGGGCACTCAGAATGCGGGCACTTGCAGTCGTCCCGGCCCCACCGCCGCCTGCCGTGATCTGGGCTGCGATGTCAGCCGCCTTGGTGTAGTTGAGCTGGAACGCCTGGGTGCGCAGCGGCTCAAGGTTCTGGATCGCTGCCCGCGATTCCAGGTCCAGCTTTTCCTTGGCGGCAATTTCATCCTTGGGCGCGATCCACAGCACGTTGCCGCTTTTGCGCATACCCAGGCCCTTGGCCTGCAGGATGATTTCCAGCGCCTGGTCCCAAGGCACGTCCTTGAGGCGCAGGGTCACCGCACCGGCCACGGAATCAGACGTCACGATGTTGAAGTTGGTGAAATCCGCGATCACCTGCAGCAGCGAGCGGACTTCGATGTTCTGGAAGTTGAGCGACAGCTTTTCACCACTGAAACCGGGCCCCTGGGTCAACTTGTTGGGGTCGATCTTTTGCTGGCGGACTTCCACCACAAACTGGTTGTCGCTCTGGTAGGCACTGTGCTCCCACAGGCCCTTGGGTTCAATCACCACCCGGACGCGATCCCCGGTCTGGAAGGTCGTCACGGACTGCACGGGCGTGCCGAAATCCGAAACGTCCAGGCGGCGCCGCAGGCCTTCTGGCAAGGTGGATTTCAGGAATTCAACCACCAGGGTCTGGCCCTGCTGGCGGATGTCAACGCCCACCTGGTTGTTGGCCAGGTCAACCACGATACGCCCTGAGCTGTCAGCGCCACGGCGGAAATCCAGGTCCTTCAGGGGTTGGGTATCGCGGTTGCGGCTCTCGGCAAAAACGGCAGCGGCCGCCGGTGCCGCGGTGGCTGCGACGGCCACCGGGTCCAGCAGCACCAGCAGCGACTTGCCGTCGATCTGCGCCTTGTAGCTTGCCGCTGCCTTGAGGTTGAGCACCAGACGCGTGCGCTCACCCGCCTGGACCACATTGACGGAGCGCAGATTGCCCTGGTTGATTTCCACCGTGGATCGGCCAATGGCATTGGTCACACCTGGAAAATCAAGTGCGATGCGGGCCGGCGCCTGGATCGCAAAACCTGCGGGAACAGCCGTAAGAGGCTGGGCAAAGTCGATGCGGACGACTTCGGCCCCGCCCTGAATGGACCCCGTCACGGATTGCACGGCGTTCTGGGCCAGTGCGGACATCGACAGCAACAGCGCCGGACACACCGCCAACAGCTTTCGGGCCCACCGCCAAACCGCGTGGTTATGGTTTTTCATTTAGTCGACCCCTCTTGCAACTGCAATTTGGCTATTCTTTCAATCCATTCGCCCGAACCGTCCTGCACGATTTCGCGCAAAACGATCTCGGTTTCGCCGATCTTGGTAATGCGGCCATAGTTCTGACCCAGGTAATTGCCGGCACGCACCTGGTACAGCAGGTTATCCACGCGCAGCAGCGCCACTGGCTGGCCGGTCTTGATCAGGCTGCCGACCATGGCCATGGAGTCCAGCGGATAGGATTCCAGGGCTTCCTTGCGCCGCGCAAGTTCAGGCGCGATCAAAGCGGCGTTCGAGGTGGACTGCGCCGACTCGCGCTTGAGCGCTTGCGTGAGCTTCTGATTGCTGAACGGGTCGGTCGCAGCATCCTGACCGTAATCCTGCGGCGTGAATTTCTTGGGCTCCGGAATGGGCTGCACGCGTGCGCGCGTCTGGCTGCGCTGCTCCGACATCCATTGCTGCAGTTCTTCACCGTCCGTACCCCCACAGCCCGCGAGCACCGCCGTCACCGCGATCAGCGAAACAACCGTCCTCATTTCTTGGCTCCCGGCGCCGTCGCTGCCTTGCGCTGCGCCGACACCTCGTCCTTGTCGAGATACCGGAAGGTCTTGGCCGTGGCATCCATCACCAAGCCCCCTTCGCGTGCACCCGGCCCGACGGAAATGTTGTTGAGAGTCACAATCCGCGAGAGATTGGCGATATCCGACGCAAATGCGCCCATGTCGTGATAGCGCCCCGTCACCCGCAGCGTGATGGGCAATTCGGCGTAGTACTCCTTGACACTCACCTGCCCCGGCCGGAACAGCTCAAACTGAAGGCTTCGCCCCAAGCCGGCCTGATTGATGTCGGACAGCAGGGCATCCATCTCCGCCTTGCTGGGTAACTGCTTCTCGAGCTGGGTCACGTACTGCTGCACCTGTTCCCGCTGCTTCTTCAACGCGTCCAGGTTGACCGCCTGGGACAATTTCTTGGTGTAGTCATCGCGCAGCTGCACCTCCTTCGCGCGTTCCGCCTGCAACTCGCTGTCCGACCCGCTAAGCCAAACAAACCACAGCGCAACCACGATCACGACCATCAACGCCACGCACAGCGCGTAGCGCGGCACCGCGGGCCAGGATGCCGGGTCATTGGGATTCAGGCCCTTGAACTGGCCCGTGACCTGCTCTTGCAACGCAGCAAAATCAATTTTAGGCAACGATCTTGTGGCCATGGTGTCAGGTCTTTGCGGCAGAAGCAGCACGCGCGGATGCGGCAGCCGCGGGCGCGGATGCGGCTGCCTTGACCTCCGATGCGCGCATCAACTGGACGCGGATGTTGAAATTGGAGACACGGCGCTGCTCCCTTGGACTGAGGGGCACCGTTGCAGCGACGATTTCCACCAGCTCGGGCCGGGTCAGCCATTCGCTGTTGTTGGCCAGATTGCGCAACAGCTCCGAGACACGTTCGTTGGACTGGGCCACGCCCTGGATGGTCACCACCTGGTTCAGCTGTTTCATGGTGGTGATGTATACGCCGTCAGGCAGTTGCCGCACCAGCTCGTTGAGCAGGTGAACCGGCAGGTTGCGGTCGGACTGAAGGTCTTCCACGGCCTGCTGGCGCGCACGCAGCGCGGCAATTTCAGATTGCAGGCTGGCAATGTCCTTGATCTGCCCCTCCAGCCGCTTGATTTCATTTTGCAGATACACATTCTGGTTCTGCTGCGCAGAAATCTGGGCCTGGAACCACAGGAATATGACGCCAGCAATCACGCCGCCAACGACCGCGGAAACCCCCAGCGTCGCAAAAAACAGCTCGCGCTTGCGCTTGCGTGCTGCTTCGCGGTGCGGCAGCAGGTTGATCAGGATCACTGCAGGAACCTCCGCATGGCCAGGCCGCAGGACGTGAGGTAGGACGGCGCTTCACGGCGCATTTTTTTCTCGCGCACGTTGGCCCCCACCTGCATGCCCTCGAAGGGATCCGCGAGGTTGCATGCAAAGGAAGTCTGCTGCGTGACGGCCTCGGTCAGACCCGGCAAGGCGGCAGAGCCACCCGCGAGCAGGATGTAGTCCACCTTGTTGTGCGGGGTGCTGGTGAAGAAAAACTGCAGGGCCCGCGCGACTTCCTGGGCCATGCTCTCCACAAAGGGTTTGAGCACGCCGCTCTCGTAATCCTCGGGCAGGTCGCCGTTGCGTTTCTTGGTTTCGGCTTCCTCGGCGGAAAAACCGTACTGGCGCACGATCAGCTGGGTCAACTGGGCGCCGCCAAAGGCCTGGTCCCGGTCATACAGCACATCGTCATTGCAGATCACCTGCATGCTGGTGGTAAAGGCGCCCACCTCGAACAGGGCCACCATGGTGTCCTGCCCCTTGTTGGGCAGGGCCTCGATCAGCCGGCCAGCAGCCAGGCGGGATGAATAGGATTCCACGTCAATGATGACCGGCTTGAGCCCCGCCGCTTCAGCCAGCCCCTGGCGATCCTGCACCTTTTCCTTGCGGGAGGCAGCAATCAGGACTTCCACATCGCCCACCGACGTGGCGCTTGGCCCCACCACGCAGAAATCCAGGCTCACCTCGTCGAGCGAAAACGGGATGTACTGGTTGGCTTCGGTTTCGACCTGGACCTCAAGCTCCTGCTCGGTCATGCCACCGGGCAGGATGATTTTCTTGGTAATGACCGCCGACGGCGGAAGCGCCATGGCCACGTTGCGGGTCTTCGTTCCGCTTTTCTTGACGACCCGGCGCATGGCTTCGGCGACTTCGTCGAATTTTTCGACGTTGCCGTCCGTGATCCAGCCGCGCTCCAGCGGCTCAATGGCACACCGTTCGAGCACGAGATTGCCGGCCTTGTCACGGCCCAACTCCACCAGCTTGACGCTGGACGAGCTGATATCCAAACCCAGCAACGGCGCGGGTTGGCGGCTAAACAACGACCCCAAAGAGATCAAGACAGTCCCCTGAAATCCACCACGAAACAGGTGTAACAAACTTAAGAATTCACTTCAATGCTAGCAGTAAGCTCCTTGTCCCGCAAAGGTTTTTTCCGTTTTGACGGGAGTGGGACGTTGCCAAAAACTGACGCCCCGAAGCGCCAGACCGGGGCGCTTGAGGCTCCCCAAAACAGCGTTCGAGGCCCAGGAGCACATCCTGGGCCGGCGGACACGGGCATGGCCCAGGCCGATTTCTATAATGCCTGCGAGACCTTACGCGGAGTTCAATGCCATCTTCCCCTTCATCCCACGAGCCCGGCGCATCCGCGGCTGCCGGCGCACGGCCGGCCTGGCAGGCCTGGGCCTTGCGGATCATGCTCTGGGGCGGTGGCACGTTGCTGGCGGGCGCGCTGTCGGTGGCCATGTTGCTGGCGGTGGCACTGTCGGTCGCCTACCCCAACCTGCCTGACATCTCCGACCTGTCCGACTACCGGCCCAAGCTGCCGCTGCGGGTTTTCTCGTCGGACGGCGTGCTGCTGGGTGAATTCGGCGAAGAGCGGCGCAACCTGACACCCATCAAGGACATCCCCAAGGTCATGAAGGATGCCGTGCTGGCGATCGAGGATGCGCGCTTTTATTCCCATGGCGGCGTGGACTACCTGGGGGTGATCCGGGCGGGCCTGGCCAACGTCGGACGCCTGAAGAGCCAGGGCGCCTCCACCATCACGATGCAGGTAGCGCGCAATGTGTACCTGTCGTCCGAGAAGACCTACACCCGCAAGATCTATGAAATCCTGCTGACCTTCAAGCTGGAGCACCTGCTGTCCAAGGACCAGATTCTGGAGATCTACATGAACCAGATCTTCCTGGGCAACCGGGCCTACGGGTTCGCGGCGGCATCGGAGGCGTATTTTGGCAAGCCGCTCAAAGACATCAGCATCGCCGAAGCGGCCATGCTGGCCGGCCTGCCCAAGGCGCCGTCTGCCTACAACCCGATCAGCAACCCGCGCCGCGCGCGTTCGCGCCAGCTCTACATCATCGAGCGCATGGAGGAAAACGGCTTCATTACCGCGGCCCAGGCCGAGGCTGCCAAAAAGGAAGAGCTGGCCGTGCGCGCAAACGCCGGCAACGTAAAGGTGCACGCCGAATATGTGGCGGAAACCGTGCGCCAGCTGGTGCACGCCCAGTACGGCGACGACGCCTATACCCGCGGCCTCAATGTCTTCACCACGCTCAAGGCGACCGACCAGGAAGCTGCCTACAAGGCCCTGCGCAAGGGCATCATGGATTACGAGCGCCGTCAGATCTACCGCGGGCCCGAGAAGTTCGTGGATCTGCCCGCCGATGCCAAGGAGCAGGAAGATGCCATCGATGACGTACTGAATGACCACCCCGACAACGGTGACGTCATGGCTGCCGTGGTGCTGGCGGCTGACCCGAAGAAGATTTCCGCCGTCCGCCAGAACGGCGAGGCGCTGGAGATCACCGGCGATGGCCTGCGCCCGGCCCAGTCGGGCCTGTCCGACAAGGCGCCGCCCAAGATCAAGATCCGGCGGGGCGCGGTCATCCGGGTCGTCAAGACACCCAAGAACACCTGGGAAATCACGCAGTTGCCGGAAGTCGAAGGCGCCTTCATCGCGCTGGATCCGCGCGACGGCGCCGTGCGCGCACTGGTAGGCGGCTTTGACTTCAACAAGAACAAGTTCAACCACGCCACGCAGGCCTGGCGCCAGCCGGGCTCCAGCTTCAAGCCGTTCATCTATTCAGCCGCACTGGAAAAGGGCTTCACGCCGTCCACCATGGTCAACGACGCGCCGCTGTTCTTTGATGCCGGCGTCACCGGCGGGCAGCCCTGGGAGCCCAAGAACTACGACGGCAAGTTCGAAGGCCCGATGCCGCTGCACACTGCGCTGGCCAAGTCCAAGAACATGGTGTCCATCCGCATCCTGCAGGCCGTGGGCACCCAGAACGCGCAGGAGTGGATCACCCGTTTTGGCTTCGAGGCCGAGAAGCACCCGCCCTACCTGACCATGGCTTTGGGGGCTGGTTCGGTCACGCCCATGCAGATGGCCACGGCCTATTCGGTCTTCGCCAACGGGGGCTACCGCGTCAACCCCTGGATCATTACCCGGGTGACCGACCAGAAAGGCAAGGTCCTGGTGGAAAGCCAGCCGCCGTTGCCCAGCGAGACAACGCGCGCCATTGATGCGCGCAATGCCTTCGTCATGAACCGGCTGTTGCAGGAAGTTGCCCGCTCGGGCACCGCCGCACGTGCCCAGGCAACGCTCAAGCGCCCCGACCTGTATGGCAAGACCGGTACCACCAACGACGCCATCGACACCTGGTTCGCAGGCTACCAGCCCACGCTGGCGGCGGTGGTATGGATGGGCTATGACACGCCACGGTCCCTCGGCGACCGTGAAACCGGTGGCGGTGTCAGCCTGCCGGTGTGGATCAACTTCATGGAAGCCGCGCTCAAGGGCGTGCCGGTCTCCGAGCCCGCCGCGCCCGAAGGCGTGATCAACGTGGGTGGCGAGTGGTACTACGACGAGTACGCCCGCGGCTCGGGCGTGAGCAGTCTTGGCATGGAGGACAAGAGCGCGCCAGGCCCGGACGGCCAGCCCGCGAAGCAGGCGCTGCCGCCGGCTGACGAGAAGAAAAGCATCCTGGACCTGTTCAGGAACTGAGGCAGGACGTCACGCCAGGTTCGATCGGGTGGTGGCCTACGCCTCAAAGCGCAGCGGCTCGCCGGCCTGCTGCGTGGCGTACTGCGTCAGATTGGCAAAGAATTCGCCATTGCCCTTGGTGTCCATCCACTGCGCACCGTCATAACGGTAGTGGAAGCCACCCGCGCGCGCGGCCATCCAGACCTCGTGCAGGGGTTTTTGCAGGTTCACGATGATCTGGCTGCCATTGCGGAAGGCCAGCGTGATCATGCCGCCGGTGCGCTGGTTGTCGATGTCGGCATCGGATTCGTCGTTGATGCGGTCGCATGCCAGCTCGATGCTGCGCAACAATGCTTCCGCGCGGTCCATGAACTCGGGGTCGGTCATTACAATTTCGCCATGAAGCTTTTCCCGATTCTAGACAGCCCCCGCGCGACCGGACTTGTCCTTGCACTCTGTGCGGTTGTGTCCGGGGGCTGCGGCCAGAAAGGGGCGCTGTACATGCCCACTGGGCCCGCTGCAGTGAATCGCGCCACCCTGCCCGAAACACTGCGGCCGGCCGGCACCACCACCGCACCCCAGCCTGCCATTCCCGCCAGCGGCACCGCTCGCTGAAATCGACCATCCCCATTCATGACCTCTGCCCTGCTTCCTGGCCACCCGCACATTGCGCGGCGCGGCAACGACCTGACCATCGAGGGCGTGGCCCTGAGCGGCCTCGCGCGCGCCCACGGCACCCCGCTTTTCGTTTACTCCAAGGCTTCCATGCTGGCGGCCCTGGCCGCCTACCAGCGCGGTTTTGCCGGGCGCAAGGCAAAAATCTGCTACGCCATGAAGGCCAACTCCTCGCTCGCCGTGCTGCAGGTATTCGCACAGGCCGGCTGCGGATTTGACATCGTGTCCGGCGGCGAGCTGGACCGCGTGCTGGCGGCTGGCGGCAAGGCCGCCGACGTGATTTTTTCCGGCGTGGGCAAGACCCGCGCCGAGATGCAAAAAGCGTTGGACGCTGGCATCGGCTGCTTCAATGTTGAAAGCGAGGCCGAACTGGAAGTGCTCAGCCAGGTGGCCAGCGCCGCCGGCAAAACCGCGCCGGTCAGCATCCGCGTCAACCCCAACGTAGACCCCAAGACACATCCCTACATCTCCACCGGCCTGAAGGGCAACAAGTTCGGCGTGGCGCACGAACGCACGCTCGACACCTACAAACGCGCAGCTGCGCTGCCAGGCCTGAAGGTCGTGGGCATTGACTGCCACATCGGCTCGCAGATCACCGACGACACGCCGTACCTGGATGCGATGGACCGCGTGCTGGACCTGGTGGAGGCGATCGAGGCTGCTGGCATACCCATCCACCACATCGACTTTGGCGGCGGCCTGGGCATCAATTACAACGGCGATGCGCCCCCGCAGGCTGATGCGCTGTGGGCCAGCCTGTTTGCGCGCCTGGACGCGCGCGGCTTTGGCGACCGGCAGTTCATGGTCGAGCCCGGCCGCTCGCTGGTGGGCAACGCAGGGGTGTGCCTGAGCGAGGTGCTGTACCTCAAGCCCGGCGAGCAGAAGAACTTCTGCATCATCGACGCAGCCATGAACGACCTGCCGCGCCCGGCCATGTACCAGGCGTTCCATGCCATCGAGCCAGTCAGCGCCCGCGATACAGCTCCGGTCGTCACGTATGACGTGGTGGGCCCGGTGTGCGAAAGCGGCGACTGGATCGGACGCGACCGCCCGCTGAACGTGCAGCCGGGCGACCTGGTAGCGGTGCTGTCCGCAGGCGCCTATTGCATGAGCATGGCCAGCAACTACAACACCCGTGGCCGCGCCGCGGAAGTGCTGGTGGATGGCGATCGTGTGCACCTGATCCGCGAACGTGAAACCACTGCCGACCAGATACGCGGCGAAAGGCTGGTCAGCTAGCGGCCGCACGGCTGCGCAAATAGCGCACCAACCGCCAGCCCAGCAACACCGCCAGGATGGCGGCATACACCGCGACCTCGACGAAGTCGTTCTTGCCCGAACGCATCCAGAAGAAGTGCAGCACGCCCAGCGCTGCAATCAGGTACACCAGCCTGTGCAGCGCCTGCCAGCGCTTTGCGCCCAGCGCCTTGATGGCGCGGTTGAAAGAGGTGGCTGCCAGGGGCGTGAGCAGCACGAACGCCGCGAAGCCCACCAGGATAAATGGGCGCTTGATGATGTCCCTGACGATATCGCCCAGGTCAAAGCCCATGTCAAACCAGCTGTAGCTCAGCAGGTGCAACACGACGTAGAAATACACAAACAACCCCAGGATGCGGCGAAAGCGCGCCAGCGCAGGCAGCCCCGCCACCACGCGCAGCGGCGTCACGGCCAGCACGATGCACAGGAAGCGCAACGCCCAGTCGCCCGTGGAACGGATCAGGTATTCGGCAGGGTTGGCGCCCAGGTTGTTGGTGAGGGCGCCGTAAAAAAACCAGGCAAACGGCAACAGCGCCGCCACGAACACCACTGGCCTGGCCGCAGGATGCAGCAGCAGTTTCATGCGACTTCCCGTCCGGGGCCGCCGCGGAACCGGCTTCGCCGGGCCGCCAGCGGCGCCCCCTTGAGGGGGAGGCGGCCGAGGGCCGCTTCGGGGGGGAGCATTTAATAGTTTTTCTTGAGGTCCATGCCCGCGTACAGTTGCCCCACCTGGGCTTCATAGCCGTTGAACATCAAGGTCTTACGTTTCTTCGCGAACAGGCCGTCTTCACCGATGCGCCGCTCGCTCGCCTGGCTCCAGCGCGGGTGGTCCACATTGGGGTTCACATTGCTGTAGAAGCCGTATTCCTGCGGCGCGGCCTTGTTCCACGCGGTCCTGGGTTCCTTGTCGGTAAAGCGGATCTTCACGATGCTCTTGCCGTTCTTGAAGCCGTACTTCCAGGGCACCACCAGGCGCACAGGCGCACCGTTCTGGTTGGGCAGCACCTCGCCATACATGCCGAAGGTCAGCAGCGTCAGCGGATGCATGGCCTCGTCCAGGCGCAGGCCTTCCACGTAAGGCCAATCCAGCACGCGAGAGCCCACGAAGGGCATGGTCCTGGGATCGGCCTGGGTGATGAACTCCACGTACTTCGCGTTGCCCAGCGGCTCCACTTTCTTGATGAGCTCGCTCATCGAGTAACCCACCCAGGGGATCACCATGGACCAGCCCTCCACGCAGCGCATGCGGTAGATGCGCTCTTCCTGCGCGCTGAGCTTGAGCAGGTCTTCCAGCGTGTACCTGGCGGGCTTTTTGACCAGGCCATCGACCTCCACCGTCCAGGGCGAGGTCTTGAGCGTGTGGGCGTTTTTGGCGGGGTCGGCCTTGTCCGTGCCGAATTCGTAGAAGTTGTTGTAGGTGCTGGCGTCCTTGTAGTCGGTGACTTTTTCCATCACCACGGCGCCAGCCACTGACGATTTGCCACCCGCCAGCGCTGCCAGCTTGCCAGGCCGCTGGGTTTGCGCCAGCGCCTCGCGCGAGGCCCACCCCGCCAGCGCCGCACCCGCCGCGCCGCCGGCCAGCAGCTTCATCATCTCGCGCCGGCCCGCATAGGCGCTGCGCGGGGTGATCTCGCTGGAAACCGGGTGGATGAAGCCGTTGTCGCGCGTCCTGATCAGCATGGTCAATCCTTGTGATGTCTCGTGTGATGGCCGTGAGTCACGCCCGGGCAGGCTTTCTTACTTACAGGGTACCGTAGCTGTGCAGCCCCGACAGGAACATGTTCACACCCAGGAAGGCAAAGGTGGTCACCGCCAGGCCCACCAGCGCCCACCAGGCAGACACGGTGCCGCGCAGGCCCTTCATCAGGCGCATGTGCAGCCAGGCCGCGTAGTTGAGCCAGACGATCAGCGCCCAGGTTTCCTTGGGGTCCCAGCTCCAGTAGCCGCCCCAGGCCTCGGCAGCCCACAGCGCGCCCAGCACCGTGGCAATGGTGAAGAACGCAAAGCCGACCGCGATGGACTTGTACATCACGTCGTCCAGCACCTCGAACGACGGCAGGCGCTCGCCAATGCGCCGGCGCGCGGCCAGGATGCCCGCCACGATCAGCGCGGAGACGCCGAAATACACGATCCAGTAGCTGCTGCCACCGTCCACCTTCTGGCGGAACACGATGGGCTCGAAGCACAGCACCACACCCAGCAGCCACAGCGGCGCCAGCTTGTACCAGCGCGTCTCGCCCGCCTGCTGCTTGACCAGGTAGGCAAACGCCACCATGGCCGACAGCGCAAAGGTGCCATAGCCGATGAAGTTGGCCGGCACGTGCAGCTTCATCCACCAGCTCTTGAGGGCCGGCACCAGCGGCTGGATTTCGTGCGCTTCGCGCACTACCGTGTACCAAAGCAGAAAGCCCACCGCCGCGCTCACCACCAGCATCACGAACGCGCCCATGGCGCGGGTACGGTACTGGTCTTCAAAGTACAGGTAGAACGCTGCCGTCATCCAGCAGAACATCACGAACACTTCGTAGAGGTTGCTTACCGGAATGTGGCCCACGTCGGAGCCGATCAGGTAGCTTTCGTACCAGCGCACCATGGTGCCGATCAGCGCCATGGTCACGGCCGCCCAGGCCAGGCGCGATCCCAGCAGCTCCATGGTGGCGGTCTGGCTACGTGCGAACATGCCGACCCAATAAAACAGCGTGCTCATGAAGAACAGCATGCTCATCCAGAGGATGGCCGACTGGCTGGACAGGAAGTACTTGAGCCAGAACACCTGCTCGGCCCGCGCCAGGCTGCCCTGGTAGGCCCAGATGGCCAGCAGCGAGAACGCGGCCACGCCCATCATCAGCACCCGCATCGGCCGCCAGAACCAGCCCAGCCAGATGGCCGACGGAATGGAGCCGATCAGGATGGCCTTTTCATACACGTCCATGTAGGCCGCATAGCGCGTGAACGCGAACAGGCCGCCGACCACGACCAGCGCGGCAAAGACCCAGTCCAGCGCGCTGCGGCGGGACATGAAGCTTTCATTCAGTGTGATGGTGGCGGTGTTCATGGCTGGATCAATTTGGTCTTGAGCATGTCGAATTCACGGTCGGTGTCCATGGTCTGGCGGTTGCTGGACAGGGCCATGGTGGCCTGGGTGCCCGCGCCCTGGGGCGCCAGCCACACCCACAGGCGGCGCTCACGCACGTAAAGCATCGCAAAAATGCCCAGGATCAGCAAGGCACAGCCCAGGTAAACAATGTTGCGCCCAGGGGCACGCGCCACCTGGAACACACTGGCCTGCACCTGGGTGAAGTCCTTGAGCTGGAACGCCATGGGCGCCGGATACAACGGCAGATCGGACAGCGCCAGCACCGCCTGCGTCATGAAGGCCTGGGTCTTCTCGCCGGGCTCCAGCGGCTTCAGGCCGGCCCGTTCGCGCGACATCTGCGTCAACTCGAACAGCACGCCATTCAGGATACGGATCAGCACCTCACCGGCGCGGGCGCGCTCGGCCTCGGGCACGTTGGTTTCCATGAAGTCAGATATGGCCTGCAGGCCACCGGTGGTCTTGCCATCGCGGCCCGGCTCGGCGCCGGCAAACAGCGCCACGGCCCGCAACGCCGACGCCGACAGCTGGCCGGCCAGCTCGGGCCGCGCGGGGTCGGTTGCGCGCGCGGCGTAGCGGCGCACCGCCTGCTCGCGCAACACCGGGTCCGCCAGGGCCGCGCTCAGCCGCATGAAGCCCGTCATCTCGCCCTGGTCATCCGCCGGCACACGCAGGTAGCGGAACGACTCAGCCGGCGTGGCGCGCATGCCCAGCAGGAAGACGGGTGCGCCATCGCCCATGTCCACCGGCAGCATGTAGTTGTGGAATTCATGGGCCTGGCCGGCGGCGTCGCGCAGCTTGTAGGTGATGCTGGGGCCGACGTTGCGCAGCTCCTTTTTCGTCACGGTCTTGTTGGCCGCGCCCAGGCGCGAATCAATGGATTCGCGCAGATCCACCTTGCGCACGTCCACGCCCTGCGCCCCATTGCCGGAGAAATTCTCGACGTTGATGATGCGCAGGGCCGTGTATTCCAGCGTCATCTTGTCAGCGCCCGTGCCCTGCCCGCGCGTGAGCTGCGACGAGCCGCCGATGGTGCCCTGGATCTCGAAGGCCTTGCTCGCGCCGTTCATGGGCACGGACTTCAGCGTCACGGCCGAGCCGCCGTCGTCAAAGCTGGACTGGTAGATCTCGATGCCGCGGTGGCGTGCCGGATGGTTCACCTCCACGCGCGCCGGGATCTTCTCGCCCGTTTCCTTGTCGTGGATCACGATTTCGCTGGCAAACAGCTTGGGCATGCCGGTGGAATAGTGCTCGACGATGAACTTCTTCAGCTCGATGGCAAAGGGCAATTCCTGCAGCAGGATGCCGTCGGACTGGTTCAGGATGGCGGTGGACGATTGCGTGCCCTCGGCCACCAGCAGGTTGCCGCGGAAGGTGGGGTTGCGCTCGGACAGGCGGTGCTCGGGCTTGACGTCGGCGATCAGGCCGCCGCCGTTGTAGGGCGTCTTGCCATTGAACAGCATCTGCGCGCGCACGATCAGGTCACCGTCCAGCAGGCCACCCACGCATACCAGCACGATGGCGCTGTGCGCCGCGATGTAGCCGATCTTGTTGGCTGCGCCGGCCTTGGCCGCCACCATCCAGCCGTCGCCCTGGGGCGTGCTGCGCTGCTGCAGCTTGACCTTCCAGCCCCCGCTGGCCAGGGTGCGGCCAATGCGGTCAGCAGCGGCTTGCGGCGTCTCATCCAGCCCGGCACCAGCGCGATGGTGAAAGGCCTTCAGGCTCTGGTCGCGGATGTTTTCCTTGTAGGTCTTCAGGTCGGCCAGGATCTTGGGTGTGTTGCGCGCAATGCACAGCGACGTGCTGGTCACCAGAAAGGCCAGGATCAGCAGGAACCACCAGGCGCTGTACACCGCGTTGAGCTTGACCGCCAGGAACAGTTCGGCCCAGAACGGCCCGAACTGGTTGGCGTAGTTGACGGCGGGCTCATGCTGCTTGAGTACCGTGCCGATGATCGACGCAATGCAGATGATGGTCAGCAGCGAAATCGCGAACCGCATGGACGACAGCAGTTCCACGGCAGACCGGAGGGCCTGCGAACCGGTCCTGACCTGGAGTCCCTGGGTGGAAGCTGACATCTTGTCTCGTTTGGGCTGGGGAACAAAAAAGGCGGGCCCTCAAGAGAGGTGCCCGCCCTGTTTGGTTAGGTTGTTGGCGGTTAGTTCAACGCCAGCGCGTGAATCAGCGCAGGCCGGCGATGTAATCCGACACGGCCTTGATTTCGCGGTCGTTCAGCTTGGCGGCCACCTGGGTCATCTGAACGCTGTTCTTGCGCGAACCGTCGCGGAAGGCCTTGAGCTGGGCGTCGGTGTATTCGGCATGCTGGCCACCCAGGCGCGGGTACTGCGCCGGGATGCCGGCGCCGTTGGGGCTGTGGCAGCCAGCGCAGGCGGCGATCTGGCGATCAGCAATGCCGCCGCGGTAGATGCGCTCGCCCAGGGCGACGAGTTCCTTGTCCTTGGCAAAACCGGGCTTGGCCTTCTTGGCAGTCACCCAGTAGGCGATGTTCTTCATGTCGGCATCACTCAGCGTGGCGGCAAAGCCCTGCATGACGGCGTTGGCGCGCTTGCCGGACTTGAATTCCTGCAGCTGCTTGACCAGGTATTCAGGGTGCTGCTGTGCCAGCTTGGGGTTGGCGGGCGCACCGGAGTTGCCGTCGGCGCCGTGGCAGGCCGCGCACACCGCGGTGTACTTTGCTTCGCCCTGGACCAGGTCGGGCTTGGCCACCTTGGGGGCCGCAGCGGGAGCCGCCGGGGCTGCTGCAGGAGCCGCCGCCGCGGGTGCGGCCGCCGGCGCGGGGGCCTGGGCAAAGGCGGAATAAGCGGGGGCCACCAGCACGGCAGCGGTCAGCAAGGAGGCTAGCAACTTCATATCGGGGGTCTGTTTATTGGCGCAAAACCCTGCGATTCTACAATGACGCCTCGGGTTTCCCCGCAATACCAGGCTATCCAATGACCAAACCCGCCGGGCACCCACCCGTCAAGACGCCCGCCACGCCACCTGCAGCCCCCCTCGCGGCCACCACCGCCATGGGCTGGATGCACACGGCCAGATTCCTCACCACGGCCCCCAAGCTCGAATTCCTGCCGCCGCTGACCGTGCCGGAAATCGCCTTCGTCGGCCGCTCCAACGCCGGCAAATCCACCTGCATCAACACCCTGACCCAGCAAAAACGCCTGGCCTTTGCGTCCAAGACGCCAGGGCGAACCCAGAGCATCAACCTGTTCACCCTGGGCAAGCAGGGCGTCACGGACGCGGTGCTGGCCGACCTGCCGGGCTATGGCTATGCGGCCGTGCCCAAGCAGGACAAGCTGCGCTGGCAGCAGGTCATGGCCAATTACCTGGTCACCCGCGACAACCTGCGCGGCATCGTGCTGCTGTGCGACCCGCGCCATGGCATGACCGAGCTGGACGAAGTCCTGCTGGAGGTCATCCGCCCCCGGGTCGAGGAAGGCCTGAAATTCCTGGTGCTGCTGACCAAGGCCGACAAGCTCAACCGCGCCGAAGGCACCAAGGCCCTGTCCATTGCGCGACTGCAGGCTGGCGGCGGCGAGGTGAAACTGTTCTCGGCGCTCAAGAAACAGGGCGTCGATGAAGTCGCCCAGCTGCTGTTTGACTGGGCCCACCCGGAACCTGCGGCAACACCCGCGGCCCCCCACGAATAGCGCCCACGAATGATTGAAAAGTTCCAGCTCCCCCTGCCCCATGGCATCACGCTGAGCTGCCGCGCGGCGGGCGAGCGGGGGCGGCCGGTGCTGGTGTTCCTGCACGGCTTTCCGGAGGCCGCCTTTGTGTGGGACGAGTTGCTGGCGCATTTCTCGAAGACCGAAAACGGCGGCTACCGCTGCGTGGCGCCCAACCTGCGCGGATTCGAGCGTTCCAGCGCGCCCGCCGACGTGGGCGCCTACCGCCCCAAACACCTGGTGCAGGACGTCGCGGCGCTGATCGCCACCGAATCCCCGGGCGGGCCGGTTGAATGCCTGGTAGCCCACGACTGGGGCGGCGCGGTCGCCTGGAACCTGGCCAACCAGCAGCCGCAGCTGATCCGCCGATTGGCCATCCTCAATTCGCCCCATCCTGGCACCTTCCTGCGCGAGCTCAAGACCAACCCGAAGCAGCAGGCCGCCAGCGCCTACATGAATTTCCTGATCCGCCCGGACGCGGAAGCCCTGCTGGCGGCCAACGACCATGCACGGATGTGGCCGTTCTTCACCAAGGCCAAGGACGGCGCCAGCGCACCGGCCTGGCTGACCGATGCGGTCAAGGACCAGTACCGCGCGGTCTGGGCCGCTGGCCTGACCGGGGGCTGCAACTATTACCGCGCGTCGCCGCTGCGCCCGCCGCGGCCCGAAGACCCGGGCGCGGCCGCCGTCGAGCTGCCCCACAGCATGCTGACGGTGAACGTGCCCACGATGGTGGTCTGGGGCCTGGACGATGTGGCCCTGCCGCCCGAACTCATCGACGGGCTGGACGCGTACATCCCGCGGCTCACGCTGCACCGCGTCGAAGGCGCGTCGCACTGGATCGTCCATGAGCAGCCGCAACGGGTGGCGCGGCACCTGGGTGACTTTCTTCAGACTCGATCCTGAAGACTCAGTAAACCCCCGGCTCGCCGGGTGGGCGGGTCTTGAACCGCTTGTGCACCCAGTAATACTGGGCCGGCATGGTGTCGATGAAGCCTTGCAGACGCAGGTTCATGAGCGCGGTGTCCGCTGCCATGTCGTCGCCGGGAAAGTCGTCCCACGCCGGCATCACCTGCACCTCATAGCCGGTGCGCGTCATGCGCGTCACCACCGGCACCACCCTGGCCCGCGCCAGCCGGGCAAAGCGTGACAGCGACGGCACGGTGGCAGCCGGCACGCCGTAAAACGGCACGAAGATGGATTCCTCGGGCCCGAAATTCATGTCGGGCAGCAGGTACAGCGGCTCGCCCGCGCGCAGCGCCGCCACGATGGTGCGCACGCCGTCGGCCCGGCCAAACAGCCGGCCATTGCCATAGCGGCTGCGCCCGGCGTGGATCCAGGCGTCCACCACCTTGTCGGCCTGGTCGGTATAGATAGTGGTGAAGGCACGCGGCACCTGCTGGGTGAGCGCCGTCCAGCCGGCGTCCAGCCCGACGAAATGCGGCGCGAAGATCACCGTCGGTTGCGTTCCGCCGAGCGCCTGCACCGCGCCCGTGAGCACCAGCCGGCGCCGCGTCACGGCAGCGCTGCCGTGCCAGAGCCAGCTGCGGTCCAGCCAGGCCTGCGCGAAATGAATGAACACCTGCGGCACCAGCGCGCGGCGCTGCGCCTGGCTGTAATGCGGGAAACACAAATCCAGGTTGGCGCGCACCACGCGCCGGCGCGGCACCACCACCGCATACAGCACCCAGCCCAGCACCCAGCCCAGCGCCCGCACCCAGGCCAGCGGCAGGCGGCCCAACAGGCGCATGAAGGCCACGCCCAGGTGGCTCATCATGGCGTGGCGTCCTCGCGCGGCGCCTTGTACCGGGCATAGCCCCACAGGTACTGGCCGGGGCATTCGCGCACCAGCGACTCCATGGCGGCGTTCACCTGCGCGGCAGCCAGCGCAGCATCCGCGGACAACGCCGCCTGCAGCGGCCGCACATGGATCACATAGCCCCGGCCCCCACCCAGCCGCTCGCCCCAGGCCAGCAGCACCTGCGCGCCCGACTGTTGCGCCAGGCGCGCCGACAAGGTCATGGTGTAGGCGTCGCGGCCAAAGAAAGGCGCCCACACGCCCAGGCCCAGCGGCGGCACCTGGTCGGGCAGCAGGCCCACCGCCTCGCCTTTTTTCAGGGCTTTCAGCATCTGCTTGACGCCCGACAGCGTGGTGGGCGCGGTGGCCAGGCCCGGGCGGGTGCGGGCGCCATCCACCAGCGCGCGCAGCCAGGCCTTGCGCGCGGGCCGGTACAGCACGGTGATGGGGCCGCGCGTGGCGCCAAAGCGCCGGGCATAGCCCTGGGCCGTGATCTCGAAGCAGCCCAGGTGCGGCGTCAGGAACACAATGCCACGGCCCTGCGCGTGGGCCGCCTCGATCCACTGCGCGCCGTCCCAGCGGATGGCCACCGGCGCGCCAAACCACAAGCGCGGCAGCTCGGCCACGAGCTTGCCCGACTCGCCCACCGCGGCGCGCCACTGCCGCCCGGACATGCCGGCCTGCGCCGCATTGCCGCGCAGACGATGGCGGTACACCGCCGAGCCCAGGTAGGCCACCCAGCCCAGCACCCAGCCCACCGCATGCAGCAGCCACAGCGGCAGAACCGACAGCGCGCGAAACAGGGTGAGCATGGGTCTGGTTAAAATCCGCAGGTCGCCGAGTTATGAACTACTTGCAGGGCGACGTTAAAAAAAGCTGCTAAAGCGTTCGCCGAAGCTCCTTGCCAGGCAACGCGCCTTGTAACCAACGGAGTTTATTCAAATGGCGAACGATTTCCTTTTTACGTCCGAATCCGTGTCCGAAGGCCACCCCGACAAGGTTGCCGACCAGATCTCTGACGCGATTCTTGACGCGATCTTCAAGCAGGACCCGCGCAGCCGCGTGGCCGCCGAGACGCTGACCAACACCGGCCTGGTGGTGCTGGCGGGCGAAATCACCACCAATGCCCACGTGGACTACATCGACGTGGCGCGCAACACCATCAAGCGCATCGGCTACGACAACACCGAGTACGGCATCGACTACAAGGGCTGCGCCGTCATGGTCTGCTATGACAAGCAGTCCAACGACATCGCCCAGGGCGTGGACCATGCGTCCGACGACCACCTGAACACCGGCGCCGGCGACCAGGGCCTGATGTTCGGCTATGCCTGCGACGAAACGCCCGAGCTCATGCCCGCGCCCATCTATTACGCGCACCGCCTGGTGGAGCGCCAGGCCCAGCTGCGCAAGGATGGCCGCCTGCCCTTCCTGCGCCCGGATGCCAAGAGCCAGGTGACCATGCGCTATGTGGACGGCAAGCCCCACAGCATCGACACCGTGGTGCTGTCCACCCAGCACAGCCCGGACCAGAGCGAGACCCCCACGAAGATGAAGGCGTCGTTCAACGAAGCCATCATCGAGGAAATCATCAAGCCCGTACTGCCCAAAGAGTGGCTGCAGAACACGCGCTACCTGATCAACCCGACCGGCCGCTTCGTCATCGGCGGCCCGCAGGGCGACTGCGGCCTGACCGGGCGCAAGATCATCGTGGACACCTACGGCGGCGCCTGCCCGCACGGCGGTGGCGCCTTCAGCGGCAAGGACCCGTCCAAGGTGGACCGCTCGGCCGCCTACGCCGCGCGCTATGTGGCCAAGAACATCGTGGCGGCCGGCCTGGCCAAGCAATGCCAAATCCAGGTGGCCTACGCGATTGGCGTGGCCAGGCCCATGAACGTCACGGTGTACACCGAAGGCACCGGCGTGATTCCCGACGAGCAGATCGCCGCGCTGGTGAACGAGCACTTTGACCTGCGCCCCAAGGGCATCATCCAGATGCTGGACCTGCTGCGCCCCATCTATGAAAAAACCGCCGCCTACGGCCACTTTGGCCGCGAAGAGCCCGAGTTCACCTGGGAGCGCACGGACAAGGCGGCCGCCCTGCGCGCCGCCGCCGGCTTGAAGTAAGCCCTACATCGCTGCGCGCTGGCGTTCGGTTTCGCTGCGCTTGAGTTCAACATAGGTCGCGCGGTCCATCTCGCGCAGCTGGCGGGCGTGGCGCTCGCTGGCGTTGAACCACGCCTGGATGCGCCGCTCCACCTGCTCGTGCGGCGGCGCCGCCAGTGACGCAAGGTAGGCGTCAATGGCCAGGTAATAGCGCATGGCATTGCGCTCCACCACGCCACGCATGCCGTCCACGTACACGGGCGCGCCGCTGGCATCGCGGCCTTTGACAGAAAACCCCACCTTGTCGGCCCCCGCCGTGGCCAGGTAGCCCTGCAGCGCCAGGCGGCCCATGGTGCCGTAGCTGTATGAGTAGCTCAGCCGCATGAAGGTGCGCCCGCCCTCCAGCGGCACGGCGGCCACCACCACGCGGTAATCGCGCGTGCCCACCGGCCCTTCGGCGGCCGTCAGGCGGGTCTCGAAATACTCCGGCGTGGCCGCCACGCGTTGCCAGCGCAGATCCAGCGGATAGGCATCCTTGAGCGGCTGGTCGAACTTGCGGCCGATGCGCATGGCCAGCACGGGCTGGCCACCCGCTGCGCCGCCCCCGGTGGTGGCCCGGCAAAACTTGGTGTTGAACGGCAGGATCAGCACGTCACACCAAGAGGTGGGTTCGCGCAGCGCGCTGCTCAGGCGCTTGAACGGATGGTCCAGCACGGCGTGAATCTCGCCGCTGAGCGAATTGCCCGCGGCCGCGGACTCGATGTGCATGGCGCGCTGGAAGTCGTTGTCGGCCAGCTGCGGCGCGTATTCGGCATAACGAGCCTGCAGCGCCTGGGCCGCAGGTGGGGCGGCCAGCGCAGGCGCCGACACGGCCATGGCCATTGACACACAGCTGAGAAGGCAGGCAACGGGTTTCAGCGGCTTCATCGGCACCATGCTAGGCCGGGGCTCGCCCCAGGGCTGTCAGTGCGATGCGCACCCCGGCGCGGCGGGCGTCCTACACCCGCGTGCGCGAATGCCGGGAACCCGGGGCGTGAAGCCGGCATGGCGCCGGGGTCTTCATGTGCGGGGCTGCGCCGCGGCGCTTCGGAAAAGAACTTCGCCGCTGGGCACGTGCACCACGCGGATTTCACCGCCCGAGGGCGTGGTTTCGCTCTTGGCCGCCACCGCCACCGCAAGCGACAAATCACCAAAAGGCCGCGCCAGGCTGGACGCGGGCACGAAGCGGTTCACGATTGCAAGCTGGCTTTCAATCCGGTATTCAGCAGACGCCATGACTATCCCCTTGTGCAGGATTTCATCCTAGTCCGCGCAGATGACTCTGCGATGGCGTTTTGCAGCAAGCCGTGACAGTTGCAACCAGAAGCACTGCTGCAGCGCAGCAAGCCAGTTCAGACGAACAGCGGCAAATCAGCCTTCTTGAGGGTGCGCAGCACAAAGCTGGATTTGCTGTGGCGTATGCCCTTGATCCGGTACAGCCGCTCGCGCAACAGGCGCTCGTAATCCTTGGTGTCCTTGACAGCCACGCGCAGCAGGTAATCGTATTCGCCAGACACCAGCCAGGCCTCGATCACCTCGGGTATGGCGGCCAGCATCTCACCGAATTTTTCGAGCGTGTTGTCTGAATGGCTGTCCAGCGTGACCTGCACCAGCACCGTGTCACCCAGGCCAATGGCCTGCGGATTCAGGCGGATGGTGTAGCCCTCGATCACGCCGGCCTCCTCCATCTTCTTGATGCGGCCCCAGCACGGCGTGGCGCTCAGACCGACCGCCTGGCTGATGTCTTGCAGGCTGGCGCGGGCATTGGCCTGCAAAACCTGCAGTATTTTCCGGTCTGTTTTATCCATAAAGACAAATTATCTTTTCTTTTGAATATTTCAGACAAAATTTCTTTTCAGGCCACCTCCATAGCCCAAACAGGAAAGACTTTCCAGGCCCCGCAGCCCACAATTCAGGCACGGCGGCCCCACTTACCGGTGCAGGCTTTCCGGCAAGCGCCCCTGCGGGTTACCTCCCGCCGGGGCGTTTTGCTGCCCTCACGTGGTCTTGCAGTGCAATAAGCCCTGGAATGCGCCGCTTATGCGCATTTGCCCCGGCCGTGATGCCTTCCAGAATGGCTGCATGTCCGTCCAGCCTGCCGCAGCCGCCATGCCCTTGCCCCGCCACGACCGGTTTGAAGCCGTGGCCCGCCTGTCCGCCGGCTGGTACTGGGAGACCGACAGCATCCACCGCCTGGTGCAGGTGGTGGCCGCACCGTTGGCCGGGCGGCACGCCAGCGAGGAGGCCATGGGGCTGACGCGCTGGGACCAGCCGGGCGCCGACAGCGACAGCCAGCGCTGGGCCGCCCACCGTGCCACGCTCGCGCGCCGCGAGCCGTTCCAGGATTTCGCCATTCGCCAGGCCGACCCGCGCGGGCGCATGCGCCACCTGCTGCTCAGCGGCGAGCCGGTGTTTGGCCCCGACGGCAGGTTCAACGGTTACCGCGGCGTGGGCCACGACGTGACCGCCCACCGCGAAGCCGAGCAGGCCCTGAACGCCAGCGAATCACAGCTGGCAGCCATCATCGACGCCGCGAGGGACGCCATCATCACGGTGGACGGTTACCACAACATCGTGGTGTTCAATGAATTCGCAGCCGGCCTGTTTGGCTGCCGCCGCACCGACGCCCTGTCGTCGCCGCTGGTGCGCCTTCTGCCCGAATGCGCCGGCGCCATTGCCGCGGCCGATGGTCAGACGGGCATCGCGGTACGCGCGCGCGCCATGACCGCGCTGCGCGGCAACGGCGTGGCCTTCCCCGTGGAAGCGTCGATCTCCCACATCCAGGTGACGGGCCGCGGCATGTACCTGCTGATCCTGCGGGACATGACCGCGCGCGCCGCAGCTGACAAGGAACGCACCACGCTGGAAACGCAGTTGCGCGAATCCCAGAAGATGGAGGCACTGGGCACGATGGCCGGCGGCATTGCGCATGACTTCAACAACATCGTGGCCGCCATCCTGGGCAACGCCGCGCTGGCGCGCGAACGCGCGGGCGACGCAGTGGCCGTGGCTGCCTGCATCGAGGAAATCCACAAGGCCGGCCTGCGCGCGCGCGACATGGTGCAGCGCATCCTGTCGTTCAGCCGCCGCCAGCCCGCGGTGTTTGCCTGCCAGCCCCTGCAGCCGGTGGTGGAAGAAACCGTGCAGCTGCTGCGCGCCACCCTGCCACCCAGCCTGCGCATCACCCACCGCGCCGCCAGGACGCCGCTGATGGTGAAAGCCGACGCCTCGCAGATCAGCCAGGTCATCATGAACCTGGGCACCAACGCCTGGCAGGCCCTGGGCAGCCAGGCCGGGCACATCCGCATCCTGCTGGACCGCCAGGGCAGCCAGGCACGGCTGCAGGTGTGCGATGACGGCTGCGGCATGGACACCGACACGGTGCAGCGCATCTTGAGCCGTTCTTCACCACCAAGCCCAAGGGCGAAGGCACCGGCATGGGCCGCAGGCGCATGAGCTTTTCCAGAAAGTCCAGGCCGTCCATGCGCGGCATCTCGATGTCCAGCGTGATCACGTCCGGGTCCAGCTCGCGGATCACCTCGCGCGCGGCATACGGGTCGGCCGCCTGGCCCACCACGCGCATGTCGCCGGCGCGGTTGATCAGGTCACACAGGATGCTGCGCACCAGCGCCGAGTCATCCACTACAACTACACGGATGGTCATCTGAACAGCTCCCTAAAACAGTTCCATCTCGCCGCTGCGCGGCTGCTGCACCAGCTGGGCACGGTAGCGCGCCTCCTGCTGCTCGAACTCGGCCCCGTGCGTGGCGGGCAGCCGCTTGCACATGACCTTGCCGCTATGGGGACACGCCCGACGCGGCGGGGCGGCGCTTTCGCCACCAGAGCGCCAGCCCCTGTTGCGGCCTGCTTGGTCAAATGCCACCCGCGCCCCATCGACGTCCTCGTGTGTCACTCCGCGCGAATGCCCTGTTGGGCAATGAGCTTGTGCCATTTGCCCTTTTCTGCTGCCATGTACCTGGCCATTTGCTGAGAGTCGCTCGTGGTGGTTTCCCACCCCGCCTCGGCCAGCTTGCGTTTGACAGCGGCGTTGTTCATGGCCAGATCAATCTCTCGCGTCAGGCGCTCGCGCACGGCGACAGGCGTGGCAGCGGGTACGACCAGGCCCTGCCAGGCATACGCCTCCGTGTCCTTGTAGCCAGCTTCGCCGGTCGTCGGGACATCTGGCAATTGCGGCAGACGCTGGATGCTGAACGCGGCCAGCGCAACGAGCTTGCCGCTGCGGATATGGGGCAGCGCCGTGGAGATATCCACCACCATCAGCGGTACCTGACCGCCCATCACGTCCTGCATCGCGGGCGCGGCACCCCGGTAAGGGATATGTACCGCAAAGACACCGGCGCGCTGCTTGAAAAGCTCCATGGCCAGGTGATGAGGACTGCCGATGCCCGGCGACGCATAACTGTGCTTGCCGGGGTTGGCTTTGAGCATTGACAGCGCTCCAGGCAGATCCTTGATGCCTGTGGACGAGGCACTCACCAGCACAAGCGGCACGCGTGCCAGCAGGCCGACCGGCGCATAGTCCTTTTCAGGGTTGTAGCTGACGGATTTGTAGAGCGCCGGGTTGTAGATCAGGATGCCGTTGTCGGCCGTGAACACGGTGTAGCCGTCCGCCGGCGAACGGGCCGCCGCCTCGGCGCCGATCATGCCGGCGGCGCCGGGCCGGTTGTCGATCAGCACGGGCTGCTTGACCTGCTCGGACAGCTGCGCGGCGATGGTGCGGGCCAGAAAGTCGGAGCCACCGCCGGCGGGGTAGCCGACCAGCCATTTGATCGGCCGCTCGGGGTAGGGCCCGTCGGCCACGGCGGCGGTAGAAGCGCAGGCCACGGCCGCAAGCACACACAAATAGCGGCCAAAACAACGGGCAAGACGGTGCAATCGGGGGTTCACGGATGTCTCCTTTTCATGAAGGGAAAAGAAAACTTTAGTAGACAACCAAAAAGCATTCAAGCAAGATCAGGCACTTCACTTATGACCCGATGGCACAAGTGCCTGCCCAAGTCCCCCTGCCGGACATCACCGGCAACCGCCTGACCAGCATCGCGCTGTTCTGCCGCGCAGCCGAAGCGCTGAGCTTCACGGCCGCGGCGGACGCGGCCGGCACGACGCCATCGGCCGTGAGCAAGGCCGTGCGGCGGCTGGAAGACCACCTGCGCGTCAAGCTGTTCGAGCGCACCACCCGCAGCATCCGGCTGACGGCCGACGGCGCGAGCTACCACGCCACCTGCCGTGAGGCGATCGCCCGCATCCATGAGGCCGAGCGCCGGCTCGCGTACTGGCGCAGCCGCCCCCAGGGCGTTCTGCGCATCAGCATGCCACCCAGCTACGGCGTGGTGGACCTGATCGCGCGCCTGCCGCGCTATGTGGCCCAGCATGGGCACGAGGTGCGGGTTGTCGCCACGCTGACCAACGCCGTGGCCGAGCTGGTCACCGACGGCTGCGACGTCGCCGTGCGCATCGGCACGGTGGCCGACCCGCGGGTGGTGGCGCGGCACCTGTGCAACGCCGAGGTAAAGGTCGTCGCCTCACCCCGCTACCTCGAATGCGCAGCCCCGCTGCGCAAGCCGGAAGACCTCGGCGGCCACCCCTGCATCGACCTGCTGCTGCCCGACACGCACAAGGCGATACCGTGGGAATTCGGGCGCGCGCGCCAGCGCCTTCAGGTGCCCGTCGTGCCCTCCATCGCGGTAGACCATCCGCTGGCCGCCGTGTCGGCGGCGGTGGCCGGCGGCGGGCTGGCCCGGCTGCTGGACTTCACGGTCGCGGCGGACATCGCCGCGGGCCGGCTGGTGGAAGTGCTTGCGCCGTTCAGGCCACCGCCGGTGCCCGTTTCGGTGGTGTACCGCGGCGGCCGGCACATACCGGCCACGGTGCGGTCATTCGTCGATTTCCTGGTCAATGAGCACGCGGGCGCGAACAGGCTCAGACCTGCGTCGGCACCGGGGTCTGGACAGAAGTCTTGAAGTCGTCCGGCGCGGGCGGCAACTCGACTTCGTCAACCGGCGCCGGTTGTGGCGGCGCGTCGATGCCGGTCCAGGCCAGGCTGACGTAGCCCAGGAACCGCTCGAAGACGCCAGGCACCTCGGCCTGCAGGCCAACGCCCTGCGCGACAGATGTCAGGCCATCGCTCATCGCCAGGCTGTACGCCGAGTCGTCGCCGCGATGGCGGACACGGTGGATGATTTCGTCCGTGATGGCTCCGGCAGCACTCGCCACCGACACCGTGCCCAGAAAGCTCGGCGCGCCCAGCGCCTGCACCATGTGGTTCAGCGCGGCCAGGGCGGAGCCCACCCACGGCGCCAGGCAGCGGCGTGCGTCCGCGTCGCTGCGCCGCGCCATCATCTGCAGCAACGGCGTACACACGGTCTGCAGCACATAGGCCACGGCGCCAGCCCCCACCTTGTGAAGGGTGTCCGTGTCCATCATGCGGTCCAGGTCCTCCTGTGGAAAGCGGAAGTCGTCCTGCTGGGCCGCCTTCAGCGCCAGGCCGACACACAGCACGGTCAGCATCGTCTGAAAGCCCACGCGCAGAACCTCGCGCACATGGCGTGTCAGGGCCGGGTCGGACGGCTTGAGCTGCCGCTTGTACAGCGCGGGCGCCAGACGGCCCTGCATCGTGTCCGCCGCCGTGGTCAGCTTGTTTTCGCGCAGCCCGCCCAGGGGCCTGTCCAGGCCTTCGCCGGGCGCGCCCCGGTCGTTCAGGGTGCCTTCCACCAGGTACTGCTGCGACAGGACACAGATGCCCCCGCCAAAAACCATGCCCCGCAACGCCGCGACCGCCTGCGGGCCGGCACCGGCCATCTCCAGCAGGCCCTTGGGCCCCAGCCCCGCGCGCAGGGCGAACACCGCGTACGCCGAGCCACCGGGGAAGTCGCCCACCGCGCTGGAGCGCGCGATGAGCAGGTCGACTGGCCGCGGCGGCGGGATGTATTTGAAGTCGGCCTTGCGGTGCATCACGGTCGCCGTGGTGATGGACAGCACCACGCTCATCCCGGCGGCCAGTGCGCTGGCCAGATCCATCCAGTCGGGGTTGAACGGCGTGGACGGCGTGAGCGGCCGCGGGCCGTCCGTGTATTCCTGCAGCGTACCAGCGGCCACCCGCGCGCCCAGAAAAATGCCGAAGCACAGGCCGCCGAAGTCGGGCGCCATGACGGGCATCATGGGGCTGGCCGGCGACCGGATCTGAAACCGCGTGTCCTTGGACAGTTTCTCGATGCCAGCGCCGATCGCCATCACGGCGCCAGCCAGCGTTCCGCCCGGCCGCGACGCGGCCACGAACGACACGCCATCGCAGAACACCTTGACGGCCAGGATTTGCTCGACCGTCAGTGCCTTGCCGCCGTTCAGGTGCTGCATCATGCCGATCATGGCCATCGTGCAGCAGGTCTGCATCGGCAAAATGACGCCCAGGCTCACCATCGACGCGCTGAACGCCTTGCCCACGTGCCAAACGGCCGCGCCCATGTTGGCCCATTTGTCCTGCGGCCTGGACATGCCGCCGATGAAACCCACGTACGCGCCCGTCAGGGCGCCGCCCAGCGTGCCGGCCACCACGTCGCCCATCACCTCGCGGCCCTGCTTGCCGTCGCCCACGCTGGCCTTGGCCAGCCCCGCGAGCCCACCCACGCCCGCGCCCACGACCAGGCCCCTGGCCGCGCCCTTGATGCCTTGCATGGACGTTACTCCCCACCGTCCAGCAAGGCGGCCAGATCGGCGCCCGCCGCCAGCATGCCGCGCAGGGACTGCACCTGTGTTGTGAATGCGTCGATGTAGGCCAGCACGTCCGCGGCCGGGTCGGGCTGGTCGCGCAACGCGATGCGCGAGCGCATGACCACGGTGCCAGTCCCCGGCAGGATGCCGTAGATGCCGCTGTCGGCAGCCGGGTTGGCCACATTGCTTTCCAGCAGGTTGCGCAGCGTGGCCTCATCGCCGTCGGGCACGGGCCCCAGGTGGGCCAGCAGCGTCAGCCCCTGTACATCGGCGGGGCCGGTGTGCATGACCTGGAACACGACGTCCTTCACTACGAAGCCCTCGCCGGCCAGCATTGGCGCGGGGTCGAGCCCGAGCCGATGCGCCAGGAAGGTGACGGCCTGCTGCACCTGCGGCGGCGGCCGGCTCATCCGCTGGGCCAACGCCTGCAGTTGCGCTTCGTCCTGCAACGCCGAAATGTCCATCTGAAAGCTCCTTGATGAAAACATGCGATTGGGCGCGGCGGCACTGGAGGTTTCAAGACATACCTAGGTCGCACTGCCCCTGTCAAAGCACCCATACCGAAGTCCCGTTGCCGCGTGGGACGCCATTGCTTAGCCTCCACGCACAAGGAGCAACGATGAACCCTGATTTCAACGATTTCTGCCGGGCACTCTGCGAGGTCGCAGGCTGCCCCATGCCCGAGGCGGCCATCAACGACGCGGGCGCCGCCGCCATTGCATTCGACGTGCGCGGTGTCGAGATCACCGTGGGGCACGATCCGGCACGGGCAGACCCGCTGGCGTTCACCGTCGCGCGATTCGGCCCCCTGCCGCAGGAGCGCACGCTTGAAGCCTGCATGGCCCTGCTGGAGACCAACGCGAACATGAGCGGCGACAACGCGCCTTCATTCGCGCTCGATCCGGCCACGCACGATGTCCTGCTGGTCAGCGCGCGCCCCATGCGCGCCACCCCGCCACAGTCCGCCTACCAGGCCATGGTCCAGCTGGCGGACATCGCCGTCGAATGGCGTGATGGTCATTTCCTCCGTGCCGACGCTGCCGCCACCGGCGCCGGCCCCACCCCATTGACCCGGCAATCCGCATGAACATCTCCAAACCGGCCGGCGTGCTGACTACGCCCACCACGTCTTCGTCCTCCTCCTCGTCTTCTTCATCCTCTTCGTCATCGTCCTCGTCCTCATCCAGCAGCGACGTGGGCGAAGGTCTGTCGTCCAGGAAGCGCAAGAGAACCGACGAAACCAGCGCATCACAAAGCGCCTCCTCCTCCAGCGTGTCGGACACCAAGGGCACGCACCTGCCGGCCCATGGCGAGCTCGTCCCCCTGCCTGCGCCGGCAGGTTCATGGTTTCTGGCCGTGCGGAAAACACATCAGGAGGTCGATATGTGGGGGATCCCGGAAAACAAATCGGGCCACGCCCAGGTTGTCGTTCCTGAACAAGGGCGCTACTTCGGGCTAGCCTTCGCCCGCGGCGGCTCGGCATTCCTTGAGTTGGACGGCAAGCGGATGAACCAATTCACCACCACCGACCCCCGCCTGGGGCGCCGTCCCGACCTGCGCATGACAGGCCCGTTGACCATGGAGCAATTCCAGGCGATGCAGGCCGTGGAGCAGGACTTCGAGGCACGCTCGTCAACCGTGCCCTACCACGACCACTCGGAGAACGGGGAGAACTGCCTGAGCTATGCGTCCAGGATTTTGCAGGCGGCCACGGGTGTTGATCTTTCAAAAATCAATCACTACTACGACAAAGACGATGGTGGAGGAGAGGTCGATTACTTTGACGATGTTGTCGCGGCAATGACGCAAGGCGGCGTTCCTGTGGAGGTTGACAGGGACACCCCCTCAGCGCCTTTGTGGACCCCAGATACGGTGCCCAACAAGGACGGCAGCGTTCCCAGAAAGAGCGAGTGACGGCGGTCGCTGCCTGCAGCCGGCATGTCAGCGCAGCGGCGCCAGAAAAATCGTCAACGCCTCCTGCATCGGCCCCAGCAGGTGCCCCGTGCCATAGGCCAGCACGAACAGCATCAGCTTGAACGGCAGCGCCACCAGCACGGGCGACAGCATCATCATGCCCATGGACATCAGCACGCTGGCCACGATCAGGTCGATCACGATGAACGGGATGAACACCATGAAGCCGATCTGGAACGCGGTCTTCAGCTCGCTCGTGACGAAGGCGGGCACCACCACGCGCAGCGGCGTTTTCTCGGGCGGCGTTTTGGCGTCGGCGCCGGCAATGCGATTAAACAGCGCCAGGTCGGCCTCGCGCGTCTGCTTGAGCATGAAGGCGCGCAGCGGGTCCGAGCCTTTGGCTACCGCGTCTTCAAAGCCCAGCCGCTGTTCGCTGTAGGGCTTGTAAGCGTCCTGGTACACCTTGTCCAGCGTGGGGCCCATGATGAAGAAGGTGAGGAACAGGCTCATGCCCACCAGCACCTGGTTGGGCGGCGTGGTCTGCAGGCCCAGCGCCTGGCGCAACAGGCTCAGCACGATGATCAGCCGCGTGAAGCTGGTCATCAGCAGCAGGATGGCGGGCAGGAATGACAGCGCGCCAAACACCAGCAGCGTCTGCACCGGCACCGAATAGGTGGTGGTGTTGCCGCTGGTCTGGGCCACCACGCCCACCCCCATACCCCCGGTTGCGGGCAGGGCTTGCGCCAGCGCGCCGCCAGCCAGCAGGGCCATGGGCAGGGCCAGCGTCCAGGCTTTTGACAGCTTCATGCGCGCACCTGCGGAAAGGGCACCGCCGGCGGCGGACCGCCCGCTTCGCCCAGCAGCGTGACCTGCTGCGCGGTGGTGCCCAGCACCAGCACACGGCCTTGCACGCGCATGAAGTTGAACACCCCCACGCGGAAGTTGCGCGCAAAGCGTTCGTTCACGATTTCCAGCGTGGGCATGCGCCCGCGCACGATGCGCTCCAGGTCACCACAGGCCAGCTCAGCACGATCATGCTGGCGCAGGACTTCCACGACCCGACGGGCCAGACCGTGCGCAAGGTGGTGGAGGTGGCCGGCACGCTGGAAGATTCCCTGGTGAAGCTGCTGCTGGAGACCACGCCGCCCGACCAGCGCCAGCGCATGCATGAAGGCTTCCTGAACGGCCCGGTGGCCGACCCGGCGGCGCGCACCGATGTGGTGTCCAGCCAGGCGCAGGTGGACGACCTGCTGGAGAGCCTGGGGTTTTGAGGGGTTGTCACCCCGGACCTGATCGAGGCTGATGGCGGGTGGGCGTTCGTGTTTGTTCTGAACATGTTTTTGTCTTACCATTAGACTTACCTTCAGGACTCCCATGGACACCGTCACACTTTCCAGCAAGGGGCAGCTGGTCATCCCCAAAGCGGTCCGCGAACACCTTGGTGCCAGGGCCGGCTCTGTTTTTGCCGTGCGCTACGCCGATGGCGAAATCCACCTCAAGCCTGTCGAGCCCGCGCCGCCCACCACCCTGGATGAGGTGGCGGGCTTTCTTGCGCGTCCGGGCCGCAAGCCGCTGAGCCAGGCGCAGACCCGTGCCGCCATTCAGGCGAAGTTGAAAGCGCGAAACGCCCCGGCGAAGGCGCCATGATCGCCCTGGACACCAACCTGCTGGCGCGCCTGCTGCTGAAGGACGATGCGACGCAGCATGCAAGGGTCAGGAAGCTCCTGGCCTCAGACCAGACGTTCACAGCGCCCGCCACCGTGTTCCTGGAACTGGTCTGGGTGCTGGAGGCGAATGATTGCCCGCCCGACGACATCGCGCAGGGGCTGACCCTGCTGCTGGGGCTTCCCAACTTCAAGCCTGCACAGGCTGATGCCGTGCGCGAGGCCCTGAGGGGCTATGCGCACGGCATGGACTTTGCCGATGCGCTGCATCTGGCCCTGCGCCCGGGCGAGGAAGCCTTCTTCACATTCGACAAGGCCTTTGTGCGCAAGGCGGACAAGCTGGCGCTTGCGCCCCCTGTCAAAGCGGTCTGATTCGAGCTGTCACACCTGCGGCCTGTACAGGCGCTGCAGCACCCACGGCCACCCCAGCGTGAACCACAACCCCGCCCGCAGGGCGGTATAGCGCACGGTGAACCCGCGCAGGGCCAGAGCCCCCAGCCCAAAGCCCAGCAGCAGCGATGCATCACGCACCAGCGAGTTGATCTGCAAGGGCGCGATCTGCACGCCGGGGTGCAGCGCCGCCGCATTCGCAGCCCATTCGGACGGCATCGTCCAGCCCGCGGCCACTGCGGACTGCAATGCAAACCCCAGCCCCACCAGGCTGAGCCAGCCGGCCAGCAACAGCAGCCGCTGATCCATGAGGCTGCGCGCGAGGAACGCGCGGCGCACCGGCCCTTCGACCCGGCGGAACACCACCACCAGCGCCAGGCCCACAGCCAGACCGGCGGCGATCTGCGACGGAAAGTGAACGCCGAAGTAAATGCGCGACACACCAATGCCCGCAATCATCAGCGCGCAGACAACCCACCCCAGCGGCCGGCGCGTGAACGTCGCCAGCAGCCCCCAGAACGCCGCGGCCGACTGCGCATGGCCGGACGGCATGCCGGCCGCCGTGTCGATCGAGCCGGTGTACAGCCCCGGTTGCAGCCAATACGGGCGCGGCTCGAGGATGACGATCTTCACCAGTGTGTTGATACAGCTGGACAGCAGCAGCAGCGCGGCCAGCCGCAGCGCGTGCGGCGGCGACACACACCAGTAGGCAAAGGCGATCACCGCCATGTAGATCGAACCATAGCCGGCGCCACTGAACGCGGCCATCACCGGCTTGAGGGCCGGGCCCCAGGCCTGGAAGGCGGCCAATAGCTGCAGGTCGGTTTCCGTCATGGTGCGTGCATCACTGGCGCCCAAGCGCCTTGATACGCCGCCACACGACCGCAGGCGCTTCGATCATCCCCATGTAGCCCATGCATTCCCGCAGGCGGTGCGGATGGTCCTGCAGATGCTGGATGGCCTTGGCCAGAGCAGTAGCGACACTGTCGCCATACGCCTGCGACGCCTTGGTCATGGCCTGTGCCAGCAGCTCGCGTGACGGCTGCATCATGGCCAGATCGATCAGGTCGCGGCTGAACACGCTGGCGTCAGCCCAGCGGTCGGCGTTGGCCAGCAATTTGCTGGCAGCCATGTCCAGCGGCGTGAGGGTTGACACACCACACAGGCGGTCCGCGTCGGCCGGTGTGGCGAGTGCGATACGCGCTTCGAACACGATCTCGAATTTGATGGCCACGTCTTCCACTTGCAGCACGGTGCGGATGCCGTACTGGTCCGTGCGCACTTCGCGCAGATGCGCCAGCACGCAGCCGGGCCGCGCAATGGCCTGCAGGCCGTCGGGGCTCGCCAGTTGCTGGCGCAGTTGCCGGTAACCGGCCTGGTCAGACACCAGGAAATCGATGTCCACCGATTCCCGGTATTCGCCATAGCGCAGCGTCATGGCGGTGCCCCCGCCAAACAGGCAGTGGCAAGCGTCGAGCTTGCCTGCGTCCAGCATCAGGAGCACGGTGGCAATGCGGCGATGGTGCGGGCGGCTAAACAAGCAATTGCCCCCACCCAGTGTTGCCGCCAGCTGCTGCACCAGGATGCGTTCACGCGGCGTCAGGGCCGCGACATCCACATGGCGCCAGTTGCGTTCGTACAGGTTCAGCGCCTCTTGCGGCGTCAGCGCCTTGGCGCCTGGGAGCTGCCAGGCCAGGCGCTTGAGTTGCGGGTAGTCGGCCAGCACAATTTGTGGTGGCAGAACTGCATCGGCTGAATGCATGGAAGGCGCAGCGTGCGGATCGGCCAACCTGAACTCCAGCCCCAACGCAGCAGCCGCTGCACCGTAGGCCCCGAGGGTCACCGAAGGCTCGCCGCGCTCGATACGGTACAGGGTGGGGCGAGACAGCCCGGCGGCTTGCGCCGCCGTGGTGGCATTGACCTTGAGCTGCTTGCGGCGCGCGCGCAGGCTGGCCCCCAGGTCTGCGAACTGGCGAGCTTGGGTATCTGTGATGGGCGGGGCGGCGGCAGGCATTTGATTCTCATTTTATACAAAAACTGTATTTTGTAAATTTTGAGAATCAAAAAATACCTACCCACTTCCCCACGCATCATGCGCGGCCCGCGTCGGAATATGACGGGCTTTTCCCCCCTTCTTCCCCACTTAAGTTTTCCGGCGGACGCGAACAATCGAGCGGTCAATGAGTACCCCACCGTTCCATGTCCGCCTCTGAAACCAGCCGCAAAGACCGCCAGCTGCCCGCGACCGAGCAGCGCCTGAAGCAGGCGCGCGAGGAAGGGCAGATCGCGCGTTCGCGCGACCTGGTGCACCTGGCGGCCATTGGCGCGCTGCTGGCGCTGCTGTCTTTCCTGGGGCCCTGGGTGGGCGGGCAGTCGCTGGAGCTGGTGGGCGCGGGGCTGCATTTCAGCCGCGACGACGCCTTTGAGCCCGCGCGCATGGTGCCGCACCTGGCCCGCCTGGGCACGGCCGGCCTGTCCACCGTCGTGCCGCTGCTGGCGGCCATGGCCATCCTGCTGGCTGGCAGCACGCTGGCCGTCAGCGGCTGGAACCTGACCCTGAAGGCGCTGGAGCCCAAGTTCGACCGCGTGAACCCGCTGGCCGGCATCGGCCGCCTGGTGGGCTGGCAGTCGGTGCTGACCCAACTGCGCCTGGCCGTGCTGGCCGCCGCGCTGCTGGGCTGCGCCGCCTGGTATGTGGTGCAGCACGCAGACGAGATCGACGCGCTGTCGCGCATGCCGCTGGGCGCGGCGCTTGCCACGGGCTTTGGCTGGCTGGCCGGCGGCCTGTCGCTGCTCACGCTGGTGTGCCTGGTGGCCGCCGGCATTGACGTGCCGATGCAGATCTTCAAGCACCGCGCCGACCTGCGCATGACGCTGGAAGAAGTGAAGAAAGAGAACAAGGAGTCCGACGGCGACCCGCATGTGAAGGGCGAGCGCCGCCGCCGCGCGCGCGAGCTGTCGCGCGGGCGCATGCTGGCCGCCATGCCCACGGCCAGCGTGATCGTCACCAACCCCACCCACTACGCCGTGGCGCTGCACTATGACGAGGCCAGCATGAATGCGCCGCGCATCGTGGCCATGGGCGCGGACCACCTGGCCTTCAAGATCCGCGAGATTGCCGCGGCCGCACGGGTGCCCGTGCTGGAGGCGCCGCCGCTGGCGCGCGCGCTGTACAAGCATGGCGACATCGACGCGGAGGTGCCCGTGGCGCTGTACACCGCGGTGGCGCAGGTGCTGGCCTGGGTGTTCCGCCTGCGCGGCGCGCTGTTGCCCCCGCCGCAGCCGCATATTGACCTGCCGCCGGGCATGGATCCGCTGGAGGCCGCGCGATGAATCCCGTGGTGCCCGGCCGCCCCGCTGCCGCCCCTGGCGCGATGAATGCGCCAGGCGCACCCAACGCCCTGACGCGGCTGATCGGCCCGTTGCCGCACATGCGCGCGCTGGCCGCGCCGCTGCTCATCGTGATGATCCTGGCCATGATGCTGGTGCCGCTGCCGGCCATCGTGCTGGACCTGCTGTTCACCTTCAACATCGCGGTGTCGCTGGTGGTGCTGATGGTGGCGGCGTACACCAAACGCACGCTGGACTTTGCAAGCTTTCCGAGCGTGCTGCTGGTCACCACGCTGCTGCGCCTGGCGCTGAACGTGGCGTCCACCCGCGCGGTGCTGCTGTATGGCCACACCGGCACCGGCGCGGCCGGCCAGGTGATTGAATCGTTCGCGCATTTCCTGATCGGCGGCAGCCTGGCCGTGGGCCTGGTGGTGTTCGCCATCCTGACCATCATCAATTTCGTGGTGGTCACCAAGGGCGCCGGGCGCATTGCCGAGGTGTCGGCCCGCTTCGCGCTGGACGCCATGCCCGGCAAGCAGATGGCCATTGACGCCGACATGGCCTCGGGCAGCATCGACGAGAAGGAAGCCCGCAAGCGCCGCAACGAGGTGACGCAGGAGGCCGAGTTCTACGGCTCCATGGACGGTGCCAGCAAGTTCGTGCGCGGCGACGCCATCGCCGGCATCATGATCCTGGCCATCAACATGGTGGGCGGCCTGGCCATTGGCATGCTGCAGCACAACCTGCCGATCGAAACCGCCATCAACAACTATGTGCTGCTGGCCATCGGCGACGGCCTGGTGGCCCAGGTGCCGGCGCTGGTGATCTCGGTGGCGGCGGGCCTGGTGGTGTCGCGCGTGGGCGACGACGACATCGGCAACCAGATCGCCGGGCAGCTGTTTTCCATTCCGCGCGCCCTGGGCCTGACCGGCAAGAAAAAGAATGCTCTCCAGGACTACCTTGCCAAGATCACAGAATGGCGCAATGCATTCGCACACGGAAAAGTACAGCACAACTCCCAGAGCGGTTGCTTTATCAGCTACTACTCTGGCAATCAGAAAACATTGCGATTGACAGACGACTACTGGGGCAACGTCGAGCGAGTCTTTCGAGGCTGTGACGGTTTAATAGATGAGGTGACAAGGAAAGTCCAAGAGCTCAAAAGCGATGCTGCACCAACAGCTTGAGCATGGATTTACCTCCATGCACAGGCCTGTACGGGATTGCATTTTTGAGGCATCGCTAATGACTCTCGCAGGCGCGCCGGGTGGCTGTGCCCGGGCGGAGCGAAGGATTCGCGCTGCGTACATGAGTCGCGCGTGCAGACCATGGTGGCAGCGCCAGCCATCATGGTCTGCTACAAAAACATCTGCGCGAGCTCGTAGCGCAGAACGGGCACGGACGCCCGGCGCGCTCGCCAACCAAGGCACGTGAGGCGCCAGCCAGACTCAGGCAAGCCTACTCACACACCTCACGCACCAGTTCCCCCGCCGCACCGCTGGAGATGTTCAGCAACTGACCCAGCTCGGCGTAATCGTCGGGCAGCGCGGCGTTGTCCCAGCCGGTCTGCGAATGGCGCGCGATGCGCACGGCCAGCATCACGCAGCGCGGGCCGGGGCGGGCCGACTGGCCGGGCTCGGACAGGCTGCGCAGGAAATCCGGCAGGCCCCACTGCGCCGCCAGCGCATGCTGCAGCGCGGCCAGCTCCACGCCCAGCAGGGCGCGCTGCACGTCAACCGAGCGCAGCGTGGGGTCGGCCTGCTGGCGTTGCGCCATCTGCACGGCCAGCGCGGGCGCCTCGCACCACAGCAGCAGGCCGGCAAAGTTGTCCAGCAGCGCGGCCTGGTGCAGCACCTCGGCGTCTCATGGGCCAGGCGATCTTCCAGCACGGGCGGGTCGCCCAGGTGGGTGAAGAAAGGCTCGATGCCCAGCATCACGATGCCGGCGGTGACGGTTTCCACCGGTGTGCGCAGCCGGCTGCCCAGGCGCTGGTGCACGCAGATCAGCACGCGCAGCGTCATGAGCGGGTCATGCAGCACGGTGTGCGCCAGCGAATTGGCGTCGGCGCGCTCGGGCATCTGCTGCCAGGCGGCCAGGGCGTCACGCGTGCTGCGCAGCACCGGCACCTGCACGGCACCCAGCGTCTGCGCCCAGCGGGCCATCGGATCGGGATGGGTCAGGAGCATGCCGGACTCTTCGGCAGCGCAAGCCCATACTTGAGGACAGGCTTTTGGCTGCACCGGCCCCAGAATGGCGCCATGACCGACACCGCACTGCCCGACTCGCCCGCCTATGCCTCCTGGGACGCCAGCGCGGCGCTTTCAGCGCCCTGGCGGCAGGCGACGCACCTGGGCACGCTGGTGCACCTGGACGAGGGCGCCACGCTGTACCGGCAAGGGGAGCAGCACCGTAATTTCTACCTGCTGCGCGAGGGCTTCGTACACACCACCATCCTGCAGGGCAACGGGACGCCACTGCTGCTGGAAATCTTTGGCCCCGGCGCGATTTTCGGCGAGGCCACTGCGTTCGCCGCCCTGCCGCGCTCGGTGACCATCCACGCCGCCAGCGCCGCCACGCTGAGCCGCTACACCCCGGCGGAGGTGGAGCCTGCCATCTACCAGCAGCCCGAGCTGGCTGCCGCGCTGCTGAGGCTCATGGGCTACAAGACGCACTTCCTGCTGCGCACGCTCAAGCGCTTTGCCAGCACCGAGCCGCAGCACCGCGTGGTGGAACTGCTGGCCCGCGTGGCGCGGCTTGACGGCCCGCCGGGGGGCGCCAACACACAGGTCGACCTCACGCATGCCCAGCTGGCCTCCATGCTGGCGCTCAGCCGCGTGACGGTCACACGCACGCTCAAGGCGCTGGCGCAGCGCGGCCTCATAGAGACCGAGTCGCGCCGCGTGGTGATCCGCGACCGCGAATCCCTGGTGGCCATGCTGCGCGAACTGTGAGTTTGTATCTGGCGATACCGCCGGGGCGCGGCCCCCTGGCCTAACATCCGCGCCACCCTCTTTCGGAGAAAAACCATGGATCGCAGACATTTCATGGCGGGCCTGGGCGCCGCCGCGCTGCCGCTGGCCGCACGCGCACAGCAAGGCAAGCCCATCCGCGTCATCGTGCCGTTCACCGCGGGCGGCGCCACGGACGTCACCACCCGCATCATCACGGAGAAGGCCGCGCAGCTGCTGGGCACCGCCATGCTCATCGAAAACCGCCCTGGCGGCGGCGGCGGCATCGGCGTGGACATGGTGGCCAAGGCAGCGCCAGACGGCCACACCATCGGCATGGCGGCCGTGGCCATGAACGCCATCAACCCGTGGCTGTTCAAGAAGCTGCCCTACGACCCCATCAAGGACTTCGCGCCCATCACGCAGATGGTGCGCATCCCCAATGTGCTGGTGATGAACGCGGACACGGCCCGGCGGCTGAAGATCAGCACGCTGAAAGACTTCATTGCCTATGCCAGGGCCAACCCGGCGCGCCTGAGCTACGCCAGCGGCGGCAACGGTAGCGGCGGCCACCTGGCCGGGGAAATGTTCAAGAAAAAGGCGGGCTTCTATGCGGTGCACATCCCGTACAACGGGGGCGGCCCGTCGCAGCTGGCCATGTTGTCGGGCACGGTGGACTACACACTGGACAACCTGGCCACGTCGGGCGCCAACATCCGTGCGGGCAAGGTCATCCCCCTGGCCGTGACCACACCCAGGCGCAGCCCGCTGCTGCCCGACGTGCCGGCCATCGCCGAGACCTACCCAGGCTTCGAGATTGACACCTGGTGGGGCCTGATTGCCCCGGCCGGCACGCCGCGCGACGTGGTGGCGCGCCTGAATGCCGCCTATGTGGCGGCGCTGGAATCGCCCGACGTCAAGACCCGGTTCGCCGGCATGATGGCCGAACCCGTGCCCACCACGCCCGAACAGTTTGGCGATCTCATGCGCCGCGAGCACGCGCGCTATGAAAGCGTGGTCAAGGCCAGCGGCGCCACGGTGGACTGACACGCCATGCCCTTGCACATGCATGAATGCACCGCGCTGGTCACCGGTGCGGGGCAGGGCAACGGCGCGGCGCTGGCCGAGGGGCTGGCGCGCCTGGGCGCGAACGTGATCGCCGCCGACCGCGATGCGCCGGCTGCCCGGCGCACGGCGCAGCGCATCACCGACGCAGGCGGCAGCGCGCAGGCGCTGGCACTGGACGTGACCGACGCACCGGCCTGCCAGGCGGCGGCCGCCGCCCTGCACCTGCCGCCCGGCCATCGCCTGGTGCTGGTCAACAACGCCGGCGTGCGCCCGCGCCACCCGTTTGACAGCGACACGCGTGACCAGGCCTGGCGCGACGCCATGGCGGTCAATGTGGACGGCGTGCGCAACATGATCCTGGCCTTTGAAGGGCTGCTGGCGGCCAGTAGCGGCTGCGTGGTGAACATCGGCTCAATCTCCGCATCGCGCGCTTCGGGCGGTGGCATTGCCTATTCGCCGTCCAAGGCGGCGGCCGAAATGCTCACGCGCGTGATGGCGCTGGAACTCGCGCCCCGGGGCATCCGGGTGAACGCGGTGGCGCCGGGCGTGATGGAAACGCCCATGACGGAAACCTCGCGCAACGACCCCGCGCGCCGCGCCTACCTGATGCAGCGCATCCCGCTCAAGCGTTTTGGCCAGCCGGCGGAGCTGGTGGGGCCGGTGGCCTTTCTGGCGTCACCCCTGGCCAGCTATGTGACCGGCGCGATCCTGAGCGTGGACGGCGGCTACCTGGCCGTTTAGCAGGCTGGTCGGGGTCTTCCGCAGCGCGCGCGTATTCTTGAGGCCCCTCCTCCAAAGTGGGGAGGCGCCGTGCCCCCGTGGCTGGGACACTGCGCAAGCATCAAGGAGGACCCCATGGCGAACACACCCCCGCCGCCGCAGGTACAGCAGGCACCCCAGGCGCTTTGCGACCTGGTCATGAAAGGCGGCATCACCAGCGGCGTGATCTACCCCCGGCTGATCCATGAGTTGTCGCAGCGCTACCGGTTCAAGAACATCGGCGGCACTTCGGCCGGCGCCATTGCCGCGGGTGCCTGCGCCGCCGCCGAATACGGCCGCCAGCATGGCAACGCGCAGGCCTTTGCCACGCTGGACAAACTGCCCGGCGAGCTGGGTGAAACCGTGCAGCCCGGCGGACGGTCGCGCCTGCTGAGCCTGTTTCAGCCGCACCCCGCGCTGCAGCTGCACTTCTCGGTGCTGCTGCAGGCGCTGAACAAAAAACCCGTGCCCGCCATCGTGGGCATGCTGCTGCGCATGCTCACCGGCAGCGCGGGCCTGCTGGCCGTGCTGCTGCTGGGCGCGGCGGTGCTGCTGGCGCCGCTGGTGCAGTCGCTCACGCCCCGCCCCGGCCTGGCGGCGGCCGTGCTGCTGGCCCTGGGCGCGCTAGTGCTGACGGGCCTGGCCGTGTGGCGCAACGCCGCGGCGGCCAGCGCGGCGGGCCTGGCCCTGACCTGGGCCGCCACCGGCGTGCTGGTGCTGCTCGCCTTGAAGCTGGCCACGGGCGCGGCCTGGGGCGGCGCACTGGTGCTGGCGGGGCTGTCGCTGCTGCTAGGCTGCGTGCTGGCCTGGGTGCTGCTGATGGCGGCAGCCCTGGCGCGCTTCACGCGCGGCCTGCTCAAGGGCCTGCACCGCAACCGCTACGGCCTGTGCAGCGGCCAGACCAACGAGGAAGGCCAGCGCCACCAGCTGCCGGGCCTGACCGACTGGCTGGCCGGCTACTTTGACGGCCTGGCCGGGCTGACGCAGCGCGCCCACCCGCTGACCTTTGGCGACCTGTGGGGCACCCATGACCGCCAGGCGCCGCGCAACATCAACCTGGAGGTGATGACCAGCGCCGTCAGCCAGCAGATGGTGTACAGCATCCCGTTTCGCGACGGCTCACCGGGCCTGTATTACGACCCGGACGAACTGAAAGACTATTTCCCGCCGCGCGTCATGGCCTGGCTGGCCGCAACGGCGGCGCGGCCAGACGACGATGAAGACGCCCTCGGCGTGGTGACCGGCCCCGAAGGCCAGACGCGCGCGCTGCTGCGCTTTCCGCGCGGCGCAGACCTGCCGGTGGTGGTGGCCATCCGCATGAGCCTGAGCTTTCCGCTGCTGCTGTCGGCGGTGCCGCTGTATTCGGTGGACCACAGCCTGGCCGGCAACCGCGACGCCAAGGCGCAGAAGAAGCCACTGAACGCCACGCGCGTGTGGTTTTCAGACGGGGGCATCGGCAGCAACATGCCGCTGCACATGTTTGACGCGCTGTTGCCGGGCCACCCGACGTTTGCGGTCAACCTCAAGCCCATGCACCCCGACCACGGCATCCAGACACCGGAGGTCAAGGACAACGAAGGCGGCCGCATCTACCTGCCCGGCGTGCAGAATGGTCAGTTCAGGGGCGGCAACGTGCGCCACTGGGCGCCGCCGGCAGACGGCACGCCGCTGGGCGGCCTGGCGGGCTTTCTGGTGAGCATCGTGAACACCATGCAGAACTGGCGCGACGAAATCCAGTTCCCCTACCCCGGCTTCAAGGACCGCATCGTGCAGATCAGCCAGCGCGACACCGAAGGCGGGCTGAACCTGGACATGCCGGCCCAGAGCATCGAGGCGCTGGGCAACGCCGGCGCCATGGCGGCGCAGCGGCTGATCGACCGCTTTCACCCCGCGGGCGCGGAGGCCGGCGCAGGCTGGACGTACCACCAGACCGTGCGGCTGGCGACCTTTCTGGGCACCATGCAGCCGGGCAGCGCCGCGCTGTACGAGACGATCCAGTCAGGGCACTGGGGCCGGGTGGCGCAGAACATCAAATACACCAACAACGCGCAACGCACGCTGGCCCAGGATTTCCTGAACGGCCTGGGGCAGCTGGGCGCCGCCGCGTCGGCGTCGGGGCAGGCGGTGTCTCTGGCCGACGACGCGCCCCGGCCGCTGGCGCTGGTGCGGGTGTCGCCGCGGATTTGAGGGGTCAGACTCCAGTGACGTTGATACGGTCGTTGACACATCCCTGCCGCCATCGATACACTCGTATCAACACTCTGGAGGTTCAATCCATGAACAACACCACCGTCAGCCAGGTCAGCGCATGGGGCAACGGGCTGGCTTTGCGGCTCACCAAGCCCATGGCCAAGGCCGCCGGCGTATCCGAGGGCACGCCCGTGCGCGTCACGGTCAAGCCCGGCCGCATCGTCATCGAGACCGAGGTCGAGCCCACGCTGGACCAGATGCTGGCCGCCTTCGATCCCCAAAAGCACAGCGGCGAGGCGATGGCCGGCGGGCCGGTCGGCGTGGAGGCATTTGCTCATGGCGACGCGTAAGCCGGCCGCCGCGTGGGTGCCGGAGCGGGCCGAGATCATCTTCATCCAGTACAACCCCGCCGTGGGCGACGAGATGCCCGACGACCACCCCATGCTGATCCTGTCGACCCGGGCGTTTGCCGAACGCACGGGCATCGTCGTGGGCTTTCCGATGACGCACGCCGCGCGGCACGCAGACAACCCCTTCGCAATCGCGGCGCCGGGGGCCAAGGGAGAGCCAGGCTACCTGCTGACCCATCAGCCCAAGTCGTTCGACTGGCGCGCCCGCAACGCCCGGCCACACCCCTGGGGCACCGGCCACACCAAACTGCTGGCCGCGGCGCTCAAGCGGTTTGACGCGGTGTTCGGGGTCTGCGGTCACTGAGGCCGGCTGGGCACGCGCATGCCAGGCGAGGCGCGTGGCCGACGACGCGCCAAGCCCCTAACCCAGCCGGTGCAGGTAACCGTCCCACAAAGCCTGCACCACCTGGGCCTGCAACCTGTCCTTGGGCGCCTTTTGCGGGTCGCGCGTGGGCAAGTCGGCAAGCTGGGTCTTCAACCGGATGAAGTCCAGCGGATGGATGGTGCGCATGGACGCCATCTCGCCATTGGGCGCCACCACCAGGTGCTCGAATTTGCGGCCGGTGGCGAGCGCTTCGTCACATGCGGCGTGCGCGATGGTCCTGATTGCATAGCCCGCATCGTTGACAGCAACCTGCCTTTTGCGGTTCAAACGGAACGTCGGGTCTGCCCGTTTCAGCAACGCAATGAGGACGTTCGCGCGGTTTTCTGGACGCAGCGCAGCGATTGCCAGATCGCGCGTGGCCATGGCGCTGGTTTGCACCAGAACGCCGGCTGCCATTTCATACGCGTACAGCGCGTGGGTGCCGATCACCATGAACTGGTCGGCCATGTTTGCGGCGGCGATTTCGGCCAGCGCCCGGACCACCACCGTAGGTGTGCGCCCCACGCGGTAAACGCGGTTGAGCTTGCGCTGCTCTTCCAGCCGCGCCTTCAGCGCCTTGAGCCGCTGTTGCGCGGGCTCCTTGCGCTGGTGAAAAGCGTCGTACATCGCCTGCGTCCGGTCATCCTGCGGGCCCAGGGACGTTTGGGCACCCGTGGTCGAGACACGTATCAGGTAGGTGCCGTTGCCGGATTTCTTCCAGACCATGGAGCCACGCACCAGCCTGGCCTCACGCCGGGCCTGCTCAAACGCGCGCCAGGTGGCCTGCGCGTTCACTAGCTCGCGCAGCTGGTTTTCGTTGAGCTCGATCAGCTCGACTTCTGGTTGAGCCATTGATTTCCAAGTGATTTCAAGAAATCAAATATTACTGGGAAATCTTTTATAAATCAAACACTTAAATCATTCTACGGTCACGCTCTTGGCCAGATTGCGCGGCTTGTCCACATCCGTGCCGCGCGCCAGCGCTGTGTGATAGGCCAGCATCTGCAGCGGCACCACGTGCAGCAGCGGCGACAGCTCGCCGTAGTGCTCGGGCATGCGGATCACGTGCACGCCTTCGCTGCTTTCAATGCGCGTGTCGGCGTCGGCCAGCACATACAGCACGCCGCCGCGCGCGCGCACTTCCTGCATGTTGCTCTTGAGCTTTTCCAGCAGGGTGTCGTTGGGCGCCACCGTCACCACCGGCATCTCGCTCGTCACCAGCGCCAGCGGGCCGTGCTTGAGTTCACCCGCGGCATAGGCCTCGGCGTGGATGTAGGTGATCTCTTTGAGCTTGAGCGCGCCTTCCAGCGCGATGGGGTAATGCAGGCCGCGGCCCAGGAACAGCGCGTTCTCCTTGCCCGCAAAATCCTCGGCCCAGCTGATGACCTGTGGCTCCAGCGCGAGCACGGCCTGCAGCGCGGCGGGCAGGTGGCGCATGGCCTTCAGGTGGCGGGCCTCTTCCTCGTCGCTCAAGCGGCCCTTGACCTGGGCCAGCGCCAGCGTCAGCAGGAACAGGCCCGCCAGCTGCGTGGTGAATGCCTTGGTGGATGCCACGCCAATCTCGACCCCCGCGCGGGTGATGTAGGCCAGCTTGCATTCACGCACCATGGCCGAGGTGGCCACGTTGCAGATGGTCAGCGTGTGCTGCATGCCCAAACCCTGCGCATGGCGCAGGGCGGCCAGGGTGTCGGCCGTCTCGCCCGACTGCGTGATGGTGACCACCAGCGTGCGCGGGTTGGGCACGGATTCGCGGTAACGGTATTCGCTGGCGATCTCGACCTGCGTGGGCACCCTGGCAATGCTCTCCAGCCAATACTTGGCCGTGCAGCCGCTGTAATAGCTGGTGCCGCAGGCCAGGATGAGCACGGAATCAATTTCCTTGAACACACCATAAGCACCGTCGCCGAACAGCTCGGGCGTGATGCCCACCACGCCCTCCAGCGTGTCGGCCGTGGCGCGCGGTTGTTCAAAAATCTCCTTTTGCATGTAGTGGCGGTAGGGGCCCAGCTCGGCCGCGCCGCTGTGGGCCTGCACCGTCCTGACCGTGCGCGTGACCGGCTTGTGGGTCTTGTCCACGATCCAGTATTTGCCCAGCTGCAGGTCCACCACGTCGCCCTCTTCCAGGTAGACGATCTGGTCCGTCACGCCGGCCAGGGCCATGGCGTCGCTGGCGAGGAAGTTTTCACCGGACGGCGAAGCCCCTCCGGTAGCGTCTTTACCCACACCCAGGATCAGCGGCGATCCGGCGCGCGCGCCGATCACGCGGTGCGGCTCGTCCTTGCAGAACACGGCAATGGCATAGGCGCCGTGCAGTTGCTTGACGGCGGCCTTCACCGCCTCGAACAGGTCGCCGTCGTACAGGCTGTCCACCAGGTGCGCGATGACCTCGGTGTCGGTCTGGCTGGTGAACACATAGCCGCGCGCCTGCAGCGTGGCGCGCAGCTCGTCGTGGTTTTCAATGATGCCGTTGTGCACCAGCGAGACGCGGCCCGGCCGGCTGGCGCTGTCGGCCCCCGGGCCGTGGCTGAAATGCGGGTGCGCGTTGTGCACGGCTGGCGCGCCGTGGGTGGCCCAGCGCGTGTGGGCAATGCCGGTGCCGCCTTCGATCTGGTCCTTGCTCACCTGCTCCAGCAGCTCGGCCACGCGGGCGGTGCTGCGCGCACGCTGCAGGCCGTCGCGCCAGACGGCCACGCCGCAGGAGTCATAGCCACGGTATTCCAGCCGCTGCAGGCCCTGGACAAGGATGGGGACGATGTTGCGCGTGGAAACCGCGCCGACGATGCCGCACATGGGGTGCCTCCGGTGATGTGAAGTGCAGCCACTGTAGGCCGGGTGTCGTTGAATTTCAGATCGACTTTTGCGTGATAGCGGAATATTATTTCTCCAACGCCATTGGATGAATTTTTATTCCATAAACAACGTGATTTCAGAACAATTAGAGCTGGATGGAACCGACCTGCGCCTGCTGGACCTGCTGCAACGCGACGCCGCCATCAGCAACCAGGCCCTGGCCGAGCGGGTGCACGTGTCGCCCCCCACCTGCCTGCGCCGCGTCAAGCGGCTGCGCGACGCGGGCCTGATCGAGCGCGACATCGCCATCCTGAACGACGACAAGCTGGCCCCCATCCTGGGCCACGGCCTGAGCGCGATTGTGGAAATCACGCTGGACCGCCAGGGCGCGGAACACCTGGAGGCTTTTGAAGCGCGCGTGGCGCCGGATGCGGCCGTGCAGCAGTGCTACCGCGTGTCGCCGGGGCCGGACTTTGTGCTGGTGGTGTTTGCGAATGACATGCCGGGCTACCTGGCGCTGGCGCAGCGCCTGTTTACCAGCGATGCGAATGTGCGGAATGTGAAGGCGTTCTTCAGCGTGAAGCGCAGCAAGTTTGAGCCGTACCGGCCGGTGGTGCGGGACCATGAGGTGTCATGGCGGGCCTGACCCGCCATCCATGCGCGGCATACACAAGATCGTGGGTGGGCGCCGTCCCCTCAGATTGGGGGAGGCGGGCTATCGACCTCGGGGCAGGGGGTGACTATAGTGGCGCGCAGGGGCAGATTTGACGGAGACGGGATGGCGGCGGTTTTGTCGGAATTGATATACCTGTTCATGCGTGCAGTGGATTGCTGCAAGCTGTTGATGTTCAAAGGTTTTATGGATTTTTGCGGGCCATGTTATTCCGCACGTCCCATGGAGGGTGTCAGAAACTTTGTGTGTGAGGCATAACATGACTACAAGGAGCATGAGTGCCAAGCAAACCGAAGACGAG
>JAIUOW010000002.1 GCA_020161775.1 Pseudomonadota bacterium
ACCCATTGGGTATATCCCGCCGGCAGAAGCTGAGGCAAACTACTACCGGCAACTCGCCAGTCAGCCCTCCACGGTGGAGGCCTGACTTAAACCAACGGGCCTCCATGAAACTCGGGGCGGTTCAGTCAGATCATCAGTTAATACTTAACGAGAACTTTAACTCTGTTTGTGGTTGTACCCAGAATCTTGGCTTTTTTATAGGAATTGCATTTCAACTACGTACAAGCCTGCTTTGGGCTGTTCAAAGTTGCGCGACTAGATCGCTGATTGAACAGGTATAACGCACGCCATAACTACGGATCCCTACACTGGCCTGGATCAGCCGGCGCGCCCGCCCGCCGCGCGCCAGAACGCCTGGGCCGCTGGCGTGAGGGCCCCGGCATCGCGGTACAGGCGGATGTCCAGCGGCACCTGCCAGGCGGGTGCGCCGGCCGCTACCAGCCGCCTGGCGTCCAGGTCGTCCTGCACCAGTGTGGCGGGCAGCCAGGCAATGCCGCGGCCGTCCACCGCCATGGTCTTGAGCACCGTGGCCAGGTGCGCCGTGACCACGGGCCGCGCACCCAGGGCCTGCAGCGCCGCGCCGTGCACGGCCTGCACCACCCGGCCGATGCCGGATTCCTGGCTGTAGGCCAGCAGCGGCACGCCGCGCGCGGCCTTGCCGTCCAGCGTGTGCAGCGGCTTGCCGCCGCGTCCGGGCGCGGTGACGGGCAGCAGCGCGTCGGTCCCGACCTTGACGCTGGCCGCGCCCGCGGCGTCCAGCGCGCCGGGCGCGGCGGCATGGGCATGGCAAAGCAGGAACTGCACGCGGCCTTGCTGCAGCAAGGCTTCGCACTGCTGCAGTACGTCAGACACCAGTCGCACCGGGCCCAGCGTGGTGTGCGACTCGAGCTGGCGCAGCCAGCCCGGCAGGAAGGTGAACGACAGCGCATGCGTGGCCGCCAGCCGCAACGTGGCCGAGGTCGATTCGGCCACGGCCTGGGCGTCCGCCGGGATGCGCGCGGCGCGCGCCAGCATGTCGTGCGCCACGCCCAGGAACCATTCGCCCGTGGCGGTCAGCCGCGCGGGCTGCGAGCTGCGGTCAAACAGCGCCACACCCAGCCATTCCTCCAGCGCGCGGATGCGCCGGCTGAAGGCGGGCTGCGTCAGGTGGCGCGCGTGCGCCGCACGCGAGAAGTTGCCGGCGTCGGCCAGCGCCAGGAAGTCTTCGAGCCAGGACAGGTTCAGGGTCATGCAGGGGCCGGTTATTCCGGGGCATCAAAGCAGAGAAAAAGGGCATTGGCGCGACGGGCGCCACCCCGCCATCATCGCACCCTGACCCTTTGGACCGCATCATGAAAATCGTTGAAATCCGCGAAAAGACCTGCCCGATCAGCTCTCCCATCCGCAATGCCTACATCGACTTCAGCAAGATGACGCTGAGCCTGGTGGCCGTGGTGACCGACGTGGTGCGCAACGGCAAGCCGGTGATCGGCTACGGCTTCAACTCCAATGGCCGTTACGGCCAGGGCATGCTGATGCGCGAGCGCTTCATCCCCCGCGTCCTGCAGGCCGAGCCCGCGTCATTGATCGACGACGCCGGCACCAACATCGACCCGCACAAGGTCTGGACCACGATGTTCACCAACGAAAAGCCCGGCGGCCACGGCGAGCGTTCGGTGGCCATCGGCACCATCGACATGGCGATCTGGGACGCGGTCGCCAAGATCGAGGACAAGCCGCTGTACCAGTTGCTCGCGGACCGTTACGGCAACGGCCAGGCGAACCGCCGCGTGTTCGTCTATGCGGCGGGCGGCTATTACTACCCGGGCAAGGACGACGCCCAGCTCAAGGACGAGATGCGCAGTTACCTGGACCGCGGCTACAACGTGGTCAAGATGAAGATCGGCGGTGCAAGCCTGGACGACGATTTGCGCCGCATCGACTCGGTGCTGTCCATCCTGCAGGACGGCCAGCGCCTGGCGGTGGACGCCAATGGCCGCTTTGACCTGGACACGGCCATCGCATACGCCAAGGCGCTGTCGCAATACAACCTGTTCTGGTACGAGGAAGCAGGCGACCCGCTGGACTACGAGCTGCAGGCCACGCTGCGAAACTACTACGCCAACCCCATGGCCACGGGCGAGAACCTGTTTTCGATGCAGGACGCGCGCAACCTGATCCGCCATGGCGGCATGCGCGCCGACCGCGACTGGCTGCAGTTTGACTGTGCCCTGAGCTACGGCCTGGTGGAATACCTGCGCACGCTGGACATGCTGCGCCAGCACGGCTGGTCGGCGAGCCGCTGCATCCCGCACGGCGGCCACCAGATGTCGCTGGCCATCGCGGCCGGCCTGGGCCTGGGCGGCAACGAGTCCTACCCCGACCTGTTCCAGCCCTTCGGTGGCTTTCCTGATGGCGTGAAGGTGGAAGGCGGCCACGTGGTGCTGCCCGAGCTGCCGGGCATCGGCTTCGAAGGCAAGGCCGACCTGTACCGCGAGATGAGCGCGCTGGCGTCCTGAGCGACGCGGCCGGCGTGGGGCCGCGCGGGCGAGAGATGCAGGAGCGCGCGTTAGACTTTGCGCTTACCCCGTCTGCAACCCCGAAACCGGAAGCACCCCATGGCCGCAGAAGCAGGCACCGAACTCGTCAAGGTCGTCGTCCTGCTGGCCGCGGGTGTCGTCGCGGTGCCGCTGTTCAAGCGGCTGGGCCTGGGCTCGGTGCTGGGCTACCTGGCCGCCGGGCTGGCCATCGGGCCCTTTGGCCTTGGCTTTTTCAGCGAGGCGCAAACCATCCTGCACATCGCCGAGCTGGGCGTGGTGATGTTCCTGTTTGTCATCGGGCTGGAAATGCAGCCGACCAAGCTGTGGTCCATGCGCCGCCAGATTTTTGGCCTGGGGCTGATGCAGGTGGCGGTGTGCACCGCCTTGCTGACCGGCGTTGGCATGCTGGGCGGGCTGTCGGGCAAGGTGGCGTTCATTGCGGCGGCGGGCTTTGTGCTGTCGTCCACCGCCATCGTCATGCAACTGCTGGACGAAAGCGGCGACACCTCCACGCCGCGCGGCCAGCGCATCGTGTCCATCCTGCTGCTGGAAGACCTGGCCATCGTGCCGCTTTTGGCCATCGTGGCCTTCATGGCCCCGGAACCGGCGCAGGCAGAGGTGTCGCGCTGGGTCACGGTGGGCGTGGCGGTGGCGGCCGTGGTGGGGCTGATTGCCGTTAGCCGCTGGCTGCTGAACCCGCTGTTTCGCGTGCTGGCCCATGCCAATGCGCGCGAGGTCATGACGGCAGCGGCGCTGCTGGTGGTGCTGGGCGCGGCGCTGGCCATGCAATGGGGCGGGCTGTCCATGGCCATGGGCGCGTTCGCCGCCGGCGTGATGCTGTCCGAGTCCACCTTCCGCCACCAGCTGGAGGCCGACATCGAGCCGTTTCGCGGCATCCTGCTGGGCCTGTTCTTCATGAGCGTGGGCATGTCGCTGGACATCCCGCTGGTGCTGGCTGACTGGAAGCTGCTGCTGGCGGCGGTGCTGTCTTACATGACGCTCAAGGGCGCGGGCATCTATGCGGTGGCGCGCATCACCAGGGCCAGCCATGGTGATGGCCTGCAGCGTGCGGCGCTGATGGCGCAGGGCGGCGAATTTGCCTTCGTGCTGTATTCGGCGGCGACCGCGGCCGGCATCGTGGACGGCAACGTCAATGCGCTGCTCACGGCGGCCATCATCCTGTCCATGGCGCTCACGCCGCTGGCCGCGCTGGCGCTGCGCTGGGTCATGCCCGCGCCACCCCCGCCCAGCATGGACGGCGTGGAAGACATCACGGCGGGCGAAGGCCAGTCGGGCAGCGTGCTGGTGATCGGCTTTGGCCGCTTTGGCCAGATCGCCAGCCAGGCGCTGCTGGCCCGGGGCATTGATGTGGTGATCATCGAGAACGACACCGACATGATCCGCGCGGCAGCGCAGTTTGGCTTCAAGGTGTTCTACGGCGACGGTACGCGGCTGGACGTGCTGCACGCCAGCGGCGCCGGCCATGCCAAGGCCATCCTGGTGTGCGTGGACAAAAAAGAGGTCACCAGCCGCATCGTCGAATTGCTCAAGCACGAATGTCCTCTCACCCCGGTGATGGCGCGCGCGTTCGACCGGCAGCACGCGATCGAGCTGATCCGCCATGGCGTGGATTTCCAGCTGCGCGAAACGTTCGAGTCGGCACTGGCGTTCGGTGCCGAGGCGCTGCGCGTGTTCGGCGTGGATGAAGAGGACATTGCCGAGGTGGCCGGGGACATCCGCCGCCGCGACGCCGAGCGGCTGCAGCTGCAGATGGCCGGCACGCCCGTCAGCGGCGTGAACCTGATGCACGGCCAGCGCTGGCAGCCCGCGCCGCTCACGCAGCCGCAGCGCGAGGGCCGCGCGCTGAACGAAGAGGCGGCTGACGCGATCGAGGAGCGGCCGTCGGCCGGGCTTCCCTAAGCCGTGGCCGGCGCCGGTTCGGCGGCGTCGGCTCGCGCCACGCGATTCCAGGCTTTCTCATGGAAGAAAAATGCCACGGCCTGCACCGAGGGCTCGATCAGGCTCAACGTGAAGGCCATCCACAGGTTGCCGGTGACCGCGTAGCCCACCAGCGCAGCCACGGTGATGTGCAGCAGGTAGTAGCTGGCGGTTTTTTTCAGGGTGGGCAGGTGGGGGCGGATCAATCTGGACATGGTGCGCTCTTTCAAAACATTGCCCAAATGATAGGAATTCTCATTTAAAAAGGCCAATTGGCGTTCGCTACCAAGACAATAGTCCGGCGTTGGGGCCTGCGGCGAGGGCTATCATCCGCACACCTTTTAGCTAATCGGAGGATTCGCCATGGGCCTGATGGACTTCATCAAGAAGCAGTTCATAGACATCATCCAGTGGACGGAAGACGGCGACGGCACGCTGGCCTGGCGCTTTCCCATGCGCGACATGGAAATCCAGAACGGCGCGTCGCTCACGGTGCGCGAATCGCAGATGGCGGTGTTCGTCAACGAGGGCAAGGTGGCCGACGTGTTCGGCCCCGGCACCTACAAGCTCACGACCCAGACGCTGCCGGTGCTGACCTACCTGAAGAACTGGGACAAGCTGTTCGAGTCCCCGTTCAAGAGCGACGTGTATTTCTTCAGCACGCGCCAGCAGGTGGACCAGAAATGGGGCACCCCGCAGCCCGTGACCATCCGCGACAAGGACTTTGGCGCCGTGCGTCTGCGCGCGTTTGGCAACTACAGCTTCCGCATCGCCGACCCCCGGCTGTTCCACACGGAAATCTCGGGCACCCGGGAAAGCTATGGCACCCAGGAGCTGGACGGCCAGCTGCGCGGCCTGGTGCTGCAGCACCTGTCGGACGCCATTGCGCAAAGCGGCATTCCGTTCCTGGACCTCGCAGCCAACCAGATTGAATTTGCCAAGGCACTGTCCACCGAGCTGGCGCCGGCGTTTGCGGCCATCGGCCTGCAGCTGGACGGCATGACGGTGCAGAACGTGTCGCTGCCCGAGGAACTGCAGAAGATCCTGGACCAGAAGATCGGCATGGGCATGGTCGGCAACGACATGGGCAAGTTCATGCAGTATCAGACCGCGCAGGCCATACCCAAATTTGCCGAAGGCGGCGCGGGTGGCGGCGGAGGCATCGCGGGTGATGCCATGGGCCTGGGCGCGGGCGTGGCGCTGGGCCAGGTGCTGGCGCAGAACCTGCAGCAGGGGCTGCAGGGCGGGGCAGCGCAGGCCGGCCAGGCCGCGGCCGCCGCCATCAAGCCCGAGGACGTGATGGCCACGCTGGAGAAGCTGGGTGAACTCAAGGCCAAGGGCATCCTGACGGACGAAGAGTTCAGCGCCAAAAAGGCCGAGCTGCTGAAGAAGCTGGTGTAGCAGGCAAAGCCTGTCATCCCGGGCTTGACCCGGGATCCATGTTGGCACGCCAACGTCTGGATTGCGGGTCAGGCCCGCAATGACAGGAATCCCGATGGCCACCGAACCCACCCCCCACCGCGCCTACCGCGCTCCCTGCCCCGGCTGCGGCGCGCCGGTTGAATTCCGCAGCGCCCAGTCCACGCATGCGGTGTGCGGCTACTGCCGCAGCACGGTGGTGCGCGACGGCGACGTGCTCAAGCGCGTGGGCAAGATGGCCGAGCTGTTTGACGACCACAGCCCGCTGCAGCTGCAGGCCAGCGGACATTGGCAGGGCCGCGCCTTCACGCTGGTGGGCCGGCTGCAATACAAGTCGCCCGCTGGCACCTGGACCGAATGGGAGGCGCTGCTGGACGATGGCAGCATGGCGACGCTGGCCGAAGACAACGGCGCGTATGTGTTCAGTGTGCCGGCTGCCATGCACCGCGAAGTGCCCGCGGCCGACAGGTTCCGCGTGGGCGCCATCACCGCCATCGGTGGCAAGCCGTTCAGCATTGCCAGCAATGACCAGGCCGTGCTGGTGGCCGCGCAGGGCGAGCTGCCGCACCTGCCGCCGCTGGGCCAGCCGTTTGCGTTTGTGGAGTTGCGCAGCGCCGAGGGCGAGGTGCTCGGCATCGACTACGGCACGCAGCCGCCGTCGGTCTCGCGTGGGCGGGCGGTGCTGCTGGAGGAACTCAAGCTCAGCGGCCTGCGCGACGACATGGTCAAGCAGGAGCGCGGCCGGCAGTTCGCCTGCCCCCACTGCGGCGCGCCGGTGGAAGTGACCCTGGCCAACAGCAAGGCCATCACCTGCCGCTCGTGCAACAGCCTGATTGACCTGGATTCCGGCATGGGCGCACAGCTGCGCCACGCCATCCAGGACGAGCCGGTGCAGCCCATCATCCCGCTGGGCAGCACGGGCCAGCTGCAGGGTGTGCAGTGGCAGGTGGTGGGCTTCCAGCACCGGCTGGGCCATGACCCGCAGGAGGAAGACGCGGAGCACTTCGGCTGGGACGAGTATTTGCTGTACCACCCCAAGCGCGGCTTCAGCTTCCTGGTGGACAGCGAAGAGGGCTGGAGCATGGTCAAGCCCACCACGGGCGCGCCGCAGTTGTCTGGCAACGGGCAAAGCGCCAGCTACCTGGGCAGCACGTACAAGCTGGAGTACAGCTACGAGGCCGAGACAACCTATGTGGCAGGCGAGTTTTACTGGCAGGTCGCGCGCGGGCAAAAGACCTTCAACCGCGACTTCGCCAAGGGCAAGGCGCTGCTGTCCATGGAGCAGACGCCGGCCGAGATCACCTGGTCCAGCGGCAGCCGCATGGAAGCGGACGCCATCATCAAGGCCTTTGGCCTGCAGGATAAAGCGGACCTGCTCAAGCGCACCGATGCCGCGCCTGTCAGCGCATCATCGGGCGTGGGCTGCATGACGGTGATTGTGCTGGCGCTCATCCTGCTGGTCTTCCTGGCGGTGTTGCGCGGCTGCATAGCCTCGTGCGACCCGCAGCGCGAGAACTGCAGCAGCTCGGGCAGCACCTGGCGTTCGGGCGGCGGCTCCTACGGCGGCTATTCCAGTGGCGGCAGCCACAAATGAATACACAGGTCTTTTTCATGTATCCAACCGGAGGTCATCATGGGTTTTGAATGGCTGAAAGCAGGGGCCTTCTTCGGCTCCATCGTGTACGCGCTGGTCGGCGTGGTGGTGTTCTGGCTGAGCTTCATCGTCATCGACAAGATCACGCCCTACAACCTGTGGGAAGAGATCGTGGAGAAGCAGAACGTGGCGTTGGGCATCGTTGTGGGCGCCATGAGCCTGGGCATTTCCATCATCGTTGCGGCGGCTGTGCACGGATGACGCCTTGGCTGTTGTTCTGTAGCGCTCGTTGCATCGAGAGGCAAAGCTGCGCGGCTGGGCGCACCGGCCTGGCGGCTTCACTGGAACGGTCGCCTGCGGCGACTCCCCTGCGCTGCTCAGGGTTCGGTCGCACTGCGGAACTCGCTACGCGCTGCGCGCTGCGCTCGGACAGCCGCAGTGAGTCAGAGCACGAAGCGCGCTGGCGCGCGCCGACACTCTCCCTTGCGCTGCTCGGCGTCCCAGAGGCGCCGCCAGGCCGGTGCGCCCAGCCGCGCAGCTTTGCAGAGGCGTTGCTGATACGCCAACGGTGGTGTACTTGGGTCCGGGGTTCGCGACGGGCGGTGTGCGGCGGGGCGATTTCTGCGGTGGCGAGAAGCGCAGGGGGGAGTGTTGGCGCGCGCAGCGCGCAACGTGCACATGCTCGCTGCGGCTGTCTGAGCGGAATGGAGCGAAGCGCAATGCAGCGAGTTCCGCAGCGCAACCGACCCCCGAGCATCGCAGCGGAGTTTTCGCGAAGCGAAAGCCACCGCAGTATGAGCCCCGCCGCACACCGCCCGCCGCGAACCCCGCGAGAGCGACAGCAAACTCCAACGTGAGCACACAACCATCACCCCGCCCGGTCGAGGTGGCGCTGCTCGCCAGCGTCTTCGTCGTAGCCGCCTGCGGGCTGGTGTACGAGCTGGCAGCGGCAGCGCTGGCCTCCTATGTGCTGGGCGACTCGGTGCTGCAGTTCTCCACCATCATTGGTGCCTACCTGTTCGCGATGGGCGTGGGCTCGTACCTGTCCAGGTTCTTTGAGCGGCAGCTGCCCGCGCATTTCTTGCGCATCGAGCTGCTGGTGGCGCTGATCGGCGGCGCGCTGCCGGCCCTGCTGTTCATCGCCAACGCCTGGACGCCCGGCGCTTTCCGCCTGCTGCTGTACGGGCTGGTGCTGGTGGTGGGCATGCTGGTGGGGCTGGAGATACCGCTGGTCATGCGCATCCTCAAACGAAACGTGGCGCTGCGCGACCTGGTCTCGCAGGTGCTGACGTTTGACTATCTGGGCGCGCTGGCCGTGTCGGTTGCGTTCCCGCTGGTGCTGGTGCCGCAGCTGGGGCTGATCCGCACCGGGCTGCTGTTCGGCCTGATGAACGCGGCGGTGGCCGTATGGGCGCTATGGCTGTTCCGTGACGAGCTGCGCCAGTGGCGCGCCCATGCCGCCGCCTGCGCGGGCGTGCTGGCCCTGCTGGGTGCGGGCTTTGCAGGGGCGGACCAGATCACCACGCTGGCCGAAGACCGCTTCTACCAGGACCGCATCGTTGCCAGCGAACGCTCGCCCTGGCAGCGCATCGTGGTGACGCAGGGCCGCACCGGCCACCGGCTGTTTCTCAATGGCAACCTGCAGTTTGCCGAGCGCGACGAATACCGCTACCACGAGGCGCTGGTGCACCCGGCCATGGCCGCGCATGGCGCGCCGAAGAAGGTGGCCGTGCTGGGCGGCGGCGACGGCATGGCGGTGCGCGAGGTGCTGAAGTACCCGTCGGTGCAAAGCATCACGCTGGTGGAGCTGGACCCGGCCATGACGCGGCTGTTTGCGCAGCAGCCCGCGCTGGCGCGGCTGAATGCCGGGGCACTGGCCTCGCCCAAGGTGACCATCGTCAACACCGACGCCTTCAAGTGGCTGGAGCAGGGGGCGGATCAGGGTGGAGGCAGCTACGACGTGATCGTGGTCGACTTCCCCGACCCGACCAACTTCGCCATCGGCAAGCTGTACACCAACTCGTTCTATGCGCTGCTGGACCAGCGGCTGGCCGCGGGCGGCTATGCCGTGGTGCAGACCACGTCGCCGCTGGTAGCGCGCAAGAGTTTCTGGACGGTGGTGGGCACGATTGAATCCGTGGGCCTGCGCGCCGCGCCGTACCACGCGCATGTGCCCAGCTTCGGAGAATGGGGCTTTGTCATCGCCAGCCGCAGGCCCTGGCGCCTGCCCGATGCCCTGCCTGGGGGCTTGCGCTTTCTGGACCTGCCGGCGCTGGCGCCGATGTTTGACTTCCCGCGGGACATGGCGCGCGTGCCGGCGGACGTGAACCGCCTGTCCAACCAGGCGCTGGTCACCACCTACGAGCGCGAATGGGGCAAGGTGCACGAATGATGCGCCGGCGCAGCCTGTTGGCCGCCACCGTGGCGGGTGGTGCGCTGGCGCTGCCGGGCTGCGAACGCGCGCCTGGCATCGCGGGCGATTTCACCGGTACCAGCCCCGGGCGCGGGCATCTGCTGCGCGAGCCGCCGCGCGGCATGGCGCCGGGCGTCACGCGCCGCGTGCACACCCTCATTGCCGGTGGCGGCGTGGCCGGGCTGGCCGCGGCGCGCGCGCTGCGCCTGCAGGGGCGGGATGACTTTGCCCTGCTGGAACTGGAAGACACCGCCGGCGGCAACAGCCGTGCGGGCAGCCTGCGCGGCATGGCCTGCCCGCTGGGCGCGCATTACCTGCCGGTGCCGGGCGACGATGCGCATGAAGTGCAGGACCTGCTGGAAGAGCTGAGCCTGCGCCAGCGCGTGGCCGGGCGCTGGCAGTATGACGAGCGCCACCTGTGCCACAGCCCGCAGGAGCGCCTGTTCTTCAACGGTGAATGGCAGGACGGCCTGCTGCCGGTACAGGGCGTGGGCGCGGCGACGCTGGCGCAGTACACGCGGTTTGCGCAACGCATCGCGCAGCTGCAGCGCACCGCGCGCTTTGCCCTGCCGTCGTATCAAGCGCCCTTTACGTCGCAGCACGCAGCGCTGGACGGCATGACGTTTGCGCGTTGGCTGGACGAAGAAGGCCTGGACGATGCGCACCTGCGCTGGTACCTGGACTACTGCTGCCGCGACGACTACGGCGCCGGCATCGCCACGGTATCGGCCTGGGCCGGCGTGCATTACTTCGCCAGCCGTCATGGCTTTCAGGCGCCGGGCGGTGACGATACGCCGCGCGACGCAGTGCTGACCTGGCCTGAAGGCAATGGCTGGCTCACCCGGCAGCTGGCTGCGCCGCTGGGCGACCGGCTGCGGCCAGCGCGCACGGTGCTGCGCATTGCCGAAACCCGTCAAGGCGTGGAAGTGGACGCGTGGGACCACGCCACCCGTACGCTGGAACGCTGGCAGGCCCGCCTGTGCATCGTGGCGTTGCCGGTGTTCGTGGCCGCGCGCATTGTGCAAGACCCGCCAGCCGTGCTGCGTGCTGCAGCGGCACGCGCCCGGTACGCACCCTGGCTGGTGGCCAACATCCACCTGCGCGCGCCGCTGCATGACCGCCCCGGCGCACCGCCCAGCTGGGACAACGTGCTGTACGGCTCCGCCGGGCTGGGCTATGTGGACGCGCGCCACCAGCTGCTGGACCCGCGCCCCGGCCCCACCGTGCTGACCTGGTACCACGCGCCAGGCCCGTCGCCACAGGCCCGTGCGCAGCTGCTGGACGCACCGTGGTCACATTGGCGCGCCCACGTGCTGGCCGAGCTGGCTCACGCCCACCCCGACCTGCCGGACGTGGCCACGCAAATCGACATCACGCGCTACGGCCACGCGATGGCCGTGCCGCTGCCCGGCGCGCGGCACGCGGCGGCCGCGGCCGCCGTGGTGTCGCCGCCTGGCGGCGTGCTGCGCTTCGCCCACAGCGACTGGTCGGGTTACTCGGTGTTTGAAGAGGCGTTCACGCGCGGCCACCATGCCGGCATGGCGCGTTCTGGCGCATAATGCGCCAAAAAGGAGGACGCCGTGGCCGAGAACCCCGCATTCGTTTCCGTCAAGCTGCCGGCCGAGCTGGTCAACCAGGCGCGTGAGGCGTCGCAGACCATGCGCCGCTCCGTGGCCAGCCAGATCGAGTACTGGGCCACGCTGGGCAAGGCGCTGGAGCACGCCGGCCTGACCACCAGCGACAGCCAGGCGCTGATCGCCCGCCAGGAACGCGCGCCTTACACCCTGTCCCCTCCTGCCAGCGGCCTGTCGCCGGACCTGGACGACCTGCAAGGCCATGTGGTGGCGCTGGCCAAGTCCGGCGCGCTGGCAGACCGCACCCAGCAGGCCGTGGCCACCAACCGGGCCAAGCGCGGCAAGGACCCCAAAGCAGCCTGACGGCGCATGCCGGTTCTGCACCTGATCGCCGGGCCCAATGGCGCCGGCAAGTCCACGCTTTACCGCTGCCTGCTGGCGCCGCGGTATCCGGCCCTGCCGTTCGTCAACGCGCAGGCCTATGAGCAGGAACACCTGCAGCACCTGCCCACCCCCGAGGCCCGGGCGCTGGCCGCGCGCGAATGGGCCGACGCCCAGCGCCAGGCGCTGCTGCGCGCCGGCCGGCCCTTCGTGACGGAAACCGCGCTGTCGCATCCGTCACGCCTGGCGCTCATGGCGCAGGCCCGCGCCATGGGCTACGAAGTGGTGCTGTATGCCCTGTGCGTGGACGAGCCGCGCCGCCTGCTGCAACGCGTGAGCCAGCGCCAGCGCGAGGGCGGCCACGGCGTGCCGTCGCACAAGGTGCTGGAGCGTTACCCGCGCTGCGTGGACAACCTGCGCCGCGCCGTGCACATGGCCGACCTGGCGCTGCTGATGGACGGCAGCGATGCGGGCCAGGGCGGCCCGCGCCTGATTGCGACCATTGCCGCGGGCCAGATGCAGCTGCACGCGGTGCTGCGCCCGCGCTGGGCCGAGAAGGTGCTGGGGTTTGCCGAGGGCTGAGGCGCGCGGGCGCGCTCAGGCCTTCATCAGTGCTTCGATCTCGTCCGCGTTCACCGGCACGCCGCGCGAGATCAGCTCGCAGCCTGACGGCGTCACAATCGCGTCGTCCTCGATGCGGATGCCGATGTTGTGGAACTGCTCGGGCACGCCTTCGCCGGGGCGCACATAAATGCCGGGCTCGATGGTCAGCACCATGCCCGGCTGCAGCACGCGGCTGGGGCGGTTCTTGATGAGCTCGTTGCTCAGCGGGTCGCGCCGCTCGCTGACCTCGCCCGCCTGGCTGGGCTCCACATAGCTGCCGCAGTCGTGCACGTCCATGCCCAGCCAGTGGCCGGTGCGGTGCATGTAGAAGCGGAAGTACGCGCGGCTGTCGATCACGTCGTCCACCGTGCCCACCTTGTTCCTGTCCAGCAGGCCCACGTCCAGCATGCCCTGGGACAGCACGCGCACCGTGGCGTCGTGCGGGTCGGTGAAGCGGTTGCCGGCCCTGGTGGCTGCCACGGCGGCCTCCTGTGACGCCAGCACCAGGTCGTACAGCACGCGCTGTGGGCCGGTGAACTTGCCGTTGGCGGGGAAGGTGCGGGTGATGTCGCTGGCATAGCCGTCCAGCTCGCAGCCCGCGTCAATCAGCACCAGCTCGCCCGCGCGCACCGGCGCGGCATCGGCGCGGTAATGCAGCACGCAGGCATTGGCGCCTGCCGCCACGATGGAGCCATACGCCGGGTACTGCGAGCCGCCCAGGCGGAATTCATGCAGCAGCTCCGCGTCCAGGTGGTATTCGCGCACGTCCTGGCCCTCGCGCAGCATGCGTGCGCTCAGGCGCATGGCGCGGATGTGGGCGCGCGCGCTGATGGCCGCCGCGCGGCGCATCACGTCCTGCTCATGCGCGTCCTTGACCAGCCGCATTTCGTCCAGCACGCCGCACAGGTCGCGCTGCTGCTCGGGGCACAGGGCGCCATAGCGCACCCGCGCGCGCACCTGGTTGAGCCAGCCGCCCACGCGCGCCTCCAGCCCCGGGTGGATGGCAAACGGGTACCAGACGGCGTCGCGGTTTTCCATCAGCTTCGGTAACTGCGCATCCAGCTCGCCCACCGGGTGGGCGGCGTCCACGCCCAGCGTGGCGGGCGCGGCGTCCGGGCCCAGGCGAAAGCCGTCCCAGATCTCGCGCTCCAGGTCCTTGGGCTGGCAAAACAGCGTGCTGGCGCCGTCGCCGGTGATCACCAGGCAGGCGTTGGGCTCGGTAAAGCCCGTCAGGTAATAGAAATAGCTGTCATGCCGGAACAGGAAATCGCTGTCGCGGTTGCGCGGGTGTTCCGCCGCGGTGGGGATGATGGCAATGCCGTCGCGGCCCAGGTCGGCGGCCACGCGGGCGCGGCGCTGGGCGTACAGGGACGCTTGATTCATTGCAGGCCTCCCCGCGCCTTGCGGAGCAACTCGATGCCACGCTCAACGCGGTTGGCGCCGCGCTGGGCCCGCACCATGAAATGGGTTTCGGCGTCGAACTCCACCAGCGCCTGTGTGGTCAGTTCGTCCAGCAGCCGGGCAAGGCTTATGCCGCGCTGTTCAGCCATGGCTTTCAGGCGCTCGTGCTTGTGGTCGGGCAGTCGCAGGGTCAATGCACTCATGTTGTCAGCTCCTTCAGCATTTGGGGTGGGGTGGCCAGCCTCAACAAGGGAAAGCGAAGCTCCATCGCGGAAAAATCGCGGACGTTCCAGGTGACGATGTGCGACGCGCTACAGGCGACCGCCAACTCCACCACATGGTTATCCGCCTCATCGCGGACGTTGGGGCGCCACAAATAATATGTTTTTGTCCATCGAGCGCTGGCAAGAAAAATGTCCAGCAACTCGTCTCGTTCACTGGCTGTCAGGTGGCTGCCTTCAAAAAGGCTTTCGCGTGAAAGCACGTCTTCGTATTCGCTCAACAGGGCGGGTCCTACGGCTGGCGTCCATATGCCGCGCAGACAGTTTTCGACAACTGCAGCGGACGCGCCAACGCCCAGACAGGCGCCAACAAGCACGTTGGTATCCACGATGATCATCCCAAAATGATACCGCTAACGGTATCATTTTGGGATATTTTTGATGTCAATTCTCGTTGATCTGGGCCAGCCGCTCGGGCGTGCCTACATCGGTCCAAGGGCCGGTGTACAGCTCGGCGGTGATGTGCCCATTGTCCATCGCAGCACGCAGCAACGGGGCCAGCGGGGCTTTGATGCCCGCGGGGTTGCCGGACGGGATGGTGCACCAGGGCGGCTCGAACAGCGCGCGCCGGTACAGGCCGATCGTGGAAAAGGTGTATTTCACCTGCGCCTGGTTCAGCGCCAGGCCTTCAGGCGACAGGCCAAAGTCGCCCTTCAGGTTGTGCGCGGGGTTGGGCACCAGCCAGATATGGCCCAGCTTGCCGCTGGCGGCGAAGCGGTCCACCGCTGCCTGCGTGAAGGCAAAGTCGGGCGCATACACGTCGCCCGCCAGTACCCAGAACACTTCGTCCAGCATGGGCAGTGCGCGCACAATGCCGCCCGCGGTCTCCAGCGCGCTGCCGAAGTCGCGGCCCTCGTGGGAACAGGCCAGCCGATCACCGTAACGCTGTTCGATCTGCTCGCCCAACCAGGCCGTGTTGGCCAGCTGGCGCGTGAAGCCGCCCGCGGCCAGTGCCTCCATGGGCCATTGCATCAGCGGCTTGCCTTGCACTTCCAGCAAGGGTTTGGGTGTGGCGTCGGTCAGCGGCCGCATGCGTTCACCGCGTCCCGCCGCCAGAATCATGGCTTGTGCCGTCATGCTGCGTCACCCCTGTCCAGTGATCGTTGCTCGGTCCATTCCGGCGCGAACCGGTCCACCAGCGCATCCATCAGGACGCGCGCCTTGGCCGAGTGGTCGGCGCCGAAGTTGCACACATAGACATCGAGCGTCACGGCGCGCTCTTCGGGCCAGGTGTGCACGCACAGGTGCGATTCGGCCAGCAGCACGGTAGCCGTCACGCCGCCCGGCCCGCGCGGCGTGGCGGGAAAGGTGTGGAACAACTGGTTTACCGGCTGCAGCCCTGCGGCCTGCACCGCCTGCACGCACCAGGCGCCCAAGTGGGCCGCGTCGGTCAGCCAGGCCGCGTCGCAGCGGCACTGGTACAGGTCGGCGGTCAGGTGAAGGCCTTGCATGGGCTGCACTGTAGAGCATTGGATGTTCGTTACCCGGACAACCCGGCCCAGGGGGCACCGGCTGGCGCAGCCCGGTAAAATGCCGGGTTTCCCCCAAGTCTTTCCCTCCCGGAGCCCCCCTGATGGCCAATACCCCCCTGATGGCAAACGCGATCCGCGCGCTCGCCATGGACGCCGTGCAACAAGCCAACTCCGGGCACCCCGGCGCGCCCATGGGCATGGCCGACATGGCCGTGGCCCTGTGGGGCCGGCACCTGCGCCACAACCCCGCCAACCCGCAGTGGGCGGACCGCGACCGGTTCGTGCTGTCCAACGGCCACGGCTCCATGCTGATTTATGCGCTGCTGCACCTCACGGGCTACAAGCTGCCGATCGGCGAGCTGAAAAACTTCCGCCAGCTGCACAGCAAGACGGCCGGCCACCCCGAAGTGGGCGTCACCCCGGGCGTGGAGACCACCACCGGCCCGCTGGGCCAGGGCATCACCAATGCCGTGGGCATGGCGCTGGCTGAAAAGCTCATGGCGCGCGAGTTCAACCGTGATGGCCATGCCATCGTGGACCACCACACCTACGTGTTCATGGGCGACGGCTGCCTGATGGAAGGCATCAGCCACGAAGCCTGCGCGCTGGCCGGCGCCTGGAAGCTCAACAAGCTGATCGCGCTGTACGACGACAACGGCATTTCCATCGACGGCCAGGTGCAGCCCTGGTTCATCGACAACACCGCGGTGCGCTTTGCCGCCTACGGCTGGAACGTGATCGGCCCGATCGATGGCCACGACGTGGACGCCGTGGACCGCGCGATTGCCGATGCGAAGAACAAGGCCGACGCTCCCACGCTCATCATCTGCAAGACCCATATCGGTAAGGGCAGCCCCAACCGCGCCAACACCGCCAAGGCCCATGGCGAGCCGCTGGGCGCGGAGGAAATCAAGCTCACGCGCGAGGCGCTGGGCTGGAACCATGCCCCGTTTGAAGTGCCCGCCAGCGTCTATGCCGACTGGGATGCCAAGGCCGCCGGCCAGAAGGCCGAAGCCGCATGGGACGCGAAATTCGCCGCCTACAAGGCCGCCCACCCAGAACTGGCCGCTGAATTCGTGCGCCGCATGAAGGGCGATCTGCCCAAGACTTTTGCGCAAGTGGCCGTGGACACCGCCGTGGGCGCGCATGCCAAGGCCGAGACGGTGGCCTCGCGCAAGGCGTCGCAACTGGCGCTGGAGTCGTTCACCGCTGCGCTGCCCGAGCTGCTGGGCGGCAGCGCCGACCTGACCGGATCCAACCTCACCAACACCAAGGCCACGCCGGCCTTCCGGGTTGACCTGGCTGGTGAGGTCAAGCTCAGCGAAGACGGCAAAATCGGCCGCCACATCAACTACGGCGTGCGCGAATTCGGCATGGCCGCCATCATGAACGGCGTGGCGCTGCATGGCGGCTACATCCCTTACGGCGGCACCTTCCTGACCTTCAGCGACTACAGCCGCAATGCCATCCGCATGGCCGCGCTGATGAAGCTGCGCGTAGTGCATGTGTTCACCCATGACTCCATCGGCCTGGGTGAAGACGGCCCCACGCACCAGTCCATCGAACACGCGGCCAGCCTGCGCCTGATCCCCAACCTGGACGTCTGGCGCCCCGGTGACACGGCCGAGACCGCCGTGGCCTGGGCCGTGGCCCTGCAGAACAAGGCCCGTCCCACCGCGCTGCTGCTCAGCCGCCAGAACCTGCCCTACGCGCCCAAGCGCGACCTGGGCGACATCAGCCGCGGCGCCTATGTGCTGTCCGAGCCGGCCGACCTCGGCCTCAAGAAGAAAACCCAGGCCGTGATCATCGCCACCGGCTCCGAAGTGCAGCTGGCGCTGAAGGCGCAGGAGCTTTTGGCCGCGCAGAAGATCGCGGTGCGCGTGGTGTCCATGCCGTCCACCACCACGTTTGACAAACAGACCGTGGCCTACAAGGCCGGCGTGCTGCCTGCTGGCGTGCCGCGCATCGCGGTTGAAATGGGCGCCACCGACGGCTGGTGGAAATACGGCTGCGCCGCCGTGGTGGGCATCGACACCTACGGCGAATCGGCGCCCGCGCCCGTGCTGTTCAAGCACTTCGGCTTCACGCCCGAGAACGTGGCCGACACCGTGCGTGCCGCGCTGCGCAAGTAAGCACAACGATCCAGTTTCATCATCCTCCGGAGAACACAACCATGGCGATCAAGGTAGGCATCAACGGCTTCGGCCGCATCGGCCGCAACGTGCTGCGCTCGGCAGTCCAGAACTTCCCCGACATTGAGATCGTGGGCATCAACGACCTGCTGGAGCCCGACTACTTGGCCTACATGCTGCAGTACGACAGCGTGCACGGCCGCTTCAAGGGCACGGTCAGCGTCGAAGGCAACACCCTGATCGTCAACGGCAAGAAAATCCGCCTGACGCAAGAGCGCGACCCTGCCAACCTGAAGTGGGGCGACGTGGGCGCCGACGTGGTGATCGAATCCACCGGCCTGTTCCTGGACAAGGTCACGGCGCAAAAGCACCTGGACGCCGGCGCCAAGAAGGTCATCCTGTCCGCCCCGTCCAAGGACGACACGCCCATGTTCGTGTTTGGCGTGAACGACAAGACCTACAAGGGCGAGGCCATCATCTCCAACGCGTCCTGCACCACCAACTGCCTGGCGCCGCTGGCCAAGGTGCTCAACGACAAGTGGGGCATCAAGCGCGGCCTGATGACCACCGTGCACGCCGCCACCGCCACGCAAAAGACCGTGGACGGCCCCAGCAACAAGGACTGGCGCGGCGGCCGCGGCATCCTGGAAAACATCATCCCCAGCAGCACCGGCGCGGCCAAGGCCGTGGGCGTGGTGATCCCCGAGCTGAACAAGAAGCTCACCGGGATGTCGTTCCGCGTGCCCACCTCCGACGTGTCGGTGGTGGACCTGACGGTGGAACTCAACAAGGAAGCCACGTACAAGGACATCTGCGCCGAGATGAAGGCGCAGAGCGAAGGCGCGCTCAAGGGCATCCTGGGCTACACCGAGGACAAGGTGGTGGCCACCGATTTCCGCGGCGACACCCGCACCAGCATCTTTGACGCCGACGCCGGCATCGCGCTGGACGGCACCTTCGTCAAGCTGGTGAGCTGGTACGACAACGAATGGGGCTACTCCAACAAGTGCCTGGAGATGGTGCGCGTGGTGTCGAAGTAATCCGGCCCCGAGCCTGCCAAACGCGCCTTCGGGCGCGTTTTTTTTGGTCACCCGCGCCATATACTCCCAAAGTACACAAGACTTCAGGGAGTGGACGATGCAGGAAGTGGCATTCCGGGAATGGCTGGCAGCCCGCAGCTGGGGTTTGGCGGTGCGCTACTGCCGCGCCGTGGCCTGGCTGTTGCCACCGGCGGCGCTGGCGGCCAACGCGCCTTACCTGCGCACCAGCGGGTGGGCTGACGACCCCGGCTTTCTCTGGCTGCTGGCCTGGCAGGTGACGGCCGAGCTGGTCTGCATTGCCACCGTGCTGGCCGACCGCTGGCTGCCCCGGCTGCGCGGGCGCGAATGGCCGCTGTATGTGTTCTGTGCGGTATTCCTGGCCATGACCACCTGGATCGGGCTGGCCGACGGCGCGTTGCGCGGGGACCTGTCGCTGTACGCGGCGGGCAGCACGTTCGTGGCCGCCGTCATCTGCACGCCCCGGCCGGTGCGCAGGCCGATGTACGCGCTGAGCTTTGCCGCCCTGGGCGTGGCCGCAGGGTTTGGCGCGAGCGGCGACGCGGCGGCCACGGTGGCGGCGCTGGTCAACCCGTTTTGCGTGGTGGTGCTGTGCATGGAGCTGGACCGGCTCACGCTGTCGCGCGCGCGCACCCTGTACGCGCAGACAAAGCGCGCCGAGGCTGAACGCGAGCGCGCCGACAGCGTGCTGTACGACCTGCTGCCCGTGCACGTGGCCGAGCAGCTCAAGCAGGGCGAGCGCGCCCCCGCGGTGAAATACGCCAACATGGGCGTGCTGTTCGCTGACATCGCGGGCTTCACGCGCTATGCCAGCCGCCTGCCGCCGGACGCACTGGTGATGATGCTCAACCAGGTGTTCTCCAGGTTTGACGCGCTGGCGCGCGAGCATGGCGTGGAGAAGATCAAGACGCTTGGCGATGGCTACATGGCCGTGGCGCACGATGGCGTGCGTGGCCTGTGCGCCCTGGCGCTGGCCATGCATGAGGCCATGGCGGCCTACAACCGGGCCAACGGCACCGACCTGAGCCTGCGCATCGGCATCCATGCCGGGCCGGCGGTGGCGGGCGTGATTGGCACGCAGCGGCCGCTGTACGACGCGTGGGGCGACACGGTCAACGTCGCCAGCCGGCTGGAGAGCGCCGCGCCGCCCGGTGCCACGCTGGTCAGCGCCGCGGTCCATGCACAGGCGGCGGGGCGCTTCGTGTTTGACGCCGTGCCCTGCGTGCCGCTGCGCGACTGCGGCAGCGTCAAGGGGTGGTTGTTGCAGGCAGGTGCCGCAGCAGCAGCACCAGCGCGTCAGGCTGCACCAGCTTGACCTGGTTCGCGCGCGCAAAGCGCTGGGCGTTGTCGCTCAGCGTGCCCAGGGTGACGTACTGGCATTCGCTGGCGCCGCGTGCCTGCATGGCCGCGTGCAGCTCCTGCAGCGCCTCGATGCCGGGTTTGGCCGCCTTCCAGCGCTTGGCTGCCACCACGGCGGTCTTGCCCTGGCGCGTGAGCACGAAATCGGCAGCGCCATCGGTGCGCTCCACCGTGTAGCCGTCGCGCTGCCAGGCCTGCTCCAGCGCGTTCGCAAAATCGCGCCAGGTCATGGCGGACACGGCCCCCAGGATGGCCTCGGTCTTTTTGGCGCTGGGCGCCTGCAGTTGCTGCCACAGCGCGATGCAGCCGATGACCAGCATCGGGAAGCCACCCATGGCGCCAAAGATCCAGTACTCGTCGGGCAGCAGTGCCTTGGATGCGCCGGCAAACACGACGGCGATCAGGATGCTGATCCACCACGGCGAGCGCAGCAGGATGGCGAACAGCGAGTTCGGCGCCATCTTGAATTTCATGGCGTGGCTTTCAGTGGTGGTGGCCGCCCGCGCCGTGCACATGGCGGTGGGCGATCTCTTCGGCCGTGGCGGCGCGCGTGCCCACCACCTTCAGCGTGAAGCGCAGCGCCTTGCCGGCCAGCGGATGGTTGCCGTCCAGGTGCACCTCGGGGCCCTTGATCTTCATCACGGTGAACGCGACCACCGAGCCATCTTCACCGCGGCCTTCCAGCTGGCCGCCAACCTTCACGCCGGGCGGGAACTGGGTTTTAGGAATGACCTGCACCAGCGATTCATTGCGCAGGCCAAAGGCGTCTTCAGGGCCGAGGTTCAGCACGACCTGGTAGCCGGGTTCCTGGCCGTCCAGGGCTTCTTCAATCTTCGGCAGCGTGTTCTCGTAGCCGCCGTGCAGGTAAACCATGGGTTCCTTGCTCTCTTCGATCAGCTTGCCCGTGGGCTCGGCGATCTTGAACTGGAGGGACACAACCGTGTCTTTGGTGATTTTCATTCCGCGATTTTGCCTGTCCGGGCGCAGTACAGTCAGGGGTTGCCGATTTTGAACGCTTATTGATGACTGAACCTGTTGCCCAGCCTGCCAGGCCCACCCAACCCGCCGCCAGGGCGAAGCAGCGGCCCGCGCGCCAACCCAGCCCGGTGCTGGAAAAGCTGTTTGCGCTCTATCCCAGGATGTTCGGCGCGCGCTTTTTGCCGCTGAAGCTGGGCGTGTACCAGGAGCTTCTGGCCCTGCACCCCGAAGAATTCAAGAAGGAAGACCTCAAGATCGCGCTGGGCCAGCATGCCCGGTCCACGCGCTACCTGGAGGCCGTGGCCATGGGCGAGCAGCGCCATGACCTGAATGCGCAACCCGTGGAGCCCGTGGCCCCCGAGCATGTGCACCACGCCATCCTGGAGGTGTTCCGCCGCCGCCAGGCACGCGGGCCGCAAGCGGCGGCCATCTGGCTGCGCGCGCGCTTCGTGGCCGCCATTGAAGCGTCGGGCCTGGCGCGCGACGCCTACATGGAGCGCATGCCCACGCCCGACCCGGTGGCCGCCGCCGTGCTGGAGGAAGCCTTTGCCGAGATCGGCGAGCGCGCCGCCAAAAACGAGGCCCTGCGCCGGGCCTATGCGGCCAGCGGCAAGACGGTGGAAGCGTTTGCCGAGATGTACGGCATGGACCTGGGCGATGTGATCAAGGCCGTGCTGTAAACCAGCGGGCCGGCTTACAGCTGGACCGTTACCTCACCCACCCCGTCAAAGCGCGCAATGACTTGGTCGCCCGCGGCAGCCTTGAGCATGCCGCACCAGGTGCCGGTGGTGACCACCGTGCCCGCGGGCACGGTCTGGCCGTCGCGTGTGGCATGGCGCAGCCAGGTGGGCAGCAGCCAGGCTGGGTCGCCCAGGGAATGGGTGCCGGTGAAGCTTTGTGGGGCCTGCGGCCCAACCGTCACCTCGCAGGTCTGTGCGGACCAGTCGCGCGCCACAAACGGCACCCAGGCGCCCAGCGCCAGCGCGCCGTGAACCTGCAGGTCGGCCAGCTTGAGCAGCGGTGGCACGCGGGGCAGGCCCTGCCAGCGTGAATCCACCACCTCGATGGAGACCGCCATGCCGTCCGGCAGCGCGGTGGCGTTTTCAGGCGTCAGCGCCGCGGCCTGCGCCGGGGTGACGGCCTGGCCCAGCCGCAGGGCGATTTCGGCCTCGATCAGGCGCAGGTTGAAATGCAGGTCGCGCATGTCGGCGGGGCTGGCGCGCACACCGCTCGCCGGCAGCGGCGCATGGGTCAGCGTGGCGTCGCGCGACGGGCCGCCGGACTTCCAGTGCCGCGCGACGGCGGGGCCGGCGCTGTCCAGCGCTTGCGCCACCGCGGCCTGCACCGCATAGGCTTCCTGCGGGGTTTGCAGCAGGCCGGCCAGTGGCTGGGCGTCACAGGGGGTGCGTTCGCGTCGGGCGGTGATGAGCGCCTGTGCGACGGTCTGGATGGCGGCAGTGTTCATGGATTCAGGACGGTGTGGGCCAGCGGTCATGCAGTGTGACAGGAACGCGCTGGCCCCACAGCTCGATGTGGGCGCGTGTGCCGGCATGCGGCTGGTTGGCGCCCGCGCCACGCACATAGCCCAGCGCCACGCAGGCGCCGGCCAGCGGGCTCCATCCCACCGATGAGATCTCGCCTACCGTTTCGCCCTCCAGCACGATGGGCTCGCCGCCCCAGCCAAAGGCCTGCGGGTCGCCAAACACCAGCGTTACCAGCTTCTTGCGCAGCGGCTTGCCCTGCGCGGCCAGCAAGGCGTCGCGGCCCATGAAGTGTGCGGGCTTGTCCAGCTTGACGCTGAACGCCAGGCCGGCGTCCCATGGCGTTTCATCGGGCCCCAGCTCGGCGCCCCAGGCACGGCGGCCCTGTTCGATGCGCAGCGCGTCCAGCGCGTAGTAGCCCGCGTCCTTCAAGCCGAGATCGCGCCCGGCTTCGTGCAGCGCCAGATACACATGGCGCGCCATCTCGATCGGCACATACAGCTCAAAGCCCGGCCCGCCCACATAGCTCATGCGCGCGGCGCGCACGCGGGCATGGCCCAGGTCGATTTCCTTCGTCCAGGAAAACCTGAGCGCCTCGGGTGACAGGTCATCCGGGCTCACGCGCGCCAGCAGTTCGCGTGCCTTCGGCCCCATGACCGACAGCACGCTGTACAGCGCCGACACATCGGTCAGCACGGCGTGGTCATCAGGCTTGATATGGCGGCTGATCCAGTCAAAGTCGCGCACCGTCTGCGCCGAGCCGGTGACGATGAGGAACTTGTCCGTGGCCTGGCGCATCACGGTCAGGTCGCTTTCAATGCCGCCCCGCGCATTGAGCATGGGCGTGTAGACCATCTTGCCCACGGGCACGTCCATCTCGTTGGCGCACAGGCGCTGCAGCAGGGCCAGCGCGTCGCGGCCCTGGAGCAACAGCTTGCTGAAGGATGTCTGGTCGTAGAGCGCTACCGCCTCGCGCGTGGCACGCTGCTCGGCCTGCATCCAGGGCAGCCAGCCGGGCGTGCCCAATGTGGGGTTGGGGCGCCCAGCGCCATCGGGCTTGAAATAGTTGGCGCGCTCCCAGCCGTTCTTGCTGCCGAATTCGGCGCCCCTGGCCAGCAGCGTGTCGTATAGCGGCGACGTGCGCAGCGGCCGCGCCGTTTCCAGCTCCTGCCGCGGCCAGCGCATGGCGTAGTGCAGGCCCAGCGTTTCGCCGGTGCGCTCGGACAGCGCCCGCCGGTTGCCGGTGAAGGCGCCAAAGCGGCGGATGTCCACTTCCCACAAATCCATGGAGGGCTCGCCGCCCACGATCCATTCGGACATCAGCCGGCCCGCGCCGCCGCTGTTGGCAATGCCGGCGGAGTTGAAGCCCGCGCACACAAAGTAATTGCGCAGTTCCGGCGCCTCGCCCAGGATGAAATTGCCGTCGGGCGTGAAGCTCTCCGGCCCGTTGAGCAGCATCTTGATTTCCGCCGTTTCCAGGCAGGGCGTGCGCTGCAGGGCGTTGGTCATCAGGATTTCAAACTGGTCCCAGTCTTCACCCAGCAGCTCGAACTGGAAGGTGGACGGTATCGGGTCCATCGCCCAGGGCTTGGCCTGGGGCTCAAAGCCGCCCATCACCAGGCCGCCCACTTCTTCCTTGTAATAGATGTAGCCGTCCGGGTCGCGCATCACCGGCAGCATGGGGTGCACGCCGGGGATCTTGCCGGTGACGATGTAGAAATGCTCCGCCGAATACAGCGGCACGTTCACGCCTGCCAGCCGGCCAAACTGCCGCGCCCACTGGCCCGCGCAGTTGACCAGGGTTTCGCAGCGGACTTCACCCTGGGCGGTGCGCACGCCCACGGCGCGGCCAGCCTCGGTGATCACGCCGGTCACCTCCACGCCCTCGGCCATCTTCACGCCGCGGTTGCGCGCGCCCTTGGCCAGCGACATGCACAGGTCGGCCGGGTTGGCCTTGCCGTCGCCCGGCAGCCAGATGGCGCCCGCCAGGTCGTCGGTGCGCATCACCGGGTATTTGTCTCCGGCCTCGGCGGGCGTGATCTCGTGGCATTCCACGCCAAAGCTGTGGGCCAGCGCCACCTGCTTTTTCAGCATCTTCATGCGCTCGGGCGTGCGCGCCACGTTCACGCTGCCGCATTGCTTCCAGCCAGTGGCCAGGCCGGTTTCCTGCTCCAGCGTGGAATACAGCTCGATGCCGTACTTGCTCATGGCCGTCATGCTGCGGTTGGGCCGCATCTGGCCCACCAGGCCGGCCGCGTGCCAGGTGGTGCCGCTGGTCAGCTTGCCCTGCTCCAGCAGCAGCACGTTGGTCACGCCCAGTTTGGCCAGGTGGTAGGCCACCGAGCAGCCGGCAATGCCGCCGCCGACGATGACGACTTGCGCATGGGAAGGAAGTGTCATGGTGCTATCCAAGCCTTAGTGCCATCACGCCCGCAACAATGACCGCCGTGCCGAGAGCGCGGCGCAAGGTGAATGCTTCTTTCAGGAACCAGCTGCCCAGCAGCGCCGCGAACAGCACAGACGTTTCGCGCAGGGCCGCCACCGTGGCCACTGGCGCGCGCGTCATGGCCCACAGCGCAATGCCATAGGAGCCAAACGATGCCAGCGCGCCGCCCATGGCCAGCGGCCAGCGCTTTTTGGCATAGGGCCACACCGCGCCACGCCGGCGCGCCAGCACGATCAGCGCAAACGGCCAGCCGTCCAGCACGAACAGCGTCACCACGTACTGCAGCGCATTGCCCGACAGGCGCGCGCCGATCGCGTCCACCACGGTGTAGATGGCAATGATCACGGCGTTGGTCAGCGCAAAGCGCACGGCGCGCGGTGACTCCATGGCGTGGCGGCTCAGGCCCAGGGTGAGCACGCCGCAACACACGCCCAGCACGCCGGCCCAGGCGATGGGTGAGAGGCTTTCACCCACGGTGAAGGTGGCCGTCAGCGCCACCAGCAGCGGCGCCGTGCCGCGCATCAGCGGGTAAGTTAGGCCCAGGTCGCCGTGCTTGTAGGCGCCGGTCAGTGCGATGTAGTAGCCGATGTGGATGACCGTGGACGCGATGATGTAGGGCCACGCCGCCGCGGGCGGCCAGCCCATGACCATGACCGCAGGCACGGCCAGCAGCGAGCCGATCAGGTGGATCAGCGCGGTGTCCATGGCCTTGTCGGTGCTGGACTTGACCAGCGCATTCCAGCTGGCGTGCAGCAGGGCACCGAACAGCACCAGCCCCACCACGCTCCAGGTCAAGGTCATGGGGCCAGAGCGCAGCGGCGTGCACGTTCCATGAAATGGGCCAGGCCGGGTGTGGCCAGACCCTCTGCCTTGGCCAGGTCGTCCCAGATGCGCAGCCGCACGGCGGCTTCGGCGCCCGGCTGGCGGATGAAGGCCTCGGCCTGGCTGGGGCTGAAGACGCCGCCTTGCAGGGCCAGCGACCGCCTGGAGTCGTCCGACAGCGCCGCAAAATAATCCGCCCGCGTGGCGCACAGGTAGCGCTTGGCGTTCACATGCAGCTTGATCGGCTCCAGCACCTCGTCGCCAAACAGCCCGCGCAGGAACGGCAGCGCGCGGTACTGGTGCACATCGTCCACGCCCTGCAGCGTGGGCGTGGCGCCCAGGTCATGCAGCAAATGACCCAGGTCGTGCAGCAGCGCGGCGGTCACCAGCGCGTCGCTGGCGCCTTCGTTTTCGGCCAGCATGGCGCTTTGCAGCGCATGCTCCAGCTGCGTGACGGGCTCGCCGGTGTACTGTTCGCCACCCTTGTCGGCGAACAGCTGTTCGATGTCCTGGAGGCTCAGACCCATGGCAAGGAATAGGTCTTGAGGTTGGTGAAGCTCTTGATCGCTTCCTGCACACCTTCCTTGTACCCCAGGCCCGAATCCTTGATGCCGCCAAACGGCGTCAGCTCCAGACGGTAGCCGGGTACCTCGCGCACGTTGACCGTGCCCACGTGCAGCTCGTTCACAAAGCGGGTGATGTAGTCCAGCCGGTTGGTGCACACCGAGCTGGACAGGCCATAGGCCGTGCCGTTGGAGATGCGGATGGCGTCGTCAATGTCCTTGAAGCGGATGATGGGTGACACCGGGCCAAAGGTTTCCTCCAGCGCCACGGTCATGGAAGGCTGAACGTTGTCCAGCACGGTGGGCGCATACAACGCGCCCTGGCGCTGGTTGCCCACCAGCAGCCTGGCGCCCTGGGCCACGGCCTCATTGACGCGTGACTCGAACAGCATCGCGGCCGGCTCGTCGATCACGGTGCCCATGTCGTTGGCCTTGTCCGCCGGGTCGCCGTATTTCCAGGCGCGGGTCTTCTCGGCCACCTGCTCCACAAACTGCGCGGCCACCGATTCATGCACCAGCATGCGCTTGATGGCCGTGCAGCGCTGGCCGGAATTCTTGTAGCTGCCCTGCACCGCCAGCGTGGATGCCTCGTCGATGTCGGCGTCTTCCATCACGATGATGGGGTCGTTGCCGCCCAGCTCCAGCACCATGCGGCGGTAGCCCGCCTTGTGAGCGATGTACTTGCCGATGGCCACGCCGCCGGTGAACGTCACCAGGTCCACATGCTCGTTGGTGATCAGCTCGTCGGCGATCTCGCGCGGGTCGCCGGTGATGACGCTCAGCATCTGCGGCGGCAGGCCCGCCTCGTACAGGATGTCGGCAAACAGGATGGCCGAGAACGGCACCTTCTCGGACGGCTTGAGCACCATGCGGTTGTTGGTGGCAATGCTGGGCACTACCTTGTGCGCCACCTGGTTCATCGGGTGGTTGAACGGCGTGATGGCGGTGATCACGCCCAAGAGCGGCGCGCGCTGCGTGTACACGCGGCGCTTCTTGCCATGGTGCGTCAGGTCGCAGCTGAAGATCTGGCCGTCGTCCTTGAGCACCTCGTTGGCGCCGAACAGCAGCACGTCGCTCACGCGGCCGGCTTCGTACAGCGCGTCCTTCTGGCACAGGCCGGCCTCGGCGGTGATGAGGTCGGCCACCTCCTGCACGCGCGACGCGATGATGGCCGCGGCCTTGTTGAGGATGGCCGCGCGCTCAAAGCGTGTGAGCCGGGGCTGGTAGGCATGCGCCGCGGCATAGGTCTGGCGCACCTCTTCCAGCGTGGCCTTGGGCACGCTGCCGATCTGCTCGCCGGTGTAGGGGTTGTGCACGGCGATGGCGCGCTCGCGACCGGCGCCGACCTTCTGGCCGGCGATGCGCATGGCGTCCAGCGCGTGGTCGCGGATGTAGCTGTTGATGTCACTCATGGCGGTCATCCCGGACTTGATCCGGGATCCATGTCCCGCCGGGCGTGATGGTGCCGCAGTGAAGTGGATTGCAGGTCGAGCCCGCAATGACAAAGTCATTACTGTGCATGGTTCAGCGCCAGGTCAAAGGCGTCGAAGTTGCGCAGGCGGCGGCTGGTGTCCAGCCCCGGCAGCTTGCGGTTGATGATGAGCGGCACGCGTTGCTCGCTGATGCCGCCGTGCGAGCGCAGCGGCGCGTCCAGCCCCGACAGGTCGTGCCGGCTGGCCGAGGTGCCGATCACGGTGAAGCGCTCCGATACGCAAACGATGTCGCCAATGCGGTCGGGGGGCAGCTCGAAACGCTGCGCGGCCTGTTCGCGCGTGAGCACGGCTTCCATGCCCTGGCGGCGCGCCAGCGTGGCGCACAGGCCGGCCACATCGCTGCCCGCGGGCAGGTACGCCGTGGCAAACGAGCCCAGCGCGCCATGGTGCACCACATACGGGTCGGTGATGGGCAGGATCACGCGCGCCATGCCCGCGCCCAGCTGGGCGTCAAACCAGTCCTGCAGGTAGATCACGTCGGGCATGCCGTCCATGGTCACCTTGGCGTTCATGCCGTGGTCGGCCGTCAGCGCGATCACGCAGCCCATGGCGTCCAGCTGCGCCAGGTAGCCGTCCATCATGGTGTAGAACCGGTTGGCGCCGTCGGTGCCTGGCGCATGCTTGTGCTGCACGTAGTCGGTGGTGGACAGGTACATCACGTCGGGGCGGCGCGTCTGCATGAGCTTCACGCCCGCGGCAAACACAAACTCCGACAGCTCGGCGCTGTACACGTCGGGCACGGGCTTGCCCACCAGCTCCAGCACGCCAGTGATGCCGTTTTCCTCCTGCGTGACCTGGTCGGCCTTTTCAGACGAGAAGCAGATGCCGCGCATCTTGTGGCCCAGCAGGCGGCGCAGCTTGTCCTTGGCCGTGACCACGGCCACCGTCTTGCCCGCATCGGCCAGCGCGGCCAGCAGCGTGGGCGCGCGCAGCCACTTGGGGTCGTTCATCATGACCTCGGTGTTGGTGGCCATGTCGTACAGGTAATTGCCGCAGATGCCGTGCACGCTGGGCGGCGCGCCGGTCACGATGGACAGGTTGTTGGGGTTGGTGAAGCTGGGCACCACGCAGTCGGCCACCAGGCCCGTGCCCAGGATCAGCGCCTGCTTCAGCCACGGCATCCTGCCGGTGGCCACGGCCTGGGCCAGGTAATCGGGCTCGCAGCCGTCCACGCAGACCACCACGGTGGGGGCGGTCGGCAGCTTGTAGGTTCGGGCGTTAACGGTCAGTGTTGCGGTGGGTTCAGCGTTCGACACGGGAAGACTTTCCTTGTTTGGTGGTGGCCGCCTGCTCCTGCAGGCGGGCCTGGCGGCGCAGATCGTTGGCGATCGTGCGGTCCTTGCTTTCCAGCACGTGGTCGGACATCGCGCGCCCGGCAGCGTCTGCGTCGCCCGAGGCAATGGCCTTGACGATCTGGCGGTGCTCGCTGGCCGAGATGGGCATGAGCCAGCCGTCGGCCAGGTTGAGCCGGCGAAACAGCGACAGCTCCTTGATGAGCTTGCGGTAGATGGCGGTGAGCTTGCGGTTGCCCGCCATCTCCACCAGCCGGTCATGGAACTTGAGGTTCAGCAGGTGGTAGTTGTAGGTATCCCCGGCCTTGACGGTCTTTTCCATCTGGTCCACCAGGCCCTTGATTTCCTTCAGCTGCGCGGGCGTGATGTTCTGCGCCAGCTGGCGGCCCACCAGCGCGTCCATGGCGGCGCGCAGGTCGAATATTTCCACCGCCTCGTCAATCGGGATGTCGCGCACGAACACGCCGCGGTTTTTCTCGGTGCGCACCAGGCCGGCTTCTTCAAGCATGCGAAAGGCCTCACGCACGGGCCCGCGCGACACGCCCAGCTTGTCGGCCAGCGTGGCCTCGATCAGCTTGCTGCCTGGCGCGTATTCACCCACCAGGATGGCGCGCTCGATCTCCTGCTGCACCACGTTGGTGAGCGAGCTGCTTTGCAGCAGCGCAATGGTCGGGTGCATTACGGCGTTCATGGCTTGGGCCTTGTCAGGCATTTGATTGGAGCACATCAGGCCAGATTGTCAACAATCTACAAATAACAATTGACAACAAATTTGGAGCGAAGTTAAATGAACGCAAGGTGCGCGGAGTGCGGGGGAATGAAGATTGCTTGTGTGTCATCACGCCGTCACCGTTGGGTCACAGCATTGCAACCTTTTGCCTTCAGAGGAGTTCACATGCGTATTTCCAGGTTCTTCAAATCCCTTGCCCTGACCGGCCTTGTCGCGTTTGCCGCGGCGGCTTCGGCCCAGAAAACCCAGCTGCTTGTTTACACGGCGCTTGAGACCGACCAGCTCAAGGCCTACCAGGAAGCCTTCAACAAGGTCGAGCCCAACATCGAAATCAAGTGGGTGCGCGACAGCACGGGCGTGATCATCGCCAAGCTGCTGGCTGAAAAGGCCAACCCCCAGGCCGATGTGATCTGGGGCGTGGCCGCCTCTGGCCTGGCCTTGTTTGACCAGCAGGGCATGCTCATTCCCTACGCGCCGCTGAACCTGGACGCCATCATGAGCCAGTACCGCGACAAGAAGAACCCGCCCGCCTGGTGGGGCATGGACGTGTACGGCGCGACGGTCTGCTTCAACACCGTCGAGGCCAAGAAGCGCAACATCCCCAAGCCCGAAACCTGGAAGGATCTGCTCAAGCCTGTTTACAAGGGCCAGGTCGTGATGCCCAACCCGGCGTCGTCGGGCACGGGCTACTTCGACGTGGTGGCCTGGCTGCAGCTGTGGGGTGACGACAACGGCAAGGGCGGTGGCTGGAAATACATGGACGGCCTGCACGAGAACATCGCGCAGTACACCCACTCGGGCTCCAAGCCCTGCAACATGGCCGCCGCCGGTGAATACGTGATCGGCATCTCGTTCGAATACCGTGGTCACAGCAACAAGGCCAAGGGCGCCCCCATCGACCTGGTGTTCCCCAAGGAAGGCCTGGGCTGGGACCTGGAGGCTTTTGCCATCCACAAGGGCACCAAGAAGCTGGACGCCGCCAAGAAGCTGGCCGACTGGGCATCGAGCAAGGACGCGATGATTGCCTACGGCAAGAACTTCGCCATTACCGCGCAACCCGGCGTCGCGCCCAAGCTGGCCAACATCCCGGCCGACTATGAGTCGCGGCTGATCAAGATGGACTTCAACTATTCCGCCAGCAACCGCGAGCGCATCCTGGCTGAGTGGAACAAGCGGTACAACGCAAAGTCCGAAAAGCGATAAATCGCCTCCCCCCGAAGCGGCCTTTGGCCGCCTCCCCCCAGAGGGGGGCAACGCCAGCGGCCCGGCAGAGCCGGTTCCGCGGCGTTCTGGAATAAGACACGGCCTCCTTACTCACGATGACCCAAGAGCTGTACCTGGATTTGCGCGGTGTTCGCAAGGAGTTCGGGGCCTTCGTGGCCCTGCAGAACATCAACCTGAACATCCGCAAGGGCGAGTTCGTCTGCTTCCTGGGGCCGTCGGGCTGCGGCAAGACGACGCTGCTGCGCATCATCGCGGGGCTGGAGGTGCAGTCGCGCGGCGAGATCTGGCAGGGCGGCAAGGACATCTCGCTGCTGCCGCCCGCGCGGCGTGACTACGGCATCGTGTTCCAGAGTTACGCGCTGTTTCCCAACCTCAGCGTGGCCGACAACGTAGCCTATGGCCTGGTCAACCGCAAGATGCCGCGCGCCGAGATCAACCAGCGCGTCAGCGAGCTGGTCAAGCTCGTGGGCCTGCCGGGCAGCGAGGGCAAGTACCCCAGCCAGCTGTCAGGTGGGCAGCAGCAGCGCATTGCCCTGGCGCGCGCGCTGGCCACGCGGCCCGGCCTGCTGCTGCTGGACGAGCCGCTGTCGGCGCTGGACGCGCTGGAGCGTGTGCGCCTGCGCTCTGAAATCCGCGCGTTGCAGCAAAAGCTGGGCGTCACCACCATCATGGTCACGCACGACCAGGAGGAAGCCCTGAGCGTGGCCGACCGCATCGTGGTGATGAACCACGGCGTGATCGAGCAGGTGGGCACGGCGCAGGAGGTCTACCGCGAACCGGCCTCGCCCTTTGTCGCGGACTTTGTGGGCAAGGTCAACGTGGTGCCCGGGCGCGTGCGCGACGGCGTGCTGGAAGCCGGCACATTGCGGCTGCCCGGTGATGGATCCGACCGCGAGGTGCGCGTTTACCTGCGCCCCGAGGACGTGCTCGCCCGCCCGATTGCCGATGGCGATGACCATGTCTTTGATTCCGTCATCGACAAGATCGAGTTCCTGGGCTCGTACTGCCACGTGCATGTGAGCACGTCGGCGCTGGCGCCGCACAAGCTCACCGTGTACCTGTCGCTCAACTATCTGGCTGAGGCGCAATTGCAGGTGGGCTCCGGCCTGCGCCTGCGCGTGCTGCCTGAACGCATCAAGGTGTTCTGACATGAGCACCGTGCTGCGCCAGCCTGGCGGTGAAGTGCGGCTCAAGTCGCACTGGACCGACCGCATCGCCCATGTGTCCATTGCCGTCGTGGCGCTGGCGCTGGTGGTGTTCCTCGCGTTCCCGCTGCTGGCCATCCTGACGCAGGCGGTGGAGGGCAAGCAGGGCGAGTACGTGGGCTTGCGCAACTTCATTGAATACGCGCAAACGCCCATGCTGCTGCAAAGCCTGTGGAACAGCGTGTGGGTGTCGGCGGTGGTGACCTTCATCACCGTGCCGCTGGCCTTCGGCTTTGCGTATGCACTCACGCGCTCGTGCATGCCCTTCAAGGGACTGTTTCGCGCCATCACGCTGGTGCCGCTGCTGGCGCCATCGCTGCTGTCGGCCATTTCGCTGATCTACTGGTTTGGCAACCAGGGCGTGCTCAAGGGTTGGCTCACCCTGCTGGGCATCGAGCAGATCTATGGCGCGCCCGGCATCATCCTGGCCGAATGCCTGGCAGTCTTTCCGCACGCGTCCATGATCCTCGTGACCGCGCTGACGCTGGCCGACGCGCGGCTGTACGAGGCCGCCGACGCCATGGGCACCACGGCCGCGCGCAAGTTCTTCACCATCACGCTGCCGGGCGCCAAGTACGGCCTGATCTCGGCGGCGCTGGTCACGTTCACGCTGGTCATCACCGACTTCGGCATCCCCAAGGTGATCGGCGGCAGCTTCAACGTGCTGGCCACCGACGTGTTCAAGCTGGTGATCGGCCAGCAGGACTTTGCCAAGGGCGCTGTGGTGGCCATCCTGCTGCTGCTGCCGGCGGTGTTCACGTTTGGCGTGGACCATTTCGTGCAGCGCAAGCAGACGGCCATGCTCAGTGCGCGTGCCGTGCCCTACCGGCCCAAGCCCTCGCCGCGCTACGACGCGGCCATGACCGCGTATTGCGGCTTCATCACCTTCCTGATGCTGGCCATGCTGGGCATGGCGGTGTTCGCGTCGTTCGCCAGCTTCTGGCCTTACAACCTCACGCCCAGCTTCAAGCATTACATCTACGGCCTGGTGGACAACGAGGTCGCGGCCGGCTTTGTCAACAGCATCAAGATGGCCGCGGGCACGGCGGTGTTTGGCACGGCGCTGGTGTTCACCGGCGCCTACATGCTGGAGAAAACCCGCGGCATGGACGGCTTGCGCGGGATGGTGCGCCTGCTGGCCATGCTGCCCATGGCGGTGCCCGGGCTGGTGCTGGGGCTGGGGTACATCTTCTTCTTCAACGCACCGGACAACCCGCTGAACGGGCTGTACCACACGCTCACGCTCATGATGCTGTGCACCATCGCGCACTTCTACACCACAGGCCATCTCACGGCGCTCACGGCGCTGAAGGCCCTGGACGCGGAGTTCGAGGCCGTCAGCGCGTCGCTGAAGGTGCCGTTCTTCAAGACCTTCTGGCGCGTGACGCTGCCCATCTGCACACCGGCGCTGGTGGACATCGCGCGCTACTTCTTCATCAACGCCATGACGACGATCTCGGCGGTGATCTTCCTGTACTCGCCCGAGACCAAGCTCGCCTCCATCGCCATCCTGAACATGGACGAGGCGGGTGAGTTGGGCCCGGCTGCCGCCATGGCCGTGCTGATCGCGATCGTGTCCGCGACGGCGCTGGGCTTCTTCGCATTGCTGGGGTGGTTTGTCGAGCGCAGAACCCAAGCGTGGCGGACAACCGCGAGATAACGACACACAAGAGATATCCATGGACAGAGACAAAATCCTCCTCACCCCCGGCCCCCTGACCACCACGCTGCGCACCAAGCTCGCCATGCTGCGCGACTGGGGCTCCTGGGACAGCGACTTCAATGCCGTGACGGCGCGCGTGCGCAAGAGCCTGCTGGCCATCATCAATGGACAGGACAGCCACGTGGTGGTGCCGCTGCAGGGCAGCGGCACGTTCAGCGTGGAGGCGGCGGTCGCCACCATCGTCCCCCGCGAAGGACACGTGCTGGTGCTGGACAACGGCGCCTACTGCAAGCGCGCGGCCAGGCTCACCAACCTCATGGGCCGGCGCTGCACCGTGGTGGACTTTGGCGACCACGAACAGGTCTCGCCCGCCGTGCTCGACGAAAAGCTCAAGGCCGACCCCAGCATCACCCACGTGATCGTCATCCACTGCGAGACGGGCGCCGGTGTGCTGAACCCGCTGCAGGCGCTGGCCGATGTCTGCGCCGCGCACGGCAAGGGCCTGATCGTGGACGCCATGAGCTCGTTCGCGGCCATCGAGATCGACGCGCGCAAGCTGAAGTTCGACGCGCTGATCGCCGCCAGCGGCAAGTGCCTGGAGGGCGTGCCCGGCATGGGCTTCGTCTTCATCCGCAAGGCGATCCTGGACGGCTGCGCCGGGCAAAGCCAGAGCCTGGCCATGGACCTGCACGACCAGTACACCTACATGGAAAAGACGGGCCAGTGGCGCTTCACGCCGCCCACGCATGTGGTGGTGGCGCTGGCCGAAGCCATTGCCCAGTTTGAAGCCGAAGGCGGGCAGCCAGCGCGCCTGGCGCGCTACACCGCCAACTACCGCGCGCTGATCGACGGCATGGGCCGCCTGGGTTTCATGCCCTTCCTGGACCCGTCCATCCAGGCGCCCATCATCGTGACCTTTCATGCGCCGGGCGATGCGCGCTACGAGTTCAAGGCGTTCTACAACGCCGCGCGCGCCCACGGTTTCATCCTGTATCCGGGCAAGCTCACACAGGTAGAGACGTTTCGCGTAGGCTGTATTGGCGCGATCGGCCCGGACGAAATCAACCAGGCTGTGCACGCGGTAGAGCTTGCCCTGCAAGACCTGGGCATCGCCTCTGGTGAGCCTGCCATCCAAGGAGACTGACACATGGCCAAAGTCCATCCCGCCATTGCCGCGGTGCAGAAGTCCGGCACGCAAAAGGTCAAGGTTGCGGTCAGTGACATCGACGGCATCCTGCGCGGCAAGTACCTGCACGTGGGCAAGTTCATGGGCGCGGCAGAGCCGTACCCGAATGGCGGCTTCGGCTTTTGCGACGTGGTGCTGGGCTGGGACATGATGGACACCTGCTACGACAACACCACGGTGACGGGATGGCAGCATGGCTTTCCGGATGCGCTGGCGCGGCTGGATCTGGACACGGCGCGCAACGTGCCCTGGGACAGCAACGTGCCGTTCTTCCTGGGTGAGTTCGTCAACGCCGACGGCACACCGCACCCGGCCTGCCCGCGCCAGACCTTGAAGCGTGTGCTCAAGCGCGCCGACAAGCTGGGCTACCAGGTCATGACGGGCATGGAATTCGAGTGGTACAACTTCCTGGAGACGCCTCAGAGCTGGGCCGCCAAGAAGGGCGTGGCGCCCGAGGTGCTGACGCCGGGCATGTTTGGCTATTCGCTGCTGCGGGCCAACCAGAACCGCGATTTCTTTGCGGCCATCATGGACGAGATGCTGGCGTTCAAGGTGCCGGTGGAAGGCCTGCACACCGAAACGGGCCCCGGCGTATATGAAGCCGCCATTGGTTTCAGCGAGGCGCTGGAGCAGGCCGACCGTGCCATCCTGTTCAAGACCGGCACCAAGGAAATCGGCTCGCGCTTTGGCATCATGCCCAGCTTCATGGCCAAGCCGCACCAGCCGCTGCCGGGCTGCTCGGGCCACATCCACCAGAGCTTGATGGAACGTGGAGATGTGGGAAAAAAGAACCTGTTCTTCGACGCGAAGTCACCGCGCAAGATGAGCAAGCTGTTTGAGAGCTACCTGGCTGGCCAGGTGGCCTGCCTGATGGAGTTTGGCCCCATGATCTGGCCGACCATCAACAGCTACAAGCGGCTGGTCGATGGCTTCTGGGCCCCGGTCAAGCCGACCTGGGGCATGGACAACCGCACGGCGAGCTTCCGCGTGATCGCAGGTTCGCCCAAGGCCACGCGGCTGGAGACGCGTTGTCCCGGCGCGGACGTGAACCCTTATCTGGCACATGCCGCGCTGATCGCTGCCGGCCTGTACGGCGTCGAGAAGGGCCTGAAGCTCACCACGCCGCCCATCACCGGCACCAACGGCGGGGCAGAGAACATTCCGCGCGCACCGCGCACCCTGATCGAGACGACGCGCATCTTCCGTGAGTCCAAAATCGCGCGCGACATGCTGGGCGACACATTCGTCGACCACTTTGCAGCAACGCGTGAATGGGAATGGCGGCAGTGGCTGGATGCGGTCACCGATTGGGAAATGAAGCGGTATTTCGAGATCATCTGAAATGCTTGTGTGTGTTGCTTCTGTGGCGCTCGCTGCTTCGCGGCGGGCGGAGTGCGGCGGGGCTCATACTGCGGTGGTTTTTGCTGCGCAAAAACTCCGCTGCGATGCTCGGGGGTCGGTTGCGCCGCGGAACTCGCTGCATTGCGCTTCGCTCCATTCCGCTCAGACAGCCGCGGCGAGCATGAGTACGACGCGCGCTACGCGCGCCAACACTCCCCCCTGCGCTTCTCGCCACCGCAGAAATCGCCCCGCCGCACTCCGCCCGCCGCGAAGCAGAAGAGTGGCACTCCAACGGTGGCGCGCCAATACTGTCACTGCAAAGCTGCGGCTGCGGGCACACCGGCCTGGGGGCGCCTCTGTGGCGCTGAGCAGCACAGGGGTGAGTGTCGGCGCGCGTAAGCGCGCTTCGTGCTCTGACTCGCCGAAGCTGTTTGAGCGGAGCGCGCAGCGCGTAGCGAGTTCTTCGGCGCGACCGAACCCCGAGCAGCGCAAGGGAGTCGCCGCAGGCGACCGTCACAGTGAAGCCCCCAGGCCGGTGTGCCCGCAGCCGCAGCTTTGCCGCGAGGTCTAACCCAGCACAACAACGCAACGAAAACAACGAAGAGCACCCACATGAGCATCACCGGCTTCTCCTTCCCCACCGCCATCAAATTCGGCGCAGGCGCGCGCAAGCTCGTGGCCGATCACCTGAAAGAACAGGGCCTCAAACGCCCGCTGATCGTGACCGACAAGGCCCTGGCGGCACTCCCAGTGCTGCAAGAGTTCAAGACGCACCTCAACGGGCTGGACGTTGCGGTGTTCGGCGGCGTGTTCGGCAACCCCACCTGCAGCCAGGTCATGGACGGTGCCGCAGCGTACAAGGCGCACAACGCCGACTGCGTGATCGGCTTTGGTGGCGGCGCGGCGCTGGACGTGGCCAAAGTCGTGGGCATAGCGGCCACGCACGAGGGCGACATCCTGGAATACGTGTGGGACCACCCCCAGGTGCGCCCCATCGTCAATGCCCTGCCGTACTTCGTGGCGCTGCCCACCACCTCGGGCACAGGCTCGGAAGTGGGCCGCTCGTCCGTCGTGAGCGAAAACGACACGCACCTCAAGCGCGTGGTGTTCAGCCCGAAAATTCTGGCGAAGTGCGTGTTTGCCGACCCCGAGCTCACGCTGGGCCTGCCCCCGCACGTCACGGCGGCCACCGGCATGGACGCGCTCACGCACAACATTGAGAGCTACCTGTCGCCCGCCTACCACCCGCTGTGCGACGGCATCGCGCTGGAAGGCACGCGCATTGCCGCCGCCGCGCTGCTGACGGCGGTGAACGAGCCCGGCAACCTGAAGGCGCGCAGCGACATGATGATGGCGTCCATGATGGGCGCGATCGCCTTCCAGAAAGACCTGGGCGCGGTGCACTCGTGTGCCCATGCGCTGGGGGCGGTGTGCGACCTGCACCACGGCCTGGCCAACGCGCTGATGATCGACACCGTGATGGAATGGAATTACGAAGCCGTACCGGCCAAGTTTGACGAGCTGGCCCATGTGTGCGGTGTGTCCGGCGGCGGCGAGAACTTCGTGCCCTGGCTGCGCGCGCTCAAGGCCCGCGTGGGCATCACCGGGCGGCTCGCTGCGCACGGCGTGAAGGCCGAACACATCCCGCGCCTGGTGGAAATTGCCACGGCCGACATCTGCCACCAGACCAATCCGCGGCCCTGCACGGCGGCGGATTTCAAGGCGCTGTTCGAGGCGGCGCTCTGACCAGCGTGGCACATCCCATGGACCGCCTGAAGATCGGTATCAGCGCCTGCTTCTTCCACCCGGACCCTGTGCGCAAGGTCGCGGCCAGCAAGACGCTGCAGTTCATTGAACAGTCCACCGCACACTGGGTCATGTCGCTGGGCGCGCTGCCGTTCATGGTGCCTGCGCCCAGCGGCGACACCTTTCGTGGTGACGTGGCCGTGGCCGACTATGCGCGCGCGCTGGACGGCATCGTCATGCATGGCGGTGCCGATGTGTGGCCCGGCAACTATGGTGAAGAACCGCTGCGCCCCGAATGGTCCGGCGACCGCTTGCGCGACGAGTACGAGATGGCGCTGGTGCGCGCCTTCAGCGCGGCCGGCAAGCCGGTGTTCGGCATCTGCCGCGGGCTGCAGCTGATCAACGTGGCGCACGGCGGCACGCTGTACCAGGACATCGCCACGCAAAAGCCTGGCTCGCGCACGCACCGCGATGCGGATGCGTACGACCTGAACTTCCATGATGTGAGCATCCTGCCCGGTACGCGCCTGGCCGACCTGCTGGGCGGGCCGGGCGCGCACAAGATCAACAGCGTGCACCACCAGGGCATCAAGGACCTGGCGCCGGGCTTCACGGTCGAGGCGACATCACCCGATGACGGCGTGATCGAGGCGATCCGGGCGACGGGCGACGCGTGGATCCACGCGGTGCAATGGCACCCCGAGTTCCATCGCGCGGAGTTGGGCGTGGTGGACGACTCCCCCTTGCTGAAAGACTTTCTGGACGCCGCCCAAGCGGCGCGCCGTACTTTGTAAACACCATGACCACACTTGCCGTACACAACCCCGCCACCGGTGCAAAGATCACTGACCTGCCCGCCGACAATGCCGTATCCGTCGCGGCCAGGGCCGCCGCCGCCCGCGCCGCGCAGCCCGCCTGGGCCGCCACGCCGCTGGCCACGCGCAAGGCCTGCATCACGCAATTCCGCGCCGGCGTGGTGCGTGACCTGGAGCAGCTGGCCGCCACCATGACGCGCGAAACCGGCAAGCCCATCAAGATGTCGCGCAATGAGCTCAACGGCCTGCTGGGCCGCATCGACTTCTTCCTGGAAGAAATCGAGCTGTCGGTGGCGACGGAGACCGTCTATGACGAAGGCGGCATGACCGAACAGATCCAGCACACGCCGCTGGGCGTGGTGGCCAACATCTCGGCCTGGAACTACCCGTGGTTCGTGGGCTGCAACGTGATCATCCCCGCGCTGCTCACGGGCAACGCGGTGCTGTACAAGCCGTCGGAATACGCGGCCATGACCGGGCTGGAAATCGCCCGCCTGCTGCACGAGGCCGGTGTGCCGCGCGACGTGATGGCCTGCCTGATTGGCACGGGCGAGGTCGGCACGGCGCTGCTGGCGCAGCAGATCGACGGCGTGTTCTTCACCGGCTCGGTGGCCACGGGCCGCAAGATCGCGCAAGCCGTGTCGGGCAAATTCATCAAGCTGCAGCTGGAGCTGGGCGGCAAGGACCCGACCTACGTGGCCGACGACGCTGACCCGAAGGCTGCGGCTGAGTCACTGGCCGACGGCGCCATGTACAACACCGGCCAGAGCTGCTGCAGCGTGGAGCGCATCTATGTGCATGAGGCGATCCACGACGCGTTCGTCCAGCATTTCGTCGATACCGTCAAAGGCTTCGCGGCCGGCGACCCGATGAGCGACGGCACCTACATCGGCGCCATCACCCGCGCCCCGCAGCTGGACGTGCTGGACGCACAGGTGGCCGACGCCAAGGCCCGTGGCGCCACGCTGCTGGCCGGTGGTGCGCGTGGCGCGGGCCCTGGCAACTGGTACCAGCCCACGGTGTTCAGCAACGTGAACCACACCATGGAGTTGATGAAGGAAGAAAGCTTCGGCCCCATCATCGGCATCCAGAAAGTGTCGGGCGATGCCGAGGCGGTACAGCTGATGAACGACACGCACTACGGTCTGACGGCCGGCGTGTACACGCGCGATGAGGCCCGTGCCCAGCGCATCCTGGAAAAGGTGAACGCCGGCAGCGTGTACTGGAACTGCTGCGACCGCGTGAGCCCGCGCCTGCCCTGGAGCGGCGTGGGCGACAGCGGCGTGGGCCTCACGCTGTCCACCTACGGCATCGACACGTTCACGCGGCCGAAAGCGTGGCACCTTCGGCAAGCCGGATGAAGCTGACGCTGTTCGACCTGGACCACACGCTGCTGTCGGGTGACAGCGACGTGCTGTGGATTGACTTCCTCATGGACCAGGGCGTGCTGGACCGCACGGCGTTTGCCGCGCGCAATGCGGACGTGGAAGCGCGCTACAAGGCGGGCACCGTCAACGCGCAGGAGTTTGCCGACTTTTACGTGGGCACACTGGGTGGCCGCACCCGGGCCCAGTGGGAGCCGCTGCGCCAGGAGTTTCTGGCCACACACATCGTGCCGCGCATTCCGCCCGCAGCCATCGCGCTGGTCAACCAGCACCTGGACGCGGGCGACCTGGTCGTGCTGACCACGGCCACCAACCGTTTCATCACCGAGCTGACGGCGCTGTACCTTGGTATCGAACACCTGATCGCCACCGACTGTGAAGTGGCAGACGGCACCTTCACCGGCCGCACCCAGGGCACGCTGAACATGCGCGAAGGCAAGGTCACGCGGCTGCACGACTGGCTGCACGCGCGCGGCCATGCGCTGGCGCAGCTGGACAGCACCGCCTACAGCGACAGCATCAACGACTTGCCGCTGCTGTCAGCGGTGAACCACCCGGTGGCGGTGGACCCGGACGCGAAGCTGGCGCAGCAGGCGCGCGAGCGCGGTTGGCGGGTGATCCAGCTGGCGCGCTGAACCTTGCGCGGCATTACTTCACCAGCGCCATCAGCTTGTCAAAGCTGTTCACCACGTCATAGCGCACGTTCTCGGGCGCGAACCTGCGGTTGATCTCGTCAAAGAACTTGCGCGCGCACGCAATCTTGGTTTCCTCGATCGGCCGCAAGTCCATGCTGGACATGGAGCCCTTGGTCTCGGCAACAAAGTACACGTGCTTGACGCTGCCTTCCTTGAACGAAATCGCCCAGTCGGGGTTGTAGTCGCCCACGGGGGTTGGGATGAAAAAGCCGCGCGGCAGCTTGGCATACACCACCACGTCGCTGCTGGTGTCCAGCTCGGTCACAAAATCGCGCTCCACCTGGGAGTCGGTGATGGCGTAGTCATAGATATGCCGGTTCAGCTTGTCGCCGGCCTTGCTGAAGTCTTGCCGCGTTTCAGCGGCCGTGAAAATCTCCAGGTCAAAGCGGTCCTGCGTGGTGTCGTAGGCCAGGTGTTCGATGATCACCGTGGCCTTCTGCTCGTTGATGAGCCGCGTGGCCTCGGCAATGAAATGCTCCGGGTTGCTGCGAAACTGCGCGAACGCGGCCGCGTTCATGCCCTTGAGCATGTCCACCACCGTGCGGCGCGTCAGCGTGGTGCCTTCGGCCAGCTTGCCCACCAGGTCGTACTGCACGCCGGACTGCACCGACAGCCGCTCGGCCTCCGTCTCCGTGGCCGTCAGCACAAACGCGTCGCCGCCCTGCAGGCCGTCATAGGTGACCTGCGCGCGCTGCTCGCCGCGCTGCACGGTGTATTGCAGCGGCGTCACGCGCAGCCCGTCCAGCGCCTGTACAGCCTTGGCGACCAGCTCGGCGGAATCAAACGACACGCTGTAGGCGGCCTTGTGGTTGATGCGATCCCACAGCGCGCGGAACTCCTGCTTGTCGAAGTTGCTGTTGCGCGGGTTGCGCTTGGGCTGGCGGTCGTTGCCGATCTGAACGCCATGCCCCTCGCTGTACACGCTGTCGATCAGCTGGAAAACCTGGGCTTCCAATGGCTTGAGCTCATCGGGCAGCGGCGCCAGCGTGCCGTCCTTGCGCGCTTGGTGGTACTTGTCGGCGATATGGCGCTTGCGATCTACGTAGCCGTTCTGGATCAGATAAAACTCGATGTCGGTGGCCTGGTCTTCGGACACTGTGGCATCACCCTGCGCGGTACGGATCACCTTGCCCAGGAAGAATGCCTTGTCGGCCACCTTCGGCCGCGCCGACAGCGAATCACTGATGTCTTTTTGCAGCGCCGCCACGAAATCCTTGTAGCTTTCGCTGGCCACCACCGTCAGCTGGTTCACTTCATGCACGGTGGCCGGGTGGTCCATGCGGTCGCCCTGCTGGTTCACGGCCAGCCGCAGGCCGCGCCCGACCTCTTGCCGGCGCGACACGGTGTTGTCACTGTGCTTGAGCGCGCAGATCACGAACACGTTGGGGTTGTCCCAGCCTTCGCGCAGCGCCGAATGCGAAAAGATGAACCGCACGGGCTCCGCCAGCGACAGTAGCTGCTCCTTGTTCTTCAGGATCAGGTCGTAGGCGTCCACGTCGTCGGCCTCGGTCGCCTTCTTGCCCATCTCGGGGTCCACCAGCCGCTTGGTCTTCTTGTCAATGGAAAAGTAGCCGCTGTGCGTGGCCGCTGCGGTAATGCGCTGCAGGTACTGGATGTACGGCGTCTCGTCCAGGCTCAGCACCTCGTTCAGATGCTGCGTGTACTCCTGCTCGAAGATGCGCGCGTACTCCCCTTTTTCATCCGGCGCGGCGTAGTCGCGGTACTTCACCACCTCGTCAATAAAGAACAGCGTCAGCACCTTCACCCCCTGCGGGTGCAGCGCTGCCTCGCGCTCGAAATGCGCCTTGATCGCCTCGCGGATCTGGATGCGGCGCAGTGACGCCTCGCTCACGTCGCCGGTCGCCTCGCCCGCGGCCAGCTCCACGCCGTTGACGAAGCTCACCGTATCGGTGACGGCATTCACGTCCGACACCACGTGCCCATGGCGGTACTGGTCCAACCCGTTGGACAACGTGAACAGATCGTCGCCCTTGCCCAGCTTGCGCATCACGCGGCGGATTTCACCGCTGGCCAGCTTCTGCTCAAACTCCACGCGCGCCACCGGTGCCGCCTTGGACACCTCGATCGCCTCCAGATACAGGTAGGCGCTGGTGCCCGCCAGCCCCTTGACGGAAATGCCGCGCACCGCGATGCGCTTGACCAGCTTCTGGTTGTAGGCGTCCAGCGCGTCCAGGCGGTACACCTTGTTGTGCGTGGTTTTGTGCGTGGCGGAGTAGCGCAGCACCATCAAAGCCTTGAATGCTTCCAGCGACTTGAGCGTCTGCGGCCCTTCCATTTTTTGCGGTTCGTCCAGAATCAGGATGGGCCGGTTGGCGCTGATCACATCGATGGGCCTGCGGCTTTGAAAGTCGTCCAGCTCCTCGTAAATGCGCAGGTTGTCCTTGCTCTTGGCGGCAAACGCCTGCACGTTGATCACCATCACATTGATGCCCGCGTCCGACGAAAAGCTTTCCAGGTGGTGCAGCTGGCGCGAGTTGTAGATGAAAAACCGCGCCTTCTTGCCGTAGGCCTCCAGAAAATGCTCGGCCGTGATCTCCAGCGACTTGGCCACACCCTCGCGGATGGCGATGCTGGGCACCACGATGATGAACTTGCTCCAGCCATAGCGCCGGTTCAGCTCGAAGATCGAGCGGATGTAGCAATACGTCTTGCCCGTGCCCGTCTCCATCTCCACGTCCAGGTTGATGGGCGCCACCTTGGTCTGCACCAGCCCGGCCGACACCGGCAGGTTCTGCTGGCGCTGCACCGTCTGCACGTTGCCCAGCACCACGCCGGCGGGCAGCCGCAGCTCGGCATTGCGAAAACCGTCGCCGGCAAACAGGCTGCCCGTGGTGGGGCCCGCCGGGCCGGTGCGGCCCGGGTCCACGCGGTAGCTCACCGCGTCGGCCGTGGCCGGGGGCTGGCCGGCAAAACAGTCCACCACCGCCTGCACGGCGGCCAGCTGGTAGGCCTGGGTTTTGAACTTGAGCTTCATTGGCGCTGGGGTTCTCTGCATTTTCTCTGCAAAACGACGGCCTGGTGACCTTGCAGAGAAGCGTAAGTTATTGATTTATAAGGAATTATTCTTGCGTAGTCTCTGCACTCTGCTACTTTGCTTGTGGAGTGCAAAACTCCTTTCAGGCTCCACAACATCATGGGACCAACTGCCAGCTCGGCGCCACGTCGGATCCTGCATTAAAGATGGTTCCCCGCCGCCGCAGCTTGGTGAGCAGGTTGTTGATCTTCTTGAGCTTCTGCTGTTCTGACAGTGCCTCGCTGAGCTTGGGCAGCAAGAGCTGATTGATTTCTTTGCGCGACGCTTGGCCGAAACTCCGCAGATAGTCCGTCACCAGCTTGGCGTAAAACTCGTCATCCTGTGCGCGGGTGCGGATGTATTCGGCCTGACTGGCTGTGGCCTTGGCAATGGCCGCCGAGACGTGATAGCGGGGTTTGCGCCCCTCGATCAGGTCGGCCTTGCGCAATTGTCTTGCCGTGGCATCGTCAATAGGCAGCTTCTTTTGCACGCGGTCCAGCGCCAGGATATCGCTCAGTGCCAAATCCGTCTTCTGCATCAGCAAACGGGTGTAGGTCGGGTCCACCACGCCGCCGTGGATCGTGAGCTTGACCGAGCGCCCGTCGTCCAGGTCGTAGTCCGGCATGGGGAAATACCGCCGCGCCTGCCGCGCATGCATGTCGTGGATGCCGTAGCCCATGGTGTCGATCATGTTCAGCGCGGCCATCGCTTGCGTCAACAGCGGGTTGCGGTAGCGGCGGGGGATGGTTTTGCCCTGCACGTAATCCTCGGGCTTGCCCTCAAAAAAGCCGCCTTCGTTCTCGAACACCAGACGGTCCAGCGTTTCGGTCACCACCACGCGGCCCTGACGGGTGTAATCCTGGTGCGCGATGCAGTTATGCAGCGCCTCCAGCACGATCTTCTGGTCGTATTTGGCGACCTCGATGGGCAACAGCTGGTCCTGCGGCAGCAGGCGCAGCTGGATGTTGCGGATGCGCTGGTACAGCCGCGTGGTGGCCAGCAAAAACGGCGGGGCGAAATGCTCATACGCCCGCTCCGGCCCCTCCAGCCGCCAGGTCAGTTGCGCCGGGTGGGGCGACAGCAGCCACACCGATTCCGCCCTGCCCAGCAGCAACAGTGCCGCCCGGGTCAATTGCCCGCGCTGGGTCAGGCGCGCGCGTTCCAGAAGGGTTTCGGTGGGCCAGCCCATGACTTCTTCAACCGTGAACCGGTTGTCATGCTTCTGCGCAAACGCTTCCTGCGCCACGCGCACGGCCTCGGTGTCCAAGTCGGCCAGCGTTGCCTCGGGCACCACCTGCGCTGTCCAGTCCTGCGGCAACGTTTGGCCCCGAATCTCGTCCTGTTTGCCCAAACCCAGCGAGGTCAGGCTCTCGCCAGCCCGGGCGTAATAGTGGCCCTTCCACGCAATGGGCAGGCCGCGCGGGGCGGCGGGCACCTCCAGCAGCAACACCCGGCCGTCGGGGTGCTGCAGCTCATGGATGTGGCGCAAGGTGGTGGACGGCGCGGCGCCTTCCGCCATCTGCATCTTCAGCGATTGCAGGCGCTCTGGCTGGGGCCGGTAGTCGGTGCCGACGACGCGCCGCGTCTTGTTGTTCACGCCAAACACCAGCCAGCCCGACTCCATCCCGCGCAAATTGGCTTCATTTGCCAGCGCGGAAAAATACTTGCCGATGTCGTCGGTGCTGAAGCCGTCGCCGGCCTGTTTGAACTCCACCACCTCGTTCTCCCAGGTGGTGATGAGCTCATTCAGCAGCCGGGTCAGCTCAGCGGCGTCCATGTGCATGTGTACCTCAACTCAGATGCACTTCACGTCCGTGCCCGGCGACAGCAGCTTGAAGATCTGCTCCACATTGATGCGGGCCGCGCTGTCGCGAAAGCCCGCGTCGCGGAACACGGCGCGCAGCGGCTTGAGCCGCGCCAGTTCTTTCACAAAAGCCTCGTCCACGCCGCCCTGCGCGTCAAAGCAGGCGGCCAGCGCGTTGCCGTCCACCAGCAGTACGTCCTTGCCCGCCACCGTCTGGCGCGTGATGGGCAGCGCCAGGTCCACGCCCCAGTCCAGCATCACCTGGAATAGCAGGTCCTCGGCCGTGCGGTCGGGCTTGATGTTGTCGGCAAACAGGTCCAGCTTGGCGCGGTCCAGCGCGTCGGGCGTGTAGTGGACGTCGGCCATGTTGGAGGTGTCGATCTTGAGGACGCGAAAGCCGATGTCGCGGCTCCAAGTAGCGCTCACATCCGCTTCCAAAACAGACCTGCCTGCACGCCTCAATCTTTCTTTCGTGATTTCTGAGAGAGTTCTTGGTTTATGGGATTTGTCGGCCAGAGCTATAGCTGCTTGGACAGTTTTCTTCGCCGTACCTGCTGTCGATTCAAGCGCTTTGTCCAAGCTCTCTGGTAACTGCACAAGAATGTATCGATGGTTGCTTCCAAAAGCTGCATTTGCGCGCAGCACTGCATCGCCTGTGCTTCCAGAGCCAGCAAAGAAGTCAACGATGATTGCATTCCTATCTCTAGGCGTCACGTACTCGATAAGCTTTACTAGCTCCTCATGATCCTTGGGATTGCTGAACACTTTCGCGCCCATCAGCGCGCGGAGGTATCTCACCGAAACTTGCGATTGCTTGTAAAAGTATGAGCCACGTACTTGTGTGGCTAACTCAGCCTCGTCACTTTGATCGCTGCTGTCTTGCTCGACTAATTCAGAAGTCTCGATGGCTTCTTCGGGTATCGGCCGAATATGTGCCTTTCGAAAAGGTGGCTCGGTATGGTCTTCCCGAAACTCCACTAGTCCCAACTTAATCTGCCGTTGCATTTCATCTGGAGACGCATAAATCCATCCCCTCTCGGGCACGGCGCAAGGCCGTCGAGTCACTGGATGAGGAACGTCATACTTCGGACCGTCTCCACCAGGCCAAGAGATGTCACGATCCCGCCAAGGACCGTGCTTGTCGACTCGCTTGTATCGTGCCCATCGTTTCGAAGGGTGTCCTTTGGGCAGCTCCGAATACCATCGACTTAAATGAGCTTCAATTTCTGAAAAGTCTCCGCCATAAATTTTCTTTAAGCGAAGAAATTCGTCCCAAATTTCACGAGCTCCCGGCTTCTCTTCTCTCCACAACTCACCGCGACTTTTCAAGGCGGCTAGATCTCTGGCGTATACAAGCAAGTACTCGTGTCCAACAGAGAAGAGCTTCGCGTCGTTCTTGCGACCCTTCTCCCAAATCAGCTGGGCAACAAAGTTCTGTTCCCCGAAAACTTGATCGCATATACGCCGCAACGAAGCTTGCTCAGCGTCATCTATGCTGATCATGATTAGTCCTTCAGAGCTCAACAACCGCTTTGCAAGCGTGAGCCGAGGAAAGATCATGCTTAGCCAGTTCGTATGAAATCTGCCGCTAGATTCTGGATTGCTAACAAGCTGTCCTCCCTCTGAATCGCGCTGTCCAGACGCTTGTTCGAAACTCTCTGCGTCCGCCGCAAACTTGTCGCGGTAGATGAAATCGTTACCCGTGTTGTACGGCGGGTCGATATAGATCAGCTTGACTTTGCCCAGGTACGTCTCCTGCAGCAGCTTCAGCGCGTCCAGGTTGTCGCCTTCGATGAACAGGTTCTTCGTGGTGTCAAAGTCCACGCTCTCTTCGCGGCTGGGGCGCAGCGTCTTGGCGATGGGCGCGTTGGCGGTCAGCAGTGCCTCGCGCTTGCCGGGCCAGTTCAGGTGGTAGCGCTCCTGCGGGCCTTCCACCAGCGTGTCGGACAGCTCCTGGCGCAGCTGGTCAAAGTCCACGGCCAGTTGGGTCTGCCCGTCGGCGCCCTTGGCTTCCGTCACGCAGCCGGGGAACAGCGCGCGCAGGCGCGCGATGTTGTCCTGCGTGAGGTCGGGCGAATGCATCTTCAGTTTGTCCATTGATTCTGTGTCCCTGTATTGCGCGTTGGGGTGTCTTCAACTCGTCAATTGCGCCAGTTCAGCCCGCAATTGTCGCAAGACGGCGTTGGCTTCCACCCGGCGGTTGAACTGGCGTTCGCGTTCCAGCTTTCGGGCAGCATGAGCCACCTCGCGTTCCTTGGCGCGCACCTGGGCCGCGCGGTCGATCAGCGCGGCCAGGGGTTCACCCTCGCGCCCCTGCAGCGGCACCAGGCGGCGCAGCAGCGCCTCGTACAGCCCGGCCAGGCTCACGGCCACGGGCAGCGGCTCGCGCGTGGCATCTGCGGGCAGCCAGGGGCTGGTGAAGTGGTCCGACGCCTGCCAGCGCGTGGCGTCCGCTGTGGCGGGCCGCTTCCACGCGGCGCTGACGCGGCGGCGGTCGCCCCACACCAGCTCAAACACGATGGGAAAGGGCACGGCGCCGTCGATGCAGCGCAGCACCTGGGCGTCCAGCTCGGGGGTTTTCAGGTGCAGGGTGAAGATCTGGATTTCCGGCACGTCAGTGCTGGCGGGCAGGTTGATGGTCTCGGGCGCCAGCTTGTACTGCCACACGATCTGTTCCACCTGCGCCACAAACAGCGCGCGCAGTCGGCTGCCGGCGCCGCTGTGTTCGTACAGCTTGTTTTTGGGCAAGGCGCGGCCATAGGCCGCCTGGGGCGGGTACTGAATCAACGCGCTCATGCCGCGCCCTGGATCACCAGGAAGGTGATGAGCTCAAAGTCGTCCAGCCCCGGCACGTCGTTCACCAGCGCGCTGGTGCGGCCGGGGGTGAACAGGCTGTCCAGGTCTTTTTCTTCCTTCACGTCCAGCATGGCGCGGATTGCCTGGCTCAGCAGGGTGGAGTAGTCGCCCATGCGCCGGCCTTCGTCGGTGGTCTGGTTGAACCGGCGGCACACGTCGGCCAGCGGTTCGGCCCGACCCTTGCAGGCGGCGCGCGCCAGGTCCAGCAGCCGTTTCACTTGCGTGTGGTCGTGCACCACCTGGCCTTGTTGGTTTACATAGATCAGGTAATAGGGGTGCAGGCGGTTGTGCTGCGGCAGATGGGCGGCATGGTTGATGCCGGGGTGGCGGTTGCGCAGGGTAAAGATCACGCCGGGGTACAGCCCGGCGTCGGGCTGGGCCGGCACCACGGCGTGCAGGCCGTTGGGCATGCGGTCCAGCTCGCCGTGGGCCTTGACGTGGTTCAGCAGGTCCATGCGAAAGTCGTTCAGCCCCAGGTCGGTGATGGACACGCCGGTTTTCAGGTCTTCCAGCTCGATCACTTCGGTCTGCAGGCGGCGCAGCTGTTCCTTGCGGTAGGCCACGTCATTGGCCTGGGCAGACAGCACGTTGTCGTCGCCGGTGGCTGTCACGTCGGCGATCATCATGCGGCTTTCGACCCGGTCCTTGAGGTTGATGTATTCGTCCAGCGAGATGTCGGGCCAGTAGTTCACCAGCTGGATGCTGTCGTTGGGCGAGCCGATGCGGTCCACGCGGCCAAAGCGCTGGATGATGCGCACCGGGTTCCAGTGGATGTCGTAGTTGATGACGTAGTCGCAGTCCTGCAGGTTCTGGCCTTCGGAGATGCAGTCGGTGCCGATCAGCAGGTCCACCTCGGCGGGTTCATGCGGCAGCACCAGCGCCTTGTCTTTGGAGCGGGGCGAGAACAGCGTCAGCAGCGACTGGAAGTCATACCCCCGCCCGACTGTGGACTGGGGCTCGCCCTGGCCCGTGACGCGGGCGCTGTGCAGGCCCTGCGTGCGCAGCACGGGCGCCAGGTGTTCGTACAGGTAATTGGCTGTGTCGGCAAACGCGGTGAACAGCAGCACTTTGCGGTTGCCGGGGTTGATGGGCTGCGCCAGCTTGGTCAGGATGTGGCCCTTCAGGTGCTGGAGCTTGGCGTCATGCTCGGGCGTGACGCGGTGCATGTCGGTCAGCAGCCGGTCGATGATCCGCAGGTCGTGGCGCAGCTGGCGTTCCCACGACGGCAGGTCCATGTCGGCCAGACTGATCTTGACCTTGCCGCCGATCTGGTCGTCGGCCGAAAACGGCAGTTCGTCTTCTTCGGGGTCCAGATCGGCCAGCGCGTCGGTCAGGTCCGTCACTTCACCACCGGTGCCCGCGGGCAGGCCGCCCTGTTGGAAGGCGGCGATGCGCGCCAGCGTGCCCGTGTGGTTGTCGTGCAGCAGTTGCAGCGTCATGCGAAAGGCATGCACCGAGCTTTCCAGCCGCTTGAGCAGGTTGGTGACCATCAGGGCCTGCAGGCTCTTTTCGCGGTCCACCTGCTTGAAGGTGCCGCCGCCACCCGCCACCTGGGTGTCGTACAGCTCTTCGTACTTGCGCCGGCGGCTGGGCAGGATGTAGCTCAGCGGCGCATAGACGGCCAGCCGCAGCCCCGACAGTTCGTCATAGATGCCGTTGAAGGACATGACGTCGGGCAGCGTCGTCAGTGCGCAATGGAATGACAGCGGCTTGCGCCGGTCCGGAAAGCGGCCGATGTCTTTGGTGTCGTAGAAGGTCTGGATGTGCTTGCGCGATCGGGCAATCGTCACGCTGTCCAGCAGCTCGAAGAAGTCGAAGTCCAGCGCGTCCAGGATGGCGCGGGCCGTGCGCGCTTCGGGCGGCAGCCGCGACCATGCATTGAACGCGGCCTGTGCCGCGCGAAAGATTTCCTCCACCGACCGGCCGGTCCGCAGCTTGCGGCTCAGGGTGTCGGATTCACCTTCGTAGGCCAGCGCCAGCTGGTTGCGCAGGTCGTTGAAGCGGTTGTTGACCGGCGTGGCCGACAGCATCAGCACCTTGGTCTTCACGCCTTGCTTGATGACCTTGTTCATCAGGCGCTGGTAGCGCGTCTCGCGCTCCTTGAAGGCGTCGTTGTTGCGGAAGTTGTGCGATTCGTCAATGACCACCAGGTCGTAGTTGCCCCAGTTGATGCGGTTCAGCGATGTGCCGAAGGATTCGCCGCTGGTGCGGCTCAGGTCGGTGTGGCACAGAACTTCGTAGCCGAAACGGTCCTTGGCAAAGATGTTGGTGGTGAGGTTGCGGTTGTAGTTGAGCCAGTTGTCGGCCAGCTTCTTGGGGCACAGCACCAGCACGCGGCTGTTGCGCAGCTCGTAGTACTTGATGACGGCCAGCGCGGTAAAGGTTTTGCCCAGGCCCACGCTGTCGGCCAGGATGCAGCCGTTGTAGGTCTCCAGCTTGTTGATGATGCCGGTGGCCGCGTCTTTCTGGAAGTTGAACAGCTTGTTCCAAATCAGCGTGTCCTGGTAGCCGGTGCGCTCGTTGGGCAGCACGTCCTCGCTCAGGTCTTGCAGAAATTCGCTGAAGATGTTGTAGAGCATCAGGAAGTAGATGCTCTCGGGCGAGTTTTCCTGATAGACCGATGCGATGTGGTCGCAGACCTGGGCCGTCACGTCGTCCAGCTTTTCGGCGTCGTTCCAGATCAGGTTGAACAGGTTGAGATAGTAGGCGGCGTACTGGGGCTCATCCACCTTCTGCACGATGTTGGACACCGCGTTGCCGCGCTGGTAACCCAGGTCCACCGCGGTGAAGCCATGCAGCGGTGTGTAGATGTTCTCTGCGCCGCCGGCCTGCACGCCGGCAAACTGCTGCATGGGCGCCTTGCTGCGGTTGCTTTTGAAGGTGGCCTTGCGCCGCATCCAGTCAGCGCATTCACGGGCAATGGCGCGCTGGGTCAGCTTGTTGCGCAGCTGGATTTCAAATTCGCTGCCGTACAGGCTGCGTTCGCGGTCCAGCTTGGGGATGTGGAATTCGCGGCGCTCCTTGCGCAGTTTGTCGGTCACTTCATCCGGTGTGAAGGCGGGGGACGTAAAGATGAACTGGATTTCTTCGATCTGCTCCAGCTCTTCTTTCAGCGCCTCGTAGGCATACATGGAAAAGCATGACGCGGCGATCTTCAACCGGGCCCCGGGGCGTAGCGTTTTCTTCAGGTCGTCGCCGAGCAGGCGGTTGATGTTGTCGATGAGTTCCATGCGTGGCCGCCATAGTGCCTGATTGGTTACAAATTCACCAGCGGCTCAGGGGTTTTTGACACTATCCCAGCCTTGTAATCTTCTCCCGCGCCTGTTCCAGATGCACCCCCAGCGCCGCCAGGCAAGGCGCAAACCGGCGGCTGAACCCGTCGGCCTCCCGCACCCGCGCCAGGAACTGCGCCGCCAGTGCATCGGCTTGCCGCCAGGTGTCGTGGCCCACGCTGGCGTGCAGGTTTGCCGGTGCCAGTGTGTCGGGCAGCCCGCCGCCCGAGCGCGGTGCGAATGCCATGGGCGTCATATCGTAGGCCGGTGCCAGCGCCCACGGGCGGCCCTCTTCGGTCATGAACGACAGGTTGCCCGCGTGCATGTCGGTGTTGCCCGTCAGCGTGCCGAACGCCCACAGCAGCGCGGCGCCCTGCACCGCGTCGGCGCGCACGTGGCCCGCGTCGGCCAGGCGTTGCACGGTCACGGGCCAGGGGGCGGCGCCGCCGCCCACAAATTCCGCGTCCAGCGCCGTGAGCGACAGCAGGCCGCACCGCCCCAGCGTGTTCACGCGGTCAAAGCGCTCCACTTCCAGAAAGCGTTGCCCCACCGCGTCCAGCAGCGCCGTGCGCGCGGCGGGTACGCCCGCGTCGGCCAGTGTCTGCAGGGCCAGGTGCTCGGCCAGCAGCAGGTCGCGCCAGCGCTGCGTCACCGGGCCGGGCTCGGGTTCGCTGAATTTCACGATGACGTGGCGCGGCCCGGCGGCGGTGTCAGCCCATGCCGTGAATTTGGGCTGCTCACCGCCGGCGGACGAGCCGGGTGACTCGCCCTGGGCTGCTTCACGCGCCAGCCGGGGGTATGCGGTGGCTTTGCCGGTCTGCGGGATGGGGGGCGACACAGCGGCGGCCAGAAACTGCGCGCGCGCCGCATCGCCCAGCAGCAGGTTGCCCACCGGGTCGTGCCCCTGCGCCAGCAACGCGCGCAGGGCGTGGGTGTCCGACCAGTCCGCCAGCCGGGGCGGCAGACCCAGGGCGCTGCCATGCCGCGCCACGTAAGCGCGGCCCAGGTAGCCCTGTGGGCGCATGTCCAGCAGCCACCACGGCAGGCCAGGGGTGTGGTGGGTTTCGCCTGCTGGCGTTTGCATGACGAAGCCGTCGGGCCGCACGGGCACCAGCGTGCCCAGGGGCTGCAGCTGGCCCGCCGCGTCCACCCGGTAAACCGGAATGTCGGGCAGCGCGCGGGCCGTGTCGCGCAGCGCATATTGAATAGATCGCGCGGCGCCGATACGCACCACCTCGCTGCCCAGCGCGGCCAGGCGCCGCGACAGCGTGGGCTGGCTTACACCCAGCGCCTGGGCCAATGCCCGCGCGGGTTGCGGCCCGCCGGCCAGCTGCAGGCGCAGGGGGTCAATAGCGGGATTGGCGGCCATATCCGCAAGGTTTGAATAGATTTGTGAATAGATAAATGAATAGATATTCTAGCCATTTCGGCGCTGGCAAGGTTGCGGCACCGTCCGACAGGCCGGCCGTGGCGGCGGGTTCACAATGATTCCCAACATGCCCGACAACCGCCTCAAGATCGGCCTGTCGGCGTGCTTTTCGCACGCCGACCCTTCGCGTTCGCTGTTCACCAACAAGACGCTTCAGTACGTGGAGCAGTCCATCGCGCACTGGCTCATGTCGGCCGGCGCCATGGTGGTCATGGTGCCCTGCCCCACGGGCGAGACGGCGCGCGGTGACGTCAAGCTGTCGCACTACGCGCAATGGCTGGATGGCGTGGTGATGCATGGCGGCGCCGACGTGTGGCCCGGCAGCTATGGCGAGGAGCCGCTGCAGGACGCATGGATTGGCGACCGCATCCGCGACCTGTACGACCTGGCGCTGGTGGAGGCCTTCGAGCAGGCGGGCAAGCCCATCTTTGGCGTGTGCCGTGGCATGCAGCTGATCAACGTGGCCTTTGGCGGCACGCTGTACCAGGACATCGAAACCCAGCATTACCACCCCAAGACGCTGCGCCACCGCGACGCGGTGACCTACGACCAGAACTTTCACGAGATCGAGCTGGTGGAGTATTCGCACCTGGCCGCGCTGTACCCCGGCGTGCTGCGCGCGCGGGTCAACAGCATCCATCACCAGGCGGTCAGGAACCTGGCGCCGGGCTTCACGGTGGAGGCCTGGAGCGAGCCGGACCGCATCCCCGAGGCGATCCGGCGCCTGGCCCCGGCCGGGCGCGACCAGGCGGGCGGCTACATTGCCGCCACGCAATGGCACCCCGAATTTCACAAGGTCGGCGGCAACACGCTGGACGACACGCCCATCCTCATGGACTTCCTGTCGGCCTGCACGCAGGCGCGCAACCGCAAACGCCCGCCGCCGCGCAGCCTGCCGGGCCAGATACGCGACCGGGCGGCGCGCCTGCTGCGCCAGGCGCTGCTGGCGCGGGGCGATTGACGCCGGTTCGCGCTGGCGGCGGCTTGAACCTCAGTCGAAGTCGAACAGCTCGCCCAGAAAGCCCTCGCGCTTTTTCTTGCGGTAGTAGCCACGGTTGTCGTAATGCTGCGGCGGGCGCTGCTGCGGGTAATAGGGCTGCTGGGGCGGCTGCTGCACCGGCGCGGCCTGCGGCGCCGCTGCGGCGGTGGTGGGCGTGGCCCGCTCGATGATCTTGTCCAGCTCGCCGCGGTCCAGCCAGACGCCGCGGCATTGCGGGCAGTAGTCGATCTCGATGCCGCTGCGCTCGGACATCACAAGGTTCACGCCATCACAGGTCGGGCATTTCATGTTGGGGGCTTTCAGGGGTAGCAAGCGGGTATTGTTCCCGGTTGGGATGCGCGCCAATGCAGGAAGTTTCCGATGCAGATACAAAACCTGGGCTTTGCCTGGCCCGGCCAGCCACCGTTGTTCAGCCGCCTGGACCTTGCCGTGCCGCCGGGCGTGACCTGGCTGGGCGGTGATGAAGGCACGGGCAAGACCACGCTGCTGCGGCTGATGGCCGGCGAGCTGGCGCCCCGGGCCGGCACCGTGCAGGCGGGTGGCAGGGTGTTCTGGGTCAACCCGCGTGCCGACGGCTGCGATGGCCTCACGCCCGGCCAGTGCTTTGACCGCGTGGCCCGGCAGCACCCTGCGCTGGACCGCGCCTTGCTGCACGACCTGGTGCACGCGCTGGACCTGGCGCAGCACCTGCCCAAGCGGCTGGACATGCTGTCCACCGGCTCGCGGCGCAAGGTCTGGCTGGCGGCGGCCTTCGCGTCAGGCGCCGCGCTCACGTTGCTGGACCAGCCGTTTGCCGCGGTGGACAAGGCGTCGATGGGCGTCATCACCGGGCTGCTGCAAGAGGCCGCCACGCACCCGTCGCGCGCCTGGGTGGTGGCGGACCATGTGGCGCCTGCGGGTGTGCCGCTGGCGGCCATGATCGACCTGGACGCAGCGTCGTAGACGCGTGCCGTCGCGGGCCAGGGTGAGCTTGCCTTTCAGGTACCGTGCGTCCACCCCGGCACGTTGACGTAGTAGCGCACACCCTTGCCCTGGCCCGTGGTCCTCAGCAGGCCCGCAGCCACCAGGCTCCCCAGGTCGCGCGTGGCCGTGGCTTTGGACACGCCCGTCATCTTCATGTACTTGTCTGCGTTCAGGCCGCCCAGAAAGCCGCCGTCGCCGTCATCCAGCAGGCGCTGCAAGACCTTGCGCTGGCGCGCATTGAGTTCCGTGGCGCTGTGGTCGGCCCAGAACCGGCTCTTTTCGATGGCGCGGTCCATCACCTGGCTGGTTCGCCTGCAAGCCGCGGCAATCTGGCGGGCAAACCACTGGACCCAGGCCGTCACCTCGCCCGTGCCGCGCTGCGCCTGGTTCAGCGCGTCGTAGTAGCCCGCGCGTGACTCAAGCAGTTGCCGTGACAGGCTGTACAGCCTCAGCGGCCCGTCTTGGTCCTGCGCCAGGGCCATGTCCACGATGGCCCGGCCGATGCGGCCGTTGCCGTCTTCAAACGGGTGGATGCTTTCAAACCACAGGTGCGCGATGGCGGCCCGGGCCAGGCCTTCCATTGCCGGGGGGTGGCCGGGCACAGGTGTGGTGTCGGCAAACCATTGCAGCAGGCGGTCCATGTCGGCGCGGACCTGGTGTGAAGGCGGGGCCTGGTAGTGCACGACCTCTTTGCCGGGCAGGCCGCTGACGATCTGCATGGGGTCTGCATGGTCGCGGTAGCGGCCCACGGCAATCCTGCGGATGCCGCTGGCGCCGCCGGGGAACAGGGCCGAATGCCAGCGGCACAGCCGATCGTGGTCCAGCGGTTGCTGGAATGCGCTGGAGGCATCATTGATGACCTGGACCAGGCCATCCACATGGCGGTCGCGCGGCCCGGCATCAGCCAAACCCAGGTGCCGCAGTACGGATGAGCGCACGGATGCGGGGTCGAGCTTTTCGCCCTCGATGGCAGCGGTGGCCAGCACCTCTTGCGCCAGCACCTCCCTCATGACTTCGCCCGCGCGGTCAATGCCGATGGCGCGGGCTTTGCCTTGCACCTCGCCCTGAAGGCGGCGGGCTTCCGAGAGAGCGGCGCTGACGGATTCGGGGGCGAATGTCAGTTCGGGCCAACCAGGCAGTTGCCAGAGATAGGTGGTTGAACGAGCGGCCATGAGCCGCATTCTAGCGAATACGGCTCATCGGTTGAGCCGTATCTGCGCCATAGCGGCTCAATCTTCTGAAAGCCGCGACGCTTCGCGCGACAAGGCAAACCCCATCGCTGCGCGTGGCACGGTCTTTGCATCTCAACTTGGATACAAGATTGGATGCTCAGATATGGTGCACACCGTCCTTCCTGCCGACACTGCCGCTGCCGCCCCCGTGGGCGCCGCGCCGGCCAGTGCGCCGCAGGCCTGGATTTCCCGCTTTGACACACCGCTGCGCCTGACGGATGCAGGGCCGCTGGCCGGGCTGCGCTTTGCCGCCAAGGACAACATCGACGCTGCCGGCCTGCCCACCACCGCAGCCTGCCCGGCCTTTGCCTACCGCCCGCAAGCACATGCCGCGGTAGTGGCCAGGCTGCTCCATGCTGGTGCATCCTTGGTCGGCAAGACCAACCTGGACCAGTTCGCCTGCGGCCTGAACGGCACGCGCTCGCCCTATGGCGCGGTACCCAACGCCTTCAACCCGGTCTATGTGTGTGGCGGCTCCAGTTCGGGTTCGGCCCACGTCGTGGCCACCGGCGAGGTGGACTTTGCCCTGGGCACCGACACCGCCGGGTCGGGCCGCGTGCCCGCCGGGCTCAACAACATCGTGGGCCTGAAGCCCAGCAAAGGGCTGATCAGCGCGCACGGCGTGGTGCCGGCGGCGCAGAGCGTGGACTGTGTGTCGATCTTCGCGCGCACGGTCGGCCTGGCCGCGCAGGTGCTGCAGGCGGCCATGGGGCCGGACGCGCGCGACCCGTTCTCGCGCACGCTTGTGCTGGCGGACGCGCCGTTTCCCGCGGCGTTCCGCTTCGGCGTGCCGTCGGAACTGCCATTCTTCGGCGACGACGCGGCCGAGGCCGCGTTCCGGCAGGCCGTCACGCGGCTGCGCGAACTCGGTGGCACGCCGGTGACGGTGGACTTCGCGCCGCTGGCCCAGGCCGCCAGCCTGCTCTATGAGAGCGCGCTGGTGGCCGAGCGTTACGCCGCCATCCGCGAGTTCTTCGACGCGCACGAGGCCGAAGCCATGGAGCCCGTGCGCGGCATCATCGCGGCCGGCCGTGGCTACAGCGCCGCCGACCTGGTGGCTGCGCAGGTGCGCCTGCGCGCGCTGGGCCAGCGCGCGAGCGCGATGTGGCAGGACATCGACCTGCTGCTGGTGCCCACGGCGCCCACGCACTACACCATCGCCGCCATGCAGGCCGACCCGGTCGCGCTGAACCGCAACCTGGGTGCGTACACCAACTTCGTGAACCTGCTGGACTATGCGGCGCTGTCGGTGCCTGCCGGCATCCGCGCCGACGGTCTACCGTTCGGCATCACGTTGATCGGCCCCTGCGGTAGCGACTGGCAGCTGGCCGAGCTGGGACAACGCTACCACCACGACACCGCGCTCACGCAGGGCGTAACGGGCCAGGCGCTGCCCGCACCCATCGCCATCCCCGGCATCAGGCCCCAGGCCATGGTCAGGGTTGCCGTCGTCGGCGCGCACCTGTCGGGCATGCCGCTGAACAGCCAGCTCACCGAGCGCGGCGCGCGCCTGGTGGCCACCACGCAGACCGCGCCCGACTACCGCTTTTATGCCCTGCCCGGCACCGTGCCGCCCAAGCCCGGCCTGGTGCGCGTGGCCGCTGGCACAGGCGGCGCGATCGCCGTCGAAGTGTGGGAGATGCCCGCCGCGCACTACGGCAGCTTCGTCGCGCTGATCCCTGCGCCCCTGGGCATTGGCACGCTGACGCTGGCCGACGGCGCCAGCGTGCAGGGCTTCATCTGCGAATCGCTCGCCACCCAGGGCGCGCAGGACATCACCCACCTGGGCGGCTGGCGCGCGTACATCGCGTCGCTCAAAGCCCCGGCCTGAATCATTCATCCATCCAACCAAACCTCAAGCAGGAGCGTTCCATGACCGATACTCGCCACGCCGTCTCTTCCACCCGCCGCACGCTGCTCAAGGCCGCTGGCGCCGCCGTCGCCGTCGCCGGCGCGCCCATGGTGCGCGCCCAGGCCGGCCCCAAGATCCGCATCGGCTACTGGCCCATCGCAGCGGGCCTGCCGTTCTATTCAGCCATCGAGCTGGGTTACTTCAAGGAAGCCGGCCTGGACGTGGAGCCGCTGAAGTTCGCGGGCGCGCAGCAGGTGATGGAGGCCGTGCTGTCCGGCCGCGCGGACGGCACCGCCAACGGCACGGGCTCGGCCAACATCGCCATCGGCGAGATTGCCGCGCCCGGCACCTTCAAGATCTTCTGCTCCAACCCCAGCAACGTGAAAAACGTGCTGGACGAGGTGATCGTGCCCGTGGCCAGCCCGGCCAAGGTGATGGCCGACCTCAAGGGCAAACGCGTGGGTTCGGGCCCCGGCATCCAGAACGTGACCTTGGCCAAGACCGTGCTGGAGCGCGGCGGCGCCACCGGCGCCACGGTGGTGGAGCTGCCCATCGGCCAGCACGTGGCCGCGCTGGCCGCCGGCCAGATCGACGCCGCCTACACGCTGGAGCCCACCGGCACCATTGGCCGCATGAACGGCACCACGCGCGTGCTGGAGCCGGGCGTGATCGCCAGATACGTGCTGGGCGACCCGATGGCGCCGTGGTTTGGCGGCTCGGCGTCGCTGGCCTCGGCCTTCATCCAGAAGAACCCCGAGGTGGCGAAGAAATTCATCACCGCCTATGGCAAAGGCGTGGCCTATGTGCGCAGCAAGCCGGCCGAGGCGCGCCAGTACATGAAGGGCTACACCGCCATTGAAGGCCCGCTGACCAGCGAGGTGCCGCTGGCCGCGTACACCATGTACAACGAGTTCACGCCGGCGGATGTGGCGCACTTCCAGAAGTTCTTCGACCTGTTCAGCGAGAAGGGCATCTTCAGCAAGCGGCTGCTGGTGGACAGCATGCTCTACAAGGGCTGAAGCCATGCGCGCCACACCAGACGCCATGCCGGGTGCGCCCGTGCCGCCCACGGCGGTGGCGGCGCCCAAGCCCTGGACGCCGCCCGCCGCCCACGCCACCGCCGCGCCGAAGAAGCCGCAGTGGGAGCGCTTCCTGCCGTTCATCGGCCCCATCGTGCTGTTCATCTTGTGGGACCTGGCCGTACGCACGGGTTTCATCAAGGCCATCCTGCTGCCGCCGCCGCTGGATGCCCTGGGCACGCTGATCAGCGGCCTGTGGGGTGGTCCGCTGCTCAAGGACTTTGGCGTCACCGTCATGCGAACGGTGCAGGCCTTCCTGATCGCCGCCGCCGTGGGCATGCCGCTGGGCGTGCTGCTGGGCAGCAACGAGCGGGCCTACCGCAGTGTGGAGTTTTTGATCGACTTCTTCCGTTCCACGCCGTCGTCGGCGCTGATTCCGCTGTTCCTCATGATCTTCGGCGTGTCGGACATCAACAAGGTGGCGATTGCCGCGTTCGGCGCGTTCCTGATCGTGGTGTTCAACAGCGCCTACGGCGTCATCAACGCGCGCAAGCAGCGGGTGATGGCGGCCAAGGTCATGGGCGCGACGCGCTGGCAGATTTTCAAGGACGTGCTGGTCTGGGAAAGCCTGCAACCCAGCTTCGTGGGTTTGCGCTCGGCGGTGTCCATGGCGCTGGTGATCGTGATCGTGGCCGAGATGTTCATCGGCGCCGACAGCGGCCTGGGCAACCGCATCATCAACTCGCAGCAGGTGATGAACGTGCGCGACATGTATGCCTCCATCCTGGCGGCGGGCGCGTTGGGCTACGCACTCAACATCCTCTTTCTTGTCGCCGAACGCAAGATCGTTCACTGGAGTGGCCGATGAACGCCGTGATCAACGCCCCCGTCTTCGCCGACGTGCCCGCGCGTGAATTCGTGCCCGGCCCGGCCGGCACGCACATCACCATCCGGGGCCTCACCAAGTACTTCGCGGGTTGGCCGCTGTACGAGAACTTCGACCTGGACATTCCCAAAGCAAGAATCGTCTCGGTGTTCGGCCCCAACGGCTGCGGCAAGAGCACGCTGATCAACATGATCGCGGGGCTGATCCCCATCGACAGCGGTGAGATCCTGTTCGATGGCAAGAGCCTCAAGGACACCAAGATCGGCTACGTGTTCCAGAACTACCGCGAAGCGATGTTCCCGTGGATGCGCACCATCGACAACATCGCCTACCCGCTCAAGCTCGAAGGCAAGAGCAAAGCCGAGGTGGACCGCCGCATGGCCGAGCTGGTGGCGAGCTTCGACGTCAAGTTCGACCTGAACCGCTATCCGTACGAGCTGTCGGGCGGCCAGCAACAGACCGCGTCCATCATGCGCGCGCTGGCCAACAACCCCGAGGTGCTGTTCCTGGACGAGCCGTTCTCGGCGCTGGACTTCGAGATGACGCTGTTCATCCGCGAGAAGCTGCAGGAAGTGTTCATGAAGACCGGCACCACCATGCTGCTGGTGTCGCACGACCTGGAAGAGGCGGTGTACCTGGCCGACCAGGTGCTGCTGCTGACCAAGCGCCCGACCAAGGTGGCGGAAATCCTGGCGTACGACGATGCGCGCCCGCGCACGGTGGACACGCTGTCGACGCCGAGCTTCGTGGCGACCAAGAAGCTGTCGCTTGAAATCTTCCAGCGCGAGGTGCGCCGGTGACCGAAGCCGAAACGCTCGCCTATGTGAAGGCCAGTGCGGTTGCGCTGGGCATCCCGCTGGACGCTGCTCGCGCGCAGCGTGTGGCAGCGCACCTGGAGCGCACGGCGGCGCTGGCCGCGCTGCTGGAGCGCGTGCCGCTGTCGCCCGAGGATGAGCTGGCTGAAATATTCAATCCCGATCCGGACAGGACGCACGCCGCATGACCGCCGCCGAAGCACTGGAGGCCTGCATCGCCCGCATCGACGCGACCGACGGCGAGGTGAACGCCTTCACTGGCAAGAGCTACGCCCGCGCCCGTGCCGAGGCCGCGGCCATCGATGCACGCCGCGCGCGCGGCGAGGCGCTGGGTCCGCTCGCCGGTGTGCCCTATGCGGTCAAGAACCTGTTTGACATCGAAGGCGAGGTGACGCTGGCCGGGTCCAGGGTCAACCGCGATCACGCACCCGCGTCATCGGACGCCTTCCTGGTGCGACGCCTGCAGGCCGCCGGTGCCGTGCTGGTGGGCTCGCTGAACATGGACGAATACGCCTACGGCTTTACCACCGAGAACACCCATTACGGCCCGTGCCGCAACCCGCATGACCTGACGCGCATCGCGGGCGGGTCGTCCGGTGGTTCGGGCGCGGCCGTGGCGGCGGGCCAGGTGCCGGTGGCGCTGGGCTCGGACACCAATGGCTCCATCCGCGTGCCGTCTTCGCTGTGCGGCGTGTGGGGGCTCAAGCCGACGTTCGGGCGGCTGTCGCGGCGCGGCAGCTACCCGTTCGTACACAGCGTCGATCATCTGGGGCCGTTTGCCGATTCGGTCGAACGGCTGGCCGCGGTGTACGACGCACTGCAGTCGCCTGACCCGCTGGATGCGGGTTGCCACGCGACGGCTATCGAGCCCACGTTGCAGTCGCTGTCGCAAGGGACGAAAGGCTTGCGCATCGGTTTGTTGGGCGGCTACTTCCACGACAACGCCACGCAGCCCGCGCGCGAAGTGGCCAAGGCCGCCGCCCGCGTCCTCGACGTGATCGAGATCGTCGAATGGCCCGATCCGGCGGCCGCCCGCGCGGCGGCCTTCATCACCAGCGCCAGCGAAGGCGGCGCGCTGCACCTGGCCGACCTGCGCACGCGCGCGGATGACTTCGAGCCGCTGTCGGTGGACCGTTTCATCGCGGGCGCGCTGCAGCCCGCGGCCTGGTACCTGCGGGCGCAGCGCTTTCGCCGCGTCTACCGCGACAAGGTCAATGCGCTGTTCCAGCATTGGGACGTGCTGATCGCGCCCGCCACGCCGGTGGCCGCGCCCTTGATTGGCACGGAGTGGCTGGACATCAATGGCCAGCGCCTGCCCTGCCGGCCGTCCATGGGCCTGCTGACGCAGCCGATCTCGTTTGCGGGTTGCCCCGTGGTGGCCGCGCCGATGTGGCCGTCTGGCACCGGTGGCCTGCCGGTTGGCGTGCAACTGATCGCCGCGCCCTGGCGCGAGGACCTGGCGCTGCGCGCGGCGATGGTGCTGCAGCAAACGGGCGTGGCGCACCTGCGTCCTCCCTCCCCCGCTGGGGGAGGGTTGGGGTGGGGGCAATGGGGTGCTGCGATGGCCCCCACCCCCGCCCTCCCCCATCGGGGGAGGGAGTGAACACCATGGACATCAACCTGCCCGACATCGTGCTCGAAGTCACGGCGGCCTTTGCGCGCTACGAAAAGGCCCTGGTCAGCAATGAAGTGGCCGTGCTGGACGAGCTGTTCTGGGACAGCCCGCACACGCTGCGCTACGGCGCCACGGAAAACCTGTACGGGTATGACGCCATCCGGGCCTTTCGCGCGGGGCGCTCACCCCAGGGCCTGGCGCGCCAGCTGATGAACACCGTCATCACCACCTACGGCCGCGACTTTGCCACGGCCAGCACCGAATTCCGCCGCGCGGGCGCGGCACGTACCGGCCGCCAGAGCCAGACCTGGCTGCGCACGCCTGCAGGCTGGCGTGTGGTGGCCGCGCATGTGAGCCTGCTGGACACACCGCCGCCCCTTGCATGAATCCTGCTAACCCCTTTCAACCCCGGAGAAGACCATGACCCTGCAGCACACCAACCGCCGTGACTCCCTCAAAACCCTGGCCGCGCTCGGCGCTGCCGCCTCCGCGCCGCTGGCCTTCGCGCAAAAGCCGCTGACCGTGGGCGTGATCTACGTGGGCCCGCGTGACGACTTTGGCTACAACCAGGCGCAGGCCCAGGCCGCCGCCGAGCTGAAGAAGATGCCCGGCATCAAGGTGGTGGAAGAAGAAAACGTGCCCGAGACCGCCGCCGTGCAGAAGACCATGACCGGCATGATTGCGCAGGACGGCGCCAGCGTGCTGTTCCCCACCTCGTTCGGCTACTTCGACCCGCACATGCTGGCCATGGCGGCCAAGTACCCCGACGTGCGCTTTGCCCATTGCGGCGGCATGTGGACCGAGGGCAAGCACCCCAAGAACACCGGCAGCTTCTTTGGCTACATCGACGAATGCCAGTACCTCAACGGCGTGGTGGCCGGCCACATGAGCAAGAGCGGCAAGATCGGCTTCGTCGCGGCCAAGCCCATCCCGCAGGTGTTGCGCAACATCAATGCCTTCCTGATGGGTGCGCGCTCGGTCAAGCCCGGCATCACCTGCAGCGTGATCTTCACCGGCGACTGGTCCATGGCCGTGAAAGAGGCCGAAGCCACCAACAGCCTGGCCGACCAGGGCGTGGACGTGTTCACCATGCACGTGGACGGCCCCAAGGTCATCGTCGAGACGGCGGCCAAGCGCGGCAAGATGGTCTGCGGCTACCACGCGAGCCAGGCCAAGCTGGCACCGCAGGCCTACCTGACGGGCGCCGAATGGAACTGGCTGACCGCCTACAAGACGGTGATTGACGCGGCCAAGGCCGGCAAGCCGCACCCCAACTTCATCCGCGGCGGCCTTAAGGAAGGCTACGTGAAGATGTCCGCTTACGGCCCCGCCGTGACCGACGCGGCTAAAAAGAATGCCGACGACATCAAGGGCAAGATGATGGCCGGCACGTTCGACATCTTCAAGGGCCCGCTCAAGGACAACAAGGGCAACACGGTCATCGCCGCCGGCAAGACGCTCAAGCAGACCGACCTGGAGCTGGAGAAGATGAACTACCTCGTCGAGGGGGTCATTGGAAGCATCTGACCTTCGATGTCATGCCGGACTTGATCCGGCATCCATGCAGGCACACCAACGTGGATCCCGGGTCAAGCCCGGGATGACAACCGGAAACTTCCATGAAAGACACCCTCACCGACATCGCCCTGCCCGTCGCCGCCATCGCGCTGTCGCTGGTGCTGTTTGGCGGGTTCGTGTGGTTTGCGGGGGTAAGCCCGGTCGATGTGTGGGTGTTGCTGTTCAAGGGCGCGTTTGGCGACTGGTTCAGCTGGCAGAACACATTGCAGCGCGCCGCGCCGCTGATGCTTACCGCGCTGTGCGTGGCGATCCCCGCGCGCGCGGGGCTGGTCATCATTGGCGGTGAAGGCGCCATGGTGCTGGGCGGGCTGGCCTGCGCGGCGCTGCCCTATGTCATCACGCCCCCTGCCAACATCCTTGGCACGGCGCTGGTGTGCGCTGCCGGCGCGGTGGCCGGTGCGCTGTGGATCATGCTGGCGGGGTTTCTCCGGCAGTTTCGCGGCATCAACGAAACCATCTCCAGCCTGCTGCTGGCCTATGTGGCCGTGGGCCTGTTCAAGCATTGGGTCGAGGGCCCGCTGCGCGATCCGGCCAGCCTGAACAAGCCGTCCACCCTTGCGCTGAATGAGGGTCTGCGCATCGGCGGCATTGCGGGCTCCGACATCCACTGGGGCCTGGTGCTCGGCATCGTGGCCTGCTTGGCCCTGGGCGTGTGGCTCAAATGGACGGCGTCGGGCTTTGCGGTGCGCGTGGTGGGTGGCAACCCGCGCACGGCGCAGCTGGTCGGGCTGCCGGCGTCACGCCTGGTGTTGCTGGCCTGCGCGGTGGGCGGTGCCTGCGCGGGCCTGGCCGGCGCGGTGGAAGTGGCGGCCGTGCACACCAGCGCCAACGCATCGCTGATCGCGGGCTATGGCTATGCCGGCATCCTGGTGGCCTTCATCGCGCGGCACAACCCGCTGGCGGTGATCCCCGTGGCTATTTTGTTCGGCGGCTTTGGCGCGGCGGGCAGCCTGCTGCAGCGCCGCCTGGGGCTGCCGGATGCCTCCGTCATGGTGTTGCAGGGCATGGCGTTCGTGCTGATCCTGGCCAGCGAGGCGCTGCGCGACGTGGACTGGAAGGCTTTCTGGGCCAGGTTGGCGAAAGGGGCCGGGCCCAGCGGTGCACAGGTGTCGATGGGGGACAAGATCGCATGAGCACCACAAACACTGTCATGCCGGGCTTGACCCGGCATCCAGATCCTGGCGTTCCAACATGGACCCCGGATCAAGTCCGGGGTGACAGATCATGATGGCCGATGTGCTCCTGACTTTCTTCGCCGGCATCCTTGGCGGCGCGCTGCGCGTGGGTGTGCCCTTCCTGTTCGTGAGCCTGGGCGAATGCCTGACGGAAAAATCGGGCCGCATCAACCTCGGCCTGGAGGGCGTGCTGGTGCTGTCGGCCATGGCGGCCTTTGGCGGCGCCTACCTCAGCGGCTCGGCATGGACGGGTGTGCTGGCGGGCGCCGCTGCGGGCGCGCTGCTGGCCGCGCTGCATGGCGTGCTGTGCTCGCTGCCGCGCGTGAACGATGTGGCCACTGGCATTGCCCTGATGCTGCTGGGCACGGGCCTGGCGTTTTACCTGGGCAAGCCGCTGATCCAGCCGCAGGCGCCCCAGATACCGGCCCTGGCGCTGGGCCAGTGGAGCGACAACGCCTCGGTGCGCGCCGCGCTGCAGGTCAATGCGCTGCTGCCCGTGGGGCTGGCGATCGCAGGCTTGTTGTGGTGGGGCTTTGCGCGCACCCGCCTGGGCCTGCTGGTGCGCATGGCGGGCGATTCGGCCAACGCCACGCGCGCCCTGGGCTATTCGGTGCCGGGCATCCGCCTGGCGGCTACTGCAGCGGGTGGCGCCATCGCAGGGCTGGGCGGTGCATCGCTCACGCTGTTCTATCCCGGCAGCTGGAACGAGGGCATCTCCAGCGGCCAGGGCCTGATCGCGGTGGCGCTGGTCATTTTTGCACGCTGGAGCCCGCTGCGCTGCATCGGCGCCGCCGCGCTGTTTGGCGGCGCGGGGGCCATCGGCCCGGCCCTGCAATCCATCGGCATCGGCTGGGGCTACCACCTGTTCAACACTGTTCCCTATGTGCTGACGCTGCTGATCCTGGTGATCACCTGCAAACCCGGCAGCGTGGCCGCAGGCAGCCCCGGTGAACTCTCTTCGGTGAAATGACATGCAACCCCCCCTGCCACGATTCGTTCAAGCCAACCCGTATCCCTGGCCCTACAACGGCGACCTGCGCGCAGCCAACACGGCGCTGGTCATCATCGACATGCAGACCGACTTCTGCGGCGTGGGCGGCTATGTGGACAAGATGGGCTACGACATCTCGCTCACGCGCGCGCCCATCGAGCCATTGAAGAAGCTGATGGCCGCCGCGCGCGCGGCGGGCTACACGCTGATCCACACCCGCGAAGGCCACCGCCCCGACCTGAGCGACCTGCCCGCCAACAAGCGCTGGCGTTCGCGGCAGATCGGCACCCACGGCGTGGGCATCGGCGACGACGGCCCCTGTGGCCGCATCCTGGTGCGCGGCGAGCCGGGTTGGGAAATCATCCCCGAGCTGGCGCCGCTGCCCGGCGAGGTGGTGATTGACAAGCCGGGCAAGGGCAGCTTCTGCGCCACGGACCTGGAGCTGATCCTGCGCACACGCGGCATCGAGAACCTCATCCTCACCGGCATCACCACCGACGTGTGCGTGCACACCACCATGCGCGAGGCCAATGACCGGGGGTTTGAATGCCTGCTGCTGTCGGACTGCACTGCGGCCACGGACCGTGGCAACCACGAGGCTGCGTTGAAGATGATCACGATGCAGGGTGGGGTGTTTGGGGCGCATGCGACTTCTGTTGCTGTGTTGGAGGCACTGGTGTGAATCTGTATGCCTGTACTTCGCGGCAAATCTGCGCCTGCGGGCACACCGGCCTGGGGGCTTCACTGGAACGGTCGCCTGCGGCGACTGCCCTGCGCTGCTCAGGGATCGGTCGCACTGCGGAACTCGCTACGCGCTGCGCGCTGCGCTCGAACAGCCGCAGTGAGTCAGAGCACGAAGCGCGCTGCGCGCGCCGACACTCACCCTTGCGCTGCTCGGCGCTCCAGAGGCGCCCCCAGGCCGGTGTGCCCGCAGGCGCAGATTTGCGGCCATGCTGTTGGCGCGCTACCGGTGGCGTACCCAGGCCCGGGCTTGTCAGCGGGCGGTGTGCGGCGGGGCGATTTCTGCGGTGGCGAGAAGCGCAGGGGGGAGTGTCGGCGCGCGCAAGCGCGCATCGTGAACATGCTCACTGCGGCTGTCTGAGCGGAATGGAGCGAAGCGCAATGCAGCGAGTTCCGCAGCGCGACCGACTCCCGAGCATCGCAGCGGAGTTTTGGCAAAACCACCGCAGTATGAGCCCCGCCGCACACCGCCCGCTGACAAGACCGCGAGTTAGAACGAAAGGGGAGAAAACATGAAAGTGGAAACACTGCCACACCCCACCGGCGCCATGGCCTTGGAAACTTTCGGCCTGACCAAACGCTTTGGCGCATTCACTGCGTTGGACAACGTGACGATGAAAGTCGCCCCCGGCACAGTCCACGCCCTGCTGGGTGAAAACGGCGCCGGCAAAAGCACGCTCGTCAAATGCATTGCAGGCTTTCACAAGGCGGAAGCAGGCAGTGTCATGACCGATGGACGCGAACAAGACATTGCCAACCCGGTGGTGGCGCGCACGCTGGGCATCGGCATGGTGTACCAGCACTTCACGCTGGCGCCGGGCATGACGGTGGCTGAAAACCTGCTGCTGGCCGGCGGCCAGGTGCCCGCGGTGATCCACTGGAAAGACCAGCGCGCCGCGCTGCAGCGCTTTCTGGCCAGCACACCGTTCAGCCTGGACCTGGACGCGCGGCCCGCCGAGCTGGCCGCCGGAGAAAAGCAGAAGCTGGAACTGCTCAAGCAGCTGTACCTGAAGCCGCGGCTGCTGATCCTGGACGAACCCACCTCGGTGCTGACGCCGCAGGAGGCCGACGAAGTGCTGGGCCATGTGCGTGAATTTGCGCGCAGCGGCCAGTGCACCGTGCTGATCATCACGCACAAATTCCGCGAAGTCATGGCCTATGCCGACAACGTGACCGTGCTGCGCCGGGGCAAGGCCGTGCACCACTGTGAAGTGTGGGCGACCGACCCGCACCTGCTGGCCCAAGCCATGGTGGGCGAGGCCGCCGTGGACACGCCGCCGCGCGAGAGCGCGCCGCCGGCGGCCGCCAGGCCGGGCGCGGGCGCCGCCGTGGCGCTGGACGTGCGCGGCCTGAAGGCGCCGGGTGATCGCGGGCCGCTGGCGCTGCAGGGCATCGACCTGCAGGTCAGGCCCGGTGAGATCGTGGGCGTGGCCGGTGTGTCCGGCAACGGCCAGCGCGAGCTGGTGGAGGCCCTGGTGGGCCAGCGCCCGCGCCTGGGCGGCGAGGTGCGCGTGATGGGCGAGCCCTACCAGGCCCGGCGCGAGGAAAACCGCCGCCTGAAACTGCGCAGCCTGCCGGAGGAGCCGCTGCGCAACGCCTGCGTGGGCGAACTGAGCGTGGCCGAGAACATGGCGCTGCGTGACTTTGACCAGCCTCCGCTGGCTGCCGCATTCGTGGGTGGCGGCTGGCTGCGCTATGGCGCCTGGCGCGCGCGTGCCCGCCAGTGGATCAGCGACTACGGCATCAAAACCCGGGGCGAGAATGCGCCCATCCGCGCACTGTCGGGCGGCAACGTGCAGCGCGCCGTGCTGGCGCGCGAGCTGGCCGGCGAGATCAATGTGCTGATCGCGGCCAACCCGGTGTTCGGCCTGGACTTTGCGGCGGTCAAGGAAATCCACAGCCGCATCCTGCAGGTGCGCGAGCGTGGCGGCGCGGTGCTGCTGATCAGCGAAGACCTGGACGAACTGCTGGAGCTGGCCGACCGCATCGTGGTGATGAGCGAGGGCCGCATCGTTTTTGAAACCCCAGCCGAAGGCGCTGAGCGCCACGTACTGGGCGCCCACATGGGAGGCGGTCACCATGCCTAGCGCACGCTGTCATTGCGGGCTCGACCCGCAATCCATGCCACGGGAGCCCGCATGCAACTGAACGCCAACCCCTTCCCGTTTGAATTCAACGTCGCCACCACCGCCCTGGTCATCATCGACATGCAGCGCGACTTCATCGAGCCCGGCGGCTTTGGTGAGACGCTGGGCAACGATGTGTCCCTGCTGGAGGCCATCGTGCCGGCCTGCCGGGCCGTGCTGGCCGCCTGGCGCGGCGCGGGCGGCCTGGTGGTGCACACGCGCGAGGCGCATGCGGCTGACCTGTCGGACTGCCCGCCGGCCAAGCGCAACCGCGGCAACCCGTCCTTGCGGATCGGGGATGTGGGGCCCATGGGCCGCATCCTGATTGCAGGGGAGCCGGGTAACCAGATCATCCCCGCGCTGGCGCCGGTGCCCGGCGAAATCGTCATCGACAAACCGGGCAAGGGCGCGTTCTACGCCACGCCGCTGCACAACCTGTTGCAGCAGGCGGGCGTGACGCACCTGCTGTTCATGGGCGTGACCACCGAGGTCTGCGTGCAGACCAGCATGCGCGAGGCCAACGACCGCGGCTACGAGGGCCTGCTGCTGGAAGACTGCACGGAAAGTTACTTTCCCCACTTCAAGGCGGCGGCGGTGGAAATGATGCGCGCCCAGGGCGCCATCGTGGGCTGGACGGCACCCAGCGCGGCCCTGCTGCAGGCCCTGCGCTGATAAAGTTCCATCGTGCACACCGCTCTTATCCGCCCCGCCAGCGCCCCGCACCGATCGCGGGCCGACGATGTCTACGCGCAGCTCAAGCAGGACGTGGCCGAGTTCAAGCTCGTGCCCGGCGACCGCTTTACCGAAAACGAACTGAGCGAGCGCCTGGGCGTGAGCCGCACGCCGGTGCGCCAGGCGCTGTTTCGCCTGCAGCAGGAGGGCTATGTCGAGGTGCTGTTCAGAAGCGGCTGGCGCGTGCTGCCGTTTGACTTTGACCAGTTTGAACAGCTGTACGACCTGCGCATGGTGCTGGAGACCACGGCCGCACAGCGCCTGTGCGCCGATGGCGATCGCGTGGACCGCGTGCTGCTGGACGAACTGGCCGCGTTCTGGCTGGTGCCCGCGGCCGGGCGCAGCACCGACATGGTGGAAGTGTCACAACGCGACGAAGCCTTTCATTGCAGCCTGGTGGCCGCCGCCGGCAATGCCGAGATGGCCCGCGTGCACCGCGACGTGACCGACCGCATCCGCATCATCCGCAGGCTGGACTTCACCAAGCAGGCGCGCATTGACGCCACCTACGACGAGCACGCCAAGATCCTCAAGGCCATTCGCGCCAAACGCGGCGACCAGGCCGTCATGCTGCTGCGCGCTCACATCGAAACCAGCCAGGCCGAGGTGCGCAAGATCACGTTGCACCAGGTGCATGTCGCAAGGCAGGGCGGCGCTGCGAGGTAGATGGTGCACCCGAGCGGGGCTGAAGCAATACGGCGGTCAATGGCATGTCCGGTTCCGGCCAGCAGTGCAGGGCCGGGACGGGCAAGATAACGCCCCATGCAGTCTGCTTCTCTTCCACCGGCCTTCGCACGCCTGGCCTGGGCCAACCTGGCAGCCCAATCCGCCGAACAGCTGAGCCTGGCGGCCGTGCCGCTGGTGGCGGTGCTGATGCTGGGCTCGGGGCCGGGCGAGATCGGCTTGCTGGCGGCGGTGCAGACGCTGCCCTTCCTGTTGCTGTCCATTCCGTTGGGCGTGCTGGCCGACCGCACGTCGCGCCGCCGCCTCATGGTGTGGGCGGAACTGCTGCGGGCCGTATCGCTGGGGGTGCTGCTGGCCATGGTGCTGACCGGGCAGCTGTCGATTTTCTGGCTGGCGGTGGTGGGGTTTGCCGGGGCCGTGGGCACGGTGGGCTTCAGCGTGGCGGCACCGGCCATGGTGCCGGCGCTGGTGCCGCGCGGCTCGCTGGCGCGCGCCAACGGGCGGCTGGAGCTGGCGCGCAGCGCCGCCTATGCGGCCGGGCCCGCGCTGGCCGGTGCGCTGGTGGCCTGGGTGGGTGGGGCGGCGGCCTTTGTGCTGGCCGCGCTGCTGTCCGCTGCGGCGGTAGCGTTGCTGTGGCGTCTGCATGAACCGGCACGCACGCTGGCGCCCGCGCGCCACCCGTTGCGCGAGATGCAGGAAGGCGCGCAGTTTGTCTGGCGCCACGAATACCTGCGGCCCATGCTGCTGACCGGCATTGCCTGGAATATCGCCTGGTTTGTGCTGCAGGCCGCTTATGTGCCCTATGCGGTGCGGGTGTTGGGCCTGAACACCGAGGCTGTCGGGTTCACGCTGGGCATGTATGGCGCAGGCATGGTGGTGGGCGCGCTGCTGGCGCCGCGCCTGGTGGGGGCCATGCGCTTTGGCAGCGCGGTGCAGTTCGGCCCGGCCGTGTCAGTGGCCGCGGCGGGGGCGATGGTGGCCACACTGGCTCTGCCGCATGGTGTGCTGGCGGGCCTGTCGTTCTTTCTGTTCGGTGCGGGACCGATCATCTGGACGATTACCACCACCACGCTGCGCCAGAGCGTCACGCCCGACGACATGCTGGGCCGGGTGGGCGCGGTGTTCTTGACGGTCAACGCGGGCTCTCGCCCGGCCGGGGCGGCGCTGGGCGCCGTGGTGGGCGCCACTTGGGGCGAGGCCGCCTGTCTGGTCCTGGCGTTTTCGGGGTTTGTGCTTCAGGCCGCCATCATCCTGACCTCGCGCCTGAGCGGGCTCAGGGCGTTGCCGAAGTAGCGCCGCCGGGGTGCCCCGGCACAATGACCGCTGCTTTCTTCCTCAAGGCCTTGTCGCATGTCCAGCCTCCGAATTTATACCTGCATCTTTTCCCTTCTTGCCGCCTGCGCCGCCCTGGCCCAGCCCGCGACCATCCCGTTGTCCACGCCGGTGGAGCAGCTCGCGCGCGACGCTTTGGGCACGCAGCCGGGCATGGCCGTGGCGGGGGCGTGGCGCGAGGGCAAAACCTCCCTGGCCGGCGCGGCTGCCGGGCCGGGCGTCGCGCCACCGGTGACCAGCGGACCGCAGGCCACGCTGTTTGAAATCGGCTCCATCAGCAAGGTCTTCACCGGCCTGCTGCTGGCCCAGGCGGTGGAGGCGGGCGAGCTGCGGCTGGACGACACGCTGGGCCAGCTGCTGCAGGGCAAGGCCAGCTTTGAACACCCGCAGGTGGCCGCGATCACCCTGCGTCAGCTGGTCACGCATACCTCGTGCCTGCCCCGCCTGCCGCCGGACTTTCGCCAGCAGGGCTACACCGCCGCCAACCCCTACCGCAGCTATGGCCGTGAACGCATGTGGGCGGTGCTGGGCCGGCTCAAGACACCCCAGCCCGCGCCCTGCGAGGCGCGCTACAGCAATTTCGGCTTTGGCGTGCTGGGCGAGCTGCTGTCCGAGCGTTACGGCAAGCCCTGGGCTGAGTTGGTGCAAGAGCGCATCGCCGCGCCGCTGGGCATGCTCAACACGATGCAGGCGCTGGGCGGGCAGGCGCCACGCATGGCCCCGGCCTTTGACGGCGCGGCGGGCGCGTCGCTGTGGGACATGCAGGCCTTTGCCGGCGCCGGCGCCCTGCGCTCCACGCCGCAGGACCTGCTGCTGTTCGGGCGCGCCATCCTGGCCGGCCGCCAGGGGCCGCTGGGTCCGGCGGCCGAGCGGCTCCTGACGCCGCTGGCCCGCTTTGACGGTGAGGTGGGTTACGCCATCTTCCTGAACGGCCCGCCCGAGCGGCGCACCTATGGCCACACCGGGGGCACGGGCGGCTACCGGTCGGTGCTGACGATCGCGCCCGACACGCAGGAGGTGGTGGTGCTGGTGGCCAGCAACGCGCAGTCGGCCGTGTGGCGCATGGCCAATGACATGCTGGTGGGCCGCTACCCGGTGGACAACGCCCCCTACACCCTGGCGCCCGAGCGGCTGGGCGACTATGCCGGCGTGTTCCGCGAAACGCAGCACCAGGCCTGGACGGTGGTTGCGCAGGGCGGGCAGCTGCACATCCACGGCACAGGCCAGCTGTTTGTGCCGCTCACGCCGTCGGGGCCGGACAGCTTCAATTTCGGCACGCGCGCCAAGGCCGTGTTCGTGCGCGAAGGCGGCAAGGTCACCGGCATGCGCTGGCTGGCGCGCGGCGACGAACGCATGGGCAAGCTGACCGCCGAGCCCGTACCGGCGGCGGCCTGGCTGCCGCCTGAGGCGTTGCAGGCCTATGTGGGGCGCTACCGCGCAGCACGCTTTGACCTGGTGGTGACGGCGGCCATGGGCCATCTGGGCGTGCAGCTCAGCGGGCAGGAGCGCCTGCTGGTCTATCCGGTGGCCGGCCAGCCCGACCGATTTACCTGGGACACGGTCAAGGCCGAGGTGCAGTTCGAGCGCTACCCCAACGGCACGGTGCGGGGCCTGGTGCTGCACCAGAACGGCCAGGTGCGGGCCGAGCGGGTGGACTGAAGCCACCCGCCGGGGCGCCTGCTACGTGAGGTGCTTGCCCACGATGCCCGCCAGCTCGAACATCGTTACCTGGTCCTTGCCAAACACGGGCTTGAGTTTGGCGTCGGCGTTGATGGCGCGCTTGTTGGCTGCATCCTGCAGGCCGTTGGCCTTGATGTAGTCCCACAGCTTCTTGATGACTTCGGTGCGGGCCACGTTGTCCGCGCCGATCACGGCGGCCAGTGCCTCGCTGGGTTTCAGGCCGGCGCCGGTGGCGCGGGGCTTTTTCGGGGCTGCGGCTTTTTTGGCGGTGGGCGCCTTTTTGGCTGCTGGCGCTTTCTTTGCGGCGGTCTTTTTGGCCGCGGGCTCCCGGGCGGGTGCGGCGGCACGGCCTGCGGGCGGCTTGCGCGGCGGGAACTTGGACGGCGCGAACTCGAAATTGACCTTGCCCGCCTCGGCGTCCCAGGCCAGGAAGGCCTTGAACGCACGGCGCGTGCGCATGCTCACGAACTTGTCCAGCAGGTCGGTCTTGCCGGTTTCCAGCAGCTTGGTCATCTGGTCGCGCATGACCGGCTGCTGCAGGATGACCTGGCCGGTCTTGAAGTCGCAGCTGGGGGTGGGCTGGGCCGCCGTGGGCACGGATTTCTCGCACACGTAGTTCTTGCCATGCTCAAACACGCGCGCGCCGCACTTGGGGCAGGCGCCCAGGCTTTGCTGCGCGCTGAAGTCCACGATCTCGCCGGTCTCGGCGGCGTTTTTGTCGTCGCCAAAGTCGAATTCGAGCTTCCAGTTCTTGTCCTCGTCGCTGTACTTCAGCACGATCTCGGCGGTGAAAGGCCAGCCCGCCTTGGAGCGAAAGCCCTCCAGCGGCCCGATCTTCTTGTCGGCCAGGAATTGCTCTACCTCGGCCGGCTCGAACGTGCGGCCCGCCGGTGTCTTGCCGAACGAAAAGCCGCAGGCGTCTTCGCCCGTGCCGCTCTTGCCGGTGCAGGCATAGCGGCGGTAGTTTTCCTTGACCACGCCGCCGCAGTTGGGGCAGGGCGTGCTGAGCGTGGCGTAGTCGCCGGGCACGGTGTCGCGGTCGTATTCCTTGGCCTTCTTGACGATGTGCTTCGTCATCTCGGCGATCTCGCGCATGAACTCGTCGCGGCTGAGCTTGCCGTGTTCCATCTGCGCGAGCTTGTACTCCCATTCGCCGGTCAGCTCGGGCTTGGAGAGTTCTTCCACCCCCAGGCCGCGCAGCAGCGTCATGAGCTGGAACGCCTTGGCCGTGGGGATCATCTCGCGGCCGTCGCGCAGCATGTACTTTTCGTTGATCAGGCCTTCAATGATGGCCGCGCGCGTGGCCGGCGTGCCCAGGCCCTTTTCCTGCATGGCTTCGCGCAGCTCGTCGTCTTCCACGAACTTGCCGGCGCCTTCCATCGCGCCCAGCAGCGTGGCTTCAGAGTAGCGCGCGGGCGGGCGCGTCTTCAGGCCCTTGGGCTCCACCACCTCGGCGCGCACCATTTCGCCAGGCTTGACCGGGATCAGGTTCTGCCCCTTGTCACCTTCCTTGGCGTCGGCCACTTCATCGGCCGCTTCCTTGCCATAGATGGCCAGCCAGCCGGGCTTGACCAGCACCTTGCCTTCGGTCTTGAAGTGGTGGGCCACACGCGCCGAGTCGCCGGGCCGCCCCAAGACCGGCGCAGCCCCCTCGGGGGGCAGCGAACCACGCGCAGCGGGGAGCGTGGGGGCGCTAACCATGCTGATACGGGTGGTGACCATGTATTCGGCGCTGGGGAAAAACACCGCCATGAAGCGGCGCACGACCAGGTCGTACAGCTTCTGCTCGGCTTCGCTCAGGCCGCTGGGCGCCTGCGTGGTGGGGATGATGGCAAAGTGGTCGCTGACCTTGGCATTGTCAAAAATGCGCTTGGACGGCTTGATGTAGTTGCCCTGGATCGCCTGTTTGGCAAACGGCGCCAGGTGCTTCATGCCGCTGTCGGCCAGCATGCCGAAGGTATCTTTCACCACCGGCAGGTAGTCCTCGGGCAGCGCGCGCGAATCGGTACGCGGGTAGGTCAGGGCCTTGTGGCGCTCGTACAGGCTTTGCGCCAGCGCCAGCGTGGTCTTGGCCGAAAAGCCGAACTTGCCGTTGGCCTCCCGCTGCAGGCTGGTCAGGTCAAACAGCGCAGGCGAAGCCTGCGAGGTGGGCTTGCTCTCCTCGGTGACTGTCGCGGCCTTGCCGCGCACGGCGTCGGCAATGGCCTGCGCTTCCTTCAGGCTCCAGACGCGGTCGGCCTTTTTCTCGGCATCGTCCGCATCCTTTTTCCACTTCGGGTCGAACCATTTGGCGGGGTATTCGCCGGCTTCGGCCAGGAAAGTGGCGTGGATTTCCCAGTAGTCGCGGCTGATGAACTTGCGGATCTGCTCTTCGCGTTCCACCACCACGGCCAGCGTGGGGGTCTGCACGCGGCCCACGGTGGTCAGGAAGAAGCCGCCGTCGCGCGAATTGAACGCCGTCATGGCGCGCGTGCCATTGATGCCCACCAGCCAGTCGGCCTCGGAGCGGCTGCGCGCCGCGTCGGCCAGGCCCTGCATCTGCTTGTCGCTGCGCAGGCTTTCAAAGCCCTCGCGGATGGCCTGGGGCGTCATGCTCTGCAGCCACAGCCGCTTGACCGGCTTGCCCAGGGGTACGTATTTGCCAGCTTTCTCGCCACCGGCGTATTGCTCGATCAGGCGGAAGATCAGCTCGCCCTCGCGGCCCGCGTCACAGGCGTTGACCAGGGCCGTCACGTCCTTGCGCCGGGCCTGCTTGACGACCGCGTTCAGCCGCGTCTTGGTCTTGTCCACGGGCTTGAGGTCAAAGAACGGCGGAATCACCGGCAGGTGCGCGAAGCTCCACTTGCCGCGCTTGACGTCAAACTGCTCGGGCGCCTGGATTTCCACCAGGTGGCCGACCGCGCTGGTCACCACATAGCTGTCGCTTTCGAAAAACTCGTCGTGTTTTTCAAACTTGCCCGCCACGGGCGTGAGCGCGCGCACGATGTCCTGCGCCACCGAGGGCTTTTCTGCAATCACCAGCGTCTTCGTCATAGGAACTTGGCCAATCCTTCAATGTCTTCGGGGAACATCTCCCCGGCCTCCGCAAACACCACCTTGCCGGCGCGCCCGCGCACCACGACCACCGGCAGCCCCTTGGGCTTGGGCAGCACTTTAGCGACATCGGGCGTCAGCATGCCAGCGGGGAAGGTGTAGCCTTTTTGCCGCATGTAGCCTGCGGCAGCTTCGGGCGTCCTGTCAATCGACAGCGCCAGCACCTGCAGGCCGCGGCTGCGCTCCTTGCGCCAGAGCTTCTCTATATGCGGGCTCTGCACCGCGCAAAAAGGGCACCAGCTGGCCCACCAGTAGACCACGAGCACCTGGCCGGCGGCCCCGCTGGCGCGCCAGACGCTGCCGTCCATCAGCGTCACGTCGGTCAGCGCCAGGGCCGCGCCGGGTTGGGGCAGCGCGGGCGCACGGGCGTCACCGGGCGGGCTGCTGCTGCCCTGGGCGACGGCCAGGCCGGTGCCGCCCAGCGCCAGGCTGGCCAGCAGGTTGCGGCGTGTGAGGGTCAGTTGCTGTTTCATCGGTCTTGCATGGGTCTTGCATAGAATTGCGGGCTTCTCGCGCGTACGCGTGCGCGCGCACGCGCACATGTGTGCACATTCAACTTACCAGAGTTTTCCGTTCATGCCAGCAAAAGCCCCCGCCAGCCCCGCCCGACGCATCCAGACACGCCGCTCCGGCGTGCACGGCAACGGGGTGTTCGCCGTCCAGGACCTGGCCGAGGGCGAGACCATCATCGAGTACGTGGGCGAGATCATCAGCTGGAAGGAAGCCCTGCGCCGTCACCCGCACGACCCCAAGGACCCCAACCACACGTTCTACTTCCATATTGACGAAGACCGTGTGATCGACGCCAAGCATGGCGGCAATTCCTCGCGCTGGATCAACCACAGCTGCGACCCCAACTGCGAGGCCGACGAGGAAAACGGCCGCGTCTTCATCAAGGCGCTGCGCAACATCAAGGCGGGCGAAGAGCTCAACTATGACTACGGACTGATCATCGACGAGCCCTACACGCCCAAGCTCAAGGCCGAATACCCCTGCTGGTGCAACGCCAAGGACTGCCGCGGCACGCTGTTGGCGCCCAAGCGCAAGCGCTCCCGGAAATGATCCGGTGGCAGGCAGAGGCGGTCTGGGAGACCGTGGCACCTGTGCTGCCGGGCTTTACCGTCGAGGTGCTGCCTGAGGTGGATTCCACCAACACCGAGCTGATGCGCCGCGCCCGTGTGGGCCTGATCGATCCTGTGTTGCTGGTGGCCGAGCGGCAGACGGCCGGCCGCGGGCGGCTGGGCCGGCCCTGGGCTGGCGAGGCAGGTGCATCGCTCACGTTCTCCCTGGGCCTGCCGCTGGCGCCGGCCGACTGGTCGGGTCTGTCGCTGGCCGTGGGCGTGGCGCTGGCCGAAAGCCTGCACCCCGATGTGCGCATCAAATGGCCCAACGACCTGTGGCTGCATGACCGCAAGCTCGCGGGCATCCTGATCGAGACCGCCGGCACCGGCGCGGCGGCGGCGCCGCGTTGCGTGGTGGTGGGCGTGGGCATCAACATCACCGAGCGCCCGGCGCAGGGCCTGTCCACGCCACCGGCCTGGCTGCGGGAGCTGTGGCCCGACGCGGACGCACCCCAGGCCCTGGCCCGGATCGCCTTGCCGCTGGTGCAGGCCTTGCAGGGGTTCGAGGCGCAAGGCTTTGGCGCGTTCCGCGGGCGTTTTCATGCGCGCGATGCGCTGGCCGGCCGCACCGTGGTGCTCAGCGACGGCCTGCAGGGCGAGGCGCGGGGGGTGGGCGCCGACGGCGCGTTGCTGGTGCATACTGCCAGCGGCATGAAACAGGTCACCAGCTCCGAAGTCAGCGTACGCCCCTTGGGCGCAGGGGGCTGACGCATGCTGCGCCTGGCCGTTCTGGTGCTGGTGCTGGCCAACGGCCTGTACTTTGCGTGGTCGCAGGGGCTGTTGCAGACCTTTGGCGTGGCACCCACGCAGCAGTCCGAGCCGCAGCGCCTGAGCCAGCAGATCCGCCCCGAGGCCCTGCGCCTGCTGAACGCCGACGAGGCCCGGCGTGTGGAATCGGCGGCGGCGCCGGCCGCCCGTGGCCCGGAATGCCTGCAGGCCGGCCTGTTTGACGAGCGCCAGGCCACCGCGGTGCGCCAGACGCTGGAGCCGCTGCTGCCTGCGGGCAGCTGGTCGCTGGAGGCGGCGGTGGAGCCCGCGCGCTGGATCATCTACATGGGCAAGTACCTCACGCCTGACGCCGTCAACAAGAAAAAGGCCGAACTGCGCCAGCTGGGCGTGTCGTTCGAGGGGCTGTCCAGCGCTGCGCTGGAGCCGGGCCTGTCGCTGGGCGGCTTTACCAGCCAGGCGGCGGCCCAGCAGCAGCTGGACCGTCTGGCCCAGCGCGGCGTGCGCACCGCCCGCGTGGTCCAGGAGCGGGAGGAAGCCCGTGGCCAGGTGCTGCGCCTGCCGCTGGTGGACGACGCGCTGCGCGCCCGGCTGGAAGAGATCCGTACCGTGCTCAACGGCAAGCCGCTGCGCAGCTGCCGCTGAGCCTTGTCCCATGGAGATTTGCATATGACGCTCAAGCTTTACTTCGCGCCCGGCGCCTGTTCCTTCGTGCCCCACACGCTGCTTGAAGCGGCCGGCGAGCCGTTTGAGCCGGTGATGGTCAAGCTGCACAAGCAGGAAAACTACAGCCCGGAATACAAGGCCATCAACCCGCGCAGCCAGGTGCCGGTGCTGGTGGATGGGGGCGAGACCATCACGCAGATCGTGGCCATCGTGGGCTACCTCAGCGACCGCTTTGCCCAGGCCGGCTTCCTGCCACGCGAGCCGCTGGCGCGCGCCCGCGTGCTGGAGACGCTGGCGTGGATGAACAACACGGTGCATCCGACGTTCACCCACATCTTCATGCCGCACAAGTTCACCGACAAGCCCGAACTGCACGCGGACCTGAAGGCGTACAACACCCGGCTGTATGCCGGCATGCTGGGCGAGCTGGAGGCGCTGGTGCAGGCCGCGCAGCAGCAAGGCCGCGCCTGGCTGGGCGGTGAACACTTCGGCCCGCTGGACGCCTATGCGCTGACCCTGCTGCGCTGGGGCAGCATTGCCGGCATCGACCCGGCGGGCTATCCGCTGCTGTGGGCGCACGTGCAGCGCGTGGCGCTGCTGCCCGCGGTGCAGCGCGTGATCGAGCGCGAACGGCTCAAGCTGAACCTTTACGAAGCGCCGTCGGGCTGACTGGCAAAGCGCAGGCTCACGAGCAGCCCGGGCGCGGCCTGGCCGGGGTGTGCATCCTCCAGCGTGATGGACGCGCCATGCTGGCTGGCGATCTCCTGCACGATGGGCAGGCCCAGGCCGGAGCCGTCCACGTTGGTGCCCAGCGCGCGGTAAAACGGCTGGAACACCAGCTCGCGCTCCGCCGCCGGTATGCCGGGGCCCGAGTCCTCCACCTGCAGGATCAGCACATGGCCGAACGGGTCGGCCAGCACGCGCGCGGTGATGATGCCGGGGCGCTCGGGTGACGACGGCGTGTAGTTGATCGCGTTGTCCAGCAGGTTGCGGATCATTTCCTTGAGCAGCGTGGGGTTGCCCGCGATCACCACGCCCGGTGCGCCAGGACGGGCGCCGTCATAGCCCAGGTCCATGTGGTGGTCCAGCGCGCGTGGCAGCGAGTCATGTACCGCGTCGATGGTCAGCTGCGCCAGGTCGCAGGGCAGCCGCGCCAGCACCGCGCCGCTGCTTTCGGCGCGCGCCAGCGCCAGCAGCTGGTTGACGGTGTGCGTGGCGCGGATGCTGGAGCGTTCAATCTGCTGCAGTGACTGCTTCAGCTCCTCGGCGCTGCCGCCCTCGCGCTGGGCCAGGTCGGCCTGCATGCGCAAGCCGGCCAGCGGCGTCTTGAGCTGGTGCGCCGCATCGGCCAGGAATCGCTTTTGGGTAGCGATGGAATCCTTCAGCCGCGTCAGCAGGTCGTTGACCGACGACACCAGCGGCGCCACCTCCATCGGCACCGCGTGGTCGTCCAGCGGGCTGAGGTCGTCGGGCTTGCGCGCGCGGATGCGCTCTTCCAGCTGGCTCAGGGGCTTGATGCCGCGCACCAGCGCCAGCCACACCAGCAAGACGGCCAGCGGCAACAGCACCAGTTGGGGCAGCAGCACGCCCTTGATGATTTCAGTGGCCAGCACCGAGCGCTTTTCCCGCGTTTCGGCCACCTGCACCAGGGCCTGCGGTTCGCCGGGCAGGTCCAGCCGGACCCAGATGTAGGCCACGCGCACGTCCTGGCCGCGCATCTCGGCGTCGCGCAGGTGCACGTCGCGCAAATAGGCGTCGCTGGCCGGGGGCTTGTCGTCCACCGGCGGCGCGGGAAAGTCGCGCTCGCCGCCCAGCAGCTCGCCGCGCGGGCCCACCACCTGGTAGTAGATGAGGTCGGAATCGTCCGCGCGCAGGATCTCGCGCGCGGGCTGTGGCAGGTTGAACTGCACGCGCTGGTTCTGCACCGTGACCAGCTGCGCCAGCACGCGCACGTTGTATTCCAGCGCGCGGTCAAACGGCTTGCCCGCGATGCTTTGCGCCACCAGCCAGGTCAGCGCCAGCGCCACCGGCAGCAGCAGCATCAGCGGCGTGAGCATCCAGTCGAGAATCTCCCCGAAGAGAGAACGCTGCTCTCGCTGGAAGATTTTCACCACCCCCGAAGCGCCTTCGGCGCTCCCCCCTCAAGGGGGCGCCACCAGCGGCCCGGCAAAGCCGGTTGCGCGGTGGCACTGGAATGGTGTGCAGGTGATTCGGTCATCCCGGGATTTTTTCGAGGCAGTAGCCGAGGCCGCGGACCGTGGCGATGCGGATCGGGCCCTTTTCAATCTTTTTGCGCAGGCGGTGGATGTAGACCTCGATCGCGTTGTTGCTGACCTCTTCGCCCCATTCGCACAGGCGCTCGACCAGCTGGTCCTTGCTGACCAGGCGCCCCGCGCGCTGCAGCAGCACCTCCAGCAGGCCCAGCTCGCGCGCGGACAGCTCCACCATCTTGCCGTCGATGGTGGCCACGCGGCCGGCCTGGTCGTACACCAGCGGGCCGTGCTTGATGGTGCTGCTGGTGCCGCCCATGCCGCGGCGGATCAGCGCGCGCACGCGGGCTTCTAGTTCCTGCAGGCTGAACGGCTTGGCCATGTAGTCGTCGGCCCCGTAGTCCAGGCCCTTGACGCGCTCTTCCACGCTGTCGGCGGCCGTCAGGATCAGCACCGGCATCGACGAGCCGCGCCCGCGCAACTTGCGCAGCACTTCCAGCCCATGCATCTTCGGCAGGCCCAGGTCCAGGATGAGCAGGTCGAACTCGTTGTTGGTCATGAGCGCCGCGTCGGCCTCGGTGCCGCTGGCCACATGGTCCACCGCCGCACCGGACGCGCGCAACGTGCGCAGCAGGCCATCGGCCAGTACCTGGTCGTCCTCGGCAATCAGTATCCGCATGGCTGTCTCCGGTGGTCTTGTGGGTGTGCGGCAAATTCTAGGCCTGCACGCCTTACGGGGTGCTGATCCAGGGCAAGCACGCCTGGCAATCAGGCGGCGGGGCCGGCATAGGCCTCCAGGCCAATCATCACCACCGCGGCCACCTCGTTGCCGACTTCGGCGCGGAATTCAGCCTCGGCCTGCGATACGGCGTCCTTGAAGGCCTGCAGCCAGGCCAGGCCGGTCGCGGTGAAGTGGATGCGCCGCGCGCGCGCGTCCAGCGGGTCCGGCTGGCGCGTGACCAGGCCCCAGGCTTCGCATTGGTCCACCAGGTCACCCATGGCCTGCTTGGTCATGCCGGCGCTGGCGGCCAGGTCCGTCAGGCGCGAGCCCCCAGGCGCCAGGTGGCGGGTGATGTGCACATGGGCGGCGCTGACCTGTGCGCGCGCCGCCAGGTTGGACAGGGCCAGGGGCACGTCGATGTTGTGGGCCATGAGTGCCAGCACGCGTTCGTCGAAGCGGCGCATGGCGTGGCCCAGCAAACGGCCCAGGTGGGTCTGGCGCCAGCGTGTGTCCATGGAAATGTCCATTCCCAAATGGTAAGCCAAACTGACCAAAAAACTCATTTACTTCGGATCATTGCGCCCTTAGAGTACTGGTCAAGCATCCAGTCTGTAGATAAAAACAACTGGATGAAATGATTCAACCTGTTGTTTTTACTGGAGATTTTCATGGACGCACAAGTCAAGGGCACCCGCATCAACGCCGCCGACAGTGAAAAGGCCAAGGCCTTGCAGGCCGCGCTGGCCCAGATCGAAAAGCAGTTTGGCAAGGGCACGATCATGCGCCTGGGCGAGGGCGAGGCCATTGAAGACATCCAGGTGGTCTCCACCGGCTCGCTGGGCCTGGACATTGCCCTGGGCGTGGGTGGCCTGCCGCGCGGGCGCGTCATTGAAATCTACGGCCCGGAATCGTCGGGCAAGACCACGCTGACGCTGCAGGTCATTGCCGAGATGCAAAAGCAGGGCGGCACCTGCGCCTTTGTGGACGCCGAGCACGCGCTGGACGTGCAGTACGCGCAAAAGCTGGGCGTGAACCTGCCCGACCTGCTGATCAGCCAGCCCGACACCGGCGAGCAGGCCCTGGAAATCGTGGACAGCCTGGTGCGCTCGGGCGCGGTGGACCTGATCGTGGTGGACTCGGTCGCCGCGCTCACGCCCAAGGCGGAAATCGAAGGCGAAATGGGCGATTCACTGCCCGGCCTGCAGGCCCGCCTGATGAGCCAGGCCCTGCGCAAGCTCACCGCCACCATCAAGAAGACCAACTGCATGGTCATCTTCATCAACCAGATCCGCATGAAGATCGGCGTGATGTTCGGCAGCCCCGAAACCACCACCGGCGGCAATGCGCTGAAGTTCTACGCCTCGGTCCGCCTGGACATCCGCCGCACCGGCACCATCAAGAAGGGCGAGGAAGCCATTGGCAACGAAACCAAGGTCAAGGTGGTCAAGAACAAGGTCTCGCCCCCGTTCAAGACGGCGGAATTCGACATCCTGTTCGGCGAGGGCATCAGCCGCCACGGCGAAATCATCGACATGGGCGTGAATGCCCGCATCATCGAGAAGTCCGGCGCCTGGTATGCCTACAACGGCGAAAAGATCGGCCAGGGCCGCGACAACGCCCGTGAGTTCCTGCGCGAGAACCCCGAGCTGGCTTTCGAGATCGAGAACAAGGTGCGCGAGTCGCTGGGCATTCCGCTGCTGGCTGCTTCAGTCGAAGCCGACGCGGAGTAAGCGCCATGGCGACGGGGGTGCCCGCGCAGATCTCGCTCAAGGGCCGGGCGCTGCGCTTGCTGGGGGCCCGGGAGCACTCCCGGGCCGAACTGGAGCGCCGCCTGGCGGCGTTTGAGACCACGCCCGGCGAACTGGCCAAGGCGCTGGACGAACTGCAGGCCAAGGGTTTCATCAACGAGCAGCGGGTGGCGGATTCGGTGGTGCACCGGCGCGCCGCCAAGCTGGGGGTGGCCCGCATCCGCCAGGAGCTGCAAAGCAAGGGGCTGGACCCGGCAATGGTGCTGGACACGGTGGAAAGCCTGCGCGCCACCGAGGCACAGCGTGCCCATGAGGTCTGGCGCCGCAAGTTTGGCGAGCTGCCGCGCGACGCCGCCAGCCGCGGCAAGCAGATGCGCTTTCTGATCTCGCGCGGGTTTGGTGCCGAAGCCGTCCACCGGGTATTGGCCGGCGGATTTGAGGACGAAGCGGCCTGACCGGCGGGCTTTTACAGCCCCAGCATCAGCTTCAGGTTCTGCACGGCGGCGCCGCTGGCGCCCTTGCCCAGGTTGTCCAGCCGGGCGATCAGCACGGCCTGGCGATAGTCTTCATTGGCAAAGACGCGCAGTTCCATCTTGTTCGTGTCGTTCAGCCCCAGCGGGTCCAGCTTGGCCGATTCGGTGGGCGGCTGGACCGAGACCCATTCGCTGCCGGCGTAGTGCGCGGCCAGCGCGTCGTGCAGGGCGGCTGCCTTGGGCGCACCCGGCAGCAGGTCCAGGTGCAGCGGCAACTGCACCAGCATGCCCTGCCTGAAATTGCCCACCGACGGAATGAACACCGGCCGGCGGGTCAGGCCGGTGTATTTCATGATTTCCGGCAGGTGCTTGTGCTTGAGCGTGAGCGCATAAGTTTCAAAAGCCGGTGCCGTGCCAGCCTCATAGGCCTCAATCATGGTTCGGCCACCGCCGGAGTAACCGCTGACGGACGGCAGGGCCAGCGCGGAATCCCTGGCGATCAGCCCCGCGTCCACCAGCGGGCGGATCAGCGCGATGGCGCCGGTGGAATAGCAGCCGGGGTTGCTCACGCGCGCTGCCTGGATGACCGCCTCGCGCTGCCCCTTGACCAGTTCGGGAAAGCCGAACACCCAACCGTCGGCGGTGCGGTGGGCGGTGGAGGCGTCGATCACCTTGGGGCCCGGCTTGCCGCTGGTGCGGGCGATGTCATCGATCATGGCGACCGACTCGCGCGCCGCATCGTCGTGCAGGCACAGGATGACCAGGTCCACGCCGGCCATCAGCGCGCGCTTGGCGCCAGGGTCCTTTCGCAGCTCGGGCGCAATGCTGACCAGCTCGATCTGGGGCATTTTTTCCAGCCGTTCGCGGATTTGCAGGCCGGTGGTGCCGGCTTCGCCATCAATGAAAACCTTGGCCATTTCTCTTTCCCGGGGGTGATTTGCCACTGTAAGGCATGCACAAGTTTTGTGCATTGCAGCATGATACAGTCGATGGCTGCGCTGTGCAGCGCCCGTTGCGCGGGCCCAAGGCCCCTTTCCGTCGGGCACAAAACCATCCATTCCTGAGAGAGACCTCATGAAGATTCACGAGTACCAAGGCAAGGACATCTTGCGTAGTTTTGGTGTGCCCGTTCCGCGCGGCATTCCCGCGTTCACGGTGCAGGAGGCGGTGGAAGCCGCCCAGAAGCTGGGCGGCCCGGTCTGGGTGGTCAAGGCGCAGATTCATGCCGGCGGCCGCGGCAAGGGCGGTGGCGTCAAGGTGGCCAAGAGCATTGACGATGTCAAGCGCCTGGCTGACGACATCCTGGGCATGCAGCTCAAGACGCACCAGACCGGCCCTGAGGGCCAGAAGGTCCGCCGCCTGTACATCGAAGACGGCGCCGACATCCAGAAGGAGTATTACCTGTCTGTGGTGACCGACCGCGCCACCCAGAAGGTCGCCTTCATCGCCTCCAGCGAAGGCGGCATGGACATCGAGGAAGTGGCCCATTCCACGCCCGAAAAGATCGTCACCGAGTTCATCGACCCGTTGGCTGGCCTGACTGAAGCCCAGGGCAAGAAGATCGCTGCGGCTATCGGTATGCCCGCTGACTCGCAGGCCCAGTTCATCGACGTTTGCCAGAAGCTGTACAAGTGCTACATGGACACCGACGCGTCGCTGGTTGAAATCAACCCGCTGAACCGCGATGGCAAGGGCAACATCATTGCGCTGGACGCCAAGTTCAACTTCGACAGCAACGCGCTGTTCCGCCACCCCGAAATCGTCGCCCTGCGCGACCTGGACGAGGAAGACCCGGCCGAAGTCGAGGCTTCCAAGTTCGACCTGGCCTACATCAGCCTGGACGGCAACATCGGCTGCCTGGTCAACGGTGCCGGCCTGGCCATGGCCACCATGGACACCATCAAGCTGTTCGGCGGCGAACCGGCGAACTTCCTGGATGTGGGCGGCGGTGCCACTCCCGAGAAGGTGACCGAAGCCTTCAAGATCATGCTGAAGAACAAGAACGTCCAGGCGATCCTGGTCAACATCTTTGGCGGCATCATGAAGTGCGACACCATTGCCACCGGCGTGATCGCGGCCTGCAAGGCCGTGAACCTGCAGGTTCCGCTGGTCGTGCGCATGAAGGGTACCAACGAAGTCGAAGGCAAGAAGCTGCTGGCCGACTCCGGCCTGCCCATCATCAGCGCCGACACCATGGCCGAAGCGGCCCAAAAAGTGGTTGCAGCCGTCAAAGCCTAAGGAACAGTCATGTCGATCTACATCAACAAAGACACCAAAGTCATCACCCAGGGCATCACCGGCAAGACCGGCCAGTTCCACACGGAAAAGTGCCAGGAATACGCCAACGGCAAGAACGCGTTCGTTGCCGGCGTGAACCCCAAGAAGGCCGGCGAATCGATCTTCAATATCCCGATCTACGCCTCGGTCAAGGAAGCAGCCAGCCAGACTGGCGCGACCGTGTCGGTGATCTACGTGCCGCCCGCGGGCGCTGCCGCCGCCATCTGGGAGGCTGTCGAAGCCGATCTGGACATGGCCATCTGCATTACCGAGGGCATCCCGGTGCGCGACATGCTTGAAGTGCGCAACAAGATGAAGGCCAAGGAAGCCGCTGGCGGCAAGAAAACGCTGCTGCTGGGCCCCAACTGCCCTGGCCTGATCACGCCCGACGAGATCAAGATCGGCATCATGCCCGGCCACATCCACCGCAAGGGCCGCATTGGCGTGGTCAGCCGCTCCGGCACGCTGACCTATGAAGCCGTGGCACAGCTGACCGAAATCGGCCTGGGCCAGTCCAGCGCCGTGGGCATCGGCGGCGACCCGATCAACGGCCTGAAGCACATTGACGTGATGAAGGCCTTCAACGATGACCCGGACACCGACGCCGTCATCATGATCGGTGAAATCGGCGGCCCGGACGAAGCGGACGCCGCCCGCTGGTGCAAGGCCAACATGAAAAAGCCCGTGGTCGGCTTCATTGCCGGCGTGACGGCCCCTCCCGGCAAGCGCATGGGCCACGCTGGTGCGCTGATCTCCGGCGGCGCCGACACGGCCGATGCCAAGCTGTCCATCATGGAAGAGTGCGGCTTCACCGTGACGCGCAATTTCTCGGAACTGGCCAAGCTGCTCAAGGCCAAGCTGTAAGCCAATACAGCGGCTGCACAGGCGCAGCGCCCCCGGGCGCTGCCGCTTATTTGCAACAAATCGTAGTACGCCCGTGACAAAGTGCCTTGTCCGGCGCTGGCCCCTCTGTTACCTTCGACATCCGCGGTGATCCGGCCGCCCGTGCCTTTGCGCCCGGGCGCATCAAGATGACCGCCAAGAACAACGGCTTGGTCTGCGAACTGGACAAGGGGCGGGAAGTGAGCACATCTTCATCGGCAAAACGCAGTCAGTTCTGGCGTACCGACTGGTTTGTGGGCGTTCTGGTGGTGGTGGCGGTTGTCATCCTGCACCAGGCCACGGACTTCATCGGCACGATGGAGCGGCGCTTCTACGACTTTGCGAGCACGGCCAGCGCGCGCCAGCCATCCGACCGCGTGGCGGTCATTGCCATTGACGACCAGAGCATTGCCAACATCGGCCGCTGGCCCTGGCCGCGCGACGTTCATGCCCAGCTGATCGACCAGCTGGCGGCTGCCAAGGCCAAAACCATCGTCCACACCGCATTCTTTTTCGAGCCGCAAACCGACCGCGGCCTGGTGTTCATCCGCAAGATGAAAGAAGCCCTGGGCCCCGGCGGCGAGGCCGGCAGCGGCGGCGTGGGCGAGCAGCTGGGCAAGGTCATTGCGGAGGCTGAACAGGCACTGGACACCGACGCCAAGCTGGCGGCCAGCATGACCAAGGCTGGCAACGTGCTGATCCCTTCCGTGTTCGTACTGGGCGAGCCTCAGGGCAAGCCGGACAAACCCCTGCCGCCCTATGCACTCAAAAGCGCCGTGGACGAGAACGGCGGCTTCTCGGTGCCCGCGGTCAAGGGCCAGCAACCCATCGAGCAGATTGGCACCGCGGCGGCCGGTATTGCGCACCTCAACCAGATCAACGACGTGGACGGCGCCGTGCGCGAAGAGCCCATGCTGGTCAACTATTTCGGCAAGGCCGTGCCGTCCATGGCGTTGTTGGCGGCCGCCCACAGCCTGAACCTGGGCCCGTCGGACGTGAAGCTCAATCCAGGCGACTCTGTGCAGATCGGCAAGCTGCGGGTGAAGACGGACGAATACGCGCGCATGCTGCCCCAGTTCTACAAGGGCCGCGACGGCAAGCCGGCGTTTGCGGTCGACTCGTTTTATGACGTGATCAGCGGCAAGATCCCGGCCACCAAGTACGCCGACAAAATTGTCCTGATCGGCGCGACTGCTGCCGGCGTGGGCGTGCAATTTCCCACGCCAGGCTATGCAGGCCTTTCGCCTGCGGAAATGATTGCGCACATCACCTCCAGCATCCTCGGCGAACACTTCATCGTGCAGCCAGCCTGGGGCGGCTGGGCCGCTTTTGGGGTTTTCCTGCTGGTGGCGGCCTACCTGGTGGCGGCTTTGCCCCGGCTGTCCGCAGGCAAGGCGGCGGCGGTCACGCTGGGTCTGTTTGTCGTGCTGATGGTGGCGGAGTTCGGTCTGCTGTCGGGCGCTTCCATGTGGCTCAAGCTGGTGTTCCCGGCGACCCTGCTGGTCATCGGCCACCTGGCGCTGACGACGAAGCGGTTCCTGATGACCGAGGCCGGCAAGCTGAAGTCCGACGAGGAGTCGGCCGAGACCAACCGCATGATGGGCCTGGCGCTGCAGGGCCAGGGCCAGCTGGACATGGCCTTTGATCGGTTCCGCCGCGTGCCGATGAGCGATGCGGTCATGGACAACCTGTACAACCTGGCGCTGGACTTCGAGCGTAAGCGCCAGTTCAACAAGGCGCAGGCCGTGTACGAGCACATGGCCGGCTGGAACAAGGGCTACAAGGACCTGCAGTCCAAGCTCAACCGCGCCAAGAACCTGTCGGAAACCGTCATCCTGGGCGGAGGTGGCGCGCACCCCGGCGGCACGATGCTGCTGGACGGAGGCGCCGTCGAAAAGCCGATGCTGGGCCGCTACCAGGTCGAAAAGGAGCTGGGCAAGGGCGCCATGGGCGTGGTTTACCTGGGCAAGGACCCGAAGATCGGGCGCGTGGTGGCCATCAAGACCATGGCGCTGAGCCAGGAGTTCGAAGGCGAGGAGCTCACCGATGCACGTGAGCGCTTCTTCCGCGAGGCTGAAACCGCAGGGCGCCTGCAGCACCAGAACATCGTGACCATCTTTGACGCCGGCGAAGAGCACGACCTGGCCTACATCGCCATGGAGTTCCTCAAGGGCAAGGACCTGGTGGATTTCTGCAAGGACGGCAACCTGCTGCCCGTGCCCAAGGTGCTGTCGATCGTGGCGCGCGTGGCCGAGGCGCTGGCGTATGCCCACCGCCAGAACGTGGTGCACCGCGACATCAAGCCGGCCAACATCATGTATGAGCTGGAAAGCGATACGGTCAAGGTCACGGACTTCGGCATCGCGCGCATCACCGACTCCAGCAAGACCAAGACCGGTCTTGTGCTGGGCACGCCCAGCTTCATGTCCCCCGAGCAGATTGCCGGCAAGAAGGTGGATGGCCGCTCCGACCTGTATTCCCTGGGGGTGATGCTGTTCCAGATGCTCGCCGGTGTGCTGCCTTTCCGGGGTGACTCCATGGCTGAGCTGATGTACAAGATCGCCAACGAGGAAGCGCCGGACATCCGCATCATCCGCAAGGACATTCCCGAGCGGCTGGCCCAGATCGTGGCGCTCTCACTGGCCAAGCGCAGCGAAAACCGCTACCAGGACGGTGACCAGTTTGCGGCCGACCTTCGTGCGTTGACGTCAGGCGGGGTGCCGGCTGCGGCCCCCGGTGCGCCGGTTGCCGCCACCGTGGCCCACTCCGCCACGCCGGCCGACGAAAAGACCGTGGCGTTCCGCGCGGACGAACCCGCGCCGCCGGATACGGGCGCCGAGAAGACTGTGGTGCTGTCGCCATCGGACCAGACGGGGTTTGACAAGACCGTCGTCACGGCCGCTGTTCCTGACGCGGCGCAGCCCGGCTATGATGCCACCCAGAAAATGGACGCCATCAGCGACACCGACCCCTTCGCCAAAACAGCCGTGATCAGCAGATCTGGGGCGGGGGACGCCATTGCGGATTCGGGCAACAAGACCGACAAGCCGACCTGAGTCCAGCATCTATGAACTACGAGTTTTGCCTACGAACCGATCCTGGACTCGCGCGCGAGAACAACGAGGATTCCGTCACCATTGACGAGCCCACGCGATTGGGCATCCTGGCTGATGGCATGGGGGGCTACAACGCGGGCGAAATCGCCAGCGGCATGGCCACCGCGTTCATCAAATCCGAGTTGGGGCGCTGGCTGTCGCAGGCCGGCCGGCATGCCAACGCCAAGGAAGTCCGGCGCGCCATGGAGATCTGCGTTGACAACGCCAACCGCTCCATCTTCAACGCCGCCAATTCCAACCCGCAGTACAGCGGCATGGGCACAACGCTGGTGCTGGGCGTCTTCCAGGACACGCGGCTCATGCTGGGCCATATCGGCGATTCACGGTGCTACCGGCTGCGCGACGGTGAGTTCGTACAGATCACGAAGGATCATTCGCTGCTGCAAGAGCAGATGGATGCCGGGTTGATCACACCTGAACAGGCGGCGACTTCCACCAACAAGAACCTGGTGACCCGTGCGCTTGGCGTGGAAGACGCCGTGCTGCTGGAGGTCAATGAGCACCGGGTGGAGCCGGGTGATGTGTACCTGATGTGTTCCGATGGGCTGTCGGACATGGTGGACAACGACAATATTGCGCAGTTGCTGGCGACGGACGTGCCACTGGAGCAAAAGGTCGTGCAACTCATTGACGCGGCCAATGCCAACGGAGGGCGGGACAATATCTCGGTCCTGTTGGCGCAGGCGCAAAGCGGCGTGAAAAAGCGCGGCTTGATTTCCAGATTGCTGGGAAAATAGTCTTTCGCATTAGTTTTCCCGAAACAGGTTTAAAAACAGGAGTCGACCATGCCGAAAATGATCGTTTCGATCGACGGTGTTGTCATCAAGGAAGTGCAGTTGACCAAGGACCGTACGACGCTGGGTCGGCGGCCATACAACGACATCGTGATTGATAACCTCGCTGTGAGCGGTGAACATGCCGTATTGCAGATGACCGGCAACGAGGTCTACCTGGAAGACCTGAACAGCACCAACGGCACCTATGTCAACGGCAAGGCCGTGAAGAAGCAGCTGCTGCAGAACAACGACACCGTTGAAATCGGCAAGTACAAGATCAAGTACATCAACGAAGCGGCCAGCGCGGGCTTCGAAAAGACCATGGTGATCAAGGCCGGCGGCGCCGGCCTGGCCGTGCCGCCACCGGCTGCCAGCCCCGCGGCGTCGGCCGCAACGGCGCCCGTGGCTGAAGGCGCCGGGCCCAATGGCAGCATCAAGGTGCTTTCGGGCGCCGCGGCGGGGCGCGAGGTGCCACTGGTCAAGGTGGTCACGACCATCGGCAAGCCGGGCGTGGCCGTTGCCGCCATTACCAAGCGGCAAAACGGTTTTGTGGTCGCCCACGTCGAGGGCGCCAACAAGCCGACGCTGAACGGTGCACCCATCGGGGGCGAGCCCGTCCTGCTCAAGAACGGTGATCTGTTGGAGCTGGCGGGCACCCAGATGCAGTTCGTTCAGGCCTGACGGGCCGCGGCGGGGCCATGGGATCACTTTCCAAGCACTGGTCCCGGATCGCGGTCACCCTGATACCGCTGGTATTTGCGCTGCTGCACGCCAGCGGCGTGATGAAAATCGGTGTGCTCCAGCGACTGGATGACATCATTTATGACGCGCGCCTGCGAGCCACCATGCCCAAAACGCTGGATGAGCGCATCGTCATTGTCGATATTGACGAAAAAAGCCTGGCCGAAGTAGGCCGCTGGCCGTGGGGGCGCAACAAGCTGGCTGAGCTGGTGGATGACCTGTTTGAGCGCCAGAAGATCACCTTGCTGGGCTTTGACGTGGTGTTTGCCGAGGCCGACGAAAGCTCGGGCCTCAAGCGGTTGCGCCAGCTCGCGCAGAGCGAACTCAAGGACCAGGCGGGATTTGCCGAACGGTTGAACCAGCTGCAGGGCGTGCTGGACTATGACGCCGCGTTTGCCCGTTCGCTGGAGAAAAAGGCCGTGGTGCTGGGCTACTACTTCACCAGCGACCGCGACGGGCGCACCTCTGGCGCCCTGCCCGCGCCCGTGATGGAAAAAGACGGCCTGCAGGGCCGTCCGATCAAATTCACCAGCTGGAATGGCTACGGCTCCAACATTGACCAGATTGCCAAGGCCGCACCCATGGCGGGTTTTTTCAATTCAATCACGGAAGGTGACGGTGTTGTCCGTTCCATCCCCCTGATTGCCGAATACAAGGGCCAGTACTACGAGTCGCTGTCCATGGCGATGTTCCGCATGCTGGTGGGGCTGCCTTCAGTGGCGCCGGGCTTCCCGCAGGAGCGGTTCATCAACCGGAGCTACCAGGGCCTGGAGAGCATCCTGCTCAAGCAGGGTGGCAAGACACTGGCGGTACCGGTGGATGACCGTGTTGCCACACTGGTCCCGTTCCGTGGGCCGGGCGGGGTGAATGGGGGCTCGTTCAAGTACATCTCCGCAGCTGATCTGCTGGCCAAGCGCATCCCGGCGGGTGCGCTCAAGGACAAGATCGTTTTGCTGGGGACGACGGCTCCCGGCCTGCTGGACCTTCGCGTCACACCGGTGGGCGAAACCTATCCTGGCGTGGAGACGCATGCCAACGTGATTTCGGGCCTGCTGGATGGCAAGACCTTTGTGAAGCCGGACTATGCAGTGGGTTTTGAGGTCGTTGTGCTGCTGCTGGCGGGTATTACGCTGGCCTTCACGCTGCCACTGCTGTCCGCCCCCCGCGCCGTGGCGGCCAGCGTGGCCGTCATCGGCGCTCTGGTGGCGCTCAATTTCTGGCTCTATCTGGGCTCCGGCCTGGTGCTGCCGCTCGCGTCGGCGCTGGTCATGGCGCTGACGGCGTTTGCGTTGAACATGAGCTACGGCTACTTTGTGGAAAGCCGTTCCAAGCGCGAACTGGCCAACCTGTTCGGCACCTATGTCCCGCCCGAGTTGGTGGACGAAATGGTCAAGGATCCCGACAGCTACAGCATGAAGGCCACCAGCAAGGAACTGACGGTGATGTTCTGCGACATGCGCGGCTTCACCAAGATGTCCGAGAAGATGGAACCCACCCAACTGCAGGAGCTGCTCAACGGCGTGTTCAGCCGCTTGACTGACCTGATCCGGGCCAACCGCGGCACCATCGACAAGTACATGGGTGACTGCGTCATGGCTTTCTGGGGGGCGCCGGTGGACACGCCCAACCATGCCCATCTGGCCACCAAGACCGCCATGGAAATGGCCAACGCCATCCGCAAGGTCAATGAAGAGCATCGCGCCAAAGGCTTGCCCGAAATCGGCATTGGCATCGGCCTGAACACCGGCACCATGTGCGTGGGCGATATGGGCTCGGACATCCGGCGCAGCTACACCGTGATCGGCGATTCCGTGAACCTCGGTTCCCGCCTGGAGGGGCTTTCCAAGGCTTATGGCGTGGACATCGTGGTGAGCGAATCCACCCGCAAGCTGGCCCCTGATTTTGCCTGGCAGGAGCTGGACAAGGTCCGTGTAAAGGGCAAGGAGCAGGCAGTTTCCATCTTCTGGCCCATGGCGCCGGCCGACCGCCTGGAGAAGCCTCATGCGGACGAACTCAAGGTCTGGGGCGCGCTGCTCAAGGCCTACCGGTCCCAGGACTGGGACCAGGCCGACGTGCATCTGCTGAACCTGCAGCGCATGAACGCCAAAAAATACCTTTACGAGCTGTACGCAGAACGTGTAGCCTCAATGAGGTTGTTGCCCTTTGATCCCGAGTGGGACGGTGCGACGAACTTTGAGACCAAGTGAGGTGCCAGGATGAAGGTCAGGGTGTTGGGCTGCTCCGGTGCGATTGCCAAGGACTGCCGGACCACGTCTTTCCTGATTGACGATGACGTCCTCATCGACGCCGGCACGGGTGTGGGTGATCTGGCACTGGAAGAAATGCGCGGCATCAACCATGTGTTGCTGACCCATTCGCACCTGGACCACGTGGCCGCGCTGCCGCTGATGATTGATGCCATTGCCTCGCAGCGCACCGCGCCTGTCAAGATCCATGCGCTTGCGGGCACCATCGCCGCGTTGAAGTCACACATCTTCAACAATGTGATCTGGCCGGATTTCAGCCGCATCCCCACACCCCAGGCGCCCTTCATCACTTTTCATGAAATCCAGGTCGGGCAGACGCTGGACTTCACCGGCAAGCGCATCGAAGTCCTGCCGGCGGTACACACCGTGCCTGCGGTGGGCTATGCGGTGACGGCGGGGCGCGGGTGCTGGATCTTCACGGGGGATACCGAGCGCAACCCGGCGTTCTGGCGCCGCATCAACCAGATGAACGTGGCCGCGCTCATCATTGAAACTGCCTTCAGCAACCGCGAAAAGGAGCTGGCGCGGCGCAGCCTGCACCTGTCTCCGCTGGCGCTGGCCGAGGAGCTGGACTGCATCGACAAGGGCAAGTCGTTCCCCATCTACATCACCCACACCAAGCCGGCCGAGACCGAGCTGATCATGGCCGAGATCCAGAGGTTTGACCAGACACAGCCGTTTGGCCCGAACGTCACGCACGACATCCGGTGGCTGCGCGCGGGGCAGGAGTTTGACCTATGAGCGCGGTCCTCAAGCCCGCTGGCGAGAAAGACTCCGAACAGGCTTTCTATGACTCGCAGATGCTGCCGCCGGACAAGCGCGGCGTATCTTTCGAGGCCCTGTTTTTCAGGCAGCTGCAGCATGTCACCACCCGCATCCACGAAACCGAAAACGTGGACCAGATCATGCTGGAGGTCAGCCAGGACATCTGCAAGCTGCTGAACGCGGACCGGCTGACGCTGTACGCGGTGAATGACGACCGCACGGCCATCGTCTCCAAGATCAAGACGGGGCTGAACACCAGCCGCGACCTCAAGCTGCCCATCAGCGCCCAGAGCATCGCGGGTTACGTGGCGTTCTCCAAGCAGCCCGTGAACATCGCCGACGTCTATGACGACGACGCGCTCAAGCGCGTTCATCCCACGCTGAGCTTCCTCAAGGAAGTGGACAAGCGCTCGGGCTACCGCACGAAACAGATGCTGGTGGTGCCCATTCTGGATGGCGAGGCGCTGCATGGCGTGCTGCAGGTCATCAACAACAAGAGCGACCAGCCGTTTGGCGAACTGGAAGTGGAGGGCGCGGCGCAGCTGTGCAAGACGCTGGCCACCGCCATCCGCCAGCGCATGCAGAAGGCCGAGGAAGGCTCGCGGCGCAAGGCCACCAAGTACGACGGCCTGGTGACCGACGGTGTGCTGACGGCCGACGAACTGCAGCAGTGCATCCAGAGTGCGCGCGAAGAGGCCAAGCCGGTCGAGCACATGCTCATGGCGCAATTCCAGATCCGTCCGGCGCAGATCGGGCCGTCGCTGGCGAAATTCTTTGGCGTGCCCTACGAGCCGTTCAACAGCGGACGCATCCGTTCGGAGATGCTGCACGGCCCGCTCAAGCGCGACTTCCTGGTGGAGCAGGGCTGGATTCCGCTGGAGGAGTCGCCCGAAGGCCTGGTGGTGATGTGCGTGGACCCGGAGGCCGTGCGTGGTTCGCGTATCGTGCCGCAGGTGTTCCCCCGCCAGTCGAAGTTTGCGTACAAGGTAACGACGCAAACCGAATTTGAAGAGACACTCAGCCAGCTCTACGGCGCCGGGGCCGAAGGCGGCACGATCGACGAATTGCTGGCTGACCTGAGCGCCCCAATTGACGATGAAGGCGGCGATGATTCATCGCTGGAGTCCGCCGCGGCTGACAACGAACTGGTGAAGTTCGTGAACAAGGTCATCATCGATGCCTACAACCTCAAGGCATCGGACATCCACATCGAGCCGCTGCCTGGCAAGGCCAAGACTGGCATCCGCCTGCGCATTGACGGCAGCCTGCAGCCTTACATAGAGGTGCCGTCGCATTTCCGCCAGGCCTTGGTCACGCGCCTGAAGATCATGTGCGACCTCGATATTTCCGAGAAGCGCAAGCCGCAGGACGGCAAGATCAAGTTCAAGAAATTCGGTCCGCTGGACATCGAGCTGCGCGTGGCCACCATCCCGTCGGCGGGCGGCGTCGAAGACATCGTCATGCGTATCCTGGCTGCGGGCGAGCCTATCCCGCTGGAAAAGCTGGGCCTGACGCCACACAACCGGGACCGTGTGGAAAAGACCGTGAGCAAGCCCTATGGCCTGTTCTATGTATGCGGCCCGACAGGCTCGGGCAAAACCACGACGCTGCACTCCATCCTCAAGTTCCTCAACACGCCCGACACCAAGATCTGGACGGCCGAGGACCCGGTGGAAATCACGCAGAAGGGCTTGCGCCAGGTGCAGGTCAACAAGAAGGCTGGTATCGACTTCGCGTTGGTCATGCGCGCCTTCCTGCGGGCCGACCCGGACATCATCATGGTGGGTGAGTCGCGCGACAAGGAAACCGTGTCCATGGGCGTGGAAGCGTCGCTTACCGGTCACCTGGTGTTCTCGACCCTGCACACCAATTCCGCGCCGGAATCCATCACTCGCCTGCTTGATATGGGCATGGACCCGTTCAACTTCGCGGACGCGTTGCTGGGCATCCTGGCGCAGCGCCTGGCCAAACGGCTGTGCGACTGCAAGCAGGACTACACGCCCGACGGCGAGGAAATCAAGACCTTCGTCGCCGAGTATGCCGAGGATCTGCGGCACACAGCCGCCTGGAAAGCCGACTATGCCGGCGAGGCCAAGAAGCTGTACGAATCCTGGGTCAAGACTTACGGCGACAACGGCAAGCTCAAGTTCTACAGACCCGTGGGGTGCGACAAATGCGGCAAGTCGGGCTACAAGGGGCGCGTGGGCCTGCACGAACTGCTGATCGCAGATGACGACGTGAAAAAGCTGATCCAGGAGCGGGCCCGGGTGGCCGAACTGTTCGTCTGCGCCGTGGGTGGAGGCATGCGCACCCTCAAGATGGACGGCATGGAAAAGATCATGATGGGGCTGACGGACTTGAAGCAGGTGAGGTCGGTTTGTATCAAGTAGAGTCAAGCGGTAACGAGCTTGGCCGTTGAAGTTTTAAATGCTCCGAAATTTAATACTCCGATTAAAGGGCGGAAGGACCGGCCCCCGATTAGAAGCGGATATACGACAGCTAATTCAAGAAAATCATTTAGAGGAAGCTGAAGGTGCCATAGCGTACTTGCCAGAGCACTTGGCCGACAGGCACGCAATTGGCGCTTGCTTGAAAGCAGAAATTGCTTACCGACGCATAGACGACGCGACGGCAGAAGCACTGTATCTAGAAGTTTTGGCAGAAATGCCAGGTTTTCCGGAAGCACATTACGGTCTATCGCTGATCAAACTGGAGCAAGGCGATCTAGAAGCTGCCGTCCGACATGCTCAGTTTGCGGACTCGGCACGACCGTTTCAAGGAAGATATCTATCGCAACTGGGGCTTTGTCACTTAAGGTTGAAGAACTTCGCGATGGCGGAAACGGCGCTTAGAACTGCCTTGGGCCACTCTCCAAATGATAAAACTTGCTGGAATAACTTGGGGATTGTTTTGGTTGCCAAGTCCGAGCCGTCGGAGGCCAGGCAATGCTTTTTTAAAGCGGTGGCGCTGGATGCGCAGTTCGAGAACGCCAAGCAAAACCTGGCCTTGCTTGACGCGGAAGATCTCAGTACACAGAGTAAGCTGAGACATTCGGGGGTCTCGATGTCTTCCGGTTCGGAGCAGGCGTGGGAGCGGGAGTGGCGTGACGTACTGCATCAGCACAAAGAGGGGCTTTTTGATGAGGCAGCAATGGCTGCTGAAAACCTTCTCGTGAAATGGCCCGATGAGCCGCGCTTGGCGGTCTTCGTTGCCCAACTGAGCTCGTCTCAAGGCGACATCGGTGGCGCTATCAATCTCCTCGAGGCGGCGCTGTTAGGCAGCCCTGAGAGTGTTGAGTTGCTGATCGGGCTCGGGCAGGCCTGTAACGCGGCGCAACGACCAGCAGAAGGGGAGCAATACCTTCGAAGGGCGATCGGTGTGGCGGGCGACAGCGCTGAGGTAATGGTGGCACTAGGAGAGTCACTTCAGGCCCAGCAGCGCTATTCGGAAGCGGCTGCTGCGTTCCAGACAGCTTTGGATAAGTCCGAGCCGGATTCCGGTGTCATTTTGCAGAAGCTCGCAGGCGCGCTGGTGATGGCGTGTGACTACACGGCTGCATTGGAGGTGCATCAAAGGCTCATTGCAATTTATGGCGAAGAGAACCATCCTGCTGCGGCCAGTTTGAGTCTGTGCCTGAGCTTCCAGGGACAATTTGACAAGGCGGGCAAGATAATCGACAGGCTGCTTGAGAGCAGCCCCAATGATCCCGGCCTGCGGATGCAGCGATCACAAAAACACCTACTTCATGAAGAGTATTCTCAAGGCTGGGAAGACTATCGGTTCAGAGGTCTTAGCAATACGAAGCATTTTCGCGTACTACCGATTCCTGAGTGGAAGGGAGAGGCCTTGAATGGGCGGGCGATAGTTGTTCTGGCCGAGCAAGGGCTCGGTGATCAGATCATGTTCGCCTCTTGCCTTCCAGACTTGTTGGCGCTGAAACCGAAGAAAGTTTTTGTTGAGGCCATGTATCGGGTAGCCCCAACGTTGGCGCGATCTTTTCCAGATTGCGAAGTCATTTCGACGAAGCAGAATCGAGAGTTGGATTGGCTAACCGAACTGAGCGGCGCGGATTGCTACGTACCTCTTGCCGATCTTCCCCGTTACTTCCGGCAGACTCGACACAGTTTTCCTGCAAATTCATACCTTAAGGCCGACCCGGCGCGCACAGAATACTGGCGAACCGAACTGGCACGCGTTGGGGCGGCGCCTTACATAGGCATTACTTGGAAGGGCGGCACGCCGCTGACAAGGGCGCCGGTGCGTAGCCTAGATCTGCCGAAGCTTGCTCCGCTGCTGAACAATATGTCAGCAACATGGATCAATCTGCAGTACGGAAGAGTTGATGAAGAAATAGACGCCGCAAGAAATCAAAATCTTGCAATCAGTCATTGGCCGGAAGCCATCGCCGATCTAGATGAGTTTTCTGCATTGATCTGCGCACTCGATGGAGTTGTCACGGCGTGCAACACGACCGTTCATTATGCAGGAGCGCTGGGCAAACCTGTATGCGTGCTGGCACCGAAAATACCGGAGTGGAGGTATGGACTTTTCTATCGAATGATGCCGTGGTACCCGGACGTATCCGTTTTGCGCCAAGCTGCCTCAGGCGATTGGAGTTCTGTTATCGACGGAGCGGGAGATTGGATGCGGGCAAAATTTGTCAACCCCAGTGGCCCTTGACAAATTTGTCGCATGATGAGGCGTTGATGTATTGCATCCTAGCGATAAGACGCCTATTTTGGCCGGCTTAAAATTTGCTTCTGTATGGGCGCGGCAATAGGCCGTTTCCTAGGAGTACGTAATGAAAAGTTTGCAGAGGGGCTTCACCCTGATCGAATTAATGATTGTTGTCGCAATCATCGGCATTTTGGCGGCTGTTGCACTGCCCGCTTACCAAGACTACACCGTTCGGGCGCGCGTTTCGGAGTTGATGCTCGCGGCGTCATCCGCGCGCACAGCTGTCACGGAGTTGTGCCAGCAACAAAATAGCTGTGCAAGCATCGGCGGCATCACAATCAACACGTCCAAATTTGTTGCCGGCGGAACGGTGTCTAGTGTGGGACTCATTGAGGTGAGCGCGACGGCCGCGTTGGGCGCCGGTAGCACCGGCTTCCAAGTCTCTCTAGCTCCTAGTTGGACCGGATCAACCGTGAACTGGACGTGTAACACTTCCAACTCGAAGTATGCCCCGGCATCTTGCCGAGGCGCTTAAGACGTTTTGAATCGAAGGGGCTTAGCCGCCCCTTCTCGACTATCGCCGTACATGTTCAGCTTTTCTCGCGGTTCCCGGGTTTCAGCCTTCGCTGCTGGCCTTGCATTAAGTCTTTCCAAGCGATATCCGCCATCTATTGATACGCAGTCTGACAAGCGGCCATCAGTCAACAGACTGACCCGTATCATGGAAGAAACTTGCGCGAGGGCGGTTGAATATCAGCGGGAACACAAGCTTGGCTGGTTTTCCAAGGCGAGGCTGGTCAACGCTTTCAGATGGGAACTGGCCGAGCGCGGGTATACCAAAGAGTTCGTGGATTTGGCGACTGAAGCGTTGGTGGTCAGTCTGACGAAGTCGAAGGAAGACAAGGCCGCAACCACCCCATCCTCAGGCGGTGGCAATCCAAATTTATGACCCGCTAGTGGCTGCGGCAATCGCGGTGCGCAACAGCGACTACTTTCGTTGATCCACCCGTAACATGTCCTGCTTTTCATTGATCCAGTCGGGCGCAAATTCGCAATCTGCGTAGTCGCGAAAGTATGGACCACCTAGCGTGAAATGCACATTGGCGGCATTTGCATCCGGTGTGCTGTAGCCCACCAAATGATTCCATTGCCTCGGTATTTCACCGATTAGTGAATCATCTGCAAGCCACTTGAACTGGTGCAGTTCCAGCCCGCTGGCCGTGTTTACGTAATCCGGTGTCAACGCGCGGCACCTCGCGTTGTTGAACAGCATGACGCTCGACCAGTTTTTCTTGGCGTAGGGGGTCTGCGGCGCGCCCAGGAACTTCACTGTCTCGGCGGGCTGGTGGTCGTGCTTGACGCACATCACGGCATAGCGGTCATCACGCAATGCCCAGAGCCTGGCGATGTCGTCCAGCACCAGCATGTCGCAGTCCATGAACAGCGACCAGCCTTCATAGCCGCTCAGGTAGGGCGTGAGAAAGCGCGAAAAGGAAAAATCGGTGGACTGCAGCGGGTTCTTCTCGCGCCACATCAGCTTGCCCAGATTGTTCAGGGCCAGCGGAACAAAGCTGACGGGCTGGCTGGCACGCGCCAGAATGCTGTGGGTCAGCACATGCCAGGCGACGGTTTCGCGCTCGTCAAAGCCGATGAAAATGCGGATCATGGGGGTGTTTCCACGGGGGGTCTTGCTGGGAAGTCCGCAAACAGACGGCGATAATAATCATCGCGCAGTACGCTGGTCAGGACTGCAAGGTCAAAGAGGTTGCAGCTTGCCAGGAACAGCTCGGGCCACCGCCGCCAAACATCCGCCGTCCAAAACAGCCACGCTGTGGCGCCCAGGTGCGCGAGCACGGCGCAGGCGATCAGCACGCGGGCGTTGCGCCAAAGCCAGCGCCATGGCTGCCCGGCTTCGGGCAGGCGGCGGGCGGCGGCCAGCAGTACCAGTATGGCGGGTATCTCCAACAGCAGGAAATACCATGAGAACCCATCGCCCAGAACCCGCACCACGTCGGGGGACCTCCTGGCTGTTGCAAAGACCACCACGACCAGGATCCAGTATCGGCAAAGAATTGCTAGCCCGACCCACAGGACAGCTGGCACGCGAAGCGAGCCGTGCTTGTCCACATCGAGCAGGCGGTCGTCGATAAAAGCCATGCGCTATCTTAGATCACCCAAATGGGCGCCCATGCACCGGGCATCGCGGGCATGAAGCCGGCTGTCAGGGGCCTTGCGTGGGCATTGCTGGTCCTGCCTTGGGTTTACCCCTTTGCCTCCGGACCTTCGCCGTCGGTCGAACCCTGGCTGGTGACGCTGGGCGCCTGCGCACTGCTGGGGTTGTTGTTGTCGGCAATGCCAGGCCTGCGCGCCGAAATGCCCGCGACCATTGCATCTGCGTGGGCCAGCGCCGCACTGCTCGGCACGGTCATGGCGCTGCTCCAGTACTTTGGCCTGTCGCAGCTTTTTGCGCCTTGGGTTCCGGCCTCCACCACGGGATATGCCTATGGGGCGCTGCGCCAGCGCAACCAGTTCGCCACCTTGACCCTCCTGGGCGTGATTGCCCTTGCGGTGGGCGTGCGTCTGGGTGCGCGCCCACGCTACCTGCTGCCCGTGGCGCTGATCCTGGTGGCGGGCAATGCCGCGTCCGCCTCGCGTACCGGCGCGCTGGGGCTGGTGCTGCTCTGCCTGGCGCCACTTGTCTGGCCGTCATGGCGCCGTCGCAGCATTGTTCTTTTGCTGTTGACATGCATCGTGGGCTACGTGGCGGCGGCTGCCAGCCTGCCAGTTCTGCTCGTGCACTGGCAGGGGCTGGAGGCGCCGACGGTTTTCGAGCGTATTGCCGCTGCCCCTGGGTGCGGCAGTCGCACGATTCTCTGGTCGAACGTGGTCCAACTGGCGATGCAAAAGCCATGGTTGGGCTGGGGATGGGGTGAGCTGGACTATGCGCACTATGTCACGCTGTATCCAGGTCAGCGCTTTTGCGACATTCTGGACAATGCGCATCTGCTGCCCCTGCATCTTGCCGTGGAGCTGGGCCTGCCCGCCGCAGCGCTGATCATGCTGGGGTTGGTCGGCCTCGTCGCAATTGGCGCGCCATGGCGCGAGGCGCATCCCTACCGCCAGATGGCATGGCTGGTGCTGGCGGCCATTGCGCTGCACAGCCTGGTGGAATACCCCTTGTGGTACGGCCCTTTCTGTCTGGCGGTGACGGCGAGCGTGGCCATCCTGTGCATGCCGCCCGACATGGAGCCGGGGGCCTGGCAGATGCGTTCACCCAACGTCCGCGCGGGCCTGGCCGCGCTGGCGCTGCTGTGCGTCACGCTGTTCGCCAGCTGGGATTACTGGCGCATCAGCCAGATCTATCTGCCGGTCGAGGCGCGCAGCCCGGCCTACCAGTCAGATCCGCTGGCGCATGCGCGCAACTCCTGGCTGTTTCACGACCAGGTTCAGTTCGCACAACTGACCACTGTGCGGCTCACGCGCGACAACGCGGCATCGGTGGCGCAGCTGGCCGAGGCAATGCTGCACTACTCGCCGGAGCCGCGTGTCATCAGGCTGCTGGTCGAAAGTCTTACGCTGCTGGGCCGCGATGACGAAGCCCTGCTGCATCTGGCCCGCTTTCGCGCTGCGTTTCCCGATGACTATGCCCAGTGGCGCGGCCATGTTGCCCGACCACCTGGCGTTACGCTGCCTTGAAGCTGCCTGATTTGCCGCCGTGCTTTTCAAGCAGGCGCACGGCGTTGATGGTCATCCCCCGGTCCACCGCCTTGCACATGTCATAGATGGTCAGAAGGCCCACCTGAACCGCGGCCAGCGCCTCCATCTCCACGCCGGTGGGGCCTACGGTTTCCACCCGGGCCGTGCAGCCGACGGCGGGTCCTTCGGGCAGGAATTCAAACTCGACGGCAACGCGTGTGAGCGCCAGCGGATGGCACAAGGGGACGAGCTCGCTGGTCTTCTTGGCGCCCTGGATGGCTGCGATTCGGGCAATGCCGATGACATCCCCCTTTTTGGCGGTGCCGCTTTCAATCAGTGCGAGCGTTGCAGCCTGCATTTCAATGCGGCCCGTTGCCACGGCGATGCGATGGGTAGCCGGCTTGGCTGCCACATCCACCATATGGGCTTGGCCCTGCGCGTCAAAATGCGTGAGAGAGCTCATGGGAAGGGCTGTTAAAAACCGTTTACAGATTGTTCATCTCGATGGGAGATCATACGACCATGCTCAACTGGAAAAGTCGCCTGCGTGCCGCAGGGATTCACTTGGGAATCAGCGTCGCTGTAGCCGTACTTGCGGCGCTGCTCGTGTTCGGGCTTTGGTACCCCTACCCGTATCGGGAGATATCGGGCGGGCGCGAGCTTTTCATGATCGTGGTGACGGTGGACGTGATCCTGGGGCCGCTCATCACCCTGGCCATCTTCGACTTAAAAAAGCCGTTCAAGGAGTTGCGTCGTGATCTGGTGGTGGTGGGCCTGATCCAGCTGGCCGGCCTGGGGTATGGCTTGTGGACGGTATCGCTGGCCCGGCCAGCGCACCTGGTCTTCGAGATTGACCGCTTCAGGGTGGTTCATGTTGTTGATGTCCCCGTGGACCTGCTCGGCAAGGAGCCACCGGGTGTCGATGCGCTGCCGTTGGGCGGGCCGACATTGCTCGCTGTTCGCCCTTTCAGGAACGACGTAGAAAAATTTGACGCCACCATGGTGGCACTAAGGGGCGTGCCCCTGGGGGCGCGTCCCGACCTGTGGCAGCCGTATGAAGACGCGCGACCTGAGGTGTTGAAAGCCGCCAAGCCGTTGCACGACCTGAAGGCCCGGTTCCCGCAGCGCGTCGCAGAAATCGACGGATTGCTCAAGGAGCTGGGGCGGATACCGGCCACAACGCTATGGATGCCGATGGCCGCCCGAAAGGTATTCTGGACCGTGCTTGTGGATGCTACGACGGCACAGGTGGTTGGTTTCCTGCCGTTGGATTCTTTCTGATGGTGCACACCACACAAACCCGTTTTGCACGGCCCTGGCGTATCCGGCAGGCGCTGGCCGCCACGTTGATCGCTGCTTGCGCGGCGACGATGCCGGTCTCCGCCCAACTCCCCACCCTGGGCGACGGCAGCGAAATGTCCTCCAGCGCCGAGCGCAAGCTGGGTGAGCGCATTGCGCGCGAGCTGTACCGCGACCCTGACTACATCGACGATCCGGTGCTGGTTGAGTACGTCCAGAATATCTGGCAACCCTTGCTGGCTGCGGCCCGCCAGCGCGGGGACCTCGGCGCCGAGCTGGACCAGCGATTTGCCTGGGAGATCTTTCTCGGCAAGGACCGCAGCATCAATGCCTTCGCGCTGCCGGGGGGCTATCTGGGGCTGCATCTGGGGCTGGTAGGCGCCGTGGCGAACCGGGACGAGCTGGCTTCGGTGCTGGCGCATGAGCTCAGCCACGTCACGCAGCGTCATATCGCGCGCCTGATGACGCAGCAAAACCGCCAGACGCCCTGGCTGGTTGGCGCCATGATCCTGGGCGCGATCGCTGCCAGCAAGAACCCCGACGCGGCCAACGCCGTGGTCGCGGGCGGCCAGGCGCTTGCGATCCAGAACCAGCTCAATTTCTCGCGCGACATGGAGCGCGAGGCAGACCGCATCGGCTACGGCGTGATGACGCAGGCCGGCTTTGAGCCGCTGGGTTTCGTGACGATGTTTGACAAGCTGCAGCAAGCCTCACGCCTGAACGACAACGGTGCATTTCCTTACCTGCGCAGCCACCCCATGACCACCGAACGGATGGCCGACATGCAGGCCCGCCAGCAGCTGGCCGGGCGCACGGTATCGCCCGCCGCTGCTTCGCTGGAGCATGCGCTGGTGGCGGCGCGCGCGCGCGTGCTGTCCCAGGGCGCGGTGGATGCGCTGCGTACCCGTGTCGCAGAGGCCCAGGCCGCGGCGCTTGCCCAGCAAAGCCCGGCGCGCCAGGCGGCAGCGCTGTATGCCGCGGCACTGGCCAGCCTGAAGTTGCGTGAGCCTGCGCAGGCTGAGCGCTTTGCGCTGGCCTTGCGCCCCTTGGTTCAAGGTGAAGCCGCGGCAGCCCGTCTGGCACGGCTGCTGCTGGCCGAGATCGCGCTGGCCGGTGGCGACGCGGTGCGCGCTGCCAGCCTCCTGCCTGCCGGTGACGCGGGTCGTCCAGACGTGCTGCTCGCCGCGCAGGCGGCCTTGCGCACAGGCCGGGCGGCTGATGCCGCGCAGCGCCTGCAGACCTGGGTGACGCTGCACCCGCGTGACGCAAGCGCCTGGCAACTGCTGGCCCAAGCCCATGGCGCGCTGGGTCAGAACATACGGGCCATCCGGGCGGAAGCCGAGGCGCAGGTCGGTTGGATGGACTACGCCGCTGCCATGGACCGGTTCAAGGCGGCCCAGGAGTTGGTGCGCAAGATGGCGCGTGACGGCACGCTGGGCAGCGACCACATCGAGGCGTCGATCATCGACACCCGCGCCCGGCAGGTGGAGTCACTTCTGCGGGAACAGGCTCTCGAGCGCTGAGTCGATCACGATGCCGAGCACCGAGTAGATCAGCGAGCCCAGCAAGGCTGCGACGAAGCCGTTGACCTGAAAACCGTCCAGCACGTAGGCAGCGGCCCAGAACATCAAGGCGTTGATCACAAACAGGAACAGGCCCAACGTGACCACCGTGACGGGCAGCGTCAGTACCACGAGCACCGGGCGCAGGACGATGTTGAACAGGCCGATCACAAACGCCGCCACCAGCGCGGCCGTGAAGCTGTTGACCTGGACACCGGAATAGAGGTACGCCACCAATAGCAACGCTGCGGCGCTGAGCAGCCATTTGATGATGAGTTTCATGGCAGCAAAGCATAGCACCGCGGCCGGCGCGGGCCGGGTACCTGATGACGGGCGCTTATTCCACGCCCAGCAACAGCATGGCGCCCATGCCCAGCACGGCGCCGGGCAAGTCCCAGCGCCTGTTCTTTGTGGAGGCAGGGTCGGCCGCCTGCGGCGATGGCTCGGGACCGAACTTGGGGCGCCGGGCGTCCAGCACGCGGGACGTGCCGTGCTCGGCCTTGAGCTGGTCCGTCAATTCGGGCAGCGGTCCCTTGGCCAGCACTACCGTCACAAGGTCGCCCGAGGCCTGCAGGCCCGGGACGATCTGTGCAAACAGCTTGTCGGCCCACTTGGCGCGCCAGTTCTCACGTGCGCTGTGGCTGACCCATTTGCTGATGCGGTGCGTCATGCGCGGCGCGCAAGCCACCAGTACCCAGTGGGTGCGCGGGGCGCCGCCGAGCCCGCTGCGCGTCATGGGGGCCAGCTGTTGTTGCGCGTGGGCGCCGTCGTCCACATACACAATGATCTTTTCCATGAGGGTTCCTTCGCAAGCGGGGTGGGCAACAGTGAGGCTGATGGCTGCAGTTGGCTCAGGCCGCCTGGCCTTCCTGGTTGGCGGCCGTGCGGCGGTTACGCAGCCAGCCTGCGGCCAGAACGCCCACGATGGCCAGCGCACAGACGCCCCAGTAAGCGAGCAGGTGCGCCGTGTCCGGGCCCTTGAAGAACTGTGCGAGCAGCTTTTCGTTCACGATCATCTTGCCGGCGGTGAATGCCAGCACGGCCGCGCCGATGTACATGATGGACGGGAAGCGCTCCACCAGCTTGAGCACCAGTGTGCTGCCGAATACCACGATGGGAATGCTGACCAGCAGGCCGATGACCACCAGATCGAACGAGCCGTGCGCAGCGCCGGCCACGCCCAGCACGTTGTCGATGCCCATGACCGCGTCAGCGATCACGATGGTCTTCATGGCGCCCCAGAAAGTGGTGGCACCCGCGCCGCCGTGCTCGTCGCCGCCGTCGTCGTTCAGCGTCAGCTTGTAGGCAATCCACAGCAGCGCCAGGCCACCCACCAGCATCAGGCCCGGGATCTTGAGCAGCCAGACAACGCCGATGGTCATCGCCGAGCGCACAACGATCGCACCGACGGTACCCCAGACGATGGCCTTTTTCTGCAGGTGCGTTGGCAGGTTGCGGGCAGCCAGCGCGATCACGATCGCGTTGTCGCCGGCAAGCACCAGGTCGATGAGGATGATGGCCAACAGGGCCGACCACCACGGGGCGGAAAGAAACTCCATGCGAAAACTCCGAGTTGTTATCGATCAACAACCCGAGCAGGCGTCGGCAAGGCTGTGTGTGGGGGAATCACAAGCGTACTTCGACCAAACCTGGCTCAGGTTCCAATCGAAGGTCTTGCTCGGCATGGAGTTATGCAGATCTGTGCCCAGCAAGCCGGAAGGTGTACTTCGTAATGACGACTTGCTGATCACCATCGCTGCGATGCCGGGGCACCTCCCTGTGCGGCGATGGTGGGGAGCTACTCCCCTTCGTGGGGTGGATTAGAGCAGCCTGGGCGGCGAAAGGCAAGCGGTTGTTGCTACGCAGTTTCCGCAGCGCTCAAGCGAAATGGCTTTGAAATCGGTATCAATGTTAAATAGTTTGCTATAAAAAATGAAGCAAAGACAGGCCGCAACTTGCGGATTTATCCTACAGGCAGCGCTGGCGCACCGGCGGTACCGGTGCGCGCTATCATGCCCCTCCCCCTGAACGTCCCTCCATGGCCGGAATCCACATCACTGACATTGAGGCCGCCATCAACTACTGGCGCGACAAGAGCCCGTCGCCTGACGGCGTGACGCTGGCCGCGCCGTTGCGCGCGCTGGCCGAGGTGTATGCGCTCATGATTTACTACCATGAGGACGAGGCCGATGAGCGCGGCTTTCCGCCCAAGGCCTATGAAGCCTGGAAAGCCTGGTACGACACCACGCCCGACACCCCCTGCATCGCCATTTGCTCCACCAGCCAGGGCGACGCTGACTGCAAGGGTTGCGGGCGTACCTTTGAAGAAGTGCAGCTGTGGCCTGAGATGAGTCCGGCGGCCAAGCGTCAGGTCTGGCGGCGCATCACCCTGCAAAGCGAAGCCTGGCGGTTCAACCGCTATTCGGAGCGGGCGGTCGAGGGCCGGGCCGAAGACGCCGGCCCGGCGCCGGTGGCCTGACAGGACGGCATGCTGCGCCTGACCCGCGCCCCCAACATTGCCATTGCCACGCTCTGGGTGGACATGCTGCGCGAAGCCGGCATCGATGCGTCGCTGCAGCGTTACTACCTCGGCAGCGTGGCGGGTGACTTGCCACCTGACCAGTGCCTGCCGGAGGTCTGGGTGACCCATGACGAGCAGGAGGCCCGTGCGCGGGAACTGCTGGACGGGCTGGCGCACCTGCCGCAGCGCCGCTGGATGTGCGCCTGCGGGGAGACGGTGGAAGGCGGCTTTGAACAGTGCTGGAACTGCGCGCGGCCCATGCCGGCCTGAGCTTACTTCAGCCGCACCGGCTCGATGTCCACGGTGTGGGTGCCGTCACCCAGCATCAGCACGCCTTCCTGCAGCGTGGCTTGCAGCTGCATGCTGCGCTGGGCCAGTCGGGCCAGCGCCTGCGAGGCCTGCGTGGGAATGCGCAACACGCTCAGGTTCTGCGGCCGCGTGAGCTTGTTCTCTATGCCGCGCCACCAGATTTCGGCGGCATGGTTGAAGCAGTACACCATCACCCGATCGGCCTTGCCGCAGGCCTTGATGACGGGCTTGTCTTCCGGCTGTCCCACTTCGATCCACAGGCGCGTCTGGCCCGTGAAGTCACGCAGGTACACGTCAGGGTCGTCCGGGTCGGACAGGCCGGCGCCAAAACCCAGCGTGCCGTCGCCGTTGCATACCGTCTGCAACTGGTGGGCGTTGAATGCCAGCGCTGCCAGGCGGATCATCATGCGTTCGTCGGTCTCGCTGGGGTGGCGGGCCAGCGTGAGCGCATGGTCGGCGTAGTAGGCGTTGTCGATGTCGGCGACCTGCAGGGCCGCCTTGAAGATGGTGGATTTCAGGGCCATTCAGGCGCGCTTCGCCAGCTCGGCGGCCTTACCGGTGTAGCTTGAAGGCGTCATTGCCAGCAAACGGTCTTTTTCAGCCTGCGGAATCTCCAGCGAACGGATCAGCCCGTGCAGGTCTTCGGCGCACACGGTCTTGCCACGCGTGACTTCCTTGAGCTTTTCATACGCGCCCTGCACGCCAAAGCGGCGCATCACGGTCTGTATCGGTTCGGCCAGCACTTCCCAGGCCGCGTCCAGGTCGTCGGCCAGCGCTTCCTCGTTCAGCTCCAGCTTGTTCAGGCCGATCATGAGCGACTGGTAGGCCAGCGCCGCGTAGCCCAGCGCCACGCCCATGTTGCGCAGCACGGTGCTGTCGGTCAGGTCGCGCTGCCAGCGGCTGATGGGCAGCTTCTCGCTCAGGTGGCGCAGCAGCGCATTGGCCAGGCCCAGGTTGCCCTCGGCGTTTTCAAAGTCAATCGGGTTGACCTTGTGTGGCATGGTCGAGGAACCGATTTCACCCGCCTTCAGGCGCTGCTTGAAATAGCCAAGGGAAACATAGCCCCAGACGTCGCGTGAAAAATCGATCAGGATGGTGTTGGCCCGCGCCACCGCGTCAAACAGCTCGGCCATGTAGTCGTGGGGCTCGATCTGGATGCTGTAGGGCTGGAAGGTCAGGCCCAGGCCCAGGGGCTCGGGCGTCTCGATGACCTTGCGCGAGAAGGCTTCCCAGTCAAAGTCGGGCCAGGCCGACAGATGGGCGTTGTAGTTGCCCACGGCGCCGTTCATCTTGGCCATGAGCGGCACGCGCGCGATGCGCTCGCGCGCCGCGGCCAGGCGGACCACCACGTTGGCGATTTCCTTGCCCACCGTGGTGGGGCTGGCGGTTTGGCCATGGGTGCGGCTGAGCATGGGCACGGCTGCATAGGCATGCGCCATGTCGCGCAGCTTGGTGATCACGGCGTCCAGCGCGGGCAGGATCACCGCGTCGCGCCCGCCCTTGAGCTGCAGCGCGTGGCTGGTGTTGTTGATGTCTTCGCTGGTACAGGCAAAGTGCACGAACTCGCTGGCCGTGCGCAGCTCGGGGCGCGCCTCGAATCTGGATTTGATCCAGTACTCCACCGCCTTCACATCATGGTTGGTGGTCTTCTCAATGTCCTTGATGGCCGCGGCGTCGGCTTCCGAGAAATTCTTGACCAAACCCAGCAAGTAAGTGCGCGCTCCTGGACTCAGGGGCTTGAATTCAGCGAAGCCTGCGTCACTCAAGCTGATGAACCAGGCGATTTCAACCTGCACGCGGCGGTGCATGTACCCCTGTTCGCTCATCAGCGGGCGCAGGTTGGCGAGCTTGCCGGCATAGCGGCCGTCCAGCGGCGACAGCGCCGCGATGGTGGAGAAAGTCATGGCCGCAATTGTAGGCGGCGCCCTTTTGCCCGCCGCGCGCCGGGCCTGTCGTGGCGTCACCACAAGCAAACGGGCGCGTTCCCCTAAAATGAATTTCCTGCGATAACTCGAACATTCAGAGAGCCCTCCCATGAAGTTGCTAGGAGCCGTTGCCAGCCCTTACGTGCGCAAAGTGCGCGTCGTGATGGCCGAGAAAAAACTGGATTACCAGTTTGTGCCCGAGGACGTGTGGGCCGCGGACACCACCATCGGCCAGTCCAATCCGCTGGGCAAGGTACCGTGCCTGGTGATGGAAGGCGGCGAGGCACTGTTTGATTCGCGCGTGATCGTTGAATACCTGGACACCCTGTCGCCGGTAGGCAAGCTCATTCCCGGCATGGGCCGCGAGCGCGCTGAGGTCAAGACCTGGGAGGCGCTGGCCGACGGCGTGCTGGACGCGCTGATCCTGGCCCGCCTGGAGGCCAATTGGGCCGGCCGCACCAAGGCCCAGCGCAGCCAGGCCTGGATTGACCGTCAGATGGTCAAGGTGCACGCCAGCCTGGACGCCATGGCCAAGGGCCTGGGCGACAAGCCGTTTTGCGCCGGCATTCACCTGAGCCTGGCCGATATTGCGGTGGGCTGTGCCTTAGGTTACCTGGATTTCCGCTTCGCTTCCATCGACTGGCGCACGTCGCATCCGAACCTGGCCCGGCTGTATGAGAAGCTGGCACAGCGTCCCAGTTTTTCGGACTCTGCCCCCGCAAGTTGATACCAACTCCCGCCCCTCAATGAGCGTCCTCTACCGGGATCACTTCGAGTTCACGACCGACCCCTTTGGAATTACGCCAAACACGGACTTCTTTTTTGGCGGCGGACAGCGCGCTGACATCCTGGAAGCCCTGGCTGTCACCATCATGCACGACGAGGGCATCGTCATGGTGGTCGGTGAAATTGGCATGGGCAAGACCATGCTATCGCGCATGCTGCTGGAGCGCCTCAAGTCGATGCAGGTCGATACGGTCTACCTGCCCAATCCGGTCTTTGACAGGGACGAAATCCTTAACGCCATCGCCAAAGACCTCACTGGCACCGCTGCGGTGGGCTCACGTGCAGAGGTCCTGGGTGTTCTTGAGCCGTTGCTGATCCAGCGGCATTCTGAAGGTCGGCGGGTGGTGGTCGTCATCGACGAGGCGCATTCCATGCCAGCGTTGACGCTGGAAGAGATCCGACTGCTGTCCAACCTGGAAACGTCCCATCACAAGCTGCTCAAGATCATGATGTTCGGGCAGCCAGAGCTGGAGCAACTGTTGCAGGCCCCGCATCTGCGCCAGGTACGCGACCGCGTGAGCCATCGATTCAATCTGCGGCCGCTCACTCCGGTCGAGGTCGCCGAGTACCTTGATTTCCGGTTGCAGCGGGCTGGGCGCAACCGGGGCCAGCTGTTCTCGCCCGAGGCGCAACAACTGCTGGCACAAGCATCGGGCGGGCGGACGCGACGTGTGAACATGCTGGCCGACAAAAGCCTGCTGGCGGCCTATGCCGATGGCGCGGACGTGGTGCAACTGCAACACGCGCGATCGGCCTGTGCCGAAGAGGGCATCGGTCCAGGCGTGACCTTTGAGGGGCCTTCCGTGCCATCGAGCGCTGTTCAACCTGTGGGTGATACCCGTCGGTGGCGACCCATTGGAATGGCCGTTGCGCTGGGTTTGATGGGGGTGGCAGGAGGGTGGTGGCTGGGACGCCAGGCGCCCCAGCAGATGCATGCAACCGTTCCAGCGGCAGCGACCCTGTCTGCTGCGTCACAGCCAGTGGCGGTGGTTGTGGCGCCGACGCCTGCGGCCGTGACCCCCGCAGCCGTATCAGCGCCCGCAGCGGCAACAGCAGCGGCGTCCGGCATCGCCATCCCGCCAGCGCCTCCGGCCATGCCGGCGGATTCGCCCATTGCAATCGCGTCCACGCCAACACCGGTTGCGCAGATCATCGCCCGAACCGAGGCGCTCATTGCCAGTCGCGCGGGCAAGGGCTTCACGATCCAGGTGCTGGCACTCAAAGCGCCGCAGCCGGCGCAGCTGGAAGACTACCTCGCGCGGTTTGAACGCGAAGCTGGCGCGGCTTTGCCTGTCCTGGCGAATGACCGCCTGTATGGTGGAATACCCCACCACGCCGTCTACGTAGGTGAATTTGAGACGCGGGAGCAGGCACAATCGGCCATGGACTCGTTGCCAGCCTCCCTCAAAGCGCGGGGCCCCCTGATTCGCAGTTTCGCCAGACTGGCAAAGGAGCCGCGACCGTGATGCACCGCCCGACCCGCCATCGCTTTACGCTGTGCTTTGCTGCGCTGGTTGTTGCCGGGTGTGCCACACCACCGCCACCCCTGTCGCCCGGCCACCTGACCGACCGGGCTGCGCCATTGCCGGGCGCGTCGGCACCCGCGCCTGCGTCGCGCGGTACCATTCCCGAGATCAGCAGCGGCGTACCCACCCTGCCCAAGCCCAGTCTGTCCGCGCCCATGGAAACCTACAGCGTGGTGGTCAGCAACGTCTCGGTCCAGACCTTGCTGTTTGCCATTGCGCGCGACGCGAGGCTCAATCTGGACATTCACCCTGGCATCACCGGCACCGTCACATTGAATGCGCTGGACCAGACCATCCACGAAATCCTGGACCGCGTGGCGCGGCAGGTGGACATGCGCTATGAGCTGTCTGGCAACAACCTGTACGTGCTGCCCGACAGCCCGTTCCTGCGCCTGTACAAGGTGGACTACCCCAACATTTCGCGCGAAGCTGAAAGTACTACAGCCTCACAGTCGCAAGTGGCCACCACGGGGCAAACCAGCTCATCGGGCGCCGGCAATACCTCGGGCGCGCAGGTGCGCAACACATCCAACAATCGCTTCTGGGTCACCCTCACGGAGAACATTCGGGACCTGCTCAGGGAGACCGACCGCGTGATTCCTGCTGCGGGTACAGCCCCCACGGCCGCCGCCGCTGCTCCTGCCGCCCAGCCCGGCGCCCCCTCGATTGGAGGCGCCATTGGTGCCCTGACGGGCACTCCATCGGTCGCGGCAGGGCGCACCGGCACCCAGACCGTGTCTGCGGGGCTGACCACCGGCGCCTCCGCCACTGCTGCGCAGACTCCGCAGTTTCGCGAAGCGGCATCAGTGATTGCCAACCCCGAAACCGGCGTCATGAGTGTGCGGGCCACAGGGCGCCAACACCTGCGGGTGCGGGAGTTTCTGGACCAGGTGCTGCGCAGCTCGCGGCGCCAGGTGCTGATTGAGGCCACTATTGTTGAAGTGGGCCTGACGCAGGACTACCAGCAGGGCATCAACTGGTCCGTCGTGCGTAGTGCGGTCAATGGCAACAACAATTTCTCGTTCAATCAGGCGCCAGGCGGGGGCACGGCCATCGGCTCGGGTGTAAACCAGCCGTTTCTGGGTGCATTGAGCTTTCTGCGGCGCGGAACCAATTTTGACCTGTCGGCCACCGTCCGGCTGCTGGAAACCTTTGGTCGCACACGTGTGCTGTCCAGCCCCAAGATCAGCGTCATGAACAACCAGTCGGCCTTGCTCAAGGTGGTGGACAACAAGATCTACTTCACGGTGGATGTGACCCCTGGTATCCCCGCCACTGCCACCTCACCTGCCACGGCCACGATTTACACCACAACGGTCAACACGGTGCCGGTTGGTTTCCTGATGAACGTGACGCCGCAGATTGGCGATGACGACGGGGTGACGCTAAGTCTTCGGCCGACTGTGTCGCGGATCACGGGGTACGCCGTGGACCCCAACCCCGCGCTTGCGGCCCAGGGCGTGACCAACCGCATCCCCGAGATCCAGACCCGCGAATTCGAGTCGATCATGAAAATCCGTGATGGCGAGGTGGCCGTGCTCGGCGGGTTGATGCAGGACGACCAGTCCAACGTCACCGACGAGATACCGGGCGCCGGCCAGGTTCCTTTTTTCGGGGAGTTGCTGCGCTACCGCAGCAATCGGGCGACCAAGAGCGAGCTGGTCGTTTTCTTGAGGCCCACCATCCTGCGCGACAACAGCATTGATGGTGATCTGTCCTTCATTCGGCGCCAGCTATCCCCGGGGGCGCCGGTGCCGGCGGGGCGGCCGTGAGCCTGTTGCTGGAGGCCCTGAAAAAGGCAGAGGACGACATGCGTCGGCGCCGTCCGGGCGGCATGTTGTTGCAACAGGATTTGCCTGAAGCAACCGCGAACGCCACGCCCGCTTCCGGTGCCGACGAAATGCTGCAGGCCCCCGTTGCCGCGCCGGACGTTCCGGAGCCCACGCCGCCCGCAGTGCCGCCCGCAGTATTGGACCCTTTTCCAGAGCTGAGCCTTTCAGCCATGGAGCCGCCGCCAGAACCGGTCGCACCACCACACATTCCGAGCCAGGTGCTGCCGTCCCAGGCGCCGGCAGTGCCTGCGCCGTTTGCCGCCGCTGCGCCAGAGGTCCTCGTCCCCGTCGAGCCGCCAGTCCAGGCGAGCCCGCACGTTCCGCCCGCGCCGCCAGCCGCACCGTCCGTCGCACCGTCCGTCGCACCGGCGCGTGCTGCAGCGGCGGCGCCGACCATTGCGGAGGTGCGAGCCAAGGCAGCCGCGCGTCTCATGGGTGCGCCATCAGCCAGCCGTGCCGGACGCCCCAATCGGCGTACCCTATTTCTGGGTGGCGCCGCCGCACTGGTGTTGCTGGCGTTTGGCGGCTTGTGGTGGTGGGCAGAAGAACAAGCCGCGCAACCCCTGATGGTGGCAAGACCGGCGGCGACGCCCGCCGCAGCGTCCCGGCCTGACGTAACGGCGTCTGCGCCCTTGGGGGTGACAGAGTCCGCGCCCGCCGGTTCTTCGCCGACCACGGCCGCAGCCGTTGCGCCGGTCCGCGAGCCCCCCGTTACCCAACCGAGCGCAAGGCAGACGCCGGCAAGATCTATTGCTGCGGACAGACCCAGGCCCGCCGCTGAGCGCGGCGTCATTGCCGCCCAGGCGCCCGCCACCAAGGCCGTTGAGCCCCGGTTGCCCACAGCTTCGCCGCAGACCAACAGCACCACGATTGATGACCTGGTGCTGCGCCGTAACCCGTCATTGGCTGGCCAGCGCATGCAGCAGGCCCATGCCGACTTTCAGGCGGGCCGCACTGCGGCAGCGGCACAGATCTGGCAGGACATCCTGCGCACTGACCCATTGCAGCGCGATGCCTGGCTCGGGCTGGCCGTGCTGGCGCATCGCGAAGGGCGGCGTGACGAAGCCGTGGCGGCCTATCGGCAGGTACTGCGTGTTGCGCCCGAAAACCCGGAAGCCACAGCGGCACTGTCCATTCTCACCAATGCCGCCAGCGACCCGATGGAAGAGTCGCGCCTGCGCGAGCTGCTGGCCCGAAGCCCCAACAACGCCATGCTCAACAGCGCGCTGGCGCGCATGCTGTCGGCACAAAACCGCTGGGACGAAGCCCAGCCGCTGTGGTTCAACGCGCACGCCAGCGCGCCCGACGACCCGTCCCATGCCTTCAACCTGGCGGTGGCCATGGACCGGCTGCGCAAGCCGGATCTGGCCCTGACGTATTACCGCAAAGCACTCTCGCTGGGCGAAGGGCGCCCGGCCGGCTTTGACATGAACACCGCGCGTGCGCGCGTGCGTGCGCTGTCTGCAGGCGCCGACGGAGCCGCCAAACCATGACCCGCGAGCTGGCCACATTGTTGCCGGCCGAATTCTGTGCCGAGCTGGTCAAACAAGGCCTTCTGTCCCACGACCAGGCAGAAATCATCCTGACCGAACATGCCCAGCGGGGCGGTGCGGTGGCCGACATCGTGGCCGGGCTGGGCCTGCTCAGTGAACAGGACATCACCGCCTTGCTGGGCAGCGCCAGCGCCATGCCCGCCGTGCGCCTGGCCGACAGCGTGGCCGACCCGCAGGCGCTGGCACTTTTTCCGCGCAACCTCGCGCAGATGCATGGCGTGTTGCCGCTGGGTTTTGATGCGCAGTCCCGCACACTGACCCTGGTGACCGCCGACGCGAACGACGTGGTCGCGATGGACCAGGTCCGCTCGGGCATTCCTGGCGATATCGCGCTGCAATGGCGGCTGGCCACGCGCGCCGAAGTGGACGGTGCCATCGAGCAGTTTTACGGCCAGCCTCAAACCATAGAGAACATCCTGCGCGGTCTGCGTACCGGCCGCGTGGACGATTCGGGGACCCAGCTGCGCGGCCCCAAGGCCTACGCCCACCCCATGGTGCGGCTGGTGGATGCCATCCTGTCGGAGGCCGTGCGTCTGGGTGCGTCTGACATCCACCTGGAGCCCGAAGAAGGTTTTCTGCGGCTGCGCTACCGCATTGACGGCGTGTTGCGGCAGGCCCGCGTATTGCATCGCCAGTACTGGCCCGCCATGCTGGTGCGGCTGAAGGTCATGTCGGGCATGGACATTGCCGAAACGCGGGCGCCACAAGACGGCCGGATTTCCATGGTGATCCAGGGCCATGACGTGGACTTCCGGGCGGCAGTACAACCCACCGTATGGGGCGAAAACTATGTGCTTCGCGTGCTGGACCGGCGCAAGTCCATCGTGCCCATGGACCAGATGGGTCTGGCGTCCGACAGGCTGGGCATTTTGCGGCTCATGCTGGCGCGGCCCTATGGCATCGTGCTGGTGACCGGCCCCACGGGCAGTGGCAAGACAACCACGCTGTACTCCATCCTGAATGAGCTCAACACCGAGCAGGTCAACATCATGACCCTGGAAGACCCGGTGGAATACCCCATGCCGCGCATTCGCCAGGCATCAGCGGGTGACTCTTCGAAGCTGGACTTCGCCTCGGGCGTGCGTTCCATGATGCGCCAGGACCCGGACATCATCCTGGTGGGTGAAATCCGGGACCGGGAAACGGCGGAGATGGCCTTTCGCGCCGCCATGACCGGGCACCAGGTGTTCTCCACCCTGCACGCCAATTCGGCCGTGCTGTCCATTCCGCGCCTGGTGGACATGGGGGTGACCGCGGACCTGATCACGGGCAACCTGATCGGCATAGTCGCGCAGCGCCTGGTGCGCAAACTGTGCGTCCAGTGCAAGAATGCTTACTCGCCCAGTGAGCCCGAGCGATTGCTGCTGGGTATGGAAGATGGAGACCAGGCCCCGCTGTACCGACCGGTGGGGTGCGCCGCATGCAACGGCGCCGGATACAAAGGTCGCATGGCGCTGACCGAACTGCTGCGGTTTGATGAGGTGCTGGATGACATGGTGGCGCAGGGCGTACGAAGCGCCGAAATACTGGCCTATGCCCGCAAGGAAGGTTTCAGCACCATGGCAGAAGACGGCGTGCAGCGCGTGATTGAGGGCGCCACCGCGCTGGAGGAGGTGGCGCGGGTGGTAGACCTGACGCGCATAGGCCGTACATGAAGACCTATCGTTACGTTGCCTTGGGCACCGCCGGCAATCTGGTGCGTGGCGAGCAGACCGCCGATTCGCAGGAAGACTTGCAGGCACGTCTGGCGCGGCTGGATCTGGAGCTTATCTCCGCGCAGGTGCCGCGCAAGGGCTTCCAGCTGGGCGCGCGCAGCCTGCCCACGCGTGACCTGATCAATGTGCTGATCCATCTGCAGACCCTCAGCCAGGCCGGTGTGCCCCTGATCGAGTCGCTGACTGACCTGCGCGACTCGTCCGATGCAGCAACCGTGAAGAACTTCGCCGCCGATCTGGTGGACCGCATTGAAGCCGGCTCCACGCTGTCGCAGGCCCTGGCCCAGTCGCCCTGGCCGGTGGACGTGGTGATCGTCAGCCTGGTGCAAACCGGTGAGGCCACCGGCAAGCTGCCTGAGGTGTTGATTGAGGTCATTGAAAACCTCAAATGGACGGACGAAATCACCGAGCAAACCAAGAAGCTGCTCAGAACGCCGGCTTTCACATCTGTCGTGGTGCTGGGAGCCATCGGCTTCCTGATGGTGTACCTGGTGCCGCAACTGCTGATCTTCATCAAGGGCACCGGCAGCGAGCTGCCGATCCAGACCATCATCTTGATCCAGACCTCCTCGTTTCTGGGCAGCTATGGTTATCTGTTGCTGCTGCTGCCTGTCGCGCTCTGGCTGGGAGCCAAGGCATTGGCCAGGGCGTCGCCCTTCTGGCGCGAGCGCATTGACGGGTGGAAACTGCAGGCGCCGCCGATCGGACCGATCCTCAAGAAAATCATCATGGCGCGCTTTGCCAACTCATTTGCGTTGATGTATCGCAGCGGCGTATCGGTGATTGACGCCATAGGTTACTGCAAGGGCCTGTCGCCGAACTACGCCTACCAACGGGCGCTTGACGCGGCGCTGCAAAGCATCAGTGAAGGGCAAAAGATATCGGACGCGTTCGCACGCGTAACGCTGTTTCCACCGCTTGTGATCCGCATGCTTCGTGTGGGGGAGAACACCGGCGGGCTGGACAAGGCGCTGCAGAACGTGAGCTACTTTTACCGGCGCGAGGTGGATGACTCCGTGGAAAAGCTGCAGGCGTCCATCCAGCCTGCGCTGACGATCTTCCTGGGGGGGATGGTGGCGTGGATCATGTCGTCCGTGCTGCTGCCCATCTACGACATCGTCTCCAAGGTCAAGTTCTGACATGGCGAAGTTTGCCCTGATCATTGCACCTGTGGGGCTGTACCTGTACCGCGTAGGGGGACGCACTGCAGTTGCCCAGCCGGGGTTGGCCGGCGAAACATCGCCAGCGGCCCTGCTCGCCCGCTACACGCACCCGGGGGACAGGCTGAGCCTGTACACCGACCTGCCCGAAGAAAGCTATGCACGTAGCGAGCTGCCACGCATGTGGTCAGCGCGCATGCGCGACCAGTTGCTGACCCGCCGCCTGGTCCAGCAGTACCCGGATCATACCTATCGCAGTGCGCTGGTGATCGGCGCAAGCCTTCGCGAACCGGCGCGCCTGGCAAGCCTGCTGGGCCTCATGAGCCACCCTTCGGTTGAAGCGGCGTGCGACGCCGCGGCGTCGCGCGGCCTGCGCGTGGCAGGCATGTGGCCCATCAGCCTGATGCTCGCGCGCAGCGCCGCCAGGCGAGGTGACCGTCACGCATTCCTGCTGACCGCCCAGTTGCCCAGTGGACTCAGGCATGTGCTGGTCGACCATGGCATGGCCGTGTTTTCACGGCTGTCGCAAGCTGTGCCGGACGGTGCGATTGCGGACCTTGTCGCCGATGCGCAGCGGACCGCGCAGTACCTGGCCGTGCAGGGCTGGCGCCGCCCGACCGACGACGTGCTGGCCAGCCGCATCTGGCATGTGGCCTCGCTGCAGGCGCAAACCGAGTTGCCCGCCTCAGTCAGCGGCATCGATCTGCAGGAACTGCGCGCGGCGCCAGACATCTATGCGATGGCCCTGTCCAGGCCACCACCCGATTACGGGCAATTGCTGCCAGCGTCAGCCACCCTGACCTGGCGGGCCGCAAGCGCGGGACAAGGGGCGGTGGCGGCCTCGGGCGCGGTGCTGCTGGCGGCTTTGGCCTGGGGTGGCGTGACCGAGCTGCGTACAAACACCATTACCCGCGAGGCAATTGCCACCAACGAACAGGCCAACGCCGCTGACGCCCAGACGCAGCGCATCCTGGCCACAGCCAAAGGCAACCTGGGCCAGGCCGGCCTGGCCCAGGCATCCGTTGCCGCCTGGACGCGGCTGGTCAAACAGCAGCCTGACTACACGGCAGCACTGCGATCCCTGGCCGCCGTGCTGGTGGAGCACCCGCAGATCAAGCTGGACGCGCTGGCGTGGCGTGCCGGCCCGGTGCTGCCCGGGCCCGGCGCAGTGGTGGTACCCAGCCCCGACACCCAGAGCACCGGCTGCGCGCCGCAAGCGCAGCCCGTCGCAGGTGCTGGCGCACCCGCAGCCGATCCGTCAGTTGCAACCGGGCCCACACCATCGGACCTGACGCTGAGGCTGGTCGCGCAGCTACCATCGGCCCTGCAGCTGCGCGAGCGCGTGCAGGAACAGGACCGTTTTGTGGCGGGACTCAAGCAACTGGGCTGGCGGGTCGAGCTGACCCGGGCGGTGGTCGACCAGGGTATTCAGGCGGTGTATGCCGGCGTGATCGGGCAGACCACCAAGGCGAGCTTTGAGCTGTGCATTTCCGTGGCCGGAAAATGATCGGGAAATGACGCCGGGCACGGGTTTACCAACATGGAGAACAGGGAAACGATGAACAAGCAGGCAATAGCACGTCTGATTCGTGGGGTATGCAGCGCCCTGGTGGCGTTGGCGCTGGTCGCGTGCGGCGGCGGCGGGGGCACCAAGAACACCGTGGGCATCACGGGTGGCACCGGGGGCACAGGCGGTACAAACGGCACCGGCACCACCACCCTGGCCATTCCTGTGGTCGTGCAGTACCTGGCGTCCGAACCCGCTGTGATCTACGTCGCCGGCGCACCGGGCGCGACGCGCTCCAACGTCAGCTTTCGCTTGCTGGACGCATTGAACCAGGCCGTGGCAGGCCGCACCGTGCTGCTGCAATTGGTGGACGCATCCAGTGGCGCAAGCCTGCAAAATGCCGCTGCGGACGGCGGGTTGCGGCTGGTCAGTGATGTTGACGGGCGGGTAACAGCGGGGGTGCTGTCAGGTTCGGTGCCTGGTGCCGTACGCGTGCGCGCGACAGTGGTTGACTTTCCGTTGGTGGCCGCGGTTTCGCAGGAACTGACGGTAGCGGTGGGGCGGCCGGCGCAGCGGGCGATGAGCATTTCGCGGACGATCATCAACATTGAAGGTGACAGCCGTGATGGCAGCGAAACCCAGTTGACCGTTGCCTTGGCAGACCGCAACGGCAACCCGGTGCCGGACGGCACACAAGTCAACCTGGTGGCGGACGCTGGTGTGCTGATCCCGGCCAGCTGCGTGACCACCGAGGGCAGTTCGCGCTGCACCGTGACGCTGCGCTCGCAGGGCACGCGCACCGCCAGCGGGCGCGTCACCATCCTTGCGTACACCCCGGGCGAAGAAGACTTTACCGACATCAACGGCAACAACCGCTGGGACGCCGGCGAAGCGTTTGGTGACCTTGGGCAGGCGTTTCGGGACAGCAACGAAAACAACACCTATGACGTCGGCGAATTCTTTGTGCCCCGCGCCGGTGCCAGTGTTTGCGGTGGCGGGCTATTGGGCCGCCCCAACACCTGCGACGGAGCTTGGGGCGAGGCCGACCTGAGGACCCAGACAGTGGTTGTGTTTGCATCGTCATTTGCAAGCATCGGTGAGCGCACGGGTAGCGCCGCTGAAGGCTTCATTCGGTTCAAGATTTCTGACCGGAATGGAAACAACATGCCTTTTGGCAGTGCGATTTCTGTGTCGGTCGTGCCTCCCCCAGTTGGCACCACTGCATGCAGAGTGGAAAGCCTGCCCACATCTGTGCCTAACCAGGTGGCACCTACCGACGTGCTGGCCCGCCTGTTCGAGTGTTCGGCTGGTGACCTCATCCAGGTCCAGGTCCGAACCCTCAATGGCGCGGAGACATTCGATAGCTTCCTGCTGAACTGACATGGCCGCCCCGCCCCGCCCCGCCGTCCAAGCCTCGTTGTGGTACCTGGCGCGCGGTCGGCTGGCGCTGGCGGCGGCCATTGTGGTGGTGGCAGGTGGTATTGCGTACTGGGCGCATGCGCGCCATGCCTACGCGCAAGAGGTGCAGCAGATAGCGCAAAGCAGACTGCAGCGGGCCAGCACCGAACTGGCGGAAGCCGAGGAAGCGCGGGTCCGGCTCGAAGACAATCTGCGCGAATTCGAGTCGCTGAGCAAGTCGGGCTTTGTCGGTGCACCCGACCGGGTTGCGCTGATCGAGGCGCTGGACCTGGCATCGCGAGCAGTGCCGGGCGCGAACCTGCGCTGGTCCATCAGCCCGCCCCGGCTGATTGAATCCGTGACCGACCTCAAAACCGGTGCGTCGGCGGCTGAAATCCAGAGCATCCCCATGCGGCTGGAGGCTGATTCAGTGCATGAGCGCGAATGGCTGGACCTTCTGGCACGCCTGAGCGCTGCCCGGATGGGCCAGCTGCGTGTGCAAAGCTGTGAATGGGGCGCCAGCTCGCTGCCCTATGGCCCTGGCACGGTGAGCGTCATGCGCAGCCTGTGCGACGTATTGTGGATTCATGCCCAGCCGCCTGTCTCCGCGGACAAGCCGCCCGGCAATTGAACGGTGTCAGCCAGGCGTCTTTCTGGTTATGCTGTTGCGATGAAGATCAACGCACCGATCCACCGCCTGATGCTGTGGGGGCCGATTGGGGCGATCATGGCGACGAATGCCATGGCGCAGGCGCAGGAAATTGGCCGTTTGCTGCTGTCGCCCGCCGAACGCAGCACCGTCGAGCGTGTGCGCGCCAACATCAACGCGGGCATCAGCACCGAGGGCGCCCCCGTCATCATCCTGCCTGACGAGGTGGCTGCGGTTGCCCGTGCCGAGCCGCAGACGCTCAACGGCTGGGTGCTGCGCGCCGGCCAGCGCAGCACGGTCTGGGTCAATGGTGAGCCCTATTACCGCTTTGACAATGCTGGCGAAACCCGCCGTGCGCTGCAGGCCAGGGGCCTGCTTGCCGGACCCGGGCAACCCCCTGGCCTGCCCGGCCAGTTGGCGCTGAAACCCGGACAGACCCGCGACCCTGAAGCGGCCGAGCCTGTTGATCTGTTGCCGCCCAATGCTTTTCGCAAGAGCGGCACTGGACGAGCGACCCCGGCGGTCGCGCAACCACCCGAGCGCTGAGTTTCTGGAGTATTTGTCATGCATGCAGCATCACGCTTGAATCGGCCGTTGACGCAAAGAGGTTTCAGCCTGATCGAGATATCAATTGTGCTGATCATTGCCGGCTTGGCACTTGGTGCCGGATTGGCGGCCCTGGGGCCCCAAATCCAGATACGCAGGTATGCTGAAACGGAAAAGCAGCTACAGGAAGCGAGCGATCTGATCGTGGCTTTTGCGATGGTCAACCGCAGGTTGCCCTGTCCGGCGACCGCAGCCAGCAATGGCCGTGAAAGCTTTTGCACCAACGCGACGGGCGCGTGCGGCGCGGAGGCATTTGTACCGCCCGTTGGGACGGCCGGCAGCGGCAGGGGGCGTTGCGCGGCCAATCCAAACACGGGGTTCCTGCCTGCGGCAACGCTCGGGTTGGGTGGGCAGCGCAATGACGGCTTGGCTGTTGATTCGTGGACACAGCCTATTCGATATGTAGTTCCTGATCAACAGAACACGACGACCAACAATGCCGCGACCGCACTTGGCTGCGCGGGCGGCGCGTCGACTTGCCGACCCTATACCCAAGTAGATGGGCTTCGCAACGCGTACTACGGTCCGGTGAGCACTCCGGGGAGTGATATTTTTGTCTGTGCAACTGCAGTCGCAGGGGCGAATTGTGGAGCTGTGGCCCAAAGAGCCAACCCTGCCTTTGTTGTCTTTTCTTTTGGCGCCAACCGTAATGCAGCCCCGCCCGCAGTAGGTGCGGATGAAACCGAAAACACGGATGCTGATCGGGTCTACGCCTGGCGAGAGAGAGATGAGGCGCCGGCCAATGCTTTTGATGATCTGGTCGTCTGGCGAACCATGGATCAACTTATCGCCAGAATGCAAGGCAACGGCGTATTGCCGTAGGCCGAGATTTTGCGCATGTCAGCCCGTGAAGCGATTCTGGTCGTCGAGGACGATCCGGCGTTGAAAGACACTTGGGTCGCCGTCTTCGAACAACACGGGTATTGCGTTGTTGCCGCAGGCGATGCAGTTGAGGCGCTTGCTCTGGCCCGCACCGACCCCCGCCCCAGCCTCGCCCTGCTCGACCTCGGCCTCCCCCCCCGTCCCGGCGACCCGACTGTTGGCCTGGAACTGCTGCAGCAACTGCTGCTGGAGCTGCCCAACCTCAAGGTGGTGGTGTTGACCGGGCAGGACGAACCCGCCGTGTGCTGGCGGGCCATCGGCCTGGGGGCGTTTGACTTTCTGGTCAAGCCTGCCAGCCGCGCCCAGGTGATTGGGGCGCTCCAGCGGGCCTGCATGTTTCTCGAATCCGAGCGCCAGCTCGCCCTCAGCGGGCAAGCCCGCATCACCGTAACCGGGCCGGTGGCCGAGGGGGTGCGTGAGTTTGGCGATGCGGCGCAGGAACGGTTGGTGCGTAGCGTGATGGCCGACGCCAATTACAACGTGGCGCAAGCCGCGCGCCAGCTGGGGCTGTCGCGCGAGCATATGTACTACTTCATCCGCAAATTCGGCATTGAAAGGCAAGCGCCTTGATGTGGCTCCACGAGGCCGCCGGGATTCTGGTGGCAGCTGGCCTGAGCCTGGGCTTTGCGCTGCTGTGGCTGCGCAACGGCATGCGTCGGCGCCGCCATGTGCTGGACGAGCTCCTGGCCCTGCGCAAGGTGCTGGAGCAAGACCCCCTGGCGGGCCTGGCGCAATCCGGCGCGCTCGTCCTGCGCCTGGGTCTGCGCGGCATGCGCTGGCAGGGCCATTGGTATGGTGCGCCGGTGCAGGGCGCCGTCGGCGATGGTGCACCCGGCGCGGCCGGTGCGCTGACCCACGACTTTGCGCAGCCGGATGTGCAGCTGAACCTGCGCGTCAGCTTGCGTGGCCTGCGCGGCGAGGCCAGATTGTTTGCCGAGCAGTCCGCGCAGATGCTGTTTGCCATTTTTGAAGGCGCACTGGCCGCGCGGGAGCTGGCGCTGGTCAGCGCCATGGCGCAGCGTGCCCGGGTGGCAGTGTTTGTGCAGCACGACATGCGCAACCTGGCCCAGTGGGTGGCGCTGGTGGCCGATGACATGGACCAGGCCCAGACCCCCGCAGAAATCGTGCGCAGCGTGCAACGCCTGCGCGAGGGCGCCAGCCTGGCGCGGGACCGGGCGCAGCGGATTTCGGCGGCCCTGCTGCGCCCCGATGCCGGCACCGGCCAGGCGGAGCGCTGGCAGCCTCTGGATGTGCTGGAGGACCTGACGCAGGCTGCCGCCATGCATCAGGTCACATTGCAGATAGAGCCTGGGCCCGACAACGGACTCAAGCTGGACTGGAGTGCGCCGGCATGGGCAGCGGTGCTCGACAACGTGCTGGGCAACGCGTCACGGCTGTCGCGCGAACGTGTCGGGTCGCCCCGCTGCAAAGTCCGCATCGCCCGCGTGGGGCAAACCGTGGAAATCACGTTTGAAACGCCGGACCTGCCCCTGGAAGTGCCGTTGCCCCGGCTGTTTGAGCCTTGGGTGGGCGCCAGCCCCGGCGGCTCGGGCCTGGGCTTGTACCAGGCCCGCCGGGTCGTGTTGGCTGCGGGGGGTGATTTGCGTGCGCAGATTTGCGGGGACGGCTTGGGCGTGACTTTGTCCGTGCCGTGTAAAAATTCCTTACTTACAAATTGTGACAATCGGTCTTAAAGTGCAATGACTCGCAATCGCGAGGCAAATTTGTCGTTCTAGGAGCTGTATATGAAGACACATGGTTTTTCTCGCCGTACCCGTCAGTCGGGTTTCACACTGGTTGAAATCGCAATCGTGCTGGTCATTGTGGGCCTGCTGCTGGCAGGTGTACTGAAGGGCCAGGAACTGATTGAAAGCAGCCGCACGCGCGCTGCTGCTGCCGAGCTGAACAGCATTTCCGCTGCCAACAATGCGTACGTTGACCGCTTCCGCCGGGCCCCTGGTGATGACGGGCCCCTGGCAACCCTTACCGGCCGTGGTGGCCCATGGGCGAACGTCACGGTGGGCGGCAACGCAGACGGTATTCTGGTGTCGGCTGGTGCCGCCGTGTTCGTGCCGGCTGCCGAATCGCTGGCATTCTGGCAATCGCTCAAGGCCGCTGGTTTCATCACCGGCAACCCGGCTGATATTGGTGCCGCCGCTGCGCCGCGCAATGCCTTTGGTGGCTTGCTGGGTGTCATCGGTGCCGGTGCTGCCGTCACGGGCGCCAACGGGGCATCTGTCTGCCTGTCCCAGGTGCCTGGCAAGGCAGCCCGTTCGCTGGATGCCCAACTGGACGACGGCATTACCGATTCGGGTGCCGTGCGCGCAACGCTGGCTGTGGCCGGTGCCAACACCGCGCCTGGCGCTGCTGTGGCGGCTGCGACCGGTTATGTTGACTCTGCCGTTTACACGGTTTGCCGAACCCTGTAACCCGGTTCGCAACAACATTCAAGGGGCCTTCGGGCCCCTTTGTCATTTCCGCGCTGTTCAGCTGTTGGCCCGCCGCTTGAGCCAGCGCATCAGGCCGCCCACGACGGGCAGCTTCTCATACAGTTCCTCGGCCGCGTCCCAGTAGTCGCGGTGCGACCGTATGCGCCCGTCCGGCGACAGCAGCAGGTGCGAACCGCCATGGACAACTTGCTCCACCTCTTTGTGGAAATTCCTGAACGCAAAGCGGAATTCCCACACCAGAAAGCACTGGTCGCCATCCACCAGGCGGCTGGTGATCACAAAGCGCGGCGCTTGCAGCGCGTCGAACATGTGGCGGAAGATGCCTTCAATGGCCGGCACGCCGCGCACTTCATTGAACGGGTCCTTGAAGTACGCGTCGGGTGTGTAGAAGTCACTCAGGCGTGCGAGGTCCAGGGGCCCCAGGGCCGCAAAGAAGCCCTCGATGCGTGCAACAGCGTCTTTCATTCGTGGTTTATAGCCCTACAGGCCAGTGAAGCGGCGGATGACGGTGAAGTAAAGGCGGTTGGGCAGCAACTGCAGGGTTTTCATCCAGCGCGTGAACCGCCTGGGGAAATGGATTTCAAACCGCCCGCGTTGCCAGCCCGCCAGGATCTCGCGTGCGGCCTGGCCGGGTGTGATGAGCGCGGGCATGCGGAATTCGTTCTGCGCGGTCAGCGGTGTTTCCACAAAGCCGGGGTTGACCAGGCTCACGCCGATACCGCTGTCACGCAGGTCCACATAAAGCGTCTCGCCCAGGTTGATCAGCGCGGCCTTGGTCGGGCCGTAGGCCAGGCTGTTGGGCAGGCCGCGGTAGCCCGCTACGCTGCTGACCAGGCTGATATGGCCACTGCGCCGCGCCAGGAAATGGGGCAGCACGGCGTCCAGCACATGCAGCGCGCCGACGTAGTTGACCTGCTCGTGCCGCAGCATTTCATCCAGGTCGAACTCGGTGGCGCGCAGCGCGCGGTAGTAGCCGGCGCAGTACATCACGCAATCCAGCGGGCCCTGGGCCAGGATGGTTTGCGCCGCCGCGCGCACCGCTTCGCGGTCGCACGCGTCCACCGGCAGTGCGACGGCGCCCGGGTGCTCCGTTACGAAGCTCTCCAGCGCCCGCAGGCTGCGCGCGGAGATGTACACGCGCGCGCCCTGCGCATGCAAGGCGGCTGCGGTGGCGCGTCCGATACCCGTGGAGGCGCCCACCAGCCATACGCTGCGCCCGCGCCATTGGGCCTGCGGCGGGTTCAGGGGTGAAAACCAGCCGCGCCGCGCAGGGGTACGCGTTGGCGCGCTGGCAATGTCGGGCGGGCTGAAGCCGGTCTTGATCATCGTTTCGTGAAGGACAGCGTCACTTCCCCCAGATGAATGCCGAACTTGCTCATCACGGCCTTGTTGAGCATGACCTTGTCGTCCATCAGGTACATCCAGTCGTCAAACTGGACATTCACGGTGCGCCCGTCCACCGGCAAGGCAAGGGTGTAGCGCCAGTTGAAGGCATTGCCGCGTTCCTGGCCGGTGGCCTCGCCCACCACGTCGTCGGCGCGGCCGGTGTAGCGGCCACCGGGGAGCTTTTTCAGCCGCCAGATGCGGCGCTGTTTGGTGCCGTCCGAGTAGGTGAAGTCCTCGTCCAGCACGCCGTCGTCGCCCTGCCAGCGGCAGTCCATGACCACGGTGAAGCGGCGCACCACCTTGCCGCCGCGGTCGGTGAACACCCCCCAGGCGTCCAGCATGCCGTTGAAGTAGCGACGCAGGTCCAGCACCGGCTTTTCGGCCGCGTAGTCGTCCACCGTGGGGCTGGCACAGCCGGTCAGGGCGATGGCGGCGGCCGGCGTAGCCGCCAGCAGAAGGCGTCGTTTCATGTGGGTGTCCCGCGTCGGATGATGGTGAAGTACAGGGTCAGTGCGGCGCCCAGCTTGAGCACACAGGGCAGCAGGCAGTACGCCACCACCAGCGCCTGCAGGCCTTCAGCGCTGCGCGTGCCGGGGGCATAGCCAAACAGGCCCAGCAGCGGCAGGGCCAGGCCGGCTGCCAGCGCCAGGTTGAGCTTGGTGGCGAAGTTCCACCAGCCAAAGTACGCGCCCTCGGCCTGGCCGCGGTCGCCCGCATGGGCAATCACGCCGGCCAGCATGGCGCCGGGCAGGGCCAGGTCGGTGCCCAGCGCCACGCCTGACAGCGCGCACACCACCAGGAAGGCAGCAGTGTCGCCCGCGCCCAGCTGCGTGGCCCAGACAAACACCGACATGGCCAGCACCATGCCGGCCAGCCAGCAGCGGGCCAGGCCGAAGCGTTGCACGCCCATGAGCCACAGCGGGATGGACAGCGCCGCGCACAGGAAATAGCTGGCCAGGAAGGCAGGCTCCAGCTGCGCGGGTGCCTGCAGCCGGTCCTGGATGAAAAACAGCACCAGCGTCGCGGGCACCGCGCTGGCAATGCCGTTGAGCATGAACACGCCCAGCAGGCGGCGAAAGGCCGGCCGCGCAAACGGCAGCCAGATGTTGGTGGCCGTCGCGCCGGCACGCGCAACTGGCGCGCGCGCGCGGGACCAGGCCAGCCAGCCGCCAGCCAGCAACAGCGCAAACGCCACGGCGGTCACCTCCAGGCCGGCAACCGTAGGCAGCACGGACGCCGCCAGCACCCCCACCAGACCCAGGCCTTCGCGCCAGGACACGATGCGGCTGCGCAGCGCCGCGTCGCCGCCCAGCATGGCGCCCCAGGACTGGTGGGCCACGCTCAGCGCGCTGTAGGCCGCGTAGGTCAGTACCAGCATCGCCGTGGCCCAAGGCACCAGTGTGTCGGGTGCGCGCGTGGGCGGGAAAAACAGCAGTGCAAACCCTGCGGCCAGCACCAGTGCCGCGATGGCGCCAAACATCAACACGGCACGGATGGAGCGCGCAAACAGCCGGTCGGTGGCGCGGCCGATCAGCGGATCAATGAAGGCGTCAAACAGCCGCGCGCCCAGCAGGACGGCCCCCAGCGTGGCCAGTGGCACGCCAAATTCACGCGCATAGTGGTTGGGCAGCACCACATACAACGGCAGCGCCACAAAAGCCAAGGGCAGGCCCAGCAGGCCATAGGCCAGGCCGTCGCGCCAGGAAAAGGCGGCCAGTGTCACTGCGTGGCCCCTGCCAGCAGCTGTTCGCGCATCGCGGGCTCGGACGTGCGCGGCGACAGCCAGATGCCCATGAACACACGCGCAAAGTCCGGGTCGCGGACTTCGCCGACGGGCTGGCCGTTGTAGAAAAAGCTCGCACCCGCTCCCGGGCGGTACAGGCCCGTGATGCGGTCGCCCTTTTTCACGTCCGGGAACAGCCGGGTCATCTCGGCCAGCCAGCGGCTGCCCTGTGCGGCGCTGAAGGCTTCAACGCGCTGCATCTCCTTCAGCGAGCGCCGGGCAATGTCGTCGCCGTCAAAGTCACGCAGATACGCCAGCTCCAGCGCGAACGCGTGCGAGGCGTAGCTGTCGCGCGAAAAGCCCTCGGCTGTCCACAGCCGCGCGTCATACACCTGGAAGCCGAACACGCTCAGGCGTGCCGAGCCGGTGAGCTTGGCCGAAGCCAGCGCCGCGGGCTGGGCATGGGTGCCCCCGGCCGCCAGCAGCCCGGCGGCCAGCGCAAGGGCGCTCAGCGCTTTTGCAGCGTGTACTGCACCACGTCGATATTGGCCATCGCGAAGGCCGCTTCGCAGTAGGCGAGGTAGAACTCCCATATGCGGATGAACCTTTCATCAAACCCGAGTTGCAGGACCTGGCCCCTGGCTGCCAGGAAGGAGTCGCGCCAGCGCCGCAGGGTTTCCGCGTAGTCGGCGCCAAAGGCGAATTCATCCACCACGGTGAGCCCCGCGGCGTTTGCCTGGGCGCGGAATTCGCGTGGGCAGGGCAGGCAGCCGCCCGGAAAGATGTACTGCTGGATGAAATCGGTGGAGGCGATGTAGCGGTCAAACAGCGCGTCGTCGATCACGATGCTCTGCACGCAGGCACGAGCGCCGGGCTTGAGCAGGCGCGACACGCTCTGGAAGTAGGTGGGCCAGTATTCGCGGCCCACGGCTTCGACCATCTCGATGGAACAGATGGCGTCGTAGGGACCATCCTGGATGTCGCGGTAGTCCTGCAGCCGCAAATCCGCGCGCTCCTGCGCGCCCACGCGCGTCATGCGCTCGCGCGCAAACGCCAGCTGCTCGGTGGACAGCGTCACGCCCGTGAGGCTGGCGCCGAATTCGGTCGTGGCCATCTCGGCCAGCGCCCCCCAGCCGCAGCCGATCTCCAGTACGCGGTGGCCCGGCTGCACACCGGCCATGCGCAGCGCACGTCGCACCTTGGCGTGCTGCGCCTCGCGCATCGGGCGGCTGCGGTCGCCGTCGAACCAGGCCGACGAATAGTTCATCGTGCCGTCCAGCCACAGCTCATAGAACGCATTGCCCAGGTCGTAGTGGGCATGGATGTTCTTCTGGCTGTTGGCCTTGGTGTTGCGGTTCAGCAGGTGCTTGATGCGGTACAGCAGGCGCCCGGCCCAGCTGCCGTAAATCACGTCCTCCACGTCCTTGCGGTTGCTGATGAAGACCTTCAGCAGATCGGTCAGGCTGGGCGTGGTCCAGTCGCCGGCGATGTAGCTCTCGGCAAAACCGATGTCGCCGGACTTCAGCGCCGCGGCGCAGGCGTTCCAGTTCTTCAGTGTGATGGCCGCGTGCGGCAGCTCGCCATTGCCCAGGCAGTGGGTGGAGCCGTCGGGCAGCTGCACCATCAGCGTGCCGTGCGACAGGCGCTGCAGCAGCTTCAGCGCCGTGCGCGCGGCGGCTGGCGCGCCCTCGGGAATGGACAGGGGGGAGGCGGTGGTTGTGTTCATTGTTCGGGTCACCGTGTCACAAAAGCCTTTGGCGGGGCGGGTTTGCGGAAGAACTTCACGCGCTTGAGCCACAGCCTGGCCGCTTGCCAGTGGATGCGCGCGATCACGCCCAGCGTCATTGCCGGGTGGCGCCACAGCGCTCGCCGCGCGGATGCGGCCGTCAATGGTTGCAAGGCGCCGCTGACGCTGGTCTGCAGCAGCGGGCCATTGGCGTCGTCGTAGTCAATGCGCACCACGGTGCGGGCTGCGTCTTGCCCGCCCGTGCGCAGGAAGCGGAAGCGGTAACCGCCCTCGACGCTGCAAAACGGCGACACATGGAACACCTTGGCCGCCGTCAGTTCGGCGCCATAGCGCGGCGCGTCCAGCAGGTAACAGTGGCGCTCGCCAAAGGTGTTGTTGACCTCCACCACGATGGCGCGCAGGCCGCCGCCCTCGGCGGCGGCGCGGTGGCAATACCAGAAGCTCACGGGCTTGAACGCATAGCCCAGCACCCGCGGGTAGCAATGCAGCCAGGCCTCGCCGGTGGCGTCGTCGATGCCATGGCTTTGCAGCAGTTCGTCCAGCCACTGCACGGCGTTGGCGCGGCCGTCGCCGTGGTCGCTGTCGAAAAAGCTCAAGGCGGCACGGCGGTTGTGCGCCAGGGCGCCGCTGCCGTCGCGGTGCAGGCTGCGCAGCGGCAGCATGAGGAAATACGTCGGGTAGGCAAACGCATTGCGTGCCGGGCGCAGCCGCGTGTGGCGCACCTGGCCAAAGCCGATCAGGGCTTGCACATCGCTCATTCGGCAGCCTCCGTGCTGCGCACTGCGGCGCGAGCGCCTTCGGGCGGCCGGGCGGCGCTCATGCAGCCGCCTCCACGGCCAGCGCCTGCATGGCCAGTTGCTCGGTCTCGATCAACAGTTGCCGCGCCACGCTCAGGCCGGACTTCAGTCCGTCTTCATGAAAACCGTAGCCCGTCCACGCGCCGCAGAAGTACGTGTGCTGGCGCCCCTGAAGCTGGGGCAGCACCCCCTGCGCCCGGATGGCAGCGACGTCAAACACCGGATGCGCGTAGTCGAATTCGCCCATGACGTGCTTTCGGCCGATCTCGCGCACCGGATTCAGCGACACCACCACCGGCTGCTGCCAGGGCAGCGGCTGCAGCTTGTTGAGCAGGTAGTGCAGGCACACGCGCGGCGAATCGTTGCCGGCCGCGCGTTCGTAGTTCCAGGCTGCCCAGGCCGCACGCGCCTGGGGCAGCACCGAGGTGTCGGTATGGAGCACGGCGCGGTTGGGCTGGTAGCGGATGGCGCCCAGCACCTCGCGCTCGGCGGCGCTGGGCGCTTGCAGCAGCGCCAGCGCCTGGTCCGAATGGGTGGCCAGCACGACCTTGTCAAAACGTTCGGCCCGGCCCTGGGTGATGACGCGCACCCCATCCTCGTCGCGGTCGATCAGGTGGACGGGTGTTTCCAGCCGCCGGTCGGCAATGCCCTCGACGATCTTGTTCACATAGTGCCGCGCGCCGCCGGCCACCGTCCACCATTGCGGCCGGTTGCTGACCTGGATCAGGCCGTGGTTGTGGCAGAAGCGGATCATGGTGCTGACCGGGAATTCCAGCATCTGGTCGGTCGGGCAGCTCCAGATGCAGCCCAGCATGGGCAGGAAGTACCAGTCGCGGAACTCCGCGGAAAAGTTGTTGGCGCGCAGGAAGTCGCGCAGCGGCTGCACCAGCTCGGCTTCCTGGCCGGCCTCGGCAATGCGGGTGGCCAGCGCATTGAAACGCAGCAGGTCGCGCAGCATGCGCAGGAAGCGCCAGTTCAGCAGGTTGCCGCGCTGGGCAAACACGGTGGACAGCGAGGAGCCGCTCCATTCCAGCGCAGCGCCGTTGCGCGCGCCGGGAACCTGCACCGAGAACGACATGTCGGACTTGGCCGTGGCCACGCCCAGCTCGGCAAACAGGTTGATCAGGTTGGGGTAGGTGCGCTCGTTGAACACCAGAAAGCCGGTGTCCACGCCATGGGTCACGGGGCCAGACGGCGTGGGCAGCGTGATGTCAACCGTATGGGTGTGGCCGCCGAAGTAGCTGCCCGCTTCAAACAGGGTGATGTCGGCGCGCCCGCGCAGCGTGTGCGCGACGGCCAGGCCCGAGATGCCCGAACCGACGATGGCGACTTTCATGCGCGCCGTCATGCGCGCGCCGCCGGAAATAAAAATGCCGCGAAGCGCCCCGAAGCGAAGGAGGGAGGGAGGGAGGAGGAGAAGAAGCGCTTCAGGATTTCATCCGGGCCAACTGCTCCCGGAAGGCTTCGCAGCAATAACTTGTAGGGCAAGGGTCCCATTCTTGCCACCCGATGGAGTGCATCTGGGGCGTGGCAGTTCCCGCTGCAAGACCTGCTGGTTGCGTAAATTTTTGTGAACATGGCGGGACAGGGGAAATAGGGTTTAATACTGTTTGGTCGCATTATGACTAATAAGTATTTATTTTGCAAGCAGCAGTTTTCCAGCTCCTGCACCAGCGCGGGGCTGCCGGCTGCTGTGGCACTGGCGAAGCTGCGGTCCTTGTGCCGCACCGCGGCGAGGTACAGAGGGATGCGGGGGGTCTGCAACAGGGTCACTCCTGAGAGGACATACGCCACATGAGCTCAACAGGATTCAAGGGGAACAAGGCCGCATTGCCGCAAAAGCGCTGCGCGGTGTGCGGGCGGCCCATGAGCTGGCGCAAAAGCTGGGCAAAAAACTGGGCCCAGGTCAAATACTGCAGCGACCGGTGCCGCGCGGCCGGGCCCCGGAGCACGTCATGAGCACGCCGACGCGGCGCCTGGTGCTGGTACTGGGCGATCAGCTGTGGATGGACAACCCGGCGCTGGCGGGCTTTGACCCGGCGCAAGACCGCGTGCTGATGATCGAAGCGCCGGGCGAAGGAGCGCAGGTCTGGAGCCACAAGGCCCGCATCGCGCTGTTCCTGTCGGCCATGCGGCACTTCTGCAATGAAGTGCACCGCCGGGGCTGGCCCTGCACCTACGTGCGGCTGGACGACATGGCGGACCGTCCGGGCTTTCAGGCGCGGCTGCACCGGGCGCTGCAAGACCTGCGGCCCCAGAGCCTGGTGGTGTGCGAGCCTGGCGAATGGCGCCTGTTGTGCGCCGTGCAGGACGCCGCGCGGGATGCCGGCGTGCCCTGGCAGGTGCTGCCAGACACCCACTTCATGTGTTCGCGCGAAGAATTCGCGCGCTGGGCCGGGCACAAGAAGGAGCTGCGCATGGAGTTCTTCTACCGCGACATGCGCCGCCGCCACGGCGTTCTGATGAACGCCGGCCAGCCCGAAGGCGGCCAGTGGAACTTTGACGCCGACAACCGCAAGGGCTGGCCCGCCGGCGGGCCGGGTGACATTCCCGGGCCGGCCTGGTTTGAGCCGGACCGCATCACCCGGCGGGTGTTTGAACTCGTGGAGCAGCACTTCCCCGATCACCCGGGTTCCCTGGACAGCTTCCGCTGGCCGGTCACGCGCGAGCAGGCGCTGCAGGCGCTGCAGCGGTTCATTGACGTGCGCCTGCCGCACTTCGGTCCGCAGCAGGACGCGATGTGGACGAACACCCCCTGGGGCTGGCATGCGCTGCTGGCCACCAGCCTGAACCTGCACCTGCTGGACCCGCGTGAAGTGATCGCCGCTGCCGAATCTGCATACCGGGAACGGGGCCTTGACCTGCCCGGCGTGGAAGGCTTCATCCGCCAGATCCTGGGCTGGCGCGAATTCATTCGCGGCGTGTACTGGCTGGACATGCCGCAGATGAAAGACGCCAACCATTACGGTCACACCCGCGCCCTGCCGCGCTGGTACTGGACGGGCGACACCCGCATGGCCTGCATGCGCGACGTGATTGGCCAGACCCTGGCGCATGGCCATGCGCACCACATCCAGCGGCTGATGGTCACGGGCCAGTTCGCCGTGCTGGCTGGCCTGCGGCCGCAGGCGGTGAACGACTGGTACCTGGCCGTGTACGTGGACGCGGTGGAATGGGTGCAACTGCCCAACACCGCGGGCATGGCGCTGTTCGCCAATGGCGGGCGCTTCACCAGCAAGCCCTACATCGCCAGCGGCCAGTACATCAGTCGCATGAGCAACTACTGCAAGGGCTGTGCCTACCGCCCCGACCAGCGCGCGGGCAGCGACGCCTGCCCCATGACCACGCTCTACTGGCATTTCCTGGACCGCCATGAAGACAGCCTGATGAAAAACCCCCGCACATCGCTGATGGCGCGCAACATCGCGCGGCTGGACGCCGCGCAGCGTGAATCCGTGCGTGAGCGCGCCGCGTATGTCCTTGCCAACCTTGATGATTTGTAAGGGCTTTTTCACATGGCCCGCTTAAAATGCAGGCAGTAACGAAAGGCAGTCATGCTCTACCCCGAACTGTTCAAACAACTGGAATCCGTCCGCTGGGACATGGACAAGGACATTCCCTGGCAGTCGTTCGATCCGGCCAAGCTGTCGGATGAGCAGGCCCAGACCATCAAGATGAACGCCATCACCGAATGGTCCGCGTTGCCCGCCACCGAAATGTTCCTGCGCGACAACAAGGACGACTCCGACTTCTCGGCCTTCATGTCGATCTGGTTCTTCGAGGAGCAAAAGCACTCGCTGGTGCTCATGGAATACCTCAAGCGCTTCCGCCCTGACCTGGCTCCCACCGAAAAGGAGCTGCACGAGGTGCGCTTTGAATTCGAGCCGGCCCCGGCGCTGGAGACGCTGATGCTGCATTTCTGCGGCGAAATCCGCCTGAACCACTGGTACCGCCGCGCCAGCGAATGGCACACCGAGCCGGTCATCAAGCACATCTACACCACGCTCAGCCAGGACGAAGCCCGCCACGGCGGCGCCTACCTGCGCTACATGAAGCGCGCCATCAACAACTTCGGCAACGAAGCCAAGGCCGCCTTCACCAAGGTGGGCGTGCTCATGGCCAGCGCCCGGCGCACGGCCCAGGCCCTGCACCCGACCAACCTGCACGTGAACAAAGCCCTGTTCCCGCGCGACACCATCCAGAGCCGCCTGCCCAACCCGGAATGGCTGGAGCACTGGCTGGACACCCAGATCAAATTCGATGCCGTGTGGGAAACCAAGGTGGTCGAGCGCATCCTGCACAACATGAGCCTGCTGATGGACCGCAGCTTCAAGAGCGTGCAGGAACTCAACCGCTACCGCAAGGAACTGGCCGCCGCCCTGGCGGCCAATGCGGCCATCGGCAACGGCCCAGTGCCGAACGCCGCCTGATCCGTCACACCCTGTCATTGCGGGCCTGACCCGCAATCCACCCCGGCGTGCCCAACCCCGACTTCCTGCAGAAAATCGTCTCCCGCGACGCGGCCCCGGCGCGCATGGCTGCCTTGCCTGGCCCCGTGGTGTTCACCAACGGCGTGTTTGACGTGCTGCACCGCGGCCATGTGACCTACCTGGCGCAGGCCCGCGCCCTCGGCGGCAGCCTGGTGGTGGGCCTGAACAGCGACGCCTCCGCCCGCCGCCTGGGCAAGGGCCCGGACCGCCCGCTCAACGCCGAAACCGACCGCGCCATCCTGCTGGCCGCGCTGGAATCGGTGAGCCTGGTGACCTGGTTTGACGAAGACACACCGGTGCAACTGCTGACCGAGCTGAAACCACAGATCTATGTGAAGGGCGGCGACTACGACGTGGCCACCCTCCCCGAAACCCGTGCCATGCAGGGCTGGGGCGGCCGGGCGCTGGCGCTGCCGTTCGTGGACGGCTATTCCACCACCGCGCTGGTCCGGAAAATCCGCGCCTGAGCTGCCTCAGCCGGCGCGCCGCAGCCTGCCCGCCATCCGCTTGATGAAGTGCTCGATGTCGTCCAGGTAGGTGAACACCACCGGCACCACCAGCAGGCTCAGCACGGTGGAGGTGATGAGCCCGCCGATGACCGCGACCGCCATCGGGCTGCGAAAGCTCGGGTCTGCCGCGCCCCAGCCGATGGCAATGGGCAGCATGCCCGCGCCCATGGCGATGGTGGTCATGATGATGGGCCGGGCGCGCTTGTGGCAGGCGTCAACCAGCGCGTCCCAGCGCGTCATGCCCTGGTCCCTTCGGGCCACGATGGCGTACTCCACCAGCAGGATCGAGTTCTTCGTCGCCACGCCCATCAGCATGATCAGGCCAATGAGTGACGGCATGGAAAAGCTCTTTTGCGCGATGAGCAGGCCGACGAACGCGCCGCCCAGCGCCAGCGGCAGCGCGCACAGGATGGTGACCGGGTGCAGGAAATCCTTGAACAGCAGCACCAGCACGATGTAGATGCACAGCACGCCGGTCAGCATGGCCAGGCCGAAGCTCGCAAACAGCTCGCCCATCACTTCCGCGTCGCCGATCTCCACCACGCGCACACCGGCGGGCAGGTTCTTTATCGCGGGCAGCTCCTGCACCGCGGCGGCCACGTCGCCCAGCGGCAGACCCGACAGCTCGATCTCGAAATTGATGTTGCGTGAGCGGTCGTAGCGGTCGATCACGGCCGGCCCGCCGGTCAGCTCCAGCGTGGCCACCTGGCCCAGCATCACCGGCCCGCGCGTGCCGGGCACGGCCAGGCGCTCCAGCACGCCCAGGTCCTTGCGCGCATCGTCGGCCAGCTTGACCACGATGGGCACCTGGCGTTGCGACAGGTTGAGCTTGGACAGGCTCACGTCATAGTCGCCCTGGGTGGCAATGCGCAGCGTCTCGCCAATGGCGGCGCTGGTCACGCCCAGGTCGGCGGCCCGGGCAAAGTCGGGCCGCACCGCGATCTCGGGGCGGATCAGGCTGGCGGTGGAGGCCACGCTGCCCAGGCCGGGGATGGTGCGCAGGTCTTTCTCCACGGCCACGGCCGCAGCCTGCAACGCGTTGGGGTCTTCGCCCGTCAGCACCAGCACGTATTTTTCGCCCGAGCCACCCAGGCCGACCTTGCTGCGCACGCCGGGCAATGGCTCCAGCGCCGCGCGGATCTGGTTTTCGATTCCCTGTTTGCGGGGCCGCTCGGCGCGTTCTGCCAGCAGGATGGTCAGCGTGGCCTTGCGCACCTCGGCCGCGCCGCTCATGGCAAACGGGTCGCCGCCAGCGCTGCCGCCGCCAATGGTGGTGTACACGCTCTTGACGTGCTCCACCTTGCTGATCATGTCGCGCGCCTGCTCGGCGCTGGCCAGGGTTTGTGCCAGCGTGGAGCCGGGCGGCAGCTCCAGGTACACCTGCGTCTGCGAGTTGTCATCCGGCGGGATGAAGCCCGTGGGCAGCAGCGGGATCAGCGCGATGGAGCCAAAAAAGAACAGCGTGGCCATCACCATGGTGCTCAGGCGGTGCTTCATGCACCAGGTGGTCATGCGCAGGTAGGTCTTCATCCAGCCCGGCTCCTGGTGCGCCGTGACGATGGGCTTGAGGATGTAGGCCGCCATCATCGGCGTCAGCACCCGCGCCACCACCAGCGAAGCAAACACCGCCAGCGACGCCGTCCAGCCAAACTGCTTGAAGAACTTGCCCGCCACACCGCTCATGAAGGCCGTGGGCAAGAAAACCGCGATCAGCGTGAAGGTGGTGGCAATCACCGCCAGCCCGATTTCGTCGGCTGCTTCCATGGCGGCCTGGTACGGCGTCTTGCCCATGCGCAGGTGGCGCACGATGTTCTCCACCTCCACGATCGCGTCGTCCACCAGGATGCCGATCACCAGCGAAAGCGCCAACAGCGTCACCACGTTGATCGAAAACCCCAGCAGGTACATGCCCACGAAGGCGGGGATCACCGACATGGGCAGCGCCACGGCCGACACAAACGTGGCGCGCCAGTCGCGCAGAAACAGCCACACCACCAGCACGGCCAGGATGGCGCCCTCGTACAGCAGCTTGAGCGAGCCGTCGTATTCCTCCTTCACCGGCGTCACGAAGTCAAACGCCTGCGTCAGCTCCACGTCGGGGTGCTGGGCTTTCAGCTCGTCCAGCGCCTTCAAGATGGCCGCGCCCACGGCCACTTCGCTTTCGCCCCGGCTGCGCGCCACCTCAAAGCCGACCACCGGCTTGCCATTGAGCAGGGCCGCCGCGCGTGGCTCGGCCACGGTGTCGCTCACGGTGGCCACATCGCTCAGCTTGATGGTGCGCCCGCTCTGCAGCACGATCTCCAGCGCGGCTACTTCCTGTGCGGTGCCCACGGTACCCAACGTGCGCACGGGTTGCTCGCCGGCGCCCAGGTCGGTGCGCCCGCCCGCGCTTTCGGTCTGCACCAGGCGCAGCTGGCGCGAAATGTCGGCGGCGGTTGCGCCCAGCGCCTGCAGCTTCTGCGCGTCCAGCGCCACCCGCACCTCACGCGTCACGCCGCCCACGCGGTTGACCGCGCCCACGCCCTTGACGGCCAGCAGCTTGCGCGCCACCGTGTGGTCCACGAACCAGCTCAGGGCTTCGTCGTCCATCCGGGGATCGGAGCTCCCCTTTGGTGGGACGGATCGGATCGTGTACGCCAGCACCGGCTGGCCCGCCAGGTCCATCTTCTGCACGATGGGGTCGCGCAGGTCGGCCGGCAAATCGGCGCGCACGCGCTGCACCGCCGAGCGCACATCGTCCACCGCCTCCTGCACCGGCTTTTCCAGGCGGAATTCCACCGTCAGCGTGACCACGCCGTCCTGCACCTTGGTGTAGATGTGCTTCAGGCCCTGCAGCGTGGCCACCGCGTTCTCCAGCTTGCGGGCCACGTCGTTTTCCAGCTGGCCGGGCGCCGCGCCGGGCAGCGACGCGGTGACGCTGATGGTGGGCAGATCGATGTCCGGGAAGTTCTGCACCTTCATGGCGTTGAACGACAGCAGACCCGCGAAGGTCAGCAGCACAAACAGCATGACCGCGGGAATCGGATTCCTGATCGACCAGGACGAGACGTTCATCATTTCGCCACCACCCGGACCAGGTCGCCGTCATTCAGGAAGCCGCCGCCCGAGGCGACCAGCTTCGTGTCGGCCGCCAGGGTGCTGGTGATTTCCACGCGGTCGCCGGCCAGCCGGCCGGTCTGCACCTTGAGCTGGCTCACGCGGTTGTCGGGGTTGATGCGGTACACATAGCTGAAGCCGTCGCGCACCACCACGGCGGCCTGCGGCACAGTCAGCGCCGGCGTGGCGCCCAGTTCAAACTCACCGCGCGCAAACATCCCCGCCAGGGCGGGGCCGGTGTTGCCCGGCAGCGGCGACACATCGACATAGACCAGCGCATTGCGCGTCTGTGGATCCACCGTGGGGCCGATCATGCGCACGCGGCCTTCCAGTCGCGCGCCGCTGGCGGCAGTGACTTGCACCATCGTGCCCCTGGTCACACGGGCCAGCTCGGCCGAGGTGACTTCGGCGCGCCATTCCAGGCGGCCCTTGCGGATCATGCGAAACAGCTCGGTGCCTGCGCCCACCACCGCGCCCACCGTGGCGGTGCGCGCCGAGATGACGCCGTCGTCCGGCGCCAGCACGCTGGCCTGGTTCAGCCTGACCTGCTGCACCTGGGCCAGGGCGCGCGCGGCTTCCACCCGGGCCCTGGCGGTCTGTTCGGCGGTGAGGTACTGGTTGATCTGCGAAGCACTCAGCGCGCCGCTGGCCTGCAGGCCGCGCGCGCGTTCGGCATTGCCCGCGGCTTCCGCGGCGGTGGCTTCGGCCTCCATCAGGCTGGCGCGGGCCTGGGCGGCTTCGGCGCGTACGGTGTCGGCTGCAAAGGTGGCCAGAACGTCGCCCTTTTTCACGCGATCGCCCACGTTGACCCGCACCTCGGTCAGGCGCAGGCCGTTGGCTTCGGCGCCGATGCTGGCCTCCTGCCAGGCCATCAGGTTGCCGTTGGCAGCCAGCTTGACGGCCAGACGCACCTGCTGGGGCTGCACGGCGGTGACAGTCAGCGCGGGTTTGGGCGCGGCCTTGGCATCCTTGTCCTGCGCGGCCGAATGGCTGGCCCACAGGCCGACGCCACCGGCGGTCAGCAGGGCCAGGGCGAGCGGGGCGAGGGTGGCGGCGGAAGGTTTGAAGTTCTTCATGGTGTCGGGTCTGTTCAGGGCTTTTGTTCTGCAAGGGCGGATGCGGTGGGCGGCATCCAGCCGCCGCCTGCGGCGCGGTACAGCGCAATCCAGGCCGCCATGCGTTCACGCTGCAGGCCGACCAGGGCGGTTTCGGCCGCCAGCGCCGTGCGGCGCGCGTCCTCCAGCTCCACCAGGCTGGCCAGGCCGCCCTTGTAGCGGGCCTCGGTGCCGGTAAACGATGCGCGGTAGCCCTCGGCGGCCACGCGTGCGTCCTCGCTGCGCAGGGCGCTGCTGTCCAGTTGCACCAGCGCCTCTTCCACCTCGCGCACCGCCTGGCGTGCGCGGGCCTGGTACAGCGCCACGGCCTCGGTGTAGCGGGCCTGGGCCGCATCCACGTTGGCCGCGCGCCGCCCACCGTCAAACAGCGGCAGGGTCAGCGCCAGCGGGCCGATGGACCAGGTCTGGGCGTCGTTGCTTACGCCGCCGCTGCGCACGTTGCCGGCGGCCACCGAGCCCGATAGTGAGAGGCGCGGCAGGCGCTGGGCGCGCGTGCTGCCCACCTCGGCGCTGGCGGCAGCTACCTCGCGGCCGGCCTGGTACAGGTCGGGGCGTTGCATCAGGGCCTGGGCCGGGATGCTGGCCACGCTGTGCAGGGCGGTGTGCGGAATCACCGCGGGCGTGGCGGCCAGCTTGCCACGCAGGCCGGGCTCGTCCAGCCCGGTCAGGGCGACCAGCACTTTCAGGTCCACCTCGCACTGGGCGCGCTGCTGCGTGGCCCGGGCGGAACCCTCGGCCGCGCTGGCGCGCGCCAGTGCGGCGCTGGCCGGCGCGGTAAAGCCGGCTTTGGCGCTCAGGTCGGCCAGGCGCGCGGTTTCGGCGCGGCTGGCGGCGTCGTTGCGGGCCACGGCCAGCTGCTTCTCACAGGTGCGCAGGCTGAAATACTGGTTGCCGGTCTCGGCCGCCACGGCCACCCGTGCCTCGTGCCACGACGCCTGCGCGCCTTCGAGCCGGGCCTGGGCCGCATCACCGGCGTAGCGGTTGGCACCAAACAGGTCAATCTCCCATGCGGTTTGCAGGCCGACCTGGGCCGAGCTGGCCGTGGTGCCGGGCAACTGCGTATTGCCACGCTGGGCGGTGGCCTGCGCGTCCAGCGTGGGCAGCAGTGCAGCGCTGGCTGCCACGCGGGTGGCGCGGGCCTGTTCGATGCGCGAGCGTGCCGAGGCCAGGGTGGGGCTGGCGCCCTGTGCGGCCTCGATCAGCTCCACCAGCAGCGGGTCGTTGAACTGGCGCCACCACTGCGTCAGCGTGGCCAGGTCGCCGTTGTGCGGCAGGGGTGGCAGAGTGTCGCCCGCGGGGCGGGGCGCGTGCCACTGGGCGGGTGCCAGGGCTTCAGCGCGTGCGGAGGGTGTGGGCACGGCACAACCCGAAAGGTTGGCTGCCAATGCCGTTGCAAGGCCTGCGGCAAGCAGGGTGCGGTGTGTCTTCATTGGTTCCTTCCCCAAGGGGAGCAAGCCTACCACTGCGGGATGGCGGGAATTGGCAGCAGTTGTAGCCGGGTACGGTTAGCTGTGTATTAGGGTGTTGTTGTTTGCGTTGTTTGCGTTGTTTGCGTTGTTTGCTTTGTTGCCCCGCGGGTTGGCGCTGACGGTGCCCGGCTCCGCGGCTGTCCCCCGGTCCGGGCTGCGCCCGGACCTCCTCCTTAATGCCGCTGCGCCGGGCACCATCACCACCAACCCGCTACACCGTTGGAGTGCAACCGGTGGGCGTGCCACAACGGTGGCTGATCCTGTGGGCAGGGCGCTCTGCGCAGCGGCATAAAGGAGGAGCCGGGCGAAGCCCGGCGGGGGACAGCCGCGGAGCAGAGTGCCCTGCCCGCAGGATCCAGAAGCAACGCAGGCGTGAAAAGCCTAGCCGAACACAGCCTTCCACAACGCCAGTACAGCATCCCGCTCGGCCTGCAGCGCAGGCGGGTCCACCTGCGTGGGGGCTTCGTTCAGGCGTGCCTGGTGCTGCACGCGGCGCAGCTCGCGGTAGGCGCTGGCGGCGGCCGTGCCCACGCCGGGCGGCAACAGGCCGGCGGCCTCAGCCCGCTGCAGCAGGGCGATGTTGCCCACGTTGGGCACCAGCTCAGGGTGGGCGGCGGACTGCGACAGCACCAGAAACTGCACGCAGAACTCCACATCGACCATGCCGCCGGGGCTGTGCTTCACGTCAAACCGCTCGCCCTTCACCGGGTGGGCGCTGCGCACCTTGTCGCGCATGGCCATGATCTCGGCGCGCAGCGCGGCCGTGTCGCGTGGCGCGGTGATGACGGCCTGGCGCACGGCGTCAAAGCGCTCTTGCAGCGCCGGCTCGCCAATCACAAACCGCGCGCGCGTCATGGCCTGGTGCTCCCAGGTCCAGGCGGTGTTGCTGCCGCGTTGCTGCTGGTAATTGGCGTAGGCGTCGAAGGTGGTGATCAGCAGACCTGAGTTGCCGTTGGGCCGCAGGGCGGTGTCGATTTCGAACAGGTCGCCCTCGGCGGTCTTCACCGTCAGCCAGTTGATGAGCTTGCGCACGAACGCGGCGTAGGCCTCGGGCGCGGCCTCGTCTTCGTCCTCATAGACGAACACGATGTCCAGGTCGCTGCCATAGCCCAGCTCCTTGCCGCCCAGCTTGCCGTAGCCGATGACGGCAAACTGCGGCTCGTCGCGGTGGCGGCTTTTCAGGCGTTGCCAGCACCAGTTGGCCGTCACGCGCAGCAGCGTGTCGGCCAGCGCGCTCAGGTCGTCGGCCACCTCCTCGACGGTGATGCGGCCTTCCACGTCGCGCGCCAGCGTGCGGAACACTTCCGCGTGGTGGGCGCGGCGCAGCAGGTTCAGCAGGGCCTCGTCGTCGTCCTCGCCGGTGATCTGCAGTGACCGTCGGCGGGCTTCCATCTCGCGCTCGAAATCCGCCGCCACAAAACGCTCGGCCAGCATGGCGTCGCCCGCCAGCTCGTCGATCACGCCGGGGTGCTTGAGCAGGTAGCGTGCCGGCCACCGGGCTGCGCCCAGCATGCGCAGCAGCCGTTCGTGCACGGCGGGGCGCTCCAGCAACAGGGCCAGGTAGCTTTCACGGCGCAAGAGCGGTTCGATCCAGTCGGCAATGCGCAGGGCCGCGTCTTCGCTCACCCTGCCTTCGCGCAGCCACTGGGCGGTGCGCTGCACCAGCCGCGTCAGGCGGTTGCGGGCGTCCTCGCGCAGGGCCAGCACGCGCGGGTGGGTGCGCCACAGCGCCACGCGTTCACGGAATTTCTCGGGCAATGTCTCCAGCAGCGTGTCCAGGTCGGGCGCGCTGGCGTGGCCGTCGCGTGCGGCCTTGGGGCCGCCGCACTTGCCATTGGTGCATTCGCCCCCGCCGTTGCCCAGCAGCGTGTCGAATTCCTGCGCGACCAGCTCGCGGTGGGTGTCCAGTTCGCTCAGGAAGGCGCAGCAGTCGGCAAAGCCCATGGTCCGCGCGATCCATCCCAGGTCGTCGTCGCAGCCCGACAGCACATGGGTCTGCTGATCGTCCAGGTACTGGATGCGGTGCTCCACCCGCCGCAGGAATTCATACGCGGCCGACAGCGCATCGGCCGTGGCCTGCGGCATCAGCCCGGCGGCGGCCACGCGCTGCAGCGCGGCCTGCGTGGGCCGCGTGCGCAGTTCGGGGAACTGGCCGCCGCGCACCACCTGCAGCAGCTGCACGGTGAATTCGATCTCGCGGATGCCACCGCGCGACAGCTTGACGTCGTTGGCCCGCTCGGGCCGGCCCGCGCTGCGCTTGGCCGCGTGGTCGCGAATCTGCCGGTGCAGCACGCGCAGCGCATCAAACACGCTGTAGTCCAGGTAGCGGCGAAAGACAAACGGCAGCACCACCCCGCGCAGCGCCTGCGCCGAGCCGCTGTCCACGCAGGCGCGCGGCGCGATGATGCGGCTCTTGAGCCAGGCAAAGCGCTCCCACTCACGGCCCTGCACCTGGAAATACTCTTCCAGCGCACCCAGCGACACCACGGGCGGCCCTGAGTTGCCGTTGGGCCGCAGCGCCAGGTCCACGCGGAACACGAAGCCGTGTTCGGTGGTGTCGCCCACCAGGCCGTAGATGATGCGCACGGCCTTGCTGAAATACTCCTGGTTGGACACGGCATTGCGGCCCTGGCTGTTGCCCGCGGTCTCGCCATCGTGGTCGTAGAGGTAGATCAGGTCGATGTCGCTGGAGACATTGAGTTCGCGCGCGCCCAGCTTGCCCATGCCCACGACCCACAGCTCGGCGCGCTGCCCGTCGGGGCCGCGTGGCGCGCCGTGCAGCGCGTCCAGTTCGGCAAAGGCCTGGGTGCAGGCGATGTCCAGCGCGAATTCGGCCAGCTCGGTGACGGCGCGGGTGATGGTGGCCAGCGGCGCCTGCTCGTCGCAGTCGAGGCGGGCCAGCCGTTCCATGACCAGCTGGCGCAGGATGCGCAGCGCGGTGCCGGTGTCGGGGGCGCGCTCGCGCACGGCGGCGTAGGCGGCGGCCAGCGTGGCATGAACGGGCGGCCCTTCGGGCAGCAGGGGCAGCCAGTCGGCGTAGCGGCGGCGCAGGCGCTGCACGAAACGCGAATGCGATGACAGCTGCATGCCACTGGCCTCCCCCGTGGGGGATGGGTCGCCGTTTAACAAAACTTCACTGTTGTGCATCGAACCCAACGAACCGCTGCCGGTCATAATTCCTGACACATCCACCTGTTCAATGAACGACTCGCCGCCTTCTCCATCGCGCCTGCTCAGGACATACGCCACCCTCGTGCGCTGGTTGTTGTGGCTGCTGCTGGCGATGTGGCTGGCCCTCACACTCGTGTGGGGCGGCATTCACGGCTGGATTGTGCCGCGAATCGGCGAGTTCCGCCCGGACCTTGAAATCGAAGCCGGCCGCGTCCTGGGGGTACCCGTGCGCATCGGCGGCATCAGCGCGCGCACCGAGGGGCTGGTGCCTTCTTTCGAGCTGAGCGACGTGGTGCTGCTGGACCCGCAGGGGCGCGAGGCGCTGCGCCTGCCGCGCGTGGTGGCCGCGCTGTCGCCGCGCTCGCTGTGGAACCTGGGGTTCGAGCAGCTGTACATCGAAAAGCCCGCGCTGGACATCCGCCGCGCCGCCGATGGCAAGCTGTATGTCGCGGGGCTTGATTTTTCGCGCGACAGCGGCAACGACGGCCGCGCGGCCGACTGGTTTTTCAATCAGACCGAATTCGTGATCCGTGGCGGCACGCTGCGCTGGACGGACGAACTGCGTGGCCGTGCGCCGCTCGCGTTGAGCGAGGTGGATTTCGTCTCGCGCAACCGCGCGCGCCGCCATGCGCTGCGGCTGGACGCCACGCCGCCGCCCGAATGGGGTGACCGCTTCAGCCTGCGCGGGCTGTTCCGCCAGCCGCTGCTGTCGCAACGCGCCGGGCAGTGGCGCGACTGGGACGGCCAGCTCTACGCGGAGTTTTCCAGGGTCGACGTGGCACAACTGCGCGGCCACGCCGACCTGGGCCTGGACGTTCAAGCCGGCCGGGGCGCCCTGCGCGCCTGGGCCGATGTGAGCAAGGGCGACATCATTGGCGGCGCCGCCGATGTAGCGCTGGCGGGCGTGAGCGGCACGCTGGGCGAGCGGCTTCAGCCGTTGTCGCTGGCCACCGTGTCCGGGCGCCTGGCGGGCCGGCGGCTGGCCAACGGCTTCGAGTTCTCGACCCAGGACCTGCAGTTTCGCACCGCCGAGGGCCAGGAATGGCCGGGCGGCAACGTCGCCCTGTCCTGGACCGGGGCCGAAGGCCGCATGCCCGCGCAGGGCGAACTCAAGGCCGACCGGCTGGACCTGGCCGCGCTCAGCCAGGTGGCCAGCCGCTTGCCGCTGGGCACGGCCACGCACGCGGCGCTGTCGGCCTACGACCCCAAGGGGCTGGTGGAGACCGTGCAGGCGCGCTGGCAGGGGCCGCTGAATGCGCCGCTGACCTACCAGGCCAAGGGCCGTGCCACGGCGCTGCAAGTGGCGGCGCGCGCCGCGTCGCTGCCGCGCGGCTCCACCGCCACCCATGCGCCGCCGGGCACGCCGGGCGTGCGCGGCGCGGCGCTGGACTTTGACCTCACCCAAACCGGCGGCAAGGCGCGCCTGGCCATCAGGAAGGGCGCGCTGGAGCTGCCCGGCGTGTTTGAAGAGCCGGTCGTGCCGCTGGATGATCTGTCGGCGGACCTGCAGTGGCAGATCAACGGTGCGCAGCTGTCGGCGTCGGTCAGCAACCTGAAATTCGCCAACGCCGATGCCGAGGGCCAGGCCCAGGCCAGCTGGCGCACGGCCGACCCGGCGCGCTCGAATTCACGTTCACGCTTTCCCGGCGTGCTGGACCTGCAGGGCACGCTGAGCCGTGGCGAGGGCACGCGCGTGCACCGCTACCTGCCGCAGTTCGTGGGCAAGCCCGCGCGCGACTACGTGCGGGATGCGGTGCTGCAAGGCAGTGCGTCGGGCGTGAAATTCCGCGTCAAGGGCGACCTGTACGACATGCCCTTCAACGACCCGAAGCTCGGTGAATTCCGCATTTCGGCCAATGTGAAGAACGCCACCTACGCCTTCGTGCCGCGCACCATCCAGCCACGCGGCGCGCCGCCCTGGCCGTCACTCACGCAGCTGACGGGAGAACTGGTGTTCGAGCGCAGCGGCATGCAGATCAAGGGCGCCACGGGCCGGCTCGTCATGCCGGGGGTAGCCTCGCCCGGCGTGCAGGTCATGCGCGCCGAGGCCAACATCCCCAACCTGGCACGCTCGGCCACGGTGGCGGTGAGCGCGGATGTGCGCGGTCCACTGGCGGAGTCGCTGGCCATCGTCAACAGCTCGCCGCTGGCGGGCCTGATGGGCAATGCGCTGGACAAGGCCACGGCCACCGGCAACGCCGATGTGCGGCTGAACCTGACGCTGCCGGTCAACACCATTGACCGATCGCGCGTGCAGGGCAGCGTGACGCTGGCCGGCAACGATGTGCAGATCACGCCCGACAGCCCGGTGCTGGCGCGTGCGCGCGGCGTCGTGCAGTTCAGCGAGACCGGCTTTGCGCTGGCGGGCGCGCAGGCGCGCATGCTGGGCGGTGACGTGCGCCTGGAAGGCGCCAGCCGCGTGCTGCCGCCGGGCGCGGCCGAGCCCTCGGTCGTGTTCCGCGCGCAGGGCACATTCAGCGCCGAAGGCCTGCGCCAGGCCCGCGAGCTGGGCTTTTTCTCGCGCCTGGGCCAGTCCATGCAGGGCGCGGCGGCCTATTCCGCCACGCTGGCGTTTCGCCGCGGCGTGCCGGAGCTTGCCATCAACAGCAGCCTGCAGGGCCTGGCGCTCAGCCTGCCGCCGCCGTTGAACAAAACAGCCGAGACCGCCCTGCCCCTGCGCTACGACAACGCCTTGCTGCGCGAGTCCCACCCCGCGGGCGCGCGCCTGCTGGACCAGATCAGCCTGGATATTGGCCGCGTGGCCTCGGTCAGCTATGTGCGCGACCTTTCGGGTGCCCAGCCGCGTGTGGTGCGCGGGGCCATTGGCGTGGGCCTGGCGCCCGGCGAATCCGCGCCCGCGCCGGAGCAGGGCGTGATGGCCAACATCAACCTGGGCACGGTGGATATCGACGCTTGGGAAAAGGTGTTGTCTGGCGCGTCGGGCAGCCCGCTGGGCGCGGCGGCGCCCGTGCAGGTGGCCGCACCGGCCAGCGCGGCACCGGCTGCGCCCACGGCCCAGAACTACCTGCCCACGGTCATGGCCGTGCGCGCGCGCGAGCTGCTGGTGGAAGGCCGCACGCTGCACAACATCGTGGTGGGCGGCTCCCGCGACGGCCTGGTCTGGCGCGCCAACGTGGATGCCGACGAGCTGGGCGGCTATGTGGAATACCGCCAGCCCTCGGGTGCCGGCGCCGGCCGGGTTTACGCGCGCCTGGCCCGGCTGAACATCGCGGCCAGTGCCGCCCGCGATGTGGAGAACCTGCTGAACGAACAGCCGTCCACCATCCCGGCGCTGGACGTGGTGGTGGACGACCTGGAGCTGCGCGGCAAGAAGCTCGGCCGCGTGGAGATCGACGCCGTCAACCGCGGTGGCACAGCCGTGGCACGCGAAGGCGGCGTGCGTGAATGGCGCCTGAACAAGCTCAACCTCACGCTGCCCGAGGCCAGCTTCACCGCCACGGGCAACTGGGCGGCGCTGGGCGCGCAGCCTGCCGCGCCGGGCGGGCCCCGGCCCGCGCGCAACGCGGCGGAGGTGCGCCGCACGGTGATGAACTTCCGCCTGGATATTGCCGATTCCGGCCAGCTGCTCACGCGGTTTGGCATGAAGGACGTGATCCGCCGGGGCAAGGGCCGCATGGAAGGCCAGGTGGCCTGGGTCGGCTCGCCGCTCACGCTGGACTATCCGAGCATGAATGGCGCGTTCAACGTCAACATTGAGTCGGGCCAGTTCCTCAAGGCCGACCCGGGCCTGGCCAAGCTGCTGGGCGTGCTGAGCCTGCAGGCGCTGCCCCGGCGGCTGACGCTGGATTTCCGCGATGTGTTCAGCGAGGGTTTTGCGTTTGACTTCGTGCGCGGCGACGTCACCATCGTCAACGGCATCGCTTCCACCAACAACCTGCAGATGAAAGGCGTCAATGCCGCCGTGCTGATGGAGGGCAAGGCCGACATCGCCCGGGAAACCCAGGACATCAAGGTCGTGGTGGTGCCCGAAATCAACGCCGGCACCGCGTCGCTCGTGGCCACGGTGATCAACCCGGTGATCGGCCTGGGCAGCTTCCTGGCGCAGATGGTGCTGCGCAACCCGCTGATCCGCGCGGCCACGCAGGAATTCCACATCGACGGTACCTGGGCCGACCCGCGCGTGACGCGGGTGGACCGCCGCACGGCGGGCGCCCCCGCGCCCACCACGCCGTCCGGCACCACCGCCACCCAATGAGGCAAAGGGAGCACAAACCATGAAAGTCGCGGCACTGCAGATGGTCTCTGGCACTGGCCTGCAGGCCAACCTGGAGGCGGCCCATGCGCTGCTGCGCGAGGCGGCGGCGGCCGGGGCCGAGCTGGCGGTCCTGCCGGAGTATTTCTGCCTGATGGGCCACAAGGACAGCGACAAGATCACCGCGCGGGAAGCGTATGGTGACGGCGCGGTGCAGCGTTTTCTGGCGGGCGCGGCGCGCGAGCTTGGCCTGTGGATCGCGGGCGGCACCTTGCCGCTGGTGGCAAGCGATGCACAGCGTGTGCGCAATACGCACCTGGTGTATTCACCCGCGGGCGACTGCGTGGCGCGCTACGACAAGATCCATCTCTTCAGGTTTGACAACGGGCGCGAACAGTACGACGAATCGCGCGTGATCGAAAGCGGCCAGGCGCCGGTGGCGTTCGAGCTGCCCTCGCGCGACGGCCACCGCTGGCGCGTGGGCTTGAGCGTGTGCTATGACCTGCGCTTTCCCGAGCTGTACCGCGCGCTGGCGGCCGACCTGCTGCTGGTGCCCAGTGCATTTACCTGGGTGACCGGCCAGGCGCACTGGGAGCTTTTGTTGCGCGCCCGTGCGGTGGAAAACCTGGCCTACGTGGCCGCGCCCGCCCAAGGCGGCATGCATGAGAACGGCCGGCGCACCTGGGGCCATTCCATGCTGGTCGAACCCTGGGGCGGTGTGCTGGCCAGCCGCGATGAAGGCGCTGGCATGGTGCTGGCCGAGCTGGATGCCGCGCGGCTGGCGCAGGTGCGCCTGCAGCTGCCTGCGCTGGCCCACCGGGTGCTGTGAGGGGCAAGGCGAGCCGTCCATGAGCGCATTGCCCCAGCCCCGTCTTCCCCGCCTGCCCCGCGTGCGCCTGTCGGCACGCTGGCGCTGGTCGCTGTGGAGCCTGATGGTGGTGCTGGTGGGTGCGTTGCTGGTCACGCTGGTGTGGCTGGCCGGGCGCTACGAGGCCAGCCAGGTGCAAAGCAAGCTGGAGCGCGACACGGCCGACGCCGTGGCCGACGTGCGCAACGGCCTCACGCGCAACATCCAGACGCTGCAGGCGCTGCATGCGGCCAACCCGGCCACGCCCGCCTGGGCGGCCGAGGCCGCCCAGCTGCTGCGCAGCCATCGCGAGTGGATGCGCATCGAATGGCGTGACGCGCGGCTGGTCACGCTGCTGTTTGCCGACACGCCGTACCGCCAGCCGGTGTTTGCCCGGCTGGGCCGCGCCAACGCCAGTGCCGACGTGGCGCAGGCCTGCACCAACGCGCGGCGCATCAGCGCGCCGGCGTACTCGGCCAGCTATTTCGTGCCGCAGATCGACGGCCTGGGCGTGGAAGTCATGGAGCTGTGCATGCCCCAGGTGGTGGCGGGTGAAGTCACCGGCTACCTGGTGGCCACCTATTCGCTGCAGGAAATACTGACTGACATGGTGCCCAAGCCGCTGGCCCGCAGCCAGGACGTGTCATTCACCGAAGCCGACGGCACGCGGCTGGCGTTGCATGGATCGGCCCGGCGCGGCAGCCGCATCTTCACCGCGCAGCAGCTGGTGGACCTGCCAGGCAACACGCTGGTGCTGCGCATTGACAGCTGGCGCGGCGCGCCCGACCTGTTCCCGAATGTGCTCACGGCGCTGGTCACCGCGATGTCGATCGCGCTGGTGTCGGTGCTGGTGATGCTGGGCAAGGACACGCGCCGGCGCCTGCGCGCCGAGAGCGACCTGGCCGAGGCGCTGGCCTTTCGCAAGGCCATGGAAGACTCGCTGGTGACCGGTCTGCGCGCGCGTGACCTGCAGGGGCGCATCACCTATGTGAACCCGGCTTTCTGCCAGATGGTGGGTTTCAGCGCCGAAGAACTGCTGGGCCACGGGGTGCCCGCGCCGTACTGGCCACCCGAGCTGGCCGATGAATACAACCAGCGCCAGGCCATCCGCCTGGCCGGCCAGCACGCGCCGCCGCGCGAGGGTTTTGAATCGGTCTTCATGCGCAAGGACGGTTCACGCTTTCCGGTGCTGATCATCGAGGCGCCGCTGATCAACGCGCATGGCGTGCAGACGGGCTGGATGAGCGCTTTCCTGGACGTGAGCGAGCAGCGCCGCGTCGAGGAACTGTCGCGCGCCAGCCAGGACCGGCTGCAGGCCACCGCGCGCCTGGCGACCGTGGGTGAAATGGCCTCGCTGCTCAGCCATGAGCTCAACCAGCCGCTGGCGGCCATAGCCAGCTATGCCAACGGTTCCATGAACCTGCTGCGCGAGGGGCCGCACGCCATGGCCGACCTGGAGGTTGCCATGCGCCGCATCGCCGAGCAGGCCGAGCGCGCGGGCAAGGTCATCCGCAGCGTGCACGACTTCGTGCGCCGGCGCGACCAGGCGCGCGAGGCCGTGGCGCCGCGCGCGCTGCTGGACGCGATCATGCCGCTGGTCAGCCTGCAGGCGCGCAAGCTGTATGTGCGGGTGGAAACACGGCTGCAGGACGGCCTGCCCGCCGTGCTGTGCGACCGCACCATGGTCGAGCAGGTGCTGCTGAACCTCACGCGCAACGCCATGCAGGCCATGGCGTCGGCGGGCACGGCCGACCGGGCGGTGCTGATCCAGGTTCGCCGCGCGGGCACCAGCGAACACAGCGCCAAGGTGTGGCTGGAGTTTTCGGTGGCCGACCACGGCCCCGGCATACCGGATGAGGTGGCGCAGCAGCTGTTCACGCCGTTTTTCACCACCAAGGCCGAGGGCATGGGCCTGGGCTTGAGCCTGTGCCGCACCGTGGTGGAGCAGCATGGGGGATTTCTCGGATTCGAGCCCAACCCGCCGCGGGGTACGATTTTCAGATTCACCCTGCCCGCCGACAGCGGCCCTGCCTGATGCAACCTGTACTCAATGCCACCGTGTTCATCGTGGACGACGACGCCAGCGTGCGCGACGCGCTGGCGTGGCTGCTGCGCTCGCGCCACCTGCCCAGCGAGGTGTTTGCCAGCGGCGAGGACTTTGATCGCTTCCTGGTCGAGGGCTTTGTGCCGCGTGACCCGTGCTGCCTGCTGCTGGACGTGCGCATGCCTGGCATGAGCGGGCTGGCGCTGTTCGAGTCCATCGTGGCGCGGGGCCTGGCCGACAGCCTGCCCGTCATCTTCCTCACCGGCCATGGCGACGTGCCCACGGCGGTGGACGCGGTCAAGCGCGGTGCGTTTGATTTCTGCGAGAAACCGTTTTCCGACAACGCGCTGGTGGACCGCATCGAACAGGCCATTGCGCAGTCGGCCCGCACGCTGGATGCGCGCCGCCAGAGCCGCCAGCTGCAAAGCCGGCTGGCGGACCTGACCGAGCGCGAGCGCGACGTGATGCGGCTGGTGGTGGAGGGGCTGCCCAACAAGCTGATCGCGGACCAGCTGGACATCAGCGTGCGGACGGTTGAGGTGCACCGGGCGCGGGTGTTTGACAAGATGGAAGTGAAGTCGGCTGTGGAGCTGGCTAATTTGATGCGCAGTCTCTGATTTGGGTGTTGCCTGTTTTTGCAGCAGGCGCTGCACCTTTCTTTTCCCCCACTCATCCCCCCGCCCCTTCTCTGCCCCCGCCGGGGCAGAGAAGGGGAGCCTGGATTTGATCCCGTCGCGCCGGACGCGGGTTACTCAAGTGAAGCTGCGTTGCGCCACGGCGCGCCACAGCACATGCCTGCGGTTGGGGCTGTGGCTGACCGGCGTGTGCGTCACCGCTGACCGCTTCGCGTGCCAGGACGAGCAGGCGCAGCCGCTCGCGGGGGCGTGCTGCCATGCGGCCACTGCCCCAACTGGTGGTGCTGGCCGTGGCGCGCAGGGGTGTATCGCAGCCGTTCCCTGTAGCCCGTCGCCGGAGCGTGCTCTTGAATCAGGGCTCCCCCTCTCTGCCCCGGCGGGGGCAGAGAGGGGGCTGGGGGGTGAGTGGGGGAAAAGAAAGGTGTGGCCCCGGCACAAAAATTACTTCTTGCCCGTAGATTCTTCCTCAGAAGAATCAGATGAAGGCAGCTCCCCCTTCTTCCGCCCGGAAAACATCGTCCACCACACAATACCCACCAGCAGCACCAGTGCCAGCAGGGCTTCAAGCAGAATCAGACCCATGAACGGTTTTCCCTGGTTGGTTGCAACGGTGCTGATTGTAGGAACGCTGGCCGGATGCGGCAGCGCGCCGCCTTTGCAGCCCGAGTCCGCGCCCGAGCCCACGAAAGCGCCACCCGCCGCCGCCCCGGCCTTGCCGCCGGATGACGCTGCCCCACTGCCCCCCGCGATCCAGCAGGTCAAGAGCCGTTGGGTGCCCGTGCGCTGGGCCGACCTGCCCGGCTTTGCCGATGACCCGCTGCATGAAGCCTGGAACGCCTGGCTCAAAAGCTGCGAGCGGCCCGGCCCGGTGTTTGCGCCGCTGTGCGCCGAGGTACGGCGCCTGAGCATTGCGGGCGACGCCGAGCAGCGTACCTGGATGCAGCAGCGGCTGCAGCCCTACCGGGTGGAGCCGCTGGCCGGCACTGCGGCAGCCGCGCATGAAGGCTTGCTGACCGGCTACTACGAACCCTTGCTGGACGCCACGCGCGAGCCCACGGCCAGCCATGCCGTGCCGCTGTACCGGCCGCCCGCCACGCTGGGCGCGCGCAGGCCTTGGTACACGCGCCAGGAAATGGAAACCTTGCCCGAGGCCCGAGCCGCGTTGCGCGGACGCGAGATTGCGTACCTTGCCGACCCGCTGGACGCGCTGGTGCTGCAGATCCAGGGCTCGGGGCGCATCCGCATCACCGAGCCCGATGGCGCCCAGCGGCTGGTGCGCCTGGCCTTTGCCGGCAGCAACGACCAGCCCTACCGCAGCGTGGGCGGCTGGCTGTTGCAGCAAGGCCTGATCCGCGATGCGTCATGGCCCGGCATCAAGGCCTGGGCTCGGCAGAACCCCCAGCGGCTCAACGAGATGCTGTGGAGCAACCCGCGCACCGTGTTCTTCCGCGAGGAACCCCTGAGCGAACTGGACGCCGGTTTTGGTCCGCGCGGCGCGCAGGGCGTGGCGCTGACGCCGGGCCGATCGATCGCGGTGGATCGTGAAAGCATTCCCTACGGCACACCGGTGTGGCTGGCCTCCGCCGGGCCGTCGATCAACCTGCAGCGCCTGGTGCTGGCGCAGGACACCGGCAGCGCCATCGTGGGCGCGGTGCGCGCCGACTACTTTGCCGGCTGGGGCCCGCAGGCGGGCGAGCTGGCCGGGCGGCTGAAACAGCCGTTGCGGCTGTGGGTGCTGTGGCCCAAATGAGCGCGGAGGTGAAGCCATGAAACCATGCCGTGCTGCGCTGCTGTTCATTGCTGGCGTTGCCGGCGGGGCCCTGCTGGCAGGCTGCGCGGGGCCCGCTGCCGGGCCCGCCGCGCCCGTGTACCACTGCGAGCACGGCATCACGTTCACCGTGCGGTTCATCGACGACACCGCCATCCTGGATGGCGCGCGCGGGCGCGACGTGCTGTACCGTGACGCGGGGGGCACCTCGCCCGCGCACGTGTTCTACAGCAACCCGCGCATGAAGGCCGAATTTGGCCTGGGGGCCACGGGCCGCGAGGCCATCGTGCGTTACCCGCTGCTGCCGCTGGCCGCGCGCTGCGCGCGCGACTGAGCCGGCGTCAGCACACGCCGCTTTCACAAATCCGTCATGGCAATGCCATGGTGGTGTCATGCGCGCTGCCTAGTCTCGCGGGTTGAGTTTCAACACCGACCCCGAAAGGCTCCCCCGATGAACGCGATGACAAAGCCCGAGCAGCAGGCTGTGCAAGGCCATGACAGCGAAGACTTCAACACCAGCAACAACCCGTCGATCACCGACGTGATCGAAGCACGGCTGAGCCGCCGCAGCCTGTTCAAGGCCGGCTTTGGCACCGCCGGCACGGCCGTGCTGGGCAGCGTGGCGCTGACAGCCTGCGGCGGCGGCAGCGACGCCGCGCCGCTGCCCGCGGCACCGGTGGACACCAGCATCAAGCTGAGCTTCCCGGCCGTGGCCAAGAGCACGGCCGACGTGTTGAGCGTGGCCAGCGGCTACACGGCCACCGTGATCTATGGCCTGGGCGATCCGCTCACCGCCGCCACGCCCGAGTTCAAGAACGATGGCAGCGACACCGACTATGACAACCGCGCGGGCGATCACCACGACGGCATGGAGTATTTCGGCCTGAATGCTGCTGGCACCGGCCGCGACGTCAACGGTTCGGACCGCGGGCTGCTCGCCATGAACCACGAGGCACTGACCGACCAGTTCCTGCACGTGGCCGGCGTCACGGCCAACCCGCGCCCCGCCGCTGAGGCCGACAAGGAAATTCCCGCCCATGGCGTGTCGATCGTCGAGGTGCGCAAGGTGTCCGGCAAGTTTGCCTATGACAAGGCCTCCAGCTTCAACCGCCGCATCACCCCGCTGACGCCCATGCAGGTCAATGGCGTGGCGCGCGGCAATGCGCTGATGAAGACGAAGTTCTCCACCTCCGGCAACGACTGCCGCGGCACCATCAACAACTGCGGCACGGGCTACACGCCCTGGGGCACCTTCCTGACCGGCGAGGAAAACTGGGCCGGCTACTTCACCCGCTCGGCTACTGACGACGCCGCCCGTGGCGGCGCCACGGCGAAAAGCGTGGTGTCGCTCAACCGCAATGGCCGCGCCCAGGGCGCCGCCAGCCGCCACGGCTGGGAGACCGCCGGCACCGCCGACAAGTACGCGCGCTGGAACATCAGCCAGACGGGCACCTCCGCCGACGGCACCGACGACTACCGCAACGAACTCAACACCTTTGGCTACATCGTCGAGATCGACCCGTACGACAAGACCCAGGCCATCCGCAAGCGCACCTCTCTGGGCCGCTTTGCGCACGAGAGCGCGGCATTCGGCAAACCGGCCGCCGGCAAGCCGCTGGCCGTGTACCAGGGTGACGACTCGCGCGGCGAATACATCTACAAGTTTGTGTCCGCCGCCAGCTGGGACGCCGCTGACGCAAGCCCCGCCAACCGCATCACCACCGGTGACAAGTACCTGGACAACGGCAAGCTGTACGTGGCGAAGTTCAATGCCGACGGTACGGGCCAGTGGATCGAGCTGAGCATGGCCACTGCCGCTATCGCCAACTACGCCACCTACCGCTTTGCCGACAACGCAGACGTGGCCATCAATGCCCGCCTGGCCGGCGACGCCGTGGGCGCCACCAAGATGGACCGCCCCGAATGGTGCGCCGTGCACCCCACCACCGGCGAGATCTACTACGCGCTGACCAACAACGCCAACCGCAAGGTGGAACCCTCGGGGTCGTCCCAGCAGGGCGTGGACGCGGCCAACCCGCGCGCCTACACCGACGCGCCGACGGCCGCCAGCGCCCCGGGCAACATCAACGGCCACATCATCCGCATGAAGGAAGCCGGCGGCGAAAACGCCGCCGCCACTTTCACCTGGGACGTGTACCTGTTTGGCGCCCAATCCGACGCCAGCCTCACGCAGGTCAACCTGTCGGCCCTGACGGCCGACCAGGACTTCTCCAGCCCCGACGGCCTGTGGTTCAGTCCCAAAACCGGCCTGTGCTTCATCCAGACCGACGACGGCGCCTACACCGACGCCACCAACTGCATGATGCTGGTGGGTGTGCCCGGCCAAGTGGGCGACGGCGCCGCCACGACGCTGAGTTACACCAAGGCCGACGGCAGCAAGCTGGACGTGACCACCCGCGTGGGCGCCAAGCCCGCGGCCGACAAGCTGCGCCGCTTCCTGGTGGGCCCCAAGGACTGCGAGATCACCGGCATCACCGAAACGCCGGACGGCAAGACAGTGTTCGTGAACATCCAGCACCCGGGCGAGACCATCACCAAGGCCAACATCGCTGACCCGGCCAAGTACCTGAGCCACTGGCCGGGCAACGCCGGCTACGGCGCAGGCGGCGCCAACGCCCGTCCGCGCTCGGCCACCATCGTGATCACGAAGAATGACGGCGGCCTGATCGGCGCCTGAGCGCTTCAGCCCCGGGCCGGCTGATCCAGGTGTGCCAGCGGCAGGCTGCTGCTGGCCTTGACCTCCCCCAGCGAAAAGCTGGTGTGGAGGTCTTTCACATTGGGCAGGTTGATCAGCACCTGCCGCGCAAACTGCGAAAAGCTGTCCAGGTCGCGGCTGACCACCTGCAACTCAAAGGTACCTGCGCCGCTGATGTAGTGGCACGAGACGATTTCGGGGATCTTGCGGATGGCTTCTTCCATCTCGCGCGTCAGCTCGCCAGTGTTGCGGTTGGCGTCCAGCCGCACAAAGGCCAGCACGCCCAGGCCGATCTTGTGGCGGTCGATCTCGGCGCGGTAGCCCTTGATGAAACCGGACTCCTCCAGCGCCCGCACGCGGCGCCAGCAGGGCGCGGCCGACAGGCCCACGCGCTGGGCCAGCTCGGCATTGGTCAGGCGGGCGTCGGCCTGCAGTTCAGACAGGATGGCGATGTCAAACTTGTCGAGTGTTTCCATGAGTGGCGATTTTGAGCAAGATTCTTTCTCGAATCAAGCCTAATCAGGCATAGAAAGCAAAGACTTATCTGGCGTGCGGGCATACACTTTGCAATCCACTAGAGCCTGCGCCCTATCCGGGTGCAGCATGTGACCGCCCACAAGGCGGCGATCAACCCACGTACCCGGAGACCCCAACAATGAACGCCCCACTGCCCGAGCACATCCGCAAAGCGCTGGAAACCGTCACCCTCGACGACAAATATTCCCTGGACTATGGCCGCGCCTTCATGAGCGGCGTGCAGGCCCTGGTCAAGCTGCCCATGCTGCAGCGCCTGCGTGACGCGCAGCAGGGCAAGAACACGGCCGGGTTCATCAGCGGCTACCGGGGCTCGCCACTGGGCGGCTACGACCAGGCCCTGTGGAAGGCCAGCAAGTACCTCAAGGCGCAGAACATCGTGTTCCAGCCGGGCGTGAACGAAGAGCTTGCCGCCACCGCGCTGTGGGGCACGCAGCAACTGGGCTTTTCGCCCGCGGGCACCAACAGGTTCGACGGTGTGTTCGGCATCTGGTACGGCAAGGGACCGGGCGTGGACCGCTGCTCGGATGTGTTCAAGCATGCCAACATGGCCGGCACCACGCCCTGGGGCGGGGTGATTGCGGTGGCCGGTGACGACCATGTGTCCAAGAGCTCCACCGCGGCGCACCAGAGCGACCACATCTTCAAGGCCTGCGGCCTGCCGGTGTTCTTCCCGGCAACGGTGCAGGAGATCCTGGACCTGGGCATCCACGCATTTGCCATGAGCCGCTTCTCGGGCGTGTGGGCCGGCATGAAGACGATCCAGGAAATCGTGGAGTCCAGCGCCACGGCCATGATCGACCCCGACCGCGTGGACATCCAGATCCCCACGGACTTCCAGATGCCTCCGGGCGGCGTGCACATCCGCTGGCCAGACCATGCGCTGGAGCAGGAAGCCCGCCTGTTTGACTACAAGTGGTATGCCGCCCTGGCGTACATCCGCGCCAACCGGCTGAACTACAACGTGATTGAAGGTCCGAAAGACCGCTTCGGCATCATCGCCAGCGGCAAGGCCTACAACGACACGCGCCAGGCGCTGCTGGACCTGGGCCTGGACGACGACACCTGCCGCCGGCTGGGCATCCGCCTGCACAAGGTGGGCGTGGTCTGGCCGCTGGAGGCGCAGGGCACGCGTGAATTCGCCACCGGCCTGCGCGAGATCCTGGTCGTGGAAGAAAAGCGTCAGGTCATTGAATACCAGATCAAGGAAGAGCTCTACAACTGGCGCCCCGACGTGCGGCCCAATGTGCTGGGCAAGTTCAATGAGGTCGAGGGTGACTACTCGGGCGGCGAATGGTCCATGCCCAACCCGACCGACAACAAGCTGCTGCGCGCCAACGCCGACCTGTCGCCCGCGATCATCGCGCGCGCGATTGCGCAGCGCCTGAAGAAGCTGGGGCTGGACGGCGACATGGCCGCGCGCATCGACGCGCAGCTGGCCATCCTGCAGGCCAAGGAAACGGCGATGAGCGTTGTCGAAGTCAAGGCCGACCGCCAGCCCTGGTTCTGCTCGGGCTGCCCGCACAACACCAGCACCAAGGTGCCCGAAGGCTCGCGCGCCATGGCCGGCATCGGCTGCCACTTCATGGCCACCTGGATGGACCGCAGCACGGTGGGCTTCACGCAAATGGGCGGCGAGGGCGTGCCCTGGACGGGCCAGCAGCCCTTCACCACCGACCAGCACATCTTTGCCAACCTGGGCGACGGCACCTACTTCCACAGCGGGCTGCTGGCCGTGCGCCAGAGCATCGCCGCGGGCGTGAACATCACCTACAAGATTCTTTACAACGACGCCGTGGCCATGACGGGCGGCCAGCAGGTGGGTGAGCGGCCCGAGGGCCACAGCGTGGTGCAGATCGCGCAGAGCATGCGCGCCGAGGGCGCCGTGAAGATCACCATCGTGACCGACGAGCCCGAGAAATACGACGGCGTTCAGGGCCTGCCCGCGGGCATCGCCATCCAGCATCGCGACACACTGGACGCCGTGCAGCGCGAATTCCGCGGGATCTTGGGCACGACGGTCATCATCTACGACCAGACCTGCGCGACCGAAAAGCGCCGCCGCCGCAAGCGCGGCAGCATGGTGGACCCGGCCAAGCGCGTGGTCATCAACGAGCTGGTGTGCGAGGGCTGCGGTGACTGCGGCGTGCAGTCCAACTGCCTGAGCGTGGAGCCGCTGGAGACCGAATTTGGCCGCAAGCGCACCATCAACCAGAGCACCTGCAACAAGGACATGAGCTGCCTGAAGGGCTTTTGCCCCAGCTTTGTGACGGTGGAAGGCGGGCAGCTGAAGAAGAAGGCCAAGGACAAGGCGGCGTCGCCCTTCGCCTTGGGCGAGCTGCCGCAGCCGCAGCTGCCGGCGATCCACGGCGCTTACGGCATCGTCGTGGCGGGCGTGGGCGGCACCGGCGTCATCACCATCGGCCAGTTGCTGGGCGTGGCCGGCCACCTGGAAGGCAAGGGCATCGTCACGCAGGACGCCGGGGGGCTGGCGCAAAAGGGCGGCGCGACCTGGAGCCACGTGCTGATCGGCCACACGGCCGACGACATCCGCACCACGCGCGTGAGCATGGCCGGCGCCGACCTGATCATCGGTTGCGACCCCATCGTGGCCGCGGGCAAGGAAACGGTGCTGCGCATGCGCGCCGGGCGCACCCATGTGGCGCTCAACTCGCACAGCACGCCCACGGCGGCGTTCGTGCGCGACGCGGCCTGGCAGAACCCGGCGGACGCCTGCGTGGCCGAGGTCGTCAAGGCCGTGGGCCTGGACGGCGTGGGCGCGTTCGATGCCGATGCCGCGGCCACGCGCCTGATGGGCGACAGCATCTACACCAACCCGCTGATGCTGGGCTACGCCTGGCAAAAGGGCTGGATCCCGCTGGAACGCGAGTCGCTGATGCGGGCCATCGAGCTCAACGCGGTGGCCGTGGATCAGAACAAGACCGCGTTTGAATGGGGCCGCCGGGCGGCGCACGACTGGGCGTCGGTGCAACAGCACCTGGCGCCGGCGCAGGTGATCGAGTTCAAAAAGCGCGAAACGCTGGACAGCCTGGTGGCGCGCCGCGTGGAATTCCTGACGGCCTACCAGAACGAGGCCTATGCCGAGACTTACAAGGCGTTCATCGACAAGGTTCGCTTGGCCGAGCTGCCGCTGGGCAAGACGACCCTGACCGAGGCCGTGGCCCGCAACCTGTTCAAGCTCATGGCCTACAAGGACGAGTACGAAGTCGCCCGCCTGCACACCGACCGCGCCTTCCTGGACCGGATCAACGGCATGTTCGAAGGCGACTTCAAACTCAACTACCACCTGGCGCCACCCATGATCGCCAAAAAGAACGAGAGCGGCGAGCTGCAAAAGCGCAAGTTCGGCCCGGCCATGCTGACGGCGTTCCGGCTGCTGGCGCGCCTGAAAGGCCTGCGCGGTACTGCCTTTGATGTTTTTGGCCGTACCGAAGAACGCCGGACCGAGCGCGCCCTGATCGGTGACTACCGCGGCAGTGTGGAGCAAATACTCACATCGCTGAATGCGGGCAACCATGGGCTGGCCCTGGAGATTGCCCGCCTGCCGGAGCAGATCAAGGGCTTTGGCCACGTCAAGGAGCGCAACCTGGCCGCGGTGCGCGGTCGCTGGGCCGGGCTGATGCAGCAATGGCATGACCCGCAGGGGGTGCGCGTGGCGGCCTGAACAACCCCCGGCCCGTGGCCGGGTTACATGTCTTTACGCGTGAGGCCCGCTTACAATTGCAGGTTCTTCGCCAACCGGGCACCATCGCGTGCCCGTTTGTTTGCGGGCCTTTTGTCCTGATCATTACGTTGGAGCTGCCGTGTTCATTTCTTCCGCTTTTGCCCAAACCGCGCCCGCAGCCGCTGCTGGCGGCGGCATGCAGTCGTCCCTGATGAGCATGCTGCCCCTGGTGCTGATGTTCGTGGTGCTGTATTTCGTGATGATCCGGCCGCAGATGAAGCGCCAGAAAGAGCACCGCGCCATGATCGACGCGCTGGCCAAGGGCGACGAAGTCGCCACCGCCGGCGGCCTGCTGGGCAAGGTCACCAAGCTGGGCGATATCTACATCGGCATCGAAGTGGCCGAAGGCGTGGAAGTCCAGCTGCAGCGCAGCGCGGTCGTGCAGGTCCTGCCCAAGGGCACCATCAAATAAATAAATAGCGCAGCCACAAGATGAACCGATATCCGGTGTGGAAGTACGCGATCATCATGATCGCGTTGCTGATGGGCGCCATCTACACGCTGCCCAATTTCTTTGGCGAAGCCCCGGCCGTGCAGGTGTCCTCCGGCAAGGCCACCGTCAAGGTGGACAGCACCACGCAGGTGCGTGTCGAAGAAGCCCTGAAGGCGGCCGGCATCACTGCCGAGGCCATCACCTTTGACGGCAATTCCATCAAGGCCCGGTTTGACACCACGGATGTACAGCTCAAGGCCAAGGATGCCCTCCAAAAAGCCCTGGTGCCCGACCCTTCCGATCCGCCGTATGTGGTTGCCCTGAACCTGCTGTCGCGGTCCCCGGCCTGGCTGTCGGCGCTGCGCGCGGGCCCCATGTACCTGGGGCTGGACCTGCGCGGCGGCGTGCATTTCATGCTGCAGGTGGACATGCAGGCTGCGCTGACCAAGCGCGCCGAGTCCTTCGCGGGCGACATCCGCTCCAGCCTGCGCGAAAAGAACCTCCGCCACGCGGGCATTGTGCGCAATGGCCAGGCCGTCGAGGTGCGTTTCCGGGATTCGCAGACGCTGGACGCGGCCCGCCGCCTGATCGCCGACAGCTTTCCCGACCTGCAGACCGTGGATGCCCCTGATGGCGTCGAATACAAGCTGACCGCCACGATCAAGGCCGAGGCCGCCCGGCGCATCCAGGACCAGGCGCTCAAACAGAACATCGTCACGCTGCACAACCGCATCAACGAGCTGGGCGTGGCCGAGCCGGTGATCCAGCAGCAGGGCCTGGACCGCATCGTGGTGCAACTCCCCGGCGTGCAGGACACAGCCAAGGCCAAGGACATCCTGGGGCGCACCGCCACGCTGGAAATGCGACTGGTGGACGAAAGCGCCGAAGCCCGCGCGGCCGAACTGGGCACCGGCCCGGTGCCGTTTGGTGCCGAGCGCTTCCTGGAGCGCGACGGCCGCGCCGTCATCGTCAAGAAGCAGGTCATCCTGACGGGTGAAAGCCTGACCGACGCCCAACCGGGCTTTGACTCGCAGAGCCAGCAGCCCAAGGTGGACCTGACCGTGGACGCCAAGGGCGGGCGCATCATGCGCGACACCAGCCGTGAAAACGTCAAGAAGCGCATGGCCATCCTGCTGTTTGAAAAGGGCAAGGGCGAAGTGCTGACGGCGCCGGTGATCCAGAGCGAGCTGGGCAACCGGTTCCAGATTTCCGGCTCGATGACAGTGAACGAAGCCGCCGACCTGGCCCTGCTGCTGCGCGCCGGCTCGCTGGCCGCGCCCATGGAAATCATCGAGGAACGCACCATCGGCCCGACGCTGGGCGCCGAAAACATCGCCAAGGGCTTTCACAGCGTGGCTTGGGGCTTTGCGGTGATCGTGGCGTTCATGGCGCTGTACTACATGCTGTTCGGGCTGATCTCCGGCATTGCGCTGGCGGTCAACCTGCTGCTGCTGGTGGCCATCCTGTCCATGCTGCAGGCCACGCTGACGCTGCCGGGCATGGCGGCCATGGCGCTGGCACTGGGCATGGCCATTGACTCCAACGTGCTGATCAACGAACGGGTGCGCGAGGAACTGCGCAATGGCGCCTCGCCGCAGGCGGCCATCCATGCGGGCTATGACCGTGCCTGGGCCACCATCCTGGACTCCAACATCACCACGCTGATTGCCGGCGTGGCGCTGCTGGCCTTTGGTTCCGGGCCGGTGCGCGGCTTTGCCGTGGTGCACTGCATCGGCATCCTGACCTCCATGTTCTCCGCCGTGTTCTTCTCGCGTGGCCTGGTGAACTTCTGGTACGGACGCCAGAAGAAGCTCAAGAGCGTATCCATTGGTACCGTCTGGCGCCCCGCGTCCGATGGCGCTATAACCAAGACCAAGTGAGGAGACGCGAATGGAGTTTTTCAAAATCCGCCGTGACATCCCGTTCATGAAGAACGCGTTGATCTTCAACGTGATCTCGTTCCTGACGTTTGCCGCGGCCGTCTTCTTCCTGATCACGCGCGGGCTGCACCTGTCGGTGGAATTCACCGGCGGCACCCTGATGGAGGTGAGCTATTCGCAGCCCGCCGAGCTGGAAAAGGTGCGTGGCACCGTCGCCAGCCTGGGTTACACCGACGTGCAGGTGCAGAACTTCGGCACGGCGCGTGACGTGCTGATCCGCCTGCCCGCCCAAAAGGGCGTCAGTTCAGCGCAACAAAGCGACAAGGTGCTGGCCGCGCTGAAGGAGTCCAGCCCCGACGTGACGTTGCGCCGCAACGAATTCGTCGGTCCGCAGGTCGGCGACGAACTGGCTGCCGATGGCCTGAAGGCCCTGGGCATGGTGGTTGTGGGCATCATGATTTACCTGGCGTTCCGCTTCGAATGGAAGTTCGCCGTGGCGGCCATCTTCGCCAACCTGCACGACGTGGTCATCATCCTGGGGTTTTTTGCGTTCTTCCAATGGGAGTTTTCGCTGGCCGTGCTGGCGGCCGTGCTGGCCGTGCTGGGCTATTCAGTCAACGAATCCGTTGTGATTTTTGACCGTATCCGTGAAAACTTCCGCCGCTACCGCAAGATGAACACGACGGAAATCATTGACAACGCGATCACGTCGACCATCAGCCGTACCATCATCACGCACGGCTCAACCCAGATCATGGTCCTGTCAATGCTGCTGTTCGGTGGCCCCACCCTCTACTACTTCGCGCTGGCGCTGACCATCGGCATCTGCTTTGGCATCTACTCGTCAGTGTTCGTCGCGGCCGCCATCGCCATGTGGCTGGGCGTCAAGCGCGAAGACCTGGTCAAGGGCGGCGCCGTCAAGAAAGACGGCGGCGACCCCAACGATCCCAACGCCGGCGCGGTGGTCTGAACGTCGAGTCCGTCCATGTCTTCCGGCCCCCTGCCCACCCCTGACAGCAACGCGCTGGGTCGCAAGGCGCGGGAGGTATTCATTTCGCAGGCCGAAGGCGTCATGGAGCCCATGGCCGAGGCCGTCCGCGCCAGGCTGATCGAGCTGGTGGACCAGAGCGCCAGCACCAAGGAAATGCAGGACCGGCGTGACGCCATGCTCGAATTCGAGCGCCTGCACAAAGCCTGGACCGAAGGCACGCCCAAGGCCTGGCGCCGCGCGCTGGTGCCGCCCACTTCGACCGCCCGCGTCCGGCTGGAGGCAGTGAGCCTGGAGCTGATCGGCGATGACGTGGTCGAAAAGAAAATCCTGTCGTCCCGCCTGGCGCTTTCGGTCCTGGACAAGGTCACGTGGGAACTCAACGACTTGCGCCTGCGCATGCAACACCTGGAAGGCGGCGAGGACCTGCAGTCCCATGACATCCTCCGCCCCGAAGTCAGCGCCCAGTTGCTGGTGGAGCAATGGGTGGCCGCAGGCCTGGCCCGCGAGACCTGGAGCCTGGTCAAGGACCTGATCCAGCAGCACATGGTGGATCGGCTCGTCGCTGCCTACAGCCAAACCAACCAGTTCCTCATCAGCAACGGCGTACTGCCTGATATCGACCTGTCCCAGCGCGTGCGCCGCACGTCTGCTCCCGCGCCAGGTTCGGGGCGGCGCCCCGGTGGCGCGCAGCCGCAGGGCCAGCCACCCGCAGGCGCCGACAACGACGGCGCACAGGGCCATACCGGCCAGGGCGGTGGCTACGGCAGCGGCTACCAGGGGGGCGGTGCTTCGGGTTTTGCCGGCAGCGGCCCCGGCGGAGGCTATGCCGCTGGTGGTGGCGGCGTCGGCGGGGGTGGGGGCGAAGGCGGGTACGCCGGTGGCGGCGGCCAAGGTGGCGGCTATGGCGGCGGCGGTCAGGCGGGCGCTGGTGGATTCGGGGCCTCTGCAGGTGGCGTTGGCGCTGGTGGCGGTCATGGCGGCGGCCAGGGCGGCGGGCACAACGGCGGCTACGGTGGCTACGGTGGCGGGCCGTCGGGTGGGCAACCCGGTGGAGCCCAAGGTGGTCCGCAGGGGTATGGCGGGGGCTACGCTCCGTCTGGCCAGGGCGGCATGCCGCACGGTGGCCACGGCGGCGCAGGCGCCCATGAAGAAACCCGCATGCTGACCAGCTCACCCCCGTTGGCCCGTGCCCGGGCGCGGGCGTCGGGCGTGATTGGCCAGCTCAAGCGCTTGCTGACCGACCGCGTGGCCGGCTTTGACATGAGCCATGTCACGCGGCCTTCGCCGGCACTGGCCGAGGCACTGTCGCAACAAGGTTCCACCGAAGTCGCCGCAGCCGGCACCGTTCACGAAGTGATGGTGTTCGACGACGCGGGTGTCGAACAGGTCGCAACAGCCTTGCGCCAGCGCACCGGCGAACTCAAGAAAAAAGCCGCTACCTCGGGCGAAAAGGCCACGATCGAAATCGTGGCCCTGATGTTCCAGAGCATCCTGGCCGAAGAGCGCATTCCCCCGGCGGTGCGCGTCTGGTTTGCCCGGCTGCAGATGCCCGTGCTGCGGGTGGCGCTGTCCGAGCCGGAATTCTTCGGTACGCTGCAGCATCCGGCGCGCCAGCTGATTGACCGCATGGGCTCATGCGTGATGGGCTTCGATGCCAGCGGCACCAGCGGCAGCGCGCTGGAGGCCGAGATCAAGCGCGTGGTCCAGGTGATCGAGCAGTACCCGGAAACCGGCCGGCGCGTATTCCAGCTGGTGTATGACGAGTTCCAGCGCTTCCTGTCCAAGTTCCTGACCGAGAACGGCGCCACCCAGCGCCTGGTCAGCGTGGCGCAGCAGGTCGAGCAGAAGGAAACCATGTCGGTGCAGTACACCATCGAGATGCGCAACATGCTGCAGGACATCCCGGTGCGTGACGAGATCCGCGAATTCCTGTTCAAGGTCTGGGCTGATGTGCTGGCCGTCGCGGCCGTGAAGAACGGCCCCCAGCACGAAGACACGATTGCCCTGAAAAAATCCGCTTCCGACCTGGTCTGGGCTGCCAGCGCCAAGCCCAACCGCAACGACCGCGCGCGCGTGATCCAGGACCTGCCCAACCTGCTGCTGCGCCTGCGCCAGGGCATGACCCTGATGGGTGTGCAGGGCTCTGCGCAGGAGGCGCACATCAAGGTGATTGGCGACACGCTGGCCGATGCCTTCCTGTCCAAGACCGAAGCGATTCCCCAGGCCCGCATCGAAGCCATGGCCAAGCGGCTGGCCAACCTGGAAGATTTTGTCTCCGATGACCAGGCCGGTGACCTGCCGCTGGACGCCGAGAGTATCGAACTCATGCTGGGCATTGATGCCTCGGCCATCGAGGTGGTGGCCGACGGCGGCTCCAAGCCCAGCGCCGGAATGCTGGCCTGGGCCCAGGAACTGCAGCCAGGCACCTGGTTCACGCTGGACCACAACGGCAAGACCAACCAGGTGCAATACGCCTGGTGCAGCGAACGCAAGCAGCTGCACCTGTTTGCCTCCACCGACGGGCGCAGCTTCCTGGTCCAGGTGCGCCGCCTGGCGGCCTACCTGCAGGCCGGTTTGCTGGTCCCGGCCGAGGAGGAAGCGCTCACGGTGCGCGCCACGCGTGACGCGCTGGCCAAGCTCGACGCCAACCCTGAGCGCCTGCTCCAATCCTGAGCCGGGGTTTGTCCAAAGCAAAAACCGCCCTGAGGCGGTTTTTGCTTTCATGGCCCCTCAGGGGCTCTGGCGACGACTAGTTGTAGGTGTACGTGATCGAGTACGCCAGATTGAGCACGCCTGACAGCGACGCATCAATTCTGCCGACGTTACCCGAGAAGCTGCAGCGGGTAATCGTCAGGGTGCCGCCAGTGCCGCCGAGGGACTTGAACGTCGGGTCATTTGCCAGGGCGCCGCAGAACTCGGTCTCGGTGCTTGGCGCCGGCACGTTGCCAACGTTAACCGTCGTGTTGTTATTGAGGCTGGGAATTGAGACGCCGATAACCAGGTTTTTCGTCGTGCCAGTGCCAGTGCCAGTGCCAGTGCCAGTGCCAGTGCCAGTGCCAGTGCCAGTGCCAGTGCCAGTGCCAGTGCCAGTGCCAGTGCCAGTGCCAGTGCCAGTAGAGGTGCTGCCCAGCGTGAAGTTCACCGAGCTGCCGTTGGCCGTGGCGTAGGCGGTGTTGAACGCCGATTGGATGGTGGCGGGTGCGCTGAAGCTGATGAAGCTGGACAGCGTGTTGCCGTTGGCCACGTACTGCGACACCGCCTTGAGGATCTGGCCGTAGGCGTTAGCCGTACCGGTGACGGTGGGCACGGTGGTGGCAATGTTGACACTGCCCAGCTGGAACTGGCTGGCCACCGTGGTAGCGGCGGTGCCGAAGCTCGCGCTGCTCACACCGCCGGTGCCTGCCTTGGCCAGGCTGTAGGCCACCGAGGTCAGGGGCGTCACGACGCCTGTGGCGGCCGTGCCCTGGGCGTTCAGCACCAACTGCAGCGGATCGCTCAGCGTCTTGGTGGTGCCGGTGGCTTCGTCGGTGTAGGTGCCGCCGGAGGCTTCAATCACAACGTCGCCAACGTAGTCGACTTCCATCGTGTAGGCACCCGCGCTGTTGGTGCTCACGCATCGGATCTGGTCGCCCTTGCCCGCGGCCACCGCCTTGTAGGCGCAGACCTGTGCGCCGTTGACCGGCCCTTTGACCACGGAGCCTGAAATCGGGGTGACGGCACTGCCACCGCCGCCGCAGGCGGCCAGCAGGCCGGCTGCGCCCAGCGCGGCCGAGGTCAATGCAAAGGGGAAGCGGGAAAGCTGACGCATGGGGTACTCCGGAGGTGTAACAGGGGGATGGCCAAAGGGTAACCATCCGTTGCTTCCGAGCCTATCCCGCGTTTGAGGGGGTGCCGTGTAAAGACGCCCGACAGGCCTGCCGAGTCAGTGCGCGACGCGCGACTCCACGTCGTCGCAGAGCTCGTCCAGCACCAGCGAATCAGGTTCTTCGCCGAAGCTCCAATACACCATCAGCACGATGATCTTCAGGTCATCCAGCGAGATCGGGTCACCCGGCGCGGCCATGGCGCGGTCGATGACGATTTCTCGCATGTGGGCGGGCAGAACGCCCGCGCTTTCCAGGAAGCTCACAAAGCTCAGTGCCTCGGCGCCCAGGTGGTCCTGCTCGGCGACGGAGTAAACGCGCATGCTTTGGGGGGATTGGCGCGGCGCCTGCAGCGCCTGTGCGACCTCGGGGTCCAGCTGGGTGCTTTGCGCCGCGATGTTCAGGCCGTCGAGCCAGCGCAGCGCCTGCTGGATTTCGTCGGCTTCAAAGCCGACGGCAGTCAGTTTGCGCCCCAGCTGCTGCAGTTCAGGGCACGCATCGCCTCGCCAGTAATTTTCGTAGACGAACACCAGCACTTCAAACATGACCCCAATCTAGCACAGAAACCCGAACGCAAGGCGAGCGACATCAGGCCGACGCACTGCGCTGGAACAAGCCTCCCGGCAGCCGGCCCACATGGCCTTCGAGCTCAAGCTCCAGCAAATGCGCCTGCAGCGTGGCGGCGTCCATGCCGGTGCGCGCCACCAGGGCGTCCAGGCCCACCGGGTCGAAGCCCAGCACGCGCAGCAGCGGCGCATGGCGTGCGGTGTTCGCTGTTGCCTCCGCGGATGACGGTTCCATCTGCGCCGCCGGCATCGCGGGGCTGTCCAGGCGCAGCTCCTCCAGTACGTCCTGCGCGGACTCCACCAGCTTGGCCCCCTGTTTGAGCAGCAGGTGGCAGCCGCGCGACTGCGGTGAATGGATGGACCCGGGGATGGCAAACACATCCTTGCCCTGTTCCACGGCCATGCGGGCCGTGATGAGCGAGCCCGACTGCAGCGCGGCCTCCACCACCAGGGTGCCCGCGCCCAGGCCCGCGATGATGCGGTTGCGCTTGGGGAAGTTGGGCGCCAGCGGGGGCGTACCCAGCGGGTATTCGCTGACGATCACGCCCTGGCGCGCAATGGCGTGGGCCAGCGCAAGGTGGCGCTTGGGATACACGCGGTCCAGCCCTGTGCCGACCACGGCGATGGTGGCCAGCTGGCCCGCTGCCGCGCCTTCCAGCGCGCCCCGGTGGGCGGCGCCATCGACGCCCAGCGCCATGCCCGACACCACGGTCAGCCCGGCGCCGGCCAGAGCCTTGGCGAACTGTTGTGCGTTGGCTTCGCCCTGGGGTGTCGGGTTGCGGCTGCCCACGATGGCCACGCAGCGCGACAGCGCGTGAGCGTCCAGCGCCTGCCCCATCATGTACAGCAGCAGCGGTGGATCCTCGGTGGCCAGCAGGGAGGCCGGGTAGGCCGGGTCGCCCAGGGTGATGATGCGGCGCTGGCCGGTCTCGTCCTGGCCTTGCAGCCAGGCCCAGGTGGTTTCCAGCAACGGCGCAAGCCCTTCGGGGTCGGCCAGCAGCTGCGCTGCCTGCGGGGCGCTCACCACCTGCTCAAGCGCGGCGAGTGATTGCGAAAAAATGGCTTGGGGCAGGCCAAAAGCCGCCAGCAACCGGCGCGCGCTTTCATTGCCCACGCCTTCAGAAAGGGTCAGCCGCAGCCAGGCGGCGAGTTCGTCGCGGTCCACGAGACAGCAGGAAAGCGTCGCGTGATCAGCGCGGGTTGACCACGCGGTCACCGACCTTCACACCGTCGGTGATTTCCAGGATCAGCGCATACGACAGCTTCTCGAAGGGGCGGAACACCATGAGCAGGCCGTTGCGCTCGTCAGGCAGCTTGATGACCGTGGGCTTGTCGCCCGTGCGGTCCACCACGCCCTGGCCGTCCTTGAGGATGGCCAGCACGTGGCCGGACTCAATACCGTCTGCCGTGCCCTTGTTGATGACCACGATCTGGTTCTGGGCCGCATTGGCCACCGCGGAGCCGTACATGGACACCACGGCGCCTTCAACGCGCGTCTCGGGCGCGCGTGGCACATAGCTCACCAGCTGGCGCGGCGGCTCGGGCAGCAGCCGGTCGCCGGTGCGCATTTCTTCCTTGGACGACACGATGTCGATGGTGGCGGGCACGGGCACCGGTTCGGTCTTGCCGTCGCGGGTGGGCACGTCGCGCATGGATTCGCCACGTACCAGCGTGGCCTTGCCCAGGTACTGCGCTTCGTAGCCCAGCACGGCACGCGTCACCGGGTCGCGCAGCGCGGTGGCGTTGCGGAACACGCGGAAATCGCGCGGCTTGTCGCGGGCATCGACCAGGGGCGACTGCGCCGTGCCGCGCGCATAGGCGCGGTCGCCACGGCTGACCAGCACGCGGCCCTCCTGGGTGGCCACGATGCGTGGGGCGCTTTCCAGTACGCCCTGGGCGACGATGACAGGCTCGGCCAGGAAGGGCTCGATCAGGTTGGTCTGCAGCGTCGGGATGGAGGTGTCGGCCAGCGTTTCGTAGCGGGTGCGGGGGGAAACGCGCACGGTTTGCGTGGGCGCTTCGCCCTCGGCACCCTGGGCGGCGCCCATGCGCAGGCGCGCACGGCCGTTGCTCTTGTCCAGGAACAGCTGCTGGCCAGGGTAGATGCGGTGCGGGTTGCGCACTTCCTGCAGGTTCATGCCCCACAGCTCGGGCCAGCGCCAGGGGCTTTTGAGGAACAGGCCGGAGATCGCCCACAGTGTGTCGCCGCTTTTGACGGTGTAGTTGTCCGGCGCGTTGGGCGCCAGCTCGCTCAGCGGCACGCCGGCCTGGGCCACCTGCTCTGCCGTGGCCTTCTGACCGGGCGTGACGGGGAAGTTCTGCGCGTGGGCGCTGATGCCGCACAGCGCGGCCGCCAGGGCTGCCGCGGCGGTCATGCCGCGCAAGGCGCCGCTGCGCGCAAAGGTTTGCGCCATCATCTGCTGTTGTGTCCTGTTGTGCTGCATTGCCTTGGCCCCTGGGCTGGCCTGGTGCCGCTGGATGCGCGGTTGACGGCCAAAAGTCTTCATAAATCACTGGCGATTTTGCGCTCAAGCCCTTGATTGGGCAACGATTATGGGATTCTGCGCCAGCCGGAAAACCCAAAAGTGGCGAAAATAGCGACATTGACCGCGAGATTTCATGGCACTCCTCCCCATTCTTTGTTACCCGGACCCGAAACTGCACACCGTGGCCCGCCCTGTCCAGTCCGTGGACGGGCGCATCCAGGCGCTGATTGCCGACATGCTGGAGACCATGTACGACGCCAATGGCATTGGCCTGGCGGCCACCCAGGTGAACGTGCACGAGCGCCTGATCGTCATCGACGTGTCCGAGCAGCGCAACGAACCCATGGTGCTGATCAACCCCGAAATCACCTGGGTCAGCCCGGAAAAACAGGTCAACGACGAAGGCTGTCTGTCAGTGCCGGGTATTTACGACGGTGTCGAGCGCGCGACGGCCATCAAGGTCAGTGCGCTGGACGGCAGCGGCCAGTCTCGCACGATTGAAGCTGAAGGCCTGCTGGCGGTGTGCATCCAGCACGAGATGGACCACCTGATGGGCAAGGTGTTTGTGGAGTACCTGTCGCCACTGAAACGCAACCGCATCAAGACCAAGATGCTCAAGAAGCGATGACCCCCCGAAGCGCCTTCGGCGCCTCCCCCCAAGGGGGGCGCCACCAGCGGACCGGCAAAGCCGGTTCCGCGGTGGCACTGGTACTGGCCTGCTGCGCGGCCCTGGTGGGGTGTGCGGGTGTTGGCGTGTCTGGTGTCGCGCCTGGTACTTCTCGTGCTGATGTCATTTCCCGGCTGGGACAGCCCACGCGCAGCGTGCCGTTGCCTGTCGGCGAACGGCTGCAGTATTCGTTGCAGCCCATGGGGCAGTACGCGACGATGGTGGATCTGGACAGCGCCGGGCGCGTGGTGTCGGCGCGGCAGGTGCTGACGCCTTCTGAATTTGCGCGCATCGTGGACGGGCAATGGACGCGCGCCGATGTGGAGCGGGAATTTGGCCCGCCCGCGCGCGTGGACCGGGTGTACAGCTGGGCCGGTGACGTGCTGACCTACCGCTGGAACGACGGCAGCGACATGTTCTTCTTCGTGTACCTTGACGCCCGGCAGGTTGTGCAGCGCACGCAGCAGGCCATGGAATTCGTCAACGCGCCGGACCGGGAATAAGCAACGTGCGAGTGATTTTTGCGGGCACGCCCGAATTTGCCTGTGTGGCATTGCAGCACCTGCATGCCGCCGGCTTCACCATTCCCCTGGTGTTGACGCAGCCGGACCGGCCCGCCGGGCGCGGCATGAAGCTGCAGGCGTCACCCGTCAAGCAGTTCGCGCTGGAACACCACATTTCCGTGGTCCAGCCGCGCAGCCTGCGGCTGGACGGCAAGTACCCCGATGACGCAGCCAGTGCACGCGCCGCCATCGAGGCAGCGCAGGCCGATGTCATGGTGGTGGCGGCCTATGGGCTGATCCTTCCACAGTGGGTGCTGGACGCGCCCCGGTCAGGGTGCATGAATATCCACGCATCGTTGCTGCCGCGCTGGCGCGGGGCCGCGCCCATCCATCGCGCCATCGAGGCGGGCGACGCTGAAACCGGCGTGACCATCATGCAGATGGACGCTGGCCTGGACACCGGCGACATGCTGCTCGTGGAAAAGCTGCCCATCGGGCCGCAGGACACCACGGGCACCCTGCACGACCGGCTGGCGGTGCTGGGCGGGCGGTTGATGGTGCAGGCGCTGGAGCTGGCGGCCTGCGGTGGCATGCCAGCGGTCAAGCAGCCCGCCGAGGGCGTGACCTATGCCCACAAGATTGAAAAGGGCGAGGCGCGCGTGGACTGGTCCCAGCCGGCCGCTGTGATCAGCCGCCGCATCCGCGCGTTCGACCCGTTCCCGGGCGCCTTCACCGAGCTGGATAGCGAAACCTTCAAGCTGTGGCGCCATGAAGTGCTGGCCGCGCCTGAGGCGCAGGCTGCGGCTGCGGGCACCGTGCTGTCAGCCGACGGTGGCGGCATCGCGGTGGCGTGCGGCGACGGCGTGCTGAAGCTGACCGAGCTGCAGCGCGCGGGCGGCAAGCGGCTGGCCGTGGCTGATTTCCTGCGCGGCTTTGATATCAAGCCGGGCATGGTCTTTCACTGAGCGGCCCATGTTCTTCCTGCGGTCCCACTACACCCACCCTGAGTTTCGCGCCGGCGCACGCGACATGTGGCCGCAGGCGCCCGGCATCGCGGCTTGGGGGCTGATGACAGGCGTGGCCATGGTCAAGTCCGGCATGAGCGTGCTGGAGTCGTTGGCGATGGCGCTGTTCGTGTTCGCCGGCAGTTCGCAGCTGGCGTCCATTCCGCTGATCGTGGCCGGCGCGCCGGTCTGGGTGATTCTGGCCACCGGCTTTTGTGTGAACCTGCGCTTTGTGGTGTTCAGCCTGCACCTGCGGCCTTACCTCATGCATCTGCCGCTGTGGCAGCGCCTGACGCATGGCTACCTGACGGCGGACCTGAGCTATGTGCTGTTTACCCGGCGCTTTCCCAGGCCCGCGCAGGAGCCCGCGCTGCGTCACGCGCAGGAGGCCTACCTCGCCGGCAACTGCTGCGTGAACTGGTGCAGCTGGGTCGGCGCCAGCGTGGTGGGCGTGGCGCTGGCCAATTTCATCCCCACGAGCTGGGGGCTGGGTTTTGCCGGCATCCTGTGCCTGGTGGGCATCCTGTGCTCGCTGGCCAGCACGCGCATGCGCGTTGTGTCCGCAGCGGTGGCAGGCGCGGCTGCCGTGGTGGCGTACGCACTGCCTCTCAAGCTCAACATCGTGGTGGCCATTGCAGTAGCCGTGATCTTGTGCCTCACGCTTGAAAAGCCGCAGCCACCTGCGTCCGTACCGGGGGCAACAGCATGACCGACTGGTGGACCATGGGGGTCATCGCGGGCCTGAGCTGCGTGACCGTCGTCGCGCGCAGCTTTTTCTTCATTTCCAGCAAGCCCTGGAGCCTGCCGCACTGGGCCCAGCGCGGCCTGCAGTACGCGCCGATCGCGGCGCTGTCAGCCGTGGTGGTGCCTGAAGTGGTCATGTCCCAAGGCCAGCTGGTGGCCACCTGGCAGGACGCGCGGCTGTTCGCCGCTGCGGCCGGCGCGGCCGCCTACTACTGGCGGCGCGACGTGCTGGTGACCATCGTGGCGGGCATGGCGGTTTACCTGCCGCTGCACATCGGCCTGGGCTGGTAATTGCGGCGAAGGTGGGGCCTTCTAAAATGGCAGGCTTTGCCATCCGAAGACCCGCACCATGAACGTCCTGCGCTTTTCCGATCTGTGTTCCCAGGGCAAGGCCCGGGGCCAACGCGTTTTCATCCGGGCTGACCTGAACGTGCCGCAGGACGACAGCGGCGCCATCACCGAAGACACCCGCATCCGGGCATCGGTGCCCTGCATCCAGATGGCGCTGGACGCCGGTGCGGCCGTGATGGTCACATCCCACCTGGGCCGCCCGACCGAGGGCGAGTTCAAGCCTGAGGATTCGCTGGCGCCAGTCGCCAGGCGCCTGGGCGAGCTGCTGGGCCGCGAGGTGCCGCTGGTGGCCAACTGGGTCGATGGCGTGACGGTGGCCCCCGGCCAGGTTGTGCTGCTGGAGAACTGCCGCGTCAACAAGGGCGAGAAAAAGAACAACCCGGAGCTGGCGCAGAAGCTGGCCGCGCTGTGCGACATCTTTGTGCACGACGCCTTTGGCACGGCCCACCGCGCCGAGGGCACCACCTACGGCATCGCCCAGTACGCCAAGGTAGCCTGCGCCGGCCCGCTGCTGGCGGCCGAGATTGACGCCATCACCAAGGCGCTGGCCCAGCCCAAACGCCCGCTCGTGGCCATCGTGGCGGGCTCCAAGGTCAGCACCAAGCTGTCCATCCTGGAGGCGCTGGCCAAAAACGTGGATCAGCTCATCGTGGGCGGCGGCATTGCCAACACCTTCATGCTGGCTGCGGGATTGAAGATCGGCAAGTCGCTCGCAGAGGCTGACCTGGTGGGCGAGGCGCGCAAGGTGATCGACGCCATGAAGGCGCGCGGCGCCGATGTGCCCATCCCCACCGATGTGGTCACGGCGAAGACCTTTGCCGCTGATGCACCGGCCACGGTCAAGGCCGCCACCGACGTGGACGACGACGACCTGATCCTGGACATTGGTCCGCAGACGGCCGCCAGGCTGGCAGCGCAGCTCAAGGCGGCCGGCACCATCGTGTGGAACGGCCCGGTCGGTGTTTTCGAGTTCCCGGCGTTTGAAGGCGGCACCAGGGCCATTGCCCATGCCATCGCTGAATCCAGCGCGTTCAGCATCGCCGGCGGCGGCGACACACTGGCCGCCATTGCCAAGTACGGCATCGAAAAGGACGTGGGCTACATCTCCACCGGCGGCGGTGCCTTCCTGGAGGTGCTGGAAGGCAAGACGCTGCCGGCGTTCGAAATCCTGCAAAAGCGCGCCGCGGGCTGAACGCGGCGGCGGCTCAGGCGGGCAGGGGCTGCGGCTCGCTGGTGGCCCGGCCTGTGTAGTCCGTCCAGCAGCGGCGCGAGAAGTCATACAGCTTGCAGCGGCGCGCTGTGTCGAAGTACCAGCGCCATGAGAACCGCTGGATGACGATGCGCCCGGGCAGCATGTCTTCCAGCAGCTTCTGGGCGTTTTTCAGTCGGTACAGCGGGATGCCCATGTCCACGTGGTGGGCGGTGTGCTCCATGATGTGGTGCACCAGCGCGCCAATGCGCAGCGGAAACGTCAGGTGCACGGTGGTGGACACAAACGGCTGGGCCTTGGCCCAGGCCGCCTTGTCGTCATGCCAGCCGACCTTCACATGGGTGTGGTGCACATACACCACGAAGCCGATCATGGCGCACCAGAACATGAAGGGCACGCCCATACCCATGGCCAGCAGCAGCACGGTGGATTGCCCGGTGGCTGCGGCCAATGCCGCCAGAGCCCCAGCCCACAGCAGTGCTAATGCCGTCACCAGCAAGCCGTCCAGCACAAACGCCTGGCGCCGCGCGCCCATGTAGGTACGGCTGGGGAAATACATGCGCCGCCACCAGATCTCCACCAGGTAGTACAAGCCCGGCGCCCAGCCGCTGCGGTAGATGCGCTGCATCAGGCGCTGGCGCGGCGTCAGCGCGGCGTATTCGGCCGCGGTCAGCGGCGCCCAGACGAAATCCGTGCCCTTGAGGTTGGTATAGCCGTGGTGCACCAGGTTGTGCCCGATGTCCCACAGGCTGTAGGGCGTAAGCGACGGCAGGAACGCGATGCGGCCCAGCCAGCGGTTCAGCCCGCGATGGGGTGTCAGGCTCTGGTGGCACGCGTCGTGGCCGATGATGAACAGGCGGCCGGTCACGAAGCCGGCGGCCATCCCGCACAGCAGCTTGAGCCACCAGGCCGCGAAGACCACCGTGCCAGCCAGCGCGGTTGCCAGCAGCGCATAGTCAAGCACCAGCAGCGCCAGCGCGCGCGCGGTGGTGCGCCCCGACAGCGGCGCCAGCCAGTGGCGAAGGGTCTTGCGGTGCGGCAAAGGCTCGTGCGGCGGGATGGGGGAAAGCGGCAAGGACATGGTGCAAGGCGCGGCAGCGCGGGAAAAAAAGATAACAGCGCATGCTAGGCTGGCCGCCGGTGCCGCGCCCTGATGCGCGTCAAACCAGGCGCATCTGGTAACCGTTATGTAACCTCATTCATGCCAAAATCGGAAACTTAGTTACAAACAGGAATCAAACATGCCCGGAGACAAGCTGCGGCCGCGCCGTGCCACCAAGATCGTTGCCACGCTGGGCCCCGCGTCCAGTGACCCTGCGCTGCTGGAGAAGATGATCAGCGCCGGCGTCAATGTGGTGCGGCTGAACTTCAGCCACGGCAAGGCGCAGGACCACATCGATCGCGCCACGCTGGTGCGTGCCGCGGCCCAGCGGGCCGGGCGCGAGGTGGCCATCATGGCCGACCTGCAGGGCCCCAAGATCCGCGTGGGCAAGTTCGCCGACGGCAAGGTCATGCTGGAGCCGGGCATGAAGTTCGTGCTGGACGCCTCGCGCGCCGAGCCGGGCGACATCAAGGGCGTGGGCCTGGATTACAAGGAACTGCCGCGCGACGTGAAGCCCGGCGACGTGCTGTTGCTCAACGACGGCCTGATCGTGCTGACCGTGGACGCCGTGAAGGGCGAGCAGGTCCGCACCACCGTCAAGCTGGGCGGCGAGCTGTCCAACAACAAGGGCATCAACAAGCAGGGCGGTGGCCTGACGGCGCCGGCGCTCACGGCCAAGGACATGGAAGACATCCGCACCGCGATGAGCTTCCAGGCCGACTACGTGGCGGTGAGCTTTCCCAAGAATTCCACCGACATGGAAATGGCGCGCCAGCTGTGCAACGTGGCAGCCGCCGAATACCGCCACAAGCCGGGCCTGATCGCCAAGATCGAGCGGGCAGAAGCCATTCCCAACCTCGAATCCATCCTCAAGGCCAGCGACGGCATCATGGTGGCGCGTGGTGACCTGGCGGTGGAAGTGGGCAACGCCGCCGTGCCCGCGCTGCAAAAGCGCATGATCCGCATGGCCCGCGAGTTTGACAAGGTGGTGATCACCGCGACCCAGATGATGGAAAGCATGATCACCAACCCGGTGCCCACGCGCGCCGAGGTCAGCGACGTGGCCAATGCCGTGCTGGATGGCACCGATGCCGTCATGCTGTCGGCTGAAACGGCCGCGGGCAAATACCCGCTGGAGACCATCATCGAGATGGCCAACATCTGCTCGGAAGCCGAAAAGGCAGAGGATGTGAAGCTGGACGCCGACTTCACCGGCATGACCTTCAACCGCATCGACCAGTCCATCGCCATGGGGGCGCTGTTCACCGCGCACCACCTGGGCTGCAAGGCTATCGTGGCGTTGACCGATTCGGGCTCGACCCCGCTTTGGATGAGCCGCCACCGCATCCACATCCCGATCTATGCGCTCACGCCCAAGCTGGCCACGCAGCGCAAGATGGCCCTGTTTCGCAACGTGCGCCCGCTGCTGATGGACCAGAGCGCCGAGCGCGATACCGCGCTGGACCAGGCCGAAAGCCACCTCAAGAAGCGCGGCATTGTGTCCAGCGGCGACGTGTATGCCATCACCTGTGGCGAGCCCATGGGCGCGCCCGGCGGCACCAACATGCTGAAGATCTGCCGCGCTGGCTGACAGGGCCTGCCCGGGCCCCAGGCGAAGTAAAATTCGGGCAGTTACCAACCCGTTACCAACACTTCCCTGGGGATTTACATGGCACTCGTCTCGATGCGCGAGCTGCTGGACCACGCCGCCGAAAACGGCTATGGCATTCCGGCATTCAACGTCAACAACCTGGAACAGGTCCAGGCCGTGATGGAAGCGGCCAAGGAAACGGGCGCACCCGTGATCCTGCAGGCCAGTGCCGGCGCGCGCAAATACGCAGGCGAGCCGTTCATCAAGCACCTGATCCTGGCCGCCGTCGAGGCCTATCCCGACATCCCGCTGGTCATGCACCAGGACCACGGCACCACGCCCCAGGTCTGCCAGGGCGCCATCAACCTGGGCTTTGGCTCGGTCATGATGGACGGCTCTCTGCGCGAGGACGGCAAGACCCCGGCCGATTTCACCTACAACGTGGAGGTGACGCGCCAGGTGGTGGACATGGCCCACAAGGTGGGCGTGACGGTGGAGGGCGAGCTCGGCTGCCTGGGCAACCTGGAAACCGGCGAAGCGGGTGAGGAAGACGGCATCGGCGCCGAAGGCAAGCTGGACCACAGCCAGATGCTGACCGACCCCGAGGAGGCCGCCCAGTTCGTCAAGGCCACGCAGCTGGACGCGCTGGCGATCGCCATCGGCACCAGCCACGGTGCCTACAAGTTCAGCCGCCCGCCCACGGGCGACATCCTGGCCATCAGCCGCGTCAAGGAAATCCACAAGCGCATTCCCAACACGCACCTGGTCATGCACGGCTCGTCGTCGGTGCCGCAGGAACTGCTGGCCATCATCAACCAGTACGGCGGCAAGATGAAGCAGACCTACGGCGTGCCGGTGTCCGAGATCCAGGAAGCCATCAAGCACGGCGTGCGCAAGATCAACATCGACACCGACATCCGCCTGGCCATGACCGGCGCGGTGCGCAAGTTCCTGGCCGAAAACCCCGACAAGTTCGACGCGCGCGAATGGCTCAAGCCCGCCCGCGAAGCCGCCAAGCAGGTCTGCAAGGCCCGCTACCTGGAATTCGGATGCGAAGGCCAGGGTGCGAAGGTGAAGGGTCACAGCCTGCAGGTCGTGGCTGCCAAGTATGCCCGCGGCGAGCTGGCCCAGGTGGTGAACTGAGCCTGAGATAATCCTTGCGAATGGTTCATGGCCCGTTGACTGTTCAACGGGCCATTTTGCTTTTAAACCAATATGACCACCGCGCTGCACACCTCCGCCCTCACATCCCTGCCGCTGCTGGCGCGCGGCAAGGTCCGCGACAACTATGCCGTCGGCGACGACCGTATCCTCATGGTGGCCAGCGACCGCATCAGCGCGTTTGACGTGATCATGGGCGAACCCATCCCTGGCAAGGGCGAACTGCTCACGCAGATGGCGCTGTTCTGGTTTGCCCGCCTGGGGCACCTGTGCCCCAACCACCTGACCGGCGACGCGCCCGAAAGCGTGGTCACGCCGGCCGAGGCAGCGCAGATCAAGGGCCGCGCGATGCTGGTCAAGCGCCTCAAGCCCATTCCGGTGGAGGCCGTGGTGCGGGGCTACCTGGCCGGCAGCGGCTGGAAGGAGTACCAGGAGTCGCGTTCGGTCTGCGGCGTGCCGCTGCCCGAGGGCCTCAAGAATGCCAGCAAGCTGCCCGAGCCCATCTACACCCCGGCGGCCAAGGCCGAGATGGGCGAGCACGACGAAAACATCACCTTTGAAAAGACGGTGGAGATCGTCGGCCCGGAACTGGCCGCGCGCATCCGCGACATCAGCATCGCCATCTACAAGGCCGCCAGCGAATTCGCCGCCACCAAGGGCATCATCATTGCCGACACGAAATTCGAGTTCGGCCTGGACCGTGATGGCACCCTGGTGCTGATGGACGAGGTGCTCACGCCCGATTCGTCGCGTTACTGGCCCGCCGACACCTGGGCGCAGAGCCTGGCCGAGGGCCGCAACCCGCCCAGCTATGACAAGCAGTTCCTGCGCGACTGGCTGGACCAGGCCCAGGTCAACGGCAAGCCCTGGGGCAAGACGCCGCCCGCGCCGCGCCTGCCGCGCGAGGTGGTGGAGCAGACAGCAGCCAAGTACCGCGAGGCGATGGAGCGCCTGACGGCCTGAACGCAGGCCCCACGCCTGCCACGTCACATCCCCCGAACTGACGATGCGCGGCGGCGCCCGCTGCCGCTAGCATGGGGGCCTTGCCCAGCACCACCACAGGAGACCTCATGCTGATCGGCCTGGCTTCCTGCATGCGCCTGTCGTCCTGCGAAATCCAGGACGGCAAGCGCATCCAGCCCGTGTGGGACACATTGCGATCGCGCGCGCCGCAGGGGCTGGATGGCCTGCTGCTGGCGGGCGACCAGGTCTACAGTGGCTATGGGGTTTGGGACGCATGGCGCAAGCCCCAGCTCAAGATGTCCGCGCAGGACTTCCTGTCGCTCATGTACGGCCAGTACCTTGGCCAATACGAGGTGCCGCAGTTCCAGGCGCTGCTGGCCACGCTGCCCAGGGAAGGCGGCCAGCGCCGCGTGGGCATGGTCTGGGACGACCATGACTTTGGCTACAACAATTCATTCGGCACCGACCCGCGCTTTTCAGTGGAGAAGCGGCGCATCACGCGCTACCTGTTCGAGATGTTCCGCACCGCGCTGCGCGGCTTCGAGCCCGGTACGCCCTACCCCGGCGAGCCCACGCTGGCGCAGGCCACGGCCGACACCAGCGACCGTGGCGTGGACGAAGTGCTGTCGTGGCCGGGCGTGCAGGTCTTCCTGCCCGACCAGCGCATGCATGCCCACAGCTCAAAGGCAGATGCGCCCCGGTGGATGCAGCGCCCGGCAGACTGGGCGCAGGTGGTGGCCGGGCTGCAGGCCCATACCGGCGGCTGGTCGGTGCTGGTCAGCGGACGGCCCTACAGCGTCAGGCAGAAGCTGCGCGAAGACTACTGGCAGATGTATGAAGAGGCGGCTGAACTCAAGGCCGTGGCCGCGCAATTGGGCAACGTCATCATGGTCTGCGGTGACCTGCACCGCAATGTCGGTCCGATCCGGCACCCCGGCCTGTTGGAGGTCATCACCTCGGGGGCGGCGCAGGATGGTGACGAGAACTTCGGGCTGCTGGACCTTCAGGGGCCGCAGGCCACCGTGCGCCTGTACGAAAAGGGCCGCACGGAGCCGCAATACCAGGTCAGCGTCATGCGCAGTGGCCTGACAGCGGGCGGCTGAGCCCGCACGGCCCGCCGCTCAGCTCAGCACAACGCTGGACAGCCGGCGCCGGTAGGTGGCCACCACGGGATCGTCGGGCGGGATCTGGCCTTCGGCCACCTTGGGCTTGGGCGGCTCGATCACGTCCAGGATGGCAACGTAGGTCTTGCGGGCCAGCTCGTCGTTCCAGGCCTTGTCGCGCATCAGGATTTCCAGCAGCTCGTCCATGGCGGCGGTCCATTGCTGGGCCGCCATCAGGCACTGCGCCTTGCCGAAGCGGGCTTCAAAGTCGCGCTTGTTGGCGGCAATGCGTGCGTCCAACGCGGTGGCGCCATCGGGCTGCGCGTGCGCGAAATCGATGGCGTTTTGCCAGCGCATCAGCGAATCAAGGCGGCGCACGGTGCCGGTCTTGGCAATCACGGGTGCAAAGGCCACCTTGGCGTCGTCAATGCGGCCCAGCTGGAGCAGCAGCTTCACGTAGTCAAAGCGCGCATCGTCATTGGCCGGGTCGGTGGCCACGGCGTGCTGCAGCTTCTCCAGCGCGGCGTCGGTGTCGCCATCGGCCAGTGCGTCCAGCGCTTCTTCCTCGGCGGCCTCGGCCTCCAGTTCCTCGGCGGCGGGTACGTGCTTGTCCAGGAATTCCTTGATCTTGCCCTCGGGCAGTGCGCCCATGAACCCGTCCACCGGCTGGCCGCCCTTGAGCAGGATGCAGGTGGGAATGCTGCGGATGCCGAATGCACCGGCCAGCTGCTGCTCCTGGTCGGAGTCGATCTTCACCAGCTTGAAGCGGCCGGCGTAGTCGGTTTCCAGTTTTTCCAGCAGCGGACCGATGACCTTGCAGGGGCCGCACCAGGGCGCCCAGAAGTCCACCAGCACGGGGATTTCCATCGAGGCGGCAATGACCTCGGACTCGAAATTTTCAATGGTGACGTCGATCATGGCGGGCAGTTCAGGTCCAAAACGTAAAATTCAATCTTTAGGAGCCAGCCAATGACCCCCCTCATCGGTGTCGTCATGGGGTCCAGTTCAGACTGGGACACCATGCAGCACGCAGTCCAGATTCTCCAGGAATTCGGTATCGCCCACGAGGCCCAGGTTGTTTCGGCCCATCGCATGCCGGACGACATGTTCGCCTATGCGCAGGCGGCGGCCAGCCGGGGGCTGAAGGCCATCATCGCGGGTGCCGGGGGCGCGGCCCACCTGCCGGGCATGCTGGCGGCCAAGACGCCGGTGCCCGTGCTGGGCGTACCGGTGGCCAGCAAGCACCTGCAGGGCGTGGATTCGCTGCACAGCATCGTCCAGATGCCCAAGGGCATCCCGGTGGCCACCTTTGCCATTGGCAACGCCGGGGCCGCCAACGCAGCGCTGTTTGCGGTGGCGCTGCTGGCCAATGAAGATGCGGCCCTGCGTGGCAAGCTGGAAGCGTTTCGCGCACAACAGACCGAAGCAGCCCGCGCCATGACGCTGCCGCCCGCATGAAAGACGTCAACATGAGCGCCGCCGGGCCGTCCCAAGGCGCGAGGGCCCCCTTGGGGGGCAGCGCAGTACACGAAGTGACAAGCGTGGGGGCCATTCTTCCTGGGGCGACCCTTGGTGTCATGGGCGGCGGCCAGCTGGGCCGCATGTTTGCCCATGCCGCGCAGCAGATGGGCTATTTCACCGCCGTGCTGGACGCCGACCCGACCAGCCCTGCCGGGCTGGTCAGCCACCACCATGTGCAAACCGGCTACGAAGACGCCGCAGGCCTGGCCGAGCTGGCCCGCCTGAGCGCGGCCGTGACCACCGAATTTGAAAACGTCCCGGCGCAGTCCCTGCGCGCGCTTGCCGCGACGCGGCCCGTGGCGCCTGGTGGCGATGCCGTGGCCGTGGCCCAGGACCGCGCGGCGGAAAAGGCCCATTTCACCCGCTGCGGCGTGGCCTGCGCGCCCTATGCCGTGATCGAAACCGCGGCCCAGCTGGCGGCGGTGGGTGATGAGCTGCTGCCCGGCATCGTCAAGACCACGCGCATGGGCTACGACGGCAAGGGACAGATCCGCGTGAAGACGCGCGAAGAGCTGGCCGCTGCCTGGCAGCAGCTGCGGCAGGTGCCCTGCGTGCTTGAAAAAATGCTGCCGCTGGCGGCTGAAATCTCCGTCATCGTGGCGCGCGGGCGCGACGGCCAGATGGTGAACCTGCCACCCCAGCTGAATGTGCACCGCGACGGCATCCTGGCCGTGACCGAAGTGCATGCGCAGGCCATGCCGGCGCAGCGCCAGGCCCTGGCCGTGGAATCGACCCGCTCCATCGCACAGGGCCTGGGTTATGTCGGCGTGCTGTGCGTGGAGTATTTCGTGCTGGCCGACGGCTCGCTGGTGGTCAACGAAATGGCCCCCCGCCCGCACAACAGCGGGCACTACAGCATGGACGCCTGCGATGTGTCGCAGTTCGAGCTGCAGGTGCGCGCCATGACCGGCTTGCCACTGGTGCAGCCGCGCCAGCACAGCGCGGCCATCATGCTCAACCTGCTGGGCGACCTGTGGTTCCGCCAGGGCGATCAGGCGCAGACGCCGCCCTGGGCCCAGGTGCTGGCCCTGCCAGGCACCCACCTGCACCTGTACGGCAAGGCCGAGGCACGGCGGGGCCGCAAGATGGGCCACCTGAACGTTACCGGCGCCGACGCGCAGGCCGTGCGTGCCACGGCGCTGCAGGCCGCGGCCTTGCTGGGCATCGAGGCCTTCTGATGATCCTCAACGGGCAGGACACGGACGCCGTGGCCCAGGCTGCGGCAGTGCTGGCCGCGGGCGGGCTGGTGGCCTTCCCGACTGAAACGGTGTATGGCCTGGGGGCAGATGCGTCCAGCGACGCGGCGGTGGCCGGCATTTTTGCCGCCAAGGGCCGCCCCAGCGACCACCCCCTGATCGTGCACGTGGCGGGCGTGGCCGCCGTGTCCCACTTTGCGCGCGAGGTGCCTGCGTTTGCCCAGGCGCTGATGGACGCGTTCTGGCCCGGCCCGCTGACGCTGATCGTGCCGCGCCGCGCCGGTGTGGCCGCTGCATCCGCAGGCGGGCAGGACACCATTGGCCTGCGCTGCCCCTCCCATCCGGTGGCGTTGGCGCTGCTCAGGGCCTGCGCCGCCGCCACGCCCCCGGTGCACGGCCTGTCGGGCCCCAGTGCCAACCGGTTTGGCCGCGTGAGCCCGACCACCGCCGCCCATGTGCAGGCCGAGTTTGGCGACAGCCTGCTGGTGCTGGACGGTGGGCCCTGCGATGTGGGCATCGAGTCCACCATCATTGACTGCACCCGTGGGGTGCCCGTGCTGCTGCGTCCTGGCGCGATCACGCGCGACCAGGTGGCTGCGGCGTGCGGCCAGCCGGTGCGTTCACAGCAGGAGCTGGACGCTGCACTGCCCGCCGCGCCGCGCGCCTCCGGCACGCTGGAGGCGCATTACGCGCCCACGGCCCGCGTGCGGCTGATGGACGCCGCGGCGCTGCAGACCGCGCTGGACCTGCTCGGCGCCGATGGCACCGGGATCGCCGTCTGGTCACGCGTGCCCCTGCGGTCGTCTTCCGGGCGCATCGTGCGCCGGCGCATGCCCGATGACGCCGCCGCCGCCGCGCAGCAGCTGTTCGCGGTTTTGCGTGAATTCGACACGGCCGGGGTTTCACTGATCTGGGTTGAAACGCCCCCGGATACACCTGAATGGGAAGGTGTGCGTGACCGCCTGCAGCGCGCGGCCGCGGCTTGACCAACCCACTCGTTAAACTACCCGCCAAGCACTTTGGAGATCTCAATGGCAAGAAACTGGATGCGCCGCGCCCTGCTGGCGGCGGTGTGCGCCTCGTCCGCGCTGATGGTGGCCTGCGGCTCGGGCACCACGGAATCGGCGCTCTCGCCGGCGCGCTTCGTGGCCTTTGGCGACGGCTTCAGCGACCTGGGCGAGGGCGGCGCCCGCTACACCATCAACGACGGCAGCGCCAACATCTGGTCACAGTACATGGCCAACCTGTTCGGGCAGAACCTCACCACGGCCGGCTCCGGTGGCCTGTCATATGCCCGGGGCAACGCGCGTGTATCGCTCAAGCCCGACGCGGCCGGCAGCAATGCCACGCCGACCGTGACCGAGCAGGTGGACCGTTTCCTGGCGGGCAACACCATTGGCGCCAACGACGTGCTGATCATCAGCGGCGGTTTCAGCGACATCATCGTGCAGATGGCGGCCGTGCGCTCCGGCGCGCAGACCAGCGCGCAGATGCTGGTCAATGTGCGCCAGGCCGGGCGTGACCTGGCCACGCAGGTGCGCCGCCTGGTCACCGCGGGTGCGCGGTATGTGGTGTTGGTGGGGCCTTACAACCTGGCCAAGACGCCCTGGGCCACCGCGATTGGCCAGGGAGACCTGCTGCTGGAGGCGACCAGCCGCTTCAATGAAGACATGCTGGTGGCCCTGGCCGACCTCGGCTCCAACGTCCTGTACGTGGACGCCGCGCTGCATTTCAACCTGATGACGGCATCGCCTGGCGCCTACAACCTGACCGATTCCACGTCGGTCATGTGCACCTCGGCTGATGCAGGCCCTGGCATCGGCATCGGCGCGGGCCAGGTCAATTCGGCCCTGTGCACCACCAACACCATCGTGTCTGGCTTTGACTACACCCGGCACGTGTTCGCCGACCCGGTGTACCCCACACCCCAGGCCCATCGCCTGTTCGGCGAATACGCCTACAACCGGGTGCGTGCCCGCTGGTAAGCGCAGATCCGCTTGCACGCAAAAAAGGCGCCCGCGGGCGCCTTTTTTGCGGCCGGATGCCCCGGCTTACCTGACCGTGTCGAACACGGCGCGGGCCTGCGCATGGCACAGGGGCGGCACATAGGTGCCGTGGTAGCTGGCGTAGTAGGTGGCGAATGCGGCCGACGCCGGATCGGTCGGCGCGGCCCCGTTCACGCCAAACGCGGCCTGCACCGCGGCGTCCACATCCACGGTGGTCACGTTGGTCAGGTTGCGGCTGGCAAAGTCGGCCTTGGCCACGTTCATGTGCACGGCGGGCGGCACGGTCGGGTCGCCCGCGCCGGCACACAGCAGCGTGCGCGCCTTCGGGCTCCAGCCCAGCAGGTCGTTTTTCTTGGCGGCCAGGTACAGCGGGCTGTTGGCGTTGGTCTGCGCATCGGTGAGGAATGCGCTCTGGAACACCGCGTCGCGCGCCTGGGTGGGCGTCTCGCCGGCGGCGCCCGGCAGCGCGCCGGTGGTGACCAGTGTGGTGTAGGTCAGCGTGGGGTTGGGCAGCAGGGTTTCGATGTAGTTCGAATACGGCAGCTTGAACGCCTGCGTGACGTTGGAATAGATGCCGCCATAGACTTTTTGCCAGGCCGTCACCAGGTAGGGCACGAAGAACTGCACGCCCGCGATGGCCGCGGGAATCTGCAGCGAACCCGACAGGTTGTAGGGGCCCGACAGGTGGGCGCCGGCCGCGACGGTAATCTCGCCGGGCATATCGCGCTCGATCGCGCGGTGGGCCGCCATGGACGCGTGCCCGCCTTGCGAGTAGCCCGTGAGCATCACCTTGCCCGACAGGCCAATGCCCTGCAGCGCCGCCACGTTGCGCGCTGCGCGGATCGAGTCAATGACCGACGTGGCCTCGGAGTCCGCATGCAGGTAGGGGTGATATGAATAGGTGGACTTGGCAAAACCCAGGTAATCGGTGGCCACCACGGCATAGCCCTGGGCGGCATACATGGCGCTGAGCAGCGCGGTTTCGCTGTCGGCCGGGTTGGCCAGCGTGCGGGGCTTCTGCACGTCCGTGCCCTTGGCGTAGGCCACCAGCGGGAACGGCCCGGGGCAGGCGGCACCCGTGGGCACCAGCAGCGCGCCGGATGCATTGGCAGCCTCGCCGTTGACGCCCGCGGTGGCGTAGTTGATGGCCATCACGCGCACGTCGCATTTGGCCTTGCCAGACAGGGCCTGCAAGCCGCTGGAAGCGGTTGCGGCGTCCAGCTGGGCCGCGCTCAGGGTGGCCACGGTCTGCGGGGTCTCCTTGATCGCGCCCCGGGCGTTGTCGTCGCTACCGCCGCCGCAGGCTGCCAGCAGGGACGCTGCCGCCACGGCGGTCAGTGCGTGAAGTCGTTTCATGTTGTCTCCTGGTTGAAAAAAGAACGAGCGTTCGTTTTTGACTTCAACATGCTAAATCGCTCCGCCAGCACGCGGTAACGGGTTAGTACGGAGGGTGTTTGCAGTGCCGTCGCGAAGGCGACGCGAGCGCGTCAGCGAAAGCGCAGCTTCATGACCAGGATGGCCAGGGCCAGCGCGAGCGTGACGGCGTTGGCGGCCACGATGGGCCAGGCGCCCAGCAGCAGGCCGTACACCAGCCACAACGCCACGCCGGTGGTGAACACGCTGTACATGCCCAGCGAAATGCCGCTCACGTCGCGCGTGCGAAAGGTCAGCCAGGCCTGCGGCACAAAGCTGCAGGTGGTGAGGGCGGCGGCCAGGTAGCCGATGAGTTCGCTCGAAGGCATGAGGTGGGCAGGGGCTGGAGGTGGCTATGGGTCGTTATTGGTCGCGCGCGGCCCATTCGACCAGCGCATCGATGGCCGGCCGCATGGCATTGGCGTTGGGGTGGTTGGCAATGGCCACCAGCACATGGCGGCGGCCGCTGGCGCCCAGCACATAGCCGGCCACGCCGGCCACGTCGCGCAGGCTGCCGGTTTTCAGGTGGGCGCTGGCGCCGCGTGCGCGGCTGCGCCGCATCGTGCCGTCCACCCCGGTGATGGGCAGCGACGACATCAGCTCGGGCATGACCGGCGACGCCCACGCACCCTGCAGCATGCGCGCCAGCGCCTGGGCCGTGATGCGCGACTCACGCGAAAGCCCCGAGCCGTTGTCCATGACCGGCAGGTCGGCCGCGCCAAAGCGCGCCGTCCACCACTGGCGCAGCAGTTCGCGCGAGCCGTCGGCCGTGCCGGTGCCTTTTTGCTGGAGGCTCAGGGTCAGGAACAACTGTTGCGCCATCACGTTGTTGCTGTACTTGTTGACGTCGCGGATCACCTCGGCCAGCGCGGGCGACTGCATCTCGAAACTGGGCGCCAGGCCAGCGGGCATGCGCCCTTCGCGCACCTGGCCAGACAGCTTGCCGCCCAGCGACGCCCACATGCCCGCCACCGCGCGCGTGCCGTAGTTGCGCGGCGCGGCATAGGCCACCGGCCAGTTGCGCTCGCCACAGGCTGTGGGGTAGCTGCCCGCAAAACGGATGCGCAGCGGGTCGCTGAAATCGGCCTTCAGCGCGCCGCGCCAGTCGGCGCAGTCCGTCAGCGCCAGCGGTACGCTGGCTGGCACCTGCACGCCGGCCAGCGGCGGCTCCAGGTGCAGTTGCGCCGTGCCGGCCGTGCGGTCGGGCACGAAGGTCATGACCACCGACTTGTAGTTGATGAGCAGCGCATCTGGAGATGCGTTGTACGGCCGCAGCGGTTCGCCGTCAAAGGCGCCCGGGTCCTGCTCGGCCACGTCAAACGCGCTGCGGTCCAGCACGATGTCGCCGGCAATCTGCTGGATGCCCAGGCCCTGCACGCGGCGCAGCAGCAGCCACAGCCGCTCGGCCACCAGCTTGGGGTCGCCCAGGCCCCGGATGTACAGGTTGCCGTACAGGGTGCCGTCGCGCACCGCGCCTTCGACATACACCGGCGTGGCCCAGGTGTAGGCCGGCCCCAGCAGTTCCAGCCCCGCAAACGTGGTGACCAGCTTCATCACCGACGCGGGGTTGACCGGCACGCCGGTGCGGTGGGCCAGGCGTGGCGCCATCTTGCCGTCCACGTCAACCACCAACAGCGTCACGGCGTCCCGGGGGATTTTGGCGCGGGCCAGGGCCGCGTCCACTTCGGGGGGCAGCGCCTGGGCCAAAGCCTGGCCAGCCAGCAGGGTCAGGCCAGCCAGGACAGCCAGCGCGCGGGGAAACGTCATCCGCCGATTATCAAGCGGCTCGATAATCGGCGGATGAAGGTTCTTGCGTTCGACACCAGCACCGAGGCACTGTCCATTGCCGTGGGCCACTGGCATGCAGGCCAGGCGCAGGTGTGGCAGCACACCGGGCCCGGTGGCGCGCAGGCGTCCGCCACCCTGATTCCGCAGGCCATGGCGCTGCTGGGCCAGGCCGGCATGACGCTGCAGGCGCTTGACGCCGTGGCTTTCGGCGCCGGCCCGGGCTCGTTCACCGGCCTGCGCACGGCCTGCGCCGTGGCCCAGGGGCTGGCGTTTGGCGCGGGCGTGCCGGTGCTGCCGGTGGACACCTTGCTGGCCGTGGCCGAGGAAGCCCGCCACACCCATGGCGCAACGCGGGTGCAGGCCGTGCTGGACGCGCGCATGGACGAGGTCTACACCGCCGCCTGGGCGCATGACGGCACGCAGTGGCACGCCCATGGCGGCGCCGCGCTGGCGGCCCCGCAGGACGTCCCCTTGCAGCCGGGTTGGGTGCTGGCGGGCAACGCTTTTGCTGCCTATGGCGGGCGGTTGCCCGCCGGGGCGGCGCGCGTGGACGCACTGCCCACCGCCACGGCCATGCTGCGCCTGGCGCCGGCCTTGCTGGCGGCCGGGCAGGCCCTGCCGGCCAGCCAGGCGCTGCCCCGCTACATTCGCGATAAAGTCGCCAAAACCACGGACGAGCGCGCGGCCGAACGCGCGGCGCGTGCCGTGACACCTGAACCATGAGCGCCGTATTCAAGACCGTTGAAGCCCAGTTCGAGCCGATGACCGAAGCGCGGCTGGACGAGGTGCTGGCCATCGAGCAGCGCGCCTATGCGCAGCCGTGGTCGCGTGGCAATTTCACCGACTCGCTGCGTTCGGGCTACCAGGCGCAGCTGCTGGTGGCCGACGGCACCATCCTGGGCTACTTCGTGGCCATGAAGGGCGTGGACGAGGTGCATCTGCTGAACATCACCGTGGCACCTGCGTACCAGGCCCAGGGCTGGGGCCGCGTGTTGCTGGACGCGCTGGCCATCTGGTCGCGCGGGCAGGGGGCGCAATGGCTGTGGCTGGAGGTGCGCGTGAGCAACGCCCGCGCGCTGCAGATCTACGAACGCCATGGCTACCGGCGCGTGGGCGAGCGCCGGGGCTACTACCCCGCGGCCAACGGCCAGCGCGAAGACGCCGTCGTGATGAGCTTCAAGCTATGAGCCTGGATCTGGACGAACGCCAGCGGGCCATGCTGGCGGAAATGGGTGTGCAGCTGTTCCAGCCGTCGCCCACGCCTGCCGGGGCGGATTCCACGCCGGCTGCGGCGGCGGCGCCTGCCGTGGCCCTGGCCCGGGCGCCCAACGGGGTGCCGCCTGGCCGGCCCGCTGCGGCCCTGCCCCCCCCGGCAGTAGCGCCGGCGGCGCCGGCCGCCACAGCCCTGCGCGTGCGCCCGGCGGGCGTGGCGGACATGGACTGGCCGGCGTTGCGCGAAGCCGTGGCCGGCTGCCAGGCGTGCAAGCTGTGCAACCACCGGCGCAATACCGTTTTCGGCGTGGGCGACGAACAGGCCGACTGGCTGATCGTGGGCGAGGCGCCGGGTGAAAACGAAGACCTGCAGGGCGAGCCCTTTGTGGGCCAGGCCGGCAAGCTGCTGGACAACATGCTGCGGGCGCTGCAACTGGACAGACGTAACAATGTGTTCATTGCCAACGTGCTCAAATGCCGCCCGCCCGGCAACCGCAATCCCGAGCCCGAGGAAGTGGCGCAGTGCGAGCCGTTTTTGCGCCGTCAGGTGGAGCTGCTGCAACCCAAAATCATTCTGGCGATGGGCCGTTTTGCGGTGCAGTCATTGCTGCAGACGGCCGAGCCCATTGGCAAGCTGCGCGGGCGGGCCCACAGCTACCACGGCGTGCCCGTGGTGGTGACCTACCACCCCGCCTACCTGTTGCGCAACCTGCCCGACAAGGCCAAGGCCTGGGCTGACCTTTGCCTGGCCGCCGCGTTGATACGCCAGGGCTGAAAGAGGGCGGCCGCGCCCGGCTGCGGTCGTGAAATTGTTTTGTGATTTATGACGCACAACAGGCGTTGCCGTGCGCTGGCCTCCCCCAATTGACGGGGGTGCGCTGTTGCCGCTGTGCATGCCCTGTGCTACTGTCGAAAGCAACCCTTCTCAAGACCAAGGGGCTGTGTTCCAGCCCCACGCAAAGGCGGCATCTGCAGCCGCATTGCAGGAGTTCCGACCATGCGCCAACGTTTCGCTCCATTCCGTCCCCTGGCGAACAGCCCGGCCGTGGCCGGGTACCGTCCCGCCGGGGTCGCGCTGGCAATCGCCGGGGCGTTTTCCGGCGCACTGACCGGGGGGGTGACCGGCGCCTTCGTGGGGCCTGCCCATGCGCAGTCCACCGGCCTGCAAGCCATCCATGGCACGGCCAGCATGGCCACGCAGGGCAACAAGACCATCATCACCACCCAGAACGGCGCAGGCACCAGCCACAGCGCGCTGAACTGGCAAAGCTTTGGTGTCGCGCCCGGCACCACCACGCAGTTCAACCAGCCCAGCGCCGCCAGCACGGCCATCAACCGCGTGCTGGGCAACAACCCCAGCGCCATCTTTGGCACGCTCAGCTCCAACGGCCGGCTGGTGCTGGTCAACCCCGCCGGCATCGCCGTGGGCGCCGGCGCCGTGGTGGACACGGCGGGCTTTACCGCCTCCACCCTGCGCATGACGGACGCCGATGCGCTGGCCGGTCGCATGCGCTTTGGTGACGGCGGCATGGCCGGCGGTGTGAGCGTGGGCGGGCAGATCGTGGCGCGTGGCGGCGACGTAGTACTGATCGCACCGAACGTTGAAACAAGCCAGGGCGCGCTGATCCAGAGCCCGGGCGGCGCCACCGTGCTGGCCGCCGGGCAGAAGGTCGAAGTGACAGGCCGCGGCCTGGAAGGTATCCACCTGCAGGTGCAGGCCCCGCAGGACAGCGCGGTGAACCTGGGCCAGATCACCGGCGACGCGGTCGGCATCTTTGCCGGCACGCTCAAACACAGCGGCCTGATCAGCGCGACGCAGGTCAGCACCGACGGCGGCAAGGTCGTGCTCAAGGGGCAGGACGCGGCCGACATCAGCGGCAGCATCATGGCAGCCAAAGGCAGTTTGGGCGGCCAGATCCACGCGACGGCCAGCAAGGTCAAGCTCAGGAGCGGGGCCGTCATCGACGCGAGCGGCACTGCGGGCGGCGGCGAAGTGCTGCTGGGCGGTGGCTGGCAGGGCAAGGACGCCCGCATCGCCAACGCGGCGGAAGCGGTTGCAGAGACCGGCAGCACGGTCAGGGCCGACGCCACCGGCAATGGCAACGGCGGCACCGTGGTGCTGTGGGCAGACGGCAGCACGCGGTTTGACGGCACGATTTCCGCGCGCGGCGGTGCCAGCGGCGGTGATGGCGGCATGGTGGAAACATCAGGCAAGCAGACGCTGGGCGTGGCGCATGGCCGGGTGGATGCCCGCGCCCCCGCGGGCCGCACCGGCACCTGGCTGCTGGACCCGACCAACATCACGCTGGCGGGTGGCACCGGCGCCACCCCCGACACGGTGTATGAGGACGCATTGGAGGCTGCGGGCGCCAACCAGATCATCAACGCATCCGGCACCATCACCGCGTCAGGCACCTTCAGCGGCGGCGACGTGACCATGCCCGCAGGCCTGAGCCTCACGCTCAACGGCGACGCCGGCATTGACCTCACCACCAGCACGCACGGCACGGCACTGGCGCTCAAGACCTTTGGCGCATCAGGCACCATCGCATTGAATACCGTGAGCGGCGCCATCAACGCCGGCACGCTCAAGGCCGCTGGTGGCGCCGTGTCGCTGGTGGCCGGCGGTACCGGCACGCTGCAGGTGCGCGACATCACCACCAATCCGTTGACCACAGGCCCCGGCGGCGCGATCACGCTGCAAAGCGGCGGCGCCATGACGCTGGGCGCGGCGGGCAGCCACATCGACGCGCGCGGCACGGCGGGCGGTGCCACCGGCAACGTCACCATCACCTCCAGCGGCGCGGTGACGATGCAAAACAGCCAGAACATCTACGCCAACGACCTGCAGATCAGCGCGGCCGGCGGCATCACCGACAGTGCCAACAGCCTGCTGCGCATTGATGCGGCGCGGCTGCAGGCGCGCAATTCGGGCCCCGGCGACATCAAGATCATGAGCGTGCGCACCAATGGCGTGACGCTGGACAACCTGGGCGGCGGCCAGGCGGTGTCGCAGGGCGCGGCCGGCGGCAGCGTTTACATCAGCTCCACGCAGGGCGTGCTGACCGTCAATGCCGCCATCGCCACCACCAACGGCGACGTGCTGCTGGAGTCCGAAAGGATGGCGCTGGTGGGCGCCACCAACGCGGGCACGGCCAATGTGACGCTGCGCCCGCTGAACAACGCCACGGTGATCGATCTGGGCTCGGCGACCGATGTGGCCTCGGGCCGGCTGGAGCTGTCCAGCGCCGAACTCGGCACGCTGACCGCCGGCATCGTCAAGCTCGGTGCTTCGGGTTACACCGGCGGCATCGAGATCACCGACAACATCAGCATTCCGAACGCCACGCAGGTCAGCCTGATCAACAACGGCAGCATTACCGCCAGCACCGGCAAAACCATCACGACCGACAAGCTCAACCTGCATAGCCATGGTGGTTCTGTGTTGCTGGGTGGCGATGCCCACGCCGTCAACACGGTGGCGGGCCAGGTGGCCCCCAACCAGACGTTTTCGTTCAAGGCTGCGGGTGCGCTGACGATTGGAACGGTGGACATCAATGCCGGCATCAACCCCAGCGCGGTTGACGTAGCCAGCGGCCTGGCCGGCGTGGAGTCCGTCGGGCTGCTGACCGTGGCGCAGAACGTGTCCGGCGGAACCACCGGCACGGTATCGCTCGTTGGCAATGGCGTCACCCTGAGCTCGGGCAAGACCCTTGCGGGCCAGACCATTTCATTGCAAGGCTCGGCCGCCGGTGCCGTCAGCCTGGGCGCCGGAACGATCAGCGCGGGCAGCAGCCTTACCGTCAGCGGCGGCACTGCCGTGACCTTGGGTAACACCACGGCCGCAAACAGCGTACACATCTCCGGCGTGTCTGGCGCCATCACCCAGCAAGCCAGCACCACGCTCAACACCAGCGTGCTCTCAGCCGTCACCAGCGGCGGTGCGATCACGCTGGGCAATGCAACCAACGTCATCGCCACACTGGCTTCTGTGTCCTCGCCCTCCGGTGGCGTCACGATTGTGGACAGCGCCGACGGCCTGTACATCAGCCAGGCCGTCTCGGCCGGCACCGGTGCCCTGGACATCCGCACCGCGGGCGGCGGCATCTCCACCACCTCCACCAGCGCCATGAGCGGCAACGGCATCACGCTCAAGGCGGCGGGTGCCAGCAGCGACATCAGCCTGGCGGCCAGCCTGAATGCAGGCTCTGGCGCGCTGCTGCTGGAGGCCGGGCGGGACGTGGCATTTGCCGCCACCGTCAGCATGGGCGTGAGCGCGGGCAGCGCCACCGTTACGCACGGTGCCACCGGCGCCCTGAAGGTCAGCGGTGGTGGCGACCACACTCTGAACGTTGACCTGGATGTGACCGATCTACAGGTTTTCTCTGGCAAGCTGCTCGTCAACAAGACGCTGAACAATCACGGCTCGACCAAGCTCCAGGGGACAGGGGAGATTCAGCTCAAAACAGCCGGGGCGGCTTTCGTCAACCACACCGGCGGTACGCTGGACATCCAGAATGACAAGGGCATCACGGGTGACGGCACCGTCCAGTCAGTCCAGAACGCTGGCCTGATCAAGAAAACGTTTGACACGAACACGGCCTCCATCGCCGGCACCAACCTGTCGTTCACCAACGCGTCGGGCGCCCAGGTCATCGTGGACAGTGGCACGCTGAGCTTCGGCACGGGCGTGTTCACCCAGAACTCCGGCCGCCTGACCATTGCCAGCGGCAAGACGCTGTCCATCGGCAACGCGCTCACCAACAACTCGGGCGCCCTCATTGAAGGCAGCGGCACGCTCAATCTGGGCGGCTCGGTGTTGACCAACAACGGCACCATCAAGCCCGGCGGTGCCAGCACCGTGGGTGCGCTCAGCGTCACCGGCGGCTTCGACGGCGGCACCGGCACGCTGGAGCTGGACCTGCTGAACACATCCAGCCATGACCAGCTGCTGGTGTCTGGCAGCGTGTCGGTCGCCAGCCCCGGCATCGTGCTGAGCCCGGTAGCCATGTCCGGCGCCAGCTGGGTGATTGGCGACACGTTCAACGTGATCCAGCGCACCGCCTCGGGCGGCTCCGCCAGTGGCGCGCTGACGGCGCCCACCGGTTTTACCGCTTCAGTGGTGGGGACGCCCGCGCCGGCACCTGCGGTCGCGCTGGTGGCCACGGCGGCATCACCTGCGCCAGCGCCCGCCCCGGCACCCACGCCAGCACCTTCCCCGGCACCTGCCCCCGCACCGGCGCCCACGCCGGCCCCGGCACCCACGCCTGCGCCTGCGCCTGCGCCTGCGCCTGCGCCTGCGCCTGCGCCTGCGCCGGCCCCCGCACCATCGCCTGCGCCCGCACCCAGCCCCGCTCCCGCACCCGCACCCGCCGCGGCGCCCGTGCCGGACGCGCCCGCCGTGCAGCGGCTGGTGGAAATCCTGCCCAGCCTCACGGTGAGCGAGGCGCGTGACATCGTCAACAATACGAACAGCGTGCTGTCTACCTTCGTCACCAAGCTGGTGGCCGAGGAAACCCGGCAGGCGGAAGAAAAGGAAAAGCAGAACAAGGATGCCAACAGCGTCGCCGTCACCGGCGACCAGTGCACCAAGTCGTAGGGATGGGATGTGGCAACCGGCGGCGCGCCGGCGGGCTACGATGTTGTGTTTGATGGCAATGGAATCAAGGGAATGCCCATGTCCCTGCATGAAATGAACCGTATCGCTGCGCCCACCAATGCGCCCCCCCATGCCCGCGTGGCGGCCAGCCCTGCCGTGGCGGGCCACCGCCCGCTGGCCCTGGCCCTGGCCCTGGCGGCCTGCTTTGCCGCGAACCCGTTGCGCGCGCAGCCGGCTGGCGCGCAGGTCATCCATGGCGCCGCCACGCTGTCGCGCAGTGGCGCCAACCTCACGGTCACCACGCAAAACGGCGCTGGCACGTCCCACAGCGCCATCAACTGGCAGAGCTTCAACGTGCCGGGCGGCAGCACCGCGCACTTTGCGCAGCCCGGCGCCGCCAGCACCTCGATCAACCGCGTGCTGGGCAACAACCCCAGCGCCATCTTTGGCACGCTCAGCTCCAACGGCCGGCTGGTGCTGGTCAACCCGTCCGGCATTGCCGTGGGCACAGGGGCCGTGGTGGACACGGCAGGCTTTACCGCATCCACCCTGCGCATGAGCGACGCCGACGCGCTGGCCGGGCGCATGCGCTTCGGCCAGGATGGCCTGGGCGGCGCGAGCCTGTCGGTGCAGGGCCGGGTGGTGGCGCGTGGCGGTGACGTGGTGCTGATCGCGCCGCAGATCGATACCGGCACGCAGGCGGTGGTGCAGGCGTCGGGCGGCGACACGCTGCTGGTGGCCGGGCAGAAGGTGGCGCTCACGGGCCGTGGGCTGGAGGGCATCCAGCTGGAATTGCAGGCGCCGGCGGACCGGGCGCTGAACCTGGGGCAGCTCAAGGGCGATTCGGTGGCTGTGTTTGCCAGCCAGCTGCGCCACAGCGGCCTGGTGCAGGCGCAATCCGCCACGGTGCAGGGCGGCAAGGTGCTGCTGCGCGGCCAGGCCAGCGCCGACGTGGACGGCCGCGTGACGGCGCAGCGCAACGGCGGCAGCCAGGGTGGCGCGATCCACGTCACCGGCGCGCAGACCACCTTGCAGGCCACGGCCGTGCTGGACGCCAGCGGCCCCATGGGCGGCGGCGAGGTGCTGGTGGGCGGCGGCTGGCAGGGCAAGGGCCCGCTGGCCAACGCGCAGAACACCACGGCGCTGGCGGGCAGCGTGGTCCGCGCCGACGCCACGGTGCAGGGCGATGGCGGCACCGTGGTGCTCTGGAGCGACGGCACCACGCGCACGGCCGCGCGCATCAGCGCGCGTGGCGGCCCGCAGGGTGGCAACGGCGGGCGGGTGGAGACATCAGGCAAGACGTTGGTGCGCCGCGGCATGCCCGATGTGGGCGCGCCGCAGGGCAAGGCCGGCACCTGGCTGCTGGACCCGGACTACATCCTGATCAGCGAGGGCACCCCGGAGACACCCGTGCTGGGCGACGGCAGCATCCTGGCGGGCGACCCCGGCGGGGTGACCGAGGTGTTCACCAACGAGCTGGAGTCCTTCGACGGGGACATCTCGCTGGAGGCCAACCACGCGATCGTGGCGGGCGGTGAATACAACTATGACCTCACGGTCTACGGCAACCTGACCCTGCGCACGCTCAACACCACCGAGCCCCCGGCCACGCCGCCCGCGCCGTTCACGAATGCGTCGCGGGGCATCGACCTGTCGCGCATCAACCAGCTGCGGGTGGTGAACGACGATGGCGCGCCGCGCCAGATCACCATCAACGCGGGCACGCCCGGGGCGTCGGTCAGCGGCGTGTCGTTGAAGCTGAATGACGTGCACACGGCCTCCGGTTCGTACAGCGCGGGCACTGGCGGAGGCGCCGTCACGCTGGTTTCGGCCGGCGACCTCTGGGTGGGCAGCATCCGCACAAACCATTTCGGTACCGTGGCTGGCTCGGGCGGCAACGTCACCATCGAGGGCAAGTACGGCCATGTGCGCGTGGGCACCATCAGCACCACCGTGTGGGACAACGCCTATGGCGCCAGCACCGCCATGAAGGCCGGTGACGTGACCATCAAGGGCAAGACCGTCAACCTCACGGGCGACATCCGCACCGACGGCGTCGTCAGCCGCTCTTATGGCTCTGCCGCCGGCAACATCACCGTCCAGTCGGGCTGGAACTGCGCCGTGGACTGCGTGGGCATCGATACGCTGGTGATCGGCGAAATCCCCGAGGAAGCTGGCAGCGCCGCTTTGCCGATGGACTACCCCGTGCTGACCCTCAGCGCAAGCGCTGGCCATGCAACGGTCTCCGGCGAGCCCGGCACGGGCGGCACCATCACGCTGGAGGCGCTCAATGGTGATATCCATGTCACCGACGCACAGCAGGTGGATATACGGGCCGACGGCCTGCCCAACCAGTTGAGTGGCTACAGCATCCTGACCAGCAGCAGCGGCGGCACCGTGCGCGTCAAGTCGCTGCAGGGCGCCATCCATGGCTCCTCGCTGTCCATCGACGTGTCGGGCGGCGCGGGCGGCGACGAAAACGGTGACGGCATCCCGGCCGGGCGCCGGGGCGGCGACGGCGGCACGGCCGAACTCAGCGCGGCCACCGGCATCAACCTGACCGACGCACTGACCATCCATGCGGATGGCGGCCAGGGCGGCAATCTCAACACGCTGCCGCTGGCGCCGGAGCCGCCGGCACCGGCGCCGCCCGCGGCGCAGGCCGGCTCGGGCGGCAACGGCGGCAGCATCACGCTCAAGGCGCCGTCGCTGGCGTTCTATGACGGCGGCATCCGTGACTTCTCGGCCAATGGCGGCATGGCGGGCGAGGACCTGACGGGCGCTGGCACCGACGGTACCGGTGGCGCGGGCGGCCAGCTGCACCTGGAGGCCACGTCGGCCACCGGCAAGATCTATTTCGGCTACGCGGGCCATACCATCAGCGCCATCGGCCAGGATGCGGCCAATCCGTATTCCGGCACGGTGCACCTGCGCGCGGGCGACCGCGGTGTGCTGATCAGCGGCAGCTCGTCACTGAGCGCCGGCATGCTGCACCTGGATTCGCCGTTGAGCCACCCCAACACGCTGGGCGACGTGACCATCACCGGCTACCACGACGTGCGCGGCGTGTACGGCCCTGTCACTGGCGCGGCGGCCTACCGCGGCGAATCCGTCGGGGCCGGTCCGGCCCGGCTCACGCTGCAAAGCACCGCCGATACGCTGCGTCTGGGCGGCGGCAATTCGCAGGCGCTGACGGTCGCGGGCGACATTTCCATCACCATGGGGGCGGGCGAAGGCGGCGACCGCGGCGCGGTAGTCATCGCCGACACCGTGCAGTCGCAAGCGGGGCGCATCTACCTGAACACCGACAGCCTGCGGCTGGCCAGCGGCGCGTCTCACGAGAAGCTCGTGGCGACCCACGCCACCCTCGGCGCGGTGCACATCGAGTCAAACAAGCGCATCCGCTTCAGCCCCCAGGCGCAGTCCAGCGACCCGGACAGCCACGACGACCTGATCCTCAACAGCGACGAGCTGGCACGCATGGAAACGCCCGTGCTGCGGGTGGAGAACTACCTGTACGAAACGCCGTCGGGCGCTGAGTCCGTGGTGTTTGGCGCAAGCCCGGCCGCGCCTGCGCCCGTCCAGTCGGCCGGCCCGGCCCCGGCACCGGTGGACCGCGTCATGTTCAACGGCGCTGGCGTGCTGGCGCCGGGCAAGACGGTGTCCATCCGCACCAACCTGAAGGTCGGGCAGACCGAGCCCTTCTCGGTGGACCGCATGCACATTTCGGCCGGTGTGGCCGACCTGCCGCTGGCCAACCTGATCGGGGCCGATGCGGCTGGCGGGCGCGGCTGGTTCTCGGCCGAGCTGGGTGGCCTGGGCTATGACCTGTATGACGGTGAGCAGGCCCGCCTGACGCTGCGCACGGCCTCCGCAGGCACGCTGGAGCTGTCGGCGCAAGACACAGGCGCCGGCGGATTCAACAGCGCCAGCCGGGGCGTGTATGCCGTCTCCAGCCTGTCGGGTGGCGAAGTGGGCGTGGTGCCGCTGGTGCAGGTGTCGGCGGTGGACGACAGCGGCGTGCACCGGGGCAACATCGAGATCGGCCTGCCGGGCGTGGAGTCCGGCAGGATCGAACTCAAGGCAAAGAACATCTACAACCAGGGCATCTCCGGCCCCACAGCGCACGGCGGCGTGCTGCGTACCGTAAGCGCGGGCAGCAACAACACGGTGCCGGGCGGGCAGGACTCCATCCTGCTGGACGCAGCGGGTGACATCGGGCGCAACGAACCCAATGGCTTCATCAACCTGGTGCCGGTGTCCATTGACGGCGCGACCAAGGTGCATGCCCATGCGGGCGTGGGCGGTGCCACCCCGGCGGCGCAGATGGCGCTGCATTTCCCGGTCGAGATATCCCACGTGACCACCAGCCTGCTGGACCTGAGCGTGGAGGGCGCGCTGGGCGAGGCGCATGTGAGCGCGGCCAACAACATCACCGTGGACAGCGACTTTGCACCGGCCCTGGGCGCGGTCGGCCTGCATGCCGGCCAGCAGAACACGGAGCATCCGCAACCCGACAGCATCATCGCGGTGGACGACAACCGCCTGCTGGGCGGGCCGAGCACCGCCAGCGTGCGCATGGAAGCCGGCAGCATCACCCTGCGCGCCGGTTCGCTGGTGCAGGCGCTGAACCAGGTGGACATCGAGGCCTTGGGCAGCACCGAGGGCACGGGCAACATCGAGCTGGCCGCCACCGCGCGGGTGGTCAGCGGTGACAAGATCGCCCTGCATGCCGAGGGGTCCATCCTGGGCAACACCCATACGGACAGCCTGTTCACCCAGATCGAGGCGCCCAAGGTATTCCTCGGCGCGCGCAAGAACCTGTACGCCCATGTGGACGCCGCCGAGATCGTGGCCGGTGACAGCCCCGCGAACCTGACGGGCGACGGCGACCTGGTGGACCTGGTGCTGACCAGCACGCAGGCCACCACATTGCGCGGGGTGGGCAACGGTGACGGCGCGGTCCACATCTGGGCGCCTTTCACCAGCCTGCTGCGCGTGAGCGGCAACCTGCCGGCCGACATGGACGGCGGCGGCCCCGGCACCGGCGGCGTGGTTGGCAAGAGCGTGTACATCGGCTCCGGCGGTGACCTGCATGTGGGCCACCGCGTGAAGGCGACCGACGCTGGTGGAACGGGCATCGAAATGTCCGCCGGCGACGTGATCAAGATCGGCCACCTGGATGATTACCTGGACGACGTGCACGTGATGTCGCAGGCCGACATCAGTCTGTCGGCCCAGAGCATCTACATCCGCCATACCGCCGGCACGCCCACGGGCACGCCACGCGCAACGCCGGCGCCGCCGGGCCTGCCGACGGTGTATGTGCGCGCCGAGGGCTCGCTGTATGCCACGGCTTTCAGTGACGCGACCTTCGAGGTCAACGCCACCAACACAGGCGGCGTGGGCACCGGCGCGGGCGGCAATATGTCCATCAACAGCCCGAGCATCCTGTACGTGGGCGGCAGCGGTGCCAACCAGTATGCGCTGGCGACCAGCCCGAACGTGAACTTCAATGGCACCACGCCGGTGTTCACGCCGGGCACGGGGCTGAATGCCTTTGCGCAGTCGGGCGCGGTGGCGCCACCGTTTGCCTCGCCCCCGCCGCCGCCGGCAGGTTCGCCGCCCGCACCCGTTCCCGTGGCGCCGCCGCCGCCCGCGCCGGTGCCACCTGCGCCGCCGCCCGCGCCAGTACCGGTGCCGCCTCCTCCGGCACCTCCGGCCCCACCCGCGCCCGCGCCCGCGCCCACACCGGCAGCCGCGCCGGTGGTCGAACGCATCGTGGAGGCGCTGCGTAACGACACGACCGTTACGCGCGCCGAGGTTCAGGCCATCGTCAACGAGGTGGACAACACGGTGACGAAGTTCGTCGCGCTGCTGATCCAGGAAGAGACCCGCCAGGCCGAGGACAAGCGCAAGGAAGAAGACAAGAAGGAGTCGATCGCGGTGATCGACTCCCAGCAGTGCAAGTAGCCAGGCGCTGAGCCGGCGCTAGAAGCGTGGCAGGTCGGGGTGGGCGATCTGCCCGCCGCGCACCAGCATCTTTCCGTATTCCGCGCAGCGGTTCAGCGTGGGGATCACCTTGCCGGGGTTGAGCAGCCCCTGCGCGTCAAACGCGCGCTTCACGCCAAACATCTGCCCGTTCTCCTCGGGCGAGAACTGCACGCACATGCTGTTGAGCTTTTCCACGCCCACGCCATGCTCGCCCGTCACGGTGCCGCCCATGGCCACGCTGGTTTCCAGGATGTCGGCGCCAAACTGTTCGCAGCGGTGCAGTTGGTCGGGGTCGTTGGCGTCAAACAGGATCAGCGGATGCAGGTTGCCATCGCCCGCGTGGAACACGTTGGCGCAGCGCAGCTGGTATTTGTGTTCCATCTGCTGGATGGCCAGCAGGATGTCGGCCAGCCGCTTGCGCGGAATGGTGGAGTCCATGCACATGTAGTCGGGGCTGATGCGTCCGCTGGCCGGAAAGGCGTTCTTGCGCCCGCTCCAGAAGCGCAGGCGTTCGGCCTCGTCGCGGCTGACCGCGATGGCGGTGGCCCCGGCGCCCTGCAGCACGGCGCTCATGCGGCCGATCTCTTCTTCCACCTCCTCCGGTGTGCCGTCGGATTCGCACAGCAGGATGGCCTCGGCCGTCAGGTCGTAGCCCGCGTGCACGAAATCCTCCACCGCCGCCGTCATGGGCTTGTCCATCATCTCCAGCCCGGCCGGGATGATGCCTGCCGCGATCACCGCCGCCACCGCGTCACCCGCCCTGCGGATGTCGTCAAAGCTGGCCATGATGCAGCGCGCAAGCTGCGGCTTGGGCACCAGCTTGACCGTCACCTCGGTGGTGATGGCCAGCATGCCCTCGCTGCCCACGACCACCGGCAGCAGGTCCAGCCCCGGCGCGTCCAGCGCGTCGCCGCCAAACTCCACCGGCTCGCCCTCGATGGTGAAGCCACGCACCTTCAGCACGTTGTGCAGCGTCAGGCCGTATTTCAGGCAGTGCACGCCGCCGGAGTTTTCAGCCACGTTGCCGCCGATGGTGCAGGCAATCTGGCTGGACGGGTCTGGTGCGTAGTACAGCCCCAGCGGCGCGGCGGCCTCGCTGATGGCCAGGTTGCGCACGCCGCACTGCACCACGGCCGTGCGGCTGTATTTGTCCAGCTTGAGGATGCGGTTGAACTTGGCCAGTGACAGCGTGACGCCCAGCGCATGCGGCATGGCGCCGCCCGACAGGCCGGTGCCCGCGCCGCGCGCCACCACCGGCACGGCCAGCGCGTGGCAGGCGCGCAGCACGGCCTGCACCTGTTCGCTGGTTTCGGGCAGGGCCACCACCAGCGGACGCTGGCGGTAGGCGGTGAGGCCGTCGCACTCGTAGGGCGTGGTGTCTTCGTTGTGCCACAGCAGCGCGTGGGCGGGCAGCACGGCGGACAGGGCGCGCACCACTTCAGACTGGCGTTCGGCGCGCTGTAACGGCTCGGGGGCTGTGGGGGCATTCATGCCGACACTGTAGGGCAGGCCGCGCGATCTGTGAATGAAGTTTTTTCCACGCCGGATTGAATCCGCCGCGGGCTTGCGGGCTCAGGCCAGGCTGGTCTTCAGCCAGTCCGCGAAGGCCGCGCATTCGAAGCGCTCCATCGCGCCGGCGCGCCAGCACAGGTAATGCGCGTGCGGGCTGGGCACGTTGCGCGGCGACAGGCGCTGCAGCGTGCCGTTGTCCAGCCAGGGCTGGCCCAGCTTCAGGCGCACCAGCGCAATGCCCAGCCCCTGGGCGGCGGCGTCGCACATGAGCCCGATGTCGTTGAACGACGAGCCTTCGGCCGGCTCGCCGGCGTCCACGCCGTGCGCCAGAAACCAGGTGCGCCAGGGCTCCAGCGGGCTCTTGATGAGCTTGGCGCCCAGAAGCTCGTGCACGGTGTCAAACGGGCCGTTGTCAAGGATGTAGCTGGGCGCGGCCAGTGGCGTGACCTCGTCGGTCATCAGGCAGGTGTGCTCCACGTCGGCATAGCGCCCGGTGCCAAAGCGCACCATGAGGTCCGCATCTTCGGCCACCACGTCCAGCAGCGGGATGCTGACCTGCAGCGTCAGGTCGATTTCGGGATAGGCCTCGATGAAGCGGCGCAGCCGCGGCATCAGGATGGAGCGCGAGAATGTGGGCGTGACCGCCACGCGCAGCTTGCGCTTGGCGCTGGCGGTGTCACGGCCCGGAAAGCGCTCCAGGCTGGCCAGCCCCTCACGCACATGGGCCAGGTATTCGCTGCCCTCGGTCGTCAGTGAAAAATCGGCCCGGCCAAACAGCCGCGTGCCCAGGATCTGTTCGAGCTGCTTGACCCGGTGGCTCACCGCGCTGGGCGTGACGTTGAGCTCATCCGCCGTCTGCGTCACGCTGCGCAGCCGCGCCAGCGCCTCGAAGGTCAGCAGGCACTGGATGGGCGGAATGCGGGCGGTCATATGTCTGTCATCCCGGACTCGATCCGGGATCCATGGATTGCGGGTCAAGCCCGCAATGACAGACAGGGGGCGTCACTTGAAAATCACGGTTTTGTGGCCGTTCAGCAGCACGCGGTGCTCGCTGTGCCACTTCACGGCGCGGGCCAGCACCTGGCTTTCGGTGTCGCGGCCCATGGCGGTCAGGTCTTCCACCGTCTTGCTGTGGTCGGCGCGGGCCACGTCCTGCTCGATGATCGGGCCCTCGTCCAGGTCGGCCGTCACGTAGTGCGCCGTGGCGCCGATCAGCTTCACGCCGCGGTCATGCGCCTGGTAATAGGGCTTGGCGCCCTTGAAGCTGGGCAGGAAGCTGTGGTGGATGTTGATGGCGCGCCCGGCCAGCTTGCGGCACAGATCGTCGCTCAGGATCTGCATGTAGCGCGCCAGCACCACCAGCTCGGCGCCTTCGGCCTCGATAATCTCGAACTGCTTTGCCTCGGCTTGCGCCTTGTTGTCCCGGCTCACCGCGATGTGGTGGAACGGCACGTTGTAGCTGGCCGCCAGCTGGTAGAACTCGCGGTGGTTGCTGATGATCGCGCGGATGTCCACCGGCAGCAGGCCGCTTTTCCAGCGGAACAGCAGGTCGTTCAGGCAGTGGCCCTCCTTGCTGACCAGGATGACGGTCTTCATGGGCTGGGTGGTGGCGTGCAGCTTCCAGCTCATCTGCAGCGGCTCGGCAAAGAACCGGAGTTGCACCTTCAGGTCGTCAAAAGTGTGCTGGTCGCAGGCGAACTGCACCCGCATGAAAAACAGGCCGGTGTCGTGGTCGTTGTATTGCGCGGCTTCTTCGATGTTGCCGCCGCGCTCCAGCAGGAAGCCCGAGACGGCATGCACGATGCCGCGGCGGTCGGGGCAGGAAAGCGTGAGGATATAAGCGTTACTCATAGGGCCTGAATTGTCGCAGGACCGCGCCAGGGGCTGCATGGGCCCGCTGACGGTGCCAAAATGCCTTTTTGCCCAAGCGCAGGAGAAAGCGAAAGCCATGGCCTACAACGACTTCAACATGGACAGCCACTGGCTGCCCTTCACCCCCAACCGACATTTCCGCAAGAACCCCCGCGTGTTCGTGGGCGCCGACGGCATGGAGTTCACCACGCATGACGGCAAGAAGGTGATCGACGGCATCTCCAGCCTGTGGTGCGTGGGCGCGGGCCACAACCGCAAGCCGATCAACGAGGCCATCAAGCGCCAGCTGGACACGCTGGACTACGCCACCGCCTTCCAGGCCAGCAATGACCAGGCTTTCAAGGCGGCGGAAATGATTGCCGCCATGGCACCCGGCGACCTGAACAAGGTGCTGTTCTGCAACTCCGGCTCGGAGGCTGCCGATACCTCCCTGAAGGTGGCGCTGGCCTACCACCGCGCGCGCGGCGAAGGCCACCGCAACATCTTCATCGGCCGCGAAAAGGGCTACCACGGCGTGGGCTTTGGCGGCATGAGCGTGGGCGGCATTCCGGCCAACCGCAAGGTGTTCGGCACCTCGCTGCTGCCGCGGGTGGACCACATGCGTTTCATCCACGACCCGGTGAACCATGCCTACATCCACCACCAGGAGCCGGTGTGGCAGGAAGACATCCTGCTGGAGCTGGAAAACCGCATCCTGCCGCTGCATGACCCGAGCAACGTGGCGGCCATCATCGTCGAGCCGGTGGCCGGCAGCGCGGGCTGGTACCTGCCGCCGCAGGGTTACCTCAAAAGGCTGCGGGAGATCTGCGACAAGCACGGCATCCTGCTGATCTTTGACGAGGTGATCACGGGCTTCGGCCGCATGGGCACGAACTTCGGCGCCGACTTCTACGGTGTGGTGCCCGACATGCTGAATTTCGCCAAGGCCGTGACCAACGGCGTCATCCCGCTGGGCGGCGTGATCTGCCGCGACAAGCTGTACGACGCGATGATGAAGACCGAGGCGCCCGAGCATGTGATCGAGTTCTTCCATGGCTACACCTATTCGGGCCACCCGGTGGCCTGCGCCGGTGCGATTGCCACGCTGAACCTCTTCAAGCAGGAAAACCTGTTCGAGCGCGCGGGGCAGATGGGCCGCGTGCTGGGTGATGCGTTCCACAGCACCTTCAAGGGCCTGCCCAATGTGGTGGGCATCCGCAGCATGGGCCTGGCCGCCGCGGTGGAGCTGGCGCCGCTGCCGGGGTTGCCGGGCAAGCGGGCCTATGAAATTTTCCTGGAGTGCTTTGCCAACGGCGCGCTGGTGCGCCCGGCGGGCGACGTGCTGGTGATTGCGCCGCCCTACATCGTGGAGAAGGAACACATTGACCGGCTGGTGAACACGCTTGCGGATGCGATCCGCAAGCATGCTTGAAGCGCGGGCGTCCTTACTTCGGCAGCACTACGCTGTCGATCACGTGGATCACGCCGTTGTCGGCCACGATGTCAGTCTTGACGACATTGGCGTTGTCCACCTTCACACCGCCGGCGGTGGCCACGGTCAGCTCGCCGCCCTGCACGGTCTTGACCTTGCCGGCCTTCACGTCGGCGGCCATGACCTTGCCCGGCACCACGTGGTAGGTCAGCACGGCGGTGAGCTTGGCCTTGTCCTTGAGCAGGGCGTCCAGGTCGGCCTTGGGGATCTTGGCAAAAGCTTCATCGGTGGGGGCGAACACCGTGAACGGGCCCTTGCCTTTGAGCGTGTCCACCAGGCCGGCGGCCTGCAGCGCCGTGGCCAGGGTCTTGAACGAGCCGGCCTTGACGGCGGTGTCCACGATGTCGGCGGCCCAGGCAGGCGACAGGGCGGCGGCGGACAGGGCCAGGGCAATCATCTGCTTTTTCATGGTTCAACTCCTTGATTCAAATGGCCGCTGGCAGAACTGCCGCCAGCGGGCGCCGTGAATGCAACGCAGGCGAAATTTACTATGCGGTCTAATAAAATACTGGTAAGTATTTGAAATGACCGTATAGTCTTGTTGGATGCAAGGTCTTGCGTCGGCTCACGGCCGGCTAATCCTGGGCCCGCACACTCGCCCGATGCCACCGACCCACCGACCACCGATCCAACGACGCTTCCTGCTTGCCGGCGCGCTTGCCGTCACCGCCCTGCTGGCGGCCTGTGCGCAGCCGGGCGCCGCCAACCTTGCACCGGCGGGCGCCACGGCCAGCCGCGAAGCGCTGCTGGCGGCGGTGTTGCCCATGCCCGGCGCGACGCAATACGAGGTTCATTACCTGCAGTGGCAGGACCCTGTGCGCGAACGTACCGTGCCGGCCAAGCTGTACCTGCCCGCGCGCGCCAGCGCACCGGTGCCACTGGTGGTGTTCTCGCACGGCATTGGTGGCTCGCGCGAGGGCTACACCTACCTGGGCAAATACTGGGCCGCCAATGGCTACGCATCGCTGCACCTGCAGCACACGGGCAGCGACCGCAACCTCTGGGCGGGCAACCCGTTGGCGCTGGTCACGCGGCTGCAGGGCGCGGCCCAGGAGGCCGAGGCCATGAACCGTGCGCGCGACGTGTCATTTGCGCTGGACCAGCTGCTGGCAGGCGGGCTGGCCGCGCGCATTGATCCGCTGCGCATCGCGGCTGCGGGGCATTCGTATGGCGCCAATACCACCTTGCTGGCGGCGGGCGCGCAGGTGGTGCGTGACGGCCGCGCCATGGACCTGGCCGATGCGCGCATCCGCGCGGCAGTCGTCATTTCGGCCCCGCCGTTTTACGGCGAGGCGGACCCGCAGGCCATCCTGTCGCATGTGCGCGTGCCCACGCTGCACATCACGTCCACCGCGGACGACATCCGCATTCCCGGCTTTTACTCCGGCGTGGACGACCGCACCACGGTGTATGCGTCCACCGGCAGCGCGCGCAAGGCGCTGGCGGTGTTCCGCGACGGCTCCCACAGCATGTTCACCGACCGGCTGGGCACGGGCGGCGCGCAGTGGAACCCGCAGGTCAAGGCCGCCACGCGCGAGCTGGCGCTGGATTTCCTGCGTTCGGTGTTTGACGGCCAGCCCGTCGGGTTTGAGCCCGCCGCGCAGCGCCACCAGGCGCTGCTGCAGCGCTTTGAGCACCGCTACTGAGGCGAAGGCCGTGGCGCGAACTGCTTGCGCAAGCCAGCGCAGTAGTCCGTGGGCGGCAGCGCGGGCGTGGGCAGCACCAGGTCGGCCTGCGCCGGGTTGCCCACAGCGCCGCTGGCGCCGCCCGCTTGCAGCAGCAACACCCTGGCCGTGATGCCGGTCGCCAGGTGCACTGGCACGCCGCGGTCGCGCAGCACATGGCCGCTGCCAGCCACCAGCACCACCGTCTTGCCGGGCAGGCGCGCGCGCTCCAGCGCGTGCGCCATGCGGATGTCGCGCGCGATCTGGATGCGCGCCATGGGCGTGATTTGTGTTTCGGGCAGCAGCCCGCAGTGGCCGTCGCGGATGGCCTGCTGCTGCGCGGCCAGCGCGGCCGGCGGCAGGCGCGCGTCCAGCGTCGCGTCGGCCATGGCCTCGCGCATGCGTGTACGCGGCAGGTTGGCGCCCAGCACCGGCACGCCCGCGCGCACGGCCGCCATCACCACCGGGCCGTAGGCGAGCCAGGGCCAGGCGGCATCGTTCCAGCGAAGCGCTGCCTTCACCGCGGCCTCGTCGGCACTGCGGGGCAGGTGGGCGGTGGAGGCGCCGGCGTCTGCCATCTCCAGCGCCACGGCGGCCAGCAGGCCGCGCGCGGCCAGGGTGTCGATCAGTTCGTGTTCAAGCCGCTGGTGGTGCGGCGCGTCGTGCTGCTCGCCCACCAGCAGCAGCTCGGCGGGCAGCAACGCGGCCAGCGGTGCCTGCACACCGGCGTGCTCGCGCGGGCCGGCGCAACTGGCCAGAAACAGCAGGGCAATGGCGGCGATTCGACAGCGCATGACGGGATACTACGGGACTTCCGATGTCCCCTGCGATTGCCCTTCGTGTTGCCCTGACCCTGCTGCTGGCCCTGGCCGCCGCCTGGCTGTGCGTGTGGCTGCGCACCCCCATTCCCTGGATGATCGGCCCGCTGCTGGCCACGGCGGTGGCGTCCATCCTCCGTGCGCCCACGCGCAGCTGGGGGCCGCTGCGCAACGCGGGCCAGTGGACGATTGGCGCCGCGCTCGGCCTGTACTTCACGCCGCAGGTCACGGCCCTGGTGGGCAGCCTGTGGTGGGCCATCCTGCTGGGCATCGCGTGGGCGCTGGCGCTGGGTGGGGCGTTTGGCGCCTGGCTGCACCGCGGCCATGCGCCGGGTTTTGGCGGCACGCCGCGCCAGCAGCGCGCCACCAGCTACTTTGCCGGCGCGATCGGCGGCGCGTCCGAGATGACGCTGCTGGCCGAACGCGAGGGCGCCCGCACCGACCTGGTGGCCGCGGCGCACAGCCTGCGCCTGCTGATCGTGGTGCTGGTCATTCCGTTTGCCTTCACGTTCAGCGGCTTGCAGGGCATTGACCTCACGCCGCCCGGCCCGCGCCAGGCCCAGTGGCCGGGCTTCGCCTGGCTGCTGGCGGCCACGGGCGCTGGGGGCTGGGTGATGCTGCGCCTGGGCCGCGCCAACCCGTGGTTCATGGGCGCGCTGGTGGTGTCCATGGGCTTGACCATGGCGGGCGTGCACCTGTCGGCCATCCCGCAATGGCTGGTCAACGCGGCCCAGCTGGTCATCGGCGTCAGCCTGGGCGTGCGTTTCAGCGCGGAATTCCTGCACACGGCGCCGCGCTGGCTGGCGGCTGTGGGCCTGGGCACGCTGGCCATGGTGGGGGTGTGCGCCGCCTTTGCCTGGGCGCTGGCCTGGGCCACCGGGCTGCACCCGGCCACGCTGATCCTGGGCACCTCGCCCGGCGGCATTGCCGAGATGGCGATCACGGCCAAGGTGCTGCAGCTGGGCGTGCCGGTGGTGACGGCCTTCCAGGTGTGCCGGCTGGTGGCGGTGCTGGTGCTGGTGGAGCCCTTGTTTGTGTGGCTGTACGGCCGCAGCGTCAGTGCATGACCAGCGGGTTCTGGGCCAGCTCGGCGTAGCCGCCCAGCGTGGTCTCGACCTCTTCCTGTGACGGCGTGTTGAGCTGCCAGGCATTGATCTGGCGCTGGAACAGCTCTGCCCAGGAGCCGTCCAGATAGACCTCCTTGTTGGTGCGCTTGTCCACAATCTCAAAGCCGTGACGGGCCAGGGCCGGCGAGCCGGCAGCTTGCCCGCCTGAGGGTGTTTCGTTGGCCAGCATGTGGACCACCACGAACGATTCAGAGTCGTAAAGCATTTGCATCGCGTTTCCTTGGCGCAGCGGGGCTGCCATGGGCTGTACGTAGCAACGTTCGAGCCAGTTTCAAGGCCTGCCGGGCGCGCCCCTGTGCAGGGTCTGGCGTTCAGGATAGGCGGTGGCGGGGCTAGAGCTTGTCAGCCCCGTCCCACAGCAGATCCACAAAATCTCCGCCCGGTTGCGTCAGCCGCACGCGCACGGGCAGGTAGTCCATGGCGGGGCCCACCCACAACTCCACCTTCTGGTCGTGTTCATGCCGGGGCGCGCGTTCCAGCTTGATGGCGCCCACTGTCCGGTTGCGTATCTGCAGGTCCTGAGGCCCCTCAATGCTGAAAGTCCAGGTTTCGGCGTCCCGCACGCCTGCCGTCTGCACGTCCACGCGGGTGCCTGGCGGGTAGCGCGCCGGGTCGGCGGCCAGCATGGCGCCCAGCTGCAGCAGCACGCTCAACCTGTCCTGGGCGCCGGCCTGCAGGACGGCATCGGGCGCGTTGTTGCTGAAGCGGATGACGCCCTTGTCCCGCACGAAATGCGCTGCCTGCTCGGTGCGCGACAGGTCGCCAAAGCGCGTGGGCGCCAGGCCGTCGGCACTCAGGCGCCCGGTGCTGACCTGCTCGCGCGAACCCAGCAGGGCGTCGATCTTCAGCCGCGCCTCGTACTGGGTGCCGTCGTGGCTCCAGGCCAGATGGGCGGCCGCGCTGTAGGCAAAGCCTTTGGCCTCGCCCTTGACGGCGTAGCGGGCGATGATGGAACTGGGCACCTGGAAGGCGGATGCCACGGTTTGCACCGGTCCCGCGGGGGGCGCGGGCACGGCCGGCGCCTGCGCGGCGGGTGCTGCCGCCTCGGGCTGCGCCGGGGAAGCCGCCACCGCCGGTTCAGCCGGTTCAGTCGGGGCTGGCGCTGCGGGCGGTGCCTCGGCCCGGAGGGGCGGCGATGCCGTGGGCGCGGCCGGCGTGGCGGGCGCGGGTGGAGCCGCCGCCTCGGGGGGCGCAACGGTGGCTGGCGGCGGCGGCACGGCGGGCGGCGCCTCGATCATCCGGGTGACCAGGGGCTGGGTGCGCCAGGGGCTGGACAGCGACAGCGCGCCTGGGCGTGCCTGCAGCGCCAGCAGGTGCACGGCGAGCACCGCCACGGCCAGCGCCAGCAGAGGCCGCAGCGGCGCGCCGGCGGGGGCGTGGCGCTGCGCCGTGTCCATCTCAGCCCGTGTAGCCGAGGTCGGCCGACAGTTGCGCCGCAGCCGCCGCCAGCGGGCGGTGCACGGCGCCGTCCCAGGCGGCATCAAAGGTGGCCACCGAGCCCATGGTGACCATGCCCAGCACGATGTGCCTGTCCGAGTCGAACACCGGCGCGCAAAAACCCACGATGCCCGGCAGCAGCGTGTCCACCACGCGCGCGGCGCGGCGCTCGCGTACATCGTCCAGCATGGCTTTCACTTCGGCCATGGTGGCCGGCACATCGGTGCGCCCGGCCTTTTGCGCGCGGGCCATCTCATCGCGCAGCATGGGGGTGATCGCGTCGCGCGGCACATAGGCGGCAAAACAGCGGCCCGTGGCCGACGACAGCAGCGGCATCACATCGCCCAGGCGCAGGTTGACGGTGACGGCCTGGGGGGATTCTTCCCAGTGCACCACGGTCGGGCCGTGGTTGCCCCACACGGCCAGCGCAATGGTGTGGCCGATTTCCTCCATCAGCGGGCCCGCGCGCTCACGCGCGAGCTTCACCGCGTCCAGCCGCGACAGCGACGCCAGCCCGAGCTTGAGCGCCGCCGGCCCCAGGTCGTAGCGCGTGGTGCCGGCGTCCTGCACCACCAGCGCCAGCCGCTGGAAGCTGACCAGGTAGCGGTGCGCCTTGGCCGCGCTCATGCCGGCGGCGGCGGCCAGGTCACGCAGCATCAGCGGGCCGGCTGACTGGCCCAGCACGTCCAGCAGCGCAAAGCCCACCTCGACCGACTGGATGCCCGCGCGTTCCTTCATGATATTTCCGGCTTCCTGTACAATTTCGATTAGGTAAACTCGTTTAACAATGCGTAATGTCGTTCGACTTTAGCGCATTCAAACCCCGGGGACAAACACCATGAAACTTGCCACCTACAAGGACGGTTCGCGCGACGGTCAGCTGGTCGTCGTTTCCCGTGACCTGAGCACGGCGCATTATGCGACCGGCATTGCGCAGACCCTGCAGCAGGTGCTGGACGACTGGGGCTTCCTGAGCCCGCAGCTGCAGGACCTGTACGTCACGCTGAACCAGGGCAAGGCGCGCCATGCGTTCCCGTTTGATCCGGCCATGTGCATGGCGCCGCTGCCGCGCGCCTACCAGTGGGCTGACGGCTCGGCCTACATCAACCATGTGGAGCTGGTGCGCGCCGCGCGCAACAGCGAAGTGCCCGAAAGCTTTTACACCGACCCGCTGATGTACCAGGGCGGCAGCGACGACTTCATCGGCCCGACCGACGACGTGGTGGTGCCCAGCGAGGACTTCGGCATCGACTTTGAAGCCGAGATCGCCGTGATCACCGGCGACGTGCCCATGTCCGTGACGCCCGAGCAGGCGCTGGACGGCATCCGCCTGGTGATGATTGCCAACGACGTATCCCTGCGCAACCTGATCCCGGCCGAGCTGGCCAAGGGTTTTGGTTTCTTCCAGAGCAAGCCGGCCACGGCGTTCGGCCCCGTGGCCGTGACGCTGGACGAGCTGGGCGACAGCTGGGACGCAGGCCGCGTGAACCTCACGCTGCAAAGCACCTGGAACGGCCGCAAGGTCGGCATGTGTGACGCCGGCCCGGAAATGACCTTCCACTTCGGCCAGCTGATTGCCCACATCGGCAAGACGCGCAACGTGCGCGCGGGCAGCATCATCGGCTCGGGCACGGTCAGCAACAAGGGCGTGACGGATGCCAACGGCAAGACCGACTGGCCCAAGGGCTACAGCTGCATCGCCGAAAAGCGCGCCATCGAAACCATCCAGGACGGCAAGCCGTCCACCGCCTTCATGAAATACGGCGACACCATCCGCATCGAGATGAAGGGCAAGGACGGGCAGAGCATTTTTGGGGCGATTGACCAGAAGATCGCCGCGCCCAAAGGCTGATGGATGACGGGGCGCGTACCATCGCCCCATGCCCATCCAGCGACACCTGGTTGCATCCGAAGGCGCCGCGCGGCTGGAGCGCGTGGCGGCAGCCCCGCACGGCGCGCGCTGGGGCGAACCCCACGAAGCGCAGCAGTGGCGCTGCATCCTGCCCGGCGCGGGCCAGGTGCATTGGCGCAGTGGCGACGAACTGCTGTTTGTGGACGCCCTGACGGCCTTTCGCATGCGGCCTGGCGACCTGTACCAGCTGCGCCATGAAGCGGGCCGTGAACACGACGTCTATTGCAGCGGTGAGCAGGACGCCGCGCCCGGCCTGGCGCGCGCGTGGCTGGTGGGGCCGCGCGAACTGCTGCTGCTCAAGCGCGCCACGCGCGCCGTCCAGCGCGGGCGCATGACGGTGACGGACGCGGGCCGCGCCGTGCAGCAGGCCCTGGGGCGCAGTCGGCCGTTGCCGGCCAGCCTGTCGCTGGCCACGCGGGCGCGCCAGGCCCTGGCCCGTCATGGCGCGGGGCTGTCGGTGGATGAGCTGGCCGAAGAGGTGCGCAGCTCGCCCTTTCACCTGATGCGTCAGTTCCGCCGCGAGCTGGGCACGTCGGCCCACCAGTACCGGCTGCACCTGCGCATTGCCGCCGCGCTGCAACGGCTGCACGACGGTGACCGCGACCTGGCGGGTGTGGCGCACGACCTGGGCTTTTGCAGCCAGAGCCACCTGGGCGACGTGATGCAGCGCGTGGCGGGCTGCACACCCGGCCAGGCGCGCGCCGCCCTGGCCTGAGCAGGATCCTGATAGATCACGGCGGGGCCACGCGCCACATTGCGCGCATGTTGAATCCGCTGATCACGGGCACCGCAGCCGCCATCGCCGCGGCGCTGCTGGGCGTGGGCTGGCAGTTGCTGACCCGCCACGGCGTCACCACCACGCTGGGCCCGCTGGACCTGGCCTGGCTGCGCTACGGCATTCCTGCGCTGGTGCTGTTGCCGCTGGTGTGGCGGGTGGGTCTGCGCCCGCGTGGCGTGCCCGGCTGGCGGCTGGCCGTGCTGGTCGCGGGTGGCGGGCTGCCGTTTGGCCTGCTGGTGGTCGGCGGCGCGCAGTTCGCGCCGGCCGCCCACATGGGCGTGTTCATGGCGGGCACCATTCCCGTGTTCACGGCGGTGGCGTGCCGCGTGCTGCTGGGCGAGCCCGTGCCGCCGGCGCGCTGGTGCGGCCTGGCGCTGATCTGCATCGGCGTGGGCTGGCTGGGTGCATTCGCATGGAGCCAGGGCCTGTCCACCTGGCGCGGCGATCTGCTGTTCATCCTGGCGGCGCTGGCCTGGACGGCCTACACCCTGGCATTTCGCGGCTGCGGGCTGTCGCCGTGGCAGGCGGCGGCCGTCATCAATGCGTGGTCGTGCCTGGGGTTGCTGGTGCTGCTGCCGTTGGCCTGGATCCACGGCGGCGCGCCGCGCCTGTTCACCGCGCCCTGGCAGGACGTGGCGGCGCAGGCGCTGGGCCAGGGCGTGCTGGCGGGGCTCATGGGCATCATTGCGTACATGGCGGCGGTGGCGCGGCTGGGCAGCGCGCGCGCCGCGCTGTCGTCGGCGCTGGTGCCGCCACTCACCGCGCTGGGCGCCGCCTGGCTGCTGGGCGAGCCGGCGGGCGCGCAGACCTGGGCGGCGGTGGCGCACGTGGCGGCGGGCATTGTGCTGGCCAGCGGTGCCGTGCGGTGGCCGGGGCGCTGAGCTACAGCCGCAGCCACGGCGTGCCGCTTTCGCGCGCCTGTGTTTCGGCCAGCGTGTCCAGGAACTCCGAGCACCACCAGTGCACGTCGTGGCGGCGGATGGTCGCCATCAGTGCCTGGTGGCGGTTGCGCCGCTCTTCCAGCGGCATTTGCAGCGCCAGCTGGATGGCGTGGGCCGTGGCTTCGGTGTCATAGGGGTTGACCAGCAGCGCCTCTTTCAGCTGTTCGGCCGCGCCGGCAAAGCGTGACAGCACCAGCACGCCGGGGTCGGCCGGGTCTTGTGCCACCAAAAATTCCTTGGCCACCAGGTTCATGCCGTCGCGCAGCGGCGTCACCAGCGCCACGCGCCCCGCCCGGTACAGGCCCGGCAGCTTTTTGCGTGCCACCGTGCGGTGCATGTAGCGCACGGGCATCCAGTCCAGTTCTCCAAAATCGCCGTTGATCGAGCCGCACAGGCTTTCCAGCTCGCGCAGGATGTCGCCATAGGCATGGACGGTTTCGCGGCTGGGCGACGCAATCTGGATCAGCGTGGCGCTGTTGTTGTTCTCGGGGTAGCGCTGCAGCAGCTCGCGGAAGGCGCGCAGGCGCTGGGGCAGGCCCTTGGAATAGTCCAGCCGGTCCACGCCCACCAGCAGCTTGCGGCGCGAGTACTCGTCGCGCATGCGTTGGTACATGTCGCGGCCCTCGGGCGCCGCGGTCAGGCCGGCAAACTCTTCCACATCGATGCCGATGGGGAAGGCGCCCGCCGTCAGGGTGCGGCTGAAGGCACGCCAGCGGCCCTGGCCCAGGTCCTCGGCATGGGCCTCGGACTGGATGTAGCGCGTGAAGTGCGTGAGGTCGGCCTCGCTCTGGAAGCCCACCAGGTCATAGGCGAATAGCGCGCGCATCAGCCAGTCGTGCGCCGGTATCGCCGCCAGGATCAGCGGCGGCGGCAAGGGGATGTGCAGGAAAAAGCCGATGCGGTTGGTGCAGCCCATGGCGCGCAGCTCGGCCGCCAGCGGGATCAGGTGGTAGTCGTGGATCCAGATCACGTCATCGGGCAAGAGCTGCGGCATGAGCCGGCGCGCAAACAGCTGGTTCACGCGCCGGTAGCCGGCGATATGGCCCGCGTCAAAGTTGGCCAGGTCCAGCCGGTAGTGAAACACCGGCCACAGCACGCCGTTGGAATAGCCCAGGTAGTAGGCGTCATGGTCCTCGCGGCTCAGGTCCACGGTGGCCAGCGTCACCGGGCCGGCCTGCTGGCGGTGCAGCCCGCCCTCGCCAGGGGCGCTGCCTTCGGCGGTTTCAATGACCTTGCCGCTCCAGCCAAACCACAGCCCGCCGGATTTGTTCAGCACCTCGGCCAGCGCCACGGCCAGCCCGCCCGCGGCAGTCTTGCGCGGGTCGGCCACGCGGTTGGAGACGACGACCAGGCGGCTCATATCACTGAGTCCCACGGGGCGGATAACCTGACGGCTGCGTTGATGATGCCCACCATCGAATACGTCTGCGGAAAATTGCCCCACATCTCGCCCGTGACCGGGTGAGTGTCCTCCGACAGCAACCCCAGTGGGTTGCGCGCGGCCAGCATGGTCTCGAAGATCTCGCGCGCCTGGGCCTTGCGGCCAATGCGCGCCAGCGCGTCGATGCGCCAGAACGTGCAGATATTGAACGCCGTCTCGGGCTTGCCGAAGTCGTCCGGCGCCTCGTACCGGCGCATGTACGGCCCGTCGCACAGCGACTTTTCCAGCGCGTCCACCGTGGCCAGGAAGCGCGCGTCGTGCGGGTCGATGAAGCCCACCTCGGCCATCAGCAGGGCGCTGGCGTCCAGGTCGCGCCCGCCAAGGCTTTCGGCAAAGGCCTGGCGCTCGTCGCTCCAGGCCTCGCGCAGGACGCGTTCGCGGATCACGTCGGCGCGTTCGCGCCAGTAGCGGATGCGCTCGGGCATTTTCAGCGCGGCGGCCACCTTGGACAGCCGGTCGCAGGCCGCCCAGCTCATGAGTGCCGATGACGTGTGCACGCGCGCACGCGTGCGCAGCTCCCACATGCCGGCGTCGGGCTGGTCATACACGCGAAACGCCTGCTCGCCCACGGCCTGCAGGTGTTCAAACTCCGCCGCGCCCGCCCGGCGGAACAGGCGCTGGTCATGAAAGGCCTGGGCCGCGCCCAGCACGATGTTGCCGTACACGTCATGCTGGAAATGCTCTTGTGCCTGGTTGCCCACGCGCACCGGCCCCATGCCGCGGTAGCCCGGCAAATGGCCCAGGATGGCCTCGGGCAGCTGCTCTTCCTGGCCGATGCCGTACAGCGGCTGGATGTGCCCGCCGCGCGAGCGCACCACCACGTTGGTCAGCCAGCGCAGGTAGTCCTCCATGGTGCCCACTTCCGACAGGCTGTTGAGCGCGCGCACCACAAAGAAGGCATCGCGCAGCCAGCAGTAGCGGTAGTCCCAGTTGCGCCCGCTGCCCGGCGCCTCGGGGATGCTGGTGGTCATGGCGGCCACGATGGCGCCGGTGTCCTCGAACAGCGACAGCTTGAGCGTGATGGCCGCGCGGATCACCGCGTCCTGCCATTCCAGCGGAATGGCCAGGCGCCGCGTCCAGGTGTGCCAGTAGCTGGCGGTTTCCTTTTCAAACAGGTGGGCCGTGTCTTCAATGCCGCCCATCAGGGTTTCGTCCGGCCCCAGGATGAAGTTCATCTGCCGGTCGGCCACGAACCAGGTGCCGTCCAGCACGTAGTTCAGCGGCGCATCGCAGGTCAGGCGCAGCGTCATGCCCGCGCCCACAAAGCGCACGTGGTGGCCGCCCTGCGTCACCGTGGGCACCTGGCGGCCCCAGTCAAAGCGCGGGCGCAGCTTGATGCGGATGCGCGGCGTGCCCGACAGCACCTTGACCCGGCGCACGATGGTCAGCGGGCGGAACATGCGCGCGTGGCTGAAAAACCGTGGCGCGAAATCGGTGATCTCCACGCCGTGGCCGTCGGCGTCATACAGCCGGGTCTTGAGGATGGCGGTGTTGGGCTCGTAGCGTTGCTCGCTGCGCGCGAAGTTTTCCAGATCGAAGGCCCAGACGCTGCCCGTCGGGCCGTCGTCCAGCAACGCGTTGAACACCGGGTCGCCATCAAAGCGCGGCAGGCAGCACCAGACCATGCGCGCCTGCGGATCAATCAATGCGCTGTACGCGCAGTTGCCGGTCATGCCCAAATGGAGGTTGCCGCGGCTTGCGTTACCTGTGCTCATGCGTCTGTCCTCCCCTTGTCCCTGCTTTTCAGAGCCATGGCCTGTGCCAGCTCCTGGCGCAGCGCGGCCGGGCTTTCCACGCGGTGCCAGGCGGCGCTGGCGCCGCCGCCCACCTTCACGCCCATGCCGCCACGGCCCTGCACCACGGTAAAGCCCACCTCGTCGGTGAAGTCGTCGCCCATGAACACGGGCTGGCGTCCGGCAAAGGGCGCCTCGTGCATGAAGGCGTCAATCGCCAGGCCCTTGCTGGCGCCGCCGGGCTTGGCTTCCACCACCATCTTGCCGCGCATCAGCGTCAGGCCGGGCGAGGCTTCCACCGCGGCGCGCAGGGTGTCCAGGCACAGCGCCTCCAGCTGCGGTGCCTGGCGGTAGTGCAGCGCCAGCGAGCCGCGCTTGGCCTCCAGGCGCAGCGCCGGGTGCTGGTCCGCGAGGGCCTGGGCGGCGCGTTGCACTTCATCCAGCGGGTAGGTGGCGTGCAGGCTCAGCGTGCCATCGGCGGCCCGGCGTTCGCTGCCGTGCACGCCGGCCATGGGCAGGCGCAGCGGTGCCAGGAATGCGTCCAGCTGTTCCATGGGTCGGCCCGAGATGACAGCCACCGCGCCGCCCAGGTAGGCGTGCAGATCGCGCAGCGTTGCCACCAGCGCGGGGGGCACGACCACATCTTCCGGCTGCTGCGCCAGATCGACCAGCGTGCCGTCAAAGTCCAGGAACAGGGCGCAGGAGGGGCAAAGCAGGTCGGCAACATCCATCGGTCCTACCTTACCAGCCTGGACGGCCATCACAAAGGCGCCGGCGCCTTTGCCGGCTGTAGGAGCACGCCTACAGCCGCACGGGATCAGGTCGCGTACAGCCCGTCCAGCGAGGCGAAGCCCTTGATTTCCAGGGGGTTGCCAAACGGGTCGCAGAAGAACATCGTCCATTGCTCGCCCGGCTCACCCGGGTAGCGCACCTGGGGCTTCAGCACGAAGTCGGTGCCCGCTTGCTCCAGCCGCGCGGCCATGGCCTGCCAGTCAGGCAGCGTGAGCACCAGGCCGAAGTGCGGCATGGGCACCAGTACGTTGCCCACATGGCCGGTGCGCTCGGTCTTGAACGGCTGGCCCAGGTGCAGCGAGATCTGGTGATCGTAAAAATCAAAGTCCACCCAGGTGTCGGTGCTGCGGCCTTCGCGGCAGCCCAGCACGCCGCCATAGAAGCGGCGTGCCTCATTCAGGTCGGTGACGTTGAAGGCAAAGTGAAAGAGCGATCGCATCCCGCAAAGGATAGCAGCGGCCCAGGCCAGCGCTCAGACCTGCGTGGGGTCGGCGGCCATGTTGTCATGGCGCTTGAAATACTGGCGTGCCATGGCCACCAGCTGGGCGTCGCTCGGGTGGTCGGCCGCCACGTTGTCCACGATGACCTTGGCCACCAGCGGCTGGTGGCTGGTGCACCAGGCGAGGAATTCGGTGCGGGTGGCGCCAGGGCCCGCCAGCAGCACCTCATGCGTGCCGGCCAGCGCGGCGGCAATGCCGGGGAAGTAGTTGGGGTCGGCGCTGTCCTTGCCCTGGTGCTTGTGGTGGCTGCGTGACTTGATGCGTTGAGCCTCCACATGCTCACGGTCAAACATCAGCACATGGGCCTGGGCGCTGTCGAGCCAGACAACGGCATGAAAAGTGGTCATGGGTGTTTCCTTTCAGAGGGTTCGTCCCATCATGCGCCTGGATGACGCCGGCCTGTTTGATGGGCATCAACTGCGCCCCATGGACAATCAGCGCCAGAAAGCCACAGAACCCTGCAGGAGACAACCCCATGGACTATTCACGCTACAAGACCTTCAACCTCACGCGCCGCGGCCCCGATGATTCGGTGCTGGACATCCAGATGAAGGCGCAAAACGGCAAGCTGCCCACCGCCGGCCATGACGGCCACTGGGAGCTGTGCGAGATCTGGCGCGATGTGAGCGCGGACGATTCGGTGCGCTGCGCCGTGCTGCGCGGCGAGGGCATGGGCTTCTCAGGCGGCGGCGACCTGGCACTGGTGCAGGACATGGCCAGTGACTTTGCGGTGCGCACGCGGGTGTGGAAGGAGGCGCGCGACCTGGTCTACAACGTCATCAACTGCGACAAGCCCATCGTGAGCGCCATGCACGGCCCGGCGGTGGGCGCGGGGCTGGTGGCGGGCCTGCTGGCCGATATTTCCATCGCGGCCAAGAGCGCGAAGATCGTGGACGGCCACACCCGCCTGGGCGTGGCTGCCGGCGACCATGCCGCCATCGTCTGGCCGCTGCTGTGCGGCATGGCCAAGGCCAAGTACTACCTCATGCTGTGCGAGCCGGTCAGCGGCGAAGAGGCCGAGCGCATCGGGCTGGTGTCGCTGGCGGTGGACGACGACCAGCTGTTGCCCAAGGCGTATGAAGTGGCCGACAAACTGGCCTCAGGCAGCCAGACGGCCATCCGCTGGACCAAGTACAGCCTGAACAACTGGCTGCGCCAGGCGGGGCCCGCGTTTGACACCTCGCTGGCGCTGGAATTCATGGGCTTTGGCGGGCCGGATGTGCACGAAGGCGTGGCCAGCCTGCGCGAGCGGCGCGCGCCGAAGTTCTGAGGCTGGGATGACGCTGCGATAATCACGCCCCATGCACGCCCTGCGCTCCGCCCACACCCTTGCCCGCCTGGTGCTGGTGTGGTTTGCGCTGTCGCTGGGCGTGGCGGTGGCCTCGCCCCTGGTCAACCCGCAGGCCATGGAGCTGATCTGCTCGGGCTCGGGCGCGATCAAGGTCATGGTCAAGACCGATGACGGCGTGAAAGAGCAGTCGCGCCACATGCTGGACTGTCCGCTGTGCGCCGCCACCGGTTCGCCGCCGCAGGCCGCGCGCACCACGGCTGAACCGGTGCAACCCTTGTCCCATGTGCTGCGGCCCATCGCCGCCGCGCACATTGCGTGGCTCACCGCCGCGCCGCTGCCCGCGCGCGGGCCGCCCGCCATCTCCTGAACCCCCACTGAACAGCGCCTGACCCGGCAAGCCGAGGCGGGTGCCTTGTGTGTGCCTTTTCAGGAGTTTCCCCTTGCGCAAGAACCGCATTGCCCTGGCCGTGGCCATGGCGTTCCCTTTCAGCCCGTTCGCCTTCGCCCAGACCGCCGAAGCGCCCAGCCGCGAACTGGGCGTCGTGACCATCACCGGCGGGCAGCCCACCTCGCTGCCCACGCAGATTCCCACCACCATCGAGGGCGTCACGCGCGAGCAGATCGAACATTCGATCAACGCCACCGACAGCGAAGACGCGCTCAAATACCTGCCCAGCCTGCTGGTGCGCAAGCGCTACATCGGCGACTACAACCACGCCGTGCTGTCCACCCGTGCGTCCGGCACGGGCAACCCGGCGCGCTCCATGGTGTTTGCGGATGGCATCCTGCTGAGCAACTACCTGGGCAACGGCCCCACCAACGCGCCGCGCTGGATGCTGGTGACGCCCGAGGAGATTGAGCGCGTGGACGTGCTCTACGGCCCGTTCTCCGCCGCCTACGCCGGCAACTCGGTGGGCGCGGTGGTGGACTATGTGACGCGCATGCCCACGAAGTTTGAAGCCCACGGCAAGGTGGGCATCGCTCACCAGCCGTTTGACCTGTATGGCACGAACGAGCGCTACACCGGCAAGCAGGCCAGCGCCTCGGTGGGCAACAAGCAGGGCGACTGGTCCTGGTTTGCCAACTTCAGCCGCAACGACAGTGAAGGCCAGCCGCTGACCTTCCCGACGAGGCTGGTGTCCGCGGGCACGGTGGGTGCCGCCGGCACACCGGTAACGGGCGCCGTGCCGGGCAAGAACCGCAGCAACCAGGACTGGTACTTGCTCGGCTCCGCCACGCAGTACGCCACCACGCAAGACCACATCAAGGCCAAGCTGGCGTATGACCTCACGCCCACGCTGCGCGCGGCCTACACCTTTGGCTGGTGGCACAACACCTCCGAGGGCCGCCCGGCCAGCTACCTGCGTGATGCGGCGGGCAACGCCGTGTACAGCGGCACAGTCAATATCAACGGCCGCTCGTGTGCACTGACGCCCACCGACTACAACGTGTCCAACGAAGACCTCACGCATTTCATGCATGGCCTGTCGGTCAAGAGCAATACGAAGGGCGTGTTTGACTGGGAGCTGGCCGCCAGCCTGTACGACTACCAGCAGGACACGCTGCGCGCTGCCACCACGGCGCTGCCGGGCGCCCTGAATGGCGGCGCGGGCCGGATCGTGAACATGAAAGGTACGGGCTGGAACGCCTTGGCGCTGAAGGGCACCTGGCGGCCACGGGGCATTCAGGGTGCCCACATCGTGGACTTTGGCCTGCAACGCGACAGCTACAAGCTGCGCAGCATCGAGAACGCCACAGCCAACTGGATCAATGGCAGCGCAGGCGCACGCAACCAGGCCTTCAATGGTGACGCACAGCTCGTGGGCCTGTGGGCGCAGGACACGTGGAAGATCGCCCCGAAATGGAAGGCCGTGCTGGGCGCACGGGTGGAAAACTGGTCAGCCTCCAACGGCCAGACGGCCAACGCCACCACCACCGTCAACCATGTGAATCGCAGCGAAAACCTTGTGTCGCCCAAGGCCGCCATCGCGTTCCAGGCCAGTAACCAATGGGTGTTGAAGGCGTCCACCGGGCGGGCCGTGCGCATGCCCACGGTGAGCGAGCTGTACCAGGGTGGCATCAGCGGAGCCGGCACGCTCATCAACAACGACCCCAACCTCAAGCCTGAGAAGTCGTGGACGACCGAGCTCACGGCAGAGCGCGATATGGGCAATGGGTTGCTGCGCCTGACGGCATTCTTCGAGCAGACCAAGGACGCGCTCTACTCGCAGACCAACGTCACGGTCACGCCCAACGTCACCAACATCCAGAACGTGGACAGGATCCGTACCAAAGGGCTGGAGGTGTCGTACCAGGCCGCCAACGTGTTCCTGCGCGGGCTGGAGCTGGGCAGCAGCCTGACCTGGACCGACTCGAAGATCACCAGAAACGACAAGTTCCCCGCCAGCGTGGGCAAGTGGCAGCCCCGCATTCCGGAGTGGCGCGCCAGCGTGGTGGCCACGTACCGGCCGGACGACACATGGTCGTACACCCTGGGTGCGCGCTACAGCGGCAAGCAGTTCAGCACGCTGGACAACTCCGACCCCAACGGCTTTGCCTACCAGGGCGCCAGCCGCTACTTCACCACGGACGTGCGGGTGCGCTACCAGTTCACCAGACAGGTCAGCGCGGCCGTGGGCATCGACAACCTGAACAACTACCGGTTCTGGAATTTCCACCCCTACCCGCAGCGCACCTGGATGGCGGAATTGAAGATTGACCTTTGAGAGAAAGCACACCATGACATTCAAACGCCTTGCATTCACCCTGGCGCTGGCTGGCGCCGCGCAGATGACCCACGCCCATGTGGTGCTGGAATACCAGGTCGCGCCCGCGGGCAAAAGCTACAAGGCCACCTTCAAGGTGGGCCACGGCTGCGGCGCCTCGCCCACGCGGCAGATCGCAGTGGACATCCCCACGGGTGTGCGCGGCGCCCGGCCCATGCCCAAGCCGGGCTGGACGCTGGAGGTGCAGCGCGCCACGCTGGCCACGCCCTACACCAGCCATGGCCGCACCATCGCAGAAGACGTGGTGCGCATCACCTGGACGGCCAGGACGCCGGACGACTACCTGCCCAACACGCACTACGACGAATTCGTGCTGGTGGGCCAGCTGCCCGACAAGGATGGCGCCATGTACTGGCCCGTGACCCAGGTCTGCGCGCAAGGCCGCAACGAATGGACCGAAATCCCCCAACCCGGCCAGAAGCTGTCGGACCTCAAAAGCCCGGCCGCGCTGCTGGACATCCTGCCGGGCGCGGGCGCGTCCGGCCACAATCATTGAACCCCCGTAAGGAAACACCATGAACAGACTCATCCACACCACCACCCTGCTGGCCGCGCTGCTGGCCGGCAACGCCATGGCCCAGACCGCCGCCGTCAAGGTTGAAGGCGCCTGGGCCCGTGCCAGCGTGCCGGGCCAGATGGGCACCGGCGCCTTCATGAAACTCACGGCCAAGGACGGCGCGAAGCTGGTGGGCGCGTCGTCGCCCGCGGCCGGCGTGACCGAGGTGCATGAGATGAAGATGGAAGGCGACGTGATGAAGATGCGTGCCGTGCCCGCGATCGACCTGCCCGCGGGCAAGGCCGTGGAGCTCAAGCCCGGCGGCTACCACGTGATGCTGCTGGACCTGAAGGCACCGCTGGCCACCAACACCACCGTGCCGCTGACCCTGACCTTCAAGGACGCCAAGGGCGTGGAAAGCAGGCTGGAGCTCAAGGTGCCCGTGGCCGCGCGCGCGCCCGGCAACCCGGGCGCCGCCGCCATGATGGATGGGCATAAACACTGAGCCAACGGCCTGTGCCCGGCACAGGCGTTGGGGTAAGCTGTGGGCCACCACCACCCTGCACCACCCACCCTGGAGCGGCCATGAGCGACAACCCCAACTTCGGCTTCGGCAAATTCGTGCCCGGTTTCGACTTCCTGCAAAACCTGGCCAAGGGAGCGTCGCAGACCATCCCCCAGATGCCCAACCTGGCTAACTGGGTGGCCCCTACGCTCAATGTGGAAGAGCTGGACAAGCGGCTTGACGAACTCAAGGCGGTGCACTTCTGGCTGGACCAGAACTCCAAGGCCCTGGGCGCCACCATCCAGGCGCTGGAGGTGCAGAAGATGACACTGGCCACCCTCGAAGGCATGAACTTCAACATGGGCGACGTGGCCAACGCGCTCAAGCTCAAGGCCGCTGACACGGTGGTCAGCGGCGTGCAGAAAGTCGCCGAGACCGCCGCCACCGCCGCCGGCACGGTGTCGGGTGTGGCGGGCGCCGCACGGCGCAAGGCCACGGGCAAAGCAGCCAGCAAGGCCGACCCCGCTGGCGTGGTGGACCCGCTGCAATGGTGGGGCTCGCTCACGCAGCAGTTCCAGCAGATTGCAGCCAGCGCCATGAAGGACGCAGCCAGACAGACCGCCATGGACACCACGAAAAACATGGCCACCGGCCTGGCCAAGGAAGCCTTCAAGGCTGCCTCCGGTGTGGCGTCGGGCGTGGCATCCGGCGTCAAAAAGGCGGGCGCCAAAAAGCCTGCCGCCCGCAAGACCACCCGCCGCACCCGCTGACCTGGCGCGGACCATGAAGCTGTTTCCCTGCGGCCACGCCACCCACCCACAATGGCCCATGGCCGCCGGGCTGGCGCTGGCGCAGCTCAGGGCGCAGATGGCGCTGCGCGACTACGCCAGCACGCCCACGCTGGGCCTGCTGTACATCACCGACCACTACGCCGCGCAGGCCCAGGACATCCTGGAGCACCTGAGCGCCGAGCTGCCCGAAGTGACCGACTGGGCCGGCACCGTGGGCGTGGGCATCGCGGCCAGCAATGTGGAATATTTTGACGAGCCGGCGCTGGCCGTCATGCTGTGCGAGCTGCCCGCCGACCAGTACCGCGTGTTCTCGGGCGTGGCGCCCCTTTCATCCACTTTTGGCACCGGCCCCGGCATGGGCTTTGAGCCGCACACCGCGCTGATCCATGCCGACGCCCGCACGCCCGACGTGGCCGACCTGATCGCCGAGCTGGCGCAGCGCACGGCCACCGGCTACCTGTTTGGCGGGCTGGCCTCCAGCCGCGGGCAGGCGGTGCAATTTGCCATTGGCGGCAACGGCAACATCAAGGGCCAGGGCGCGGCCAGCGGCGTGTTCAGCGGCGGCATGTCAGGCGTGGCCTTTGGCGAGGGCGTGGCCCTGGTGTCGCGCGTGACGCAGGGCTGCCTGCCCGTGGCGCCGGTGCACGAGGTAACAGCGGCCGAGGGCAACGTCATCACCCGGCTGGACGGCGAACCGGCGCTGGACGTGCTGCTGCGCGACCTGGCCATCACGCTGGACGAACCGCAGGCGGCCATGGCCGCGGTGCGCGCCACGCTGGTGGGCCTGACCGACCCGGCCGACCTGGCCGACCTGGGGCATGGTGACGGGGCGGGCGACATGGTCTCGCGCACCGGCAACTTCGGCGTGGACACGCTGGTGCGCCACATCATCGGGCTGGACCCGTCGCGCCGCGGCATTGCCGTGGCCCACCAGGTCAGCCCCGGCATGCGCATGGCGTTTTGCCAACGCAACGCACAGGCCGCGCGCGCCGACCTGATCCGCATCTGCGCGGAAATCCGCGAAGAGCTGGAGCCCGAGGAAATGAGCCTGCCCGTGGCGGCGGCGCTGGCCGCGCCCGAGGCGCAGGCCGCACCCAACCCGGCGCGGCGCATTGCCGGCGCGGTGTACGTGAGCTGCGCGGGGCGCGGTGGCCCGCACTTTGGCGGCCCCAGTGCCGAAATGCAGATCGTGCGCCGCGCCCTGGGCGATGTGCCGCTGGTGGGGTTCTTTGCAGGCGGTGAAATCGCCCGGCACCACCTGTACGGCTACACCGGCGTGCTGACCGTGTTCACCGGTGGCGCCGCCGCATGAAGTCACCCCGCATCTGGCAAGGCATAGCCTGGGCGCTGGCCAGCACGCCCGGCGGCACCACGCGGCTGCGCCTGGCCGCGCGCATGGCGTGGGCGCTGCTGCGCTACCCGGGCGCGCTGCGCCGCTGGATGGCCGTGGTGTGGGAACTGCAGGCGCGTGGCCTGGTGCAGGATCTACCGGCCGAATTCCTGCGGGCGGTGCGGCCCTTTGTGCACCGCGGCCAGACGGTGCAGGACCGCGTGGTGCAGCTGACCGACCATGCCGACTGGCTGGAAGGCGCCTTGCAGCCCGTTGCCTTGCGCCAGCTGGCCGCGGGCCAGCCCGTGATGCTGGCCGACCTGAGCGCGCCGCGCGGCTATGAATTCATGCGGCTGCAGCTGCAGCGCGCGCCCGCCCACAGCCCCGAGGGGGAGCTGCTGCTCACGCTCACGCTGCAGCGCGCGGCCGAGGTGCATGTGACGCAGCCCGTGGACGTGGCCGCCGTGGCGTTCAGCTGCTTTCGCATGCAGGGCAAGCGCTGCCTGGCCATTGGTGGCGTGCGCGGCCAGCGCCACCCGGTGCTGCGCCTGAGCCCCAATGAGATCACCCAGGCGCTGAGCGGCTGGAAGGCCCCGGTGCTGATGCTGCGCGTGATGCAGGAGCTGGCCCAGTTCTGGGAGCTGCACCTGATCGGGCTGGACCCGGCGCACCACACGCTGTACGCCTGGCATTACGCCGCCAGCCCGCGCCACCGCGAGATGGCGCGGCGCATTGCCGGCAGCCACGACATGCTGTGGAAGCACTTTGACGCGCAGCGCGGCCCCGGCGGCTGGATGGTGCTGCCCCCGCATTCCGACGACCGGCTGGCGGCCACCGCGCTGTCACCGGAAAAGCGGGCGCGGCAGATCCAGCGGGCCGACTACTGGATCCGCACCGGCAACGTGCTGCGCGTGGAGTTCCGCAACGTGCTGCTGCGCCCCGACCCGCGCGCCGAACTGGCGCGCCAGACCGAGAGCCAGACCATCCAGGGCATGTTCAGCGGCTATGACGAAAGCCGCCACGGCACGCCGTCAAGCGTGCTGGACTCGCTGCCCGCCAGCCAGTTTTGACTGACGGTCTCTATGGAAGTAAATCTTTTAGACTCATTCGTTTGAATTTTCTACTTTAGAAAAGTAGAATTTCCTTCCTTAATAAGGAAGATTCGATGATTTTCACGTTGAGGCACCTGCCCGAGCCATACCTTGGGGTCATCAAACGCATCGAGGAGCTTCGAACGACGCTCAAGTTCGCCACCAGCGACTCCCTGAACCGCTGGACCGGCCTTCTGGCGCGCACCACTGCGGCGCGGGTCATGATGGGAACGAACGTGATGGAGGGCGTCAACATGACGCAGGACGACGCCATTGCCGCCATTGAAGGCGAGGAGTCGTTGAGCCAGGAAGACGAGGACAAGCATGCCACCCAAGGCTACTGGCGCGCGATGACCTACATCGTCCAGCTCGCCAAGGACGCCACCTACGTTCACAACGAAGGCACGCTCAAGAGCCTGCATTACATGCTCCTGTCGCATGACCTGTCGGTGTTCCCCGGCCGTTGGCGCCCGGGCACCGTCCATGTGTCCAACACACAAACCAACCAGGTTGTGTACGAAGGGCCTGCTGCGGAATCGGTGCCCGCACTCATGCAGGCGCTGATCGCTTACCTGAATGAAGACAGGGGGCCGCTGCTGGTGAAGGCGGCCATGGCGCACCTGAACCTCACAATGATTCACCCTTTTCGCGACGGCAATGGACGCATGGCCCGGGCCCTGCAGACGATGGTGCTTTCGCGTGAAGGTATCCTGGATCCGCAGTTCTCCAGCATCGAGGAATACATCGGCCGCCACTCGGCGGAGTATTACGCGGTGCTGGCGGAGGTCGGCCAGGGGCAGTGGAACCCCCAACACGACCCCTTGCCCTGGATCAGGTTTGCGTTGACGGCACATTACCGCCAGGCCACGGACCTGCTGCGCCGCACGCAGGACATCGCGCGGCTATGGCAGGAGCTGGAGCAACTTGTCAAGCGAATGAAGATCAACGAGCGCACGGTGAATGCGCTCGCGCCGGCCGCGCTGGGGTACAAGGTCCGCAATCCGGGCTACCGGGTGCAGGCTGATGTGTCGGACCAGGTCGCGAAATACGACCTGAAGCAGCTCAGCGACGCCGGGCTGCTGCGGCCGGTGGGGGAGAAGCGCGGCCGCTACTATGTCGCTGGCGAAGCGGTCCGGCAGACGCGACAGGCCACCCGCAATCCCAGGGTGGAAGAGGACCCTTTCGCCGATGTTCCCCCGCAACAGCCGGAACTGCCCGGTTTTGCGTAAATGCGCCGTTCAGGCGTTGGACAGGTGTTCGCGGCGCTGCGGCAAGCGTTGCGCGCCTGCGGTAAAAGCAAAATCCACCTCCGGCGCGAGCCCGGTCACGATCCGCGCAATCGACTTGCCCGAGCCGCAGGCATGCGTCCAGCCCAGCGTGCCGTGGCCGGTGTTCAGGTACAGGTTGGGCAGCTTGCTCTGGCCGATGATGGGCAGGTTGCTGGGCGTGGCCGGGCGCAGCCCGCTCCAGAACTGCGCCTGCGATGTGTCGCCCGCGCCGGGAAAGAGCTGCTCCACGCGCCGCACGATGGCCTCGCAGCGCACGCGGTTCAGGTCGCGGTCGTAGCCGTTCAGCTCCGCCGTGCCGGCAATGCGCAGGCGGTCGCCCTGCTCGCCCGTCAGACGCGAAAACACCAGCTTGAACTCGTCGTCGGTCAGGCTCACCTGGTGCGCCATGGCGGCGTCCTTCACCGGCATGGTCACCGAATAGCCCTTGGCCGGGTAGATGGGCAGGCGCAAGCCTAGCGGTGCGGCCAGCAGCGGGCTGAACGCGCCCATGGCCAGCACATAGGCGTCGGCCTTCAGGCGCTGGTAGCGGCCCTCGGCGTCGGTCAGCTCCACATGGTCCACCTGGCCGGCCACTTCGCGCAGGGCGGTGATGTGGTGGCCCATCAGGAACTTCACGCCTGCGGCTTCGCAGCGTTGCGCGAGGCCGCGTGCGAAGGCGTTGGCGTCGCCGGATTCGTCTTCCGCGGTGTAGGTGGCGCCCGCGAGCCGGGGGCGGATGTGGCGCAGCGCGGGTTCCAGGCGCACGGCCTCGTCGGCGCTGACCACCTGGCGTTCGCAGCCCAGGGCGCGCATCTGCGCGGCGGGTTCCAGCGCGGCGTCGAACTCCTTGGCGCTGGTATAGAAGTGCAGGATGCCCTGCGTGCGCTGGCTGTACTGCAGGCTGGCGTCGCGGCGCAGCTGCTGCAGCACGGTGCGGCTGTAGGTGCCCAGGTTCACGATCTGGCGGATGTTGTGCCGTGTGCGCGCCGGCGTGCATTCGCGCAGGAACTGCAGGCCCCACAGCCACTGGCGGGCTTCCGCGCGCAGGCGAAACAGCAGCGGTGCATCTTCCTTGCCCAGCCATTGCAACAGCTTGAGCGGCGCGCCGGGGTTGGCCCAGGGCTCGGCGTGGCTCACCGAGATCTGCCCGCCGTTGGCAAAGCTGGTCTCGGCGCCGGGCGTGGCCTGGCGGTCAATGACGGTCACGTCATGGCCGAGTTGTTGAAGGAAATAGGCGGAAGAGACGCCGAGCAGGCCGGCGCCGAGAACGATCACTCGCATGATGAAAAGCCCTTGGGGTAAAGGTGTTGCCGCTCCCCCTGTCCTTGGTACCTGAGAGATTCACCGCGCGGTACCTTCCGCGCGGCTTGCTCCTTCGGTGAGCCCCGTGGGGGCTGCTCTCCAGACGGCTTTTCAGTGCATGCAGTACGACAACCTGAGCGTGTATGGGAGTTTGCGCCTTCGGTGGGGTGGCTGGTGCCGCCCGCTCTCCTGCATGGGTTGCATTCTAGCGCCGCAATGCCGCAAAGGCCTCGAACTCCCAGCTGCGCATGGCCAGCAGCAGCGTGTAGCCTTCCCGGTCCTTGTCGGCCAGCTTCTGGTCGGCCTGGTGCTGCTGGGCAAAGTCCTGCGCCACGCGCTGCATGCGCTCCAGAAAGCTGGGCGCCAGCGCCCGGCTGACCGAGCCATGCACCAGCAGCACGCCTTCGCCTGCGCCGTCGAACCCGCCCGAAAAATAATCCAGCAGCGCGTTTTCACGGAAGTAATTCATCACCGGCCCGTGCGGCCGCCAGCGGAAGGTCTTGGCCAGCTTCAGGCGGTAGCGGTTGAGCGGGCGCAGCTCGATGATGCCAATGCGGTCCAGCTGCGCCAGGTACTTGATGCAATCGGCGTCACTGAGTCGGTAGGCCGCGGTGATCTGCTCCAGCGTCCATTGGCTGAGCACGCAGATGGCGCACAGCAGCAGCTTCTTGTCGGCTACCACGGCCTTTTCCTGATCGTGCGTCAGCTCGGACAGCAGCGGCTGCGCGTCGGCCACGCGGCGGGCCAGCTCGGCAAAGTCCAGCCTCAGCGCGCGGCAGATGGCGTCGATGCGCGACAGCGGCATGTCGCCTTTGGCCAGCATGCGCTTGACGCTGCTTTCGGCCATGCCCAGTGCGCGGGCCAGGTCGGCATAGGTCATCTGGGCGGACTTGAGCTCTTTCTTGAGCGTCAGGACGAGGTCGGCGGTGGTGCTCATGCGGTTTGGGTATCGCAAGGCGATACTTCGGGGCTGTTGATCGCGCACTGTATCAAGTCAAGAGAGGGTCCGGGCGCAGAAGTGCCGCCACAATCCAGCACCCAGATACCCAAGCGGAGAGAGGTTCCCCATGTCGGCTGACGTTCACCCCAACCAGTTCGCCCTGCTCAAGCAGCGCCGCTTCGCGCCGTTCTTCTGGACGCAGTTCTCGGGCGCGGCCAACGACAATCTGTTCAAGTTTGCGTTCACCGTCATGGTGACTTACCAGCTGCAGATCAGCTGGCTGCCGCCGGCCATGGCAGGGCTGGTGATCGGCGCGCTGTTCATCCTGCCCTTCCTGCTGTTTTCCGCCACCAGCGGCCAGCTGGCCGACAAGTACGACAAGCGCACGCTCATCATCTTTGTGAAGCGGCTGGAGATCATCATCATGGCGCTGGCGGCCTGGGGCTTTTTCAGCGCCAACATTCCCGTCCTGCTGGGGTGTACCTTTTTGATGGGGCTGCACTCCACGCTGTTTGGCCCCGTCAAGTTTGCCTACCTGCCGCACCACCTGAGCGAGCGCGAGCTGACCGGGGGCAACGGCATGGTGGAGATGGGCACATTTGTGGCCATCCTGCTGGGCAACGTGGCGGGCGGCCTGATCATTGCCGTGCCCGAGATTGGCGCCCACCACGTCGGCTTTGCCTGCGTGGGCGCGGCGGTGCTGGGCCGCGTGGTGTCGCATTACATTCCCGCGTCCCCGGCCACCGACCCCAGCCTCACGATCAACTGGAACCCGTTCACCGAGACCGTGCGCAACCTGAAGCTGGCGCACCAGAACGTGGTGGTGTTCCGCTCGCTGCTGGGCATCAGCTGGATGTGGTTTTTCGGCGCGGTGTTCCTGAGCCAGTTCCCGAGCTTTGCCAAGGAAGTGCTGCATGGCAACGAGCAGGTGGCATCGCTGCTGCTGGTGGTGTTCTCGGTGGGCATCGGCGCGGGCTCCCTGCTGTGCGAGGTGATGAGCCGCCGCCATGTGGAAATCGGCCTGGTGCCGCTGGGCGCCATCGGCATGAGTGTGTTTGCGATCGACCTGTATTTCGCGTCGCGCGGGCTGGCCGCGCCGCAGGGCACGTTCACGCTGGCGCAATTCGTCGCCGTGCCAGGCCACTGGCGCGTGATGGCGGACCTGGCGCTTCTGAGCCTGTTTGCCGGCCTGTACAGCGTGCCCATGTATGCGCTGATCCAGCTGCGCGCGCAGCCCACGCACCGCGCCCGCATCATCGCGGCCAACAACATCCTGAACGCGCTGTTCATGATCGCCAGCAGCGTGATCGCCGGTGTGCTGCTCAAGATGGGCATGACCATTCCGCAGATCTTCCTGCTGGTGGGCCTGGCCAACGCGGTGGTGGCGTTCTACATCTTCATGCTGGTGCCGGAATACCTGCTGCGCTTTGTGGCCTGGGTTGCGTCACGGCTGGTCTACCGCTTCAAGGTGCAGGGCGACGAGCACATTCCGGTGCAGGGCGCGGCCATCATCGTGTGCAACCATGTGAGCTTCGTGGATGCCGTGCTGCTGATGGCTGCCAGCCCCCGGCCCATCCATTTCGTCATGGACCACCGCATCTTCAGGCTGCCGGTGCTGGGTGCGCTGTTCAAGCTGGCCAAGGCCATCCCCGTGGCGCCGCAAAAGGAAGACCCGGCGGTGTACGACGCCGCTTTCGAGCGCGCCGCGCAGGTGCTGCGCGACGGCGACCTGCTCGCGATCTTTCCCGAAGGCGGCATCACCAAAGACGGCCAGCTGCAGCCGTTCAAGGCCGGCCTCCTCAAGATCCTGGAGCGCGCCAGGGCGGACGGCGTGAACCCGCCTGTGATCCCAATGGCGCTGACCAACCTGTGGGGCAGTTATTTCAGCCGCGTAGAGCAAGTGAAAGGCGAGCAGGTGGCGATGGTGCGCCCGTTCCGTCGTGGGGTGTTCAGCCGGGTAGGGCTGAACGTGGGGTCGGCCGTGGCGCCTGAAAAAGTGGAGATGGAGCGTCTGAGGACGCAGGTATCGGGGCTGCTGGCCGCACGTTGATCCGGCCGGGGAATTGGGTGCGAATGGGTGTTTGAATGGCAATTGGTATTGAAAAATAATACTGGAAGTCTTGCTTATCAAGCTAAGCGTATCCAAACGCCCCGATTCTGAATCCACCCCTCCACACTTCGTCGCATGTTCAACCACCTCCAAGAGGACAACATGCAAACCCTGATTCAACGCGACTCCAAGCCCTGGCAACTGCAGGTGTGGGCGTCTTTTGCCATTGCCGCCTTCCTGTGTGGCGTGGGGCTGGCGTACCTGCCGGGCAAGGACCTGGACCGCGCGTTCATGGTGATGGGTTATTTCTTCTGCCTGTCGGCCGCCTTTGTGCTGGCCAAGTTTGTGCGTGACACCGAAAAGGCCCGCGCCGAGCGCCGCCCGGCCGACACGCCGATGTTCAAGTTCGTGGTGTGGATCGGCTTCTTCCTGGCCATGGGCCTGACGGGCTGGGGCCTGCTGCGCATGGAGATCAATGACACCTACAAGGCTTTCCTGGGCGTGAGCTGGCTGTACCTGATCACCTGCACCTTCACGCTGGCCAAGACCCTGCGCGACCGGCACGAGGCTGACCTGATGGATGCCCGCCTGCAAGGCCGCGCCGCCCGCGCCATGGCCGAAGCCGAATAAGCGCAACCCCGATTCACGGAGCAAACCATGAAAAAGAACCTGATGGCTCTGGTGCTGGCTGCCAGCGCCCTGTGTGGTGCCCCGGTGCGGGCCCAAAGCGAAGCGTCGGTGGCGTTGTCCATGCTGCCGGTGGCGTCGGTGGTGGGCGTGGCCTCGGTGGCCGCCGCAGGTGTGGGCGCGGTCAGCGCCGCGCCGCTGGTGCTGAGCGCGGCGGGCGCGGTGTTCACCATCAAGGCGGTGGAGGTGTCGGCGCGCGGCACTGTGTATGTGCTGGAACGCGCCTCTGACGGCGCGCGTTTCAGCGTGGAGGTGGCCGCGCGCGGGGTGGGCGCGGCGTCGCTCGTGGCCGGCACGGTGGTCACGGCCAGCGTGATCGGCGCGGGCGTGGTGCTCAGCGCGGCGGGCGAGGCGATTGCCTTTGTGCCCAATGCGATCGGCCGCGCGCTGCTGCACAACGAACGCCTGACGTTCTGAGGGGCCGGCCATGAAAGCCTTGCTGGCAACCCTGAATGCCCTGGCCGTCGCCGCCGCGCTGGCCGCTGCACCGGCTGCGCATGCCGGGCGCAACTGCGAAGCGGCCAAGCCCACGGTGCAGACCATCACCCGCGGCCTCACGCTGGCCGAGCGCACCCTGCACGCGCTGGACGCCAGCGGCGCCCAGGTGGTGGTGCTGGCCCGCGCGGGGCAAGACCTGGGCAAGTACGGCGTGCGGTATTCCCACCTGGGTTTTGCCTACCGGACGCCCGATGGCTGGCGCGTGCTGCACAAGCTCAACCAGTGCGGCACGGCCGACGGTGCGCTGTATCGCCAGGGGCTGGGTGAATTTTTCCTGGACGAACTGTGGCGCTACGAGGCGGCCTGGGTCGTGCCCCAGCCAGAGGTGCAGGCCCGGCTCATGGCACTGCTGCGCGACGGGCGCCGCGCCACCAGCCTGCACCACAGGCCGTACAGCATGGTGAGCTATGCCTGGGGCCGGCAGTACCAGCAGTCCAACCAATGGGCCATTGAAACCCTGGCCGCGGCCATGGAGCCGGGCGTGCAAACGCGCGACGCCGCCCAGGCCTGGCTGATGTTCAAGGGCTACCGGCCCACCACGCTCAAGCTGGGGCCGCTCACGCGGCTGGGCGGGCGCGTGGGCTCGGCCAATGTGGCGTTTGACGACCACCCGTCTGAAAAGCGTTTCAGCGACCGCATCGAGACGGTGACGGTGGACTCGGTGTTTGACTGGCTGCAGCGCGCCGGGCTGGGCGGCGCGCCTGTTACGCTGCAATGAAGTGAATGGAGGCTGCCATGAGCAAAGCACTGCGCCTGTCTGAAAAATGGTTTCGCCGCGGCCTGTGGCTGGTGGCGTTTGTGTTTGCGGGCTTCCTGATCGGGTTGGGGGGCACGGTGGTGGGCGACCTGCCCAAGGTCGAGCAGCGGCTGGAGCTGGATGACTTTCTGGACCGCCCGGCCGCCAACAAGCTCAGAAGCGACATCCAGGCCGCCCAGCGTGCCAGCGAAGCCGCGCAGGCCGCGCTGGAGCAGGCCCGCCTGAAGCTTCAGGTGGCGCGCAGCGACTCGAACACCGCGCGCGAGACCTTCAACCACTGGCTGGCCACCCGCAGCGCCACCCAGCGCGCCGAACAGGACCCGGAACTGATCGCCCGCACCCGCGCGCTGGACGGCCTGAAGCAGGCCGAGCGCAGCGCGCAGGCGGCCGTGGAGCAACAGCAGCAGGCCGCGCTGGATGCACGTCAGGGCGAAACCCGCGCCCGCCGTGAGTTGAGCGTGCTGGAAAGTGGCGCACGCGAACGCCTGGACGCCGAACAGCGCAAGGTCGAGCTGCGTGTGTTCCTGTACCGCCTGGCGCTCACGCTGCCGCTGCTGGTGGCCGCAGGCTGGCTGTTTGCCAGAAAGCGCAAGGGCACCTACTGGCCCTTTGTCTGGGGCTTCATCTTCTTCGCGGTGTTCGCATTCTTTGTGGAGCTGGTGCCCTACCTGCCCAGCTATGGCGGCTACGTGCGCTACATCGTGGGCATCGTGGTGACGGTGCTGGTGGGCCGCTACGCCATCGTGGCGCTCAACCGCTACCTGGAAAAACAGAAGCTGGCCGAACAATTGCCCGACGCCCAGCGGCGTGAAGAGCTGAGCTACGACACCGCGCTGGCCCGCTTGTCCAAGGGCGTGTGCCCGGGCTGCGAGCGGCCGGTGGATCTGAAGAACGAGTCCATCGACTTCTGCCCGCACTGCGGCATCGGCCTGCACGACCATTGCGGCGCCTGCAACACGCGCAAGAGCGCGTTCGCGAAGTTCTGCCACGCGTGTGGCGCGGGGACGGCCGCTACACCCCGCGCGCCCGGTCCGCCTTGAACCGCTGTGCAAACCCCGCAAAATCCCCCGCGTCCAGCGCATCGCGCACCTCCTGCATCAGGTTCAGGTAGTAGTGCAGGTTGTGGATGGTGGTGAGCATGGGGCCCAGCATTTCGCCGCAGCGGTCCAGGTGGTGCAGGTACGCGCGTGAAAAGTTCTGGCAGGTGTAGCAGGTGCAGGTCTCGTCCAGCGGCCGCTTGTCGCTCTTGTGGCGGGCGTTGCGGATTTTCAGGTCGCCAAAGCGGGTGAACAAATGGCCATTGCGCGCGTTGCGCGTGGGCATCACGCAGTCGAACATGTCCACGCCCTGTGCCACGCCTTCCACCAGGTCCTCCGGCGTGCCCACGCCCATCAGGTAACGCGGCTTGTGCGCGGGCAGGCGGTGGGGCGTGTGCGCCATGATGCGCAGCATCTCGTCCTTGGGCTCGCCCACGCTCACGCCGCCCACGGCGTAGCCGGGGAAGTCCATGGCCACGAGCTGGTCCAGCGATTCCTGGCGCAGGTTTTCAAACATGCCACCCTGCACGATGCCGAACAGGGCATTCGGGTTTTCCAGCCGCGCGAACTCGTCCCGGCAGCGCCGCGCCCAGCGCAGGCTCAGCTCCATGGAGCTGCGTGCCTCGCGCTCGGTGGTGATGTGGCCCTTCACGTCATAGGGCGTGCATTCGTCAAACTGCATGACGATGTCGCTGTTCAACGTGGTCTGGATCTGCATGCTGATCTCGGGCGTGAGGAACAGCCGGTCGCCGTTGACGGGGGACGCGAATTTCACGCCCTCTTCTGAAATCTTGCGCATCTCGCCCAGGCTCCACACCTGGAAGCCGCCGCTGTCGGTCAGGATGGGCTTGTGCCAGTTTTCAAACCGGTGCAATCCGCCAAACTGCGCCATCACGTCCAGCCCCGGGCGCATCCACAGATGGAAGGTGTTGCCCAGGATGATCTGCGCGCCCATGTCCTCCAGGCTCTTGGGCATGACGCCCTTGACGGTGCCGTAGGTGCCCACGGGCATGAAGACCGGCGTTTGCACCACGCCATGGTTGAGCGTCAGGGTGCCGCGCCGGGCATGGCCTTCTGTCTTGTGCAGGTCGAACTTGAGCATGGCCGGGATTGTCCCAGATGGTCCCGCCGGGCCCTGGAGCGTGGAAAACATCACGCTTCAGGGCGTGCTGCGGCTATTCCCCTACGCTTTTTCGGCTTCTTGCCTGAATCCACCTCGAAACGCCATGCGTACATATAGTTGCACGCGCAAAGGGCGGTGCCAGAGCGGCCGGCATGAGCCGCAACCCCACACCTCAGGATTGATTCATGGAACGCAGACAGTTACTGGCCGCGACCGCGGCCCTCGCAGCCTGGGGCGGCGCCACGGCGCAGCCCGTGCAAGCCGCAGGCGCCCGCCAGCCCGGCGCCGGCATGACGGTTGAAGCCGTGCAGATGCCCGCCTGGACCGTGCGCGAGGGCAAACGCCGCCCGCTGAGCCCGGGCGACACCGTCAGCACCGCGCAGGAAGTGGAGACGGCCGCGAGCGCCGGCCTGGTGCTGCGGATGGCCGAAGGCAGCCTCGTGCGCCTGGGGGAAAAGACCCGCCTGGGTGTGCAGCGGCTGGAGGTGAGCGATGCCGACGGCCGCACGGCGGTGCGCTCGGAACTCAAGCTGTTTGACGGCTTCTTCCGCTTTGCCACCTCGGCCGTGGCCAAGGTGGCGGGCCAGCGCGAGGTCGACGTGAGCCTGCGCACGGCCACCATCGGCATTCGCGGCACCGACTTCTGGAGCATGACCGACGCCGAGCACGACGCCGCCTGCCTGTTCGAGGGCAATGTTGCGTTGGCCACGCGCGACCAGGGCGCGCTGACGCTGGACAAACCCACGGCCTTCTGGGCGCGCTTTTTCAACCAGCCGGTCAAGCCGGTGGGCAACGCCACGCCGGACGAGCTGGCCAAGTTCCTGAAATCCACCGAGCTGTCACCGGGTAAGGGTGTGGCGGTGGTCGGCGGGCGCTGGCGCGTGGTGGCCGCTGCCGCCGGCAGCGACGCAGCGGCCCAGGCGCTGGCCACGCGCCTGCGCGAAGCGGGCTATCCCGCCCAGGTGCGAGCGAAGGATGCAGCAGGCAAGAAAGTGCACGAAGTGCGCATCAACGGCTTTGCCACGCGTGACGATGCGGCCGCCATCCTGGAGAAGATCGCCACGGTGGACGGCGTGCGCGGCCGGGTGGCGCTCAGCGCCTGAGGCGCCACCGCGCAGGTAGCCTGATGGTGTTCAGGCCCGGCGGTCCAGCAGCATGGCGTCGCCGTAGCTGAAGAAGCGGTACCGCTGCGCAATCGCATGGCGGTACAGCGCCATCACGTGGGCATGGCCCGCCAGTGCACTGACCAGCATCATCAGCGTGCTCTTGGGCAAATGGAAATTGGTGATCAGGCGGTCCACCACCTTCCATTCGAACCCGGGCGTGATGAAGATGGCCGTGTCGCCTGCTGCCTGCCCTGTTGCGGCCCATGATTCAAGCGTTCGTACGGTGGTCGTGCCCACGGCCACCACGCGAGCGCCGCGCTGGCGGCAGGCCGCGATCGCATCCATGGTGGCCTGCGGCACGGCATAGCGCTCACTGTGCATGCGGTGTTCGGCGATGCTTTCGGTCTTGACGGGCTGGAAGGTGCCCGCGCCCACATGCAGCGTGACGCTGGCGCGCCGCACACCGCGCGCGTCCAGGGCGGCCAGCAGCGCTTCGTCAAAATGCAGCGCGGCCGTGGGCGCGGCCACCGCGCCGGGGTGGCGGGCAAACACCGTCTGGTAGCGCTGCGCGTCGTCGGCTGAATCGGCGTGCGTGATGTAGGGCGGCAGCGGCACGTGGCCGTGCTGCTCCATCAGCGTGTAAGGGTCGGCACTGAGTGCGTAGCGGAACAGCGCGCCATCGTCGTCAGGCCAGCGGCCCAGCAGCGTGGCCGTGAAGCCGCCCGCCATGCGCAGCGCGGTGCCCACCGGCGGCTTCTTGCTGACCTTCACATGGGCCACCACCTCGTTGCCCTGCAACACCCGTTCAATCAGCAGCTCGACCTTGCCGCCCGTGGGTTTTTCGCCATACAGGCGTGCCTTGACGACCTTGGTGTCGTTGAACACGAGCAGGTCATCCGGTGACAGCAGGCCGGGCAGGTCGCGAAAGCTGCGGTCCACCGGTTGCGCGCCGGTGCCATCCAGCAGGCGCGACGCGCTGCGCTCGGTGGCGGGGTGCTGGGCAATCAGCTCGGGTGGAAGGGCGAAGTCGAAATCGCCGAGAGTGAAGGTGTGCATGCTGCTTGAGGACCGTGCCGATCCGTGCCAAGAGGTTGGGACAGTGCAGAATTGTCCCATGACCGACAGGAAGGAGATGACCGCACCCCAGAAAGCCTTGCTCAAGCTCGGCCTGGCGCGCGACATCGACCTGGCGCTGCACCTGCCGCTGCGCTACGAGGACGAGACCCGAATCGTCAAGCTGCGCGACGCGCGCGAGGGCGATCATGCGCAGATCGAGGCAACCGTCACCGCGTGCGAGGTGAGTTACCGCCCGCGCCGCCAGCTGCTGGTCACCGTGGACGATGGGTCAGACACCTGCGTGCTGCGGTTCTTCAATTTCTATCCTTCGCAGCAAAAGGCGCTGGCCGTGGGCACGCGCGTGCGGGCGCGCGGGGAGCTCAAGGGCGGCTTTCTGGGCTGGACCATGATGCATCCGTCGTTTCGCCCGGCGGGTGGCGATCTGCCCACGGCGCTTACGCCCGTGTATTCCACCGTGGCCGGGCTGCCGCAGGCCTACCTGCGCCGCGCCGTGCTCGGTGGCCTGGCGCGGGCGGACCTGTCGGACACCTTTGTGCCCGAGATTGCACATCAGCCCGGCCGGCACAAGCCCTGGCTGCTGCGCGATGCGCTGCAGTTCCTGCACCACCCCACACCGGATGTGCCGCTGGCCGCGCTGGAGGACCGCAGCCACCCCGCCTGGCAGCGCCTGAAGGCCGAGGAATTGCTGGCCCAGCAGCTGTCGCAGCTGCAAAGCAAGCGCGAACGCGACCGCCTGAAGGCGCCGCCGCTGGGCGCCGCGCCGGGCGGGCTGCATGAGCAATTGCTGGCCGTGCTGCCGTTCGCATTGACGGCGGCACAGCGGCGCGTGGGGGAGGAAATCGCGCGCGACCTGCTGCGCGCCGTGCCCATGCACCGCCTGTTGCAGGGCGACGTGGGCTCGGGCAAGACGGTGGTGGCGGCGCTGGCGGCGGCCATTGCGATTGACACGGGCTGGCAGTGCGCGCTGATGGCGCCCACCGAAATCCTGGCCGAGCAGCACTTTCGCAAGCTCATCGGCTGGCTGGAGCCGCTGCTGGCGCCGCGTGGCCTGCGCGTGGCCTGGCTCACCGGCAGCCAGAAGAAAAAGGAGCGCACCGCCATGGCCGCGCTGGTGCAAAGCGGCGAGGCGGCGCTGGTGGTGGGCACGCATGCGGTGATCCAGGACCAGGTGGAATTCAAGAACCTGGCGCTTGCCATCATTGACGAGCAGCACCGCTTTGGCGTGGCGCAGCGCCTGGCCCTGCGCGGCAAGATGCGCGAGGAAGGCTATGAGCCGCACCTCTTGATGATGAGCGCCACGCCCATTCCGCGCACGCTGGCCATGAGCTATTACGCCGACCTGGACGTGTCCACCATCGACGAACTGCCGCCAGGGCGAACGCCGGTGGTGACCAAGGTCATCTCCGAGCAGCGGCGCGACGACATCATCGAGCGCATCCGCGCCCAGGTGGCCGAAGGGCGGCAGGTCTACTGGGTCTGCCCGCTGATTGAAGAGAGCGAAGCGCTGGACCTGACGAACGCCACCCAGACGCACGAGGCGCTGAGTGCTGCGCTGCCCGGCGTCATGGTGGGCCTTTTGCATTCGCGCATGCCGCAGGCCGAGAAAAAGGCCGTGATGTCCCTGTTCACCAGCGGCCAGATGGGCGTGCTGGTCAGCACCACGGTGATTGAAGTGGGCGTGGACGTGCCCAACGCCTCGCTGATGGTGATCGAGCATGCCGAGCGCTTTGGCCTGAGCCAGCTGCACCAGCTGCGCGGGCGCGTGGGGCGTGGCGCGGCCGCGTCGGCCTGCGTGCTGCTGTATTCCACGGGCGATGGCCCGCGCCTGGGCGAGACGGCGCGCGCGCGCCTGAAGGCCATGGCCGAGACCAATGACGGCTTCGAGATTGCCCGGCGCGACCTGGACATCCGCGGCCCCGGTGAATTCCTGGGCGCGCGACAGTCGGGCGCGCCGCTGCTGCGCTTTGCCGACCTGGCCACCGACAGCGAGCTGCTGGAATGGGCGCGCCACGCGGCGCCGCTGATGCTGGACCGCTACCCGGAAAAGGCCCGGCAACACGCCGAGCGCTGGTTGGGTGGAAAATCCGAGTACTTGAAAGCGTAAAGGCATGACCCTCACCGAACTCAAATACATCGTCGCGGTCGCGCGTGAAAAGCATTTCGGCAAGGCGGCCGAGGCCTGTTTTGTCTCGCAGCCCACGCTGTCGGTGGCGATCAAGAAGCTCGAAGACGAGCTGGAGGTCAAGCTGTTCGAGCGCAGCGCCAATGAAGTGACGGTCACGCCGCTGGGTGAAGAGATCGTGCGCCAGGCGCAAAGCGTGCTGGAGCAGGCCGCCAACATCAAGGAAATCGCCCGGCGCGGCAAGGACCCGCTGGCCGGACCGCTGAAGCTGGGCATCATCTACACCATCGGCCCCTACCTGCTGCCCGACCTGGTGCGCCAGGCCATTGCGCGCACGCCGCAGATGCCGCTGATGCTGCAGGAGAACTTCACCGTCAAGCTGCTGGAGATGCTGCGCACCGGCGAGATTGACTGCGCCATCATGGCCGAGCCTTTCCCGGATACCGGGCTGGCCACCGCCGCGCTGTACGACGAACCCTTCATGGTGGCGCTGCCCAGCAACCACCCGCTGGCGGCCCACACCCATGTGAATGCCGACGAGCTGAAAAAGGAAACCATGCTGCTGCTGGGCAACGGCCACTGCTTTCGCGACCATGTGCTGGAGGTGTGCCCCGAGTTCGCCCGCTTTTCCAGCGACGCGGAAGGCATCCGCAAGAGTTTTGAAGGTTCGTCGCTGGAGACCATCAAGCACATGGTGGCCGCAGGCATGGGCGTGACGCTGGTGCCGCGCCTGTCCGTGCCCAAGGAGGCGCTGGACACCCGCAAACGCAAGAAAGACGAGGATGCCTTCGTGAAGTACCTGCCGTTTGAAGGCGAGCCACCCATGCGTCGCGTGGTGCTGGCCTGGCGGCGCAGCTTCACGCGCTACGAGGCGATCGCGGCACTGCGCAACGCCATCTATGCCTGTGAGCTGCCCGGAGTGAAGCGCCTGTCCTGAAAGTGATCTGAATGTTGGAGGGGATTTGATGAACACCGCGCAAGCCGGCATCCTGCAGCGGGTGCCGACCCAGGGCCGCTATCTGTTTTTCTCGCTGGCCCAGCCAGCTGCCGCCGGGGCGGCGCTGCAACGCCTGGCCGCGCTGGCCGACGGCGACACCGTGGTCGCGGGGCTGGGCCTGGCCTCCGTGAATGCGGTGGGGGGCAGCGTGGCCGGCCTGCGCGACATGCCGGATCTGTCGCGCCCCGGCGTGCATGTGCCGTCCGTGCCCGTGGCGCTGTGGTGCTGGCTGCGCGGGGATGACCACGGCGACCTGGTCAACCTCAGCCGCAAGCTGGAAAAGGCGCTGGCCCCGGCCTTTCACATGGACCGTGCGCTGGAGGCCTTTCGCCATGGCAAGGGCCCCAATGGCCATGGCCGCGACCTGACCGGCTACGAGGACGGCACCGAAAACCCCGATGGCGATGCGGCGCTGGCGGCGGGCCTGGCGCCGGGCGGCGACAGCTTCGTGGCGGTGCAGCAGTGGGTACATGACTTTGACGCGTTCGATGCCATGTCCACGCAGGAGCAGGACAACGTAGTGGGCCGCCGCCGCAGCGACAACGAAGAGCTGGAGGACGCCCCCGAGTCCGCCCACGTCAAGCGCACCGCGCAGGAGAGCTTCGAGCCCGAGGCCTTCGTGGTGCGTCGCTCCATGCCCTGGGTGATGAACAACAAGGCGGGCCTGATGTTCGTGGCCTTTGGCCATTCGTTTGACGCATTCGAGGCACAGATGCGCCGCATGGCCGGGCACGATGACGGCATCGTGGACGCCATGTTCCGCATGTCGCAGCCGGTCAACGGCGCTTATCTGTGGTGTCCGCCAGTCAGGGACGGCCGTCTGGACCTGCGGCAGATCGGCCTGTGAGCAGCCGCCTGCGCGAGCGCTGGTCGCTCTGGCTGGACCTGATCCGCTGGAACCGGCCAGCCGGCTGGCTGCTGCTGCTGTGGCCCAGCCTCAGCGCGCTGTGGATTGCTGCGCATGGCTGGCCGGGCTGGCATTTGCTGGCGGTGTTTCTGCTGGGCACCATCCTCATGCGCAGCGCCGGCTGCTGCGTGAACGACGTGGCCGACCGCGACTTTGACCGCCACGTCAAGCGCACCGCGCAACGCCCCGTCACGTCGGGCAAGGTGTCGGTGAAAGAGTCTTTGGCGTTGGGCGCGGTGCTGGCGTTGATGGCCTTCGGGCTGGTGCTGACGACCAATGCGGCGACGATCGCCTGGTCATTCGCCGCGCTGGCCGTGGCCATCATCTACCCGTATGCCAAGCGCTTCGTGTCCATGCCGCAGGCGGTGCTGGGCGTGGCGTTCAGCTTCGGCATTCCCATGGCGTTTGCAGCCACGCAGTCGCGCGTGCCGGCCCTGGCCTGGGTGCTGCTGCTGGGCAACCTGTTCTGGGTGCTGGCCTACGACACCGAATACGCCATGGTGGACCGTGACGATGACCTGAAGATCGGCATGAAGACGTCAGCCATCACGCTGGGCGCATGGGACGTGCCGGCCATCATGGGGTTCTATGCGGTGTACCTGGGCGTATGGACCTGGGCTTACCCGGTGGCCACACCCGGCCCGGCGTTTTACCTCGGCATTGCCGCCGCAGCGGCGCAGGCGGGCTGGCACTGGACGCTGATCCGCCACCGCACGCGTGACGGCTGCTTCAAGGCCTTCCGGCTGAACCACTGGGTGGGCTTCAGCGTGTTTACCGGCATTGCGCTGGACAGCGCCCTGCGCTGACCCAGCGTGGGGGCTTCTCAGGCGCCGAATTCGTCACCCAGCTCCCGGGCGCGCTGGCGCGCAGCGTGCAGCGCCTTGATGAACAGCGCATTGACGCCGTCATGCTGCATGGAGGTGATGGCCGCGTAGGTGGTGCCGCCCTTGGAGGTGACGCGCTGGCGCAGTACCTCAGGTGCTTCGTCGGACGCGCGGGCCAGCTCCGACGCGCCCACAAAGGTGCCCACAGACAGCCGGTGCGCCTGCTCGCGCGACAGGCCCATCTCCATGCCGGCGGCCGTCATGGCCTCCAGGAAGAAGAACACATAGGCCGGGCCCGAGCCCGACAGCGCCGTCACGGCATCCAGCTGCTCTTCGGCATCCACCCACAGCGATTCGCCGGTGGTGGCGATCACGCGCTCGACCATCGCCTTGTCGTTCGCGGACACGGCGGGGCGCGGATACAGCGCCGTCATGCCCTTGCCCACCAGCGCGGGCGTGTTGGGCATGGACCGCACGATGCGCTCGCTGCCCAGCCACTGCGAAATGCTGTCGCTGCGGATGCCGGCGGCCACGCTCAGGTGCAAGGCGTGGGCGGTGTGGGCGCGCACCGCCGCCGCCGCTTCCTTGAAGGTCTGGGGCTTCACGGCCCACACCACCATGGCGCAGCGCGCGAGCGCCGCGCCAGCCTGCGGCTGCGCCGTGATGCTGAATTGCGCTTGCAGCCGCGCGCGCGCTTCGTCCCAGGGCTCCACCACCTCGATCTGGCTGGGGGCCAGGCCCTGGCGGATCAACCCGCCGATGATGGCGCTGGCCATGTTGCCGCCCCCGATGAAGGCGATGGCGTTGTTGTCTGTGTTCATGCTGCTTCCATGTATTCGAAGGCCACGAACTGCGTGACCTGTGCGGGGTTGAAATTGTCGTCACTCAGGCACACCAGCGTGCGGTTGCCGTTTCGCAGGGCCGGGCCCCAGGCCATGGCCTCGGTGTTGTCCAGCCTTGACAGGCCCAGCTGGGCAAAGTTCGCCACCAGCCGCTTGGCCGTGGGGCGGAATTCACCGGCCACCAGTCGCGCCGCGTCCAGCGTATTGCTGCCGTCGCGCGTGTCCACTTCATACAGGCGTAGCGAATTGCCCACGCCGGCCATGTAGGCCCGCTCCAGCACCAGCATGCGGTGGGCATCGATCATCAGCACCTCGCTCACACCATTGTCGGCAAACGTGCCGGGCACCAGCGGCGCCTGGGGAATGGCGTCCGGCAGGTAGGCGCGTTGCTGCAGCGCGCGGCCGCTTGCCACGTCCAGCTGCGTGAAGCGGCACGGGCCGCCGGGGCGGCCCACGCCTGGTACCGGGCCGTCCTGTTGCAGCGCCGCCTCCATGGCTGCCCACGCTGTCTTGCCATCCGGTGTGACCGCCAGGCCTTCGAGCGCAAGGTTGTCACGCGGGCCGGTGCCCACGCGCATGTGCAGGTGATCGGGCAGGCTGAGTTCGCGCAGGTGCCGGCCGTCCAGGGTCACTTCGCGCACAAACGGGTCCAACCCCAGCCGGGCGTCGCCTTCGCTGGTCCACAGCAGCGTGCCGCTGCGCGGCAGCAGGCGCAGGGCTTCGGGGTCGGCCACGTCACCGCCCTGGCGGCGGCTGGGGTAGGGCAGGCCGTTGTCCTGGCGCAGCGTCACCACATCCACCAGCTCGGGCACGCCCAGGCGCTGGCCGTCCAGCGGCAGGCGCAGCGTATAGAAGCGCGCCGGCGCCAGGTCGGAGCGGTCGTCGCACAGCGCGAACCACAGGCCGCTGGCCGCATCGAAGTCCAGGCCGGACAGGCCGCCGACCGCCGTGCCCTTGAAAGCCAGACGGTGGGCCAGCGTGGCCTCGCCAATCAGGCGCAGACGGGCAGGCTGCGTGGGCGCACGCACGGGCGCGCAGGCCGACAGGGCTGCGGCGGCCACGCCCGCCAGCAGCTGGCGGCGTGTGAAGCAGGAGGTACTCATGGTGGTTTCCAGTCTATTGCCTGAAACAGGCATGCGTTACGCTCATCGCCCATGAAATATGTTCTTGCACTGGACCAGGGCACGACCAGCTCACGCGCCATTGTGTTTGACCAGGCTGGCCAGGCCGTGACCACGGCGCAGCAGGAGTTTCGCCAGATCTTCCCCCAGCCCGGCTGGGTGGAGCATGACGCAAACGAGATATGGGCGTCCCAGCGCGCCGTGGCGCAGCAGGCACTGCAGCAGCTTGGCGCGCGGGCCGGCGCGGGCGAGTTGGCCATTGGCATCACCAACCAGCGCGAAACCACGGTGCTGTGGGATCGCGCCACCGGCCAGCCGCTGGCCCATGCCATCGTCTGGCAGGACCGCCGCACCGCAGCGCGCTGCGATAGCCTGCGCCGCCAGGGCAAGGCGGCGCTGATCCAGAAAAAGACTGGCCTGGTGATCGACGCCTATTTCTCGGCCACCAAGCTGCAATGGCTGCTGGACAACGTGCCAGGCGCGCGTGCGCGCGCCGCCCGCAGTGAGCTGGCCTTTGGCACCATCGACAGCTGGCTCATCTGGAACCTGACCGGCGGCAAGGTGCATGCCACCGACGCCAGCAACGCATCACGCACCATGCTGTTCAACGTGCACACGCTGCAGTGGGACGACGAGTTGCTGCGCCTGTTCGATATCCCGCGCAGCGTGCTGCCCCGGGTGGTGCCGTCCAGCGGCGTGCTGGGCCAGACGGACGCGGCGCTGTTCGGCGCGGCCATCCCGATTGCCGGCGTGGCGGGCGACCAGCAGGCCGCCACCTTCGGCCAGGCCTGCTTTGCGCCTGGCATGGCCAAGAACACCTATGGCACCGGCTGCTTCATGCTGATGAACACCGGCACGGCGGCGGTGCCCAGCCGCAACAAGCTGCTGACCACCGTGGGCTGGCAGGGACCGGCGGGGCCGGGCCGTACCGCCTATTGCCTGGAGGGTGGGGTCTTCATGGCCGGTGCAACGATCCAGTGGCTGCGCGACGGGTTGCAGATGATCCAGTCTGCGCCAGAAGTCGAGGCGCTGGCGGGGTTGGTGCCCGATACGGGAGACGTGTACCTGGTGCCTGCCTTTGCCGGCCTGGGCGCGCCCGACTGGGACGGCCATGCGCGCGGCACGCTGCTGGGCATGACGCGCGGCACCACCCGGGCGCACATTGCGCGCGCCGCGCTGGAGGCCATCGCCCTGCAGGTGGCCGACGTGTTCGATGCCATGGCGCGTGACAGCGGCATCGCATTGAAAGAGTTGCGCGTGGACGGCGGCGCCTGCAGCAACAACCTGCTGATGCAGATGCAGGCCGATTTTTTGGGCGTACCGGTGGTGCGTCCCCGCGTGACGGAGACCACCGCGCTGGGCGCGGCCTGCCTGGCGGGCCTGGCCACCGGGCTGTGGCGTGACGCGGCGGAAATCTCGGCCCGCTGGCAGGTGGACCGGCGTTTTGAACCGCAACTGGCCGCGCCGCTGCGCCGTGCCAAGCTGGCGCGCTGGCGCAAGGCGGTTGAGCGCTCTAAAGCATGGGCCGACAATTGACCCCATGACCCTGGCTGCACCCCTGCCTACCCGGCGCGAAGAACTCATCGCGCGTCTTTCCGAGCCCCGTACCTGGGACCTGGCCATCATCGGTGGCGGCGCCACCGGCCTGGGCGTGGCGCTGGACGCAGCCGCCCGCGGCTTCAGCGTCGTGCTGGTGGAGTCGCACGACTTTGCCAAGGGCACCTCATCGCGCGCCACCAAGCTCGTGCACGGCGGCGTGCGCTACCTGGCCCAAGGCAACATCGCGCTGGTGCGCGAGGCCTTGCACGAGCGCACCACGCTGCTGTACAACGCACCGCACCTGGCCCAGCCGCTGCCCTTTGTGATGCCGTCCTACAAATTCTGGGAAACCCCGTTTTATGGCGTGGGCCTCAAGATGTATGACGCGCTGGCCGGCAAGGCCGGCCTGGGACCCACCGAATTCCTCAACCGCGACCAGACGCTGCGCTTGTTGCCCACCGCGCGGCCCGACGGGCTCAAAGGCGGCGTCAAGTACTGGGATGGCCAGTTTGACGATGCCCGGCTGGCGCTGGCGCTGGCCCGTACCGCGGCCACCCGGGGGGCACTGCTGGTGAACTACTGCGCCGCCACGGACCTGCTGCACGACGCCGGCAAAGTGGTTGGCCTGACCTGCGAGGACCGCGAAACCGGCCAGGCCTTCCGGTTGCAGGCGCGCTGCGTGGTCAATGCTGCCGGGGTGTGGGTGGACGAATTCCGCCAGAAAGACGGCGAGGCGCTGGGCCGGCCGGCCAAACCCATGGTGGCGCCCAGCCAGGGCGTGCACCTGGTGGTGGACCGCGAGTTTCTGCCCGGCGACCATGCATTGATGGTGCCCAAGACGGCGGACGGGCGGGTGTTGTTCGGCGTGCCCTGGCTGGGCAAAGTCATCCTGGGCACCACGGACACCCCCCGGGGCGACCTGGCGCGCGAACCTGACGCGTTTGCCGAGGAGGTGCAGTTCATCCTCGGGGAATCGGCGCGCTATTTGAAGCGAGCGCCCACTCACGAGGATGTCAAGAGCATCTGGGTGGGCCTGCGCCCGCTGGTCAAGCCGCCGGATGACGACGGCGCCAATACCAAGGGACTGAGCCGCGAACACACGGTGCTGGCCAGTCGCAGCGGCCTCATCACCGTGACGGGCGGCAAGTGGACGACTTACCGCGCGATGGCCGAGGATGTGCTGGAAAAGTGTTTTGAACAATCTTTGCTGAAAAGGGTTGAGGCGGGAGTGACCGCCAACTTGCAACTGGTTGGTGCTTCGGGTGTGGATGCCAGCCGGCCGCGCATGTGCGATGCGCCGGGTGGCCACTCTTATGGAGGTGAGCGCGCGGCCGTTGAGGCGCTGCCCGGCGCGGACCATGTGTTGGGCGGAGGTCTGACAGAGGCCATGGTCCGGTTTGCGGCGCGTCATGAATACGCGCGGACCGTGGAAGATGTGCTGGCGCGCCGCAGCCGTTTGTTGTTTCTGGACGCCCGGTTGGCTGCGGGCATGGCCGGCCAAGTGGCGGCGATCCTGGCGGACGAAACGGGGCGTGATGCCGCAAGCCGCTCGTTCGAGCCGCTCGCGCGGCGCTACCTCGAACTCCCCGCCGGGCCTGAGCATTGACAGAGGCTTTGGGGTTTGCCATAATCGAGGGCTGCGCTTGAAAAGCGTAGTGGGGGTTTTATGAAAACTTCCAGTTCTGCCCAGCGAAAGCGCCTTGAGTGGTTCAAGGCGTGGCCGACGGGCCCAAGACTGACCGGTGGTCATTGAGGCGCTTCAGGGCGCGGCAAAGACCCTTGGTACAAGTTGGGAATATTTGAAATGATCCAAACTGAATCCCGGCTCGAAGTCGCCGACAACACCGGTGCAAAGTCCGTTCTTTGCATCAAGGTGCTCGGCGGTTCCAAGCGTCGCTACGCAAGCGTTGGCGACATCATCAAGGTGAGCATCAAGGAAGCTGCTCCGCGCGGTCGCGTCAAAAAAGGCGAGGTCTACAGCGCTGTGGTGGTTCGTACCGCCAAGGGCATCCGCCGTGGCGATGGCTCCCTGGTCAAGTTCGATGGCAACGCCGCCGTGTTGCTCAACGCCAAGCTGGAGCCCATTGGCACCCGCATCTTCGGCCCGGTTACGCGCGAGCTGCGCACCGAGCGCTTCATGAAGATCGTGTCGCTGGCCCCTGAAGTTCTGTAAGGACGCGTCTCATGAACAAAATTCGCAAAGGCGACCAGGTCATCGTGCTCGCGGGCCGTGACAAGGGCAAGCGCGGCACCGTTACGCTGCGCAAGGATGACTCCCACCTGCTGGTCGAGGGTATCAACCTGGTGAAGAAGCACACCAAGCCCAACCCCCTCAAGGGCACCACGGGTGGCATCGTTGAAAAAGCCATGCCGATCCACCAGTCCAACGTGGCGATCTACAACGCCGCCACGGGCAAGGCTGATCGCGTGGGCATCAAGGTCACTGGCGACAAGCGCATTCGCGTTTACAAGTCCAGCGGCGAAGAAATCAAGGCGGCATGACCATGGCACGACTGCAACAACACTATCGCGACAAGGTGGTCCCCGAGCTGACCGCCAAATTTGGCTACAAGTCGCCCATGCAGGTTCCGCGCCTGACCAAGATCACCTTGAACATGGGTGTCTCGGAAGCTGTCGCCGACAAGAAGGTCATGGACAACGCCGTGGGCGACCTGACCAAGATCGCTGGCCAGAAGCCCGTTGTGACCAAGGCCAAGAAGGCCATCGCCGGTTTCAAGATCCGCGAAGGCCAGGCCATCGGCACCATGGTGACGCTGCGTGGCGTCAAGATGTATGAATTCCTGGACCGTTTCGTCACCGTGGCGCTGCCCCGGGTGCGCGACTTCCGTGGTATCTCCGGCCGTGCTTTCGATGGTCGTGGCAACTACAACATCGGCGTGAAAGAGCAGATCATCTTCCCCGAGATCGAATACGACAAGGTTGACGCCCTGCGCGGTCTCAACATCAGCATCACGACCACGGCCAAGACCGACGAAGAGTGCAAGGCACTGCTCGCGGGCTTCCGTTTCCCCTTCAAGAATTGAGGTGACCAGTGGCAAAAATGGCATTGATTGAGCGCGAGCTCAAGCGCGACAAGCTGGTTGCAAAGTACGCGAAGAAACACGCGGAACTCAAGGCGATCGCTCGCGACCCCAAGAAGAGCGAAGAAGAGCGTGCCGCGGCCCGCCTGTCGCTGCAAAAGCTTCCGCGCAACGCGAACCCCACGCGCCAGCGCAACCGTTGCGAAATCACCGGCCGTCCGCGCGGCACGTTCCGCCAGTTCGGGCTGGGACGCGCGAAGATCCGTGAAATGGCCTTCTCCGGGGACATCCCGGGCGTGGTCAAGGCCAGCTGGTAAGCCAGGCAGGAGAGATTAAACATGAGCATGAGTGATCCCATCGCCGACCTGCTGACCCGCATCCGCAATGCCCAGATGGTGGCTAAGCCCACCGTTTCGGTGCCCTCTTCCAAGGTGAAGGTGGCCATTGCCCAGGTCCTCAAGGATGAAGGCTATATCGACGGCTTCCAGGTCAAGACCGAAGCCGGCAAGTCCGAGCTTGAAATCGCCCTCAAGTACTACGCCGGCCGTCCGGTGATCGAGCGTATCGAGCGCGTGAGCCGTCCTGGCCTGCGTGTGTACAAGGGTGTTGGTGCCATTCCCCAGGTCATGAATGGCCTTGGCGTGGCCATCGTCACCACGCCCAAGGGCGTGATGACCGACCGCAAGGCGCGCGCAACCGGTGTCGGTGGCGAAGTGCTGTGCTACGTGGCCTAAAGGGAAGGAAAAGAAAATGTCCCGAGTAGGAAAAATGCCCGTCACCGTCCCTGCAGGCGTTGACGTGTCCATCAAGCAAGACCAGATCAGCGTCAAGGGTACGGGCGGCACGTTGTCCCTGACCCAGAACGCGCTGGTCAAGATCGAGTCCAAGGACGGCAAGCTGAGCTTTGTCCCGGCCAACGATTCGCGTGAAGCCAATGCCATGAGCGGCACCATGCGCCAGCTGGTGAACAACATGGTGACCGGTGTGACCAAGGGCTTCGAGAAGAAGCTGAGCCTGGTCGGCGTGGGCTACAAGGCCCAGGCCCAGGGTGCCAAGCTGAACCTGACGGTTGGCTTCTCGCACCCCGTCAACAAGGACATGCCTGCCGGCATCACGGTGGCAACCCCGACCCCGACGGAAGTCGTGATCAAGGGTGCCGACCGCCAGCGCGTGGGCCAGGTGGCCGCCGAGATTCGTGCGATTCGTCCGCCCGAGCCTTACAAGGGCAAGGGCATCCGCTATGCGGATGAGAAGATCACGATCAAAGAGACCAAGAAGAAGTAAGGAGCCGCAGCATGTTGACCAAAAAAGAGCAGCGTCTTCGCCGGGCCCGTCAGACCCGCATCCGCATCGCCACGCAAGGCGTTGCGCGCCTGACGGTGAACCGTACCAATCTGCACATTTATGCCAGCGTGATCTCCGGCGACGGTGCCAAGATCCTGGCCAGCGCCTCCACGGCGGAAGCCGATGTGCGCAAGTCGCTCGGCGGCTCGGGCAAGGGTGGCAACACCGCTGCCGCCCAGGCCATTGGCAAGCGCATCGCTGAAAAGGCGAAGGCTGCAGGCGTCGAGAAAGTGGCATTTGATCGCGCAGGTTTTGCGTACCACGGCCGCGTCAAGGCGCTGGCTGATGCTGCGCGTGAAGCCGGCCTCCAGTTCTAACGGACACGGATACAGACATGGCAAAAGTTCAAGCTAAGACGCAAGGTGACGGTCCGGAAGACGGCCTGCGCGAGAAAATGATCGCGGTCAACCGCGTTACCAAGGTGGTCAAGGGTGGCCGTATCCTCGGTTTCGCCGCGCTGACCGTGGTAGGCGACGGTGATGGCAAGGTTGGCATGGGCAAGGGCAAGTCCAAGGAAGTGCCCGCTGCCGTGCAAAAGGCCATGGAAGAGGCCCGCCGCAACATGACGAAGGTGTCTCTGCGCAACGGTACGATCCATCACAACGTGACCGGCCACCACGGTGCTGCTACGGTCATGATGGCGCCGGCTCCCAAGGGTACCGGCATCATTGCTGGCGGTCCGATGCGCGCCGTGTTTGAAGTCATGGGTATTACCGACATCGTGGCCAAGAGTCATGGTTCGTCCAACCCCTACAACATGGTCCGCGCCACGTTCGACGCGCTGAAGAATTCCACGACCCCCTCGGAAGTGGCATCCAAGCGCGGCAAGAGCGTTGAAGAAATCTTCGCGTAACCGGAAGCCATCAAATGACGACGCAACAAACTGTCAAGATCAAGCTGGTCCGCAGCCCGATCGGCACCAAGGAATCGCATCGCGCCACCGTTCGCGGCCTGGGTCTGCGCAAGCTCAACAGCGTGAGCGAGCTGCAGGACACGCCCGCCGTGCGCGGCATGATCAACAAGATCAGCTATCTGGTCCAAGTGCTCTAAAGGTTTCAAGATGGAACTCAACACAATCAAGCCCGCAGCGGGTGCCAAGCATGCCAAGCGCCGTGTCGGCCGTGGCATCGGCTCCGGCCTGGGCAAGACCGCGGGCCGCGGTCACAAGGGTCAAAAATCCCGCTCGGGCGGCTACCACAAGGTCGGCTTCGAAGGCGGCCAGATGCCGCTGCAGCGCCGTCTGCCCAAGCGCGGCTTCAAGTCGCATTTGCTGAAGTTCAACGCCGAAGTTACCTTGGCTGACCTGGATCAGCTCGGTGCCGCCGAGGTGGACCTCCTGACGCTCAAGCAGGCTGGCTTGGTGGGCGAGCTGGCCAAGGTCGTCAAGGTCATCAAGACCGGCGAGCTGACCAAGGCTGTCAAGCTGACAGGCATTGGCGCGACCGCGGGTGCCAAGGCTGCCATTGAGGCAGCTGGTGGCAGCCTGGCCTGATCCGACTGAGTCGAAAGAAAGCAGCAGTGGCTACCAGCGCAGCTCAAATTGCAAAAACCGGGAAATTCGGCGACCTGCGTCGCCGTCTGGTGTTCTTGCTGCTCGCGCTCGTCGTGTACCGCGTGGGCGCGCACATTCCTGTTCCCGGGATTGATCCGGCCCAGTTGCAGCAGCTCTTCAAGGGCCAGCAAGGCGGCATCCTGAGCCTGTTCAACATGTTCTCGGGCGGGGCACTGTCCCGGTTCACCGTGTTTGCACTGGGGATCATGCCGTATATCTCGGCGTCGATCATCATGCAGCTGCTGACCTACGTGCTGCCGACGTTCGAGCAGCTCAAGAAGGAAGGCGAAAGCGGCCGCCGCAAGATCACCCAGTACACCCGCTATGGCACCTTGGGCTTGGCACTCTTCCAGTCCTTGGGTATTGCGATTGCGCTGGAAAGCTCCGCTGGCCTGGTACTCAATCCAGGCTTCGGTTTCCGCATGACGGCTGTGGTCAGCCTGACCGCTGGCACGATGTTTCTGATGTGGCTTGGTGAGCAGATCACCGAGCGGGGGCTGGGCAACGGCATCTCCATCCTGATCTTTGCCGGCATTGCCGCGGGCTTGCCCAGTGCGGTCGGCGGATTGCTGGAGCTGGTACGTACCGGCGCCATGAGCATTCTGGCGGCGGTGTTCATCGTGGCACTCGTCATTCTGGTGACCTACTTCGTGGTGTTCGTGGAACGCGGTCAGCGAAAGATACTGGTCAATTACGCGCGCCGGCAGGTGGGCAACAAGGTGTATGGCGGTCAATCGTCGCACCTGCCGCTGAAGCTGAACATGGCCGGCGTGATTCCGCCGATCTTCGCGTCGTCCATCATCCTGCTGCCCGCCACGGTGGTGAGCTGGTTCAGCACGGGTGACGCCATGCGCTGGCTCAAGGATATCGCCGGCATGCTGACGCCGGGGCAGCCGATCTACGTGATGCTGTACGCCAGCGCCATTGTGTTTTTCTGTTTCTTCTATACGGCCCTGGTGTTCAACAGCCGTGAGACGGCAGACAACCTCAAGAAGAGCGGCGCCTTCATTCCCGGCATTCGTCCGGGTGACCAGACGGCGCGTTACATTGACAAGATCCTGGTGCGTTTGACGCTGGCGGGTGCTGTGTACATCACGTTTGTGTGCCTGCTGCCTGAGTTTCTGATTCTCAAGTACAACGTGCCGTTCTATTTTGGCGGTACGTCGCTGCTGATCATTGTGGTGGTGACCATGGACTTCATGGCCCAGGTCCAAAATTACATGATGTCGCAGCAGTACGAATCATTGTTGAAGAAAGCCAATTTCAAGACATCCCTGGGTGGTTGAAGCAGATGTCGAAAGACGATGTCATCCAGATGCAGGGTGAGGTTGTTGAGAACCTGCCGAACGCTACGTTTCGGGTGAAGTTGGAAAACGGGCACGTGGTGCTCGGGCATATTTCGGGAAAGATGCGGATGCATTACATCCGCATCCTCCCAGGTGACAAGGTCACCGTTGAGTTGACGCCCTACGACTTGTCGCGGGCTAGGATTGTGTTTAGGGCTAAGTAATTTTTTTGGCCAGTTTGAGTTTTAGGAGAACGACATGAGAGTTTCGGCTTCGGTCAAGAAAATCTGCCGCAACTGCAAAATCATCCGCCGCAAGGGCGTTGTGCGCGTGATCTGCACGGATCCGCGTCACAAGCAGCGCCAAGGCTGATCGCAAGAGTTATAGAGGACGAACATGGCACGTATCGCTGGCATCAACATTCCGCCGCATCAGCATGCAGAAATCGGCTTGACCGCCATTTTTGGCATCGGTCGCACCCGCGCTCGCAAGATCTGCGAAGCCACCGGCATTCCTTACGCCAAGAAGGTCAAGGACCTGACGGACGGGGATCTGGAAAAAATCCGCGACCAGATTGCGAACATCACGATCGAGGGTGACCTGCGTCGTGAGACGACCATGAACATCAAGCGTTTGATGGACATTGGTTGCTACCGTGGTTTCCGCCATCGCCGCGGCCTGCCCATGCGCGGCCAGCGTACGCGCACCAACGCCCGTACCCGCAAGGGTCCGCGCAAGGCCGCTCAGGCCCTCAAGAAATAATCGGGAAAGAGATAAGTCATGGCAAAAGCTCCCGCCAATAACGCCGCACAACGTGTGCGCAAGAAGGTTCGCAAGAATGTGTCCGACGGTGTCGCGCACGTTCACGCTTCCTTCAACAACACCATCATCACGATCACCGACCGTCAAGGCAACGCCCTGTCATGGGCTTCGTCCGGCGGACAAGGCTTCAAGGGTTCGCGCAAGTCCACCCCCTTCGCCGCGCAGGTTGCGTCCGAAGTGGCGGGCCGCGCTGCCATTGAGCAGGGCATCAAGAACCTTGACGTTGAAATCAAGGGCCCCGGTCCTGGCCGTGAGTCTTCGGTGCGCGCCCTGGCCGCACTGGGCATCCGCATCAACTCCATTGCTGACGTGACGCCGGTTCCGCACAACGGCTGCCGTCCGCAAAAACGTCGTCGTATCTGATCGCGCCCGCAATCAGATTGCGGCGCAACCAGACAAGTTTTTTCAACCAAGCCCACCGCCAGCGCCCTAGGCTGCTGGCTCCCACGGCAACTGGCCGTGGCAGATGATTCAAAGGAAGCAACGTGGCACGTTACCTCGGCCCCAAGGCCAAACTCTCCCGCCGTGAAGGCACCGACCTGTTCCTGAAGAGCGCCCGCCGCTCCATCGCGGACAAGGCCAAATTCGACTCCAAGCCCGGCCAGCATGGCCGCACCTCGGGTCAGCGTACGTCCGACTTCGGTCTGCAACTGCGTGAAAAGCAGAAGGTCAAGCGCATGTACGGCGTGCTCGAAAAGCAGTTCCGCCGCTATTTCGCTGAAGCCGACCGCCGCAAGGGCAACACCGGCGCCAACCTGCTGTTCATTCTCGAATCGCGCCTGGACAACGTTGTCTATCGCATGGGCTTTGGTTCCACCCGCGCCGAAGCCCGCCAGCTCGTGTCGCACAAGGCCATCACCGTGAACGGCAAGCCGGTCAACATCCCGTCGTACCTGGTGAAGACCGGTGACGTGGTGGCCGTGCGCGACAAGTCCAAGACGCAAAGCCGCGTGGTCGAGGCCCTGCAGCTTGCCCAGCAAGTGGGCATTCCGGCCTGGGTGGAAGTCAACGCCGACAAGGCCGAAGGTACCTTCAAGAAGGTTCCTGACCGCGACGAATTCGCGGCCGACATCAACGAATCGCTGATCGTCGAACTGTATTCGCGTTAATGCTTCTTGACGAAGCGCGCGGGGTGGCCGTGCCATCCCGCCATTGAGTTTTCTGTTCCCTGCGTGTGGGGCACCTTGCGCAGGGCACTTCACCAGCCTTACCGGTGTAACGAGCCGGGGGTATTGAGAGGAAGTCTGAATGCAAACGAACTTGCTGAAACCCAAAGCCATCAACGTGGAACACCTTGGCGCCGACCGTGCCAAAGTGACCCTGGAGCCGTTCGAGCGCGGCTACGGCCACACGCTGGGCAACGCCCTGCGCCGTGTGCTGCTGTCGTCCATGGTGGGTTATGCAGCAACTGAAGTCACCATCGCTGGTGTCCTGCACGAGTACTCGTCGATCGACGGCGTTCAGGAAGACGTGGTCAGCATCCTGCTGAACCTCAAGGGCGTGGTGTTCAAGCTGCACAACCGCGACGAAGTCACGCTGAGCCTGCGCAAGGATGGCGAAGGCATCGTCACTGCTGCCGACATCCAGACGCCGCACGACGTCGAGATCATCAACCCCGGCCATGTGATCGCCCACCTGTCGCAAGGCGGCAAGATCGACATGCAGATCAAGGTTGAGAAGGGCCGTGGCTATGTACCCGGCACCATGCGCCGCTACGGCGACGAGCCCACCAAGTCGATTGGCCGCATTGTGCTGGACGCATCCTTCTCCCCGGTCAAGCGCGTGAGCTACACCGTCGAGAGCGCACGTGTTGAACAGCGTACCGACCTGGACAAGCTGGTGGTGGAGATCGAGACCAACGGCGCGATCACCGCGGAAGATGCGGTGCGTGCCTCGGCCAAGATCCTGGTGGAGCAGCTGGCTGTGTTTGCGCAGCTTGAAGGCAGCGAACTCGCCGCTTTCGACGCACCGGTGCAGCGTAACAACCAGCAGTTCGACCCGATCCTGCTGCGCCCGGTGGACGAGCTTGAGCTCACCGTGCGTTCGGCCAACTGCCTGAAGGCCGAAAACATCTATTACATCGGTGACCTGATCCAGCGCACCGAGAACGAGCTGCTCAAGACCCCCAACCTGGGTCGCAAGTCGCTCAACGAAATCAAGGAAGTCCTTGCCTCGCGTGGCCTCACGCTGGGCATGAAGCTGGAAAGCTGGCCCCCGGCCGGTCTGGACAAGCGTTGATTTTTGAGGTGGAAACAGGGCTGCGGTTGCAGCCCTGAACCCGGGGTACCTGATACGGCCACGGAATTAATAAAGCAAAGGAAACCATCATGCGTCACGGCCACGGCCTTCGTAAACTCAACCGCACCAGCGAGCACCGCCTCGCCATGCTGCGCAACATGATGAACTCGCTCATCGAGCATGAAGTCATCAAGACCACCGTCCCCAAGGCCAAGGAACTGCGCCGCGTGGTGGAACCCATGATCACGCTGGCCAAGGAGCCGACGCTGGCCAACAAGCGCCTGGCATTTGACCGCCTGCGCAGCCGCGACAGCGTGACCAAGCTGTTTGCTGATCTGGGCCCGCGCTTCAAGACCCGCCCGGGCGGCTACACGCGCATCCTGAAAATGGGCTTCCGCGTGGGTGACAACGCGCCGATGGCCCTGGTCGAACTGGTTGACCGTCCTGAGGTTGCGGACGCTGCCCCAGAGCAGGCCGGCCAAGAGTAAGCTATAATTCCATCTTGCCGCGCGATGGAGCAGCCTGGTAGCTCGTTGGGCTCATAACCCAAAGGTCGCAAGTTCAAATCTTGCTCGCGCAACCAACATTCCAGCGGTCTTCGCTGAAAGCAAACGCCCACTCACCAGTGGGCGTTTTTGTTTCTGGCCCAAATTTGGCCCATCGCTAGCCCACTTTTGGCCCACGGATCTTCGCAGTTTGCTTTGCGACCATTGGGTGCGCGACAGTGACCTATAGGACGCCGCTGTTTGCCGGCGGCGTGCTGATGGAGAGCTTCCTGCCCTGTACCTTGTGCGTAGGGGTCTGAAGAAGCAGGTCATAGCGCCGTTCGACGCTCCGCATGAGTTCCTGGACGAGGGCCGCCGTGAGCGGCAGGTGCGCGAGATAGAGCAGGACACTCCCTTGATGCGGGCGCTCGGCCTCGCGCACCACTGGCAGCGTCTGTAGGACGAAGGTCGGTTCAGTCTGATGACCGAGATCGCTGCGGCCTCAGGCATCGACCTCGGCCAAGCCATCATGATGAGCAGACTGGCACAACTAGCCCCCGACCTGCTCGAAGCCATCGCCTTGGGACGGCTCGAGGTGGTCGTCAGGCAGTTGCTACGCGGCCAGTTGCCGGCGTCCTGGCTGGCGCAACGCGAGGCGCTGGTGGCGGGCTCGCTGACATTCGTGCTGTAGCGACACACCGCCGCAAGGCCGTTTTCTTGTGCATTTCGTTGCCTCCCCGGTGGCGTGCTCCCGAGCAAGCGAAGATGCAAACTGATGGCCCGCATCCCACTGGCTCAGTTTTGCTGATGAATCAACACAGGATGTTTTTGCGGGGTTGGGTATGCTGATTTATTCTTGTTCAGAGCCTTATCCCTGATTCTGAGCAGTCACCTTGACCCGGCGGCGCCAGCAGCGTGAGTCAGTGGCCCTGGCTCTACAAGCGCAACCACCGCATCCTCTTTTCCCGTCGTGATCAAGGTCCACAGGGCTCGGCACTTGTCCAGCGCGTCGTCCGATGCGTCCTCCAGTTGCTTGATCAGGTCCAACTCCAGTTCGGCACGCTGCTTGGCTTTGCGGCCGCCGTATTCCTCGACCAGGCGGTCGCCAGCGACGTTCATGGCCTTGATCAGCGCGTCTTCGTCGGTCCTGATGCCCTGCCAGAAGAAGCGATTGGTCATGGCTTCGCGGGGGAACTCCGCGATCCCTTTCAAGAGCGCGAACGCTTGACCCCAGGGCGACGACCACTCCGACTTCTGTGAGGGCAGACACCACACCGAACACGCTGAGTGCCGCCTGCGCGGCAACCTCGAAGGGCAATGCCGTCCCGTATCGACTGATTCCGGAGCTGACGCGCGGCTCCGGCCACACGAAGGGCATCTGCGGGACGATTGGCATGCTCACGAGGCATCCTTGGGGGTTCGGTCACGCGGCGATTGAGAACCAAAGCCGCCTGGAGTCATCCACAAAGGTAATCACAATGCGGCGGATACAAACACTAAAACGATGCATTGGAAACATTCTGGGGCGTCATATATACTTCCCGCAATAGCCCGTACCAGTATCGTTAACCCGAATGAGCACCCCAGGATGTCGAACGAACAGCTCGCAGAACTCACCCAGCCGCAGCGCGACCGCCTCGCGTTCGTGGAGTTGCGCGTGCGCTTCATTGGAGAAATCCGCCGCCAGGACTTGGTCTCGCGTTTTGGAATCCAGTCAGCAGCGGCCAGCCGGGATCTGGGGCTGTATAAGGACCTTGCCCCGGGAAACATCGACTACGACTCCAAAGCCAAGACCTACGTCTTGGGCCCGGATTTCCAGGCGGTATTCGACTTTCCCCCCGAGCGGGTTCTGTCTTGGTTGACCCAGGGCTTCGGTGATGGCGAGCCGATGCGACTAAAGGCATGGGTGGCTTGCGAAAGTCCATCGCGGCTGACGCACCCGGACCTGGACGTGCTGGCCAGCGTGACCCGGGCCATTCACCAGGAATGCCCGCTCGCGATCGAGTACCACTCCATCTCAAACGGCCAGGCCGAACGCCAGATCGTGCCGTTTGCGCTGATCGACAACGGGCTCAGGTGGCATGTCCGGGCCTTCGACCGGAAGTCGCAGGAATTCCGAGACTTCGTGATCACGCGGATCACGCACCCCCGGGTCCTGAAGGGCGAGCGGCCCGATGCGCACGAGGCCAGCGATCAGGACATTCAGTGGACGCGCATCGTGGAGCTTGAGCTTGTCCCGCATCCGGACCAGCCACGACCCGAGATCACGGTGATGGACTATGGGATGCAGGACGGGTCGCTGCGCATGAAGCTGCGCGCAGCAACTGCTGGCTACATCCTGCGCAAATGGAGCGTGGACTGCTCACCCGACCACAGCCTGCACGGCCATGAGTTCAGGCTGTGGCTGAAGGACCCGCTGGCGCTCTACGGCGTCAAGAACGCCCTGTTGGCGCCGGGCTATCGCTTTCCTGACAAGAACAAGGGAGAGCCATGACATGACCTACAACCCTCAACGCGCCCTGGAGCTGCTCCGGATCGGCTCTGGCCGGGCCGACGCCACATTCCGTGAAGGCCAGGAAGACGCGATTCGCCACATCGTCGACGGGCGAGGCCGCCTGCTGGTCGTTCAGAAGACAGGATGGGGGAAGAGCTTCGTCTACTTCATCGCGACGAAGCTGCTGCGCGACGGCGGCAACGGCCCCGCACTGCTGATCTCCCCGTTGCTGGCGCTGATGCGCAACCAGATCGCCGCGGCAGAGCGAATGGGCGTTCGCGCTGCCACGATCAACTCCGACAACGTCGACGATTGGACCCAAGTCGAGGCCACCCTTGCGCGTGGGGAAGTCGACATCCTCTTGATCTCACCCGAGCGGCTGGCGAACGAGCGCTTCCGTACGCAGGTGCTGGCAGGGATCGCCGCACAAATATCGATGCTGGTCATCGACGAAGCGCACTGCATCTCCGACTGGGGCCACGACTTCCGCCCCCACTACCGCCTGCTGGAGCGGATCGTCAAGACGCTGCCGCCGAACCTGCGGCTCCTGGCCACCACGGCAACGGCGAATAACCGCGTGATGGAAGACCTTGCTGCCGTGCTCGGTCCGAAGCTCGAAGTCTCGCGCGGCGACTTGAATCGGACTTCGCTTTCCCTGCAAACGATCCGCTTGCCCAGCCAGGCCGAACGTCTGGCGTGGCTGGCGCAGCAACTGGCCGCGCTGCAGGGCCACGGCATCATCTACACGCTCACCGTGCGCGACGCCAACCAGGTCGCCGACTGGCTCAAGACCCGGGGCTTCAACGTCGAGGCCTACACGGGCGAAACGGGCGATCGTCGGGAAGCGCTGGAACAGGCGCTGCTCAACAACAAGGTCAAGGCGCTGGTTGCGACGACGGCGCTGGGCATGGGCTACGACAAGCCCGATCTGGCCTTCGTCATCCACTACCAGATGCCGGGCTCGGTCGTCGCCTACTACCAGCAAGTGGGCCGTGCTGGGCGCGCGCTCGACTCCGCCTACGGCGTGCTGCTCAGCGGCCAGGAAGAGTCGGACATCACCGACTGGTTCATCCGCAGCGCGTTCCCGACCCGACAGGAAGTCGCCGCCGTGTTGGGCGCACTTGAGGAAGAAGAAAACGGCCTGTCCGTCCCCGAGCTGCTCAGCCGAGTCAATCTGAGCAAGGGGCGCGTCGACAAGACGATCGCCTTGCTCTCCCTTGAAGCACCAGCGCCAATCGCCAAGCAGGGCACCAAGTGGCAGCTCACGGCAGCCACGCTGAGCGAAGGGTTCTGGGCGCGCGCCGAACGACTTACGGCCCTGCGGCGTGTCGAGCATCAACAGATGCAGGACTACGTCGAACTGCCCTTTGGCGATCACATGGGCTTCCTGATCAGCGCGCTCGACGGTGATCCAAGTGTTGTCACGCAGCCTGCACTTCCCCCGCTGCCCACCGGAGTGAATGAGGCTTTGGTTCGAGACGCCATCGCGTTTCTTCGGCGCACCAGCCTGCCCATCGAACCCCGCAAGAAGTGGCCGATCGGCGGTATGCCTCAGTACGGCATTGCCAGCAACACGACCATCAACTTCCAAGCGCAACCCGGTAAGGCCCTGTGCGTATGGGGTGACGCCGGCTGGGGCGGCCTGGTCCGCCAAGGCAAGTATCACGACGGCAAGTTCGCCGACGACCTGGTTGGTGCCTGCGTGAAGATGGTTCGCGAGTGGAACCCTCAACCCAAACCGACCTGGGTGACGTGCGTTCCATCGCTGCGCCATCCTGATCTCGTCCCGAATTTTGCGAAGCGCTTGGCTGCGGCGCTGGGTCTGCCGTTTCATATGGTCATCGCGAAAACAGACGAAAGGCCCGAACAGAAGACGATGGCAAACAGTACACAGCAGGCGCGCAACATCGACGGCTCGCTGGCACTCAACGGTCAGCCGATCCCCCAGGGCCCGGTCATGTTGGTCGATGACATGGTGGACTCACGCTGGACGCTGACCGTAGCCGCGTGGCTGCTTCGCCAGAGCGGAAGCGGTGAGGTCTTGCCGATGGCACTCTCTCAAACGGGGCACGACGAATGACCCCCACCCTGTCCCCCAACACCCAGGCGATCCTACTGCTGACGGCGCCGCTGATCGCTGGACGCAGTACGTCGTCATCGGAGCTCTTGTCACCCGGCGAATACAAGCGCCTCGCCCGCCACCTGCGGGAGATTCAACGCCAACCTGCGGACCTCGTATCGCCAGACGGGGCCGATCTACTGCGTGCATGCCAGCCAGTGATTGATGAAGCCCGTCTGCAGCGTTTGCTGGGCCGAGGCTTCCTTCTGAGCCAAGTCATCGAACGCTGGCAAGCGCGCGCCATCTGGGTGGTCAGCCGCGCTGATGCCGAGTACCCCCGGCGCTTGAAGGCGCGCCTGCGCGAAGACGCCCCGGCAGTGATCTACGGCTGCGGCGACATGAGTCTGCTGGAGTCGGGTGGTCTCGCCGTGGTCGGATCTCGTCACGTGGACGATTCGCTGATCGACTACACGACGGCCGTGGGCCGATTGGCTGCGCGAGCAGGAAGAACGCTCGTGTCCGGCGGCGCCAAGGGCATCGACCAGGCTGCCATGCGCGGTGCGCTCGAAGCGGGCGGCAAGGTCAGTGGCGTCCTCGCGGACAGCCTGGAAAAAACGACCATGAACCGCGAGCACCGGAACCTGCTGCTCGATGGCCAACTGGTGCTGATTTCTCCCTACGACCCAAGCGCGGGGTTCAACGTCGGCAATGCGATGCAGCGCAACAAGCTGATCTACGCGCTGGCCGATGCATCCCTGGTTGTCAGCTCCGATCTGAACAAGGGCGGCACCTGGACTGGTGCCGTCGAGCAGCTGGACAAGCTCAAGTTCGTGCCCGTGTACGTTCGATCGACGGACGGGTCGTCTCCCGGTCTCGATGCCCTGCGCGGCAAGGGTGCGATCCCCTGGCCGAATCCCCAAGACGCTGACGCGTTTGAATGTGTGTTCGATGTCGCGGCCCCAACTCCGGTGGTGTCTCCGCAGTCCGGCCTTGCACTGTTTTCCGGCGATGGACCGACCGACATCGCGCCCACGCCACCAGCGGCGCCCGAGACTTCTCCGGTGACCGAAGCCCCACGCGAGCCAGCGCCGACTTCTGTTTCTGCTTCCACTGACGGACCAGTTGAGCAGGCGCCTGATCCAGTGCCATCGGTTACGCAGACGCCTGGGGCCAAGCCCGATGCAGCCAGTCCGGTTGCGATGACGGCATCAACACCTGCGGAAACTCTTTTTGCGGCCGTCCGAGAAGTGATTCAACTGCTGCTGAAGGCGCCGATGAAGGATGCTGAGGTTGCTGCTGCGCTGGACGTGTCCAACGCGCAAGCCAAGGCGTGGCTGCAGCGCCTCGTCGACGAAGGCGTGATCGAGAAGCAGAAGAAGCCAGCGGGCTACATCGTCAAGCAGTCCAGTCTGTTCGAGTGAACCATGACGGCGCATTCACTCAACATCACATCGCTGCATCCACGCTGGAACGCTGAAATCGGGGGCCGCAATTGATCGCAAAACTCGAACGACTCATCGGCGAAATCGGCGACCTCAACAGCAAGCTGGTTCTGCTGGTCGGCTCAAGCCGCAGCGGCAAGACCAAGCTGCTGCGCGAGCTGGGCACCAAGCTCAACATCGAGCCCCTGAACGTGGGCCTGGAGCTTGGCCGCCGGTTGGCTGCGACGCCGATCAACAAGCGGGGCTTTTCAGCCGGTGAGTTGCTGCGTGAGATCGCCGACAAGGAACGCACCGACGATCCGCTGCTGCTGGACAACCTCGAACTGCTGTTCGAGAAGGGCCTGCAGATCAACCCGCTTGATCTGGTCAAGCGGCTGGCGCATTCCAAGCGCGTCGTGGCCGTGTGGCCGGGCGAGTTGCGAGGTGATCGGCTGATCTACGCCGACATGAGCCACCCAGAACATCGCGACTACAGCCGTGACGGCGTGGTCGTTCTAGAAATTTGACGTACAGGGGAAGCGAGAACCATATGGCCAAGAACATGAAATACGGAGATCTGATCCAGTTCGAGCAGATCGAGTCAGTCATTCAACTGCTCGATGCGGGGCGCCCGGACGAAGCCAAGAAGCTGGTCTCGACCTACGTCATCTCCGACGACATGGCCGAGCGGATCTCCAAGCTCATGGTCCCCCAGCTCAGCTTCGACGACTCGGTCGACCACAAGGGCGTGCTGATCGTCGGCAACTACGGCACCGGTAAGTCGCACTTGATGTCGGTGCTGTCACTGGTAGCCGAGGATGCCGCCTACGCACCGATGATCCGCCACGCCAAGGTCGCCGAGGCTGTCGCCCCGATCGCTGGTCGCTTCAAGGTACTGCGCATCGAGGTGGGCGGCTTGGAAATGCCGCTGCGACAGATCATCACGCAGCAGCTCGAACGCTTCCTAGAAAAGCTCGGCGTCAGCTACACCTTCCCGGCAGCGGACCAGGAGCTGAACAACAAGGAGTCGTTCGAGGAGATGATGGCCGCGTTCGGCGAGAAATTCCCGAACCAAGGCGTGCTGCTGGTCGTCGATGAGTTCCTGGAATACCTGCAGTCGCGCCGCGACCACGAGCTGGTGCGCGACCTGGCCATCCTGCGCCAGATCGGCGAAGTGACCAAGCACCTGAAATTCCGCTTCGTGGCCGGCGTGCAGGAAGCCATCTTCGACAGCGTGCGCTTCCAGCATGTGGCCGACAGCATGCGCCGCGTCAACGAGCGTTTCACGCAGATCCTGATCGACCGGCAGGACGTGAGCTTCGTGGTCTCCGCGCGCCTGCTCAAGAAGACGGCCGACCAGCAAAACAAGATCCGCGAGTACCTGACCCCGTTCGCCAAGTTCTATGGCTCCATGAACGAGCGCATGGACGAATACGTTCGGCTGTTCCCGGTCCACCCCGACTACCTCAAGACCTTCGAGCAGATCCACTTCACGGAGAAGCGCGGCGCGCTCAAGACCATCGAAGCCGCCATGCTGGCCATCCTCGACCAGGACGTGCCCACCGACCGACCCCTGTTCATCAGCTACGAGAGCTTCTGGCAGACCATCAAGACCAACTCGGTCCTGCGCGCCGACCCGAACATCAAGGAAGTCATGCGCGTCTCCGAGGTGCTGGAGTCGCGCGTGCAGCAGGCCTTCACACGCCCGGCCTACAAACCGATGGCGCTGCGCGTCATCAACGCGCTGGCCGTCCACCGCCTGACCACAGGTGGCGACATCCACATTCCCATCGGCCCTACCGCCGCCGAGCTGCGCGACGCCTTGTGCCTGTTCCAGCCGGGCGTCGAAGACATGCCGGGCGAACCTGCCGAAAACCTGCTGTCAATGGTGCAGACCGTGATGCGGGAGGTACTCAAGACCGTCAACGGCCAGTTCATCTCCAAGGCGCCGGACACGGAGCAGTACTACCTCGATCTCAAGAAGGACATCGACTACGACGCGCAGATTGAAAAGCGCGCCGAAGCCCTGTCCGACGATGCGCTCGACCGGGCCTACTACAGCGCCGTCAAGGCCCTGATGGAATGCAGCGACGACCTGCGTTACCCCGGCTTCCAGATTTGGCAGTACCAGCTTGAGTGGCAGGAACGTCGTGTCGAACGCATGGGCTACCTGTTCTTCGGCGCCCCGAACGACCGACCCACGGCGCAGCCTGAACGCGACTTCTACGTCTACTTCATCCAGCCCTTCGACAAGCCTAAGTTCACCGACAACAGCCTGTCGGACGAAGTCTTCTTCCGTCTCACGGGCCTGGACGACGACCTTAAGCGCCATCTGTCCTCCTACGCCGCAGCGCTGGATCTGGCGTCCACCGCCAGCGGCGGAGCCAAGGCCATCTACCTCTCCAAGGCGCAAGACTTCCTGCGTGCCATGAGCAAGTGGCTGCAGGAAAAGCAGATGACCGCCTTCGAAGTCACCTACCAGGGCAAGAAGAAGAACCTGCAGGAATGGTCCAAGGGCGTGTCGCTGCGTGACCGTGCGCGGCTGGGCCCGGACGAGCGCATCAACTTCCGCGATGTCGTGAACGTCATCTCGGGCCTGGTACTCGGCCAGCGCTTTGTGGATCTGTCCCCTGAGTACCCCACCTTCTCGGTGCTGGTCACCGAAGCCAACCGCAAGCAGCTCATTGGCAACGCACTGCGCGCGCTTGCCGGTGGCACCCGCACCAAGGACGCGGTCGCGGTGCTGGATGCGTTGGAACTGCTCGACGGCGACCGGGTGGACCCGGCCAAGTCCCGATATGCGCTGGAGGTGCTGACCCGGCTCAAGGCCAAGGGCCACGGCCAGGTGCTCAACCGCAGCGAACTGCTATCGGGCACCTCGGACGTCGAGTATTTCGCCCCCGTCAAGTACCGCCTGGAGCCGGATCTGCTGATCACGGTGCTGAGTGGCCTGGTCTATTCCGGCGACCTGGTGATGTCGATCACCGGCGACAAGATCGACTCGGGCAAGTTGGTGCAGCTCGCTGAGCGCTCGATCGAAGAGCTCAAGCAGTTCAAGCACGTCGAGGCACCGAAAGAGATCAACCTTGCGGTGCTGCGCGCCCTGTTCGAACTGTTTGATCTGCCGTCCGGGCTGGCGCAGAAGGCCAGCCAGGGCGACACCGAGCCGGTGATCAAGCTGCAAGACAAGGTCAGCGCGCTGGTGCCGCGCGTGCTGAAGGCTGGGTCCGACCTGCAGCAGGGCAAGCTCAGCTTCTGGGGCCAGAACCTGCTGCGCGAGGAAGAAGCCAAGGACTGGCACGCCCGGCTGGACGCGCTGAAGAAATTCACCGAGTCGCTCGCGCCCTACAACACCGTCGGCAAGCTTAAGAACCTGCGCGTCACGCAAGAAGACATCGACGGCCAGAAAAAGAATCTGGAAGTGCTGGCAGCGGTTGAGCGCCTGCTCGAACTGGTGGTGGAGCTGGGTGGCACGGCTTCGTACCTCTCCCAGGCCGAGATGGTGCTGCCACCCGAGCACGCCTGGGTGAAGCAAGCCGAGGCTGCCCGCAAAGCCCTGCAAGCCAAGCTCAGCCTGGACCGCACGGCCGAGCATTCCGCCGAGTACCGGCAGACGCTCAACCAGCTCAAGAAGGACTACATCACCGCCTACATCGCCAGCCACAGCAAGGCGCGGCTGGGGGTGGCCGAAGACAAAGCCCGCAATGGGCTGCGCAAAGACGACCGCCTGCTCGGCCTGCGCATCCTGGCCGGTGTGTCGCTGATGCCCACCAGTCAGCTCACCTCGTTTGAAGAGTCGCTGAACGGCTTGAAGAGCTGTTCGTCGCTGGACGAGCCCACGCTGATGACAGCGGCGGTATGCCCGCACTGCCAGTTCCGCCCATCCGCAGAGCAAATGGAGCTGATCCCGGCGGCCAACCGCTTGCACAAGCTGGACGAAGACCTGGACCAGTTGCAGGCCAACTGGCAGCAAACCCTGCTGGAGAACCTGGAAGACCCGTTTACCCAAGACAGCCTGGGCTTGCTGCCGGCGGCCAGCAAGAAGCTCATCGACGGCTTCATAGCCTCACGCAAGCTGCCTGAACCGATGACCACCGAGTTCGCCAACGCGGCGCAAGAAGCGCTGTCGGGCCTGGAAAAGATCGGCGTCAAGAGTGAAGAGCTCAAGCAGGCCTTGCTGCTGGGCGGCTCGCCCGCCAAGCCAGACGAGTTGCGCAGCCGCTTCGACACGTTCTTGAACGACCGCTGCAAGGGCAAGGACTCGACCAAGCTGCGCTTCGTCATCGAGTAGCCATGGTCACGAGGCAAAGGCTCCTAGTTACCAACTTTCAGGAAAAACCATGTCATTGAATACTGCTACGTACTTGTGGTTTGAGGCGGGCGATATGTCCGGAGGCTCAAGAAATCAGATTGAATTCTCAGATGACCTGGCAATCTTCTTCGACGAGGAAGCTCGATCCTCAGAGAAAGTATTCATTGCCTACGACAAAGAGATCAAGGCATTTTGTCCGTTTACAAACAGAGCGCAAGATTATGGCCAGTGGACAAATATCTGGCGACTTGGCCTCATTACAAAAGCCAAGGGTGGAGCTGATTATCAAGGGCGCGTCATATGTTTGGAGAAGCGCAAGATCGGCAAGTCATATGTTTACGTAATCGCAGTCGCCGACTTGAACTCGGAAAAACACAAAGAGTGGGCGGCAAAATCAGTTGTCAAAGGAGTTACTGGTGGCACCGAAGGAAGAGCATACGGCTACTTCTAGGACTACGCGCATCCAATCACCATAACGAATCGCATCGCGTGACTTCAAGCGAAGCAATGAGAGATGCTTAACGGCATGAAAACGAGAGCCATCCGATGAATGACCTTTTCCAGCACAGTCCCCTGACGAACGGCGGCTCCGTAGAGTGCCTTGGTCTCAAGTTCCCAAGCGAAGAGGCTCGACGCGAGCACTTTACTGCTGTCCTGGCAGAAAAACTCAGAGACCCAGTATTTCGCAAAACCGATGGATTTCCGAAGGGGACTGATGCGGCAATTTTGGCGATGTCTGATCCGCCTTACTACACAGCATGCCCGAATCCCTTCCTCGAAGATTTCGTGCGCTGCTACGGCAGACCATACAACCCGAGCGAGAAGTACAGCCGCGAGCCCGAAACCATCGATGTATCAGTCGGCAAGACTGATCCGATCTATCAGGCCCATGCATATCACACCAAAGTACCTCACTTGGCAATTGTTCCGTCGATCCTGCACTTCACTGAGCCCAATGACTTGGTGCTAGATGCTTTCGCGGGATCGGGGATGACGGGAGTGGCTGCCCAATGGTGTGGTGCAGCGCCTCCCGCCTATCGACATGAACTTGAAGCCGAATGGAAAAGGCAAGGCAAGATGCCTCCCAAATGGGGGGCGCGTAGGGTAATTCTTAATGACCTGTCGCCGGCAGCGACCTTCATTTCCGCGAACTACAACATTCCGTTCGACGTCAGCGTGTTCTCCGCAGCGGTGAAGAAGATATTCAAGGAGATCGAGCAGGAAGTCGGCTGGATGTATGAGACGAGGCATTCGGACAATGTCACGAAGGCGCGAGTCGAGTTCACCATCTGGAGTGAAGTGTTTAGCTGCGGTTCCTGTTCGGGCGAGATCATATTCACCGAAGCCGCCATGGACGAGACAAAGTCGCAAGTTGCAAACATGCTTGAATGTCCGCATTGCGGAGCGGCTTCAAAGAAGGAGCAAATGGAGCTTGCATTTGAATCATTCTTGGACAGCGCAACAGGAAAGATTGAGAAGCGCCCCAAACGGATGCCAACGCTGATCAACTACAAGGTTGGCAAGGCAACGTTTACTAAGCGCCCCGACGCCACTGACCTCGCCATTCTGGAAAGGATCGGCGGTCTACCGCTACCCGAAGAAGTTCCGACTACTGTCTTGCCTGACTGCCAGATGACCAGAGTCGGGCGAATGCGGACGACGAATACCGTCGCAACGCACTTCATGTTTCTGCCTCGAGCAGCTCAGGTCCTTGGCCTCTTGTGGAAGAAGGCAAAGGCCCATCCTGATGCACGAATGCGTCAGGCCTTGCTCTATTACGTTGAGCAGGCGATTTGGACAACTTCGGTCATGAACCGATTTCAGCCGCAAGGATTTAAGCAAGTAAACAAGTATTTGCCTGGAGTCTTCTATGTACCCTCGCAAATTTGCGAGGTCTCACCTTGGTATGCGATCGGAGCGCGAGGAGATCGCATTGCAAAAGTCTTTGGCAACTTTGTTCGCGCCACTGGCAACGCTTGTGTCACGACGGGTACTGCTGCAAATCTTGGCATTCCTGCCAACGCCATCGACTACATTTTTACAGACCCCCCGTTTGGAGAGAACATCTACTACGCGGACTTGAATATTCTGGTCGAATCCTGGCACGGAGTGACCACCGATCCTAAACCGGAGGCAATAGTCGATCGGGTACGCGAAAAGGGGGTTCCGGAATACCAGCACTTGATGAAGAGCTGCTTTGCAGAGTATTACAGGGTGCTCAAGCCGGGTCGTTGGATGACGGTGATTTTTTCCAATAGCCGGGCAGCCGTATGGAATGCAATTCAAGTGGCACTTCAGCAGGTTGGGTTCGTAGTCGCGGAAGTCACTGCATTGGACAAGCAGTTGGGAAGCTTTCAGCAGGTGACGTCGCCGAATGCCGTCAAGCAAGACCTAATCATTTCTGCATACAAGCCGAACGGCGGCCTGGAAGATCGGTTCCTTCGAAATGGAGCGACGGTTGACACCGCCTGGGACTTTGTCCAGACGCACTTGAAGCAGTTGCCAGCCGTCAAGGTCACCTCGGGCTTTCCGCAGGAGTTGCTGAGCATCGTCGAACGCGATCCGCGTCGCATCTACGACCGGATGGCGTCATGGTTCATTCGCCACGGCACGATGGTCCCGATTTCAACGCCCGAGTTCCTGGCCGAGTTGCCGGTTCGTTTCCGTGAGACGGATGGCATGGTGTTTCTGCCCGAGCAACTGGTCGAGTACGAGAAGGCACGGGCACGCATTCCGCAAGTCGCACAAGCGGAGTTGTTCGTCTCTGACGAGCGCAGCGCCATCGACTGGCTGACCAACTTCCTGCTCAAGCGTCCATCCACCCGCTCTGAGATCCACCCGGAGTACATCCCGCAGATCGGCTCAGCCAAGCGCAAGGGCGAGATCATCCCGGAGCTGGACCAGCTACTGGAAGACAACTTCCTCCAGTACGACGGCACCGGCGATGTGCCGAGCCAGATCCACAGCTACCTCTCCACCAACCACAAGGACCTGCGCAGCCTCGACAAGAGCAACCCTGCGCTGGTGGCCAAGGCCAAGGACCGGTGGTACGTGCCAGACCCGAACAAGGCGCAGGACCTGGAGAAGAAGCGCGAGAAGACGCTGCTGAAGGAGTTCGAGACCTACAAGGCATTCACCGGCCGCAAGATCAAGGAGTCTCGCCTCGAAGTGTTGCGAGCAGGCTTCCGTGCCGCATGGGCCAACAAGGACTACGGAACGATCATCAGCGTCGCCAACAAGCTGCCCGAAGAGACGCTGCAGGAAGACGAGAAGCTGCTCACCTTGTATGACCTGGCGCTCACCCGCACCGAGGTAGGTGCCTGAACGTGGCAGAAAGCGGCTTCAGCGTTGGCGACTGGTGCTGGCTGACCCGGCAGGCATCTCCTTGCCGGGTGATCGAACGTCAGGACGTGTGGGGCGAGAGTGCCTACCGCGTCTGGCTGCCAGCCAAGGACGCCGTGGTGCGAGCCCGTGCGCAGGATCTTGCGCCGCTGGCAAGCATCCGGCCGACCGTGGAGCAGATCCTGCACACCACGGCAGCGGCCAAGCTGCTGGATGCGCTGGAAGACAACCTGCTGCTGGCGCCAATTCAGTCCAGCGTGGTGCCGCTGCCGCACCAGCTCTATGCACTGAACCGCGCCATCAGCCGCGACCGCATTCGCTACCTTCTGGCCGACGAGGTGGGCCTGGGCAAGACGATTGAGGCAGGCCTGGTACTGCGCGAACTGAAGTTGCGTGGCCGGGTGAAGCGGATTCTGGTGGTCGCGCCCAAAGGGCTGGTGCGCCAATGGCAGGCAGAAATGCGGCTCCACTTCGGCGAGAAGTTCCAGTTCATCGAGCCTTCGGAGCTGGCGGCCTTCCGGCAGTGGCGCAGTGGCGCCGTGGGCGACGAAGACAACCTGTGGCGCGTGCATGACCAGGTGATCTGCTCGTTGGACTCGGTCAAGCCTCTGGAGGCACGGCGCGGCTGGAGCATGGAACAACTCAACACCTACAACCGCGAGCGTTTCGAGGACCTGATCTCGGCATCGTGGGATCTGGTCATCATCGACGAAGCCCACCGCATGGGCGGCAGCACCGAGCAGGTGGCCCGCTACAAGCTCGGCGCAGCCCTGGCCGAGGCGTCGCCTTACCTGCTGCTGCTGTCGGCCACGCCACACCAGGGCAAGACCGACCAGTTCATGCGCTTGATGCAGTTGCTGGACCGCGAAGCGTTTCCGGACGAGAGCAGCGTCAACCGTGACCGTGTACGCCCCTTCGTGATCCGCACCGAGAAACGCGCGTCGATCAACGCCGAAGGCCAGCCCCTTTTCAAGCCCCGGGTCACCCGACTGCAGGCGGTGGCCTGGCAGGCACGCCACAGCGCGCAGCAGCGCTTGTACGAAGCCGTGACTGACTACGTGCGGCATGGCTATAACCAGGCAATGGCGGCCAAGCAGCGTCACATCGGCTTCTTGATGATCCTGATGCAGCGGCTGGTCACGTCCAGCACGGCGGCCATCCGAACTACGCTGGAAAAGCGCCAGGCCTTGCTGGAAGCGCCGCAGCCCCAAGGCAACCTGTTCGAGAACACCAGTGCCGACGAGTGGGCCGATCTGGATGGGCAGTCCCAAGTGGATCTGGCGGTGCAAGCCAGCGGGTGGGAGCTTGAGAAGTCCGAGGTTGAGACTTTGCTGGCACTGGCGCGCGAGACCGAAGGCTCGGGCACCGATGCCAAGGCCGAGGCGCTGCTGGAGCTGATCTACAAGCTGCAGCAGGAAGAAAACGACCCGGTGTTGAAGGTGCTGATCTTCACAGAGTTCGTGCCCACGCAGGCAATGCTGGCGCACTACCTGGAGAGCCGGGGCTTCTCGGTGGCCACGCTGAACGGTGGCATGGATCTGGATGCGCGCTCACGGGCGCAGCAGGTCTTCTCCAAAGAAGTGCGCGTCCTGATCTCAACGGACGCTGGCGGTGAAGGCCTGAACCTGCAGTTCTGCCACGTCATCGTCAACTTCGACATGCCGTGGAATCCGATGCGCATCGAGCAACGCATCGGCCGTGTGGACCGTATCGGCCAGCACCATGTGGTGCGCGCTATCAACTTCGTACTGGAAGACACGGTGGAACACCGCGTGCGCCAGGTGCTGGAGGCCAAGCTCGAAGTGATCGCCCAGGAGTTCGGCGTGGACAAGGCTTCGGACGTGATGGACTCGGTGGAAGCCGATCCGATGTTCGACGAACTGTTTGTGCACGGCCTGCAGAACCCGGACGCGATCGAACAGGAGTGCGATGCGGTGGTGTCGCAGCTCCGCACGACCCTCGCCGAGTCAAAGAAGAGCAGCGATCTGCTGTCGGAAGCGCACGACCTGGACGCAGATGACGCACGCAAGTGGCGGGACCACCCGGCGCAGTTCTGGTTGGAGCGGGCGATCACCAGCGGCTTAGCGGCGCGCGGGGGCTCGGCGATCAAGGTTGGCAAGGCCTGGCGGGTGAAGTGGGCGGACGGCAGCGAATCGGCCAACGCATGCTTCGACGCGCGGACGGCTGACGAAAACCCCGAACTGGATTGGGTGACGCTGGAAGACCCCCGGGCAAGGGCTGTCATCAGCGAACTGCCGCGATTTGTCGCCGGCCAGCCGCTGCCGGTGATTCGCGTGACGGGTTTGCCCGACTCGGTGCGCGGCATCTGGTCGCTCTGGGAGATCAGTCTAGTTGCCGAGGGGCTGAGCCGCAAACGCTTCCTCCCAGTGTTCGTGACTGAGGACGGGCGGACCTTTGTTCCCACGGCCAAGCGGGTCTGGGATCTGCTGCTGACCGAGACCGTCGACGTGCATTCAGTAAGCGGCGCCGAAGATGCGGTGAAGTGGTTCGAGGCTTCGCAAGCCGCTGCGCGGACGCAAGGTGAACGGATCTTCAAAGAGCTGCTGGACGAACACCGCACTCGGCTCAAAGAAGAGCGCGAGCGCGCGAGCTACGCCTTCGATGCCCGGAGTCAGGCGATTGGCCGCATCGGCCTGCCTGCTGTGCGGGAGCACCGGCGCAAGCGCCTTCAACAAGAGCACAAGGCGCGCATGGCATCCCTTGATGACGCCGAGGCCAGCGTGCCGGACTTGAACGCAGTGATGTTGGTGCGCGTCTCCGGAGATGTGTTGCCCGGAGGGCTGCAGTCATGAGCCACTGGACGAATCGAATCCTCAGCCACTTCACCGCAGACCTGACCCGGCTTTGGGTAGCGTGTGACCCGGACGAAGTGCTGCTCGATGAGAAGCTGCTGGCCGAGCTGCGCAGCCGAGGCTTCGAAGTGATGCTCTATGAGGACCCGTTCGCCTTCCGTGCCGAGTTTGAAGAGCGGTATCGCGGTGCCTGGGATCGTGGGGAAGCTGGCCCCGCTCCGTCACTGGTGTTGCACCTGCGTGGCGCTGACCAGAACGTACTGCCTTGGGACATCGTGCACCACGCGCGCGTGGCGCGGCTGAGCCTGGCCGAGTTGTTCCCTCGGCTGGCCTACAGCACGGTCAAGCAGGTGGAGCCGGAGCACCTGGCGGTGCTGTTCGATGCCCACGAAGCCGAGTTGCAGTCAGCTCGCGGCGAGAACGAGTCCAAGGACTTCATCCTGGAACACGTCTACCAGCTCACGCCGCGATCCATCCGCACGCCCGTCGATTTCTGGCGCGAGTTGTTGCGGATGCACTTCGCCAACCGCTCATTGCCGCCGTTGTTTGCCAAGCACGCCGCCGGCATCTTGCAAGGCAAGGGATTGTTTGCAGATCAGCCCGTCGCGGCGTGGCTCTCCTCGAAGAGCGTATTGCTGCGTGTCGTGCAGGATGCGTGGTACCGCTACCTCACCGGTCTGGGTCTGGATGGCTCCCGCACGGGCGAACCACCGCCGCCAGACTACGTCGCCAAGATCGAGATACCGTTTGATCACTCCGATGTGCAGGTGCTGGTCGACTCGATGTTCCTGGACGGCACCCTGCATCCGATGGCTGTCCACAGCGTCCCGGCCGCCATGCCGAGCTGGATCAAGGCGGGAATCGTTCAAGACCCGGCTACCCTGCAGGCCCTGGTACTCAAGGGCGTCGATGGATTGATTGCATCGATCCCATCGGACGCGGCGTCGCACAAGGACTGGAGCGAGTTTGCCAAGCGCTACGGCGAGATCCTGGCCCGCGCTCATGGGCTGCCGAGCGCTGAGGGTAGCGAGCAACTTTCGAAGGTGCGCGCGTCGATCAATGCGCTGCATGTGCAGACTGACGGGCGGCTGCAAGCATGGGTTGCAGCCAAGCACTACGCCGATCTGATGCTTCAGCCGGTCACCAAGGGGCCGGTCATGGTGCACCACATTCCGCGCTTCTTGCGGCATCGACGCGCAGCGGGCGAGACGAAGGTGGCCTTGCTGGTCTTCGATGGCCTGGCGTTCGATCAATGGGTGCAGATCAGGGAACGGCTGATCGCCAGCACGAAGCGGTTTGCCTTTGACGAAGGCACGTCCTTCGCGTGGCTTCCCACAGTGACCTCGGTTTCACGCCAGGCGCTGTTCTCGGGTCTCAAGCCACGCGAGTTCGACGACTCCATCGACCGGACGGACAAAGAGGAAACGCTGTGGAAGACCTTCTGGCAGAACGAAGGCGTGAACCCCAGTGAGGTCATGTACCGCCGTGCTCTGCGACAGGTGGATCAGCTCGACGCGCTGGAGTCGGACCTGACGGATCGTCGCCCGAAGGTGTTGGGTTTGGTCATTGACGAGGTCGACGACCGGCTCCACAAGGAACGCTCCAAGAAGGACGTGGCCCTATGGATCGGGAACTGGCTGGCGACCGGCTTCGTCGATCGCTTGTTCTCGATGCTGCTGGACAAGGGGTATCACATCTACCTCACCGCCGATCACGGCAATGTGGAGTCCACGGGCGTTGGCAGGCCCAACCAGGGCGTCATCGCGGAGACGCGTGGGGAGCGCGTAAGGGTCTATCGAAGTGAGTCGCTATTGGCCGACTCGGCCGCCGCGTACCCCAGCACGGTGAGGCTGGATATCGCTGGACTACCCGCGAACTTCATGCCCTTATTCGCAGGCGGGCGAACAGCCTTTGTTCCCGAGGGTGACCAGGTGGTGGTCCACGGAGGTGTCTCGGTTGAGGAGCTGATCGTCCCCTTTGTGAAAGTCAGTTATGTGATTGGTACCGAATGAATTCACCAGCCCCTCAAATCGGCTTTGATCGGTTCATTCAGCTTGATTGGGCGGCTGCGGCACTGAACATTCGTGCAGGCACAGCCGGACTGGATGATCTGAATGCACTGCTCGCCGAAGCCGGTCTTAGCGTAGAAGCCAAGAAGAAGACTCGCACCGTACTGAATCGACTGTGGCTTGAGCCGCGCGCCAGTCTCGTCGAGTTCGCCGATCGCGGCGTGTCCCTCTACAAGTCGCAAGCGAGTGTCCCAATCGCCGCGCTGTGTTGGGGGGTGGCGATTGCGACCTATCCCTTCTTCGGCAAAGTGGCCGAACTGGTCGGCCGCTTGTCCGCCCTGCAAGGTGACTGTGCGTCGGCCGAAGTGCATCGCCGGATGAGTGAAATCTACGGCGAGCGCGAAGGCACCCGGCGAATGACCAACATGGTCATTCAGAGTCAGGCGAGCTGGGGCGCCGTGGAGCGTGTGGAGAAGGGCAAACGCGTGATCCGACTGGCGCCCACGACCATCGACAACGACGAGCTGACGGCCTGGCTCATTGAAGCCGCTGTGCGCTACACCGGCAAGCCCGTGTCGGTACCGACCTTGCAATCGCTGCCGGTGCTGTTCCCGTTCACGCTGACCCGGCCCTTGGCCTATGTGATTTCGAACAGCCCGAACTTGGACCTGCGCTCAGAGGGGCCGAGCAGCCAGTTTGTCGCCTTGCGCACCACGATCTGAGGATATCCATGAACACAAAAACAGAAAACACGAGCGCACAGGCGAGCTGGTTTGTTGGCGCAAGCTACGGGGGCACGGACGATCAGTTGCCACGCTTCTTGTCCGAGGGGATTTGGGAGAACGGCTACGAGGACAAGCATCTCGACGTGGTGCGATCAATGCGGCCAGGCGATCGGATCGCAGTCAAGTCGTCCTATACGCGCCAGCATGGGCTGCCCTTTGAAAGCCGTGGGCAAGCGGTATCGGTGATGGCGATCAAGGCGATCGGCACGATCACTGAGAACCTGAATGATGGCAAGCGAGTCAAGGTTGACTGGACAAAGATCGAGCCGGTGCGTGAGTGGTATTTCTATACCCACCGGGGAACGGTTTGGCGCGTACTGCCTGGCGAGTGGATGACCGATGGTTTGATCGCCTTCGCCTTCGACAACAAGCCGCAGGACGTGGAGCGCTTCCGAAACGCGCCCTACTGGCGGGAGCGATTCGGGACAGTGGCGCCCGACAAACATCGCTTCGGCTGGACAAAGTTCTACGAAGCGATCGCCGACAAGGTGCTCAACTATCGCGCCAACCGGGCCGCCCTCGTGGAAGGCATCCGGGAGATCTCTGTGCGGGTCGACGGACTCGGTCACCTGGCGGAAGACAAGTATGCGGATGGCACCACGGGCTTCGTGAAGGACATCTGCCCGTTCACGACGATGGGTCTGTTCAATCGGGGCATCAAGGATTCCAACCGCAAGATCATCGCGACCGAGTTGGCCAAGTTCCTGGGCGTCGACGAACCTGTTCCAGAGACGTTCGAAGGCATCCCGCTGCTGAACAACTTGAAGTCCTGGTACTTTCCATTCGAGGTCAACCGAGCGACCGACCACATCGACTCGCTTTGGGGCGTCTTCGCAGCGGGCATCGCGTATGCAGACACCGACGATGACCTTGCCCGCGAGGAGTTCGCCAAGGCCTTTGACAGCGCGAACGGGCGCCGAGGCGTTGCATGGAACCTGACTTTCGGCCTTTACTGGATCAGGCCTTGGGCGTTCCTGAGCCTTGATCACAACTCTCAGGTCTACGTCAGCAAGAAGCTCGGCGTGCCGATTGGCCTTCACGGCCCGAAGAGACGCTGCAATTCGGCAGACTACCTTGCCGTGATGGATGTACTGGAGCCGCGTTTCCAGGAAACCACTTACCCGGTCCATTCCTACCCTGAGCTTTCGCTGGAAGCATGGCTGTACAAGGACCCCACCGATGAGAAGTCTCCGGTCGGCGAAGACGGCGCGGGTGACGCCGATGATGGTGACGATGCTACTGAGGCAACTGCACCAGTGGGCGTTCATCTTGCCGTGCCGATCGTGCCGTACTCGGTCGACGACATTCTCAAGGACGGATGCTTTCTTGAACGCAACGAGATCGATCGGCTCCTGGGCCGCCTTCGCACCAAGAAGAACCTGATCCTTCAGGGGCCACCAGGCACCGGCAAGACGTGGCTTGCGAAGCGCCTGGCGTTTGCACTGATGGGTCAAAAGGACGAAAGCAAAGTCCGTGCGGTGCAGTTTCACCCCAACCTGTCCTACGAGGATTTCGTCAGAGGATGGCGCCCGACCGGAGAGGGGAAGTTGTCGCTGGCCGACGGCGTCTTCATGGAAGCGATCAAGGCCGCGTCGAAGGACCCTTCGTCGAAGTTCGTCGTGGTAATCGAGGAGATCAACCGTGGCAACCCGGCGCAGATCTTCGGCGAACTCCTGACGCTGCTGGAGGCTGGAAAGCGCACGCCCAACGAGGCACTGGAGCTGTGCTACCCGGAGGCGGATGGCAAGCGTCGCCCCGTCCACATTCCGGAAAACCTCTACGTCGTCGGCACGATGAACATCGCCGACAGGTCTCTGGCCCTGGTCGATCTCGCGTTGCGTCGGCGTTTCGCCTTCGTGGGTCTGGAGCCAAGGCTTGGCACCGCGTGGCGGGATTGGGTGGTCAAGGAATGTGCTGTCGATCCGGCTCTGGTCGCGGATATCGAGCACCGGATTGCTGAGCTGAATGACCAGATCGCGGCTGACGCTCGGCTTGGAAAGCAGTTCCGGATCGGCCATAGCTACGTGACGCCCGCCCATAGGCTGGAGGCCGGGGACACGAAAAAGTGGTTCCAGCAGGTGGTCGAGACTGAGATCGGGCCACTGCTCGATGAGTATTGGTTTGACGCCCCTGACGAAGCGCAGAAGGCGTGTGCCCGGCTGCTTCAGGGCTGGTGATGGGTGTGGTCGTGGAGCAAGTCGAGAGCGCGTCGGTCGACGCAGATGGCTACATCGGACGTATTCCGGTGCGCAATCTGTGGCTGCTGATGCTGTATGCGTCGGACTTGTTCCGCACTCGCGGCATCGGCAATGTTGGCCTTGAGGACAACCCTGACGATCTCCCCGATCTGGTCGCCGAGATCCTGGCCCACGCGGTCGAAGTCCGGCAGCGCCGCCGCCTCAATCTGGGCTACCGTTCTCGGGATGCGGTCCTCAACCGCGTGCGCGGGCGGATTGATGTCCTGAATACGGAGCGGCATCGATTGCTGGATCGTGGCTTGGTGGCCTGTCGATTTGATGAGCTGACCATCGACACGCCACGCAATCGCTTTGTCCGTGCGGCACTGGAGACCATCTCCAGAATTGTGCAAAGGGAAGACGTGTCTCATCGTTGCCGCTCACTTGCCAGCGGCATGAAGGCCATGGGTGTCTCCGGCGATGCACCCACTCGCGCACAGATGAGCACCGATCGCTTTGGCCGCAACGACGCAGATGACAGATTCATGGTGGCTGCGGCGAAGCTGGCTTTTGATCTTGCCTTGCCAACTGAGATGGCCGGGACGAACGTGTTGACTCTGCCGGATCGCGAGGTCACCTGGGTCCGGCGACTGTTCGAGAAGGCCGTAGGCGGCTTCTATGACGTGGCACTGCAACCGCAGGGATGGCGTGTTCGGTGTGGCGGTACGCTGGGCTGGCAGATCGAACAGAAGTCATCGGGAATCGACAAGATCTTGCCGACGATGCGAACCGACGTGGTGCTCGACCATGCGCCTTCCGGCCGGCGAATCGTCATCGACACCAAGTTCACGTCGATCGTGACGAGCGGCTGGTATCGAGAGGAGACGCTGCGCAGCGGGTACGTGTACCAGATCTACGCCTACCTGCGATCCCAGGTAGGGCGCGGCGATCCGCTTGCGGTTTGCGCCAGTGGCTTGCTGCTTCACCCTTCCATCGGCGAAGCAGTTGATGAGACGGTGGTCATCCAGGGCCATGGCATCCGATTTGCGACGGTGGACCTGACAGGATCGGCGGGAGAACTTCGATCGCAGCTATTGCGGATGTGTGAACCCGCGCGTCAGCTGTGAAGTTCTGAATCTTGCGTTGCTCGAACCTTCATTGAGCAACAAGGACGGATGAGGGAGTTTGACGCCAGGGTAGGCGTTGACAGTAATCGGTAACGCTGCGCCCTCTCGCCTGAGAGACGTCCGCGGAGTCGGCTAAGAACTGGTCTTGCGCCGGTGAGTTGCGACCGCCGAACTCTTTCGTCGATCAGCATCCGTTTCAGCAATTGACGCGCCCAGGTAATTCTCCAGGGCGTACCTGACCACGTCTGACCGCGTCGGGATGACTTTCATCGTCGCGGCCAGCTCGATGCGCTTCTTGTCGATGAGCTGTTCAAGCTCATCGCTCACCCGAATGTTTAACTGATTGCGGCTCATAACTTTTTGATGCAGCCGATTTTATGCGGTAACGACGATTTATTGCTAGACAGCTTGACAGTCACTTTGTGCGACATACAATAAAGACGTCTAGCAATCTAGCTGACACGCATGAAAGGACTGACATGACGAACGAACTGCTGACGACAGAAGAGCTCTCTGCCCGGATCAAGTACGACGCGCGAACTATTCGTGAGCGACTCAAAGACAGCGTCTTGCTCGAAGGAATTCACTATTTCCGCCCGTTTGGTGGGCGCAAGATTTTGTACAAGTGGGAGGCAATCCAGCGCGATATGGAGAAGGCTTCCATAGATCGTCCGATCGGCATGGTCGGCATCCCGATGGCCAACGGGGGGATGCTCCATGGGTAGCATTCGACTTTCAGACGCTACTGATGCTCTTTTCATTGACTTCAGGTTCAACGGAAAGCGCTGCAGGGAATACACCGCACTTGCCGACACGCCCGCTAACCGCAAGAAGCTCGAAAAAGTCCTCGCCAAGATCGAATCCGAGATCGAGGCCGGCACGTTCAAGTACGAGGTGTACTTTCCCAACAGCAAGGCGTTGAAGCGCCTGCCCAGTCCGGTGCCTGCGGAAGTCGTACAGCCCGTGCCGGTCGCAATACAAATACAGCCAGCCCCCGCTGCCGCCGTGGCGCCCACGCCGCTGTTCAAAGCCTTTGTCGACACCTGGATGCAAGAGCGCAGCATCGAGTGGCGGCGCAGCCACATCCGATCACTGCTCTCCACATTGAACGGCCGTCTGATCCCCCACTTCGGCAGCAAGCACGTGGGTCAGATCACCAAGTCAGACATCCTGCTCTACCGGGCATCTTTGGCTGAAGGACCTGGCCGGGGTGACAAATCCCTGTCAGCCAAGCGCATCAACGAAATCGTCGGGATCCTGTGTCAAATCCTGGCGGAGGCTGCCGAGCGGTTCGACTTCAACAGTCCGGGCGCCAACGTCAAGCGCTTGCGTGTGCGTCGCACCGACGTCGATCCGTTCAGCCTTACTGAAGTGCAAAGCATCCTGGCTACCGTGCGGGCGGACTACAAGAACTACTTCGTGGTGCGCTTCTTCACAGGGATGCGTACCGGAGAAATTCACGGCCTCAAATGGAAGTACATCGACTTCGAGCGCCGACTGATCCTGGTGCGCGAGACCTTCGTCCTCGGCGAGGACGACTACACCAAGACAGACGGCAGCCAGCGCGACATCCAGATGAGCCAGCCGGTGTTCGAGGCCCTGCGGGAGCAGTACAAAGCCACCGCCAAGCTGTCTGAATACGTGTTCTGCAACCAACTCGGTCAGCCCCTGGACAACAAGAACTTCTCAGACCGGGTCTGGTACCCGCTGCTTCGTCACCTAGGCCTGAACGAGCGCCGCCCGTATCAGATGCGCCATACCGCAGCCACCCTGTGGCTGGCTTCGGGAGAAGCGCCTGAATGGATTGCCCGCCAGTTGGGCCACACCAGTACCGAAATGCTGTTCCGTGTGTACAGCCGTTACGTTCCCAACCTCACGCGCCAGGACGGATCGGCCATGGAGCGCTTGCTGGCCAGTCGCCTGTCGCAAGGCAACCTGGTCGAGACGGAGCAGGGCGCACATTCCAGTGTCTACCTGCCCGGTACCCCACGGCTCCCGTTGCCTGTACCGAAGCTGCGAGGAATCCGGGGCGGCAAAGGCAGCGCCCCCGCACCGCAGCCCGGCGGCGACAGCGAGACCTGGTCAGTTGATGCAGCCAGCCGGGCCCAGCCGCCGCCGGCATGGGCAAGGCTGGTGCCGACCTCGGTGAAAACCCACCGACTCGCCCACCGGCCGCACTGATTCTTCTTCTGGTCAGAACCCACCGCCAAAGCGACTCGCTGGGCGGTGTGGGGAAGGCTTTGCCCGCACGTTCCATTCCATCACCCGAATACTTCAAGGAGATCCAATGAACACCCCTTTGTCTGTATCCGTGCCCTTCGTCAATGCCCGCAGCCCCTACCGTCGCAACGTCCACAGCCAGCGCAAGAGCACCACACCGATCACGCCGCCCTTGCAGTCGTTGCTGTCCACGCCGCTCGAAGGTGACGACTTCACGCCAGCCCAGATTGAAGAGCTGAAACGGTACATCCAGAGGACGCTGCCCATCCTGCCCGGGGAGGACTTGAACCTGTTCCTCGGCGCCGTGTTCGAAGACCCGGGCGTGGTGTCGTCGTACATGCGTGCCATGGAGGTTCAAGACGGCCAAAACAGCCAAAGCTACCTTCCCTTTGATCTGGCCTGGCAGGCCGGGAAGCAGGCTCATGGATCGGCCTTGCTCCTGCCCCATGAAAAGCCGCTGGCATGGGTGGGGGCCTTCACCTTTTCTTGTGGACTTTTCCAGTGCACGGATATATTCCAGCGCAAGATCAATGACACGCACGCCAAGGAGCCCAAACAAGTGCGCGATGCCCGGTACCTGGTGTTGGCCGATGCCTTTCACCTGCTTCGCAATCGCAACAACGCGGTGGGCGAAACGCTAGGTGCTGCGATGGGCGTTCTGAACGCCCACGACTGTGACCCCGACCAGATTGCACGCATCGGCACCGCTGTGCGTCTGGCCAATCTGCGCATCGAGTCACTTTGGGGGCTGTGCCATGTTTGAGTCATCGTTTGTGCCCACGCCAGCGGCAAAGCGGCCGCCACGTCACTGGTTTATCGGGCTCATGTTCGGGTTGACCTTGGTCATGCTCGGGTACCAGCTCTACGACGGTTGGTTGGGTGGCCAGGTCAGGAGCCGACAGCCGATCGGCAAGGCTTTGTCGGTGACCGGAGAGGGGCGCAAGACCCTGGTTGAAACCGAGACCGGGTACTACCCACTGAGCAAGACACTGGTGGTCGAGAAGGGCACCCCGATGGTGCTGGAGATTCGCAGAAATGGGGACCGCTATGTCTGCAACGCCGCCGGGACGGTTTGCAGCGGGACGGCGAAGCGGGGCTTGGAGTTAAACCCGGGTGGACCAGCACGCTGATGAATAACGCCGCGGGAGCCTGTAATGACCGACAGAAAGCTGAGACACCTGCAATCAGGTTACCAAGCAATTACTAGGTCAGGAGTCTATGGCGTCTATTGAAATCGCGGGGCACCCGATCTCCGCCTGTGGCATAGACAGACCCGCGCGGCAGCGCGCAACCAGTCTCGAACGGTTGCGCGCCTCCTCACCCTTCGGCTCGGCCAGGTAGGCCTGCCCCAGGTCCTCGACCAACACACCCCGGCGCGTGGCTCCACACCGCAAGCTGGTATCGTAGGGGCCATCACGACGCGACGTTTCGATAAGAGGAGGGGTTACTTGCCTGACGAGACCACCAACGGTGCGCTACTCGAGCTGAAGCTCGTTGGCGACATTGCGGGCTTGTTCCGCGTCCCGCGATACCAGCGTGGCTACCGCTGGGGGAAGCTCGAGGTCGAGCGGCTCCTCAACGACATCTGGGAGAACGGCGACAAGGACTACAGCCTCCAGCCGGTCGTCGTGAAGCGAGACGCTGAGGACGCGTGGGAACTTGTCGACGGCCAGCAGCGCCTTACGACGCTGTACCTGATCTTCATCTACATGCAGCGAGTGGGGCTCAAGAATGTCGGCCCGCAGTACTCGCTCACGTACGACACAAGGCCGAAGAGCAAAGACTACCTTCAAGCCCCAGACCCTTCGCTCGCCGACGACAACATCGACTTCTTCCACCTGCACGCCGCGTACACCTGCATCCAGGGATGGTTCGATCTGAAGGGACCGACGCCAATCAAGAGGCAAGAGGTCGCCGACGACGTCTTCCGCTACCTCTGCAAGCGCGTTCGCGTGATCTGGTACGAGGCACCGAAGGGCCTCGACTCGACGACGCTCTTCACACGCCTGAACGTGGGCCGCATTCCGCTCACCGACGCAGAGCTGTTCAAGGCGCTCTTGCTCTCGCGCAGTCGTGGCGGTGCTGACAAGACGGAGCGGACGCACGAGATCGCCGCGCAGTGGGACGGTATCGAGCGCGACCTCCAGCATCCAGACGTCTGGGCTTTTGTTGCCGATGCATCGGCATCCGACACTCCCACGAGGATCACGCTGCTGCTCGACACGCTCGCCGGTGGCCCTCGCGGTCGAGCGCGACCCAGATTTCACACCTTCGACGTCCTTCGAGAGAAGGTTGAGCGGAGCAAGCCCGAGACGATCTGGAACGACGTGGTGCAGCTCCACGCGCGCGTACTCGGCTGGTACGAGAATCGCGACCACTACCACAAGATCGGCTACCTCGTGACGCAGGGGGGGCGCTTCGGCGATCTCGTCACGCTCGCGGTCGGTATGACGAAGAGCAAGTTCGAGGAGGTCCTTGACGCTCGCATTCGCGAGACGCTGAACCTCGCGCCATCGGACGTGAGCGCGCTCAGCTACGAGTCCGACCGGCAGAAGTGCGAGCGAGTTCTATTGTTGATGAACGTCGAGACGGTGCGGCGGATGAAGGACTCCACCGAGCGCTACTCGTTCCGCACGCATCGCCGCCAGGCGTGGTCCCTCGAGCATATCCACGCGCAACATGCCGAAGTCCTCACCAAGGCCGAGCAGTGGAAGGAGTGGCTCAGGCTTCACCGTGACGCACTCGCTGACCTGCCGTCGGTCGATGAAGCGCAGCGAGATGCCCTCCTTCGCAGGATCGACGAGGTTGGCGACAAGCTCGATCGCCAGGCGTTCCAAGTGCTCGCGCGCGACATCACAGCGGCCTTCACGATCACAGACGCTTCAAGCTCGGCGGCCACCCACTCCGTTCACTCCGTGTCGAACCTCGCGCTCATCACGAGCGGTCACAACAGTGCTCTGAGCAACGCGGTGTTCGAGGTCAAGCGGCGACGAATTATCGAGCTGGACCGCCGGGGTGGCTACATCCCCATCTGCACGCGGCAAGTCTTTCTCAAGTACTACACGGACGCTGACGGCCTGCAGATCCACTTCTGGAGCACGCAGGACCGCGATGCCTATTTGAGCGCGATCCTGTCGACCAACGGCGGCGTGGGCGCGTACCTCAACCCTGAGGCTCCAGCACCATGAAGAGCTACGTCACATCCTACAATGGCCTGTTCGGTCGCCAGGCGGAAGACGCGCCCGCCGTGCAACGCATCGAGATCCCGATCATCCAGCGTGACTACGCGCAAGGCCGGGACAGCGGCACCGTCGCGCGCATCCGCGCCAACTTCCTCGACGCTCTGCACGACGCACTAACCACGAAGACGCCCATCAGCCTCGACTTCGTCTATGGCGACGTCGTTGGCGGGACGCTGCGCCCGCTCGACGGCCAGCAGCGTCTGACCACCCTGTTCCTCCTGCACTGGTACCTCGCGTGGCGCGCGGGAAGCCTGGAGCAGGAATCCGGCTGGAAACGCTTCGAGTACGCCACGCGTCCCAGCGCACGACGCTTCTGCGAGTGCCTCGTAGAGTCCAGCCCAACGGCGGACGCCAAACTGCGCCCGTGGTTTGAGGACCAGCCCTGGTTTCTTCACACCTGGCAGCACGATCCGACGATCCAGTCGATGCTCGTGATGCTCGAGGCGATCGACGAGCGATTCGCTGGCGTCGACTTCGTCGGCGCGTGGGCGCGACTTGTGGACGCTGACGCGCCGGGCATATCGTTCCACCTGCTACCAATAGAGAAGATGGGGCTGAGTGAGGACCTCTACATCAAGATGAACTCGCGCGGGAAGCCCCTCACGCCCTTCGAGAACTTCAAGGCGAGGTTCGAGCAGATGCTGGAGCACTCCTGTCCGGACCGCGTCGAGGAGTTCGCTCAGAAGATCGATGGCGTTTGGGCTGACCTGCTGTGGCCCTTCCGAGGCAGCGACGACATCTTCGATGACGAATTTCTGCGGTACCTCCAGTTCATCACCGACGTGTGTGAGTGGCACGATGAGCGACTTCCTGAGGGTGATTTGGAGGACCTGGCCGAGCGCGTGTACGGCACGCAGAACGAGAAGGCCGCAAGACACGTGGACTTCCTAATCCGATCCTTTGATGCGTGGGTCGAAACGGACATCGAGGCCCTGTTCTCGGCGATCTTCTCGCTAGCGCCTGCCGAGCTCGATTCGGACGATACGAGCAAGGTTGTCCTATTCGGTCCTCAGGGAGGCACGGTCAACCTGTTCGCCGAGTGCTGTTCGGGCCAGGTTCGGCGCAGCGCGCCGCGCACACTTCTGCTCTACGCTGTCCTGCTTCACCGGCTGCACGACACTGCTAAGTTCTCGCGACGCCTTCGGGTGTTGCGCAACCTGATCGAAGCGTCCGGCAACGAGATTCGCGCTGACAAGATGCCGGCGCTCCTCGCTGACGTCCGCCAACTCATCGTCGAGGGAGCCCTCGACGACATCGAGACCTTCAACCAGGCCCAGGTGGCGGAGGAGAAATTGAAAACCGAGATGCTCGGGAAAGAACCCGCACTTGAGCGCTCCCTGTTCCACCTCGAAGACCACCCGCTGCTGCGTGGCGGTCTCGCCGCCTTCGATCTCGACGTGGCGAACTTCGATCGTCGCGCACGAGCCTTCCACGAGCTGTTCGCCGAGGCGAACCTGCCTCTCCTGACCGGAGCGTTGCTTGCTGCCGGCGACTACTCACTGCGCATCAACCACCGCTTCATGCAACTCGGGTCCAGCGTGGATCTCGCGCAATGGCGTGAGGAGATTCTCACGGGCTCCAGCCGCGCTCATCTAGCAGGCGTTCGTGATGCGCTCGGGCGCGTTCTGGACGTCATCGCTGAGCGCGAGGGAGATGTGCGGTCGGCACTCATTGCCTTCACTCAGGCGTGGCTGGAGAAGACGGACCATGCGAAAGGGCTGGACTGGCGCTGGTACTTTGTCCGCTACCCCGAGATGCGAGCGGGACGCTCAGGGATCTACGCCTCCGCGACCGGCGCGCTCGGCTACAGCGTGTGCATGCTCGATAAGAAGGCGATGAGCAGCTACTACCGGGACCCCTATCTCACTGCAATTCGACAGCAGAGCGGCGTAGCCCAGACGGCCGTCCAAGGGTTGGTTCCGCACTTGTCCGGCGAGCCAAGGTTCACGGGCTACGAGACGGAGCCACGCTGGATGCGGCTCGTGAAGAGCGGAACTGATATGCAGGTGGTACCGGACGGGCTCCTGCTCCGCGCGCCGGCTGCGGCGCAGCACGCGGAAGCATTCTCTCGCGTGTGTGAGGCGCATGCGATCGGGGCAGATAATTGCTTGAAGCTCCCGCAGGTCACGGTGGGCGGGCGCCAGCTAGACACGATGGATCGGGTGCAGCTCGGGGCCGCGCTCCTCCGGGATTTGGTCAGCGCCGGGCTGTAGCCCGCTCATCGCGCCTGTTGCCGCACGACTCTTCTTCCGCCGTCTCCATGAGGAGGTCTGCAGTGACCCGGGACGGCCGTGCCTAAGACCAGTGAAGGCGCGGCTGCTAGCGACCAGCAAAGTAGTCATCCAGAGCTGGACGTGACCAGTGATCATGAGGTCACCGGGGTTCGTCGCTCACCAGTAAGAACCACTGCCCAAAGATAACAAATGAGATTTCAGTCCGCAGCCGTCGGGCCACCATTTTTTAGTTCTGCGAACTTAGCAGCCATGGTCGGGTTGCCTTTAGTTAGCTTCTTGAGAGTCACGTCCTGCGCCTTGTCATTGGCCAAGCGTAGGTTGCGATCGGTACCCAGCAATGCCTCCTTGGTCTTCTGCAGGTGATCGATGGACTTGTCAATTTCCTCAATCGCAGTCTGGAATCGTCGTGAGGCCAGGTCGTAGTTCCTGGAAAATGCCGTTTTGAAGCCTTCTAGTTCGTTCTCAAAGTTTGTGATATCAATGTTCTGGGCTTTCACCAAGGCAAGCTCCGTCTTGTACTTGACGGCATTCATCGCGGCGTTGCGCAGCAGCGTGATGATGGGAATGAAAAATTGCGGGCGCACCACGTACATCTTGGGGTAGCGGTGGAACATGTCGACGATACCGGTGTTGTAGAGCTCGCTGTCAGGTTCCAATAGAGAGACCAGGACCGCGTACTCGCAGCCCTTCCCCGTGCGGTCCTTGTCCAACTCCTTCAGGAAGTCCTCGTTGCGCTTCTTCGTGGCCGTCGCGTCGCTCTCGTTCTTCATCTCGAACATAATAGAAACGATCTCGGTGCCCGACTCATCGGTGTCACGGAAGATGTAGTCGCCTTTGCTGCCGGTGCTTGCGTCGTTGTCCTTTTCGAAGTACGCCCGAGGAAAGGCGGTGGCGCGGATACGGTTGAATTCAGTTTCGCAGTGCTGTTCCAGCGTTTCGCCCACCATCTTGGTAGACAAACGAGCCTTCATGTCACGCAAACGTTCGATGGCATCATCGCGGTCCTTGATCTGGACTTCGTAGCGTTCTTTGAGAGATTGCTCGGCCAAGTGCTTTTCCAGGCGGGATTGAGCCAGACTGGCCTGCAGTTCGTCACGTTGCTTCTCGACAGCGGCGAGCGCCTCGGTTATGGCGAGTCTTTGTGACAGTTCCACCTCTGCCAGCCGGGCATTGAGGCTCTGGATTTCGCCGTCTTTAGCAGCGGCGGCTTTCTGCAAGTCAGCCATGCGATGGACTTCGGCAAGTTGCCGAACTGTCTGGGTCTCTTGGCGGGATTTGTCCAGTTCCCTGGCCAAAGCGTCTCTTTGCTTTTCAATATCGACGAGCGCTTGTGCCACAGCCAGCTGGCGGGCCACATCGCCGGCATCTACCTGGGCCTTGAGCCGTTGGATTTCTGCTTCCCTCTTTGCACCCTGCTTTTGTAACTCCGCCATCAGTTGGGCGCGGGCAAGTTCCACAGCGCTCTGTTTGTCGCGCTCGGCGAGTTCCAGCCGCTCGTGCAGCTGATGCTCGAAGTCTTTGTCACGCACCTGTTTGAGGATGTGGGCGTAGCCGGCCTCATCAATCTTGAAAGCCTTACCGCAATGTGGGCAGACTATTTCGTTCATGGTTTTCACTCTCTGAGCACATAGGGTAGCAAATGCGCAGAACGGGATTGCGCTTATGGACATCTCTGGCATGCTCCTCTAAGCTTTCACATCAGTTAAATCGCAGCTGGGGCGTCGATGGGATTTTTGGCAGATCTGTTTTCAACGCTCTTCGGCACCGAATCTGGGCAGTCTGATGCAAGCAATTCAGAGGGCGCTTCAAGTCACGCCTACGATAGGACCCATTCACGCGCGCTAGTCGCTGGCGCAATCTATAGCGGCAAAATTCGAGCTGTTAGGAAAAAACTTGCCGAAATTGATAGCCCGGGCTTTCGCGCGATCGTTTTTGCGGGAGGGATTTCCGATCAGTTCGTCGAAGACGTGTCACAGGTCCTAACTGTTGGCGACGCAGTCGAGTTCGTCTTAATTGAGCCCAACCCCAGAAACTTGGGTCAATGGATCGTCAGCCTCGTAGCTGTACCAGAAGCCCGCGTCCGTTTGGCGATGTCGACAATGTGTTTGGGTCATGAATTCGAATCAGAGATCAAATACATCGCCAAACAATCTGCCGAAATGGAATACCAAGGCGCCCCCGTGATCGTGCCTCTTAGAGAACTCTCATGGGCTAGCCTGCGCAGTCCACACGAGGCCGTACGCCTTCACACCTGGCATAAGGCGAAGATCACCCGCCTGGTCCAGCCGGACGGATGGCTGACTGACAAGCGTAAGAGCATGCGTGCCCATATCGTCGCCAGCATCCGTGCGTCCACTCCCCGCCCCCAATCCCAGCTGGTCGAAATGCCATTTAGCGCTCAAACTTTTCGCCTATGGGCACAGGCCCGCGTACCCAAGGGTTGCGACGCGGTGGTGCTGCACGTACTGGAAGAACTGGAAGAAGGGCGGACCCTGAGCGAGATCGGAAAAGTCACTGGCCTTCCGCCGGCCACTCTTGACGCCGTCCTAGGCGCGCTTGCGTCGATGGGCTTGGCTGGCGGCAGCAAGCCGACAGGCAGGGGTCGAAAAATCGCTCAGGCTCTTCGCATGGCCCGGGACGCCAACGCCAACCCAGTACGAGGCCTGTTTGTGAGTGCCGCGCCAGTGCAAGAGCAATATCAACGCGCACCACAAGGACCGGCCCGCGACTATCCTGCCGAGTGGCCTCGCCCTGCCAGCAGCCGACCGGCCGAAGAGCTCTTCACACGTGCCAGCGATCATGGATTGCCGAGCCAGCTGCTTGTCTGCGCACAGGCAGACGGCAAGGCAGGCATGATCGCGGGTTTGCAGTCCCAGCCTGAGCTCACGCTGAGCCTGCGGCGAGAAAGCGGCAGCCCTTGGCGGACGGTTTGGCTGCAGGTGCCAGAGCACTGGGTGTTCGCCGGCATGTGGCTGGCGTTCGACGCCGTCGGCAAGACCCATTTTCGGCCTCATGGTGATGTGGAATGCTGCAGGCAGGTTGTTCTGGTGCGGCTGGCCGCGCAGACCCCGGAAACCCTTGCCCAAGTGCCGCGCACCCTATATTTCGAGCCATGGACCCGCACATGCTGGCAGTTGCGCGATCCAGACAAAGTGCGGTTGGTCCGCAGGCAGGGAACTGGTTTCCCGGAGATTCCGATGGCGGCCGATCTCGGTCTGACCGGTACCCTCACTGCCAACGCTTGGGTGTCCGCGGGTATTAGGGTATGAGCGCCCGCGTGCCGCACCATGCATTGGAGTTGGGGGCTGACCTCGCCCTGCAGATTGCTAAGTACGGCTGGAAGAGGGGGCTGAAAAAAGCCGGCGCCAAGGCCAACCCGGCGTTAATGGTGCTCGAAGCGGTCGCTTCTGTGGCCACCGCGATCGAGTCGTATGTGAACTACCGAGCCAGCGTTGCGGACCTCGATGGGTTGCGAAAGCTGCTGCCACTCGAACGGGAGCGGCTGCGCCTAGAGCGCGAAGAGCTTACGCTGCAGCTGAAGGTGGCGCGCGCTGAACTCGAGCAAAACAAGGACATGCAAAAACGGCTGGAGGCGCTTGTGATCATCTGCGTCAACGCCACGCGCCAGGCGTGGGCTGATCTCGACGCGATGCGCCAGCAGGATCTGCCGAAGCTGGAAGAGTTCGACTCGCATGCCGACCGGCTAGACGCGAGTTGGCAAAAATTCCAGCGTGCGCTGGGAATCTACAAAGAATCAATCAACTGAAAGGGACCAAGGAAATGGCGTCCAAGCTAAAGATCAACCTCCCAGTCAAGAAGAGTTCATCTGAATCCGTCATCTCCGAAGCGATGGCGCTTAAGAAAATGGACGTCATTAAGGAAAGCCTCGTTACTTTCAGGGCCGTCGTTGATTTGCTCAAATCGATTCCCAATCTGAAAGCGACCGCACTGGAGTGGGAGGGGAAGGTCGCGGTCGCAGAGGCCGGGTTCAGGACCGCCGAGGTCAGCTTGCACGAGCAGAAGGTCCAGAGCATGACTCGCATGGCCGAGCTGCAGTACCTGAGGGACAGTCAGCAAAAGCTGTTCGAACTGTTCGATGAGCTCTTGCGGTCTTTTCGGGGCACCGACATGGATTCGCAGCGTCAGGGGAAACTCGAAGACAAGCTGCTCGCCCTAGGGGAAATGCTGGTCAAGCTGAAGTAGTCAGCGCCGGATGCTGTTCTCCCTCATCTGCGCCGGCATCAGCCTCACGGGGACAGCGATCTCGTGGTGGAACGAGCAGCGCACCGCCGAGGTCCGTGCACAAATCCAGGCACTAGAAGAAGATTACAAGACCATCCTTGGCGCGGATGCCGCGGGCCGGAAGCAGCTTGCCGCGCCTTACATAGCAGACCTGAAATCGCTGATCACTGTTGAAGTGAAGATGCGCCAAGAGGTCGATGCCGATCTGACTCAAGCGCTGGCCCATGCGCGTTCCATCAAGGACACTCGCTTCGGCGCACGCGAAGGCACCACCTTGCAGCGAGCCACACTGGAACTCGAGATGGCACTCGGCCAAATCAGGGCAGAGCTCGCTTGGCTGGACGTGGCTGCCGCTAATCTGGACACCATCGCGGCGGACCGGTTCGACGTGTTGCCATCAGCCACTGCCCTCCAGTTGCCACTCAACTTTCCGCGCGAGGGCGGCATTGTGCAGCTTGACTCACAAGATCGCGATGCAGCGGTCCTGCATGGTTACACCGTTAGAAAATCGAAGGGAGAGGCGATTGGCCCGGGCCGGTATGCCGTAGTGGAGGTAGACCACCGAAAGCGTACCGTCATTCTCTCCACTTCCAAGGCCGCACTGATGGACGCCAATCTGTCGGACGGACACGAAACACTCACTGCTGTGGTGAAGCGGCGGGACCGAGAAGGTCTTCATCTCGAAACGGACGGAATCGCGCTGATGTTGCCGCTCGGCCACGGAGCGAAACACGAATCGATCCAGGTCGACGCGGAGATCGAGGTGTACCCCGAATTGTGGACGCTCGATGATATTCGTCGCGCCAGCAGTGACACGCCGCTTCGCGTACGTCTGCACCCGCACGTTGAGGGCAGCCGCACCCGATGGACATCTATCCCGCTGGCAGTGAGCGACCACCAGTTGCCTTTGCTGGCGCAGGTTGTTGAGCAACTCGATGCCATTCCCGACTCCGACTCGCCGTGGCGGGTGCACTTGTTGCCATCGGGGCAACTGGCGTTCTCGCTAGGCAATGTGACATTGGAAACCACCGCCAACCTGAAGTCGAACGCGTTCGACCTCCAAGAGGTGCGGCTGGACGCTGACGTAGCAGAGATATCTATCAAGATTCACGCCCAACTCAGCGCTTTTGTTCGTGGCACACCTGACGAAGAGGCACTGGACTTAGGACAATTTAGTACTTTTCTCGGCGCCATCCGCCAGGAGCTGGGTACCCGACGCGACCAGGTTTCGCAGCGGCGCACTGCGCTGCGATTGCGCAAGCTGTCGATGATCTACCTTGACCAGGAGGAACATCTGCGCAGCAATGGCTCGGTCGGCGTGGTCGTCACCGGTTACCAGTCAGGCGGCCGTGTGCTGACGGTTTTGCTGGTCGGCGGTGCCACCCCGCCATGGATCGAGCAGGCGATCAATACGCCGGCCGAGTGCCGGCTGCGTGCATGCACTCAGGTTGCGGAGTTTGCGGTCAAGACGGTCTCTTGGATAGACCAGCGCATGAGTCTGCTAAGGTTGGAGCTGTTGATCTCACCCACGGCGTCAGTTAAGGACATAGCGCCGAGCGACGTCCGAAGGCTAGAGATTGCGGGCGAAGGCTCCCAACAGCAAACCCTGTCCCGCGCGCTGGAGCGGACAATCGCGGGCCGCTTTGTGTCGCCCGTCGTCCACGAAACGCTGCTGGGACTGTCAGGTGAGCCAGTGCCGACCCACGCTATGGGCACCCGCGCGGTCGAACAGCTGCTGGCGTCGGAGGCGGAGCTTGTCGCCATCTGGGGACCTCCGGGCACCGGCAAGACAACCATGTTGGTCAAGTGGCTGCTATCCATCTTTCCCCAAGACGCCGAGGATACTTGGCCGACAGTGCTTATTTCCGCGCCCACCCACGTGGCGGTTACCAAGCTGCTGGTCGATCTGCTACAACGCGCGCAATGGCTATCCGTGCACAGCGTGCGCTATGCGTCGCCCGAGCGTATCGAAGGTAGTGGCCTGCAGGACGTGTGGCACGTGCAGTTGCTGAAAGACCTCTACCCGGATAAGCGTGACGTGGACACCAGCCAGGGGCCTGGCCAGCGCTGGGCGGAAGTGCTGCGCACCCGTCAGGGACGCGAGGCTGCGGCCAAATGGTTGCTCGGCCCTCGTCATTTCCATGCAGCTACGTGCATTGGAATGGCGCGCCGTGATTACGGGCTTTGGGAGCGGAAATTCGATATAGCCATTATCGACGAAGCTGGAAAGGCATTCGGAGCGGAACTGATGATTCCCTGTTCGGTGGCGCGCCGTATCGTGATGGTGGGCGACCACAATCAGCTGCCACCGACCATCACACCTGAATCGTTGAACCCGGAAATTCCCTACCGTCTTCCTTTTAAGGAGGTGCAGGAATTGCTGGAGAAAAATACCTTCCAACAAATTTTCGAACAGCTTACGGCAGACAAGAAAGGCATGCTGACCCGGCAGCACCGCATGCACTCAGACATAGGAAATCTGGTAAGCGAGCTCTTCTACGACGGCAAGCTCACGTCAGCCCGTACCGGTGGTACATGGACTTTGACACGCAGTCGCGTCATGTTTCTCGATTTCTCGGGCATGACGTGCTATAGCCATCGTAAGGCCCAGGGCACCAGTTCGCAGGAGAACCCGGCCGAACGTGAGGCACTCATGGCGTTGCTGGAGAGCCTTGATCAAAACAAGCAGGAAGCCGTACGTAGTGTGCTGGTCGTCTGTCCGTACGAAGCACAGCGTCAAGCAGTTGCGCGCGCGATGCGGGACATGCGGTATGCCTTTTCAGTAAAAGCAACCACAGTCGATGCAGTTCAGGGCAGTGAAGCCGACATGGTAATTTTGCTTATGACGCGCAGTAGAGGGCCAGTGCAGTTCCTACTAGACCGGCATCGATTGAACGTAGCGATGTCGCGTGCTCGTGAAGCGGTGATCGTCTTTGGCCATCTTGCCTGTCTCACACCCCAGCAAAGTGGGCCTATTAGTCGGATGTTGGAGCTTGGTTTGAATGCTAGAACGCTTGAATTAGTGAAGGTGAGGAACGTTAAAAATCCATGGCGCGCGCTTGCGAAGTGGGTGGTATCACATCAACCCTAAAGCCATCAGCCTTATGCGGACAGCACAATCAGTTGTTCAGTACGCCGCAGTGTTTCTCCACGGTGCGTTGGGGGAAAACTCGGCGCTGCCGCGCTAAGCTGCTGCAAAATTTGGCGTGCCCTACGAGGAGGCACTCCCTACGATCCATCATGCGCCCAACGGCGTCGGCGGTCGAAAATCAATGTCTATCTTTCCAATTTCATGCTGCGCTTCTTGGCTGAGGGTTGCTAGTTGGGCGGCAGGAACGATCTCGCCAAATAACTGCGATCGGAGTACTTGGGCGCGTTCGGTGACGACGGCGGTCCGAAGGTCGTCGTATGTGCCCTCAATCGCAATCGTATGCACATTGATGGTAGGGAGTGGCAGTCCCTTTTCCAGCGCCGAATTACATGCAACCATCCAGTCGCTCCCCTGACGATCTACGCGACCAATTTGCTGCTCAATTCTTCCGGGATTCCAGTCGAGGTGAAAAAGTACTACGTCACGGCAGGCTAGGTGCAAATTCAAGCCTTCGCTCATGACGTCCGATTGGCCTATCAACACTTGCGGATTGAGGTTGCTATTGTTGAAGGCTCCCTGGCGCGCGCGACGTGTTGCTGGCTTGGTGTCGCCGATAAGTAGTTGCGCGAAAGGACTCATGCGAAATACAAAGCCGTTGGCGTCCCTTTGCAGGTCTTCGCTCAGTTGCTCGATGATTCTGTTCCAGGTGACAGCAGTCGCCGTGCCGGCGTTCTCTTCATCTTCCGATGGCGGATCAGGATCATGAATACTGTGCAACAGGCTCAACGCCGTCTCGTAGGCATGCCCTTTGCCCTGGGCGTCGCCAACGGCCCATAACAGATTCTGACTACATAACTGTTGCACGAGCCATGTCACCAGGGTATCTCTGGATAAAGGCTGAAGTGGATCTAACCCGCAGTGCTTCTCAACCGCATCCCTGCACAGGTCGCGCAGGTGGGCACGATCACTTTCGTATGTCCTATTCATCTTTCGGACATAGGCATCAAAGTCGCCGTGCCCGGCAAGGTCTACCTGCAGTCCAGGATCCTTCAACCACCGTAGCAAATCGGGATCATCCACAGAAACGTCCCGAGGCAGCGGAATCGAATGGCCCTCCCTAATGTGGCGCAAGTAGTGGCGAATGTTAAGTGACCGCTCCAGCGCTCTGAGTGACTCGATAAACTCGCCAAACACAAGCACCTTACGTCCAGTCTTCGCCAGGTCCTCTACAAGATCGACCGCATAGCGCACACGTGGGTGCCATTGCAGTGACCATCGATCACGCGCGGAGACGTCAGCGAATTCGTGGTTGAGTTCGCTGATTTTTCGTTGCCAGTAGGCAATTCGCATTGACTTCGCACTATCACCATCGTTTGCCGCGTGAACGTGAGGACTTTCCGATCTGATTGGAAGCGCCTGAGAAAAGCGCGTTCCTGTTGTCTTGATATCAAAAGACACTTCAGAACCGCGCGCGGCCGTCGACAAAACTTCAGTGAAGGCGAGAAAAGTACGATCTCGCTGTGGCATCGTTGAGAGCTTCTTTATGCCATCTATCGTTTCGCGGTGAGGGTGCGCAACGCGCTGCCTTCCAGTGGCTTGTGCGTAACGTTGAACTACTGGGTCGTCGCGCCAAAGTCTCCGTGTTACCAACGGTGCGAGATGCGCTCGGAATTCTGACGCCGCATTTGTCAAGGTTGCAATTTCTAAAGCCGAGCCGACACGAACGTTCTTGACCGCCTTCTCGAAGCACTTTGCGGAAGTTCTCAGAGTGTTAATCCTGGCGACGTCAAGCCCCAGACGGTTGAAGATGGTCGTCCACTGCTCCGCATTCATTTCCATAGGGGTCGCTGTCAGTGCCAGCCTTTTCGCGGCACGAGTGCGATGCGCTTCCGGACGGATGAGGATGTTGTCTAGTAAGCGTGTCAACCTGCTGGCACGAACTGTTTCGGACCTCTTTTCACTTTGACTAATGTTGCTGCCTGCGCGGTTCTTGTGAGCTTCGTCGATGATCAAAAGGTCAAACTCTCCCACAAGTTGGCCTACCAGGTCTTCAAACAGCTTCTCGTTTTCCTTTAAGGCAAAGGCTTGAGGTGCCAGCTTTCCGAGTGGTGCCCCCAGTACCTTGTCACGGGTCCCCTTGGTCCCATGCGCTTCTAGCCAACGGACGGCTAGTTCCTGGAACGCTCCGATGTCAAGCATCCCGGCGCCCCTGACTTGGTTCCCGCCAACATATCTTTTTTTCAGCATGAATGGCAGGGCCCAAAGTTCCTCGCGCTTGGCCGTGCTGGTGTATGGCAATCCGAACGTATGCGAGATAAAAGTGATGTCCGCATCATCCGAAACAGGAAACCCCTTGTCAGCCTGGAACAAGTCCATGTACTTTCTAAGCAGCCGCATTCGGGGTTGCCAACCCTTCAAATCCCGCAAATCCAACTCTTGGGCTTGTTTCAGGAACCTCGGAAGTTCCTCATCGCGCCATTGGTAAGTCAAACCTGGTGGGATAACAATTGCGACACGCCCGCCCGATCGCGCAACGCATGCGGCTACGGCAACCGCCAGCCGTGTTTTGCCCAACCCCACCTCGTCGGCGATGAGGACTCCCGGTTCCTTGGCAAGTTGGGAGCGCAACCAGCCTATTGACTTGTCCTGGCCTGAACGCCAAAGCGGGCCGATCTCTTGTAGATCTGCTAGCCGGTTAAGTACCATATTCCAATCCATTACTTCACCCCCTGCATCGAGCACCATCCAGCTCGCAACTCGTCTATTACTTGATCGTATCGAGCGCTAAGTGACGCATTCCTTTCCAGCCATCTGGGTTTGAACCCAGGCTCCATAAGGGCTGGGAATAAGTCGACGCCAAGAGATCGAACAGCATCTCGATCAGCATTGCTGGCCTGCTCAAGCAGCAAAACGCGTAGCTGACTCATCCAGTACGGAAACTCCTCAGGCGTCACTTGCTCATTGCGATTGGCAATTGCTTCGATCATCGATGCGTAAGATCGCAGGGGGTAGGGGGATGCCTTCTGTTGCTGACGCGCTGTCCAGGTACTACTTTCGCTGTTCTCATCATCATCTCCTTCCGTCGCATGCGAAGGCACCGCGGGGAACTCGAGCAAGGCTTTGAGAACGCTTGCGAAGGGCAGTTGCGGCACGGCGCGCTTGCAAAACAAACCATCAGCAGAGAAGACGGGTACCTCCCATTCCTGGCCGAAATCGCCAAAGGCAGCGTCGCGAACTCGCAGGACAGCGGGCACGCCGGCTACAGTCCACGGCACACTGTCGCAATCCGAATCAACGGCAAGTGATTCACCGCATGGTCCCTGAAACCAAAGCATTCGACGGACTACTGCGCTTCTTTCCAATTCAAGCCGACCTGAGACTCCATCCGGCTGCCCAACGCTTCTGGCAAAAAGAAGCGGCGGTGGATCCTTGGGTACGAACAGGTCCTCGCCATCTCCGGCGGTGAGTGACTCCACCACCACTCCAGAAACATATTCGCCACAGGCCAGTCGTCTAAATACGTCCCCATTTTTCTCAAGCCCTACCAGCACAACTCCCGCTTCAACATTGCCAAGTGCGCCTGGGAACGGTGTGGTTCCGCGCCCACCCAATCGCGCTGCGGCCATGTAACCGCGCACAGTTAAGTTACCGGAGCCCAAATAGAGAAACCCGATCTTGGCGCTCCACCTTCCTCGCCCTTCATCCCTAATAGGACCTAGCCCTGCGACATATTTGCCGTGGAGGTCTGTACGCGCAGGATCTTTCACCTTCTTTTGCAGGGGGTCGCGTGGATCACAGAGTTGCCACCGCCCAATCCGCCCATCCTTGAGGTTGAGCTTCCCCACCCAGTTGGCAATTTGCCCGGCCCTTTTTCGATTGATAACCAAAAATCGAGCGCCCGGGTTACCCAAGCTTTCGAGTTCGCGCAATACATCTGGCTGCTCCGTACTACCCATGGTGGCCTGCTCGAAGAATCCAGAACCCGCAACAAGTGTGTTGACACCTGTTGCTGGAAATCTGGAACGCACATGCTGTGCGATCGAGTTGTCCAGCGTGTGAATGAATCGCGGGAGGGGCAAGTCAATGCGGCGAGAGGCCTTGGAAAGAAGCTTGCGCCATACGTCAAGCCATTCCGTCGCCATCGGTTGCGCAGCCAGTTTAGATTGAGTGTCGCCGTAAAGCTGATCCAGAAGCCTAGAGAAAAAATCAAAGGCGGCGCTGACATCCGACAGACGTTGCTCGGCCGCCTCGTCTCGCGTACCCCATTCGGTCGACCAGAAAAAATCGATCTGCGCTGATCGGGACCAGGTTTCATCGGTCCAATTGCCCGTGCCGACGATCAGCCGCCATCGCTCAGGTGCACCACACCGTGAGGTACCGAACCCCAGCAGCGCAACCTTAGCGTGCAATAAGGTGGTGCGCCTTGCCCATTTTTCGGCTGTACACGGGGCCAGATGCATGAGGCCCGGAACAGCAGTAGGTGATATCAAAGCATGAGATGCATCTAGCAGGAGTAGACCGCGTATCAGACCTGACGCCTGTCGTTGCACGGGCGTTTCTTGCGTAAACGCAGCAAGCAGACGTTGTAGTACTGGTACCTGTGCGCTTAGCCCACACACCAGGGCGTGCGTGCCATGCAGTCCATCAGGTGGGGCGAAGAGAGTTTCAAGATCAAGATGATCAACTGACATGTTCAAACCTCTCTCCAGTCTCCAGCAGTAACCGCTTCAACCGAAGAATAGGCCGAGGGACTGACAGGGCGCCGCCTTCTGACCGCTCGGGGTGTCCCAAAGGTTCATCAGAAATAAGATCAGTGGTGTAGCCCACGCCTTTGTCGATCTGCTCTCCAACTACGCTGAAAATCATCGGAATCCTAAAACACAAAGAGAGGACGCGATGGCTGAGAGATGTGTGGGCCTGCTCTGCGCAGAAATCTGTCACTTCAATAGGCGCTTCGCTATCGAGCAGCTCACGTACCGCAGATGATGCAGCGTCAAGCTTTTCAAAGCGCTTGGCGATTTCAGTTCGCCCCGCGAGCTGGGTAGAAGAGAGAGCTTGGCCCGAAATCTCATTGCTGACCTCTTGCGCCGCTGCAAGACTGGCAGTACGCAAATCCTCGAACGCGAAACAAGTCCGCATGCGTTTGCGCATGGCGGCGTCTGGCAGTCCATCCAAGAAGACCTCGCGGCCACCGTTGTCAGCCAATCGCTCCACTGGAATGCGGCGCAGCAAGCTCGCGAGTACAGCACGGCGCTCATCGCCAAGTACCATTTTTTTGACAAGCGCTTTCTCGGCATCGCTTGCATGCTGAGGAACTAGTGCTTTTCTCAAGGGTTCACTTACACGGCTAATTTGATCCGTACCCGCACTTACCCAGTTGACCATTCGTATCCGCGCTTGCGCATCAGACATGGCGCTTTCCGCTAGTTCCGATCCTTCTTGCGTAAGCGTAAGCGCGCTGAAGCGAGCTTCTTCCGTGCAAAAACCCATGCCAGGTAACGCTCTGGTAGCGGCTCTGCGGAATGGCACCGTCACATAGGCGCCGCCTCGCGTTATCTCATCAAAGCTCAATGACGAAAATTGCTTGAACTTGCGCTTGCCTTGGACGCGATCATCCTCAACGCGAGAATCGCCCGCCTGACGAACGACAATCCAGCCGGCTAACGCTTCAAGCGCTTCCGCGATCTTGGCAGCCGTCGTCAGCCCATTGAGTTCATGTGCGAGACGCAGCCCCATGCAACTCCAGCTGAGCTGCCGCACAAAAAAAGCGCCACCAAGTCCCGGTACCGCCCATTCATTAAATCGAAGGATCGCCGGCCTCAGCCCAAAATCGAGCCGAAGTCGCGACGACGGCATCTCTGACGGTTCTACCGCGCCCCAAACCATGTCACTAATATGGTTCATATGACTCTCCCTCGTCCTAACTAGGACAATTAAATTCTAGCTCTGTGGCCATATGCGACATGCCTTGTCGCACTAGGTTGAACAATCTCTTCATGCCCTCATCCAGGAGAGATACTTCATGTCCCATGCCAGCCCACAATGGCGCCCCGAGAGTCTGCAACCCGATCACCTGTGTGACATCCGCTACTGCCTTGCCCTAATGCGCATCTTGCGCAAGGTGACGATACCGATTGAAGAGATCGACGCCTCTCATGTGGCCCGTGTGCTGTGGCCTGGGATTCGCCGGCATCCGGGACTATTGCTGGATGCCTTGGCCCGCAGTTTCACTGCGGGCCCCGCACCTATACGCGTGGGCCGCCGCAGTAACGCAACAGTTGATGTTTACAACGGTGTGAGGGAATGGATGGACGATGTCCCCAAACCTCCACGCCGCCCCAAGATCGAACCGCCCAACGAGATGGTGTTGACTACCTTGGGCAGTGGCTTGCTACGGGGAAGCTCAGCTTGCCGCCTGCTTTTCGATGCGGTCGAACGAGACCTCGAGAAGTGGGCCGAGCGGCCACATCCTATGGATGCAGGGGTTGTGACGGTGTCGCGATTACTCCAGTTCCGCCCGATTGAACAAGCCTGTCTGCGATTGGCTGTCGCATGCAACAGTCGTCGGCTCTCTGTTGATCTCATGTCATACGTACAGCGGCCGCTGCGCATCATGCAGGCGCTGTCAGCGGCGCTGCAACATGGAGATGGACACGATGTGCGTGCCATGTTGCGGCGCGACTCTGGCTTCATGCGAAGCGGTTTGCTAGATGTTTATCATGAGTCCCGTGGCATACCGCAGGATCTGGAAGACTTTCTTCGCTTGTCTCGCAACGGCATGCTGCTTCTTTCGTCAGGCGCAAGGAGCCGGGAGGCGATGGCCAGCATCGTTCTCAAAGAGTTGCCACCGCCGCAAGATGTCGCTCTGAGATGGCCTCATCTGGAAGACCGCGCTGTGCTCATGGAGAGACTCCTGCGAAGAGCCGCTTCTGATCGCCAAGTCGGCGTCAATATCCTGTTGTACGGCGCGCCGGGCACGGGAAAGACCGAGTTTGCCAGCGTGCTTTCGCGCCGCGCGGGCTTGCAAGGTTATGCCGTGGCAATCGCAGACAACGATGGCGACGCCGCAAGTCGGAATGAACGCCTGTCCAGTCTGACCCTTACGCAACTGTTCGCGCCCGCCTCCCGCAGCGTAGTGGTTCTGGATGAGGCGGAGGACATCTTCAGGGACGAGTACAACAACCCTCTCGCCCGCATGTTCGGCAAGCGCACCGAAGCCAAGGCCTGGATGAACGACCTGCTAGAGCGCAACCAACACCCCGTCATCTGGATCAGCAACCGTATCAGCCACCTTGATCCAGCTTATGTACGGCGATTCACATACTGCCTTGAGTTTCCCAGGACCCCGCGTGGCGTACGCCGCGCAATCGCCCACGCGCATCTAAGTCCAACTGGCTGCCCGCAGGAGTTGATCGACGGCACCGCCAGTGACCCGGCTGTTACGCCCGGAATGCTTGCCTCGGCGGCACGGTTTTCGCAGTTGGCTGGGCTGTCTGGCGACGATGTAGCGCACGGCGTGGATCGCATGCTAAAGGACATGGTGCGGGCGCTTGGGGAGAAGACGACCAATGTAGTTCCGCCGCGTTCGACGGCTTACAACACGCGTTTTCTCAACGTTCTTGGGCCGGTGACGCCGGATGCCGTACTCGGCGGTATGAAGCGGCTTGGGCGCGGGCGGTTACTGCTCAGCGGCCCCCCTGGTACCGGTAAGACGCAGTTTGCGGCGGAATTAGCGCAGCAGTTGGGACGCCAACTGGTCTACAAAACCGCATCTGACATCAATTCAATGTGGTTCGGTGAGAGCGAGCGCAATGTAGCGCGCATGTTCGATGAGTGCGACGCATCTGGCGAGGTGCTCTTTCTTGACGAAGCCGATACGTTGATGACCTCGCGCCACAATGCGAATCATCGGCCCGAAGTGGCCGTAACCGCGGAGTTCCTCAGGCAGGTGGAACTCTTCCAGGGCGTGTTCGTGTGTGCTACCAATTTCGGTGGGGAAATCGATGCGGCGCTCATGCGGCGCTTTGAATTCCGTCTGCAGTTGCTTGCGCTTTCCGTACCGCAGCGACTGGACCTGTTCGCCAATGTGGCGCTTGGTTGGCAGCCCGAAAAGGTCGGGCCACGACCACAGTTGACGGGCGAAGTTCAGACGGCCTTGCAAGCGCTGGACCTCCTGACGCCGGGCGACTTTGCAAACGTGGTGCGGCGCATCGATAGTCTTCAACTCACCCTCGACGCCAACGGATGGTTGGCCGAGTTGCGTGCAGAGCACGACACCAAACCCGGCGCCAGGCGCAGCGCCATAGGATTCACCGTATGACAGGCGGAACCGCCTGCGACACAATATGTCGCACCCCCGCATACAGTACGAGACATGCCAGTACTTTCCAAATCCCGTCTCCTAGCCTTTCGCCAGTGCCCCAAGCGGCTGTGGCTTGAGGTTCACCGCCCGCACCTGCGTCAGGACTCTTCTGCGACACAGGCCAATTTTGCGACAGGTCACGAGGTTGGCGACCTGGCCAGACGCCTTTACGATTTGGACAGCGACGGCGTGTTCCTGGACCGCGAGACTCTGACGCTGGACCAGCAATTAAGTCGAACGCATGAGTTGTTGAAGGGAAAGCAGCGCATCTTCGAAGCAGGTTTCAGGTCGGGTACATCAGACAACGGCGTGCTTGCGATCGCGGACATCCTTGAGCCGGCTGGCGACGGCCAATCCTGGAACATGGTGGAAGTGAAATCATCGACCAGCGTGAAAGACTACTACTTGGACGACACAGCCATCCAGTATCACGCCGCTTCTCAGGCAGGCGTGCGACTGGCAAGCCTGCACCTGGCCTATATCGACAGCAGTTGGGTCTATCCCGGCGGCGGTGACTACTCTGGCCTGTTGGTTGAAGAAGACGTTACTGAACAGGCGCGGTCGCGTCAAGGCGAGGTGCGGGGATGGCTGACTCAGGCACATCGCGTGGTTGCCTTAAATAGTCCGCCGGAGCGCGAGATCGGCGGCCACTGCGCAGAGCCCTACGAGTGTAGTTTTGCCGCGCATTGCCGGCAGGAGCATGACGAACGCTATGGCCCCGTAAAGTATCCCATCGAGTGGCTCCCCGGACGAAGGAGCAAGGCGCTATCGGAGCACATTGTCGCCTTCAACGCACGCAGCATGAGAGACGTGCCCGATACGCTGCTCAACGCCTCGCAGCTTCGCGTCAAGACACAAACAGTCGCGGGACGCCAATGGTTCGATCGCGAGGGCGCGGCGCAAGCACTGGCGACCTACCGGATGCCAGCGCTGTTCCTGGATTTCGAGACCATCGCCTTTGCGGTACCCCGCTGGGCGGGAACGCGTCCTTACCAGCAGATTCCCTTCCAGTTCTCGCTGCATCGCTTGTGGCGGGGTGGCGCCGTATCCCACATCGGTTTTTTGGATCTCAGTGGTGGCGACCCCAGTGAAAAACTGGCACGGGCATTGATCCAGTCCTGTGGCTCCAACGAGCCGATCTTTGCGTACAACAAGGGTTTTGAGGGAGCACGCATCAATGAACTGGCACAGCGGTTCCCACGACTGCGCAAGGCGCTTGAGGGCATCCGTGACCGGCTGGTTGATCTGTTGCCAATTGCGAACAAGTTCTACTATCACCCCGCTCAACACGGTAGCTGGAGTATCAAGAAGGTGTTGCCCACCATTGCGCCAGAACTGGACTATGCGGGGTTAGAGGAGGTGCAGGACGGCGGTCAAGCGCAAATGGCATACCTGGAAGCGGTTGCGACAGGTGCGAGCGCAGCGCGGCGTAAGGAACTGGATGAAAGGCTGTGGAAGTATTGCCGGCTCGACACGTTTGCGATGGTTCGCCTTTGGGCCTTCTTCGCAGGACGAGAAAATTTCCCGAACTCCTTGGACGTTGCTTCAAGTAGGCGCGTAGGGGTTGGTCCATGAAGGGCAAGGCCAGCACGCTGGAGACGCTTCGCTTCACGCTGGAGCTCCTGAAGCGCATCCCTCGTACGCACAAAGTCTCAGCGCCCGAGTTGAACCGCCCCGGGATTTGAGGAGGCTCATTTCTCTGAGAGGATTGAGCCATGAAGAAGTCACCCAAGTTTCCACCCGAAGTCCGCGAGCGGGCTGTGCGCAT
>JAIUOW010000003.1 GCA_020161775.1 Pseudomonadota bacterium
TCCCTGAGCCCCATCGAGTATCGCGAGAGCCTTGGACTTACGGCATAAAACCAGTCCAAGTTTTTATCCGCACCCCCCCGGGGTCAGGATTCAGTGGAAATCAACAATGCCCGCCATCATTGCGTCGCTGCAGCGACACTTGCCAGCCGATGCGGTGCTGACCAACGGGGCGGGCAACTTCGCGGCATGGATGCACCGGTACTTCCGGTTTCACGGATGGGCAAAAGGCCATAAGACGCAACTTGCGCCAACGGCCGGCGCCATGGGCTATGGCGTGCCGGCCGGAATCGCCGCAAGCATCCTGACCGGGCGCTGTGTTGTCACCATTGCCGGCGACGGGGACTTCCAGATGAACGGGCAGGAGCTGGGAACGGCCCTGCAGTACGGGGGGAAGACCATCATCGTGCTGCTGAACAACGGGATGCTGGGCACCATCCGGATGCACCAGGAGCGTGAGTTTCCGGCCCGGGTGACGTCCACGGAGTTGATCAATCCTGATTTTCCAGCCTTGGCACAAGCCTATGGCTACGCAGGCGTGCGTATCACGAAGACAGCCGAGTTCGAGCCGGAGTTGCTGGCCGCCTTGGCCCGTCAGCAAGGTACCTTGATCGAAGTGGTGATTGACCCGGAGCTGATCAGCACAAGAATGACCTTGTCCGACATACGCCACCGCCGACCCGCCCGGCAGTGAATCCCTTGCCGCAGGTTCAAGTACCACCCGCCATGACACCTGAAGAACTGCTCAAACACTACGACAGCGCCCGCCTGTGGAACGCTGCGCCCAGCGATGCCGACGGCCTTGACGTGGCAGGTGCCTACCAGCAGGCGCTGGCTGTAAGGGCGCTGCGCATGGCCCGCGGTGAACAGCCGCGTGGCTACAAGATCGGCTTCACCAACCGCAACATCTGGCCGTCGTACTGTGTTTTTGCGCCCATCTGGGGCACGGTGTGGGACACCACCCTTGCCCTGTGCGACGGCGAGGGCACGGTGCCGCTGGCTGGCATCTGCCAGCCGCGGCTGGAGCCCGAAGCCGTGTTCGGCCTGCGCGCCGTGCCGGCGGGCACCTCACTGGAGGCCCTGTTTGATGCCATCGAATGGGTGGCCCCGGGATTTGAGATCGTGCAGTCGCACCTGCCCGGCTGGAAGTTCCGCGCGGCTGACACCGTGGCCGACGGCGCGTTGCACGCGCGGCTGCTGGTGGGTGCCCGCATTGCGGTGCGCGATCTTGCCACGGACGCGGCGGGGCTGGAGCATGCCCTGGCATCGGCCAGCGTCACGCTCCACCAGGACGGCCGGCAGGTGGAGCAGGGCCGGGGCGCCCATGTGCTGGATGGTCCCCTGCATGCGCTGGCACATTTCCTTCAGGAGCTGCGGGCCTGCCCGGGGGCGGCCGATCTGAAGGCTGGCGATGTCGTGACCACGGGCACCTGGACAGACGCCTGGCCGGTCGCCGCCGGCCAGCTGTGGGAGGCGCGTTTCAGCAACCCGCTGGCGCCGCTGAAAGTACGGTTCTGCTAGCGTGCTATAATCCGTGGCTGCGCGGCTGTAGCTCAGCTGGATAGAGTACTTGGCTACGAACCAAGGGGTCGTGGGTTCGATTCCTGCCAGCCGCACCATCAAAGAGAAAAAGGACTTGTGCCGAGAGGCGCAAGTCCTTTTTTATTTGCCGGGCTCGGCACTTTCCGGCCGCATCCTTGCGGGCGTTGGGCGTCAGACATGTCCTACAGCCATAGGGGGCGCCATCCGGCAAGGCTTCGCGCGCCAAGAGGCTTCTGGGAGCCTGCATGGGCGAGCAGCATCAGGGGTATGCGCTACAGCCGACAAGGATTCACCAGGCTGCGGGCCGCGCAGGACCAGATCGCCCGGGCCGAGCAGGACTACGACCGGCTGCGTGCCGCCTATGTGCAGATCGCCCGCGTCAGCCCGGAGCATGAAGTGGCTCTGGCATTGATTGGTGCCGATGTGGACCGTGCCTACGCGGCTTTGCAGGCGCTGGTGGGCTTGCGGCCGTTGCCGTTTTCGCCGGATCGCAGCGAGGTGTTGCGCCGGCGTGCGGCAACCGACAATAAGCTTGACCATCTCAAGGCCGCCAATGACTGACTCACGAATGACCTCCGCCCTGGCCCTGCTGGTGCCCATGCTGCTGCTGCTGCTGGGCTGTGCCGGGCCCGCATCCGGGCCCGCGCCTTCCCCCACGCCCGCAGCGCCGCCACCGCGCGCATGCGCCAGCGAGCCGGCCGCTGCGCTGGCGGGCCGCCCGTTTGACGCCGCCGTCCAGGCCGAGGCGCAACGCCTCTCAGGCGCGCGCAGCGTGCGGGTGATCCGCCCCGGGCAAGCCGTGACGATGGATTTCAACGCCTACCGGCTGAACATCGAGCTGGACGGTGGTGGCCGCGTCGTGCGCCTGCGCTGCAGCTGACAGCGCGGCCTCGCGTTCGGCCCCCGCTATGCTTGGGTCCACCATGAGCAAGGCCTTTACCCGCGAAAACGACAACGCCGGCGACGTCGATGACGACGGCGCCTCACTGCCGCCGCTGCCGGCGGGCAGCCGTAACTACATCACGCCCCAGGGCTATGCACGGCTGCGCGCCGAGCTATTGGACCTGATGGACAACGAACGCCCCAAGGTGGTGGAGGCGGTGCACTGGGCCGCGCGCAATGGCGACCGGTCCGAGAACGGCGACTACATCTACGGCAAGAAGCGCCTGCGCGAAATCGACCGGCGCATCCGCTTCCTGACGAAGCGGCTGGAGATTGCCGAAGTCACCGATCCTGCCGTTCACCACGGGAGCGACCAGGTGTTTTTTGGCGCCACCGTGACCTACGCCGACGAATCGGGGCTTGAGCGCACCGTCACCATCATGGGCATTGACGAGGCCGACAGCGCGCAGGGCCAGGTGAGCTGGATATCGCCGGTGGCGCGTGCATTGCTGAAAGCACGCGAAGGCGACGTCGCCCGGCTGGTGACACCCGCCGGCGCACAGGAAATTGAAGTGCTCAAGGTCATCTACCCGGCAGCCGCCAGCGCTGGATGATGGCGCCCGGCCTCAGTTACCCGGATTGTTGGCCGGCAGCACCCGGCGCGCGCGCAGCACCGATGCCGTGCGCCTGACGTTGCGCAGCACGGCATCCAGGTGCGACTGGTCGCGCACCGCAACGAGAAAGCGCATGTCCATGGCGTCCTGGGCGGCTTCGTTGCCCATGTCCAGGTGGGTGATGTCGGCCTCGGCGCTGGCCAGGGCAGCCGCCACCCGGGCCAGCACGCCCTTGTCGTTGGTCACGGTGACGATCAGGCTGGTTTCGAAGGTACGTACCGGATCGTCCGACCATTCCACCGCAATGAAACGCTCGCTGTCCTTGTGCTGCAGCCGCTTGGCCACGGCGCATTCGGCCACATGCACCACCAGGCCTTCACCACGGCCCAGGTAGCCCACGATGTTGTCACCGGGAATGGGCCGGCAACAGGGTGCATATTGCACCGACGCGTTCTCGCTGCCGTCCAGCATCACCGAGCCCTGCGACACGGACTCATGGGCCGTGTAGCGTTCGCGCGTCATGAGCAGTGCGTTGGGCTTCTCGCCGCCTTCGGTCATCAGCGTCATCAGGCGCTTGGCCACGATGCTCGCAATGCGTTTGCCCAGGCCCAGATCGGTCAGCAGCTCGGCGCGGCTGCGGTTGCCGGTAAAGCGCAGCAGCTTTTCCCAGGTGGCGTGGCTCTGCGCGTTGTCTTCCGGCAGGTTCTCAATGCCCTCGGCGCGCAGCGCCTGCGCCAGCAGCTTCAGGCCCAGCTCCTGGGACTCCGCATGGGCCATGGTCTTCAGGTGATGCCGGATCTTGGAGCGCGCACGGCCCGTGCGCACAAAGCCCAGCCAGGCCGGGTTGGGGGTGGATACGGGCGCCGTCACCACCTCCACCACGTCGCCATTTTTCAGCTCGGTGCGCAGCGGCACCTGTTCGTTGTTGATGCGCGCGGCCACGGTGTGGTCACCCACGTCGCTGTGGATGGCGTAGGCGAAGTCCACCACGGTGGCGCCGCGCGGCATGGCCATGATCTGGCTCTTGGGCGTGAACACGTACACCGCGTCGGGGAACAGGTCGATCTTGACGTGGTCCCAGAATTCAGCGGCGTCGCGCGTTTCGTGCTGGATGTCCAGCAGCGACTGCAGCCACTTGGTGCCCAGGCGCTCTGCGGTGGCGCTGTCGGGGTCGCTGGCCTTGTAAAGCCAGTGCGCGGCCACGCCCGACTCGGCCACCACGTGCATGGCCTCGGTGCGCATCTGGAACTCCACGTTCACGCCCGACGGCCCGACCAGCGTGGTGTGCAGCGACTGGTAGCCGTTGAGCTTGGGAATGGCGATGTGGTCCTTGAACTTGCCTGGCACCGGCTTGTACATCTGGTGCAGGATTCCCAGGGCGGTGTAGCAATCCACCACCGTGGGCACGATCACCCGAAAGCCGTAGATGTCGGTGACCTGCGCAAAGCTCAGGTGCTTTTCATCCATCTTGCGGTACACGGAGTGCAGCGTCTTTTCGCGCCCGGAGATGCGCACCTTCATGCCCGCGGCCTCGAAAGCGGCCTCCACCTCGCGCTGCACCTTCTGGATCAGGTCACGCCGGCGGTTGCGCGCCTTGGTCACGGCCTTGGACAGCACCTGGTAGCGCCAGGGCCGCAGGTGGCGGAACGACAGGTCCTGCAGCTCGCGGTAGGTCTGGTTCAGGCCCAGGCGGTGGGCGATGGGGGCGTAAATCTCCAGCGTTTCGGACGAAATGCGGCCCCATTTCTGGCGCGGCACGTCGTCCAGCGTGCGCATGTTGTGCGTTCGGTCGGCCAGCTTGATCAGGATGACGCGCACGTCCCGCGCCATGGCCAGCAGCATCTTGCGGAATGACTCCGCCTGGTTTTCCTCGCGGGTGTTGAACTGCAGCTTGTCCAGCTTGGTCAGTCCGTCCACCAGTTCGGCCACGGGCGCGCCAAAACGCTCGATCAGCTCGGGCTTGGTGACACCGCAATCCTCGATGGCGTCATGCAGCAGTGCGGCCATCAGGGCCTGGGCGTCCAGCTTCCATTCGGCGCACTGGGCCGCCACCGCAATCGGGTGGGTGATGTAGGGCTCGCCGCTGGCGCGGATCTGCCCCAGGTGGGCCTCGTCGGCAAAGCGGTAGGCGCGGCGCACCTGGTCAACGTCGGCGCTGTCCAGGTAGTCCAGCCGGGCGGTCAGCGCGGCAAAGCTCGCGGCCGCTGCGTTGGCAGCAGCCGGGCTGGGCAAAACCGCGGGTTTGCCATTGCCGGAAGGTGGGTGCAGGACCGCGCTCATGACCAAATGGTAACTTGCGCGCGCGCCGGCGTTGTTTCAAAACAAAAAGGCACCGCCAGTGCGGTGCCTTTTAATAACGCGAGCGCTTTGCTTTTTCAGGGCGTGAGCGCCTTTGGGCCGGCTCAGCCCGGAACCTTCTTGAGCATTTCCAGGCCGATCTTGCCTTGGGCGATTTCGCGCAGGGCGGTCACGCCCGGCTTGTTCTTGCTCTCGATCTTGGCGGCATGGCCCTGGCTGAGCATGCGGGCGCGGTAGGTGGCTGCCAGCACCAGCTGGAAGCGGTTGGGGATCTTTTCGAGGCAGTCTTCAACGGTAATGCGGGCCATGGGAAATACTCCGGTGGATCAGGTGAGATTGAGGGCCTGGAAGGTGTCGGCCCTGGCACGGCGCTGCGCCGTGTACTTGAGCCGTTGCGCATGAACAATGGCTTTCATGTCGAAGAGCGCTCGTTCAAATAACTCGTTGATTATAACGAAGTCGAATTCCGAGGTCTGGGCCATCTCCAGCGCGGCGTTTTTCAGCCGCAGCTCGATCACGTCGGGCGCGTCCTCGCCTCGGCGCTCCAGCCGGGAGCGAAGCTCTTCCCAGCTGGGCGGCAGGATGAAGATCAGCACCGCGTTGGCAAACACCTTCTTGATCTGGATGGCCCCCTGGAAGTCGATCTCCAGGATGACATCGGCGCCCTGGGCCACCCGGTCTTCGATGGCTTTCTTGGAGGTGCCATAGCGGTGGCCGTGCACATGGGCCCATTCGACAAAGGCGTCGCCCAGCACCATGGCGTCGAATTCCTGCTGTGACACGAAAAAGTACTCGCGGCCATGCTTTTCCTGGCCGCGCGGGGCGCGGGTGGTGTGCGACACGGAAGGCAGCACCCGCCCGTCCAGTTCCATGAGCGCCTTGACCAGGCTTGATTTGCCGGCCCCGCTGGGGGCGGCCACGACAAACAGGTTTCCGGGGTAATCCATGATGCGTTGGGGCTACTCGATATTCTGGACCTGCTCGCGCATCTGCTCGATCAGGACCTTCATGTCCACGGAAATGCGGGTCAGCTCCAGGGCGGCTGACTTGGAGCCCATGGTGTTGGCTTCACGGTGCAACTCCTGGATCAGGAAGTCCAGCCGCTTGCCGATTTCACCGCCCTTGGTGGCCAGGCGTTCGATTTCGTCCAGGTGCGAGGCCAGGCGCGTCAGCTCCTCGGCGACGTCGATGCGGATGGCAAAGGCCGTGGCCTCGGTGAGGGCGCGGTCCTGCGCGGCTTCGGGCAGGGTTGTGGCCCCGGCGCCCGTGCCGGCGTCCTTGCTGGCCAGGGCCATGGCGTCTTTCCAGCGCTCCAGGAAGCGGGCGCGCTGCTGCTCCACCAGCTGCGGCACCAGCGGGCCCGCCTGGGCGGCCAGCGTGCGCAGCTGGGCCACATGGCCCTGGATCATGCCGGCCAGCCGCGCGCCTTCGCGTTCACGCGAGGCCATCAGTTCCTTGACTGCTGTTTTGGCCAGCGCCGCCAGGTCGTCGCCCAGGTCGGTGGTGGCGGGCTCATCAGGGGTGGTCAGGCGCAGCACGTCGGCAACGCTCAGCGCGCGGGCATCGGGCAGCCAGGCGCGCACGTTGTCCTGCAGGCTGGACAGGCGCTGCAGCAGGCGGGCGGAAGGTTCGGGCAACTGGCCGGCAGAGGCGCTTTCCAGCGCCGCGCGCACCTCGACCTTGCCGCGCTTGAGCTTGGCCGTGAGCAGCTCTCGCAGTGCCGGCTCGAACGGCCGCAGCTCATCGGGCAGGCGGAAGGTCAGGTCCAGGAAACGGCTGTTGACCGAGCGGATCTCCAGCCCCAGACGGTGGGCCGCCGGGGCTTTGGCGTCGGCGCCGGTACCGGCTGGCGCAGCGCTGCGCTGGGCGCTCGCATAGCCGGTCATGCTGTAAACTGGCATCGGGATATATAGAAGGATTTGGTGCGGAGCTGCGGAGAATACCGGGTTCCCGCCGAGACAAGGCCCCCTCACACCAAATTATGTCAAAGGTCAAACCCGCGCCGTTGCCGCCTGACACCGTGATTGGGGGTTATCGCGTGGTCCGCAAGCTGTCCGCCGGTGGTTTTGGCGTGGTGTACCTGGCCGTGGACAACGAAGGCCAGCAGGTCGCCGTCAAGGAATACCTGCCGTCGTCCCTGGCCACCCGCGCACCCGGCGAACTGCTGCCGCAGGTGCAACCCGAAAAACTCTCGCTGTACCGCCTGGGCCTGAAGAGCTTCTTTGAAGAAGGCCGTTCGCTCGCGCAGATCTCGCATGCGTCCGTGGTGAGCGTGCTGAACTTCTTCCGCGAGAACGAGACCGTCTACATGGTCATGAACTACCTGGAGGGCGCAACCCTGCAGGACTTCATCATCACCGCGCGCGAGCTGAAAAAGCAGAAGGTCTTCCGCGAATCCACCATCCGCAGCCTGTTCGACGAAATCCTGCGCGGCTTGCGCATCGTGCACCAGCACAAGATGCTGCACCTGGACATCAAGCCCGCCAACATCTTCATCACCGACGACAACAAGGCCGTGATGATCGACTTCGGCGCCGCGCGCGAAGTGCTGTCCAAGGAAGGCAACTTCATCCGCCCCATGTACACCCCCGGCTTTGCCGCGCCCGAGATGTACCGGCGGGATTCGTCCATGGGCCCCTGGACGGACATCTACGCCATTGGCGCCTGCATCTATGCCTGCATGCAGGGCTACCCGCCCAATGACGCACCGCAACGGCTGGAAAAGGACCGCCTGGCCCTGGCGCTGTCGCGCCTGCGCGGCGTGTACTCCGACAACCTGATTGAGGTAGTGGAATGGTGCATGTCGCTGGACCCCCTGTCACGCCCGCAGTCGGTGTTTGCGCTGCAAAAGGAGCTTAGCCGTGAAGGCGAGCGCCGCTACACCAAGCTGTCCGTGGGCGAGAAAATGCGCCTGCAATTTGACAACATGGTGTCGGACGGCAAGAAGAACATCAAGCGCGCAACGGGCTTTGGCGCCAAGCTGAAATAGGACGCGCCATGAAATTCTCTGTCTTCCAGATCAGCCGCAAGGGCGGCCGCGAAAAGAACGAAGACCGCATGGGCTATTGCTACACGCGCGAATCGGGCCTGTTCGTTCTGGCCGATGGCATGGGCGGCCACCCCGAAGGCGAAGTCGCGGCCCAGCTGGCGCTGCAGACCATCTCGGCCCTGTACCAGAAAGAGGCGCGCCCGGTTGTGAAGGACGTGACCGAATTCCTCTCGGCCTCCCTCATGGCGGCGCACCACCAGATCATCCGCTACGCCAGCGAAAAGGGCATGCTCGACACGCCCCGCACCACGCTGGTGGCGGCCATCGTTCAGGGCACCAGCGCCACCTGGGTGCATTGCGGCGATTCGCGCCTGTACGTCGTGCGCGACGGCGAGCTGCTCACGCGCACGCGCGACCATTCCTACCTGGAGCAGCAAAGCGCCGGTGTGATCCGCATGGACCGCATCAACCGCAACATCCTGTTCACCTGCCTGGGCTCGCCCACCAAGCCCGTGTTTGACGTGACCGGCCCGGTCACGCTGCAGCAGGGCGACAAGATCCTGCTGTGCTCCGACGGCCTGTGGGGCACGCTGGCGGATGCCGACATCGTGCGCCAGCTCAGCACGCAGTCCGTGTCGGACGCCGTGCCCGACCTGGTGGAGATGGCGCTGCGCAACGGCGGCGAACACTGTGACAACGTCACCGTGATCGCGCTGGAATGGGAAACGCCCGATTCGTTCGAGTCCACCCGCGGTATTTCCACCGACAGCATCAGCGACGGTGTGTTTGCCTCCACCATCCAGGCCGGCGTGCTGGACACCGTGGTGGAAGACCTGGACGACGCCGCCATCGAGCGGTCCATCGCTGAAATCAACGAAGCCATCCGGCGCTCTGCGGCCCGCAAGGGCTGACCTTCCTTTCATCTATGACGACCTACCAACGCAGCGGCAACCGTGCCGCAGACCAGCTGCGCCCCGTGCGCATTACCCGTGGCTACACCATCCACGCCGAGGGCTCGGTGCTGATCGAGTTTGGCGACACGCGCGTGCTGTGCACCGCGTCGGTGGAAGAAAAAGTGCCCGGCCACAAAAAGGGCAGCGGCGAAGGCTGGGTCACGGCTGAATACGGCATGCTGCCACGCGCCACCCACACCCGCGGCGACCGCGAAGCCGCGCGCGGCAAGCAAAGCGGCCGCACCCAGGAAATCCAGCGCCTGATCGGCCGCTCCATGCGTGCCGTGTTCGATCTCAAGAAGCTGGGCGAGCGCACCATCCACCTGGACTGCGACGTGCTGCAGGCCGACGGCGGCACGCGCACCGCGGCCATTACCGGCGCGTTCGTCGCGGCCCAGGACGCGGTGAACAAGCTGCTGGCCACGGGCAAGCTGACCGCCAGCCCCATCACCGGGCCGGTGGCGGCCATCTCGGTGGGCATCGTGCAGGGCGTGCCCCTGCTGGACCTGGAATACACCGAGGACTCCGCCTGCGACACCGACATGAACGTGGTGATGACCGGCGCCGGCCACTACGTGGAAGTGCAGGGCACGGCCGAGGGCGCCGCCTTCACCCGTGCCGAAATGGACGCCCTGCTGCGCCTGGCCGAAAAAGGCATTGGCGAGCTGGTGCTGCGCCAGCAAGAGGCGCTGAACACGCCGGTATGAGTGCGATGAAGATCGTCCTGGCGTCCAACAACAAGGGAAAGCTGGACGAGCTGCAGGCCATGTTTGCGCCGCTGGGCGTGGAACTGGTCACCCAGTCCGCCCTGGGCATCCCCGAGGCACCCGAGCCGCACCCCACCTTCGTGGAGAACGCGCTGGCCAAGGCGCGCAACGCCGCGCAGCATAGCGGCCTGCCCGCGATAGCAGACGACGCCGGCCTGTGCGTGGACGCCTTCGGCGGCCTGCCGGGCGTGGACACCGCTTACTACGCCACGCAGTTCGGCTACGAAAAGGGTGACGCCAACAACGTGCGCGCGTTGCTGGAGCAATTGGCGCCGCACGGCAACCGGCGCGCGGCCCTGGTCAGCACGCTGGTGGCGGTGCGCACGCCCGATGACCCGGAGCCATTGATCGCGCAGGGCCGCGTGGCCGGGCTGATCGCGCCCGAGCCCGTGGGCAGCAACGGCTTTGGCTTTGACCCGGTGATGTACATCCCCGAATTCGGCCAGACCTTTGCGCAACTGCCGGTCGAAGTGAAGAACGCCAACAGCCATCGCGGGCGCGCCGCGGCGCAGATGCTGGGCCTGATCCGCGAACGCTGGCTGTGAAGGACATCCAGCACTACATGCGCCCCGGTACGCTGCAGTTGCCGGCGCTACCCCCGCTGTCCTTGTACGTGCACCTGCCCTGGTGTATCCGCAAGTGCCCTTACTGCGACTTCAATTCCCACGAGATGCGGGCCAGCGACATGCCCGAGCAACGCTACCTGGACGCCCTGGTGGCCGACCTGGACGCTGCGCTGCCGCTGGTGTGGGGCCGCACCATCCACAGCATCTTCATCGGCGGCGGCACGCCCAGCCTGTTTTCGCCGCAGGCGATTGACCGCATGCTGGGTGACATCCGCGCGCGCCTGAAGCTGGAGCCCGATTGCGAAATCACGCTGGAGGCCAACCCGGGCACGTTCGAGAAGGACCGCTTCCGCGCGTTCCGAGCGGCCGGCGTCACGCGCCTGTCGGTGGGCGTGCAGAGCTTCAACGACGCACACCTGAAGGCCCTGGGCCGCGTGCACGATCGCGCGCAGGCCATTGCCGCAGTGGAAGAAGCCGCGCAGTCGTTCGATACGTTCAACCTGGACATCATGTACGCGCTACCCGGCCAGACCATGGCACAGCTGGACGCCGATCTGACGCAGGCGCTGGCCTTCGCGCCACCGCACATCTCGATCTACCACCTGACCATCGAGCCCAACACGTACTTCGCCAAGTTTCCGCCGAAGGTGCCTGAAGAAGACATGGCCTACGCCATGCTGGATCGCATCACCGAAATGACTGGCGCAGTGGGCATGGACCGCTACGAAGTGTCGGCCTATGCCCGGCCCGGCCACCGCTGCTGGCACAACCTCAACTACTGGTCGTTCGGTGACTACCTGGGCATTGGTGCGGGCGCCCACAGCAAGCTGAGCTTTGCCCACCGTGTGGTGCGCCAGGTGCGCTTTCGCGAGCCCAAGCTGTACATGGACAACGCGCTGGCCGGGCAGGCCGTGGCGCAAGACGACGAAGTCGCGCGCGCCGACCTGCCGTTTGAATACATGCTGAATGCGCTGCGCCTGAAAGAGGGCTTTGCGCTGCAGCAGTTTTCAGAGCGCACCGGCCTGCCCGTCACCGCGATCCAGCGGGGCCTGGACGAGGCCGAGAAGAAGGGCCTGATCGTGCGCGACCTGGCACGCGTCAAGCCCACGGTGCGGGGCTTTGATTTTCTGAGCGATTTGCAGGCTCTGTTCCTGGCGGCATGACGCACTCCCGGCGACTCGGTCCCGGAGCCTCAACGCGGAGGTGACCCCGACGACCACTGCGGCAGGCGGAAGTCGGTCACGATGGTCAGCACGCGCAGCCCGGTCGCGGTCAGCACGCCCAGCAGCAGGCCCGCGCCGTCGGCCAGCCCCAGCCACTGGGCACCCACCAGCACCCAACCCCCTGCAAAGGCGCACACCGCATAGGGTCGGTGATCGCGGAAGGCACTGGGAATTTCGTTGCACACGATGTCGCGCAGCACGCCGCCAAAGACCGCCGTGACCACGCCCATCAGCACCGCCACAATGGCTGGTTGCCCCTGGGCCAGTGCCAGCTGCGTGCCGCTGGCGCTGAAGAGGCCCAGCCCGACGGCATCAGGCCATTGCATGGCCCGCTCGGTCGGGGCGAAGTGGCTGGAGCGCATGAACATCATGGCTGCCGCGCACAGGGCCAGCAACGCCCAGAGCCAACTGGCATGCTCGACCCAGAAGAACGGGCGCCGGTCCAGCAGCACGTCGCGCAGGGTGCCGCCGCCGAAGGCTGCAAGGCCCGCAACCATGCACACACCCACCGGGTCCAGCCGCTTGCGCGCAGCCTCCAGCAGGCCCGACAGCGCGAAGGCCAGCGTGGCGCCGGCTTCCAGCGTGGTCAGGAGAAAGGTGAGCACAGGGGTATTGGGCATGGCAGGCGGTCCCGGGGCCGCTCGTGGCGGAAGCGGTGAGATTCGAACTCACGGACGGTTGCCCGTCGCCGGTTTTCAAGACCGGTGCAATCGACCACTCTGCCACGCTTCCATTGGGTCCGCAGCGCGGGATTTTACCCGCGCGAACGTGCCTGGCGTTTGCTACAGGTTCCAGATCCAGTTCCTGGGCACGTAAAAGCCGGCGGACTTGAGTGCGCCTGCGTACTCGCGGAACTCGTCCAGGCTTTCAATCGTGCACACCTGGTGTTTGAAATAGCCGCTGACCAGGCGCTTGGGATGAAAGGCTGTCAGTGGAAAGCCGTCGCCGTACCTGTCACCGTCCTTTTTGGTGTTCATGTCGGTTTCGGTGATGCCGCCCCACTTGCGGTTGCGGTGCGATTCGGCGTTGTGGTGCACCCGGCGCATGGCTGATTTGTCGCCGGTGGCCCCCATCCTGGTGTTCAGCGCGTTGATGCAGCGCAGGATGCGTGGCGTGAGGTTGCCCATGTCCTGGTGCTCGTTGTCGCGCGAGTTGTCGTTCATCAGCGCTTTGGATGCGTCCGACAGCGCCCGGTCGCCTTGGCGGTAGTAGGCCTGCCGGTCGTGAAAGTCGCTCAGGTTGGCCAGCCGGTTTTTGGGTTTGCCTGTCAATGGATCAATCGAGACGGCCTGGCCGCGGGGCGCCAGCGGCAGCGCTGCGTTGGCCGTGGCGCGACCCATGGTGTGAAAGCGCGGGTCCATCACGTTGTCCATGCCCACCCCCTCGCCAAATGACAGGCCCGCATTGACTTGGCCGTTGTCCAGGCGGATGCCGTCCTTGCTGATGGTGCGCGATGTCTTGCTGCCGTACTGGCCCCAGGTGGGGCACACGGCCATCAGGTCGTAGTCGCCGGTCAGCGGCATGTTGTTGGCGCCGGCCTCGCGCGAAGTCATGACGAGGAATTCCGCGAACTCGCCCACGGGCTTTTCGGCAATCAGGAACGGGTTCTGTACGGCGCGCGTGACAGGCCAGACCTTGATCTCGTACTTGTTGGTCACGGCGCTGTAGCAGGCGCGAAAGGTGATGCGTGTGGCGCCCGCGCCGCTGCGCGTGGCCACCAGCAGCAGGTCGACACTGCCCTGGATGGTGCGCACTTCATTGATGGCGTTGCGCCCGCCCTCGGGGTCGTTGCGCTGGCGCTCAATCTGCTGGCGCGTCATGACCAGGGGCGTGGTGCCGGCAAAGTTGGAATGCATGCCGTCCAGGTTGGCGGCAGTGCCCTTCGCCGCCTTGACGGCATCGGCACCCACCTTGCTGTACGTGCCGTCAAACGGCACCAAGCCGGCATGCGGCCCCCAGTCCGAGCTTTTGCCTTTGACGTGGAAGTTCTTGGTCGGGTGGCCCCAGTCGATCCACCGTTTGCACCACGGGCCGCTGGAGCGAAAGATGATCACCTCGTCCAGGTCTGTCGCCACCTGCGCGGACGCCGCGATGTCACCCTTGGTCATGCCGTTGGCGTCGTGGTCAAACGATACCGTGTCGCCCCACAAAATCATGCTCCGCACCCCTGTTGTCTGTGGGGCGAAAGCTTACGGGGCCGCGGGGGAAAGTCAACACAGACGCAGGCCTCAGCAGCTCACGTCAGAGTCCTTCCAGTTGGCCAGTTGGATCACCGTCACACCACTGTCATCGTTGCGCAGCAGATAGGGCTTGACTTCCAGCTCCAGCGGGCCGCGTGACAGCTTGCCGTCGCCGGTGATCACGCACATCTGCCAGGCCTGCTCGCGGCTGCCGGCGAAGTTGATGCCCGTGACCAGGTGCGGCCCCGACAGGAAGCGCACGCGCGAGAAATCCGCCGGGTCGCGCACCGTTCCGGCCAGCGACTGGATGACGGCGCTACGTGCCTGGGCCTCGGTGGGCTGCGGGCCGGCGGGCTGTGCCAGTTTGTCCGGCGCGCCTGCATGGGCGGCCAGCGTGATCAATGCGATGCAAAGGGCGGTAGCGGTCTTCATGGCGGGGCTCTTGGGACAGGTGTCCATCAAGCCTAGGCGCTGGCTGCCGCGCGCGCTGTAGGCCGCTGCCGCCATGGCCCATCAGACCGGTCGTACTCAGACCGCCCGCAGCATGCCCCGTTGCTCAATGAAGGCCACCACCTCGGCCACACCGGCGAGCGTCTTGAGGTTGGTCATCACATACGGCTTGCCACGGCGCATGCGTTGGGTGTCGGCCTCCATCACGCCCAGGTCGGCGCCCACATGGGGGGCCAGGTCGGTCTTGTTGATGACGAACAGGTCGCTCTTGGTGATGCCCGGCCCGCCCTTGCGCGGGATCTTTTCGCCCGCCGCCACGTCGATCACGTAGATGGTCAGGTCACTCAGCTCGGGGCTGAAGGTCGCGGCCAGGTTGTCGCCGCCGCTTTCCACGAACACCACGTCGGCGTCGGGAAAGTCGTCCAGCATGCGGTCGATCGCCTCCAGGTTGATGGACGCGTCCTCGCGGATGGCGGTGTGGGGGCAGCCCCCGGTTTCCACGCCCATGATGCGCTCGGCCGGCAGTGCGCCGCTGACGGTCAGGATGCGCTGGTCTTCCTTGGTGTAGATGTCGTTGGTGATGGCGATCAGGTCGTACTGGTCACGCATGGCCTTGCACAGCATCTCCAGCAGGGTGGTCTTGCCCGAGCCTACTGGCCCCCCGATGCCCACGCGCAGGGGTGGCAGCTTCTTGTTGCGGTTCTTGATGTGGTGCAAGGCGGTGGTGGTCATGATCTGAAGAGGCGTGAGTATTGGGTTTCGTGGCGCGCGGACAGGATGGCCAGCATGGGGCTGAACGCCTGGCGGTCCGCGTCGCCCAGCGTCAGCGCATGGTCCACGGCCGCAGGTATCTCGCCCGCCAGCCGCACCAGGATGCGCTGGCCCGCGCTCTGGCCCAGCGGCACGGATTTGAGCGCGGCCTGCATCATGTTCTCGGCCCAGCCAAAGGCGAAGGCCAGCAAGGTGTCACGCACGGTGGCAGGCGTGGCGGATGCCGCCAACGCGAAGGCCACGGGGTAGGTGAGAGATGCGCCTGTCCGGGCTGATCCTGCAAAAGCCTGCGCGAGCCCTTCGACAAGCTCTGGGCGCACGGTGCGCAACCATTCCACCAGGGACCGGCCCATCTGCGTGGTCTGCTGTGCCATCTCGCTGGTCTCGCGGGTGTGCAACACCCAGTCGTTCAGTGCCACGATGCGTGCCGTGTCACCCGCCCGCCAGGCCGGCACGGCCTGCGCCAGCACGGCCAGCTCGCCGCGCGCCAGGCTGGTGTGCAGCTGGTCGGCCAGCCAGTCGGCCGCCTGTGCATCGTTGGTGACCAGGCCCTGGTCCACCGCGGATTCCATGCCCTCGGAATACGAAAAGCCGCCCACCGGCAGCGCGGGGGACGCCAGCCAGATCAGCTGCAGCAGCGCCGTGTCAGTGGTGGTGGTCGTGGCTGCCGTGGCCATGGTCGTGCCCGTGATCGTGGCCGCCCGCATGCGCAGCGTGCCCCGCTGCATAAGCACCGCCTTCCGGTTCGAACGCGGCGTTGGCCTCGTTCACGATCAGGTGCATGGCGCGCAGCATGGCGGCCAGCACGTGATCGGGCTCGATTTTCAGGTGGTCGGGCTTGAGCTCGATCGGCACATGGCGGTTGCCCAGGTGGTAGGCGGCGCGCGTCAGGTCAAACGGCGTGCCATGCTGCGTGCAATGGGTAATGACCAGCACCGGTTGAGGCGCAGCGATCACGCGCACCATGCTGCCGTCTTCGGCCACCAGCACGTCACCGCCGCGCACCACGGTGCCTCGCGGCAAGAACACGCCGATGTGCCGGCCCTGTGAATCAGTGGCGTCAAAGCGGCTTTTCTGGCGCACGTCCCAGTCCAGCTCGACGGTGGCGGCGCGCTTGAGCAGCACAGGCGCCAGGCCCTGACCGCCCGGCAGCAGTTTGGAGGCTTGAAGCATTGAAAATCAGAACAGGAAATAGCGCTGCGCCATGGGCAGCACGGTAGCGGGCTCGCAGGTCAGCAGCTGGCCATCAGCCCGCACGGCATAGGTCTGCGGGTCGATTTCCATCTTGGGCACGTAGCCGTTGTGGATCAGGTCCTGCTTGCGCACGCCGCGGATGTTCTTGACGGCGCTGACGGTCTTGGCCAGGCCAAAGCGGTCCTTCACGCCCGCAGCCAGGGCGGCCTGCGAGACGAAGGTGAGCGAGCCCTTGGCCAGCGCACCGCCGTAGCTGCCAAACATCGGCCGGTAGTGCACCGGCTGCGGTGTGGGGATGGAGGCATTGGGGTCACCCATGGCCGCCATGGCAATGAAGCCGCCTTTCAGAATGAGGGCGGGCTTGACGCCGAAGAACGCGGGCTTCCACACCACCAGATCGGCCCATTTGCCCACTTCGACGCTGCCCACCTCATGGCTGATGCCATGGGCGATGGCCGGGTTGATGGTGTACTTGGCGATGTAGCGCTTGACACGGTGGTTGTCGTTGCGCTCGCTATCGCCCGGCAACGCGCCGCGCTGCGCCTTCATCTTGTGCGCGGTCTGCCAGGTGCGCAAAATGACCTCGCCCACGCGGCCCATGGCCTGGCTGTCGCTGCTCATCATGCTGATGGCGCCCAGGTCGTGCAGGATGTCCTCGGCGGCAATCGTTTCCCGGCGGATGCGGCTCTCGGCAAAGGCCAGGTCTTCGGCGATGGCCGCATCCAGGTGGTGGCACACCATGAGCATGTCCACATGCTCGTCCAGCGTGTTCACCGTGTAGGGCATGGTGGGGTTGGTGGAGCTGGGCAGGAAGTTGGCCTCGCCCACCACGCGCAGGATGTCGGGCGCGTGCCCGCCGCCCGCGCCCTCGGTATGGAAGGCGCACAGGCTGCGGCCCTTGGTGGCCGCAATGGTGTTTTCCACAAAGCCCGACTCATTGAGCGTGTCGGAGTGGATCGCCACCTGCGTGTCGGTTGCCTCGGCCACGTCCAGGCAGTTGCTGATGGCCGCGGGCGTGGTGCCCCAGTCCTCGTGCAGCTTCAGGCCGATCACGCCCGCGTTGATCTGCTCATGCAGGGCCGCCGGCAGGCTGGCGTTGCCCTTGCCCAGAAAGCCCAGGTTCATGGGGAAGGCGTCTGCCGCCTGCAGCATGCGCTCAATGTTCCAGGGGCCGGGCGTGCAGGTGGTGGCGAACGTGCCGGTGGCCGGGCCCGTGCCGCCGCCCAGCATGGTGGTGACGCCCGAGGCCAGGGCTTCTTCGATCTGCTGCGGGCAGATGAAGTGGATGTGGCTGTCAATGCCGCCGGCCGTGACGATGTTGCCCTCGGCGCTGATGATTTCGGTGCCGGGGCCGATGATCATGTCGATGCCCGGCTGGGTGTCGGGGTTGCCGGCCTTGCCGATGGCCGCGATGCGCCCGTCCTTGATGCCGATGTCGGCCTTGACGATGCCCCAGTGGTCGATGATGAGCGCGTTGGTCAGCACGCAGTCCATCGCACCGCCACCGGAGGGGCCCGTCCCGGTCCCGTCACGCGTGCGCTGCGACTGCGCCATGCCGTCACGGATGGTCTTGCCGCCGCCGAATTTCACCTCTTCGCCATAACCTCCGGCGCGCAGCGTGTAGTCGTCTTCCACCTCCACGACGAGGCCGGTGTCGGCCAGGCGCAGGCGGTCGCCCTGGGTGGGGCCAAACATTTCCGCGTAGGCGCGGCGTCCAATGGTTGCCATCAGAGTTGTCCTTGAACGAGTCCGCGAAAGCCGTACACCACGCGCGCCCCAGCAAAGTCCACCAGCTCCACGGTGCGCTGCTGGCCGGGCTCGAACCGCACGGCGGTGCCTGATGCAATGTTCAGCCGCATGCCGCGCGCCGCGTCGCGGTCAAAGCCGAGCGCGCCGTTGGTTTCGGCAAAGTGGTAGTGCGAGCCGACCTGGATGGGCCGGTCGGCCGTGTTCTGCACCACCAGCGTGATGGTGCGCCGCCCAGGGTTGAGCGTGTGCTCGCCGTCGTCCGTGATCAGTTCGCCGGGAATCATCGTTGGCCCCTACGTGCCTGTTACGCCAGCCGCGTCAGCAGCGCCAGGCCGAACAGGGCGACGCCGACTCCCGCTGCACGCGGCATCCAAACATTGGCGTGGCGCAAGGCCCAGCCCACGGTCATACCTGCGCCGTGCAGGCCGGCCGTGGCCAGCAGCATGCCGGCGAGTGTGGGCCAGGCCTGTGCATCGCCCGTCAGTTCGTATCCGTGTGCCACGCCATGGAACACCGCAAACACACCGACCAGCGCCGCGGCAGCCAGCCCCGGCAGGCGCACGCGAGTGGCCACCAGCAGGCCCAACACCAGCAGCGACGCGGCAATCATGGGCTCGACCGCCGGCATGCCGACGCCCGCCAGCCCCAGCACGGCGCCGGCCAGCAGCAGCGCTGCAAAGCCCAGGGGTGCCCACAGCAGGTCGGGCCAAGCCCGGCGCGCCACCAACGCGCTCCACAGGCCCACGGCCACCATGGCGGCCAGGTGGTCCGCGCCGGTCAGCGGGTGCAGCAGGCCGGCCATGAACCCGGCGTGATCGTGCGCGCCGGCGCCGGTATGCGCCAGCGCGGCGGCGGGCAGGGCGGCTGCAGCAGCCAGGGTGTAGCGGGCAGGGTTTTTCATGGTGGGGCGGTCTCCTCGTTGGCTCAGTAGCTGGCCGGTTGTGGCGGCATCAGGGAATGGGTTGGTGTACCGTGACGAGCTTGGTGCCGTCGGGAAAGGTCGCTTCGACCTGGATGTCGGGGATCATCTCGGCCACGCCGTCCATCACGTCGGCGCGGGTGAGCACGCTGCGGCCTTCGCTCATCAGCTGGGCCACGGTCTTGCCGTCGCGCGCGCCTTCCATCACGGCGGCACTGATCAGCGCCATGGCCTCGGGGTAGTTCAGCTTCAGGCCGCGCGCGCGGCGCCGCTCGGCCAGCAGCGCGGCGGTAAAGATGAGCAGCTTGTCTTTTTCGCGGGGGGTGAGTTCCATGGCGCGGGGCTGGCAAAAGGGTGCGGACCATCATATTGCAAGGGCCATGCCGCGCCATGGGCCGTGTGGCGTATGGCGCGGCACGGAACCTGCGAATTGCCCGCGTGCCCATGTCGCCCGTGAACCCTGCCGCCCGCCCCGTCATTCCCATCCAGCCCGTGGCGGGGGACGGGGGTGGCGCGCCGCAGCGCATCGTCAAGGTGCGGCGCGACTACAACAGCTGGGTGGCCAGCGAGACCATGGAAGACTACGCGCTGCGCTACACGCCGCAGCGCTTTCGCAAATGGTCGGAATGGCGGGTGGCCAACACGGCCTTCGGCGCGGCGTCATTCCTGATCCTGGAGGCCGTGGGCGCCACGCTGCTGGTGCAGTACGGCTTCATGAATGCCTTCTGGGCCATCCTGACCACCGGGCTCATCATCTTCCTGGCGGGGCTGCCCATCAGCGTCTATGCCGCCCGCTACGGGGTGGACATGGATCTGCTCACGCGCGGCGCGGGTTTTGGCTACATCGGCTCGACCATCACCTCGCTGATCTATGCGTCGTTCACCTTCATCTTCTTCGCGCTGGAGGCGGCCGTCATGGCCTATGCGCTGGAGCTGGCGCTGAACATTCCGCCCAGCTGGGGCTACCTGATCTGCGCGCTGGTGGTGATCCCGCTGGTCACGCATGGCGTCTCGGTCATCAGCCGGTTGCAGGTCTGGACGCAGCCGCTGTGGCTGGTGATGCTGGTCGTGCCCTTTGTCTATGTGCTTATGCGCGATCCTGGTGCATTCTCCGGCATCACGCACTACATGGGTGATAAGTCACGCGATCCGGGGTTTGATTTGCACCTGTTTGGTGCCGCGCTGACGGTGGGCATTGCGCTGATCACCCAAATGGGGGAGCAGGCCGATTACCTGCGCTTCATGCCGGCGCGCACCGCCGCCACGCGCGGGCGCTGGTGGCTGGGCGTGCTGGCCGGCGGGCCGGGCTGGGTGACCCTGGGCGTGGTCAAGATGCTGGGCGGCGCGTTGCTGGCCTACCTGGCCATCACCCACATGGTGCCGGTGGAGCGTGCGGTAGACCCGAACCAGATGTACCTGGCCGCCTACGAATACGTGTTCCCGCACTATGGCTGGGCTGTGGCGGCCACGGCGCTGTTCGTGGTGGTCTCGCAGCTCAAGATCAACGTGACCAACGCCTATGCGGGCTCGCTGGCCTGGAGCAACTTTTTCTCGCGCGTGACGCACAGCCACCCCGGGCGCGTGGTGTGGGTGGTGTTCAACACCGGCATCGCCTTCATGCTGATGGAGATGAACGTCTTCCAGGCGCTGGGCGACGTGCTGGGCCTGTACAGCAACATTGCCATCGCCTGGATCATGGCGGTGGTGGCCGACCTGGTCGTCAACAAGCCGCTGGGCCTCAGCCCCAGGGGTGTCGAGTTCAAGCGCGCCTATCTGTATGACATCAACCCGGTGGGCGTGGGTGCGATGGCGCTGGCGTCGGCCCTGTCCATCACCGCGCACCTGGGGCTGTTCGGGCCCATGGCGCAGGCGTTTTCGGCGGTGATCGCGATGGCCACGGCGTTCATCGCTGCACCGCTGGTTGCCTGGGCCACGCGCGGGCGCTACTACATTGCGCGCGGGCCCGAGGCGGATGCGGCAGCCGACGCCGGGCCGCACACGACGGCAGAGGGCGCCTACCTGGCCAGCGCCCTGAAAAAGTGCGTGATCTGCGAGCGCGACTACGAAGGCCCTGACATGGCCCACTGCCCCGCCTACCAGGGGCCGATCTGCTCGCTGTGCTGCACGCTGGACGCGCGCTGCGGCGACCTGTGCAAGCCGCACGCCAGCCTGTCGGCGCAGTGGTCGGGCGCCCTGCGCTGGGTGCTGCCCCGGCGCATCTGGCCCTACCTGGACACGGGGCTGGGCCATTTCATGCTGCTCATGCTCATCATCGTGCCGCTTCTGGCCACGGTGTTTGGCCTGCTGTACCACCAGGAGCTGCAGGCCATGGGCGCTGCACTGGGCGACGCCAGCGGCAGCCAGGGCGACGGCACGCTGCGCTCGGGCTTCCTGAAGGCCTACATGGCGCTGCTGGTCATTGCCGGCATCGTGGCGTGGTGGCTGGTGCTGGCGCACAAGAGCCGCCAGGTGGCGCAGGAGGAGTCCAACCGCCAGACGCACCTGCTGATGCTGGAAATCGAGTCGCACAAGCAGACCGACGAGGCCTTGCAGCAGGCCAGGCTGCAGGCCGAGCAGGCCCGCCACGCGGCCGAACAGGCCAACCAGGCCAAGAGCCGCTACATCAGCGCCATCAGCCACGAGCTGCGCACGCCGCTCAACAGCATCCTGGGCTACGCGCAGCTGATGGGTGAGGACGCCGGCGTGCCCGCGCACCGCAGGCAGGCCGTCAACGTCATCCGGCGCGGCGGGGAGCACCTGCTGAGCCTGATCGAGGGCACGCTGGACATCGCACGCATCGAGGCCGGCAAGCTCACGCTCACCGTCAAGCCCATGGCCTTTGCCGACTGCGTGCATGAGATGGCGGGCATGTTCGAGCCCCAGGCGCTGGCCAAGGGGCTGGCGTTCAGCTTTGACGTGGAAGGCGCCTTGCCCGAGGTGGTGCGCGCCGACGAAAAGCGCGTTCGCCAGATCCTCATCAACCTGCTGGGCAATGCCATCAAGTTCACGCCGCAGGGCCGTGTGGCCTTGCGTGTGCGCTATGCGCGCGAAATGGCCACGATAGAAATCGAAGACACCGGCCCCGGCCTTACGGCGCAGGAGATCGAGCGCATCTTCGAGCCGTTCGCGCGCGGCACGGCGTCGGCCCAGGCCGCGCCGGGGGCCGGGCTGGGGCTGACCATTGCAAAGATGCTGACCGACCTGATGGGCGGGCGGCTCAGCGCCACCAGCACGCCGGGCCAGGGCTCGGTGTTCACCGTCAAGCTGTTCCTGCCCGAGGTGCACCCCGGCGCGGCGGCGCGGCCGGCGCAGCCGCCCGCTCGCGTGCGCCGTGCCTATGCCGGAGCGCGCCGGAAGATCCTGGTGGTGGACAACGAGGAGCCCGACCGCGAGCTGCTGGTGCATCTGCTGGAGCCGCTGGGCTTTGAGCTGCGCACCGCCGCCAGCGGGCATGATTGCCTGGACCTGCTGGCCGCCGGCTTGCGGCCCGACGCCATCCTGATGGACCTGGCCATGCCCGGCATTGATGGGTGGGAGACGATACGCCGCCTGCGGGGCATTGAGGGTGGGCATGCCCGCGTCGCTATTGTTTCCGCGAATGCGTTCGACAAGGGGCTGGACAACGACGTGGGCATCCGCGCGGAAGACTTTGTGTTGAAGCCGGTGCGCCACAGCGAGCTGCTGGACTGGCTGGAGCGCCAGCTGGGCCTGCAATGGCTGGACGCGGCGGTGCCGCCGCCGGCGGCACCGGCCAGCGAGCCGCTGCCACCCTCCGTCTGGCCCACGCCCGGGCGTCTGGCCGCGCTGCAGGACGTGGTGCAATTGGGCTATTACCGGGGCATCATGAACCAGCTGGACCAGATCGAAGCCGAAGAGCCCGCCACCGCCGCGCTGGTGGCGCAATGGCGCGAGCATGCGCGGCGGTTCCAGTTCGAAGCCATCGGACGCCAGCCATGAGCATCCAGCCCGCCAGCAACGCGCTGGACCGCGCCAACAGCGAGGTCGTGCTCATCGTGGACGACGTGCCCGACAACCTGTCGGTGCTGCATGACGCGCTGGACGAATCGGGCTACACGGTGCTGGTGGCCACGGGCGGCGAGGCGGCGCTGGCGCGCGCGCAGCAGGCGCTGCCCGACATCGTGCTGCTGGACGCCATGATGCCCGGCATGGACGGCTTCGAGGTGGCCAAGCGCCTGAAGGCCACGCCGCAGACAGCCCACATCCCCATCATTTTCATGACCGGCCTGACCGAGACCGAATACCTGGTGGCCGCGCTGGAGGCGGGCGGGGTGGACTACGTCACCAAGCCCATCAAGCCTAAAGAAGTGCTGGCCCGCATGAACGTGCACATGCAGGGCGCGCGCGAGCGGCGCCAGGCTCGCAACGCGCTGGATGCGTTTGGCTACGCCAGCATCACGGTGCGCGCGAGCGATGGGCGGCTGATGTGGCAGACCGCGCTGGCGCGCGACCTGCTGGCGCAGTATTACGGCGCCACCCTGCCGCCGGGCCCGCAGGCGCCCCAGCCCGTGGTGGACTGGCTGCGCCGCCACCTGAAGGAGGCCGAGGCGCAGATCGAGCCGCCACGCCTGACGGTGGAGCTGGGCGCGCGGCGCCTGACGTTCCGGCTGCACCAGCAGACGGGTGACGATGACTGGCTGATCGTGATGCGCGAGGTGTCTGACGCCGCCATCATCGAATCCATGAGCCTGGCCTTCAAGCTCACCGCCAAGGAGGCCGAGGTGCTGTACTGGGTGGTCAAGGGCAAGATCAACCGCGACATCGCCGACATCGTGGGCTCCAGCCCCGCCACGGTCAAGAAACACCTGGAGCGCGTGTTTGCCAAGCTGGGGGTGGAAACGCGCACGGCGGCGGCCGGGATGGCCATGAACCGCATACGGCAGCTGCATCCGCAGTTCGAGGGGTGAGGGGCTTTCGCTCAGTCGATTTCATCGCCGGGAACCGGCGGCGCATCAGGGACTTTGGCCAGTGCCGATTTGAACTTCGACCTGCTTGCGCGTTTTGCCCGTTGAGCGAGATAGTCCTCTGTTGCAAGCGCCGCGAGCTTTTCGGCGAGCGCAGTGGCGGCGAGCTGGTTGACGGAAATGCCTTCGCGCTGGGCGAAAAGCTTTGCGTTCTGATGGATGGATTCCGGCAGGCGGAGGCTGAGTGTGCTCATCAAGGTTCTCCCGGTTGCAGGGAAAGAAAGTCGCGCGGGCTGACCACGCGAACGTTGAAGCGGTGTGCGGGTGCGAAATCCGCAAGGTTGTGGGTAATGAGGTGGCTGGCAGCGGAATTGACCGCAGCTTCCAGAACCAGTTCATCTTTTGGATCCCGCAGTTGAGGACGCCAGAGGAAATGGATTTCCTGTGCAGTGGCCACGCGGCACACCATGTCCAGGATGGCGTTCACATCGCGCTGGCCCAAGGGAACCATGCCTTTGCGCGACAGCACATCCTCGTACTCCATGAGTAGCGGCACCGTCAGACAGAGTTCATAGACATCCCGTTCAAGCTGGCTGAGCAACTTGAACGACGCTCCATGACGTGACCGTAGCCCAGCCACCAGAACATTGGTGTCGATGACGACTTTGGGCCTTTTCTTCATGGTATTGCCGATGATACCAATACTCACTTTGAATTCAAGCGGATGAGGTCGCGCATCTCGCCAGCAAGTTCCCCCGCATACGCCACACGGCGTATTCCCGCCGCCGCGGGTCATCCCCAGAATCAAACCGTCCGCATCAGAGGCGCTTCGAAAGAGGCGGGGGTGGGGCGATTTCAGGTTTCGACTCGGGTTTTCCTTTCAATTTTCAGGAGCATTCACATGCAACGTCGTTTTACGCTCAAGGCGCTCACCGCCGCCGTCGCACTGGCCGGCGCGGGCACCGCTTTCGCCCAGGCAGGCGGCACCATCAAGGTCGGCGTGCTGCACAGCCTGTCCGGCACCATGGCCATTTCGGAAACCGTGCTCAAGGACACGGTGCTGATGGCCATCGACGAGATCAACGCCAAGGGCGGCGTGCTGGGCAAGAAGCTCGAGCCCGTCATCGTCGACCCGGCCTCCAACTGGCCGCTGTTTGCTGAAAAGACCAAGCAACTGCTGACGCAGGACAAGGTCTCTGTCATCTTCGGCTGCTGGACGTCGGTGTCGCGCAAGTCGGTTCTGCCGGTCGTGGAAGAGCTCAACGGCCTGCTGTTCTACCCCGTGCAATACGAGGGCGAAGAGCTGTCCAAGAACGTGTTCTACACGGGCGCGGCCCCCAACCAGCAGGCCATCCCCGCCGTGGACTACCTGATGTCCAAGGACGGCGGCGCCGCCAAGCGCTGGGTGCTGCTGGGCACCGACTATGTGTACCCCCGCACCACCAACAAGATCCTGCGCGCCTACCTCAAGAGCAAGGGCGTGAAGGAAACCGACATCGACGAGAAGTACACCCCCTTCGGCCACAGCGACTACCAGACCATCGTGGCCGACATCAAGAAGTTCTCGCAAGGCGGCAAGACGGCCGTGGTGTCCACCATCAACGGCGACTCCAACGTGCCCTTCTACAAGGAACTGGGCAACGCCGGCCTGAAGGCCAAGGACGTGCCGGTTGTCGCCTTCTCCGTGGGTGAAGAGGAACTGCGCGGCGTGGACACCAAGCCGCTGGTGGGCCACCTGGCCGCCTGGAACTACTTCCAGTCGATCAAGAGCCCGGCCAACACCGAGTTCATCAAGAAGTGGTCTGCCTATGCCAAGGCCAAGGGCATTGCCGGCCACAAGGACAAGCCGCTGACCAACGACCCGATGGAAGCCACCTACATCGGCATCAACATGTGGAAGCAAGCTGTCGAAAAGGCCAAGACCACCGACGTGGACGCCGTGATCAAGGCCATGGCCGGCCAGACCTTCAAGGCACCGTCGGGCATCGTGTCCAAGATGGACGAGAAGAACCACCACCTGCACAAGAGCGTGTTCATCGGCGAGATCAAGGCCGACGGCCAGTTCAACGTAGTGTGGAAGACGCCGGGCCCGGTCAAGGCCAAGCCGTGGTCGCCCTACATCGAAGGCAACGACAAGAAGAAGGATGAGCCCGATGGCAAGAGCAAGTAAGCCCTGAGGTGCTTGCGCGGTGGGCGGCGTGCCGCCCACTACACAGGTTCCTCCATGATCAAGCTTCTGGTTTTTCTTGCGGTGCTTGTCGCCGCACCCGTGCATGCGCTCACCGCCGAAGAGGCGCTGGCCATGGCCGCCGGCGAGTCCGACGCCCGTATCGAGGCGCTGAACAAGGCCGTCGCTGCGGCCGACGAGCGCACGGCGGCCTTCATCCAGGCGATGGCCGACGACGCGGTCAGGGTCGTGCCGGGCAAGCAGGCGTTCATCGTGCGCGATGACAAGGGCTTCGACCCCGTGACCGGCGCCGAAATGCCGGTGCCGGAAGACGCCGAGGACGTGGTCACCAACAACCGCATGCGCGGCGAGATCGACACCGCGCTGGCCGCGCTCAAGCTGTTCGCCAGAGACGACAAGGTCCGCGCCGCCGCCATCAAGACCCTGCAGGGCGAGGCCGATGCCTCGCGCCTGCCGCTGATCGAAAAAGCCTGGGCCGCCGAAGCCAACCCGGCGCTCAAGGCGCAGCTGGGCATCGTGCGCGCCGCGGCGCTGCTGGGCAGCGACGACAAGGCCAAACGCATGGAGGCCGCACGGCTGCTGGCGGGCAGCGGCGACCCCAGCACCAAGACCGTGCTGCTGGAGCGCATCCGAAGTGAACCCGACAGTGAGGTGAAGTCGGTGCTCGAAGCATCGCTGGTCACGGTGGAGGCGAAGCTGGCCTGGGGCGACCGGCTGGGCGCGATGTTCAGCGGCATCAGCCTGGGCTCCATCCTGTTGCTGGTGGCGCTGGGCCTGGCCATCACCTACGGGCTGATGGGCGTGATCAACATGGCCCACGGCGAACTGATGATGATCGGCGCCTATGCCACCTACGTGGTGCAGGGCCTGTTCCAGAAATACCTGCCTGGCGCTTTTGACTGGTACCTGGTGGCTGCGGTGCCGGTGGCCTTCATGGCGTCGGCACTCATGGGCGCGCTGCTGGAGCGCAGCGTGATCCGCTTCCTGTATGGCCGCCCGCTGGAGACGCTGCTGGCCACCTGGGGCATCAGCCTCATGCTCATGCAGCTGGTGCGCACCGTGTTTGGCGCGCAGAACGTGGGCGTGGAAAACCCGAGCTGGATGAGCGGCGGCGTGGCCGTCATGGCCAACCTGCAGCTGCCCTGGAACCGCATCATCATCATCGGCTTCGCGTTCGCGGTGCTGCTGGGCATGGCCTGGCTCATCAGCAGGACGCGCCTGGGCCTGTTTGTGCGCGGCGTCACGCAGAACCGCCCGATCGCCTCCTGCATGGGTGTGAACACCGCGCGCATTGACACCTATGCGTTTGCGCTGGGCTCGGGCATCGCCGGCCTGGCTGGCTGCGCGCTGAGCCAGATCGGCAACGTGGGGCCTGACCTGGGCCAAGGCTACATCGTGGACGCGTTCATGGTGGTGGTGCTGGGCGGCGTGGGCCAGCTGGCCGGCACCGTGTATGCGGCGCTGGGCCTGGGCGTGCTGAACAAGTTCCTGGAAGGCTGGGCCGGCGCGGTGCTGGCCAAGATCGCCGTGCTCGTATTCATCATCATCTTCATCCAGAAACGCCCGCAGGGAATCTTCGCCATGAAGGGCCGGAGCGCCGAAGCATGAGCACGACGCTGACCCTCCCTTCAAAACCAGTCATGCTCACGCGTGCCGGCTGGAGCGCCTTCGTCGTCGCGTTGCTGGTGGTCTGCGCGCTGGCGCCGGTGCTGAACCTGGTCGTGCCGGAAGGCAGCCTGTTCCACATGAGCGACTACGCCGTGGCGCTGGTGGGCAAGATCATGTGCTACGCCATCTGCGCGCTGGCCATGGACCTGATCTGGGGCTACACCGGCATCCTGTCGCTGGGCCACGGCCTGTTCTTTGCGCTGGGCGGCTATGCCATGGGCATGTACCTCATGCGCCAGATCGGCCGCGACGGCAACTACAAGAGCGACCTGCCCGATTTCATGGTGTTCCTGGACTGGAAGGAACTGCCCTGGCACTGGGTTTTCAGCGACAGCTTCATCGCCACGCTGTTCCTGATCGTGGCGGTGCCGGGCATCGTGGCCTTCGTGTTTGGCTACTTTGCGTTCCGCTCGCGCATCAAGGGCGTTTACTTCTCGATCATCACGCAGGCCATGACGTTCGCGGCCATGCTGCTGTTCTTCCGCAACGAAACGGGCTTTGGCGGCAACAACGGCTTCACCGACTTCAAGCGCATCATCGGCATCGCGATCGCCACGCCCAACACGCGCATGGTGCTGTTCGTGCTGACGGGGCTGATGCTGCTGGGCTTCTTCCTGTTTGCGCGCTGGCTGGTGGCCAGCAAGTACGGCCGCGTGCTGCAGGCCATCCGCGACGCCGAGAGCCGCGTGATGTTCAGCGGCTACAACCCCATCGGCTACAAGCTCAGCATCTGGGTCATCTCGGCCATCATGTGCGGCGTGGCCGGCGCGCTGTATGTGCCCCAGGTGGGCATCATCAACCCGAGCGAAATGAGCCCGGCCAACAGCATCGAGATCGCCATCTGGACGGCGGTGGGCGGCCGCGCTTCGCTGATCGGGCCCATCGTTGGCGCCTTCATCGTCAACGGTGCCAAGAGCTGGCTCACGGTCACGGCGCCCGAGTACTGGCTTTACTTCCTGGGGGCGCTGTTTATTTTGGTGACGCTGTTCCTGCCCAATGGCGTGGTGGGGCTGGTCAGGAAGCTGCGCAAAGGCGGTGAGAAATGACGCCTGATCTGCTGGAAGAGGGCGCGCGCCGCATTCAGGCGCATGCGGGCAAGGTCGAGCAGGGCAAGACCGAGTCCGGCGGGCGCGCCGCGGGTTTTTCGCGGCCCGCCGCCGCGCCCGGCGTGGTGGACACCACGCACGGCCGCATCCTGTACCTGGAAGACGTGAGCGTGAGCTTTGACGGCTTCAAGGCCATCAACAAGCTCAGCCTGGACATTGCCCCCGGCGAGCTGCGCTGCATCATCGGCCCCAACGGCGCGGGCAAGACGACGATGATGGACATCATCACTGGCAAGACCCGGCCCGACGAGGGCACGGTGTTCTTCGGCTCCACCATCGATCTGCTGCGCTACAAGGAGGCCGAGATCGCCCAGATGGGCATCGGCCGCAAGTTCCAGAAGCCCACCGTGTTCGAGCAGCTCACCGTGTTCGAGAACCTGGAGCTGGCGCTCAAGACCCACAAGGGCGTGGCCGCGTCCATGTTCTTCCGCCTGGACAGCGCGCAGGGCGACCGCTTGGCCGAGATCCTGCACACCATCCACCTGGCCGACAGCGTGACGCGCATGGCCGGCAACCTGAGCCATGGCCAGAAACAATGGCTGGAAATCGGCATGCTGCTGATGCAGGACCCGAAGCTGCTGCTGCTGGACGAACCCGTGGCCGGCATGACGGACGAAGAAACGGCACGCACGGCCGAGCTGTTCCTCACGCTCAAGGGCCAGCATTCACTGATGGTGGTGGAGCACGACATGAGCTTCATCCGGACGATCTCGGAAATCGTCACGGTGCTGTGTGATGGGTCTGTACTGGCGCAGGGGACGCTGGACCAGGTGCAGGCGGATGAGCGGGTGATTGAGGTGTATCTTGGGCGGTGACGTTGTTATTGCGCTCGCGGCTTCGCGGCGGGCGGTGCCCGGCGGGGGCTCACACTGCGGTGGTTTTCGCTTCGCGAAAACTCCGCTGCGATGCTCGGGGGTCGGTCGCGCCGCGAAACTCGCTACGCGCTTCGCGCTCCGCTCAAACAGTCGCGGCGAGCATGTCACGACGCGCGCTGCGCGCGCCGACACTCCCCCCTGTGCTTCTCGCCACCGCAGAGATCGCCCCCACCGGGCACCGCCTGCCGCGAAGCCGGGTTTGGGTATTCCGCCGTTGCGCGCCAACAGTATCTCTGCAAAGGCGGGCGCGGACACCCGGCAATGCGCCTCTAAAGCGCTGAGCAGCGCAAGGGCGAGTGTCGGCGCGCGTAGCGCGCTTCGTGCTCTGACTCACTGCGGCTGTTTGAGCGGAGCGCGCAAAGCGCGCGCAGCGAGTTCCGCAGTGCGACCGAACCCTGAGCAGCGCAAGGCAGTCGCCGCAGGCGACCGCTTTAGTGAAGCGTTGACGGGTGTCCGCGCCCGCCTTTGCCGCGCGGTACCTCAGGAGCTACTGACATGCTGAAGGTCAAAAACATCAACCAGTACTACGGTGGCTCGCACATCCTGCGCGACGTGAGCCTGGACGCGCATCTGGGCAAGGTGACGGTGCTGCTGGGCCGCAACGGCGTGGGCAAGACCACGCTGCTCAAGAGCCTGATGGGTCTGGTGCCCATCAAGACCGGCACGATTGAATTCGACGGCAAGCCTATCCAGGACGCCACGCCCTATGAGCGCGCCCGTGCGGGCATTGGCTTCGTGCCGCAGGGCCGCGAGATCTTCGCGCGGCTGACGGTGGAGGAAAACCTGCGCATGGGCCTGGCGTACAAGAGCGCGTCAACCCCCGTGCCTGCAGAACTTTACGAATTGTTTCCCGTGCTCAAGCAGATGCTCAATCGCCGGGGCGGTGACCTGTCGGGTGGCCAGCAACAGCAGCTGGCGATTGCGCGCGCGCTGGCGGCCAAACCCAAGCTGCTGATCCTGGACGAACCCACCGAGGGCATCCAGCCCAGCATCATCAAGGACATTGGCCGTGTGATCCGCATGCTGGCCGACCGGGGCGACATGGCTATCCTGCTGGTGGAGCAGTACTACGACTTTGCCCAGGAACTGGCCGACGACTACCTGGTGATGGAGCGCGGTGAATTCATCGCGCGCGGCCCCGGCAGTGAAATGCAGGCAAAAGGTATTCGTCAGCTGGTGGCCATCTGATGCTGACGGCGGGCACAATCAGGGCCTGCCCAAAACAGTCAGAGGAGACGACATGAGAAACCTGTTTGCCATCGGCGCGGCCCTGGTGCTGTTGCCCGCAGCGGCCATGGCCGCCGAGACCTGCGACGAGATGAAGGCCCGCATCGAAGCCAAGCTCAAGGGCAAGGGCGTGAAGGCCTATGCGCTGGACATCGTGGCCAAGGACGCCAAGACCGAAGGCAAGGTGGTGGCCACCTGTGGCGCGGGCAGCAAGCAGATCGTTTACAGCCGCAAATAGCCTGCAAAGGTAGGCTTCAGCCTACCCCCATGCGCGCCCCTGTCGCGCAGGCCCGCCATGCCGGGGTATTTATCTTTGGAATCATCCACTTTCAAAGGAGATTCCAAATGCCCATCATTCTCTGGCTGCTCGGCGTGCCCCTCAGCGTGATCCTGCTGCTGATGCTGTTTGGCGTTTTCTGACCTCAGCACCCCAGCACATCGGCCAGCTGGCCGATGCTGCTGCAGTGCAGGTCATTGCCCTGGCGCGGCGCCACATCCTTTGGGTGGCCCGCGCCAAATTCCAGGGGGCGCTCGATGTAGGCCGTGCGCAGGCCACAGGCACGGGCACCGGCCAGGTCGTCGTGGTGCGCGGCCACCAGCATCACCTGCGCGGGTGCCAGGTCAAACACACGGGCCACGCCCAGGTAGGTTTCAGGCGCGGGCTTGTAGGCACGGAACACTTCCGCGCTCAGCACGCAGTCCCAGGGCAGCCCGGCGCGCTTCGCCATGTGGGTCAGCAAACCGATGTTGCCGTTGGACAGGGTGCAGATCGTGTACCTGCGCTTGAGCCGCGTCAGGCCCTGCACGCTGTCGGGCCAGGCGTCCAGCCGGTGCCACACGCGGTTGAGGTGGCGCCGCTCGGCTTCGCCCAGGTGGTCCAGGCCAAAGTCCGGCAGGATCTGGTCCAGGATCATGCGGTGCAGGTCGTCAATCAGCGTCCAGCCGAGTTCGCCTGACATCACCCGCGCCATCGCGGGCTTGTAGCCCGCGCGCCAGGCGCGGGCAAAGGCGTCGCCATCCACAGCGGGGTACAGCGCCTGCACCTCGCGCTGGATGCTGCCATGCCAGTCCACCACCGTGCCAAAGATGTCGAACGCCAGCACCTGCACGCTGGCGGCCATGGGGGCGGGCGCTGTCATTCGACCTTGACGTTGGCGGCCTTGACCACGCGGCTCCACTTCGGAACCTCGGCCTCGATGAACGCCCGGAATTGCTCGGGTGACGAACCCGCGACGATGAAGCCCTGGCTGCCGAAGAATTCCTTGATGTCGGGGCTGTCCATCGCCTTGACGACCTCGGCGTTCAGCCGCGACAGCACGTCGCGCGGCATGGCCGCCGGTGCAAACAGCCCTTGCCAGGAGCTGGCCTCGAAACCGTTGAGCGCGGCAATGCCCGATTCGGCGATGGTGGGCACGTCGGGCAGCAGCGGATGGCGGCGCGCCGACGTCACGGCAATCGCGCGCACCTTGCCGGCCCTGATCTGCGGCAGCAGCACCAGGAAGTCACCGAACATCGACGCCAGCGTGCCGCCCAGCAGGTCGTTCATGGCGGGTGCACTGCCGCGGTACGGCACATGCGTGAGCTTCACGCCGGTGGCCAGGTCAAACATCTCGCCCGTCAGGTGCATGGATGTGCCGTTGCCCGGCGAGCCATACGTCATGGGCTGGGCGCGGGCCGCGGCAATGTAGTCGGCCACGGTCTTGATGGGGCTGGCGGCGTTGACGGCCAGCACCAGCGGGGCCGACACCACCTGGCTCACGGGCGCGAAGTCCTTGACCGGGTCGTAGGGCAGCTTGGGGTAAAGGCTTGCGGCAATCGCGTTGCTGCCGGTCACGCCCATGAGCAGGGTGTAGCCGTCGGCGGGTGACTTGGCCACGCCGTCGGCGCCGGTGGTGCCGCCCGCGCCGGGCTTGTTGTCCACCACCACGGGCTGGCCCAGCGCCACTGCCAGCTTTTCGCCCAGGCGGCGGGCCAGCAGGTCGGTGCTGCCGCCGGGCGGGAACGGCACCACGATCCGGATGGGTTTGGTGGGCCAGGCCTGCGCGCGGGTCAGCGGTGTGGCGCCCGCCAGCAGGCTGGCGGTCAGCAGCGCGAACTGGCGGCGGCTGGGGGCATAGGTGTGCGTCATGGGTTTCTCGCTTCGCTTGTCGGGGGGTTGAAGGGTTCAAGTCTCACGCAAATTCCGCACCGGCGGCCACGGGCTTACCCCAGCCGCCGCCGCCCGCGGTTTCAATGACCAGCACGTCGCCGGCCTGCCAGCGCACACGCGCCTTGGCCGTGAGCACTTGCGTTGTACCGTCGGCGCGTTCGATGCGCGCTGCGCCGCAGGCGCCGGGCTGGCCGCCGGCCGCGCCCTGGGGTGCGATGGTGTGGCGCTCGCCCCGGTACGAAACGAGCCCGTTGCCGTCCAGCAGCCGGTAGGCCCGCACCGCGCCGCAGCCGCCGCCGTGTGTGCCCGCGCCGCCCGAGCCGCGGCGCAGGGCGATGCGCTCCACGCGCAGCGGAGCTTGCGACTCGATCACTTCGGCCGGCGTGTTGCGTGCATTGCCCACGTCGGTGGACACGCCCGAGCCGCCCGGCCCCCAGGGCGCGCCACCGGCCGCCGATGCAATGATTTCGGTGAACACCCAGCGCCCGCTGGCGGACTCACCGCTGAGCGACAGCACCACGGCCACGCCGGCGTTGGGCGCGGGCAGCTGGGCTGGCGTGGCCTGTGCCCAGGCACCCAACAGCGCATTGGCCAGCAGCTTGACCAGGTTGGTGCGCGCATTCACGGCCGCCGGAAAGGCAGGGTCCACGATGGTGCCGGGCTGCGTCAGCAGCGTGACCGGCGCGGTGCAGCCGTGGTTGCTGTGGGCCTGCGGCGCCAGCATGCGCGCCAGGTAGCTCACGGCCGCCCATACCGCGCCGCGCGACGCATTGACAGGCCCGCGCGTTTGCGCGGCGCAGCCACGCAGGTCGATCTGCAGCGCGTCGCCGCGCTTGCGCAGCACCACGTCCAGTGGCACAGGGCCCGGCGTGATGCCGTCGCCGTCCAGCGCGTCGGCAAAGCGCCATTCGCCGTCGGGCGCGGCCCGCAAGGCGGCGCGGGTGGCGGCCTCGGACGCGGCGATGAGCGCCTGGGCCTGCGCGTCAAAGCCGGGCTGCGCCAGCAGCGGCTGCAAGGCCTGCTCGCCCAGGGCCAGCGCGGCCCACTGGGCTGCCAGGTCGCCCGCCAGGTTGTCGGGCATGCGGCTGTTGGCGCGCAGCAGGCGCATCAGGCTGGCATCGGCGTGGCCCTGGTGGTACAGCCGCACGGGTGGGATGCGCAGGCCCTCTTGATGGATGCTGGTGGCGTCGGTGGGCACCGAACCCGGCGTGATGCCACCCACGTCCTGGTGGTGCAGGATGCAGGCCACCAGCGCACGGACCGCGCCATCCGCATGCACCGGGCGCAGCAGCACGAAATCAGGCAGGTGGGTACCCCCCGCCCAGGGGTCGTTGCTGAGATAGCCGTCGCCAGGCTGCATGGTGGGAACGGGGAAGGCCTCCAGCAGCCCGGCCACGGCCGGCGACAGGCTGCCCAGCAGCAGCGGCAGCGAGCGGGCCTGCGCCAGCAGCCGGCCGTCGGGCAGGAAAACAGCAGCCGCGCAGTCCATGGCTTCGCGCACCACGGACGACACGGCCTGCGCCACCAGGCAGGCCTGCATGGCATCGGCCAACGCCACCAGCGGCCCGGCCAGGCCCGTGGTGGCCGCGCTGCCTGGCGCTGGCGCCGTGGGCAACGCCAGCCCGGTTGCCGCCAGCGTTGCCACGGTGCGTTCAAATTCGCCGGCGTGCTCGCCCGCGGCGGGCAGTTCATGCGAACAGGTCACCGGCACGCCTGGCCACGCGGCCTGCAGTGCGGCGCGCACCTGCTGCTCGTGCGCGGGGTTGCGCGTGGCGTGCAGCAGGCACACCGCGAAATGCGTGGGGGCCTGGGGCAGGGCCGTCAGGCCGGCCCGCAGCGCGGGCAGGTCCAGCGGCGCTGCTTCCTGCCCGTCGGCGCCGATGCGCCCGGGCACCTGCACGCGCCAGGCGTCGGGCAGCGCGGCCACCCAGGGTGATTCGCCCACGTGCAGGGCATAGGGGTCTGCGCGGTTTTGCCGGCCCAGCGTCAGCACATCGGCAAAGCCGTGGGTGCAGACCAGGGCGATGCGTTGCATGGCGCGCCTAGAAGCGGTCGGGCCGGAAGGGGGCCAGGTCCACCTGGGGCGTGCGCCCGGCCACCAGGTGGGCCACCTCGCGCCCGGTGGTGGCTCCGCCGCACATGCCCACATGGCCATGGCCGAATGCCAGCCAGGCGTTGTCCAGCGCCGGCGCGCGGCCGATCACCGGCAGGCTGTCGGGCAGGCAGGGGCGGTGGCCCATCCAGCGCGTGGTGCGCGATGTGTCCAGGTGCGGGAACATCTCCTGCCCCTTGGCCAGCAGCACGTCGGCGCGGCGGTAGTTGGGCGGCGGCGCCAGCCCCGCGAATTCAACGCTGCCCGCCAGCCGCAGGCCCATGGCCATGGGGTTGACCATCAGGTTGTATTCCGGCGCCATGACGGTGTGGTGCAGCGCCAGGTTGCTGCTTTGCACCGTCACGTGGTAGCCGCGTTGCGACTCCAGCGGCACGCGCAGGCCCAGCGCGCGTGCCAGCGGCGCGCACCAGGCGCCAGCCGCCACCACGACGCCGTCGCATTCGATGCGCCGGCCATCGGCCAGCCGCACGGCGCGCACCCTGCCGCCTTGCTGCTCAAACCCCGCGGCCTCGCCCTGCAGCATCTGCGCGCCATCGGCCAGGCACTGTGCGTGCAGCGCCTTGACCAGCTGTGAAGGGTCCAGCGTGGAGCCGTTGTCCGGCGCCAGGATGCCAAAGCGAAAACGCCCTTTCAGGTCAGGCTCCAGCTGTTCCAGCGTGTCGCGGTCCACGTCCTGCAGGTCCACGCCCAGGCTGCGGCGCAGGTTCATGCCCCATTGCCAGCGGGCCGCGGCCTGTTGTGAGCTGTACACATACAGGCAGCCGCCGTGGCGCACCAGGTGCTGAGCGTTGGCATGCGCCAGCAGCGGCGCGTAGCTTTCAAAAATCGGTGCCAGCAGCCCACGCAGCGCCGTGGCGATGCGCACCACCTCGTCGCGCCGCGAATGGCGCAGGAACCGCACCAGCCAGGGCAGCACCACGGGCAGGTAGGCCGCGCGGATGGTCAGCGGCCCGTCGGGGTCGCGCAGCCATCCGGGCACCTGCTTCCACATGCCCGGCAGGCCCACCGGCAGGCAGGCGCTGGGTGACAGCGAGCCGGCGTTGCCGAACGAACAGGCCTCCCCGGCCGGCAGCGGTGACACAAAGGTGATGCGGTGGCCATCGCGCTGCAACCAGGCGGCGGTGCAGGTGCCGACGATGCCGGTGCCCAGGACAGTGATGTGCATGTGCTGGCGAGCCCGTCAGCGCGACAGCGCAACGCCGCAGCCTTCCAGCATGGTGCCATCCAGCACCGCGTCGGCCGAGCCGGGCAGCGTGTTGCCTGCCTTGTCGCGGCATTGCAGGTCCGTCAGCTTGAGGCTGAGGGTGCTGTTGCCCTGCTTTGCGGAATAGACGGTGGTGTTGGTGTTGGGGTCCGACACCGAGGTGGGGCGGGCAAACACCAGCGGCGGCGCACCGGCGCGCACCAGCGTGAGCCCGGGGCCAGGGCCGACATCAATGTGCCAGTCGCCGTCCACGCCGTGGCCGCGCCAGGTGACGCCACGGATGCGTGCGTCTTCAATCTGCGACATCAGCGTGATCTCGCGGCAGCTGAGGGATGGGCCGGGTTTGCGCTGCAGCACGGCCTCGCTGCCTTTTTCATGGAACAGGGCCGCGCCGTTTTCATAGCGCACACCGGACGCCGCGGGCACGCGCGTCAGCGGCATCTGGCAGCCACGGTCCAGGATGTCGGCGTTGGCGCCCTGGGGGTACAGCGTGACGGTGCGTTTGTCAGAACACAGCCAGACGCGGGCCAGCAGCGGTGCCGGCGGCGTCGCCGCTGCGGGTACCGCCACGGCGCCAGCAGAGGGCAGGGGGGGCAGGGCGGGTGCCATGCAGGTGGCGTGGCCCTCCAGCGTTTCAGGCGGGGGCCGGCTGGCGCAGCCTGACAGCACGATCCCCAGGGCCAGTGCGCTCAACGACAGTGCATTCATGCCCCTATCGTAGTGAAATTCCGTGACGGGGTGCAAAAAAGCCGGCTTGCCCTTGCGGGAAAGCCGGCTGAAGGCCGGGGCCAGGGTGCGGCCCCGGCGTCGCTCAGTCTTCCACGAATGCGACTTCCCGCCCTTTCTTGACGGCGGGCATCAGCACGATGACCAGCAGCAGCACTGCCGCGCCCAGCAGGCCGGCCGACAGCGGCCGCGTGACGAACACGCTCCAGTCACCGCGTGACAGCAGCAGCGCGCGGCGCAGGTTCTCTTCCATCATGGGCCCCAGGATGAAGCCCAGCAACAGCGGCGCGGGTTCGCAGCCCAGCTTGACGAAGGCGTAGCCGATGAAGCCGAAGATCGCGACCATCCAGATGTCGAAGGTGTTGTTGTTGGTCGAATACACGCCAATCGCACAGAACAGCACGATGGCCGGGAACAGGAAGCGGTAGGGCACGCTGAGCAGCTTGATCCACATGCCGATCAGCGGCAGGTTCAGGATCACCAGCATCAGGTTGCCAATCCACATGGACGCGATCAGGCCCCAGAACAGCTGCGGGTTGCTGGTCATGACCTGCGGGCCCGGCTGGATGTTGTGGATGGTCATCGCGCCCACCATCAGCGCCATCACGGCGTTGGGCGGAATGCCCAGCGTCAGCAGCGGGATGAACGAGGTCTGCGCACCGGCGTTGTTGGCCGATTCCGGCGCGGCCACGCCGCGGATATTGCCCTTGCCGAACGGCATTTCGCCGGGGTTGAGCCTGGTCTTCTTTTCCACCGTGTAGGCCGCGAACGCGGCCAGCAGCGCGCCGCCGCCGGGCAGGATGCCCAGCACCGAGCCCAGCGCCGTGCCGCGCAGCACGGCAGGCGCCATGTTCAGGAAGTCTGCCTTGGTGGGCAGCAGGCCCTGCACCTTGGCGGTGAACACCTCGCGCTTGTCTTCGGGTTGCGACAGGTTGCTGATGATTTCACCGTAGCCGAACACACCCATGGCAATCACCACGAAGCCGATGCCGTCGGTCAGCTCCGGGATCTCGAAGCTGAAGCGGGCCACGCCGGAATTGACGTCGGTGCCCACCAGGCCCAGCAGCAGGCCCAGCACGATCATGGAAATGGCCTTGATCAGCGAACCCGACGCCAGCACCACGGCACCGATCAGCCCCAGGATCATCAGCGAGAAGTATTCGGCCGGGCCGAACTTGAACGCAACCTCGGTCAGCGGCGCGGCGAATGCCGCCAGGATCAGCGTGCCCACCGAGCCGGCAAAGAAAGACCCCAGACCCGCGGCCGCCAGCGCCGGCCCGGCGCGGCCCTGGCGTGCCATCTGGTAGCCGTCAATGCAGGTGACCACCGAAGACGACTCGCCCGGCAGGTTGACCAGGATGGCGGTGGTGGAGCCACCGTATTGCGCGCCGTAGTAGATGCCGGCGAGCATGATGAGCGCCGACACCGGCGGCAGCGCATAGGTGGCCGGCAGCAGCATGGCAATGGTGGCCACCGGGCCGATGCCCGGCAGCACGCCGATCAGTGTGCCCAGCACGCAGCCAATGAAGGCATAGAGCAGGTTGATGGGGGTGAAGGCGACGCCGAAGCCGGTCGCCAGATTGGCCAGCAAGTCCATGAAAAAGTCTCCTCAACCGCTGATGAAGGTGGGCCACACGGGGATCTGCAGCTTCAGCAGCAGGATGAAAGCGATGTAGCTGCCCGCTGCCAGGATGGCTGCCAGGATCAGCACCTCGCGCAGACGGAAGGTTTCACCGGCCAGGCTGGCCACGAGGGTCAGGCCGAAGATGCCGATGATCAGGCCCATGGCCGGCACGCCCACGCTGGGCAGCCCGCCCAGCAGCACGCCAAACAGCAGGTTGGCCCCCAGGATGTAGGCCAGCGGCTTCCAGGCCCAGCGGCCGATCGGCTCGCCGTCCTCGGTCTCCACCACCAGCGCCTGGAACATGATGGCGGCGCCCAGCAGCGACAGCACCACCCCCAGCATCAGCGGGAAATAGCCCGGCCCCATGCGGGCGCCTTCGCCAATGGTGTACGTGGTGGCGCCCCAGGCGAACGCCACGCCCGCGGCGCTGAACATGGCGCCCGCGGCAAAGTCTTTCTGGCTCTTGATCTTCATGTGAACGGGTCAAAGTTGGACGGAGTGCCTGTTTATCGGTCCGGGGCACTGACCTGTGGCTGACCAGGCCGCTACGTGATAACGCGTAGCGGCTTTGGCGCAGAATCGCGGGTGTCATGCGAATCCTGCTGGTTGAAGACGATCAGGTCCTGCGCGATGTCATGGTGCAAAGCCTGGGCGACGCGGGCCATCGCGTGGACGTGGCCGAAACCGTGGAGCAGGCCGAGCACCTGTGGCGCGTGCAGCCGTTTGATGCCGTGCTGCTGGACCTGAACCTGCCGCTGTCCGGCGCGGCCCATGCGGGCCTGGGCAGTGGCCTGCGGGCGCTGCGCAGCGCCCGCGCACGCGGCGACCGCACGCCGGTGCTGGTGCTCACCGCGCGCAACCGCACCGAAGAGCGCATTGCCGGGCTGGATGCCGGTGCCGACGACTACCTGGGCAAGCCGTTCGACCTGGCCGAGGTCGAGGCGCGGCTGCGCGCGCTGGTGCGCCGCACCCAGGGCACCGACGACCTGGTGCAGGTGGGCGAGCTGCAGCTGGACCGCCGCGCGCGCCGCCTGGGCCGCGCGGGCCAGCCCATGGACCTGCCCGCGCGCGAGTTCGAGGTGCTGTGGGAACTGATGACGCCGGTGGGCCGCGTGGTCAGCAAGCGGGAGCTGTCGGACAAGCTGTCCGAGCTGGACGAGGCGCTGGGCGACAACGCGCTGGAAGCCTTCATTTCGCGGCTGCGCAAGAAGCTGCAGGGCTCGGGCGCGCACATCCGCACGCTGCGCGGCCTGGGCTATGTGCTGGAGGCCGGGGTTGACCGCGCCAGCTGATCCGGCGCGCGCGCGACCGTCGCTGCTGCACCGGCTGCTGCGCGACGTGATGGTGCCCCTGGCCCTCACATGGGCCGTGGGCACCGCCGTGATGATCGGCGTGGCCAGCCATTTCACGCAGCTGGCATTTGACCGCTCGCTGCTGGATGACGCGTACCTTGTCGCGTCCAACGTGCACATGAGCGACAACCGGCTGGCGCTGGCGCTGTCGCCGCGGGAGCTGGGCTCCGTGCTGTTTGACCAGAACGAAACGGCCTACCTGGCCCTGGTGGACCCCGCGGGCGCGCACATCGAAGGCACGCAGGGCTTGCAGCCGAGCCCGCCTGTCGGTGAAGCCGTGTACCGCTTTTCCTACATCCGCCATGACGGGCGCAACCTGCGCGCCGTGACGCTGCGCCGCGAACGGCCCGCGCCCTTCATGGTGGTGATGGCGCAGACCACGCAAAGCCGCCGTGCCATGCTGCAGCGCCTGCTGGCCTGGTCGGCGGCGCCCCAGCTGGCCTTGCTGGCCGTGCTGGCGTGGTGGCTGCGCCGCGCCATCGCGCGCGACATGCAGCCGCTGGCGGCGCTGCAGCAGGCCGTGGACCGGCGCGACGCGCGCGACCTGGCGCCGGTGGATGCCGACGCCAGCACCCGCGACGTGGAGCGGCTGGCGCAGGCCATCAATTCGCTGCTCACGCGGCTGGACGACAGCGTGCGCGCGCAGCGTGAATTTGCCGGCAATGTGGCGCACGAGCTGCGCACGCCGCTGGCGGGCATCCGCGCGCTGGCGGACTATGGCCTGTCGCATGCCGACCCGGCGGTATGGCGCGGCCAGCTGCAGCGCATCGTGGGCAGCCAGGCGCGCGCCAGCCGCCTGGTGGACCAGCTGCTGGCGCTGGCGCTGGCCGACGAGGCGCGCGCCCACATCACGTTGCAGCCGGTGGCGCTGGACGTGGCGGTGCGCGACGCGGTGCTTCGGTTCCTGCCACGCGCCGACGCGCAGGGCGTGGACCTGGGCGCGCGTGGCGCGGAAGACCCGGTGTGGGTAATGGCCGAGCCCACCTTGCTGGAGGGGCTGCTGAACAACCTGCTGGACAACGCGCTGCGCTATGGCCGTCCGGCGGACGGCAGCACCCCGCGTGTGACGGTGGAGGTGGCCTGCGATGCCCGCGAGGTGGTGCTGGCCGTGGTGGACAACGGCCCCGGCCTGCCGCCCGGCACGGCCCAGCGCCTGGCGCGGCGCTGGGCCCAGGGCGAAGAGGGCATTGCGCTGCGCCAGGGCGCAGGCCTGGGGCTGGCCATCGTCACGCAATACGCCGCGCTGATGGATGCGCGCTGGTCCGTCAGCGCGCCGCCGCAGGGGCCGGGCCTGAGCGCCAGCGTGGTGCTGGCGCGGGCTGCGGTGGGGCAAGCTGGCGTCGGTTAACATGCCAGCGGGCCGGCCCCCATGGCCGGCCACGTCGCTCGGACGGTTCCGGGCGCTTACGTGAAAGTCCAACATGACCGCTTCTTCCAGCGCGAAGCGCCGCTTTGCGCGCATTGACCGCCTTCCCCCCTACGTCTTCAACATCACGGCCGAGCTCAAGCTCGCCGCCCGCCGCCGGGGCGAGGACATCATCGACATGAGCATGGGCAACCCCGATGGCGCAACGCCCGCGCACATCGTGGCCAAGCTGACCGAAGTGGCGCAGCGCCCGGACACCCATGGCTATTCGGCCAGCAAGGGCATCCCCCGGCTGCGCCGCGCCATCAGCCACTGGTACCGCGAGCGCTACGGCGTGGACATCAACCCCGACACCGAGGCCATCGTCACCATCGGCTCCAAGGAAGGCCTGGCCCACCTGATGCTCGCCACGCTGGACCGCGGCGACACCGTGCTGGTGCCCGACCCGAGCTACCCCATCCACATCTACGGCGCGGTGATCGCGGGCGCCGACATCCGCAGCGTGCCGGTGTCGCCCGACGTGGACTTCTTCGCCGAGCTTGAAAAGACCATCCGCGGCAGCTACCCCAAGCCCAAGATGATGATCTTCGGCTTCCCGTCCAACCCGACGGCGCAGTGCGTGGAGCTGGATTTCTTTGAACGCGTGATCGCGCTGGCCAAGAAGCACGACATCCTGGTGGTGCACGACCTGGCGTACGCCGACATCGTGTATGACGGCTGGAAGGCGCCGTCCATCATGCAGGTGCCCGGCGCCAAGGACGTGGCGGTGGAATTCTTCACGCTGTCCAAGAGCTACAACATGGCGGGCTGGCGCATCGGCTTCATGGTGGGCAATGCCGACCTGGTGGCCGCGCTGGCGCGCATCAAGAGCTACCACGACTACGGCACGTTCACGCCGCTGCAGGTGGCGGCCATTGCCGCGCTGGAAGGCGACCAGGCCTGCGTGAAGGAGATCGCCGCGCAGTACCAGCGCCGCCGGGACGTGCTCTACAAGGGCCTGCTGGATGCGGGCTGGGCCGTGGAATGCCCCAAGGCCAGCATGTACATCTGGGCGCGCATCCCGCAGGCGTACCGCAAGCTGGGTTCGCTGGAGTTCTCGCGCCAGCTGCTGGAAAAGGCCAGGGTGTGCGTGTCACCCGGCATCGGCTTTGGCGACCACGGCGACGAGCATGTGCGCTTTGCGCTGATCGAGAATGAGCCGCGCATCCGCCAGGCGGTGCGCGGCATCAAGGCCATGTTCAAGGCCGACGGGTTGATGCCGCCTGTCGCGTGAACGGGGTGGCCGCGGACGCTTACTTCGCGGGCTGGATCACGAGCACCGGGTCGGACGTCCTGGGCTCGACCACCACCGAGGTGGCATTGGCGGGCACCACCACGGTTTCCACCTCGCGGATCACGCCGCCCCCGGCCACGCTGCCACTGGTGCTGCCATAGCCGGCGATGCGGGCCTGGCAGGCGGCCTTGTCCTCGCCGGTCAGCACGTCGCAGCGGGCCAGGGCATTGGCGGCGTAGTTGGTGCCGCTGTCCAGCACGCCGCGGCGCTTGTCGGCGGCGGCGTTGTTGGCCTCGCGCAGGCAGGTGGCCCGGTCCTGTTGCGTCTTGCCGCTGTTGCATGCGGCGCGCTCGCTCTGGGTATTGCCGCTGTTGTCGATGCCGGTGGTGCCGGTCGCGACCTGGGCGGTGGCGGCCATGGTGGCCAGAAGCGTCGTGGCGCCAAGCAGCACCAGGCTCTTGCGGAGGTTGAATGTGTTCATGGTGGGCTCCTGAAATGGGTCGAATGAAGGTTCGATACAGCCAAGTCTAGGAACGGCACCGCCAATGACCTGAAGGGCGGCGCGCCTACGCGCCGGACGCGTATGACGCATCGGCGCGTAGGAGCCGTCCGGCATGGTGCGGCTGCCCCTGGGGAGCGGCGATGCGATGATCGCGGCATGAGCCTACCGCCCGACGCCCCGTTCATTCCCCCCTCCTGGCAATCACCGGCGCCCGACGGCACGGGGCTGGAGGTGGAACTGTTCCCCAGCGTGCTGATGCTGGCGGCCGGCACGCTGTTCCAGCGCAACATCTTCCGTCCCATCCTGGAGCCCAGCGGCATCGGGGTGGCCGAATGGCGCGTGCTGCTGTCGCTCAACCATTACGGCGAAGCCACCGCCGCGCAGATCGTGGACCGCTCATGGATGGACAAGGCGCAGGTCAGCCGGGCCGCGCTGGCGCTGGAAGAGCGCGGCCTGATCGGGCGCAGGCAGGACCCCGCGCATGCCAGGCGCGTGATCCTGAGCAGCACGCGCAAGGGGGAGGCGCTGTACGCGCGCGTGCATGCGCAAGCCCAGCGCGAGCAGGCCCGGCTGCTGGCGCTGCTCGAACCCGACGAGCGCCGTGGCCTGTACCTGGCCCTGCAGAAAATCATCCGCCACGCGCAGGGGCTGGCGGAGTAGCGCAAGGGTAAAGACCGATAGTGTTGACATGACAACACTACTTCCCATAAAGTCCGGGTCGACAACAAGGAGACATTGCCATGACACAGTGGACCCGCCGCCACGCCGCGCTCGGCCTGGCCGCCGCTGCCGCCCTGCCGGCCGCCTTCCCGGTGCGCGCGCAGGACGACGCCTGGCCCAGCCGCCCCGTGCGCCTGGTCACCTGGTCCGCCGCGGGCGGCACCATCGACATCTTCACGCGGCTGGTGGCCGACCACCTGCAGAAGGCGTGGGGCCAACCCGTGACCGTGGACAACCGCGTGGGCGCCGCCGGCATCCTGGCGACTGACCATGTGGCCAAGTCGCGCGCGGACGGCTACACGATCCTGGTGACGGCCGCCACGGCGCAGATCCACAACGTGCTGCTCAAGGCCAAGCTGCCCTACGACCCCGACAAGGACCTGGTGCCGCTGTCGCTGCTGGCGCGCGGCCGCTACGCCTTCGTTGCGCCGGCCCAGGCGCCCTACAGCACCGTGCGCGAATTCGTCGAACACGCGCGCGGCCGTCCGCAGGGCCTGAGCTTCGGTTCCTGGGGCCAGGGCTCGGCCGGCCACCTGCTGGGCGTGCAACTGGCGCAGCAGAACAGGATCACGCTCGTGCACGCGGCCTACAAGGGCGGCGACGTCGCCACCGTGACCGACATGGTCGGCGGCGTGCTGGACGCGGCCTTCGTGACGCAGGGCACGGCCAAGATCCATTCGCGCAGCGGCAAGATCAAGGTGCTGGCGGTCGCCGGCGAGGGCCGTGCGCCCAGCATGCCGAACGTGCCCACCTTCGCCGACGCGGGCTTCAAGGGCTTCGAGGTATCGGGCTGGATCGCCGCGTTCGCGCCGGCCGGCACGCCGCCGGCCGTGGTGCAGAAAATCGCCGCCACGATGCGCAGCGTCATGGCGCAGCCGGCGGTCGCGGCACGCAGTGACGAGCTGGAGTTCGAAGCCGTGGGCAGCACGGCGGCCGCGCTGATGGACACGCAGAAAACCGATTTCGCCCGCTGGGCGCAGATGGTGCAGGCTTCCGGCCTCAAACCCGAATGAGCGGCGCCGCCGCGCTGCCCACGGTCCTGCTGTGGACGCCCTTTCCCGCGCAGGGCGAGGCCGTGCGCGCCGCGCTGGCCGGCATGGACGGCGTGCGGCTGCTCTGCGCCGCAACCGAGGCCGAGGCGATCGCGCTGCTGCCGCTGGCCGACGCGGCGCTGTTCGCGGGGGCCGGCGCGGGCTATACGGCGGAGCTGGCGCAGGCCGTGCGTCTGACGCCGCGCCTGCGCTGGCTGCAGTCGCTGTCCACCGGCATCGACGGGATCGAAAAGCACGGCCTGCCGGCGCACGTGGTGCTCAGCGGCATCGGCGACGCGGGCGCTGCGGTGGTGGCCGAGCATGCGCTGGCGCTGCTGCTCGCGCTGGCGCGCGGATTGCCGCACGCCATGCGGCAGGCTGAACAAGGGCAGTGGGACCGGCAGATCGCCACGCGGCTGCGCTCGCTGGAGGACATGCGCCTGGGCGTGCTCGGCTGCGGCGGCATCGGCCAGGCCACGGCGCTGCGCGCGCGGGCCTTCGGCATGGCCTGCACCGGCGTCAACCGCGGCGGGATCAACCCGGCGCCCGAACTCTTCGACACCGTGCTCCCGATGGCGCGCCTGCACGAAGCGCTGGCCGCGTGCGACGCGCTGGTGGTGGCGCTGCCGCTGACCGCCCAGACGCGCGGCGTGCTGGACGCCGCCGCATGGCGCGCCTGCAAGAGCGGCGTGCTCGTGGTCAACGTGGGGCGCGGTGCGCTCATCGACAGCGACGCGCTGCTGGCCGCGCTGGATGCGCGCCAGGTGGGTGCGGCCGGGCTGGACGTGACCGACCCCGAGCCCCTGCCCGCGGACAGCCCGCTGTGGCGGCGCCCGGACGTGCTGATCACCCCGCACATCGCGGGCGGCGGCAGCGCCGCGGGGCTGCGCCGGCTGGCCGGCGTGGTGGCGGCCAACGTGCAGCGCTTCATGCGCGGCGAACCTGTGCAGCCCCAACTGAGGCGAGCTGCGCAACCCACCGTGGGCGGCGCCGCATGACGCGCGGCGCGCGGATTGAACGCGCCGAGCTGTTCGAGGCCGACGCCGGCTGGCAGCGGCTGTCCTTCCTCAAGCTCACCGCGGCGGACGGCACCACCGGCTGGGCCGAGTTCAGCCAGCATTTCGCGGCCGGCCTGGCGGGCGTGGTGCAGGCACTCGCCGCCGTGGCCATCGGCTGGGACGCGCGGGAGGCGCAACGCCTGGCGCTGGACCTGCAGGCACGCGGCCGTGCCGTGGGCGGCGGCCTGCATGCCCAAGCCTGCGCCGCGGTCGAGAACGCCTGCCTGGACCTGAAGGCGCGGCTGCTGGGCGTGCCGGTGTACGAACTCTTCGGCGGCAGCCACCGCAGCGAGCTCCCCGCCTACTGGTCGCACTGCGGGCTGTACCGCATCCGCCGCCCGGACCTGTTCGCGGGCGCCTGCGTGCCGCGCAGCCTGGATGACATGCGCCGCGTGGCGGCCGAAGTACCCGCACGCGGCTTTCGCGCGCTCAAGACCAACCTGCTCTCGTTCGCGCCCGGCGGCACGGCGGACGTGCACATGCCGGGCTTTGCGCGCGGGCCGGGGCACCCCGCGCTGCACGTGGACGCGGGGCTGGTGGAGCGGTCGGTGGCGCTGGTGCAGCACCTGCGCCAGGGCGCGCCCGGCACCGGCCTGATGCTGGACCTGAACTTCAACGTCAAGCCCGAAGGCGCGCGCCGCCTGGCCGACGCGCTCGGCAGCGAGCTGGAATGGCTGGAGATCGACGGCCTGGATGCGGACAGCCTGGCCTGGGTGCGCGCCCACGGCGGCGCCCGCATCGCGTCGCTGGAGGCCGCCTACGGCCGCGCGGCCATCCTGCCGTACCTGCAGGCGCGCGCGGTGGACGTGGTCATCATCGACCCCATGTGGAACGGCCTGGGCGAGTCGCTGCGCATGGCGGCGCTGGCCGACACCTTCCAGGTCAACGTGGCGTCGCACCTGTACACCGGGACGCTGGCCACCGCCATGTGCGCGCAGTTCTGCGCGGCCATCCCCAACCTGCGCATCATGGAACTGGACGTGGACCGCGCGCCGGGGCTGGACGAGCTGTTCACGGGCGAGGTCACGGTCAAGGACGGCAACGTGATCCTTCCCGCCGGCCCGGGCTGGGGCGTGGTGCCCCGCGAGGCGCGGCTCACGCGCCTGGCCTGACGGCGCCCGGCTACAGCGCCCAGGTCCGTGGCACGGTCGCGGGCAGGTCCCACAAGCCCGTGCGCCAGGCCGCGCGCACGTCACGCAGCAGCGCCATGGCCGGCTCCACCAGGGGTGCGACCGCGCGCACGGCCACGACCTGCGGCGACGGTGACGTCGCCCCGGCCAGTCCGGCGTCGCCCCCGAGGCCGGCGATGGGGTGCGCATCGATGACCTCGCGTGCCAGCTCCAGCGCCCGTTCGCGCCGCGCACGGTCCAGCGGCGTGCCGCAGGCGAGGAACAGCGTGGCCATGCAGCGGTGGCCGGCCAGGCCCAGCGGGCCGTCCAGCAGGCGCGCATCGTTGGCGGCCACGCGCCCACGCTCCAGCCAGGCGCCGGGCAGCTCGATGTGTTGCTGGAATGTGCCGCGCACGAACGGCTGGTCCGCCAGCGGCAGCCCGAGCGCCGTCACATCCCAGCCCATCAGCTCGGCCCCGGGCGCGATGTCCAGCGTGAGCCGGTTTTCGGCGATGCAGCCGCTGTAGCAGATGGCTTCCAGCGGCAGCCATTCGATGCGCGCACCGGCGCCCAGCGCGATGTGGGTGTGCTGCGCGGCCGTCTCGCCGTCGCTGCGGTAAAAGCGGCTGGCGCCCGGCGTGGTGATGACGCCATGGGCGCCTTCACCCGCGGTCACCGCGATGTCCAGCAGATCGCCGCCCACCAGGCCGCTGGGCGGGTGGACCATCACGTTGTGGCAGATGGCGTCGCCCTCGGGGTACAGGCTCTGCAGGATACGCAGCGGACCGCTGTGCGCGAAGCGGGCCACGGTGCGCCCGGCTTCCAGGGTGTAGTCAAGCGAGAGTCGGGCGTGCCAGGGCATGCGGCGAGTTTACGGGGCCGTGCTTTGCGCTATTTCCAGAAGCCGCGGTGCAGCGTGGCGATGTCTTCTTCGACCTCAGCCACCGGCCCGGTTACCTCGATGGCCTTCTGTCCCCGCGCAAACACCTCCCGGCAGGGCAGGTCCATCGTGGGGTTCTCGCCATGGTTGCCCGTCAGCTCCAGCAGGCGTGACTCGGTCATGCCGTAAACCAGCCGGCCAATATGGGCCCAGTACTGCGTGCCCGCGCACATGGCGCAGGGCTCCACCGTGGTGACCAGGGTGCATTGCCAGAGGTAATCCGCGCTGTAGTTCTGCACGGCGGTGCGGGCCAGCACCGATTCGGCATGGTTCACCGTGTCCACATTGCCCTGTTCGGCCAGCACCGTTTCGCCGTCGGGCGCCACCAGGATGGCGCCGAACGGGTGGCGGCCCAGCGACATCGCGCGCCGGGCCACCTCGTTCGCGCGGCGCAGGTGCCGCGCCGCCTGTTCGGGTGTCATGTCGTCCCGCGGCCTAGTGGTTCTGCGAGCCGCGATGCGCCCAGGCCGTGGTGTGCTTCTCGATGAAGCTGAACAGCTCATACATGACCATGGCCATTGCGCCCACCACCAGCAGGCCGGCGAAGGCCAGGCCCATCTGCATGGCCGATCCGGCAGAAATCAGCAGGTAGCCGATGCCTTCGTTGGCGGCGGTCATCTCGGACACCGTGGTACCGACAAACGCCAGCGTGATCGCGACCTTGAGCGAGCCATAGAAGTAGGGCATGGAGCGCGGCAGGCCGACCTTGACCAGCACGTCCCAGCGTTTGGCGCCCAGCACGCGCAGCACGTCCTCCAGCTCGGGCTCCAGCGTGGCCAGGCCGGTGGCGATGTTGACCATGATCGGGAAGAAGCTGATCAGGAACGCCGTCAGGATGGCCGGGCCGATGCCGATGCCGAACCACACGACCAGGATGGGCACGAACGCCGCCTTGGGCAGTGCGTTGAACGCCGTCATGAGCGGGTACACGGCGGCGTACGCGATGCGCGAACTGCCGATCACAAAACCCAGCAGCACGCCGACCACGATGGCAATGCCAAAGCCCACCATGGTGACCCAGAAGGTGCGCCAGGCGTGGCCCGCGATCACTTCCTTGAATTCCCAGAACTGCGTCCAGATGCGGATGGGGCTGGGGAAGATGAACTCGGACACGTTGAAGGCCGAGCACAGCACCTGCCACAGCACGATCACGGTGACCAGCAGGATCCAGGGCGACCAGAACTCGACCTGGCGTTTCTGTTTGAGCGACATGGTCATTGCGCCACCTCCGCGCCTTGCTTTCTCATCGCTCCAATATGCCCGCGCAGTTCATGAACGATGTCGGTGAACTCCTTGGTGTAGGTGATCTCCAGGTCGCGCGGGCGCGGCAGCTCGATCTCTTTCTTGACCACGAAGCGTCCGGGGCTCTTGCTCATGACATAGACCGTGTCGGCCAGGAAAACGCTTTCGCGCAGGTCGTGCGTGACCAGGATGACGTTGAACTTCTGCTCGGTCCACAGGTCGCGCAGGATGCACCACAGCTCCTCGCGCGTGAATGCGTCCAGCGCGCCAAAGGGCTCGTCCAGCAGCAGCATCTTGGGCTCGTGGATCAGCGCACGGCAGATGCTGGCGCGCTGCTGCATGCCGCCCGACAGCTGCCAGGGAAATTTGTCCTCGTACCCGCCCAGGCCCACCTTCTGCAGCAGCTTGCGGGCGCGTTCTTCGTATTCCTTGCGCTTTTGCTTGAAGCTGCTGCGGTAGGGCTCCACGATCTCCAGCGGCAGCAGCACGTTGTCGACCGTGGTGCGCCAGGGCAGCAGGCTGGGCGCCTGGAAGGCCATGCCGCTGATCTTCAGCGGGCCGGTCACGGGCTGGCCGTCGATCAGGATCTTGCCCATCGACGGCATCTTCAGGCCGGTGGTCAGCTTCATGAACGTGGACTTGCCGCAACCCGACGGGCCCACGATGGCGATGAATTCGCCCTGGCGGACCTTCAGGTCAATGGCCTCCACCGCAAAGTGGTTGGCAGCCAGCAGCTCCTCGTTGTAGGCGAGCCAGACGTCGCGAAAGTCAACGAAATAAGGTGTTTCCATGCATTGCCTGTCATTGCGGGCTGGACCCGCAATCCACATGAGCAGGCTCACCCGCATGGATGCTGGGTCAAGCCCGGCATGACAGTCCTGTTTTCTGTTTACTTTTTCACCGGGGGCAAGATGTTCAGCTCGGCCTTCGTCGGCAGCATGGAGCCGTTCCACACGGTGTCGGGGTTCACGCGGGTCTTGGTGTTGAACGCGTCCGACACCTGCGAGGCCATCAGCGACAGGCGGCCCGGCACGACCTGGCCAAAGCCTTCGGCGCGCGCGTCGGGGCTGGCCACCACGGAGTCAATGGCCATCTTCAGGCGGCGGGTTTCCAGCGCGGTGTTGATGATGCCGTCGCGTGCCTTCACCGTGTCGATGGCGGCCTCGGGCTTGGCGATCACGTCCTTCACGCCCTTGGTGAAGGCGCTGAGGAACGCCTTCACAGCGGCGGGGTTGTCCTTGATCATCTTGGGGCTGGCGATGATCACGTTGCCGTACAGCTTCACGCCGTTGTCGGCATACGGTAGCGTCACCACGTCTTCCAGCTTGACGCCGCGTGCTTCCAGGTTGAGCAGCGAGGTGAACGAGAAGCCGGTGATGGCGTCCACGTCACCGCGGGCCAGCATGGTCTCGCGCAGCGGCGGGTCCATGGCCGTCCATTGCACGTTGCTCACGCTGTTGGCCTTGGCAAAGATCGGGAACGCGCGGCGGCCGGCGTCAAAAACCGGGGCGCCGAGCTTCTTGCCGGAGAGGTCGGCGGGCGTCTTGATGCCCGACTTCTTGAGCGCCATCACGGCGGCCGGCGTGTTGTTGTAGACCATCATCACGGCCACCGGCTTGTTGGGCGCATCGGGGTTGTTGGCGTGGAACTCCATCAGCGCGGCCAGGTCGGCAAAGCCCATGTCATACGTGCCCGAGGCCACGCGCGTCACCGTGCCGCCCGAGCCGTTGCCGGCGTCAATCGTCACGTCCAGCTTGGCGTCCTTGAAGTACCCCTTGGCGGCTGGCACCAGGAACAGGGCGGCCGGGCCTTCAAAGCGCCAGTCCAGCTGGAACTTGACGGGTGTGGTCTGGGCCTGGGCGGAGCCAAAGGCGGCAGCGGCAGCCAGGGCTGCGGTGGTCTTGAGGAAAACGCGTTTTTTCATTTGAGGGGCTCCAGAACAGGACAGGAAATAGGACAAAAAGGAACAAAGCAAATTCGGTGCCGGGTGGGATGTTGGCGCACCAAGGAAGTGCCTATTTTCTGTGAAGGCGAGCGGAAAGCCCAACCGGACAGGCATCGGGAATACCCTGCAGTGACCCGGCCCGACGATCCGGGTTAGTACGGAGGTGGTCACGGACAGGGCTTTGTGGGCGCAGGTGCGGCCCGTCAAGGTATCGCTGGGCAAGCTGAATATCCACAGCGCGACGCGCCAAAGCGCCTGCGCAGAGGGCTCAGGCCGTAGTTGTAGTAGACCTCGCCCCGTGCCACGGCCTCGGGCGCGAAGCTCACGGCGCGGGCCAGCTGATCTTGCTGGCGGGTCAGTTCCTATTCGCGGGCGAGCAGGGCGGTGCGTTCGGCCAGCCGTTGGCCGCGCGTGGCCACGGGGTGACGTTGGGAGTTCATGGTGGGGTGCTTGATGTGGTGCTGCGTTGCCATCAGGCTTTGCGCGGCCGGCGCACGGCGCGCACCTTGCCCGCGCCACCCCCACCGCAATAGAACAGGCCGGCGCCGTCGGACTCCAGCCCGCTCACGCCCATGCCGGCCGGCATGGCCAGGCGCTGCCGCACCTCCCCGCTTCGGGGGTCGATGCGGCGCAGCTCGCTCTCGTCGCCTTCCCAGGTGCCGTGCCACAGCTCGCCGTCCACCCAGGTCACGCCGGTCACGTAACGGTTGGATTCGATGGTGCCCTGGATTGCGCCCGTGGCCGGGTCGATGCGGTGGATCTTGCGGTTCTGGTACTGGCCGACCCACAGGCTGCCCTCGGCCCAGGTCAGGCCCGAGTCGTTGCCCTGGCCCGGCGCGGGAATCGTCGCGAGTACTTTGCCCGTGGCCGGGTCGATCTTGTCGATGCGCGATTCGGTGATCTGGTACAGGTGCTTGCCGTCGAATGCCGTGCCGGCGTCGCTGGCGCAGGCAATGGTCTTGACGGTGTTGCCGTCGGCGGGGTCGAAGGCGACCAGGCCGTTGTCGGTGGCGGCCCAGACGTTGCGCCCGTCGTGGCTGACGCCGTGGATGCGGGCGGAGCCGGCAAAGGGGCCGTACTCGCGCACGACTTCGGCGGGTGAGGCTTGGACTGTCATGGTGTTTCCTTTCGTGATGAGGAAACTTTAGCCAGACGGCAGCGAAGCAGGGAGTAACAAGATCGTCGTGAATCCGGCCAAAGGGGATGTCAGCCAGCGCTGTGCCCGCGCACGGCCAATGGCGCGCACGCGGCCTGCCTGCTGCAGCGCTACCAGTGCGCGCTGCACGGTGCGCTGGCTTTCGTTGAGGGCAAGCGCCAGTGCTGACGTGGACCAGGCCGCGCCGTCGGACAGCAGCGCCAGCAACGCGGCATCGTCGCCCTCTATCGGTGGGGCCAGCACGGCGACGCGGCTGCCGTCGTGCGGCCTGAGTGCAAAGCCATCCGGCGTCGCGTCGATGCGGGCAAACGGCTTGACCAGCGCGCGCAGCCGCCCGACTTCGACGCGCAGGCGGGCGCGGTGTGTCTCGTCGGCGTGGCGCTGGCGAAAGGCCCGGGCGATCAATGCCTCGCGGCTGGCATCGCCCGGCCACGCCCGTGCGAGTGTGTCGGCCAGCATGAACAGCACAGGCCGGCGTGCCAGCGATACGCGGCGGGTGCCAAGGCTCACCGCATGGCGGCACGCGTCCACCACCAACGCCCCGCACGCCAGCAGGTCGGACACCTCGTCCAGCCGCAGCAGGCGTTCACCATGCTGTCCGATTTGCCGCGCCGCGGGTTGCACCAGGATGGCCTGCGCCTGCGCTACTTCGGCCTGCAGCGCGGGAATGCCGGCGTGCGCTGCGCTGTATTGCGCGCGGGCCAGCGCCGCTTCGGCCGCAGCCATCTGCAGCGAGCGCATGGCAAGCTCCGCCGCGCACAGCGCTGCCACGGCGGTCAGCGCGGGCGGCAGGCGCTGGGCGTCGTCAGCCATGTCGGTGGCCGCGAGCGAGGCGGCCGCCTCCTCCAGCCGGCCCAGCAGCAGCCACTGTCGTGTGGCGGTCAGGCGTGCCTGCAGCGCGTTGGCGCGGTCGCCCTGCGCGGTCAGCGTATCGGCCGCCGTGAGCAGGGCGCGCGGCGGGCCTGACAGATCGCGCAAGGCCAGTGCTACCTCGGCTTTGGCGGCGACGCAGCGCGCGTGGGCCAGAGGCTCGCCCTGGCCAAAGCCGCGCGCAGCCCGCCGCAGCAACTCGCGTGCGCGCGCCAGGTCGCCCAGCTGTGCCATGGCAATGCCGCGCAGCGCCAGCGCCGGCGCGTCGTTGCGCAGCGCCACGTGCTTGAGCGCGCCCAGGGCGTCACCCGCCGCCAGCGCGCGGGCCGATGCGTTGATCAGCGAATCCATGTCAGCAGGCTACACCACGGCGTTGTGGCAACGTGGCGATAGGGCAAACTCAAGTGTCCATGTCCCTTGCAACCGAACCTAGCGCCACCGCCATCGCCGGCATTGCCACGGTGGCCACCGTGGCCGTGCGCGCCCTGTGCGAATTCGCGGCCAAGGCGGGTGACCTAGATCTGCGTTTCACGCCTGTACCCACGGCACAGCAGGGGCGCGAAGGCCACCAGCTCGTCGCGCAGCGGCGCGGCCCCGGCCATGAATCCGAAGTCAGCCTGTCGGGCCACTGGCAGGGCCTGCACGTACGCGGCCGCGCCGACGGCTACGACGCGCAGAGGAACGAGCTGGAAGAAATCAAGACCTTCCGCGGCCGTGTGGACGCCATTGCGTGGAACCACCAGGCCCTGCATTGGGCGCAGCTCAAGGTGTACGGCTGGCTGATGTGTGAAACGCGCCACTTGGACACCATCACGCTGACGCTGGTGTACCTGGACGTGGTGACGCAGACCGAGCACCCGTTCACGCAGGTGCATTCGGCGGTAGAGCTGAAAGAGTTCTTTGAACAGATGTGCAGCCGCTACCTGGGCTGGGCTCAGCAGGAAGCCGCACACCGCGCCCGGCGCGACGCCGCGCTGGAGGCGATGGCGTTCCCGCAGATGCCGTTCCGCCCTGGCCAGCGCGACATGGCCGCCGGTGTGTACCGCGCCTGCGTGCAGTCGCGCCCGCTGCTGGTGCAGGCGCCCACGGGCATCGGCAAAACCCTGGGCACGGTGTTCCCTGCTGTCAAGGCCATGCCGGTGCGCGGCACCGACAAGCTGTTCTTCCTGACGGCCAAGACGCCGGGGCGCCAGGTGGCGCTGGATGCGCTGGCCAAGGTGCGCCGCACGGCACCGGAAGGGCAACCGGTGTTCCCCCTGCGCGTGCTGGAGCTGGTGGCCAAAGATAAATCCTGCGAGCACAAGGACAAGGCCTGCCACGGCCAGTCGTGCCCGCTGGCCAACGGCTTTTATGACCGCCTGCCGGCCGCGCGCGGAGCCGCCGCGCAAATGCAATGGCTGGACCAGTCCGCGCTGCGTGACGTGGCGCGCGAGCATGCTGTCTGCCCTTACTACCTGGGCCACGACATGGTGCGCTGGGCCGACGTGGTGGTGGGCGATTACAACTACTACTTCGACCGCGCGGCCATGCTGTACGCGCTGACGGTGGAATCCGGCTGGCGCGTGAGCGTGCTGGTGGACGAGGCGCACAACCTTTACAGCCGCGCCTGCGCCATGTACAGCGCGCGGATCACGCAGGCGCAGGCACTTGCGGTGCGGCCCGAAGTGCCCGGCCCCATCCGCCCGCGCATCGACGACCTGCTGAACCAGTGGCAACTGCTGCTGGATGGCCTGCGCCGCACCGCGCCCGACAAAACCTGGCATGTGCTGGATGAAATGCCCGAGTCGTGGCAGCGCACGCTGCAAAAGCTCAACAGCGCTATTGGCGAATACCTGAACGACCACCCGACCGAATTGCACGGCGCGCTGCTGCCGTTCTACTTCGACGCGCTGGCCTTTGCGGCCATGGCGGCCGAGGCGGGGGAGCATTCGATGTGCGAAGTGGATGTGACGGTACCCGACGCAGCATCGCCGGCCGCCGATACACCGCAACTGGGGCTGGACTCGGAGGTGTTAGACGACGCAACATCGCGCGCCGGCAGCTTCACGTTGCGCAATATCGTGCCGGCCCCGTTCATCGCGCCGCGCATCCAGGCGGCGGATTCCGTGGTGCTGTTCTCGGCCACGCTGAACCCGCTGAACTATTACCGCGACCTGCTGGGCCTGCCCGACACCACGCAGATGCTGGACATCCCCACGCCGTTCCGCCCCGACCAGCTGGCCGTGCGCGTGGTGCCGCTGTCCACGCGGCGCGGCCACCGCGCCGCGTCGCTCAAGCCGCTGGCGCAGGCGATGGGCCGCCAGTTCATGCGTGAGCCGGGCAACTACATCGCGTTCTTCAGCAGCTTTGATTACATGGAAATGGCGCTGGACGCCGTGCAGCAGCAATGGCCAGAGGTGCCGGTATGGACCCAGGCGCGGCAGATGGACGAGGCCGCGCGCCACGCGTGGTTGCAACGCTTCGACGCAGCCGGGCAAGGCATCGGTTTTGCCGTGCTCGGCGGCGTGTTTGGCGAGGGCGTGGATTTGCCCGGCAAACGCCTGATCGGCGCCTTCATCGCCACGCTGGGCCTGCCGCAGTTTGACGAAGTGAACCAGGCGATCTGCGAGCGCATGGACGCGAAGTTCGGCCGGGGCCAGGACTACACCTATGTGTTCCCCGGCATGCAAAAGGTGGTGCAGGCCGCGGGGCGGGTGATCCGCACGGAGACGGACACGGGGACGGTGCTGTTGATGGATGACCGGTATTTGCAGCCGCGCTACCGTAGCCTGCTGCCAGCATGGTGGCGCATAGCGTCAGCGTGACTGTTATTTCCCAGCTCCACTTGCCAACCCTGTCATGCCGGACTTGATCCGGCATCCACCCTTCGCAAGCACTGCAGTCACTCGCCGTGTCGCGACCTAGCGTGTCAAAAAAGCTACCAGCGCAACGGCAAGCACAATGTAGAAGGCCAACCCAACAAAAAGCTGCCCCGTATGGGTGATCACCCGCCGTCCGTCCCCAACAAACGAAAAGCCCCCGGCCGCGCCGTAGATGCGCCCCTCTTCTTTCATAAGCGGGTCCGCACGCCATCGGCCAAGAGACAGAACAGACACTAGCAATTTCCCCGTCACTGTCAGCAAGACGTCGAATGCAGAGAAAAGAAGGTAGTCCATTTAAGTCGAGGTGGCCAAAGCCTCTTGAATCAATCTCCAAAAGATAGAGATTGAAATTGCTGCCAAGAAACCTAGAGGCAACGTGAATCCCGAAATTCGAACTGCGCGCCTTTCATCGCCACTGGATCCGACCTTGAATGCATGGGCTGCAAATCCCAGCACCCAGGCAGTGCCCAAGCCGAGTACCCAGAACATTCCACCAGCTGTCCCATCGCCATAGATGGCAAGAACTGATGAAGCGGCAACAACTAGCAAGTTCACCACAGTGATGGCAACCAGTTGAGAAGATGTAGATGGCTTCAATCGGGCTCCCAAAAGACCTGAGTTCACGAGGCAATTGTGGCAGCTAGCCTGCCTTACCTACCGCGCCCCATAAGCCGCCTCCGCCAGTTCCCGCGCCAACCGGTTGTGCCGCTCCACCAACACCGGCAGCTCCAGCGTCGTCAGCTCGCCATCGCGCACCACCACGCGCCCATTGATGATGCTGTGCTTCACCCGCGGCACATTGCAGAACACCAGCGCCGCCACCGGGTCATGCAGCCCGCCGGCCATGCCCACGCTGTCGGTGGGCCAGCACACGATGTCGGCCGACATGCCGGGTGCCAGCGCGCCGATGTCGTCGCGGTTCAACACGCGGGCGCCGCCCAGCGTGGCCAGCTCCAGCGCCTCGCGTGCGCGCATGGCCGACGGGCCGTGCACCGGGCCATGCGCCACGCGCTGCAGCAGCATGGCCATGCGCGCCTCGCCCAGCATGTGGGCGCCGTCGTTGGACGCACTGCCGTCCACGCCGATGCCCACGGGCACACCCGCGTCAATCATCTTGCGGATGGGCGCGATGCCTGACGCCAGCCGCATGTTGGAGCAGGGGCAGTGCGCCACGCCGGTGCCGGTGCGCGCAAACAGGTAGATGCCTTCGTCGTCCAGCTTGACGCAGTGCGCGTGCCAGGCGTCGGGGCCGGTCCAGCCCAGGTCCTGCGCGTATTCAGCGGGCGTGCAGTTGAACTTTTCGCGCGTGTAGGCAATGTCGTTGTCGTTTTCGGCCAGGTGGGTGTGCAGCGACACGCCGTATTCGCGCGCCAGCAACGCGGCGTCGCGCATCAGCTCCCGGCTGACGGAGAACGGCGAGCACGGCGCCACCACGATGCGCCGCATGGCGTGACGGGCCGGGTCGTGCCAGCGGCGGATCAGGCGCTGGGTTTCCGCAAGAATCGCGTCCTCGCGCTCCACCACGCTGTCGGGCGGCAGCCCGCCCTGGCTTTGCCCCACGCTCATGGCGCCGCGCGCCGCGTGGAAGCGCATGCCGATCGCATCCGCCGCCTCGATGCTGTCGTCCAGCGTGATGCCGTTGGGGTAGATGTACAGGTGGTCGCTGCTGGTGGTGCAGCCCGACAGGATCAACTCGGACATCGCGGTCTGCGTGGACACGCGGATCATCTCGGGCGTGAGGTTGGCCCAGATCGGGTACAGCGTCTGCAGCCACCCGAACAGCTCGCTGTCCTGCGCCGCGCCCACGGCGCGCGTGAGCGACTGATACATGTGGTGGTGCGTGTTGACCATGCCGGGCATGACAACCATGCCTGTAGCGTCGATGACCTCGTCGGCAACTGCGGGCAACTCATCCGTGGTGCCGACGGCTTCAATCACATTGCCGCGCGCCAGTACCGCGCCGTCCCTGATCTCGCGCCGCTGCCCGTCCATCGTGACGAGGACTGCCGCGTGGCGGACGAGCAGGGTCTTGTGCATCAGGCCAGCAGGTCCGCCAGCGCGCGCGCAATCACTTTGGTGGCTCGGCGCAGGTCGTCCAGCGCCAGGTTTTCATCAGCGCGCTTGGCGTTCGATTCGAGCACGGTGCGGGGGCCGGCGCCATAGATCACGCCGGGGATGCCCTGCTCCACATACAGCCGCACGTCGGTGTAAAGCGGCGTGCCCACTGCCGGGATGGGCTCGCCAAACACCTGCTGGCCGTGCTGCTGGATGGCCGCCACCAGCGGCTGGTTGCCGGCCAGCGGCACCATGGCGCGCGCCAGCAGCAGGCGCTTGATGTCCACGCGGATGCCGTTGCCGCCGCGCGGCGGGTTGAACGAGCGCGCCGCCGCTTCAATCACCGCGCGGATGGAGGCTTCCACCTGCGCCGGGTCTTCTTCAGGGATCATGCGGCGGTCCAGCTTGAGCACGACCTTGCCGGGGATCACGTTGGTGTTGGTGCCGCCGCTGATCAGGCCCACGTTCAGGTACGGGTGGGTAATGCCCGTGACCTGTGACGTGATTTTCTTGTAGTCCGCATTCAGCGCGTACAGCGCATTCAGGATGTGCGTGGCGCCCTGCAGCGCGTCCACGCCGCTGTCGGGGATGGCGGCGTGGCTCATCTCGCCATGCACCGTCACTTCCATCTGCAGGCAGCCGTTGTGCGCCACCACCACCTGGTAGCTGAAGCCGGCTGCAATCATCAGGTCGGGTTTGGTCAAACCTTTCTTCAGCAGCCAGCCGGGGCCGACTTCGCCGCCAAATTCTTCGTCATAGGTGAAGTGCAGTTCGACGCTGCCTTGTGCCGGCCTGGCCACGGCCTCCAGCGCGCGCAGCGCGAAGGTGAAGGTGGAGAAGTCGCACTTGCTCACCGCGGCGGCGCGGCCGTAGATGCGGCCGCCTTCAACCTCGCCGCCATAGGGTGCGTGCGTCCAACCGTCGCCGGGTGGCACCACGTCGCCGTGGGCATTGAGCGCGATGGTCTTGCCCGCGTCGCCATACTTGCGCCGCACGATCAGGTTGGTGATGGTCTCCAGCCCGGCGGCGTTGACCTCTTCGGCGGGGACGACGTGCTTCTCGGCGTCCAGCCCCATGGTCTTCAGCAGGTCGGCCGCGCGGTCGGCGTGCGGTGCGTTGTTGCCGGGCGGCGTGTCTGTGGGCACGCGGATCAGTTCCTGCAGGAACTTCACCTGCTCGTCAAAGTGGGCGTCGATCCAGGTGTCGAGTGCGTTGTAGTCGGTCATGGCGCTGGGCTTGTGTGTCGTTAAATTGGTTCTTGGTGGTGTGAATCTTCAAGCTGCTGCTTCGCGGCAAAGCTGCGCCTGCGGGCACACCGCCCTGGGGGCTTCACTGTGACGGTCGCCTGCGGCGACTTCCCTGTGCTGCTCAGGGATCGGTCGCACCGCACAACTCGCTACGCGCTGCGCGCTGCGCTCGGACAGGTGCGGTGAGTCAGAGCACGAAGCGCGCTCGCGCGCGCCGACACTCACCCTTGTGCTGCTCGGCGTCACAGAGGCGCCCCCAGGGCGGTGTGCCCGCAGGCGCAGCTTTGCAGAGACAGTGTTAGCGCGCCATCGGTTGCATGCCAAGGTCCAGGGTTCGCGGCGGGCGGTGTGCGGCGGGGCGATTTCTGCGGTGGCGAGAAGCGCAGGGGGGAGTGTCGGCGCGCGCAGCGCGCGTCGTGACATGCTCGCCGCGACTGTCTGAGCGTAGCGCCCAAGCGCGTAGCGAGTTTCGCGGCGCGACCGACCCCCGAGCATCGCAGCGGAGTTTTCGCGAAGCGAAAATCGCCGCAGTATGAGCCCCGCCGCACACCGCCCGCCGCGAACCCCGCGAGTGAAGAAGAGGTTCACGCAGACTCCGCAGCCAGGTTCTCCAGCAGGGACATGAATGCTTCCACCGCCAGCTGCATGTCATCACTGGTCGTGGACTCCAGCGGGTTGTGGCTGATGCCGGCGTTCTGCCCGCGCACGAACAGCATGGCCTGGGGCATGACTTCGTGCAGTTTCATGGCGTCGTGGCCGGCGCCGCTGGGCATGCGGTACAGCGGCACGCCCAGGCTGTCCACGGCGCGTTCCCAGCGTTGCTGCCATTCGGCGGCGCTGGGGGCGGCGGCGGCCTTCATGGTCACTTCGGTGGTGTGGCGCAGGCCGCGCTGTTCGCAGATGCGCGCCAGCTCGGCCAGCACATCGGTCACCATGGCGTCGCGCTGCGGGTCATTCGGCGCGCGCAGGTCCAGCGTGAACTGGCAGCGGCCCGGCACCACGTTGGTGGAGCCGCCCGGCACCGTGCAGATGCCGATGGTGCCCACTGAATCGCCGTCGCGCGCGGCGCGCTGCTCGATGTACAGCGCCAGCTCGGCCACGGCCGACAGCGCGTCGCGGCGGCGGTTCATGGGCGTGGTGCCGGCGTGGCTGGCCATGCCGGTCACCTCGCACAGGTAGCGCACGCCGCCGTTGATGGATGTGACGATGCCCAGCGGCAGGTCCAGCTCGGTCAGCACCGGGCCCTGCTCGATATGCACTTCCACAAAACCCAGGTAGTCCGCCGGGTTGCGCTTGAGCTTGGGAATGTCGTCAATGCACAGGCCGGCATGCTGCATGGCCGTGCGCATGGTGATGCCGTCGGCATCCTTCTGGTCCAGCCAGGCGGGGTTGAACTGGCCGATGAGCGCGCCCGAGCCCAGGAAGGTGGCCTTGTACCGTTGGCCTTCTTCTTCGGCAAAGGCGATCACCTCGAAGTCGAACGGCAGGCGTTTGCCCTGGCGCGACAGCTCGGCCACGCAGGCCATGGGCGTGAAGATGCCCAGCCGCCCGTCGTACTTGCCACCGTTGCGCACGGTGTCGTAGTGGCTGCCGGTCATCAGTGTCTTCGCGCCCGGCTTGTCCGCCTTGTACCGTCCCACCACATTGCCCACGGCGTCGATGTGCACTTCGTCAAACCCCGCCTCGCGCATGTTGGCGCTGATGCGCTGCGCGCAGGCGCGGTGCGCGTCGGTCAGGTAGGTGACGGTGAGCTGGCCTTTTTCGGCAAAGCCCGGGTCGCTGTGCTGCGAGAGCTTTTCCTGCCAGTCCCACACCTGGTTGCCCAGCGTGGGTTCCACGCCAAACTTGTCGTTCAGGCGGATTTCCACAATGCGGTGGATGTTGCGCAGCGCTTCGCCCAGCTCAAAGTCGGGGTGGTTGTCCAGGCGGCGCGCAAAGGTGTCGATGATTTCGTGGCGGCTCAGGCCCACGCCGCGCGGCCCGCGCACCGCCAGGATGAACGGGAAGCCGAATTTGGCGTTGTAGTCCGCGTTGAGCTGCTGGATGCGCGCAAATTCCTCGGGCGTGCAGTCGGTCAGGCCGGCCTTGCCCTGCTCGTTCGTGGATTCAGCGGTCAGCGTCTGGCTGACCATGGCCTTGCCGGCCAGCTCCGGGTGAGCGCGGATCAGCGTGAGCTGTTTGTCGGTGCCTGCGTCGCGCACCACGTTGGCCATCACGTGCTTCAAGTGCGCGAGTGAGCGGAACGGCCGGTGCGCCAGCGCGGCCTGCGCCACCCAGGGGGAATGTTCATACAGGCCGTCCAGCAGCGTGGCGGCCTCGTCGGCCGAAGCCGTGTTGATCTGTTGCAGCGTGAGTGCCATGTTCAGCCTTAAAGAATCAGCCGGGTTCTTCAGCCCTGGTAAGGATGCGTCTGTTTCCAGTGGCGCGCAATGTCGATGCGGCGGCACACCCAGACGCGGTCATGCTTGGCGATGTGGTCCAGGAACTTCTGCAGCGCCACGATGCGGCCCGGCCGCCCGAGCAGCCGGCAGTGCATGCCCACGCTCATCATCCTGGGCGAGTCAGCGCCCTCGGCGTACAGCGCGTCGAAGCTGTCGCGCAGGTAGATGAAGAAGTCCTCGGCCTGCGCAAAGCCCTGCGGCAGCGAAAAGCGCATGTCGTTGGTGTCCAGCGTGTAGGGAACCACCAGATGAGGCACCGTGGTGCCGTCGGTCTTTTGCACCTTCATCCAGAACGGCAGGTCGTCGCCGTAGTAGTCGCTGTCGTATTCAAAGCCACCGTAGTCAACCACCAGGCGGCGGGTGTTGGGGCTGTCGCGGCCGGTGTACCAGCCCGTCGCCCTCTGGCCAGTCAGCTTGCTGATGATCTCCATGCCAACGCGCATATGTTCGCGTTCCACGGCTTCGTCCAGGTTCTGGTAGTGGATCCAGCGCCAGCCGTGGCAGGCGATCTCATGGCCCAGCTCCACGAAGGCGCGGGTCAGCTCGGGGTGGCGTTCCAGCGCCATGCTCACGCCAAACACCGTCAGCGGCAGGCCGCGCTTTTCAAATTCGCGCAGGATGCGCCACACGCCCACGCGCGAGCCGTATTCGTAGATGCCTTCCATGCTCAGGTGGCGCGCGGGGTAGGCGGCCGGGTTGAACATCTCGGACAGGAACTGTTCCGAGCCGGCGTCGCCGTGCAGCACGGCGTTTTCGCCGCCTTCCTCGTAGTTCAGCACAAACTGCACCGCAATGCGGGCGTTGCCGGGCCATTGCGCATGCGGCGGGTTGCGGCCGTAGCCGACCAGGTCGCGCGGGTAGGGCAGGGTGGTGTCGTAGGTCATGTCAGCGCAAGCGCGATGTCGTGGGTGGGAACGGTGCGGTCAAAAGCCAGGCTTTCCTCGACATGCAGCAGGTGTTCCGTCATGAGCCGCACGGCGCGCTCTTCGTCCCGTGCAGCCAGGGCCCGGACGATTTCCCCGTGCTCGTCGTTGGAGTGCTCGGCCTCGCTGCGGCTTTGGTACATGAGCGTGATGAGCGCGCAGCGCGAGACCAGCTCACCCAGCATCTGCGCCAGCACTTCATTGCCCATCAGCTCGGCCATGCGCACGTGGAAGTCGCCCAGCAGCTCGTTGCGGCTGGCCGCGTCGTGGGTCAGCACGGCGGCCTTTTCGCGGGCCACGTGTTCCTTCAGCGCGCGGATCTTGGCGGGCGTGACTTCGCGCACGAAGGCGCGGGTCATTTCGGCCTCCAGCATGCGGCGCACGGCAAAGACCTGGCGCGCCTCGGCGGCCGAGGGCGCCGCCACGAACGCGCCGCGCGCGGGCTCCAGGCGGATCAGCCGGTTTTGCGACAGCTGGAACAGCGCCTGGCGCACCAGCGTGCGCGACACGCCAAAATGGTCCGCCAGCTTCTGCTCGGCCAGCTTGGTGCCGGGCAGCAGCTTGTGATCGACGATGGCGCGCGTCAGCGACTCGACGATATGGCTGGTGGTGGATGTCTCCATGCGCCGCATGATAGCTGCAAACAGGAAAAGTGTATACACTTGTGTCGACTGAAATGCCTGCTTCTTTCTCTACCTCTGTTGTTTCTCTCGCGGCTTCGCGGCAGGCGGAGCCCGGCGGGCGCTCACGCTGCAGCGGTCTGCGCTGCGCGCAGACTTCGCTGTGGTGCTCGGGGGTCGGTTGCGCCGCGGAACTCGCTACGCGCTGCGCGCTGCGCTCAAACAGCCGCGGCGAGCATGTTACGGCGCGCGCCTTTGGCGCGCCAACACTCCCCCCTGCGCTCCTCGCCGCCGCAGAGATCGCGCCCGCCGGGCCCCGCCTGCCGCGAAGCCGGGTGGTAGCACTCTGCCGTTGGCGCGCCAACTGTCTCATTGCAAAGCTGCGCCTGCGGGCATGCCGCCCTGGGGGCGCCTCTGGAACGCCGAGCAGCGCAAGGGTGAGTGTCGGCGCGCGTCAGCGCGCTTCGTGCTCTGACTCGCCGCGGCTGTTTGAGCGCAGCGCGCAGCGCGTAGCGAGTTCTGCGGCGCGACCGAACCCTGAGCAGCGCAGGGTAGTCGCCGAAGGCGACCGTTTCAGTGAAGCCCCCGGGGCGGCATGCCCGCAGGCGCAGCTTTGCCGCGAGGTTTGGACATTTCCCCTGGCGAATGCCAACACAAACACAAAGGAGCCTCCATGGGCCTGAGCACACATGTCCTGGACACCGCCCACGGCTGCCCTGCCGCCGGCATGGCCGTCACGCTGTACAAGACCGAAGGCGCAAACGCCACCCTGGTCAAGCAGTTCCAGCTCAACAGCGATGGCCGCAACCCCGACGGCCCGCTGTATGACAACGCCAGCCTGCAAAAAGGCACCTACCGCCTGGTGTTTGATGTGGCGGGCTACTTCCGCGCCAGGGGCGTGCAGTTGCCCGATCCGCCGTTCCTGGACCAGGTGAGCATTGACTTTGGTGTGGCGCACACCGATCAGCACTACCACGTGCCCCTGGTCTGCACGCCCTGGACGTACAGCACCTACCGCGGCTCGTAAGGCAAGCCGTGAGCAACCTGCATGTCCATCAGCTGCTGCAGGCCCTGAAGCGGGGCCCCGCCGTGCTGGTAAGCGTGCACGATGTGCATGGCTCCGGCCCGCGCGAGGTGGGGGCGTGGATGGCGGTCATGGCCGGTGAAGTCATCAACACCATCGGCGGCGGCCATCTGGAATTCCGGGCGATTGATGAGGCGCGCCGCCTGATGGATGGCGGTGGCGCGACCACGCGGCGCTATGCGCTGGGCCCCAGCCTCGGCCAATGCTGCGGCGGCGTGGTGCACCTGCGGTATGAGCCTGTCACGCTGGCCGACGCGCCGGTGCTGGCGCAGCGGCTGCAGGCCCCTGCGGTGCCGGTGGCGCTGTTTGGCGGCGGCCATGTGGGCCAGGCGCTGGTGCAGGTGCTGGGCACGCTGCCGTTTTCCGTGACCTGGGTGGACAGCCGCGACCAGGTGTTTCCCGCCACGGTGCCGTTCAACGTGACCTGCGAACACTCCGACCCGGTGCAGGCCGCCGTGCCGGGCCTGCCGCCCGGTGCGCTGGTGCTGGTCATGAGCTTCAGCCACGCCGAAGACCTGGACGTGGTGGCTGCCTGCCTGCGCCGCCTGCGCGAGCGCAACGACTTGCCCTACATCGGCCTGATCGGCAGCAAGAGCAAATGGGCGACCTTTCGCCACCGGCTGGAGGAGCGCGGCTTCACGAGCGCCGAGCTGGCCCGCGTGACCAGCCCCATCGGCCTGCCCGGCATCACCGGCAAGCAACCTGAAGTCATCGCGGTCAGCGTGGCGGCACAGTTGTTGCAAGCCCTGGCATCAGCCTGACTCCGGGGAATCCTGCATGGCGTTCCAGCCTGAAACTGCATACACTTCAGTCCACCAGCCGCAGCGGAGCCATCAAGTGTTCGCGGCCCCATGTCTGCTCAGAGCGCCCGCGGTGGTGAGCAGGCGCCAAGGTTGAGACATGGAAAGCTATTTTCTCGACTGGGCCAACCTGCTGCTGCGCTGGGTCCACGTCATTACCGCCATCGCCTGGGTCGGTTCGTCGTTCTACTTCGTCTTCCTGGACAGCAGCCTCACGCCGCCCGTGGATGAGGATCTGAAGAAGCAGGGCGTGAGCGGCGAGCTGTGGGCCGTGCATGGCGGCGGCTTCTACCACCCGGTCAAGTTCAATGTGTCGCCGCCCAAACTGCCGGGTCACCTGCACTGGTTCTATTGGGAAAGCTACAGCACCTGGTTGAGCGGCTTTGCGCTGTTCACGGTGTCCTACCTGTGGAGCGCCAGCACCTACCTGATCGACAAGAGCCTGATGGACTGGTCGCCCGGCGCGGCGATTGGCGTGGCGGTGTCGTTCCTGGTGGTGTTCTGGATGCTGTACGACCTGATCTGCCAGGTCTTTGGCCAGAAGAAGAACGGCGACGCGATCGTGGGTGCGCTGGTGCTGGGCCTGGTGTGCATCGCGTCCTGGCTGGCCTGCCACTGGTTTGCCGGGCGAGCCGCCTTTCTTCTGGTGGGCGCGATGATCGCCACCGCCATGAGCGCCAACGTGTTCTTCTGGATCATCCCGGGGCAAAAGAAAGTCATCGCCTCGATCAAGGCCGGCCAGCCCGTCGATCCGATCCATGGCCAGCGCGGCAAGCAGCGCAGCGTGCACAACACGTATTTCACGCTGCCGGTGCTGTTCGCCATGCTGTCCAACCACTACAGCTTCACCTACAGCCACCCGCAGAACTGGCTGGTGCTGATCCTCATGATGTTCGCGGGCGCGGCCATCCGCCAGTTCTTCGTGATGCGCCACGGTTACAAGCTCGGCCGCAACCCGCACCCGCTGCCGTATGCGCTGGTGGGTGTGGCGGTGATCGTGGGCGTGATCGTGTGGCTCAGGCCTGCGCCGCAGCCGGCCGTGGCCGCCGCAGCGCAGCCCGCCGCTGCGGCGCCGGTGGCCTATGCCGACGTGCAAAAGGTGCTGGAACAGCGCTGTTACATGTGCCATGGCGCGCAGGTGCAGATGAAAAACGTGCGGCTGGACACACCTGCCGCGCTGCGCCAGCACGCGCAGGCCGTCTACCAGCAGGCCGTGGTGACCAAGGTCATGCCCATGAACAACAGCACCGGCATCACCGACGCCGAGCGTGCGCTGATCGGGCGGTGGTTCCAGGCGGGCGCCCGGGTGGAATGATGCCGGCTTGCGTCAGCAAAACGTAAGTGTTCTCCACAGGGCTGCTTCGGGCGCATATCGCCTAAAGTCCACGGGTCGGCAAAAACTTGCCAAGTCCGAGGAGACAACATGAAGAAGTACTTGCCGTTCATTCACGGCGCGGCGGCCGTGGCCGCCACACTGGCCGTGCAGGTTGCCGGGGCCGCCCAGCTCGTCATCGCCCAGGTGGCTCCGCTGTCCGGGCTTGAAGCGATCCAGGGCCGGGCCTACTCGGCCGGCCTGCAGCTGGCCTTCAGCAATGCCAACAAGGCCGGTGGCGCCGGGGGTCACACCTTCAACCTGGTACGCAAGGACGACGGCGGCCGCCCCGAAGACACCCTGACGGCCACCACCCAGATCCTGGCCGACAGCAAGCCCATTGCGCTGGCGGGCTATTTCGGCAACCGCAGCATCGCCGAGCTGGTCAAGTCGGGCATTCTGGAGAAGGAAAAAATCGCCCTGGTGGGCTACCGCACCACCGAGATCCGCCCCGACGTGCCTTACCTGTACAGCGTGCGCGCCGGCCTGCGCGACGAGATCACCAAGATCGCCGAACACCTGGCCACGGTGGGAATCACGCGGCTGGGCCTGTTCCATGAAGACGGCCCCGGTGCCGCCGCGCTGACGTCGGCGGTGGACGAGATCACCAAGAAGACAGGCAGCACGATCGCCGCGCGGGCCACCTACCCGGCGGGCACGGCGCGTGTGTCGCCCGCGATCGAAACCTTCCTGAAGACGCCCCCCCAGGCCATCATCATGCTGGCCACCGGTTCGGCGGCGGCGGGCTTCATCGAGCAGTACCGGCTGGCGGGCGGGGCCGCGCAGCTGTTCGCGCAGTCGGGCGCCGACATCGAGCAGCTTGCCCAGCGCCTGGGTGAGGAGACCATGCAGGGCATCGCCATCGCGCAGGTCACGCCCAGCCCGTACAAGATTTCCGGGCGGCTGGCCAAGGAATTTTCCGATACCGTGGCCAAGACCCCCAACCTGGAGGTGCCCCCCAGCTACGCCATGATGGAAGGCTACATTGCCGGCAAAACCATCGTGGAGGCAGCGCGGCGCATGGGCCCCAAGGCGAGCCGCGAAGCCTTTGTGGCAGCTTTGGACACGGTAGAGACCGACATGGGCGGTTACCGCGTGGGCTTCAAGCCCGGCATGCGCTCGGGCTCCCGGTTTGTGGAGCTGTCGATCGTGACGGGCGCGGGCAAGATCCGCCAGTAGGTGGCACGGCGCGTTCTGGTCACGGGTGCCGCGGGCAGGCAACGCCCCCGGCCCTAGAATGCGCCCCTCATGTTCAAAAACGCCTGCTACTTCCGCCTTGGGGACGGCTTCGAGCTCCCCCCGATCCCCGCGCTTGAAAAAGTCCTGCAAAAGACCCGGTTCATCCCCTGCGGGCCCACGCAGGCCGAGTCCAGCGGCTGGGTGCCGCCGCGTGGCGGCAAGCACACCCAGCTTGCCGAACTCGTCGGCGGCCAGCTGATCCTGAAGCTGTGCACCGAAAAGCGTGCCGTGCCCTCGTCGGCCATCAAGGCGGGCGTTGAGGAAAAGATCGAACGCTACAAGAAAGAGACGGGCCAGGAGCGCGTGGGCGCCCGCGCCAAGAAGGAATTCAAGGAAGAGGTGCTGCTGGATTTGCTGCCGCGCGCCTTCACCAAGCGCGCCCACACGCTGCTGTGGCTGGCACCGGAGCACAAGCTGCTGGTGATCGACAGCGGCACGCTGGCTGGCGCCGACCGCATCGTCTCGGCCCTGCTGGCCGCGCTGCTGGACGTGCCGGGCGCCGGTGCTGCGATGGACCTGCAGCCCATCCACACCGAGCTGTCGCCGTCGGTGGCCATGGCGCAATGGCTCAGCACGCGCGAGGCGCCGTACAACTTCACCATTGACCGCGACTGTGAACTGAAGACGCCGGACGACCAGAAGTCCAGCGTGCGTTACGCACGCCACACCCTGGACATCGACGAAATCGCGCAACACATCGCGGCCGGCAAGGTGCCGACCCAGCTGGCCATGACCTGGAACGAGCGCGTGTCGTTCGTGCTGAGCGACGCCGGCCAGGTGCGCCGCATCAAGCTGCTGGACGTGGTGATGGACGGCGTGGACAAGCCGGGCAAGGACGACGACGGCTTTGACGCCGACGCGGCCATCCTGACCGGCGAGCTGGCCGGGCTGATCCCTGATTTGCTGGACGCGTTGGGCAGCGAGCCGGCGGCGTAGCCGCCAGAGCGTCCCTGCCCCCGTGCCTACCGCCGCCCGCGCGCGGCGGCCCGGCCCTCGCGGGCCTGGTTCAGTGACGCGAAGGCCGCCGCGATGTAATCCACAAACGCCCGCACGCGCGCCGATGTCTGGTGCCGCTGGGGGTACACCGCGCGGATGTCGGCTTCTGGCGTGCGCCACTGGGGCAGCACCTCCACCAGCCGGCCGCTGCGCAGGTAGCGCGCGATGTCCCATTCTGAGCGCATGACGATGCCGTGGCCGTCCAGCGCCCAGGCCACGGCAATCTCGCCGTCGTTGGTGGTCAGGCTGCCGCGCGTTCGCACCGGGTGCGCTACGGCCGCATCGCCCCGGCGCAGCTTCCATACACCATAGGCCTCGTCGCCCTGGCGGATGCCCAGGCAGTTGTGGCGTGACAGCTCGTGCGGTGTGGTGGGTATGCCGTGTTGCGCCAGGTAGGCGGGCGCGGCCACCAGCAGGCGCCGGTTGGGTGCCAGGTAGCGTGCAATCACCCGCGCATCGGGCGGCTCGCCAAAGCGGATGCACACGTCAAAGGCATCGTCGGTCAGCGGCGGCGGGTTGACCGACAGCTGCAGCTGGACCTCCACCTGCGGGTGAGCCCGGGCGAAACGCGAGATCACCGGCGCCACGTGGCTGCGTCCGAAGCCCAGCGTGGCATTGACACGCAGCAGTCCCTTGGGCGCGGCCACGGCACGCGTGACCAGCTGTTCCATGTCATCTATCTCGGCCAGGATGCGCCGCGCATGCGTGAGATACAGCTCGCCTTCGGCCGTCAGGCCAATGCGCCGCGTGGTGCGGTTCATGAGCTGCACGCCCAGGCGCGCCTCCAGCTGCGCCAGCCGCTTGCTGACGGCGGGGGTGGTCACGTCCAGCTCGCGGGCGGCGGCTGAAAAGCTGCCGGAACGCGCCAGCAGGCTGAAAAAGGCCATCTCGGAAGGGGCCGATGCGGGCGTGGACATTGTTGATCCAAAGTTAACAATGGGATAACTTTAGCCAGCGGCGTTAATTCAGGCAATCCGTAGAGTCCATGGGTGCAACAACCCATGAATCCAAGGACGGCATTGATGAAAAACTACCGCATCGCCTGCATCCCCGGCGACGGCATTGGCAAGGAAGTGGTGCCCGCGGGCCAGCAGGTGCTGCAGGCGCTGGCCGCGGCACAAGGCCGTTTCAGCTTTGACTTCACGACCTTTGGCTGGGGCGGCGACTGGTACCGCGCCCATGGCGAGATGATGCCGGCCGGCGGCCTGGACGCGCTGCGCAACATGGACGCCATCCTGTTCGGCTCGGCGGGCGACCCGCACATCGCCGACCACGTCACGCTGTGGGGCCTGCGCCTGAAGATCTGCCAGGGCTTTGACCAATATGCCAACGTGCGGCCCACGCGCATCCTGCCGGGCATTGACGCGCCGTTGAAGCGCTGTCGCACGCAGGACCTGGACTGGGTGATCGTGCGCGAGAACTCCGAAGGCGAATACGCCGGTGTGGGTGGCCGCGCCCACCAGGGGCACCCGATTGAGGTGGCCACCGACGTGAGCATGATGACCCGTGCCGGGGTGGAACGCATCATGCGTTATGCCTTCCGCCTGGCGCAGTCGCGCCCGCGCAAGCTGCTGACGGTGGTGACCAAATCCAACGCGCAGCGCCACGCCATGGTGATGTGGGATGAGATCGCCGTGCAGGTCGCCAAAGAGTTCCCCGACGTGAAGTGGGACAAGGAGCTGGTGGACGCCTGCACCGCCCGCATGGTCAACCGCCCGGCCAGCCTGGACACCATCGTCGCCACCAACCTGCACGCCGACATCCTGAGCGACCTGGCCGCCGCGCTCGCGGGCAGCCTGGGCATCGCACCCACCGGCAACATCGACCCCGAGCGCCGTTACCCCAGCATGTTCGAGCCCATCCACGGCTCGGCCTTCGACATCATGGGCCAGGGCCTGGCCAACCCCGTGGGCACGTTCTGGAGCTGCGTGATGCTGCTGGAGCACATCGGTGAGCCCGAAGCCGCGGCGGTGCTGATGGCCGCGATTGAAGAAGTGACCGCGAACCCGGCGTTGCACACGCGCGACCTGGGCGGCACCGCCACCACCGCGCAGGTGACACAGGCCGTCTGTGAAGCTGTGTGCGAGCGCGTGGCGGCCTGAGGATCAACAACCAAAGTGAAGGAGACAAGCGTGATGAAGAAACTGATTGCTGCACTGGGCGTGGCCCTGCTGGCACCCTTGGCCATGGCCCAGGGTTGTCCCGACAAGAACGTCCTGTACTGGCAGGCCTTCCCGCCCGGCGGCGAATCCGACCTGTCGGCGCGTCACCAGCAGGTGGTGCTCAAGAAGAAATGCCCGGCGGTGGACACCATCATCCAGTACAAGGCCGGCGCCGGTGGCGCGCTGATGTGGTCGCAGATGAACCAGCTGCCCGCCGATGGCCTGAACGTGGTGGGCGTGAACCTGCCGCACATCGTGTTCCAGCCCATCGAGGGCCAGGTGCAGTACAAGACGGCGGACATCACGCCGGTGTTCTGGTTCCACTACACGCCCGACATCCTGGTGGTGCCCGAGCAAAGCCCGATCAAGAGCTTTGCCGACTTCATCAAGGCGGCCAAGGCCGACCCTGGCAAGCTCAGCCTGGGCGGTTCGGGGCAGAACTCCGCCAACCACGCAGCGCATGAGCGCATGAACGCGGCTTTTGGCGTCAAGACCATCTACGTGCCGTTCAAGGGCACGGGCGACATGGCCACGGCCGTGATGGGCGCGCAGGTGGACGGCGCCATGACGTACACGGCCTTTGCCATCAACAACAAGACGCGCATCCGCCCGCTGGCCGTGGCCATGGAAAGGCGCCACCCGCTGATGCCTGACGTGCCCACCTTCCGCGAGCTGGGCGTGGACTGGGTGGACGGCGCCTACCGCGGCATTGGCGTGCCCAAGGGCACCTCCGCCGCCGACCGCAAGAAAATCTCCGACATGTGGGCCACGCTGAACAACGACCCCGAGATGAAGGAGCTGGCCGCCAAGAGCGGGTTCGAGCTGGTGAATGTGGGCGTGGACCAGATGGATGCCTTCATGCGCGACAAGGTCAAGCTGTACACCGAAGGTGCTTCGCGCCTGAATCTCGGCAAAAAGTAAACATTGCCCGGAACACGGCAAAATGGCTGGTGATGAACCTCACCGGCGCCCCCAATTTCCGTGACCTCGGCGGCTACGCAGCCGCCGATGGCCGTGTCGTGCAGACCGGCCGCGTCTTCCGTTCCGACCACCTGGGCCACCTGGAGCCCGCCGACCTGCAGCACATCGCCGAGCGCGTGGGCGAACAGGTGCGGGTGCTGGACCTGCGCGGCGTGACCGAGCGCGAATACGCCGCCTGCGCCATTCCCAATGCCATCGTGCACTCGCTGCCCATCGAGCCCACCATCGTGCAGAAGCTGCAGGACCTGCTGACCGCTGGTGCGGACCTGACCGCGCCTGATGTGGTGGCGCTGATGCAGGACACCTACCGCGGCTTTGTGCGCGGCAACACGCCGCGCTTTGCGCAGCTGTTTGCCCACCTGCTGGACGCGCACGACGCGCCGCTGGTGTTCCACTGCACCGCCGGCAAGGACCGCACCGGCTTTGCCGCTGCCTTGTTCCTGCACGCTTTGGGCGTGAGCGACGACGTGATCATGCGCGACTACCTGCTGACCAACGAGCGCCTGGCCGGCCGGCTGCACCCCGGCGCCTTTCCGCCCGTGGTGGGCCAGGTGCTGTGGACGGTGCAGGAAGATTTCATGCAAGCGGCCTTCGAGGCCGTGCAGCAGGACTTTGGCGACATGGACCGCTACCTGCGCGACGGCATTGGCCTGGGCGAGCGCGAGCGCGACCGGCTGCATGCGCTGTACCTGGCGGCGCCCGCGCGCTGACTGGGTTACCACGCGGTTACGGCGCTGCACAATCGCAGCCGGAGATTTTTCCTGATGACCGCACCTGATCCCCAAATCGACCCGTACGCTGCCCCGCGCGAATTCCTCGAACACCTGTACCGGGCCGCCGTGCGCCGCGCGCTGCCGCTGCACACGCTGGGCGCGCACCTGCCCCCGCCGCCCAAGGGCCGCACCGTGGTGCTGGGCGCGGGCAAGGCGGGCGGCTCCATGGTGCAGGCGGTGGAAGCGCTGTGGCCCGCTGACGCACCGCTGTCGGGCCTGGTCGTCACGCGCTACCACCACATCCCGCCGCGCCCGGCGGGCGTGCCCCAGCGCATCGAGCTGGTGGAGGCATCGCACCCCGTGCCCGACGCCGCGGGCGAGCAGGCCGCGCAGCGCATCCTGGCGCTGACCCAGGGCCTGACGGCCGACGACCTGGTGCTGTGCCTGATCTCGGGCGGCGGCTCGGCGCTGCTGACCTTGCCCGCAGACGGCCTGACGCTGGCCGACAAGCAGCGCATCAACAAGGAACTGCTGCTCAGCGGCGCCCATATCGGCGAGATGAACTGCGTGCGCAAGCACCTGTCGCGCATCAAGGGCGGCCGCCTGGCTGCCGCCTGCGCCCCGGCGCGCGTGGTCACGCTGACCATCAGCGACGTGCCGGGCGACGACCCTTCCGTGATTGCCAGCGGCCCCACGGTGCCCGACGCCACCACCTGCGCCGACGCGCTGGCCATCCTGCGCCGCTACGGCATCAGCGTGCCGCCCGCGGTGCAGCAGGCGCTGGAAGCAGGCGCGCTGGAAACACCCAAGCCCGGCGACGCCGCGTTCAATGGCCACGAGGTCCACATGATCGCCACGCCACAGCAATCGCTGGAAGCAGCGGCCGATGTGGCTCGCTCGGCCGGCCTGGACGCCTATATCCTGAGCGACGAGATCGAAGGCGAGTCCCGCGAAGTGGGCAAGGTCCACGCCGCGCTGGCCCGCGCCGTGGCGCGCGGCAACGGCGCGTGGAAGAAGCCCTGCGTGATCCTGAGCGGCGGCGAGACCACGGTGACCATCCGCAAGCAAGCCGAAGGCACACCGCGTGGCCGGGGCGGTCGCGCTGGCGAGTTCTGCCTGGGTCTGGCACAGGCGCTGCAGGGTCAGCCGGGCGTGTGGGCCCTGGCCGCAGACACCGACGGCATCGACGGCGTGGAAGACAACGCCGGCGCCTTCGTGGCGCCCGACACGCTGGCGCGCGCGCAGGCGGCGGGCATGAAGGTGGACGCCTACCTGGACCGCAACGACGCCTATGGCTACTTCGAGCCCTTGGGCGGCCTGGTGGTGACCGGGCCCACGCACACCAACGTCAACGACTTCCGCGCGATTCTGGTGCTCTGATCAGCTGCAGGTTTCGCGGATGTCATCCGGCACCGCCAGTGCCCGGATGCTTCCATCCTCGCGCCGCGCCGCAAAAATACGCACCTCGTCGCATTCCATGATCACATCGTCACCACGCGTGATGCGGTAGCGCTGCACGAAGCTCTTGATGCGCCATTCGGCCACGTGCACGTGGATTTGCAGCGTGTCGCCGTAGCTGGCGGTCTTGATGAACTTGGCGTGCGTGTCCACCAGCGGCGTGCCGATGATGCCGCGCGTGGCCTCGGTTTCGTGCCACGAAGGCACGCCGCATTGCACGAAGAAATGGCGCGACGCGGCGTCGATCCAGCGGAAGAAGTTGGGGAACCACACGATGCGCGCCGGGTCGCAGTCGCCGAACTCCACGCGCTGGGTGTACACCACGGTGCGCGGGCCGTTGCCAGAGGGGTTTGCTTCAGTCATGCCCCCGATAATCGCACCAAACCAGCCACACCCCATGCCCCAACTCCAACTTGCCGTCATCGACGTGAAACCCGGCGCCGCCATGGAAAGCCAGTCGGGCCTGCAGCTGCTGCGCCCGCGCATCTACGGCGCGTGGATGCAGCCCGCCGGCCCCAAAAAGGTGGCCGCCATCGTCATGCACCCCACCAGCAACTTCATGGGGCACTACCTGATTGCACCGCTGGCCGCGCGCGGCATTGCCTGCATGGGGCTCAATTCGCGTTATGCGGGCAACGACACGCTGCTGCTCATGGAGCGGGTGATCCAGGACCTGGGCGCGGGCGTGCAGTACCTGCGCGCGCAGGGGTACGACAAAGTGGTGCTGATCGGCAATTCGGGTGGCGCATCGCTGTCGGCGTTCTACCAGGCGCAGGCCGAACACCTGACCATCACCCACATGCTGGACGGCGACCCTGCGGGTCTGTCCGCACAAGACCTGCCGCCGGTGGATGGCCTGGCCCTGTGCGCCGCGCACGAGGGCCGCAGCACGTTGATGCGCAACTGGATCGACCCGTCGGTCACCGACGAGCACGACCCGCTGTCGGTGGACACTGCGCTGGACATGTACGACCCGCGCAACCAGCCGTTCACGGCGGAGTTCCTGTCGCGCTTCAAGGCTGCGCAGCGCGAACGCCTGCAACGCATCGAGGCCTGGGTGGGCCAGCGCCTGGCGCTGCTGCGCAGCCAGACGGCGCCGGGCAGTCCGCGTGACCAGGTGTTTGTGATCCACCGCACCCATGCCGACCCGCGCTGCGTGGACCTGACGCTGGACGCCAACGACCGCCAGCCGGGCAGCGTGTGGGGCAACGGGGTGGATGGCGCGCGGGCGGTGAACTATGCCGCCAGCCAGATGGGGCGCATCACCTCACTGACGGCGTTTTTGTCGCAATGGTCGTCGCAAAGCCGTGCCGACGGCCCGGCCAACCTGGCGCAAACCAGCGTGCCGGTGCTGCTGTGCACTTACACGGGGGACCAGAGCACCTTCCCCAGCACGCGCAGCGCGTGGCTGGCCGCGGGCGGGGAACGCATCCGCAATGTGGACATTGCGGGGGCCAACCATTACCTGGCCGGCCAGCCTGCGCTGGTGGAACAGGTGGCCGACGAGATGAGCGCGTGGATGCACGCGCTCTGAGGGCTTACTCGCTCCAGTTGGAGTACTTTTCGCAGATCTTGTTGATGCGCTTGCCCTTGGCCGTCTCGGCAAAGGTGGCCAGGTTGCCGGTGAAGTCTTCGGCGGTTTCGTTCCACATGCAGGTGCACCAGGCTTGCGCCTTGTTCTGGCCCTTGATGGGGCTGGGTTCGTTGCCGCCTTCGTACGTCTTGTTGGCGTGGTTGATGCACTGGCGGTACTGCGCCTGGTCGCTGGCGGGCACGCGGTTGTATTCCTGGGCCAGCGCGGCGCTGGTGCCCAGCATCATCATCAGGGCAATGGAGAGGGTGCGTTTCATCATGGTGAACGGCCTTTGTGGTTTGGTTTTATGGGTGTGTTTTGCGCCCCGGCAAGGCGGGACCAAACCAGTGTAAGAGGCTGTAACGACGCCGCGATACCGCAACGCCGGAATATTTGTCGCACGTTGCGTCCGCGCACTGTCTGGCGCGGCGTATCAGAAAAAGTGTTTACACACCTCGGTCGGCCAATGCGGCCAGCGCGTCCTCGTGCCAGAACGCCACCGCGGCGTACCAGCCCTCCCACACGCAGCCATTGCAGCCGCGCCCGCAGCAGGTGGTGGGCTCGGGCGGCGGTGGACGCAGCGGCACTCCCTGTTCGCCCGCCTGCGCCTGCAGGCGGGCGAACAGGGCGCGGGCGTCTTCAACGGTGGTGGGGATGGCGTGCGTCATGGCAAGGCCCTCATGCTATGCGCGCACCCGACGCGTCTGTCGGGTGCAGGTCGCCCCGGGCCTGCGTCAGTCCTTTGCCAGGTCTCCCAGCAAATCCCTGGCTGTTGGGTTGCCGGCCGCCACGGCTCGACGTGCCCATTGCCGCGCTACCGCTTCGGAGGATCCACCCGGGATCACGCTGATGCGGAAATGCACCATCGCCAGCTGGACCGCCGCATAACTGTTGCCCGCCTGGTACGCACGCTCGGCCCGTTCGATCAGCCGGCGGTGCGTGGCCAGCGACGCGCCGGGTTCGCCTCCTTGCACCTGTTGCAGGCTGCCCAGCCAATCCAGAGCGTCCAGGTCGCCCAGGTCGGCCAGTGCCTGCAGCACCTTGTAGGCGCGTTGCCGCGTCGCGTGGCGCTCGGGCGTTTGGCTGGTATCCAGGGCGTGCATGACTAATGCAAAGGGATCGCCAGCGGCAAGGGCTTTTTGCATCCATTGAGTTCGTTCCGGCTCCGGTCTGCGGATGGACGACATGGCCAGGGCAGCAGGGTCGCCCAGGACCACGGCGCGCCCCATCAGTGCGTCACTGCGTGCCTTGTCATACGGGACGCCCGCAGCGCGACCGTACATCATGGCCAGGGTTGTCATCGCAGCGGCATGACCGGCGTCCGCCGCCTTCTGCAGCCACTGCACCGCCTGCCTGTAGTTGATGGGCACGCCAGCACCCAGCTGATAGCTGCGGCCCAGCGCGAACATACCTTCCGGGCCAGCTGCCTGCGCCACATTTTCGAGCTCTGCGTGGTTGGGGGCGAGCACTTGTGCGTTGGCCGTCGGGCCCTGTGCTGCGGCGGCTGAAATCAGGAGCGAAGCGGCCAGGGCGATAGTCACGTTGCGCATTTCATCTCCGGTTCATTGCAGCAGGCCCCCTCAACGGGCATTGCCACGTGTGTTTTCGCGCCAGGTGTACTTGAACGAGCAATGGAATTCCTGCTGCAGCAGGCCAGGCGCCGAGGCCGCCAACGACCCGGCGTCATTCCGGCAACTGCAAGCTTCCATGCCAAGCAGGTCGTCCGGGCCCTTGCTGAAGCGGGTTCTCATGGCCTGTGTCTCGGTCTGACACCATGTCTGTGCAAGTGCGGGTGTCAGTCTGGAGCTTTCCCACACCCAGGTTCGAACCTGGGGAACCCAGCCGTCCGCCGGTCGGGTAGCCGCTGACGCTAATTGGGAGGGCCGGTTCGACGCGGCACTGGCTTGCGCCAATAGCGGCGGCAACGAGGCGGACGGGGTACTGGCGGGCGGGCTGGCCAGGTTGCTACCACCGGCGGAAGGCGTGGGCGGCGCCGGCACGCGCGAGGCGCCTGCGCCTGCCTGTGCCAGCAATGGCGGCAGATTGCCAGCTGCTGCCGGGCGCCCCCCAGGCGATGAGGCCAGGGCTTGTTGCGACACGCTGCTGCCGTTGGCTGCTTTGGAGATGGCATAGGCCGCCGCCACACCCCCCACCACACCCACGAGGGTACGGAAAAACTCGGCGCTTTTCTCCCGCTCCTCGCGCAGCCACTGGGCAATGTAGGCCTGGTGATCACGGTCCAGCTTGGCCCAGTACGCCACTTCACGGGCAACGCCTTCCGGGGTGTCATTGCCCTGGTTGGTGTGGGCGCCCAGCGCCAGCAGCCGCTCGGTTTGCGCCTTCAGGAACGCGCCGCGGGCGGGTTCATTGTTCGACAGCGTGAACGCAATGGCCTTGATGACCTGATCCAGCGGCAGGCCGTAGTGCAGGTCGTTCAGACGGCAGTCCCTGTTGACTTCGGCGCCGTTCTTCAACAGCCAGTCAGTGGCCGCGACGGCCGAGGGCGAGGGATTGGTGACCATCAGGCAAAGCGGCGTGGACGACGCCAGATGGTCCAGCCGCAGGTAGGCGTTGGGCTGTACCTGCCCGGCCAGGATCTGCGCGGCCAGCGCGTCGGGCCGGCCCAAGTGGGCATCAAGGGCGGGCGTGGCGCCGGCAGAGCCCATCCAGAGGCCAGCCAATGCGACAGCCAGGCAGTGGGCGCGTGTGGTGGGCAAAGGCAGCAACGCTGATGCCCGGTACGGGAACAGACGCTTTCTCGGCTTTCGCATGTTTGACTCCTGGCTGCCGATTTTAGGAAAACGAGCGGCTTGCCCGGCTCACCCATTCATGGGATGGCAGCCTGCGGCGCCCGGCCTTCGCTTACTTTCTGAACTTGCGCACCAGCTCCTGCACCGTCGGCCCGCCCGCCTGCAGCGAGCCCGACACCTTGATGATGCTCAGCGTGCGCTCGGAGCCCGACTCCAGCGTGGCCTGGTGCACGGCCTGCAGCAGCGGCCAGACCTTGTCCGCCGGGCCTTCAATGACCGTGCCCATGCCGTGCACCTCATGGCGCAGGCCCGACGCCTGGATGACGGCGATGGCGGCGTCCACATGCTTGTAACGGTCGCTGGCCGTGCCCGCGGGGCGGGGGATGACCTGGATCTCGGCAATCATGTGGTTGGCTGGCGCTGGTTGTGCCCCGGCGGCGGCGCAGGCCAGCAGCGGCAGCGCCAGCAACGCAAGCCGAAGGCGGTGTGAAATGGAAATCATTGAATGGGTCATGTGCATCTTTCTTTCAGCAAAGATGCAGGATCAGCGGGCGCTCCGGGCCGCCATGCCGGTGCGAGAAGAGGGCGCCGGCGGGCCTGTGGAACGTGCTTCCCTGCGCGAGGATTACCTCAATCAGGTTCAAAGGGACTCTCTCAGCCAGCGCGCCTTGCGGTTGCGCCAACACCCCTAGCGGTTTGCCTTGCTGGCGGCGCGGGGCTGCTGCAAGGTGAGCGGGATTGTAGCGGGGCGACTGTGCGGTGAGTCGATTGGCTTCTATAATCGCCTCAAATTTGAGTCGAATAATCCATGCAATCGCCTCACCTTCTCTGGCAACACCCGGGCTGGCCCGGCATGCACTACGACGCGGCCCGCATCGGCGAGGCGCTTGCGCGTGCCAAGCGCGCCCAAGGTGTCGTGGAGGGCAAGTTGTCGGCGCTGGGCTTTGGGGAACGGCAGGCCCTGGCCGCCGAAGCCTGGGCGCAAGAGGCCATGGCCACTTCCGCCATCGAGGGCGAACACCTCGACTTGCTGGCGGTGCGTTCGTCGGTTGCCCGCCGGTTGGGCGTTGAAATCCCCAAGGGGCCGGTCGCGGCCCGGCATGTGGACGGCTTGCTGGACATCATGGATGACGCTGTACGCCATGCCGGCAAGCCGCTTACCCAAGAGCGGCTGTATGGCTGGCAGGCGGCGCTGTTCCCCACTGGTTATTCCGGCATGCGCGCCATCCTGGTCGGCCGGTACCGTACCAACGCCATGCAGATCGTGAGCGGCCCGCACGGACACGAGACGGTGCACTACGAAGCGCCCGATGCCGGCGCGGTGCCGGGTGAGATGGCCAATTTTCTGGCCTGGTTCAATGCCGAGCGCGGAGAAGACCCGTTGCTCAAAGCCGCGCTGGCCCATCTGTGGTTTGAAACTATTCACCCGTTCGACGACGGCAATGGCCGCGTGGGCCGCAACATCGTGGACCTGTGCCTGGCACGCGAGGCGGGGGAGTCGAGCAGGTTGGTTTGCATCTCCCAGCAGCTGCTGCAGGAACGCGACGCTTACTACGACGCTTTAGGCGATGCACAGCACGGCAATCTGGAAATCACCGCGTGGCTCATGTGGTTCATCGAACAGGTGCGCCTGGCCTGGGAGCGCGCGGCCAGCGTCGTTGACGCATCGCTTGAAAAGGCCCGTTTCTGGTCCGTCCATGGCGCGGTTGACCTGACCCCGCGGCAGCGCAAGGCGATCAACAGCCTGCTCGACCATGGGCCTGGCGGGTTCGAGGGCGGGCTGAACACCCGCAAGTACGTGGGCATCACCGGCGCATCACGCGCCACGGCTTCGCGTGAGCTGATGGAGTTGGCCGCATTGGGCCTGCTGGCGCAGGCTGGCGCCGGGCGGGCGGTGCGCTACTACATCAATCTGCCGGGGTGGCAGGGCTGAATGTCCTGCATCACCCACCCCCCGGCGGCACCCTGAAGTTCTCCATGATGTGCGCCTCGGCGCGCAGCAGGGCGGCGTGCAGCCGCTGCATCCATGCCTGCATGTGGTCGCGCCACGTCTGCGTTGCGGCGGGTTGCCCGGGGCTGGCCTTGGTGTTCGTGGGGTCTGTCATCAGGCCGCCATGCTCCCGCCTGCACTACCATCTGTAAAGTTGAATTAACTAAACCTCAGAGTCAGGAAAGCTGATGCGTAACCTCAACCTGGACCAGCTGCAGACGCTGATTGCCATTGCCGACCTGGGCACGTTTGCCGCCGCTGCGCAGGCGCTGCACCTGTCGCCGCCCGCGATCAGCCTGCACATCAAGGAGCTGGAGTCGCGCATGAACGAGGTGCTGCTGGTGCGCGGGCGGCGGCGCGCCGAGCTGACGCACGCGGGCAGCATCCTGGTGCAGGAGGGGCGCAAGCTGCTGGCCGCCAGCGACGACCTGATCGAGCTGGTGCGCCGCCGCGCGGCGGGGCATGAGGGCATCGTGCGCATCGGCGTGTCGGCCGGTGTCAGCACGCGCCTCTTGCCGCTGATCCTGGAATCACTCACGCGCAAGCACCCGGGCATCGAGGCGAAGCTGGAGGCCGAGGGCACCGCATCCGCCATGCTGCGGCTGAAGGCGGGCACGCTGGACATTGCCATCGTGGCGCAGCCGCAGGACGTGGTGGACGGCATCCAGCTCACGCCCTGGCGCAACGACCCCATCGTGGTGCTGCTGCCCGCCGCGTGGAAGCCGCCCAAGCGGGTGACGCCCGGGTGGCTGGCCGGGCGGCGCTGGGCGTCGTTTGCGCCGGCCACGCAGATGCACGGCCTGATCGCAGGCTGGTTTGGCCGGGCGGGCCATAACCCCCGCCCCTTCCTGACCATGAGCTACCCCGGCGCATTGAAGAGCCTGGCCGCCGCCAGCCAGAGCGCGGCCTTCCTGCCGCTGGAAGAGGTGGAAGACCAGCTGCAGTCACCCGACGTATTGGTGCGCCATCTGCAGCCCACGCTGATGCGACCCATGGTGGTCGCCCACCGCGCCGGGCCCGCAGCCAACAAGGCGGTGGCCAACGTGCTGAAGGTGCTGGCGGGCTTTGCGGCCAAGGGCAACGTGCGGACCGCCAGGCCCGCTAGAACCTGAGGCGCACACCTGCGGGCAGCTTCTTCAAGCAGGCCTCAAACCGCTCGTGATCCAGCCATCGCTGCAGCCACAGCCGTGTGGCGGGCAGCGGCTGCACGTCAAACCACGCAACGTCTACCGCGCGAAACTGCCGCACAAACGGAAAGATCGCCAGATCGGCGGCGCAGGGCTGACCGTCGCCCAGCCAGGGCTGCGCGGCCAGCCGCTGTTCCAGCGCGTGCAGCAGCCCGCGCGCGGCCTGGTCGCGCGGCACAGCGGCGTCGGCCTCACCATGCCGCTCGGGGTACTTGTAGCGGTCCAGCTGCTGCTTGAAGGCACCGTCATTCAGGGTTACCAGGGCCAGGTTGTCCGGCGTCTGCGCGCGCTGCCAGCAGCCATCCGCGTCGCGCCCCTCAAAAGCCCAGCGCATGATGTGCAGGCTCTCGTCGATCACCCTGCCATTGGCCAGCACCAGCACGGGCACAGTGCCCTTGGGTGAATACGCCAGCATGGCAGCAGGCTTGTCCCTCAGGCTGATCTCGAACGCATCGAATTCAATCCCAGCCACCAGCAAAGCCATGCGCGCCCGCATGGCATACGGGCAGCGGCGGTAGTTGTAGAGAAGGGGAAGGGGCATGAGCTGGTTGGTGCCGACTACCAACAGACTGCTGCGCTCACCGCCCGGACCCACACGCTTTAAAAACTTCCTCTCCCGTGCCCGGTGCATTCATCTGCACCGGCTGCCCTTTCGCCGCCCCCGCTCCCACGGCCTCCCGCAGCGCCTCCCACACACTCACCGCCAGCATGAACGGCGGCTCGCCCACGGCCTTGCTGCCGCCGACGTTGTCTTCACGGTTGGCTTCGTGCCACAGGGCGACCTTGAAGTGTTCGGGCACGTCGCCCGTGGCAGGGATCTTGTAGGTGCTGGGGGCGTGGGTGGCCAGGTAGCCCTTGTCGTTCCACACCAGCTGCTCGGTGGTCAGCCAGCCCATGCCCTGCACAAAGCCGCCTTCGATCTGGCCGATGTCGATGGCCGGGTTCAGGCTGGTGCCCACGTCATGCAATATGTCCACGGCCAGCACGCGGCTTTCACCCGTCAGCGTGTCGATGGCCACCTCGGTGCAGGCGGCGCCGTAGGCGAAGTAATAGAACGGCCGGCCGGTCAGCGTGGTTTTGTCGTAGTGGATTTTGGGTGTGCGGTAAAACCCGTCGCTCCACAGCTGGATGCGGTTGGCATAGGCCATGCCCACCACCTGGTCAAAGCTGCGCGTGGCTTTGGGCGTGATGACCTGGCCGCCCCTGAAGCTCACCGCGCCCGCGCCGCAGCTGTCCAGCCCGCTCACGAATGCCGCCAGGTTGTCGCGCACGGTGCGCGCTGCAAACTGCGCGGCGCGGCCGTTCAGGTCGGTGCCGCTGCTGGCCGCCGTGGCCGATGCGTTGGGCACCTTGCTGGTGTCTGCCGCGGTGCAGCGCACGCGCTCGAACGGCACGCCCAGTTCGTCGGCCACGATCTGCGCCACCTTGGTGTTCAGGCCCTGGCCCATCTCAGTGCCGCCGTGGTTCACCTGCACGCTGCCGTCGGTGTACACATGCACCAGCGCACCCGCTTGGTTGAACAGCGTGGCGGTAAAGCTGATGCCAAACTTCACCGGCGTGAGGGCGATGCCGCGCCGGATGACGGGGCTGGTCTGGTTCCACCTGGCAATCGCTTCGCGCCGCGCGCGGTAGCCCGATGTGTCGGCCAGCTGGGTGATGAGCGGCTGAAGGATGTTGTCTTCCACCTTCATCTGGTAGTGCGTCACGTTCCGCTCGTCCACGCCATACAGGTTGCGCAGGCGCACGTCCAGCGGGTCCAGGCCCAGCGTGCGCGCGATGTCGCCCATGATGGCTTCGATGACGATCACGCCCTGCGGCCCGCCAAAGCCGCGAAAGGCCGTGTGGCTTTGCACATTGGTCTTGCAGCGGAACGACTTGATTTCCACGTCGCTCAGGTAATAGGCGTTGTCGGCATGGAAGACCGCGCGGTCGGCCACCGGGCCCGACAGGTCGGCGGAGAAGCCGCAGTTGGCCAGCATGGTCAGCTGCAGCGCGGTGACCAGGCCGGTATCGTCAAACCCCACGGTGTAGTCATAGGCAAACGGGTGGCGCTTGCCGGTGATCATGAAGTCGTCGTCGCGGTCCAGCCGCAGCTTGACCGGGCGCTTGAGTTTGTTCGCGGCCAGCGCGGCCCATACGGCCAGGTGGCCGGCCTGCGTTTCCTTGCCGCCAAAGCCGCCGCCCATGCGCCGGCATTCCACCGTCACGGCGTTGTTGCTGATGTGCAGCGCGTGCGCCACCCAGTGCTGTATTTCGCCGGGGTGTTGCGTGCTGCTGTAGATCCACCACTGGCCCTGCTCCAGCGGCAGGGCATAGGCGATCTGGCCTTCCAGATAGAAGTGCTCCTGCCCGCCGACCTCCAACTGACCGGTCAGTGTGTGGGGCGCTTTTTTCATCGCGGCTTCGGGTTGGCCGCGGCGCACCGTCACGGGTGGCAGCACATAGTTTTGCGCCGCATGGGCTTCGCGCGGCGTCAGCACCGCGGGCAGGGGATCAATGGCGAGCTTGACCTTGCGCGCGGCGCGGCGCGCCTGCATCACGGTGTCGGCCACGATCACCCCCACCACCTGGCCGATGTGCTGCACCGTGTCCTGCGCAAAGATGGGCTCGTCATGGCCGAAGGCGGCCAGGATGGGGTCGCCGGGGATGTCGCCCGCCAGCACGATGCCGCGCACGCCGGGCATGGCCAGGGCCATGGTGGCGTCGACCCCGCGCAGGCGGCCATGGGCCACGGTGCTCATGATGGGCGCGGCATGCAGCGTGCCTTTGACTTCCGGTATGTCGTCCACATACGGCGCGGCGCCGGCCACCTGGGCGCGCGCGCTTTCGTGCGCGCGCGACACGCCGCTGGCGGGCGCGATGGGGGTGAGGAATTTCTCAGGCGCGTTCATGCCGCCTCCTTGAGCGAAAAGCTTTCCAGGTTGATCTGCTGCAGGCCCTGGCTTTCCAGCCAGAAACGTTGCATCAGGTTGCCCAGCACCTCGCTGCGGTAGGCGGCCGATGCGCGCATGTCGCTGATGGGCTGGAACTGCGCGCGCAGCGCGGCGGCAGCGGCCTGGGCTGCACCTTGCGTCCAGGCCTGGCCACGCAGGGCGGCTTCGGCCTGGGTGGCGCGCATGGGCGTGGCGGCCACGCCACCGGCACCGATGGACACGGCGGCCACGCTGCCGCCGGCCACCGTCATGTTGACCACCAGGCACACGGCCGAGATGTCGTCGTCATAGCGTTTGGAAATCTTGTAGGCCTTGAGCATTTCACCGGGCACAGGCAAGGGCACCTTGATCCATGCCAGCACTTCGTCGGGCGCCATCACGTTCTGGCGGTAGCCGGTGTACAGCTGCTCCAGCGGCAGCTCGCGGTGGCCGCGCACGCTCATCAGCACCACGTGGGCGCCCAGCGCGATCAAGAGCGGCATGCTGTCGCCAATCGGCGAGCCGTTGGCCACGTTGCCGCCCAGCGTGCCCGAATTTCGCACCGGAAGGCCGGCGAAGCGGTTGGCAAAGGTCTTGAGCTGCGGGCGGTCGGCCACCAGCGCGGCAAAGGCCTCGGTCAAGGTCACGGCTGCGCCGATGGCAATGTGGTGCGGGTAGCGCTCCACGCGGCGCAGCTCTTGCACTTGCGTCACGTCCAGCACCTGCGGGAATTGCATGTGCATCTTGGTCACCCACAGGCCCACGTCGGTGCAGCCGGCCACGATCTGCGCGCCAGGGTGGGCAGCGCGCGCGGCCAGCAGGCTTTTCAGGTCGCGCGGGGCCATGTAGTCCGCCGATTCGCCGTGGGGCTGGATGGCGGCCAACTGCGTCAGCAGCGCCTTCTCGTTCACCTGCATGGCGGGCAGCGCCGCCATTTGCTGCGCTGCGTCCAGGATCGGCCGGTAGCCGGTGCAGCGGCACAGGTTGCCCGACAGTTCTTCCTGCGCCAGCGCGCGGGTGACCGATTCGCCTTGGGCCACATGGTTTTGGTACATGCCAAACAGGCTCATCACAAAACCTGGCGTACAAAACCCGCACTGGCTGCCGTGGCACTGCACCATGGCCTCTTGCGCGGGGTGCAGCGTGCCGTCCTCGGCGGCCAGGTCTTCCACCGTCCACAGGGCCATGCCGTCGATGGAATGCGCCAGCCGGATGCAGCTGTTGATGGCCTTGTAGTCCAGCTTGCCGTCGCGTGCCTCACCGAGTACGACGGTGCATGCGCCGCAGTCGCCCTCGCCGCAGCCTTCCTTGGTGCCGGTGCACCCCAGGTCCTCGCGCAGCACTTCCAGCAGCGTGCGATCGGGTGGTACATTGCCCAGGCAGACTTGGCTCCCGCGCCGGATGAATCGGATCGTCTTGGTGTCCATGTAAATCAGTATGGTCTATGGCTGCCTGTGAGGGTAGAACGCTCCCGCGGGTACGACATAAGCATTGCCATATGACAGGAATGCAACCCCCGGTATGAGAGATCAAGCGCTTTTCGACAAGATAGACCTCCATTTGATAAGGGTCTTGCACACCGTGCTCACTGAACGCAGCGTCTCGCGTGCCGCCATCCGCATGGGCATGCACCAGCCGGCCGTGTCCGCCGCGCTCAAGCGCCTGCGCGACCTGGCGGGAGACCCGCTTTTGGTGCGTTCAGGCGCCGGCATGGTGCCCACGGACACGGCGCTGCGCATGATCGAGCCCAGCGCAAGCATTCTGCGTGCCGCCGAGGTGCTGTTCACCGACGTGCGCGGCTTTGACCCGCAAACGGCCACCGGCACCTTCCGCGTGGCCGCCAGCGACTACCTGGACCCGCTGTTCCTGCCGCAGCTGGTGGCCCGCATCCAGGAGCAGGCGCCCTTGTGCCATATCGAGATCCACCCGCTGTCGGCCGCGTCGGATTACCAGGCGCAGCTGGCACAGGGCGCGGTGGACGTGGTGGTGGGCAACTGGCTCAAGCCGCCGGAGGACCTGCACATGGGCCGGCTGTTTGCCGACGAGGTGGTGTGCCTGGTGGCTGCCGGCCACCCCGCGGTGCGCCGCGGCTGGTCGGTGGATGAATGGCTGGCGGCTGGGCACATTGCGCCCACGCCCACCCACCCCGGCGCGCGCGGCGTGATCGACGAACACCTGGAAACCCAGGGCCTGCGGCGCAACATCACGGCGCGCTGCCCGCATTTCGGGTTGATCCCGGCCATGGTGGCATCGAGCTTGCTGGTGCTGACCACGGGCCGGCAGTATTGCGAGCGTTTTGCCGCCCAGCTGCCCGTGAGGATACTTGCATGCCCCATTGAATTCCCGCGCTTGATGTATTACCAGCTCTGGCATGAACGCACGCATGCGTCGGCGTCGGCCAGGTGGTTGCGTGAGCGGATCAAGGACGTGGCTTCGGCCCTGAAAAAAGAGAGACAACCCGAGTGAGCATCCCAAGACTTCAGCTGGCGCACATCACCAAGCGGTACCCCGCCGTGGTGGCCAACAGCGACGTGTCGCTGACCGTGCAGCCTGGCGAGACCCACGCCGTGCTGGGTGAAAACGGCGCCGGCAAATCGACGCTGATGAAAATCATCTACGGCAGCGTCAAGCCTGATGAGGGCAGCGTGATGTTCAACGGCCAGCCGGTGCACATCCGCAACCCGCAGGAGGCGCGGGCCCTGGGCATCAGCATGGTGTTCCAGCACTTCAGCCTGTTTGACACACTGACCGTTGCCGAGAACGTCTGGCTGGGCCTGGACAAGCGCCTGACGCTCAATGAGGTCACGCACAGCATCACCACCAAGGCGGCTGAATACGGGCTGGACATCGATCCGTCGCGCCCCGTGCACACGCTGAGCGTGGGCGAGATGCAGCGCGTGGAAATCATCCGCGCGCTGCTCACCAGCCCCAGGCTGCTGATCCTGGACGAGCCCACCTCGGTGCTGACGCCGCAGGCCGTGGAAAAGCTGTTCGTCGTGCTGAAAAAGCTGGCGTCCGAGGGCTGCAGCATCCTGTACATCAGCCACAAGCTGCATGAAATCCGCGAGCTGTGCACGGCCTGCACCGTGCTGCGCGGCGGCAAGGTCACGGGCGTGTGCAACCCGCAAGTGGAGTCCAACGCGTCACTGTCGCGCCTGATGATCGGCGCCGAGCCGCCGGCGCTGGCGCACCACGCGCGCAGCGCGGGCGAGGTGGTGCTGCGCGTGCAGGCCTTGAGCCTGCCGCGCGAGGACCAGTTCGGCGTGGACCTGGACGATGTGTCGATGCAGGTGCGCGCGGGCGAGGTGGTGGGCATTGCCGGCGTGTCAGGCAACGGGCAGAAAGAGCTTCTGTACGCGCTGTCGGGTGAAGACACGCGCGCCGCGCCTTCGATGGTCCAGGTGTTTGGCCAGGACGCCGCGCGCATGGGCCCCGGCGGGCGGCGCGCACTGGGCGTGCACTTTGTGCCCGAGGAGCGGCTGGGCCGCGGCGCGGTGCCCACGCTGGGGCTGGCGCATAACCTCATGCTCACGCGCACCGACGCCATTGGCGCGGGCGGCTGGATCCATGTGCGCGCGCTGCAGGCCCAGGCGGCCGCCATCATCCAGCGGTTCAACGTCAAGGCCGGCGGGCCGAATGCGGCGGCCAAGTCCCTGTCAGGTGGCAACCTGCAGAAGTTCATCGTGGGCCGCGAGATTGACGCCAACCCGAAACTGCTGATCGTCTCGCAGCCCACCTGGGGCGTGGACGTCGGCGCGGCCGCGCAGATCCGCGGTGAAATCCTGGCGCTGCGCGACGCGGGCTGCGCCGTGCTGGTGGTCAGCGAGGAGCTGGACGAGCTGTTTGAAATCAGCGACCGGCTGCATGTGATCGCCAAGGGGCGGCTGTCGCCGCCGATCGCGCGGGCCGACGCCACGGTCACGCTGATTGGCGAATGGATGAGTGGTCTGTGGCATGCCGACGTGCAGGCCCACCTTGCCACGGAGGCTGCCCATGCTCAAGCTTGAACCGCGCCCCCAGCCATCGCAGTTCTGGTCGCTGGCTTCGCCGTTGCTGGCGCTGGCCATCACCGTCATCATCGGCGTGGCCCTGTTCGCCGCCCTGGGCAAGGACCCGGTGCGCGGCCTGCAGGTGTTCTTCTGGGAACCCATCAAGACGCCCTATGCCCTGGGCGAGCTCATGGTCAAGGCCACGCCGCTGCTCATCATTGCGCTGGGGCTGGCGGTGTGTTTCCGCTCCAACGTCTGGAACATCGGCGCCGAAGGCCAGTTCGTCATTGGCGCGGTGTTTGCCGGCGGCGTGGCGCTGACGGCGGGCAAGACCACCGGCGGCTGGATCGTCATCGCCATTCTGCTGGCGGGCATTGTGGGCGGCATGCTGTGGGCCGGTATCACGGCGCTGCTGCGCGACCGCTTCAACGCCAGCGAAATCCTGGTCAGCCTGATGCTGGTGTACGTGGCCGACATGGTGCTGAGCTACCTGGTGTATGGCCCCTGGAAAGACCCGGCGGGCTACAACTTCCCGCAGACCAAGACGTTCGAATCGGTCACGCAGATACCGCGCCTGATGGCGGGTTCGCGCGTGAGCATTGGCCTGCTGATCGCGCTGGCCGCGGCGGCGGCGCTGTGGATCTTCCTGTTCCGCACGCGCGCGGGCTTTGCGCAGCAGGTGGGCGGGCTGGCGCCCGCGGCGGCGCGCTATGCGGGGTTCTCTTCGCGCCGCGCGCTGTGGGTGGCGCTGCTCACCTCTGGCGGCGCGGCCGGCCTGGCTGGCGCGCTGGAAGTGGCAGGCCCCATCGGCCAGCTCACGCCCTATGTGCCCGCGGGCTATGGCTTTGCGGCCATCATCGTTGCGTTCGTCGGGCGGCTGCATCCGGTGGGCATGATTTTCTCGGCGGTTCTCATGAGCATGTTCTACATCGGCGGTGAGCTGGCGCAGTCGCGCCTGGGCTTGCCCAAATCAATCACCGGCGTGTTCCAGGGGCTGCTGCTGTTCACTTTGTTGGCTTGCGACACGCTCATCGCGTACCGCCTGCGTTTCACGGCGCTGCAGGCCGGCATGAAGGGAGCGCGCTGATGGAAAGCTACGCACTGTTGTTGGCCGCCACGCTGAACGCGGGCACCGTGCTGGCCATCGCGGCGCTGGGCCTGCTGATCAACGAGAAAGCGGGCATCGTCAACCTGGGTGCCGAGGGCATGATGCTGTGCGCCGCCATTGCCGGTTTTGCGGCGGTGGTGCACACCGGCAGCGACCTGGCCGGCTTTGCCGCCGGCATGGGCGCGGGCGCGCTGCTGGCCGCCATCTTTGGCGTGCTGGTGATCTGGCTGAACACCAACCAGTACGCCACTGGCCTGGCGCTCAGCCTGTTTGGCGCCGGCTTCTCGGCCTTTGCAGGCATCAAGTACGTGCAGGAAAAGCTGCCCGAGCGCCCGCAGTTCCACATCCCGCTGCTGGGCGACATCCCGCTGCTGGGGCCCGCGCTGTTCCGCCAGCATCCCATGGTGTACCTGGCCATGTTCATGGTGGCGGGGCTGATCTGGTTCCTGTACCGCACGCGCGGCGGGCTGGTGCTTCGCTCGGTGGGGGAATCGCCCGAATCCGCCCACGCCCTGGGCTACCCGGTGCGGCGCATCCGCCTGGGCGCCGTGGTGGCCGGTGGCGCGCTGTGCGGGCTGGCGGGCGCCTACATCGCCGTCATCTACACGCCGCTGTGGGTGGAGGGCATGGTGGCCGGCAAGGGCTGGATCGCGCTGGCGTTGACCACCTTTGCCACCTGGCGCCCGGCACGCGTGTTGCTTGGGGCTTACCTGTTTGGCGGCGTGACCATGCTGCAGTTTCACTTGCAGGGCATCGGCGTGAACGTGCCCAGCCAGTTCCTGACCATGCTGCCCTACCTGGCCACCATCGTGGTGCTGGCCCTGATCTCGCGCAACCCGGCCTGGATTCGCGTGAACATGCCCGCATCGCTTGGAAAGCCGTTCTACCCCGGTTCATAATTTGTGTTTTCGTGTTTTTCTCCCAACCTGTCGCAACCCCCTCAAGAAGGACCTGACATGACCGACCTGAAGAAACGTTCCCTGCTCAAAGTTGCGGCCCTGTCCGCCGCCGCGGCAGCTGCCCTGGTAGCCTGCGGCAAGAAGGAAGAGCCCGCGCCTGCCCCGGCCCCCGCGCCCGTGGCCGCCCCGGCACCCAAGCCCGAGCCGCTGAAGATCGCTTTCGCCTACGTCGGCCCGGTGGGTGACGGCGGCTGGACCTTCGCCCATGACAACGGCCGCAAGGCACTGGAAAAGGAGTTCGGCGACAAGATCGTGACCAGCTTCGTGGAGAAGGTGCCCGAGTCCGCCGACGCCGAACGCGTGATCCGTGACATGGCCGCTCAGGGCAACAAGCTGATCTTCGGTACGACTTTCGGCTACATGGAGCCGATGCTGAAGGTCGCCGCCGACCACAAGGACGTGAAGTTCGAGCATGCCACCGGCTACAAGCAGGCCGAGAACATGCGCACCTACGACAGCCGCACCTACGAAGGCGCCTACATGGCCGGCGTGATCGCAGGCAAGATGACCAAGTCCAACACGCTGGGCGTGGTGGCCTCCATTCCAATTCCTGAAGTGGTGCGCAACATCAACAGCTTCACGCTGGGCGCGCAGTCGGTCAACCCCAAGATCAAGACCAAGGTGGTGTGGGTGAACGAATGGTTCAACCCGCCCAAGGAAACCGAGGCCGCCACCTCGCTGATCAACGGTGGCGCCGACGTGCTGTTCCAGAACACCGATTCGTCGGCCGTGCTGCAGACCGCCGAGAAGATGAACAAGCGCGCCTTCGGCTGGGACAGCGACATGACCGCCTATGGCCCCAAGGCCCACCTGGGCTCGGCCATCATCAACTGGGGCCCGTACTACATCAAGGCCACGCGTGACGCGCTGGAAGGCAAGTGGACGGGCAACACCGGCGTGTGGTGGGGCGTGAAGGAAGGCGCGATCGACATGGTGTCCATCGCTGCTGACGTGCCCGAGGAAACCAAGACCAAGATCGCCGAGATCAAGAAGGGCCTGACCGACGGCACCTTCACGATCTGGAAGGGCCCGATCGTGGGCCAGGACGGCAAGGAAATCCTGGCCAAGGACGCCGTTGCCGACGACAAGTTCCTGGGCGGCGTGAACTTCTACATCAAGGGCGTCGAGGGTAAAGTGCCCGGCGACAAGAAGTAATCGCCTGCAACGCAATGGAAGGCCGCCCTCGGGCGGCCTTTTTTATTTCATGCCATCGTATAAACTGACAGCATGCCCACGCCCGCAAGTCCGCAGCCCAAGCGCCCCAGCCGCCAGGCCATCGTCCGCGCGGCGGCCAGCTCAACCGCTGTGGAGACGGGCCGATCCGTGGCTCAGCTTGAGCAGCAGCTCAAGCAGCCGACCCCGCGCTTTCCTCACATCAAACTCGCTCGCTGACACTGGCGTTGCCTGCTTGGATGGCACTGGCCACGAACTCGCACATCCGCGCATAGTCACCCGAAAATCCGGCGTGAATGGCGCCAATGTAAGCAGCCTTGTGCTGCTCCCATGCCGAGTAGTCCAGAGGTTCGTGTCCGGCCTGAACTGCCATCACATCGGCCAGCAGGCGCGACAAACGTCCATTGCCCTCACGGAAGGGATGAATGACGATCAGCTCCACATGCGTCACAGCGATGGCATTCATCAGTTCGTCTGGCGCAAGGTTCGTGCACGGTGTCCAGCGTGACAGATATTGACGTTCGAACTCGTCCAGCAGGCGGGGTAGCAAAGCCGCCGTGGCAAATTGAAAGCCGTCCTTGCCCAGATTGACCGAGCGTTCCTTGCCCGCCCATGGGTACACATTGCCGAGCCACAGTTGATGCCAATGTTTGAGGTCCGCCACGGTGAGGGTTCGATCAGGAAATTCGTTCAGCAGAACCTCCTCGTACAAATCCCCCAGCAGTTGCAGTTCCAGGGCGTCCATATCTTCGGGCGATGTGATGCCGACGAGATTGCGCAGCACCAGCCCTTTCGAATCTGGCTCGAATTCGCCTTCGGCCCCTGAGACCTGGTAGCGTTTGTTCATGGCATATGCAAGTCAATATGTTTCACCATCTTGCCAGACAATGGCTTGGTAGAGGCACACCATCAAAATGATCGAAAAGCAGCATTGGCATCCCGTGGCATTGGCCCATGACTTGACCGGCACGCCGCAGGCCGTCCAACTGCTCGGCCACGACCTGGTGCTGTGGCGCGATGCCACCGGCGCCGTGCACGCCTGGCGCGATCAGTGCCCGCACCGCGGCGCGCGGCTGTCGCTGGGGCGGGTGCAGGGCGGCCAGCTGGAATGCCCGTACCACGGCTGGCGCTTTGACGCGCAGGCGCGGTGCGTGCACGTGCCGGCGCTGCCCGCGTTCACGCCGCCGGCCACGCATTGCGCGCATGCGCACGGCGCGCACGAGGCGCATGGGCTGGTGTGGGTGCGGCTGGAAAATGGCGAAGCTGATGGCGACACCGCGTTGCCGGTGTTCACGGCTGAAACGGATGCGCGCCTGCGCAAGCTCAACTGCGGCCCCTATGACGTGGCGGCCAGCGCGCCGCGCATTGTCGAGAATTTCCTGGACATGGCGCATTTCGGTTTTGTGCATGAGGGTTCGCTGGGCATGCGCAGCGCCGCCGCCATTGACGACTACACCGTGCAGCCCACCCCCACCGGCCTGCTGGCCACGCAGTGCAAGGCCTGGCAGCCGCAGTCCAACCTGCATTCCACCGCGCCCGCGCAGGTGGAATACACCTACGAAGTGACCGGGCCCTATGCGGCGGTGCTGACCAAGGTGCCCGATGCCGCGGCGGTGGCCATTGCCGGCTACCGCGAATCGATCGCGCTGTACATCTGCCCCATCACGCCCGAGACCAGCCGTGTGTGGTTCCGCCTGGCGGTGGCGGACTTTGAGTCGGCCGATGACACCCTGCGCGCCTTCCAGCATGGCATCTTCATGCAGGACAAACCGGTGCTGGAATCGCAGCGCCCCGCGCGGCTGCCGCTGGACGCGCGCGCCGAGCTGCACACCTCGGCCGACAAGGCGTCTGCGGCCTACCGGCGCCATCTCAAAAGCCTTGGCATCACCTTTGGAGTCTGCTGATGAACACCCTGCCCACGATCCCCGCTGACAGGCTGCCCGCGCTGCTGCGCGCCATGCCCAAGGCCGAGCTGCACATGCACATCGAAGGCTCGCTGGAGCCCGAGCTGATCTTTGCGCTGGCGCGGCGCAACGGCGTGGCCATTCCGTATGCCAGCGTGGACGAGTTGCGCCGCGCCTACGCCTTCACCAACCTGCAAAGCTTCCTGGACATCTATTACGCGGGTGCCAGCGTGCTGCTCAAGGAGCAGGATTTTTACGACATGGCCTGGGCCTACCTGCTGCGCGCGCAGGCCGACAACGTGCTGCACACCGAAATGTTCTTTGACCCGCAGACCCACACGGCGCGCGGCGTGGCGATGGACACGGTGGTCAACGGCCTGCACCGCGCCTGCGTGGACGCCAGGGAAAAGCTGGGCGTGAGCGCTTCGCTGATCCTGTGCTTCCTGCGGCACCTGAGCGAAGAAGACGCCTTTGCCACACTGGAGCAGGCGCTGCCGCTGCGTGACAAATTCATTGGCGTGGGCCTGGATTCCAGCGAAGTCGGCCACCCGCCAGAAAAATTTGCACGCGTGTTTGCGCGCTGCCGTGCGCTGGGCTTGCACCTGGTAGCCCATGCGGGCGAAGAAGGCCCGCCGGAATATGTATGGACGGCGCTGGATGTGCTGAAGGTTGAACGTGTGGACCACGGCGTGCAATCGTCCAAAGACCCGGCGCTGATGCGGCGCCTGGCGCAGGACCGCATTCCGCTCACGGTGTGCCCGCTGTCCAACCTCAAGCTGTGCGTGTTCCCTTCATTGGCGCAGCACAACCTGGGCGCGCTGCTGGACGCCGGGCTCATGGCCACCGTCAATTCCGACGACCCGGCGTACTTTGGCGGCTATGTGAACGAGAACTTCACCCAGACCTTTGCCGCCACCGGCCTGACGGCGCGGCATGCTTACATGCTGGCGCGCAACAGCTTTGAAGCGAGCTTTGTGGACGCGGGCACCCGGCGCGGTTTCGTGGACCGGCTGGACGCCTGCCTTGCGTCCTTTGCCTGATCAGGGCTTGACGCAGGCAGTCAGCGCCGCCACCAGCGCGGCGTTGTCCTCGGGCAGGCCCACGGTGATGCGCAGGTGGTTGGGCAGGCCATAGGCACCCAGGGGCCGCAGGAGGAAGCCGGCGGCCAGCAGCTGGGCATTGACGCCCTGCAGCCCGCCCGGCGCCGACGACAGGTCCACTGCGATGAAGTTGCCCCACGACGGGATGTACGGCAGGCCCAGCTTCTGGAAGGCGTCCTGCAGCAGCTTCATGCCCTCGCGGTTGCCGCGCGCGCTGAGCGCCAGGAATTCTTCGTCCGCCAGCGCGGCCAGTGCGGCGGCTTGTGCGGGCGCGTTGACGTTGAACACCAGCCGCGTGCGGTTGATGAGCTCGGCCACCTGCGGCTGCGCCGCCGCAAAGCCCACGCGCAGGCCCGCCAGGCCGTAGGCCTTGGAGAAGGTGCGCATCACCACCAGGTTGGCAAACCGCTTGATCAGGCCAAACGAGTCCATGCGCTGGGCTGGCTCCAGGTATTCGGTGTAGGCCTCGTCCAGCACCACCAGCACGTGCGGCGGCACCTGTTCGAGGAAGCTGGTGATGGCCTCGGGCGCCAGCAGCGTGCCGGTGGGGTTGTTGGGGTTGGCCACGAAGATGAGGCGCGTGCGCGGGGTGATGGCGCGCAGCATGGCCGGCAGGTCGTGGCCGAAGTCCACCGCCGGCACCACCACGCCCTTGCCACCCATGGACTTCACCGCGTGCGGGTAGCCGATGAACGAGTATTGCGAATAGACCGCCTCGTCGCCCGCGCGCATGAAGCAGCGCGCGGCCAGCTCCAGCAGTTCACTGGAGCCATTGCCGATCACCAGGCTTTCGGGCGGCACGCCAAAGCGCGCGTGCAGCGCGGCCTTGAGTTCGCTGCCGAACGGGTCCGGGTAGGTGGCCGCGCCGGTCAGCACGGCCGCCGCGGCGGCCAGCGCCTTGGGGCTGGCGCCATTCGGGTTCTCGTTGGACGCCATCTTGCGCAGCCGCGTGACACCGGGGGCCATTTGCACTTGCGACGCAGGCTTGGCGGTGACGTAGGGCGGCAGGTTACGCACGTAATCGGGTGCGCCGTCCACGGGTGTGGCGGCTTCGGCGGGAACGGGGCGGGTTGCTTCGGCAACGGTCATGGTGTCTCCTTGTCTTGCGGTGTTCAGGCCGCGCCCAGCAGGGCGCGGGTCTGGAAATATTCTTCAAGGCCGTAGCGGCCGTATTCGCGGCCCAGGCCCGACAGGCCCCAGCCGCCAAACGGCGCGTCCACGTCCAGCATGGCGCCGTTCAGCGACACCTGGCCGGTGTGCAGGCGCGACGCCACGGCGCGGGCGCGGGCCGGGTCGGCCGACCATACGCCGCCCGACAGGCCGTAGGCGCTGTCATTGGCCAGGCGCACGGCGTCGTCTTCGTTCGCATACGGCAGCACGCACAGCACGGGGCCAAAGATCTCTTCCTGCACGATGCGCAGGCTGGGGTCGTCGGTGCTGAACAGCGTGGGCTGCACATATGCGCCGTGCGCCAGGCCCGGCACCGGGCTGGCGCCACCGGCCAGCAGCCGGGCGCCCTGCGCAATGCCGCCGCGGATCGCGTCCTGCACGCGTGACTGCTGCGCGCGCGAGGCCACGGGGCCCAGCCGCGTGGCGGTGTCCTGCGGGTCGCCGGGCTGCCAGGCGGTCAGGGCAGCGCACAGGCGTTCCTCCACCTCGGCCAGCCGCGCGGCGGGCACCAGCAGCCGCGTGAGGGCGGCACAGGTCTGGCCCGCGTTGACAAAGCACTGGCCCAGCGCGGCGGGGATGGCGCGGTTGAAGTCCGCGTCGTCCAGCAGGATGTTGGCGGATTTGCCCCCCAGCTCCAGCGTGGTCTTCTTCAGCGTGGTAGCCGCCAGCGCCGCCACGCGCAGCCCGGCCGCGGTGGAGCCGGTAAAGCTCACCATGCGCACGGCGGGGTCCGAGGCCAGCACCTCGCCCACGGTGGGGCCGGTGCCCAGCACGAGGTTGAACACGCCCGGCGGCAGGCCCGCCTCATGCACGACCTCGGCGAACAGGCAGGCGTCCAGTGGCGTGAGTTCGCTGGGCTTGAGCACCACCGTGCAGCCCGCGGCCAGCGCCGGCGCCACCTTGGCCGTGATCTGGTGCAGCGGGAAGTTCCATGGCGTGATCGCACCCACCACGCCCAGCGGCGCGCGCTGCACCAGCGTGCCGTTGATCCATTCGTCAGCGGGCAGCGCCGCCATGGCGCGCGCCGCGCTGTCCAGGTTGCGCAGCGGCAGGCCGATCTGCGCCGTGCGTGAAAAGCCGATGGGCGAGCCCATCTGGGCGGTGATCAGCGCGGCGGCCTCCGCGCCGCGGCGCTCCAGCCCCGCCTGGATGCGGCGCAAGGCCGCGATGCGTTCAGCCGCCGGGGTGGCCGCCCAGGGGGCAAAGGCCTGCTGCGCGGCGGCAATGGCGCGGCGCGCATCGCCCGCACTGCCGGCGGCGGCCTCGCCGATCACCTCGCCTGTGGCGGGGTTGGTCACCGCCAGGCGGCCGCTGCCTTCGCTGGCAACCCAGGCGCCGCCGATGTAGTGCTGGTGACGCAGGTGCAGGGTGCTGCTCATGCCGCGGCCTCGGCGGGCGCTGGTTCGCCCAGGGGGTTGGCGGGCGCCGGGCGGGGTGCCTTGGAGAAGGTGTGGATGAGGTGCCAGGGCCCCGGCATCGCGCCCACGCGCACCTCGATCAGGTGCGGGCCGCCGGCGGCAAATGCGCGCTCCAGCGCGGCGGCCAGGCCGTCGGGGGAGTCCACGCGCTCGCCGGCCACGCCAAAGGCAGCGGCCAGCTGGCCGTAGTCGGGGTTGTGCAGCGTGGTGTCGGTCTCGCGCTGGAACACGTTGTTCTGGATGCGGCGCACGTTGCCGAAGGCGCCGTCGGCAAAGACCACGATGGCCAGGTTGGCGCGGTACTTGGCGGCGGTGGCGAGTTCCTGCAAACCCCAGCCGAAGCCACCGTCGCCATTGATCGAGATGACGCGCCTGCCTGGATTACCCAGCGCCACGCCCAGGGCGGTGTTGAAGCCGTAGCCCAGCGTGCCCTGGTAGCCGGGGCTGATGAAGCTGCGCGGTGCCTGCACAGGGTAGGCGAAGGTGGCCGCGTAGCCCACCTGCGTCAGCTCGCTGACGAGGATGCCGTCATCCACGCCGCTGTCCGGCAGCGCCTGGCGTATGGCCGCCAGGTAGCTGCGCTGCGGCTCCACGTGCGCCACCTGTTCGTCGCACCAGGCGCGAACGGCGTCCAGGTCCAGCGGGGCCTGTGCATGCGAGGCTGGTGGATCGCCTTGCAGCGCATCGGCCAGCGCGTTCAGGCCGGCGGCGGCGTCGCCCTGCAGCGCGAGGCCAGGCGAGCGCGGCGCGCCGGTGTGGGCCGGGTCGATGTTCAGGTAGATGTACTTCACGCCAGGCACGGCGTGCGCCGGGCGGCCCAGGGCATCCATGGCGCGCGAGCCGGCGACCAGCACCACGTCGGCATGCGGCAGCACGCAGCGCCCGCCCAGGTTCAGCAGCGCCAGCGGGTGGCGCTGGGGCAGCGCGCCGCGGCCGTTGTCGGTCATGATGACCGGCGCGTTCAGGCGCTCGGCCAGGCGTTGCAGGCCCTGCGTGCCGCCCGCGGCCACCACGCCGCCACCAGCCCAGATCACGGGGCGGCGCGCGCTGCGCAGCAGCGCGGCAGCGGCGGCGATGTCCGCGCCCGCTGGCGGCTGCGGCTGTGCGGGCGCAGCGGCGTCCAGCAAGGTGATGTCGGCGCGGGCCTGCAGCACGTCGGGCGGAATCTCCAGCGCCACGGGGCGGGGGTGGCCGGTGCGCATCTGCACGAAAGCCTCATGCACCAGGCGCGGAATGTCACCGGGCTGCAAGGCGATAGCGGACCATTTGGTCACGCTGCGCAGGATTCGCGACTGTTCATTGACTTCGTGCAGCATGCCAAAGCCCTTGCCGATGGTAGGCGACGGGATCTGGCCCGCGATGCACAGCACGCGCGAAGAGCAGGCATAGGCCGTGGCCAGCCCGGACAGCGCGTTCAGGATGCCGGGGCCGGGAACCACCATGCAGACACCTTCGCGGCCCGTGGTGCGCGCGTAGCCGTCGGCCATGTACGAGGTGGCCTGTTCGTGGCGCGGCACCACGAAGCGGATGCGATCGGCCACGTCAATCAGCGCGTCGGTGGCCCAGTCAAGCTGCACGCCCGGTATGCCAAAGATATCCGTCACGCCCTCGATCACCAATTGCCTGGCCAGTGCCTGGCCGCCTGTCATTTCCATAGTGTCTCCGTGTGTTGTGCGGGCTGGTCTTGTGTGCTCAGGGGGGTGGGAAAACCCGACGCGCCACCGTTGTGCAAGAGCCGAAAAGAATGTTGACTTAATCAAGCAAGTGAATAGAATCATCCGCAAGATACTTAACGTTGTCAAGTATCTTCAGGGCCCATCGAGAGGCCGCAGCCACACCGTCAAACCACGCGTGACAGCGCACCCGAAACAGGAGACATCCAATGAAGAAACCCTTGAGCACCGCGCTCGCCCTGGCCGCCTTGATGGCCTGTGGCGCGGCGGCCGCGGCAGAATTGAAAATGGCCATCGCCACCGACGTGACGTCGATGGATCCGCAGTACGCCAACATCGCCGGCAACGTGCAGGCGTCGCGCCACATGTTCGAGTCGCTGGCCGACCTGGACGCCGAGGGCCGCCTGGTGCCGCGCCTGGCCGAATCGTGGCAGCGCGTGGCGCCGTCGGTGTGGGAGTTCAAGCTGCGCCGCAACGTGAAGTTCCATGACGGCTCCGCGTTCACGGCCGAGGACGTCGTGTACTCGGTCGGCCGCCCCGCGACGCTGACCGCGTCGCCCGCCACGCTCAATGGCTTCCTGAAAGACATCAGCAAGGCCGAGGCGGTGAACGAACATACCGTGCGCCTGACCACGTCCACCCCGCTGGCCGTGCTGCCCAACTACATGGCCATGGTGCCCATGGTGTCCAAGAAAGCGACCACGGGCCTGAAGCCCGAGGACTTCGAAAGCGGCAAGGGCATGAGCGGCACCGGCCCCTACAAGTTCGTGCGTTTCCTGCGCAGCGACCGCGTGGAGCTGCTGCGCAACGATGCGTACTGGGGCAACAAGCCCACGTACGACAAGGTCACCATCCGCATCATGCCGAACAACCCGGCGCGCACCGCCGCGCTGCTGTCGGGCGAGGTGGACGTGATCGCCGCCGTGCCGGCCGCGGATCTGGCCCGCATCAAGTCCAATGCCAACCTGACCTTCTATACCAAGCCGCTGGCGCGCCACACGTTCTGGACGATGAACCAGTTCTCCGAGCGGCTGCCCCTGGCCACCGACCATGCCGACAAGCCGCTGGCTGGCAACCCGTTCAAGGACGTGCGTGTGCGCCGCGCGTTCTCCAAGGCCATTGACCGCGAAGCCATCGGCACCCGCGTGATGGAAGGCCTGGGCGTGCCCACGCAGAACCCCGTGCCACCCACCATGTTTGGCTACAACCCGTCGGTGCAGCCCGAAAAGCTGGACCTGGACGGCGCGAAGAAGCTCATGGCCGAAGCTGGCTACCCCAACTGCTTCAAGCTGTCCATCTTTGCCCGCAGCGACGCGCACCCGACCGATTCGGCGCAGGCACAGGCCACCGGCCAGATGCTGTCGCGCCTGGGTTGCAAGGTGACGGTCGAGGTCGTGCCCACCAGCGTGTTCTTCACGCGCGGCAACAAGCTGGAGCTGCCCATGCTGCTGCTGGCCACCGGCGTGGACGGCGGCGACCTGGGCGTGACGCTGGAGTACCTGTTCAGCAACCCGACCAACAACCCGTTTCGCAAGATCAACATGCAGACCTACGACTCGCCCGTGTTCTGGAAGCCGCTGCGCGAGGCGCTGGCATCGTCGGACGAACTGGTGCGCGAGCGCAAGTACCGCGAGGTCATTGAAGTGCTGCGCAACGAAGTCGGCGTGATCCCCACGCAGCTCATGGTCGGCACCTGGGCGTCGCGCAAGGGCGTGGTGCTAAAGCCCCGTGTGGACGAGCGCACCTACGCGCAGGACATCACGGGCAACTGAGGCGGCTGCCTGAACACTGACGGCCACGCTGCATGTTCTTCTTCCTGTTGAGGCGCCTGGCGCAAAGCGTGGCCGTGCTGTGGTTCATGTCCGTGATCGTGTTCGCGGGCATCTACGTGGTGGGCGACCCCGCGTCCATGATGATCCCGGACAACGTCACGCCCGAGATGCGCGACCAGATGATGGCCGCGCTGGGGCTGGACAAGCCGGCGTACGCGCAGTACCTGGACTTTGCCGGGCGCCTGTTGGACGGCAGCCTGGGCCGGTCGTTCGCCACCGGCCTGCCGGTGACCGAGCTGCTGGCCAGCCGCCTGCCCGCCACGCTGGAGCTGGCCGTGGCGGCCACGGTGATCGCCGTGGTGGTGGGCCTGCCGCTGGGCCTGGTGGCGGGGCGCTGGCCCACCACGCCCGTCGGCCGTGCACTCACCTTCCTGTCGTCGCTGGGCTTCAGCCTGCCGACGTTCTGGCTGGGGTTGATGCTCATCATGGTGTTCGCGGTGATCCTGGGCTGGCTGCCGTCGGGCGGGCGCGGCCCCACCACGGCGCTGTTCGGGCTGCAGGTCAGCTTCATGACCTGGGACGGCCTGCGCTACCTGCTGCTGCCGGCCACCAACCTGGCGCTGTTCAACGCCGCGATGATCATGCGGCTGGCGCGCTCTTCCACGCGTGAGGCTTTGTTGATGGACTACGTGAAGTTCGCGCGGGCCAAGGGGCTGGGCCAGGGCCGCCTGATCGGCGTGCACGTGCTCAAGAACATCATGATCCCCATCGTGACCGTGGTGGGCATCAACTTTGGCGGGATCATCGCGTTCTCGGTCGTGACCGAAACCATCTTCGGCTGGCCCGGTATGGGCAAGCTGCTGATCGATTCTGTCAACGCGCTGGACCGGCCGGTGGTGCTGGGTTACCTGTTGTTCGTGGTGCTGATCTACCTCGTCATCAACCTGGTGGTGGACCTCATGTATTCGTGGCTGGACCCGCGCGTGACCCTGGGGACTGAATCGTCATGAGCACGGTTGCCGCCCCCGTCGAAACGCCGCTGCGCCGCCTGTGGCGCGAATTCACCGAGAGCCGCATCGCCTGCATCGGGCTGGGCATGACCCTGCTGATCCTTCTGGTGGCCGTGCTGGCGCCGTGGATCTCACCGCAGAACCCCTATGACCTGCAGCAGCTGTCGGTGCTGGACGCGCGGCTCAAGCCCGGCTCGCTGTCCGGTGACGGGCACATGCGCTTCTGGCTGGGCACCGACGACCAGGGCCGTGACATGCTGTCGGCCATCCTCTACGGCCTGCGCATCAGCATGATGGTCGGGTTGCTGTGCACGGCGCTGGCGGCGGTGCTGGGCACCGTGCTGGGCCTGGCCGCGGCATGGTTCGGCGGTGCGGTGGACGCGCTCATCATGCGGCTGGCCGATACGCAGATGGCGTTCCCGTCCATCCTGATCGCGCTGATTTTCCTGGCGCTGTTCGGCAAGGGCGTGGACAAGATCGTGCTGGCCCTGGTGCTGGTGCAGTGGACCTACTATGCACGCACCGTGCGCAGCTCGGGGCTGGTGGAACTCAAGCGCGAGTATGTGGAGGCCGCGCGCGGCCTGCGCCTGCCGCGCAGCCGCATCCTGTTCGTGCACGTGCTGCCCAACTGCCTGCCGCCGCTGCTGGTGGTGGCGACCATCCAGGTGGCGATTGCCATCGGGCTGGAGGCAACGCTGTCCTTCCTGGGGCTGGGCCTGCCGGTGACCGAGCCGTCGCTGGGCCTGTTGATCTCCAACGGCTACAACTACATGCTGTCGGGTAACTACTGGATCAGTTTCTTTCCCGGCGTGGCGCTGCTGGTGGCGGTGCTGAGCATCAACACGGTGGCCGACCAGTTGACCGACGTGCTCAACCCGAGGCTGCGGCGATGACGGTGTCACACAGCGCAATGCCGCTGCTCGAAGTCCGCGACCTGCAGACGCACTTTCCCACGCAGGGCGGCGTTGTGCGCGCGGTGGACGGCGTGAGCTTCACACTCGGCCGTGGCGAGATCATGGGCCTGGTCGGTGAATCGGGCTCGGGCAAATCGCAGACGGGCTATTCGATCATGGGCCTGGTGGACAAGCCCGGGCGCATCGTGGGCGGCAGCATCCGCCTGGGTGGCGAGGAACTGGTGGGCAAGTCCGAGCGCGAATGGCAGTCCATCCGCGGGCGGCGCATCGCCATGATCTTCCAGGACCCGATGATGACGCTCAACCCGGTGCTGCAGATCGCCACGCAGATGACCGAGGCCGTGCTGGCCCACCGCCGCGTGAGCCGCGCCCAGGCGCTGGAAGAAGCCCACGACGCGCTGGTGCGTGTGGGCATCCCGTCGCCGGGTGAACGGCTGCGCTGCTACCCGCACCAGCTGTCGGGCGGCATGCGCCAGCGCGTGGTGATCGCCATTGCGCTCTTGAACAAGCCCGAGCTGTTCATTGCCGACGAACCCACCACGGCGCTGGACGTCACGATCCAGGGCCAGATCCTTTACGAAATGCAGAAACTCACGCGCGAAACCGGCGCCTCGCTGATCTGGATCACGCACGACATGGCCGTGGTCGCGGCGCTGGCCCAGCGCATCTGCGTCATGCGCCGCGGCAGGATCGTGGAGCAGGGCGCGGTCGGCGACATCCTGCATGCGCCGCAGCACCCGTACACGCGCGGCCTGATGGACTCCATCCCCAGCCGCAACCCGCGCGGCCAGCGGCTGCGCACCATGCCGGATCTGGACGGCGCCGCGGGAGCGGCCGCATGACCGCGCTGCTCGAACTGCAGGGCGTCACGCGCAGCTTCCGCCGCGCGGGCGGCGCGCTGGAGCGCCTGCGCGACCGGCTGACGGGCAAGGCCGTGCCGCCCCGTGTGACCGTGGTGCACCCCACCGACCTGAGCATCCGCGCCGGCGAGGTGCTTGGCCTGGTGGGGGAATCGGGCTGCGGCAAGTCCACCCTGGGCCGCGTCGTGGCCGGGCTGCTGCCGCCCGACACGGGCCGCCGGCTCTGGCAGGGCGAGGACATGGCGGCGCTGCCGCCGGCGCGCGCGCAGCAGGTGGGCCTGGGCGTGCAGATGATTTTCCAGGACCCGTATGCGTCGCTCAACCCGCGCCGCCGCGTGGGCGATGCGATTGCCGAGGCGGCGGTGATCCATGGCCATACAACGCGCGCCGAGCGCGGCGCCTATGTGGCCGACCTGCTGCAGCGCGTGGGGCTTCAGGCCGCCATGGCAGACCGTTTTCCACACCAGTTCTCTGGTGGGCAGCGGGCGCGCATCGGCATCGCGCGTGCGCTGGCTGTCAAGCCGGACTTCCTGGTGTGCGACGAATCCGTGGCGGCGCTGGACGTGTCCGTCCAGGCCCAGGTGCTCAACCTGTTCATGGATCTGCGCGAGCGCATGGGGCTGACCTATCTGTTCATCAGCCACGACCTCAGCGTGGTGCACCACCTGGCCGACCGCGTCGCCGTGATGTACCTGGGCCGGCTGGTGGAGGTGGCACCCACCGAAGCGCTGTTCCACGAACCGGCCCACCCCTACACCCGCGCACTGCTGGACAGCGTGCCACGGCTGGAGGGCGGGCAGGCCAACTTCCGCCCCCTGGCCGGCGAGATGGCGTCGGTGCTGGCGCCGCCGCCGGGCTGCGCGTTCCACCCGCGCTGCCCGCATGCGACGGCGGTGTGCCGCGAGCAGGTGCCGCCGCTGCGCACCGTCGCGCCGGGCCGCTCCGTGGCCTGCCACCTGGTGCAGGCCGCCACCGGCCAGCCTTCTGTGACAATCGCACCATGAGCTCCGCCGCTGCCGCCACCACCATCCTGGAGCTGCTGGCCTACCGGCTGCAGCGCGCCAGCTTCTACACCACCAAGCACGCGCACATGGCGTTTGCCCGCGAGTTCGGCATCAGCGGCAGTGAATGGCGGCTGATCGGCACGATTTCGGTCATGGCGCCCATTTCGATGCTGCGCCTGGCCGAAGAGACCGACATCCAGCTGGCGCAGACCAGCCGCACGGTGGCGGCGCTCATGGAGCGCGGCCTGGTGCGCAGCGAAGGCGACCGGGCCGACAAGCGCAAGGTGATGCTGCTGCTCACGCCCGCGGGCAGGGCGCTGTACCGCAAGGCCTTTGCCGAGGCCAGCCGCCGCAACCAGCGCATCCTGAGTGCCCTGAGCGAACAGGACTGCCTGGCGCTGTTTCGCATGCTGGACACCGTTGCCGCCGAAGGGCGCGTGATGCTGGACGAAGAGCGCCGCCGCAACGCTTGAGCGTGCCCCGCTAGAATCAAGCCCGAAAGGTCGCGCCCCGGCGGCCTTTTTGTTTGTCTGTCTCCGGGGCCATGTAGAGGACCACCATGTATAAAAACCTCGCAGCCGCGCTGGCGGCCGCCTGTTTTTCACTCCCTGTTTTTTCCCAAACCACCGCCGGCCCGCTCAAGGCCGGCTTTGTCTATGTCACGCCCATTACCGAAGCGGGCTGGGTACGCCAGCATGAAGAAGGCCGCAAGGCCATGCAAGCCGCTCTGGGCCGCCAGGTCCAGACCACCGTCGTGGAAAACGTGGCCGAAGGCGCCGACGCCGAACGCGTGATCCGCGACCTGGCCCAGCAGGGTCACCAGCTCATCTTCACGCCCAGCTTTGGCTACATGGAGCCCACGCTCAAGGTGGCCCGGGACTTTCCCCACGTCAGGTTTGAATCCGTCACCGGCTACAAGACAGCGCCCAACGTGGCCACGTCCAACGCCCGCTATTACGAGGGCCGCTACCTGGCGGGCATTGCCGCCGGGCGCATGACGAAGACGAACGTGGCGGGCTATGTGGCGGGCTTTGCCATTCCCGAGGTGCTGCAGGGCATCAATGCCTTTGCCCTGGGGCTGCGCTCGGTGAACCCGAAGGCGCAGGTGAAGGTGGTGTGGCTCAACGCCTGGTTCGATCCGCCGCGCGAGCGCGACGCGGCGATGAGCCTGTTCAACCAGGATGTGGACGTGATTGCGTTCCACACCGGCTCCACGGCGGTGATGGCTGCCGCGCAGGAGCGCGGAAAAATGGCCGTGGCCTACCACTCCGACATGCGCAAGGCCGGGCCCGATGCGCAGATCGTGGCGGTCACGCACCAGTGGGGCGCCTACTACACGCAGCGCACGCGCGCGGTGCTGGACGGCACCTGGAAGAGCGGCAACGTCTGGGGGGGCGTGAAGGAGGGCATGATCCGCGTCAGCGACTTCGGTCCCAAGGTGCCCAAAACGGTGCAGGACGAAGTGCTGGCGCGCCAGAAAGACATCGCGGCTGGCAAGCTGCACCCCTTCAGGGGGCCGATCGCCGACAACGAAGGCAAGACCGTGGTGCCCGCCGGCGCGGTCATGACAGATCCGCAGATACTGTCCATGAACTTTCTCGTATCCGGCGTGCAGGGCAAGGCGGCAAAATGACGTGACCGTCAATCACGTCATCCCGGGCCCGACCCGGGATCCATGTCCTGAATGAAAGCCTTTCGATCCGCCATCCTGCGTTTTGCCGACGACCGCTCGGCGGTGTATGAAGAAGACGGCCTGCTCGTCACGGGCCCCGATGCCACCGGGCGCGAGGTGGTCCGTGCTGTCGGCGCGTACAGCGCGTTGGCGGCCAACTATCCCGGCGTCACCGTCGAGGATTTGCGCGGCAAGCTCATCGCGCCGGGCTTCGTCGACCTGCACATCCACTTTCCGCAGACCGACGTGATCGGCTCGCCGGCCGAGGGCCTGCTGCCCTGGCTGGAAAATTACACCTTCCCCCATGAATCGCGCTTTGCCGACGCGGCCTACGCGCAGGACGTGGCCACCGTGTTCCTGGACGAACTGCAGCGCAACGGCGTCACCACGGCGCTGGCGTTCTGCACCTCGCACCCCTCATCCGTCGATGCCCTGATGGGCGCGGCCCGCCAGCGCGGGCTGCGCATGATCGCGGGCAAGGTGCTGCAGGACCGTCATTCGCCCGACGGCGTGCGCGATGACACCGAACAGTCGCTGGCAGACACCGAGGCGCTCATCAACCGGTGGCATGGCCACGGCCGCCTGGGCTATGCCATCACCCCGCGCTTTGCACCCAGCTGCACGCCAGCCCAGCTGCGCGGCGCGGGCGCGCTGGCCGCGAAGTACCCCGGCGTGTGGATCCAGTCGCATGTGGCCGAGAACAGGGACGAAATCCGCTGGGCACGCGAGCTGTTTCCAGATGCGCGCAGCTACCTGGCCGTGTATGACGATTTTGGCCTGATGCGCGAGCGCGCCATCTATGCGCACTGCATCCATTTTGACGATGAAGACCGCGCGCTGATGCGCGCCACCGGCGCGGCGGCAGCCGTCAGCCCCACCAGCAACCTGTTCCTGGGCAGCGGCTTTTTTGACTACGAGGGGGCTGAACGCATCGGCTTCCGGTACGGCCTGGCCAGCGACGTGGGCGGCGGTACCAGCTTCAGCCCGTTTCACACCATGCTGGCGGCGTATTACGTGGGCCGCGAGGGGCAGACCAAGCCGGGCCTGAGCCTGAGCCCGCAGGCGCTGTGGTGGCAGCACACCGCGGGTGCGGCGCAGGCGCTGGGGCTGGACGGCGTGGTGGGCAACCTGCAGCCGGGCTGCGAGGCCGACTTCGTGGTGCTCGACCCGAAGGCCACGCCGCTTCTGGCACGCAAGACAGTGCAGGCCGCAAACCTGGACGAACTGCTGTTCGCGCTGATCGTGCTGGGCGACGACCGGGTGATAGCGCGCACCCACATCGCTGGCTGAGCGCGCGTTCGCATATCGCCGGCCGAAGGCTGTCAACGGTTGAGTTTTTTCTCGCGGATGTAGCGTGCCAGCCCGCAGTAGCCGTCCTTGAACAGGATGTCGTTTTCGAGCTTGGCGGGCAGCAGCTTTTCCTTCAGGTCGGCGGCGGCCTGCGCGCCCTGGTTCTGTCGGATGAAGCCTATGGCCTGCTCGAACTTCGACACCTCGGCGCGGCAGGGGTCCTGTGCCTGGCGGCTGGGGTCCACCAGGGTCTGGGCGGGGGCTGCCGTACCCAGCAGGGCCAGCGTCCAGGGTAGTAAACAGGTGATCTTGGGCATGGGTGAACTCCGGTCGTTCCGGCCTGCAAGCATGAAGCGTTCCCGTGGCAGCGGCATGACGCCGTGCGTATGCGGGTCATCCGTCGCGGCGTATGCTCAAACGTCGTCTTCGCTGGGCTTGTCGGTCGTCATGAAGTGGCCCAGGCGCTGCGACCAGTCGGACGCGCCGGCGTCCACGGCCTCCAGGGCCTCGCACACCACGCCGCTGGCGGTGAACATCTTGACCGCTGCGGCGTTGGCGCCAGCGTGGTGCGGCTTTTCACGCAGGAAGATCACGCGCCGTATGCCCGCCTGGATGACCGCCTGCGCGCAGCGCGGGCAGGGGAACTGGGTGGTGTAGATGGTGGCGTTGGTCAGCGGCAGCACCACGCAGTTGAGCATGGCGTTGATCTCGGCGTGCACCACGTAGCTGTGGCGCGAATGGAAAGGGTCGCTGTCGTCGTCCGACCAGTAGATCGGGTCATGGTCATCGCAGCCGCGCGGCAGGCCGTTGTAGCCCACGCCGATGATGCGGTTGTCGGGTGACACGATGCAGGCGCCGTTGCGCGTGCGATGGTCCTTGGAGCGCGCCGACGCCAGCAGCGCCACGCCCATGAACATCGAATGCCAGCCAATCAGGGCGCTTGGCTTGGCAACATCCTCGTGACTCATTGTGGTTCCTCGGTGGGCAGCGGGTGGCAGGGCAGCGTGGCAATGCTAGCTCAAAGCGTGCCGCTGGCCAGCCGCGCCGCCGCCAGGTCCCAGCCCGCCCAGCCGCAGCTCTTGAACAGCACCGGGCCCTGGACCGCGCTTGCCGTGCCGCGCACCACGTCGGCCAGCGATGCGAACGCCGCCACATCCAGCCCGGCCTGCAGCAGATCGCCGGCCTCGTGCTGGGCATCGGTGGTGTCCACCACCACCGTGCCCAGCTCGGCAAAGTGGCGGCACAGGCGCGGCGACAGCTCCACCATGCGGGGCGTGAACGCGCCCACCGCGCAGACAAAGGCATCTTCACGCGGCATGCCGCGCAGCACCACTTCGGCTGCGGGGGTGCAGGTCACCACCAGCGGGCACTCCGCCAGCGCGGCGTTGGCGTCAGGTGCCACTTGGGCGTGCAGCCCCAGCGCCTGGGCATGGCGCACCAGTGCGGCGGCGCTGGCCGCGCTGCGCGACGCCACCTGCACCTCGCGCACGCCCAGCCCGGCGGCAAATGCCTCCAGGTGGGCCAGGCCCTGCACGCCCGCCCCCACCACCAGCAGCGGCCCGCGCGGGTTGGGCGCCAGCTTTTGCGCGGCCAGCAATGACACGGCGGCGGTGCGCCGCGCGGTGACGGTGGGGCCGTGCAGGATCAGCCGGCGTTCACCCGTGGCCACGTCAAACACCACCACGTCGCCCTGGATGGTGGCGCGGCCCGTACCGGCATTGGCAGGCGTGAAGGTGATGAGCTTGGTGATGGCCACGCGCGCGTCCAGCGCCGGCATCACAAACAGGCTGCCGCCGCCGGGCAGTGGCTGCACCAGGCGGGCAGGCACCTGCACGGACGGGTCGGCCAGCAGGTGCTGGATTTCTGCGGCAAGCGCGTCCCAGGGCAGGGCGCTGGCGGTCTGCTGGCTGTCCAGCACGGCGGATCGGATGGTCATGGCTGTGTTGCGATTCTGTCCTACATCGCGACAGGCAAAGCACCGTATCGAACGGAAACCGGCGTTTTCTAGCATTCGTTGCAACACCACCGGAGTATCAACATGCTGTCTGACCTGCTCAACAAGATTGCCGATGCCCCCCGCGAAAACCTGTTCCTGGCCGCTGTGACCGTGGTGATCGGCGCGCTGCTGTCGGCCATGTACATCGTGTGTTCGGCGCAGGTACAGTCGGCCCAGGCCCGCCACGCGTCAGCGCAGACCCAGCGCCAGGCGGTGATGGACTGCCTGGACAGCGACCCGCGTGCCAGCTACGCCGTCTGTGCCAGCCATGTGGCCCTGACGTTCCACACGCCGCAGCCCGCGGCACAGGTGCTGCGCGTGGCAGACGCCGCACCGTCCTGGCGTAGTGATGATCCGTCCCCATCGCGCCGCAGCCAGGTCTCGGTCATGATGCCGGTGGCGTATCACAGCCGCTGATGCGCCACGCCGGGCGCGTCGGGAATAATCGGGGGCATGACCCGGCCCGCTACCTCCCTGCCTTTACCCCTCCTGCTTTTGACGGCTGCGCTTTTGCAAGGCTGCAGCACCATGTCGGCCGATGAATGCCGCACCGCCAACTGGCGTGACGTGGGTTTGCGTGATGGTGTGGCGGGTCAGCCGCTGTCCCTGCTGAACCGGCGCACCAAAGCCTGTGCCGAAGCCGGCGTGACCGCCGACGCCGCGCTGTATCTGCAGGGCCGCAACCTGGGCCTGCCGCAGTACTGCCATCTGGACAACGCGGCCCGCCTGGGCCTGCAGGGCAAGCCCTACCACGGCGTGTGCGCCGCAGGCATCGATGGCGAGTTCCGAAGCCGCCACGCCATGGGCATGGAGGTCTATCGCGCGCGCGCCGATCTGCGCGGCATGGACCAGCGCCGCCGCACGCTGGAAGACCGCCGGGCTGACGCCAAGACCGATGAGGAGCGCCGCCGCTGGCGCGAAGAGCTGCGCGACCTGGACCATGCGGAACGCCGCGCACGCGACCGGGTGCGCGAAGCGGAGTGGAACCTGGACCGCCTGCGCTGAGCCCAGCGCCGCCGCCTCAGAGTTCGGCGGCCTCCACCAGGAAGCGCACGCGCTTGACGCCCTGCCATTCGTCGGCGTCCAGCCGGAAGGCGAGCTTCACCCGCGCGGGCAGCGGCTCGGTGTGGCCGAACCAGATGCCGTCCACCGGCTGGCCCTGGTGGCGCAGCTTCAGCGCCAGGTGCTTTTCGCCCACCAGCCGCTGTGAAAGCACTTCCACCTCTTCACTGAACATGGGCGGTGCAAAGCCCTGGCCCCAGACCTCGGCGTGCAGCGTGTCCACCAGGTCGGCGCGCCGGTATTCAGGCGCCAGCGGCCCGTCGGTGTCGATGCGGCGCATCAGCGTGGCGGCGTCCAGCCATTCCTGGGCCACCTGCATGAAGGCTTCTTCAAACGTGGCCAGGTGTTCTTCGTCCAGCGTGCAGCCTGCGGCCATGGCGTGGCCGCCAAAGCGCGACAGCACGCCGGGGTGGCGCTTGGCCACCAGGTCCAGCGCGTCGCGCAGATGGAAGCCGGGGATGGAGCGGCCAGAGCCCTTGAGCTCATGCTCCTTGCCCGGCGCCTGGCTGGCGGCAAACACGAAGGTGGGCCGGTGCAGCTTGTCTTTGAGGCGGCCGGCCACGATGCCCACCACGCCTTCGTGAAAGTCGGGGTCGAACACCACGATGGCGGGCGGCGGCTGCTCCTGCCCGTCGGCGTCTTCGTCAAACAGCGATTCGGCAATCAGCATGGCCTGCTCGCGCATGCCGCCCTCGATCTCGCGGCGTTCGCGGTTGATGCCGTCCAGCCGCTGTGCCAGCTCGGCCGCGCGCGCCGGGTCGTCGCTCAGCAGGCATTCAATGCCCAGCGTCATGTCGTCCAGACGGCCGGCGGCGTTGATGCGCGGGCCCAATGCAAAGCCGAAGTCAAATGTAGTGGCCACGCGTGCATCGCGCGCCGCCGCCTTGAACAGCGCCGCCACCCCCACGGGCATGGCGCCGGCACGGATGCGCCGCAGGCCCTGCGCCACCAGGCGGCGGTTGTTGACGTCCAGCTTGACGACGTCGGCGACGGTACCCAAGGCCACCAGGGGTAAAAGCGCATCCAGCCTGGGTTGTGCGGCCTGATCGAAGATCCCGCGCGCGCGCAACTCGGAGCGCAACGCCAGCAGCACATAGAACATGACGCCCACGCCCGCCATGGACTTGCTGTCAAACGTGCAGCCCGGCTGGTTGGGGTTGACGATGACGCTGGCCGCGGGCAGCTGCGCGCCGGGCAGGTGGTGGTCGGTCACCAGCACCTGCAGGCCCAGGGCATTGGCCGTGGCCACGCCTTCCACGCTGGCGATGCCGTTGTCCACGGTGATCAGCACCTCGGCGCCACTGTCTTTCACGCGCTGGGCAATGGGCGGTGTGAGGCCGTAGCCGTCCACCACGCGGTCGGGCACCAGGTAGCCCACGTGTTGCGCCCCCAGCAGGCGCAGGCCGCGCACGGCCACGGCGCAGGCGGTGGCGCCGTCGCAGTCGTAGTCAGCCACCACGCACATGCGTTTGCCGTCGCGGATCGCGTCGGCCAGCAGCACGGCGGCGTCCTGCGTGCCCTTCAGGGCGGTGGGGGGCAGCAGCCGGGCCAGGCCGTCGTCCAATTCGTCGCGGGTGGACACACCGCGCGCGGCATACAGGCGCGCCAGCAGCGGGTGGACGCCGGCCTGCTCCAGCGCCCAGGCCGCGCGGGGCGGCACATCTCTGGCAAAAATCTTCATAGCGGGTCCAGCCAGGTGGAAAGGGGGGTGCGCGCCAGCCGGCTGGACAGCTGGCGAAACAGGCTCTTGGGCAGAGATTCAAAGGTCTGGGCGCTGCGTTCGCCGCACAGCGTCAGGCGCACGCGGTGGCCCGCGTCCAGCTCGCCCAGCAGCCGGGCGCATTCGCCCGCGTCCAGCAGCCGCCAGGCGTCGGCCCAGGCGGCCCAGTCGGCACGCAGGGCAGCGTCGCGCAGGTAATGCGGCACGCGCAGGCCTGCGGGCAGGGCGCCCGTGCCTTGCGGCAGGGCGCCCGTGCCGCTGGCCCAGAACGAATTGACCGGCAACAGGCCGCCGCGTTCGCGCGCCTCGTTCACCGGGTGGGTGTACAGCAGCATCTGCATTTCAGACTGCAGGCGGCGCAGCGTGCGCGCCACGCCGCCGCGTGCCATCCAGGCATTCACGTCGCGGCCGATCACCCGGTCCAGCGAGGCCGTGGCCAGGCCGCGGAAGGCCTCGCCGCGCGCCAGCCACTGGGTGGGCGCGTCGTATTCCAGCGTGATGCCGTCCTGGGCAAAGTACGGCTGCATCGCGCCCAGCAGGGTGCGGGCGTCCTGCGCGTCCAGCTGCAGCGCCAGCGGGTGCAGCATGAGGATGTGGTCGCGCCCCATGCGCCAGTGGCAAGGGGTGATCCAGGCCCAGGCCTGGCCGCCCGCGCCATGCACGGTGTCCCGGCCCGATTCACGAGCCTGCCAGGCCGCCCAGGGCAGGCCGCCGTCCGGCGCGTCCAGCCCGTAGGCGCGCGCCAGGGCACGCTCGTGGGGCGGGGTCAGCGTGTCGTCGGTGCCGGTGTCGGCCAGGGTGGCTGTCAGGCGCGCCAGCAGCTTTTCCAGGTGGGGCAACGCCAGGGTGCGCAGCGCCTCGCGGCAGCCGTCGGCACTGCAGGCGGCAAAGGGAATCAACAAGTGGGTGCTGTCCGACATGGACGCTATTGTCCGGGATGTAACAATCCGGCCAGTTGACGACAACGATTCCATGCAGATCCCCTACGAACTGGCCCTGGGCTGGCGCTACACGCGCGCCGGCCGCGCCACCCGGCGCAACGGCTTCATCTCCTTCATCTCGGGCGTGTCCATGCTGGGCATTGCGCTGGGCGTGGCGGCGCTGATCATCGTGCTGTCGGTGATGAACGGCTTCCAGAAAGAGGTGCGCGACCGCATGCTCAGCGTGGTGTCGCATATCGAGATTTTCGAGCCCGGCAACGGCGCGCTGCCCGATGTGAACCGCATCATGGACGAAGTGCGCCGCCATCCGCAGGTGACAGGCGTGGCGCCGTTCGTGTCGGCCCAGGCGCTGCTGGCCCGCGGCGAGGACATGAAGGGCGTGCTGGTGCGTGGCATCGACCCCGCGCGCGAACCCGAGGTGACCGACCTGGCCGGCGTGCTGAAAGACACGGTGCTGTCGCGCCTTTCGCCCGGCGGCTTCGGCATCGTGCTGGGCGGCGAGCTGGCGCGGTCGCTGGGCGTGCGCGAAGGCGACGTGGTGACGCTGATCGCGCCCAGCGGCCAGGTCACGCCGGCCGGCGTGGTGCCGCGCCTGAAGCAGATGACCGTGGTGGGCACATTCGACTCCGGCCACTATGAATACGACTCGGCGCTGGCCATGCTGCATGTGGACGACGCGGCGCTGATCTTCCGGCTGGAGGGCCCCACCGGCATACGGCTCAAGCTGAAAGACCTGCACCAGGCCCGCACCGTGGTGGACGAGCTGAGCCCCATGATCACCGGGCGCGTGCTGCTGCGCGACTGGACGCGCCAGAACCGCACCTGGTTTGCCGCCGTGCAGCTGGAAAAGCGCATGATGTTCATCATCCTCACGCTGATCGTGGCGGTGGCGGCGTTCAACCTGGTCAGCACGCTGGTGATGACGGTGACCGACAAGCGCGCCGACATCGCCATCCTGCGCACGCTGGGCGCCAGCCCCGCCAGCATCATGGGCGTGTTCATGGTGCAAGGCGCCATGGTGGGGGTGATCGGCACCTGTGCCGGGCTGCTGCTGGGCCTGGGCGTGGCGTTCAATATCGACGTGATCGTGCCCGCGCTGGAGCGGCTGTTCCAGGCGAGCTTCCTGCCCAAGGACATCTACCTCATCAGCCGCATGCCCAGCGACCCGCAAAGCGGCGACATCCTGCCGGTGGCGGTCATTTCGCTGGTGCTGGCCTTCCTGGCCACCATCTACCCCAGCTGGCGCGCCAGCCGCGTGAACCCGGCGGAGGCCCTGCGCTATGAATGAGACCCCCACGCTTGCCGCTGCGCGTGCTGCGCTGCCCCCCGAGGGGGCCGTGACCGGCTTGGGGCGGCCCGGCGCCGGTCAGTCCACCGTACTTACGGCCCGCGGCCTGACCAAGCGCTTTCACGAAGGCCTGATCGACGTCACGGTACTCAAGGGCGTGGACCTGGACGTGCACGCCGGCGACACGCTGGCCATCGTGGGCGCCTCGGGCTCGGGCAAGAGCACGCTGCTGCACCTGCTGGGCGGGCTGGACGCACCCACGTCGGGCACGGTGCAGCTCATGGGCCAGCCGCTGGCGCAACTGGATGCCGCGGCGCAGGGGCGCCTGCGCAACCAGCACCTGGGCTTTGTGTACCAGTTCCACCACCTGCTGCCTGAATTCAGCGCGCTGGACAACGTGGCCATGCCGCTGTGGATACGGCGCATGCCGCGTGACGAGGCCGCGCAGCAGGCGCAGCGCATCCTGGCTGAAGTGGGCCTGGCCGGCCGCTTGCACCACCGCCCGGCCGAGCTGTCGGGCGGCGAGCGCCAGCGCGTGGCCATTGCCCGCGCGCTGGTCACGCGCCCGGCCTGCGTGCTGGCCGACGAGCCCACCGGCAACCTGGACCGCAGCACGGCCGACGGCGTGTTTGACCTGATGCTCAAGCTGGCGCGCGACCACGGCACGGCGTTCGTGATGGTCACGCACGACGCCACGCTGGCGCAGCGTTGTGCGCGGGTGGCATCGCTGGAGACGGGCAGCCTCGCCAGCAAGGCGACCTGAAGCCTGGCCCCTTCAGGGCCAGGGCATGGTGAAGGTCTTGCCGTTGCAGAACGACTTCATGGCCTCCTGCACGCCTTCCTTGTAGCCCAGGCCCGAATCCTTGATGCCACCAAACGGCGTCAGCTCGATGCGGTAGCCCGGCACTTCCCACATGTTCACCGTGCCCACCTTCAGCTCGGTGGCAAACCGCATGGCGTCGTCCATCCGGTTGGTGCAGATGCCTGATGAAAGGCCGAACGCCGTGCCGTTGGAAATGGCGATGGCCTCGTCGATGTTGGCAAAAGTGATGATGGGCGACACAGGGCCGAACGTTTCTTCACGCACCAGCGTCATGCCGGGCTGCACGTTGTCCAGCACAGTGGGCGCATACAGCGCGCCCTCGCGCTGGTTGCCGGTGAGCAGCCGTGCGCCCTGGGCCACGGCTTCATTCACGCGCGCTTCAAACAGGCGGGCCGCTTCTTCGTCGATCACCGTGCCCATGTCGTTGCCCGTGTCCATCGGGTCGCCATGGCGCCAGCGCCGGGTCTTTTGCACCACCAGCTCGGTAAAGTCCGCGGCCACGGCCTGGTGCACCAGCATGCGCTTGACGGCGGTGCAGCGCTGGCCCGAATTCTTGTAGCTGCCCTGCACGGCCAGGTCGCTCGCCTTGTCCAGATCGGCATCGTCCATGACGATCAGCGGATCGTTGCCGCCAAGCTCCAGAACGATGCGGCGGTAGCCTGCCTTGTGGGCGATGTACTTGCCGATGGACACGCCACCGGTGAAGGTGATCAGGTCCACATGCGGGTGCGTCAGCATCTCGTCGGCGATTTCGCGCGGGTCGCCGGTGATGACCTGGAACATCTCGGGCGGCAGGCCGGCCTCATACAGGATGTCGGCCAGGAACAGGGCCGACAGCGGCACCTTCTCGGACGGCTTGAGCACCATGCGGTTGTTGGTGGCAATGCTGGGCACCACCTTGTGCGCCACCTGGTTCATGGGGTGGTTGAACGGCGTGATGGCGGTGATCACGCCCAGCAGCGGCTCGCGCGTGGTGATGACCTTGCGCTTCTTGCCGTGCGGCGTCAGGTCGCAGGAGAACACCTGCCCGTCGTCGCGCAGCGCTTCATTGGCGCCAAACACCAGCACGTCGGCCACGCGGCCAATCTCGTAGATCGAGTCCTTCTTGCACAGGCCGGATTCCAGCGTGATGAGCGTGGAGGCTTCTTCCGTGCGCGCACGCAGCAGGGCCGACGCCCGGTTCAGGATGCTGGATCGCTCGTAGCGCGACAGCGTGGGCCGGTAGGCCTGGGCAATGCCGTAGGCCCTGCGCACGTCCTCCAGCGTGGCCAGCGGCACGGTGCCCACGCGTTCGCCGTTGAACGGGTTCATGACGTCCAGCGTGCGCTCGCGTGTGACGCGCTCGCCGCCGATGCGCAGCGCCTCGGCGCGGAAATGTGCGCTGTCGCGCAGCGGGATACGTGCATTCATGCCAGGCTCTCCTCGGCGGTTCCAATGAAATTCTTGCCACGCGCGCCGCCCTGGGCGTGCAGCACCATCTGCTCTGCTTCCTCGTCGCTCACGCCGTAGTCGGCAAAGCGTGTCTTGACGCCCAGGCTTTCAATGAAGGCAGCCAGCCGGGCGGGTGCGTCCGCCAGCGGGTGGCCCAGCGCCTGGACCAGCACGGCGTCGCGGTCGGCGCGGCGGCCAATCGCGCGCTTGAGCACCAGCGGCAGCGGAAACGAGCAGGCAATGCCATGCGGCAGGCCGTAGCGCAGCGTCATCTCGTAGGAAATGGAATGTGCCAGCGCCGTCTTGGTGTTGGAAAACGCCATGCCCGCCTTCAGCGCGGCCAAGGCCATGCGCCCGCGCAGTTCGATGTTGCCGGGCTCACGCAGCAGCCGGGGCAGCACGTCCAGCGTGTCGCGCACGGCGGCAACGGCAAAGGTGTCGGACACCGGGTTGGCGTTGATGTTCCAGATGGATTCGAGCGCATGTGACAACGCGTCCAGCCCGCTTTGCAGCGTGACCGCCGCGGGCAGCGACAGCATCAGCTCGGGGTCGATCACGGCATAGGCAGGCCAGGTCTGCGGCAGGTGCAGCGAGTATTTCTTTTGCCGTTCGCGGTCCCAGATGGTCGCCCAGGGGGTGACCTCGCTGCCGGTGCCCGCGGTGGTGGGCACGGCGATCAGGGTCTTGAAGCGCGTGGGGGCAAATGCGGCCTGGCCGGCCAGGCCTGCCACCAGCTCGTCAAAGCGGTTGCTGGCGTTGCCGACCATCAGGGCCTTGGCCGTGTCGATCGCGCTGCCGCCGCCCACGGCAACAATGACCTCCACGTCAGCGTGATCGCGCCAGAACCCCTCCCAGGTAGCGGCCAGCTCGGCCACATCGGGGTTGGGCCGCACCTGGTCGATCACGCACGCCAGGCTGTTGCCCAGCACGGCCTGCAGCCGGTCCAGCAGTCCGATGGCCCGTGCCTCGGGAAAGGTCACCAGCGCGGCCCGGCGGCCGGCCAGCAGTTCCGGCAGGCGCAGCAGGGCCCCCGGCCCGTACACGCTTTGAACGGGGTTGAAGTAATTGGCTGTCATGTAGGCCTCTAGGGGGTGGCTACCGTGGCGTGGTTCAGCGCCAGGTCGAAGATGTCGAAGTTGCGGATGCGCCGGCCAGCGGCCACGCCTTCCAGCCGGCAGTTGAACAGCAGCGGCACCTTCTGCTCGGAAATGCCGCCATGCGAGCGCAGCGGCACGGTCAGGCCGCTCAGGTCATGTTCCGCGGCGCGTGTACCCAGGGCCGTCAGGTGGTCCGACACCACCACCAGGTCGCCGATGCGGTCGGGCGGCAGCTCAAAACGCGCGGCCGCATCGCTGCGGGTCAGCACCGTCTCGATGCCGTCCACCGTCATCAGCTGCGCGGCAATGCCGGGGGCTTGGGCGGCGTCAGCCAGGTACACCGTGGCAAACGAGCCCAGCGCGCCGTGGTGCACCACGTAAGGGTCGGTGATGGGGAGGATGACGCGGGCCTGGCCGGCGCCGGCCAGGCCGTCCAGCACCTCCTGCAGGAACACGATGCGCGGCTGGCCCGCGGCGTCGGTCTTGGGGCTCATGCCATGGTCCGCGGTGAGCGCGATGACGGCGCCGAGCTGGTCCATTTGCGCCAGGTAGCCGTCCATCATCGCGTAGAAGTCGTTGGCGCCGGCCGTGCCGGGGGCGCACTTGTGCTGCACGTAGTCGGTGGTGGACAGGTACATCACGTCGGGCCGCTCGGTCTCCATCAGCTTCACGCCGGCGGCAAACACAAACTCGCTCAGGTCGGCGCTGTACACCGACGGCACGGGCTTGCCGACCAGGGCTGGCACGTTGGCAATGCCGCCATCGGCCAGCGTGGCGCGGTCGGCCTTCTCGGCGGAAAAGCAGATGCCCGACATGCCGTGGCCCAGCAGGCCGCGCAGCTTGTCCTTGGCCGTGACCACGGCCACCTTGAGCCCGGCGTCCGACAGGGCCGCCAGGATGGTGCCTGCGCGCAGGTAGGCCGCGTCATTCATCATCACTTCCTTGCCCGTGGCCGGGTCCAGGAAGTAGTTGCCGCAGATGCCGTGCACCGAGGGCGGGGCACCGGTCACGATGGACAGGTTGTTGGGGTTGGTGAAGCTGGGCACCACGCAGTCGCCCACCAGCGAGGTGCCGCCTGCGAGCATGCGCTTCAGGTAGGGCGCCACACCGGCCTGGATGGCCTGCGTGATGTAGTCGGGCTCGCAGCCGTCCACGCACACCACCACCACCGGGCGGGCCGGCAGGCGGTAGTCGCGGCCGTTGGCATGCACGCGTGTGATCTTGCGGTCCATTACCTTGCCCCTTGCTGGATCCATGCACGCAGCTTGCTGGACACATAGTCGGCGGTCATGACCATGGCTACGATCACAAGGATGCAGGTCGCCGTGTCCTGGTACTGGAAGAGCTTCATGCTGCCCACCAGCTCGAAGCCGATGCCGCCCGCGCCCACCATGCCCAGCACCGTGGCCTGGCGCAGGTTGGTCTCGAAGCGGTACAGGATGACCGCGATCCAGGCTGTCACCACCTGCGGTATCACGCCAAAGATGATGGTCTGGATGGGGCCCGCGCCAGTGGCGCGCAGCGCCTCGATCGGCCCCTGGTCGATGTCCTCTATCGACTCGGCGAAGAATTTGCCCAGCATGCCTGCACCGTGCAGCGCCAGGGCCAGCACGCCCGGAAACGGGCCCAGCCCCACGGCCGCCACGAAGATCAGCGCCAGGATGATTTCGTTGATGCCGCGCATGATGTTGAGCACCTGGCGCATGAAGTGGAACACCGCAAGATTGGGCGAGATGTTGCGCGCCGCCAGAAAGCACACCGGCACCGCCAGCACGATGGCCAGCAACGTGCCCCACACGGCGATCTGCACCGTCTCGATCGCCGGCTTGACGAGCTTCTGCGCGAATTCCCAGTTGGGCGGGAACATGCGGCTCAGGAAGTCGGCAATCCAGGGGCCGCCCTTGATGAGTTCCGGCACGCTGACCTGGCTGCCGATGGCGGCCCACCAGATCACGCCCAGGCCCGCCACCGCGGCCACCGCATATTTCCACCAGCCGGCATTGCCGGCGCTGGCGCCCACCAGCAGGTTGTAGCGTCCGATGCTGATCATGTTTTCTCCAGTGTGTATTGCTGCTGCGGGGGCAGCAGCGAGGCCTTGGCGCGGGCGGGTGCGGCCATGGCCTGGGGCGCGGCTGCATGGGCCTGGGCAGCGGTTGCGGCGGGGTCAGGCTTGTCCACGCCTTCCGGATAGATGCGATGCAGTGCTTCCTCGGTCAGCTCGTCGGGCCGGCCTTCGAACACAACGCGTCCGCCGGCCACACCGATGATGCGTTCGCCGAATTCCATGGCGTAGTCCACCTGGTGCAGGTTGCAGATCACGGTGATGCCGCTTTCGCGGCTGGCTTCGCGCAGGCAGGTCAGGACGCTGCGCGAAGTCTTGGGGTCCAGGCTGGCCACCGGCTCGTCGGCCAGGATCACCTTGGGCCGCTGGGCCAGCGCGCGGGCGATGCCCACGCGCTGCTTTTGCCCGCCCGACAGCGTGTCGGTGCGCACGTCGGCCTTGGCCTCCAGCCCCACGCGGCGCAGCGAATCGCGGGCAATGTCGATGTCTGCCCGCGGGAACAGCTGGAACCACGACAGCACCGCCGGCATGGCCGACAGGCGTCCGGTCAGCACGTTCTTGAGCACCGACAGGCGCGGCACCACGTTGTAGTGCTGGAAGATCATGGCCACGTCGCGGCGCACGCTGCGCAGGCCCGCGCGGTCGCCCTGCGAGCGCACGCCGTCCACCGTGATCTCGCCGGTGGTCGGCTCGGTCAGGTGGTTGATGCAGCGCAAAAGGGTTGACTTGCCCGCCCCCGATGCGCCCAGGATCACCAGGAACTCCCCCTTGCGCACGGAGAGATCGATGTGGTGCAGCGCCTCGAAGTTGCCATAGCGCTTGGAGAGGTTCCGGATCTCGATCATTTCATCTTCTTCAGGTCGAGATTGAGCAGCTTGGCGGTGTCGCGGATCACGTCATACGCCGCATCGGTGGTGGGGTGAAAGCCGTTGAGCAGGCCCTGGTCCGACCACGGGATGTCCTTGACCTGCAGGAAAGCGGCCTGGATGCGCTTTTTCAGGTCGGCGCTGAGGTCCTTGCGCCACACGGTGGGGGATTCGGGGATCGGGTCGCTGCGCCACACCACGGTCAGGTCCTCGCGCTTGGCCAGGCCCTTGGAAATCGCGGCGTCCAGGATGCGGTCGGCAATGGCGGCGGCGTCCACTTTCCTGTTCTGCACCGCGATGGCGTTGGAGTCGTGCGAGCCCGAGAAAATCACGCGGCCCAGGTCCTTGTCGGTGTTCAGGCCGGCTTTCATGAGGCCGGCCTTGGGGAAGAGGTGGCCCGAGGTGGAGCTGGGGTCCACGAAGGCAAAGGTCTTGCCCTTGAGGTCGGCCACGGTCTTGATGCCGCTGTCCTTGTGGGTGATGACCTGCGAATGGTAGGACGTGCGCCCGGCCTTCTTGGTCTCGGCCACGGCAAAGGCTTCGATGTCGGCCACGGTCGTGCCCAGCACATACGAGAACGGGCCCAGGTAGGCGACATCCAGCCGCTTGGAGCGCAGGGCTTCGATCACGCCGTTGTAGTCGGCTGCAACGAAAGGCTTCACGGGCATGCCCAGCGCCTTGGACAGCATGTCCATCATGGCCTGGCTGTTGGCGATCATGGCGCGCGAATCCTCGGACGGGATCAGCCCGACGGTGAGCACCTGCTGTGAGCGCGCGGGCAGCGCGAAAGCGCCAATGGCGGCGGCGGTGCCCGTGAGCACCTTTCTGCGATTCATCATGTGTCTGTCTCCGGTGTGTTGACGGTGGTGAGCGGCTGGTGCGTTCTGGTGGCACCTGGTCCGCTCTGAACGCAGTAAATCATCCGTTCCGTCTATCGGTCCAATTCAAAGTTTTTTTGTTTTCTATACAATTTATCTATAGTTCATCAGGGTAAACCCATGCGTCTGACCCAGCTGCGTTCCTTCTATGCCGTGGCCCGCATGGGCAGCTTCACCAAGGCGGCAGAACACCTGCACGTGAGCCAGCCCACGATCACCACCCAGGTGAAGTTCCTGGAGGAGCGCTACAACGTCGAGCTGTTTCACCGCCGCGGCCGCAGCGTGACGCTGACCGAGCTGGGTGAGCAGTTGATGCAACTGGCGCAGCCCATCTTCAGCCTGGAGTCCGACGCCGTTTCTCTGCTGGACGATGCGGGCGAGTTGCGCTCGGGCCACCTGCGCGTGGCCGCCGTGGGCCCCTACCACGTGACCAAGATGCTCGTGAACTTCAACCAGCAGTTTCCCGGCATCAAGGTGTCCGTGAGCACCGGCAATTCGCAGGACGTGCTGGACCGGTTGCTGGATTACCGGGCCGACGTGGGTGTGTTGGCGCAGCTGGTGAAGGACGACCGCTTTGTGTCCATGCCGTTTTCACGGCACCCGGTGGTGATCTTCACGCCCTCCAGCCACCGGTTTGCAAGGCGGCGCAGCATCCGCATGGCAGAGCTGCAGGGCGAACGCATGATCCTGCGCGAGCAGGGCTCCACCACCCGCAAGGCCTTCGACCTGGCGCTGGACAAGGCCCGCGTCAAACCCGAGGTGGTCATGGAGATTGCCAGCCGCGAGGTGATCCGCGAGGCAGTGATCCAGTGCATTGGCATTGCAGCGGTTTCGGGGGTCGAATATGTGCCGGGCCCGGGCCTGCACATGGTGCAGATCAGCGACGCCGAGATCTACACCTATGCCCACGTCGTGTGCCTGGCCGAACGGCGCGAGATGCGCATGGTGCGCGCGTTTTTTGATGTGCTCCAGCCCGACGCGCCCGCGCGCAGGCCGGCGCGTTGAATGCTGGCTGGCATCAGCCGGCCGGGGGTGGCTCACCTTGCGCCATGGCCTGCAGCGCCTGTGTGATGTCCTGCGCGAACCCCTGCGCGTCACACAGCGCCGATGCCGCCACGCGCTCGCGCAGCGTCGCGCGCAGCACGGCCAGGCCGGGCAGGTCGCTCGCGCGCTGCACGGCTTGCTGGATGTAGGTTGGCACGTCGCCTGCCACCCAGTCGCCCAACCCGGCCGCGGCCAGCAGGCCCGCGCCCTGGCGGGCAATCAGCCGGTCGCCCGCCAGCGTGAGCGTGGGCACGCCCATCCACAGCGCCTCGCAGGTGGTGGTGCCGCCGGGGTAGGGAAAGGTGTCCAGGATCATGTCCACCTCGGCATGGGCCGCCAGATACGCGGGCCGCAACGCACGGCCATGCAGGTCGATGCGGTGCGCGGCAACGCCCAGCGCCGCCAGCCGCGCCGCCAGCGTGGCCTTTTCCGCGGCGTTGCCCAGCCGCGTGCTCTGGATGCGCAGCCGTGCTGACGGCATGGCCTGCAGGATGCCGGCCCAGGCGGCCAGCACCGCGTCATTGAGCTTGCTGGTGGTCTGGAAGCAGCCAAACGTCACAAACCCTCGCTGCATGGCAGGAAGCGGCGCTACCGGCGGCGCTTCAGCCGGCGGTGCGAAGCACAGCCGCGTGCGGCCCAGGCGCCACACGGTTTCGCTGAAGCGTTCGGCGCTGTTGGCGGGGCTGCAGGTCCAGTCGGACAGCAGGTAGTCCATGGCTTGCAGGCCGGTGGTGGCAAAGTAGCCCAGCCACGACACCTGCACCGGCGCGGCCCGCCGGGCAAACAGCGCCAGCCGGTTGTGCGCCGTGTGGCCAGACAGGTCCATCAGCACGTCAATCCGCTGGCTGCGCACGCAGTGCACGGCCTGTGCATCGTCCAGGGCGGCGATGGATGTCCAGGTGGCAAAGCAGGGGCGCAGGGCCTGTGTCAGCGCGTCGGCCTCGGTGTGCGTGGCAAAGGCATGCAGCTGCACCCGGGCCGGGTCCAGCAGCTTCAGCCAGGCTTGCAGGAAATACCCCACCGGGTGGTTGCGCAGGTCACCGCTGACCAGCCCGACGCGCAGGGGTGTACCAGGCGCGCGGCGCGGTGCGCGGGGCGGTGCGGCGGCGTCAGTACCCACCAGCCGCGCGGCGGCCTGGCCAAATGCCAGCGCCGCGTCGAAGCGCGCCGCGGGGCTCGATTGGCCGCTGAAGTTCAGCGCCAGCAGCAGGTTGTTGTGCGCGCCCAGGTACGCCGGGTCCAGCCGCAGCGCGCGCTGGTAGCAGGCAATGGCCTCGTCCAGCCGCCCCATGTCGCGCAGCACGTTGCCGTGGTTGCTGTGGATCCGCGCATGCAGTGGCGATCGTTCGATGGCCTGGCGGTAGGCCGCGTCGGCGTCCGCCAGGTGGCCCAGGTCGTGCAGCGTGTTGGCCAGATCGTTCCAGAGCTCGGCCGAGCCAGGCTGCAATTGCAGCGCACGGCGGTAGGCCGCGGCTGCGGCGTGCATGCGCTGCTGCCCGCGCAGCAGGCCGCCCAGCACGGCGTGCCGCTGCGGGTTGTGCGGATCGGTGGCAGCGGCACGCGCATGGCTCTCGATGGCCTGTGCCACCAGGCCCAGCCTCCACTGGGTGTTGGCCAGGTTGGCGTGGGCTTCCGCATCGCCGGGTGCCAGCTCGGTAGCCCGGGTCTTGGCCTGCAAGGCCTGCTCATGGAGGTTCTGGCCCGACAGGGCGGCGCCCAGCGCCTTCCAGCCCGTGGGCCATTGCGGATGGGCTGCGATGATCCGGCGCCCCAGCGTTTCCAGCTCGGCGAACGAGCCACTGCCCAGCAGCGCGGCGGCCTGGCGCCCCAGCTGCTGCGCGGTGTCTGGCGCCGGGCGCTGGCCGGGCACTACAGGATGCGGTTGAACCACAGCACCGACAGGCCGGCCGACACCAGCGCCAGCGCCGCGGCCAGCAGGGCCAGCAGCCCCGCGATTTCGGTTTCCTTCTTCTCGACCGTCAGGCGCGAACTCAGGGTTTCATACACCTTGTTGAGGTCGGCCGCGGTGCCGGCGTAGTAATACTCGGCCTGGGTCTTGTTGGCGATGGATTTCAGGGTTTCTTCGTCCAGCCGCACGCGCATGGACCAGCCTTCAAAGCCGATGGTTTCTCCGTCCACCGTGCCAATGCCCACGGTGTACACGCGCACGCCACGGTCGGCCGCCATCTTGGCCGCTTCCAGCGGGTCCACGCCGGTGGTGCGCTGGCCGTCGGTCAGCATGATGATGGCCGCCGACGTGTAGGAGCCGGGCGCCACCGGGGTGAACTCCTTTTTTTCCTTCGGGGGTTCGTTCAGCGAGCGCCCCTGCGGCCCAAATCGCTGCTGGCCCATCTGCTGCAGCTCGATGCCGGCGTCCGGGAACAGCGTGGCCAGGGAAATGACGATGGCGTTGCCCGTGGCCGTGGCGCGCTGCAGCTGGAAGCGGTCGATCGCGGTGACCAGGTCTTCGCGGTTGACCGTGGGCAGCTGCGCCACCTGGGCAGAGCCGGCGAACGCCACGATGCCGACCTTGACCGTACGCGGCAGGTCGGCCAGGAATTTCTTGGCGGCCTCCTGCGCGGCCACCAGCCGGTTGGGCTGCACGTCGGTGGCGCGCATGCTGCCCGACACGTCCATGGCCAGGATGATGGTCTGCTGGCTGGACGGCAGCGTGACCACGGCCACCGGTCGCGCGGCCGCCACCAGCATGGCCGCGATGGCCAGCAGGAACAGCACGGGCGGGATGTGGCGGCGCACCGACTGCCCCGCGCCCATGGCTTCCTTCACGATGGACAGGGAGGCGTAGCGCAACGTGTTCTTTTTCTTGCGCCGCATCAGCCACACGTACAGCGCCACCAGCAGCGGCACCGCCAGCAGCAGCCACAGGAATTGGGGCCAGAGGAAATGCATGGTCAGGCGGCCTTTCTCGCGCTGCTGCTGATGTGGGTGGGTAGCCCGCCGCTCGACAACTGGCTGCGCCGTTTACGCAGCTCGGTAAAGCGCATCACCGCGTCCACCAGGTCACCGTCGGTAGACAGCTCCAGCGCATCCACGCCGGCCAGCACCAGCGCCTGGCGCAGGTCCGCTTCGCGCTGCGCGGCAATGCGCGAAAAGCGCCGGCGAAAGCCCGCGTCGTGCGTGTCCACCAGCACCTGCTCGCCCGATTCGGCGTCGCGCAGGGTGATCAGGCCCAGGTCGGGCATGTCCAGCTCCAGCGGGTCCAGCAGGCGAACCGCCACCACCTCGTGGCGCTGCGCCAGCAGGCCCAGCGGCTTTTCCCAGCCGGGCTCGCTGATGAAGTCCGACACCACGAACACAGTGCTGCGGCGCTTGATGGTGCTGGCGGCTGACTGCAAAAGCTCGTGCAGCCGCGTGCTGCTGGCGCCCGAATAGTCGGGCCTTTCCTGCATGCGGTGCAGCAGGTGCAGCACATGGCGGCGCCCGCTGCGCGCGGGGATGACGGTGTCCACCCCCGTGCCGTACAGCATGGCACCCACGCGGTTGCCGTGGCCGGTGAGCAGCCGCGCCAGCGTGGCCACGAATTCGGCCGACACCTGCTGCTTGCGCTGGTCGCCCGAGCCGAAGTCGATGGACGGGCTCAGGTCCAGCAGGAACCAGGCGGCCATTTCGCGGTCCTCGGTGAACACGCGGACGTGGGGCTGCTGCATGCGCGCCGTCACGTTCCAGTCGATGTGGCGCACGTCGTCATGCAGCTGGTATTCGCGCAGGTCCGCCAGGTCCAGGCCGGCGCCGCGCATCAGCGTGCGGTAGTCACCCTGCAGCAGGCCGTCCAGGCGGCGGATGACGGTCCATTCCAGCCGGCGCAGCACCTGCTCGGCATTACCGCCCGCACGTGGCGCCACCGGGGCGGGCACTGCGGCGGCGGGGGTGGACTTGCGAAAGAACATGGCTCAGGCGTAAATCTTTTGCGGCTCCAGGGCCAGCTTCTCGTGTTCCAGCGGCTTGGCCGGCGCAGGGATCTTCGCCATGATCTTGCTGATGAGCGAGTCCGGCGTGAGGCCCTCGGACAGCGCCTCGTACGACAGCACCACGCGGTGGCGCAGCACGTCGGGCACCAGGTCGGTCATGTCCTCGGGCAGGGCATAGGTGCGCCCGCGCAGCATGGCCAGCGCCCGCGCGCCTTCGGTCAGGTTGATGGTGGCCCGCGGGCTGGCGCCGAAGGTGATGAACCGGTTCATGTCCTTGATGCCATGCTTTTCCGGGTTGCGCGTGGCCGATACCAGCTTGACCGCGTACTGCACCAGCGAAGGGTCCACATACACGCGGCGGCATTCGGCCTGCAGCGCGGCCAGCTGTTCGGTGGTGGCCACGGCCGTCACGTCCACCGCCGGGCCGGTCACGCGGCTGACGATGACGAATTCCTCTTCGTCGGTCGGGTAGTCCACCAGCACCTTCATCATGAAGCGGTCCACCTGGGCTTCGGGCAGCGGGTAGGTGCCTTCGGTCTCGATCGGGTTCTGCGTGGCCATGACCAGGAATGGGTTGGGTACCTTGTGCGTCTCGCCGGCAATGGTCACCTGGCGTTCCTGCATCACTTCCAGCAGCGCGCTTTGCACCTTGGCCGGCGCGCGGTTAATTTCATCGGCCAGCAGCAGGTTGGTGAACACCGGCCCGAGCGAGGTGCTGAAGTCGCCGGTCTTCTGGTTGTAGATGCGCGTGCCCACCAGGTCGGCGGGCACCAGGTCGGGCGTGAACTGGATGCGCTTGAACTGCCCGCGCACCGTGTTGGCCAGCGTCTTGACCGTGAGCGTCTTGGCCAGGCCCGGCACGCCTTCGACCAGCAGGTGGCCCTGGGCCAGCATCGCGACCATCACACGCTCCAGGAAGCGGTCCTGGCCGACGACAACGCGCTTGACCTCATAGAGGATCTGTTCCATCAGCTGGGCCGTGGCGGTGTCCTGGGGGGGGGGCGTTTGGGGGGTGTCCATGCGTCGTTGTCTTTCAGGCTCGGGGTGGAACGTCAGTCAGAAAGGCGGTAGGCCAGCCGCGCTGGCCGCGTTTTCAATCGGCACGGCAAAGCCGATGCCGATGAAGGTGCGCGCCGATGTGGGGTTGAGGATGGCGGTCACGATGCCCACCACCTCGCCGTCCATGGTGACCAGCGGCCCGCCGGAATTGCCGGGGTTGGCCGCCGCGTCGAACTGGATCAGGTTGCTCATTTCCTGCTTGCCCTCGGGTGAGCGGAAGGCGCGCTTCAGGCCCGACACCACGCCCGCCGAGGTGGACGGGCCGATGCCGAACGGAAAGCCCACGGCCACCACCTGGTCACCCGGCTGCAGGTCGGCGGTGGAGCGCATGGTGGCAGCGATCAGGTCGTCCGGGATCTTGCTGGCCTGCAACACGGCCAGGTCGTTTTCAGCCTGCACGCCGGTGATGCGGGCCTCGGCCTCCAGGCCGTCGGAGAAGGTGACCTTGATGCGGTCGGCGCCGCTGACCACATGCAGGTTGGTCAGGATGATGCCCTTGTCCACGATGACCACGCCGGTGCCCACGCCATGCTCGATTTCGTCGTCTTCGGGCTTGGCGTCCTTGGCCACGGGCGCACCCGGCACACGGGCAGCCGGCTTGGCCTTGGCTGTGTCCTTGAGGCTGCTTTTCTTCACGTAGCTGACCACCCGCACCACGGACGGGCGGATGTTTTCAGCCGCGCGCGCGGCGGCCGAAGGCAGGTTGGTGGTGGTCAGGGTCTTGAGGACGGCGGCGTTGATGTCTTCCTGGGTGATGCGGCGCTGGCCGGGGCGCAGCGCGAGCGACAGGGCCAGCACCAGCAGCAGCGCCAGCACCGCAATGGCCGCCCACAGCGCGCGCGGGCTGCCGGCGGCGGACCGCCAGCGCGAGGAAGAGGGAGGGCTGGATGAAGCGGCGGAGGGGGGGGAGGTGGCCACGCCGGCTGCCGCGGACGCGGCCTGCCCGGCGGTGGGCGGCGCCGGCTGAGGGCGCGCTGAGCGGCTGTAGAGGGCGGGCCTTCTCATCGGTTCACCTGTGACACTGCAACGAAGAAACGGGGAAGCGAAAACACACGGTATCACGCTTTGCGGCCGCATGCACAGGCTGCGGGGCCATACGCCGGCGTGGCCTTGGGGCATCATCGGCGCATGACGGTCTGGATCGACACCCACTGCCACCTGGACGCACCGGAGCTGGCCGCCGATGTGGCGGCGGTGCGCCAGCGCGCGGCGGCTGCGGGGGTGGCGCATTGCGTGCTGCCCGCGGTGCAGGTGGCCAATTTCGAGAGTGTCCGGCTGATGGCGCACCAGTTTGGTGACAGCTACGCGCTGGGCATCCACCCGCTGTGTACGCCTGAGGCCCATGACGCTGACCTGGACTTGCTGGACGCGGCGCTGGCGCGCCACGCGGACGACCCGCGCCTGGTGGCCGTGGGCGAGATCGGCCTGGACTACTTTGCGCCGGGGCTGGACGACGAACGCCAGCAGCACTTTTACCGCGAGCAGCTGCGCCTGGCGCGCCGGCATGGCCTGCCGGTCATCGTGCATGTGCGCCGCTCGGCGGACAAGCTGCTCAAGCACCTGCGCGACCTGCCGGCCACCGGCATCGCCCATGCCTTCAACGGCAGCCTGCAACAGGCGCAGGCTTTTGTGGCCATGGGTTTCAAGCTGGGCTTTGGCGGCGCCGCCACGTTTGACCGGGCCTTGCAGATCCGCCGGCTGGCCGCTGATTTGCCGTTGGACGCGCTGGTGATGGAAACCGATTCGCCCGACATCCCGCCGCACTGGCTGTACCGCACCGCGCAGCAGCGCGTGGCGGGCCAGGGACAGGGCCGCAATGAACCCGCCGAGCTGCCGCGCATCGCCCAGGCCGTGGCGCAGCTGCGCGGCCTGCCGGTTGACGCGCTGGCGCAGGCCACCACGCGCAACGCCTGCGTGGCGCTGCCCCGGCTGTCCGCGCTGGTGGCGCCGGTTTGAGGCCACAATCGGGCTCCTGCATGATGGCCATTTCCCGAACTTCCAGCGTTTCACCCGCCCCCGCCTGCGTACCGGCCCGCCCCGCGCGCCTGCAGGGCCTGGCGCCCGTGGTGTCCGCCAGCACGGTGCTGCTGGTGCTGGGCAGCTTTCCGGGCGCGCGGTCCCTGGCCATGGGCCAGTACTACGCTCACCCGCAAAACCATTTCTGGCGCATCCTGCAGGCCGTCTGGCCGGCGCTGCCCCAGCCAGACAGCTACCAGGGTCGCCTGGACTGGCTGCTGGCACGCGGCGTGGGCCTGTGGGATGTCTATGCCGCCTGCGAGCGCGAAGGCAGCCTTGACACCAGCATCCGCCATGCGACGGTCAATGACTTCGCGGGGCTGGCGCGCCGGCTGCCCCGGCTGGCCGCCGTGGCCCACAACGGCGGTGAAAGCTGGCGCCATGCGCGCCATGTGAGCGCCCTGGGGCTGCCCGCGCACCGGCTGCCCAGCAGCAGCCCGGCCAATGCGTCGTGGAGTTTCGAGCGCAAGCTGGCGGCATGGCGCGACGTGTTTGCACAGCACGGGTTGGTGTGATGGCGCGCAAAACAGCCACGCCATCGCTGCCCGAAGTCAATTTCTCCGATTACGGCGACACCCGCTACCTGCACCTGGGAACCGAATGGGTGCAAGGTTCGATGAAGCTGGACGCGCCGTATGACATCGACCTGGAATACGTGCAGCGCATGATGGCCTGGCTGCTGTTCATGGACCCGGCGTCCGTGCCGAAGCGTCACGCCATGCAGCTGGGCCTGGGCGCGGCGTCGCTCACCAAGTTCTGCCACAAGAAGCTGCGCATGAAGACCACCGCCATCGAGCTGAACCCGCAGGTGGTGGCAGCCTGCCGGCTGTGGTTCAAGCTGCCGGCCGATGACGCCCGGCTGTCGGTGGTGCTGGGCGACGCGGCCGAGGTGGTGGCCCACGAACACTGGCGCGGCCAGGTGGATGCGCTGCAGGTGGACCTGTATGACCATGAGGCCGCCGCGCCGGTGCTGGACAGCGAAGACTTCTATGCTGGCTGCCGCAGCCTTCTGACAGAAGACGGCATCATGACCGTCAACCTGTTCGGCCGCTCGTCCAGCTACGACAAGAGCCTGCAGAAGGTCGCCGCGGCCTTTGGCGCGCAGGCTGTCTGGGCCTTCAAGCCGACGCGCGAGGGCAACACCGTGGTGCTGGCGCAGCGCACGCCTTCCTTGCCCAAGCGCCCCTGGCTTGTGCAACAGGCCGAAACCATCCAAACTCGCTGGGGCCTGCCCGCGCCCAAATGGCTGCGGGTCTTCAAGCCGATTTCATGAACGCAGCGACCAAGACCCCCTCCCTTGCCAGGACCGCCCATCGCGGCCCGCTGAACCTGCAGCACCTGGTGGAATGGCTCAATGCCGACGGCATGATTTCCGCCGAGGAAGCACAGCGCACCATCGCGCGCTGTGCCCAGGCGGCCAGCGCCCAGCATCCGCTGGTGCGCCTGGCCAGCGTGGCCATGCAGCGCCAAAGCGACGGCAAGCCGCTGGACATCGAGATGCTGACGCTGTGGCTGGCTGGCCGCTCGGGGCTGGAGTACCTGCGCATCGACCCCCTGAAGGTGGACGTGGGCAAGGTGGCCGACACCATGAGCGCCGCCTACGCCGAGCGTCACCGCGTGCTGCCTGTTCAGGTCACCTCCAAGGAAGTGGTGGTGGCCACGGCCGAGCCCTTCCTGACCGACTGGGTGGACGAAGTGGAGCGCCAGTCGCGCCGCGGCGTGCGCCGCGTCATGGCCAACCCGCAGGACATCCACCGGTACACGGCCGAGTTCTTCGCGCTGGCCAAGTCGGTGCGCGCGGCCCAGAAAAGCGGCGGCAATGCCGGCGCGGCCAGCTTCGAGCAGCTGGTGGAGCTGGGCAAGACCAACAAGCAGCTGGACGCCAACGACCAGGGCGTGGTGCAGGTGGTGGACTGGCTGTGGCAGTACGCGTTTGACCAGCGCGCCAGCGACATCCACCTGGAGCCGCGGCGCGAACAGGGCGTGATCCGCTTTCGCATTGACGGTGTGCTGCATCCTGTTTACCAGATGCCCATGGGCGTGATGAACGCCATGATCGCGCGCATCAAGCTGCTGGGCCGCATGGATGTGGTGGAAAAGCGCCGCCCCCAGGACGGCCGCATCAAGACGCGCAACCCGCGCGGCGACGAGATTGAAATGCGCCTGTCCACGCTGCCCACGGCGTTCGGCGAAAAAATGGTCATGCGCATTTTTGACCCCGACACCGCGGTCAAGGACCTGGACGCGCTGGGCTTTTCGCAGCACGACGCAAAACGCTGGGAGGCGCTGGTCCAGCGGCCCTACGGCATCATCCTGGTGACCGGCCCCACGGGCTCTGGCAAGACCACCACGCTGTACTCCACGCTCAAGCGCGTGGCCACCGAAGAGGTCAACGTCAGCACGGTGGAAGACCCGATCGAAATGATCGAGCCGGCCTTCAACCAGACGCAGGTGCAGTCGCAGCTGGATTTCAACTTTGCCGAAGGCCTGCGCGCCCTGATGCGCCAGGACCCGGACATCATCATGGTGGGTGAAATCCGCGACTTGGAAACCGCCGAGATGGCGGTGCAGGCGGCCCTGACCGGTCACCTGGTGTTCTCCACGTTGCACACCAACGACGCACCGTCGGCCGTGACGCGGCTGATGGAGCTGGGCGTGCCGGCCTACCTGATCAACGCCACGCTGCTGGGCGTGCTGGCCCAGCGGCTGGTGCGCACGCTGTGCAGGCAGTGCCGCGCGCTGGACGAGACCGCCCAGCGCGACGGGCTCGAAGCGCTCATCAAGCCCTGGAAGATCAGTGGCGGCTACCGGCCCTACAAGCCGGTGGGCTGCGTGGATTGCCGCATGACCGGCTTCATGGGCCGCATGGGCCTGTATGAGCTGCTGACCGTGACCGAGGCTTTCAAGGACATCGTGGGCCGGGACCCGGCCACCGGCGCCCTGCGCCGCCAGGCGGTGGCAGACGGCATGCGTCCGCTGCGCCTGGCCGGCGCCCTGCGGGTGGCCGAAGGCGTCACCACGATGGAGGAAGTGCTCACTGCGACACCGCCGCTGGACTGACCCGCCGCACCTGCTGTAAGTGAAATCCACATCCAACTGACGGCTGGCTGACCAGACAATGCCCGGTCAAGTACTTTTGCGGAGACAAACACGTGAAAATCAAAAGCCAAAAGGACTTCTTTTCAGGAGTCGTTTATTGCGTGGTGGGGGGGGCCTTTGCCATAGGCGCCACCAACTATACCCTTGGTGAGGGCGCCCGCATGGGCCCCGGCTATTTCCCCATGATGCTGGGCATCCTGCTGTCCATCATTGGGGCGGCCGTGATCTTTGGCTCGCTGGTCGTGGAGACCGTGGACGGCGAGAAGATCGGCAAGATCGCCTGGAAGCCGCTGGGCTTCATCATCGGCGCCAACGTGGCCTTCGGCCTGCTGCTGGGCGGCCTGCCCAAGTTCGGCATCCCGGCCATGGGCCTGATTGCCGGCATCTATGCGCTGGTGTTCATTGCCAGCATGGCGGGTGATCATTTCCGTCCCAAGGAAGTCGCCATCCTGGCGACCGTGCTGGCGGTTTTCAGTTACGTGGCGTTCGTCTGGCTGCTCAAGCTGCAGTTCCCGGTGTGGCCTTCTTTCATCACGGGTTGAGGCAAGCACCATGGATCTGATCAACAACCTCTCCATCGGCTTCACCGCGGCGTTCACGCTGCAGAACCTGATTTACTGCTTCATCGGCTGCCTGCTGGGCACGCTGGTCGGCGTGTTGCCTGGCATCGGCCCGGTGGCAACCATCGCCATGCTGCTGCCCGCCACCTACGCCCTGCCGCCGGTGGCCGCGCTGATCATGCTGGCCGGCATCTATTACGGCTCGCAGTACGGCGGCTCCACCACCGCCATCCTGGTCAACCTGCCGGGCGAATCGTCATCGGTGGTGACCGTGATCGACGGCTACCAGATGGCACGCCAGGGCCGCGCGGGCCCCGCGCTGGCCGCTGCCGGCCTGGGCTCGTTCTTTGCCGGCTGCGTGGGCACGCTGATCCTGGCGGCGTTCGCGCCGCCGCTGACCGAGCTGGCCTTCAAGTTCGGCCCGGCCGAGTATTTCTCGCTGATGGTGCTGGGCCTGATCGGTGCCGTCGTGCTGGCCTCGGGCTCGCTGATCAAGGCCGTTGGCATGATCGTGCTGGGCCTGCTGCTGGGCCTGATCGGCACCGACGTGAACTCCGGCGTGGCGCGTTTCAGCTTTGACATCCCCGAGCTGACCGACGGCATTGGCTTCATCGTGATCGCCATGGGCGTGTTCGGCTATGGCGAAATCATCATGAACCTGTCCAAGCCGGAAGAGGAGCGTGAGGTGTTCGCCGCCAAGGTCGAAGGCCTGTTCCCCACCGCGGCCGACTTCAAGAACATCATCCCGGCCGTGCTGCGCGGCACGGCGCTGGGTTCGTCGCTGGGTATCCTGCCGGGCGGTGGTGCGCTGCTGTCAGCCTTTGCGGCCTACACGATTGAAAAGAAAACCAAGCTCAAGCCCGGTGAAGTACCGTTCGGCAAGGGCAATATCCGCGGCGTGGCAGCCCCCGAGGCCGCCAACAACGCCGGCGCGCAGACCTCGTTCATCCCGCTGCTGACGCTGGGCATTCCGCCCAACGCCGTGATGGCGCTGATGGTGGGCGCCATGACCATCCACAACATCCAGCCGGGCCCGCAGGTCATGACGAGCAACCCGCAGCTGTTCTGGGGCCTGATCGTCTCGATGTGGCTGGGCAACCTGATGCTGATCATCCTGAACCTGCCGCTGATCGGTATCTGGATCAAGTTCCTGACCATTCCCTACCGCTGGCTGTTCCCGGCCATCGTGCTGTTCTGCGCCATCGGCGTGTACTCCACGAATAACAACACCTGGGACATCTGGATGGTGGCGATTTTCGGTGTCATCGGCTACGGCTTCATCAAGCTGGGCATGGAGCCTGCGCCCTTGCTGCTGGGCTTCATCCTGGGGCCCATGATGGAAGAAAACCTGCGCCGCGCGCTGCTGCTGTCACGCGGCGACTGGAGCGTGTTCGTCACGCGTCCGCTGTCGGCCGGCCTGCTGGGTGCAGCCTTGCTGCTGCTGGTGATCGTGCTGCTGCCGGCCGTGAAGAACAAGCGCGAGGATGTCTTCGTCGAAGAATGATCCTTCCCTGACTGTCACCCTGCCAACGGCGCCCTCGGGCGCCGTTTTTCATGGGGCCTGGCCGGTGGCTGTCAGAATAGCCGCCCGGGGAACGCATGACCAACCAGACCTTTAAAACCCATCCTGAGCGGATGGCACTGCACAACGAAATCCACGCGCGGCCGCCCGAAGCCCTGAATGCGCCGCTGGCGATATCGCACACCGTGATGGTCTGCGACGCCGCTGAACGTGATGCCAGCCGTGCCCATGTGGCGGCACTGCTGCGCGAGCACCACCTGCCGCTGCCCGACGCCACGTCCACCCATGTGCGCATGGATCTGGGCCCGTTCCGGCTGCGCTGGGAGCTGCACACCGAGTTCGTCACCTGGACGTTCACCCGTGCCATGGACGCCGAGGGCTTTGGTGAGCGTGAGCCGGCGACAGCCGCAGACGTGCTGCCACAGACCTGGGCCGCCGGTCTGCCCGGGCAGTGCCTGGCGCGCCTGCACCTGTGGGTGCTGCCCACGCAAAGCCTGGGCACCGGCTCGCTGTTCAAACATGTGCTGCATGAGGACACGCTGGTCGCGTCCACCGTGGCGGATGGCCACGGCGAGGTGTACACCGATTTCGCGGTGCATGCCGACGGCTATTCACGCATGGTGCTGCTGGCCGGCAGCATGACGCCCCGGCGCCTGGGCCGTCTGGTGCAGCAACTGCTGGAAATCGACACCTACCGCATGGCCGCGCTGCTGGGTCTGCCCGCGGCGCGCGAGGCCGCCGCCGTGCTGGCCTATGCCGAGCGCGAGCTGGCCGCGCTGGCGGATGCCATCCGCACGGCCACGCGCAACGACGAACCCCAGCTGCTGGACCGGCTGACCAAGCTGGCTGGCCAGGTGGAAAGCCAGTACGCCTCCACGCATTCGCGCTTTTCAGCCAGCGCTGCCTATTTCGAGCTGGTGGACCGGCGCATTGCCGACATTGCCGAGTCCCGCCTGGCGGGCTTGCAGACCATTGGCGAGTTCATGGACCGGCGCCTGACGCCCGCACGCAGCACCTGCCAGTGGGCCACCCGCCGCCAGGACGCGCTGTCCCAGCGCGTGTCACGCATCAGCAACCTGCTGCGCACCCGGGTGGAGATCGAGCAGCAGCAAAGCAGCCAGGCCCTGCTGGGCGCCATGAACCGCCGCCAGGGGCTGCAGCTCAAGCTGCAGTCCACCGTGGAGGGCCTGTCGGTGGCCGCCATCACGTACTACATCGCCGGGCTGGTCAGCTACCTGGCCAAGGGCGCCCAGGCGCTGGGCTGGCCGTTCAGCGCCGAGTCCACCGCGGCATGTGCCATTCCCGTGGTGCTGGTGGGCGTGTGGTGGTCCCTGCGGCGCCTGCACAGCCGGGTGTTCCGCGATTGAGCCCTCAGCCACCGATGCCCGCCGCCAGGGGCCTGGCCACCGGCCTGGTGCTGGCCGTCACGGGCGCCATTGCCTTCAGCGGCAAGGCCATCATCGTCAAGCTCGCCTACCGCTACGGGGTGGATGCAGTCACGCTCATCATGTTCCGCATGCTGTTTGCGTTACCCATTTTTGCAGCCATGGCGTGGTGGGCCAGCCGGGGCCGTGCGCCGCTCACCCGCCGCGACTGGCTGGGCGTGGTGGGCCTGGGCGTGACGGGCTATTACCTGTCCAGCTTCCTGGACTTCCTGGGCTTGCAGTACGTCAGCGCATCCTTTGAGCGGCTGATCCTTTACCTGAATCCCACGCTGGTCATGTTGCTGGGCTGGGTGCTGTACAAGCGGCGCTTCACGCGCATCCAGCTGGCCGGCATGGCCCTCAGCTACCTGGGCGTGGTGCTGGTGTTTGGCCATGAGATCGAGCTTCAGGGCGGCCAGGCCGCCTGGGGTGCCGCGCTGATTTTTACCAGTGCCGTCACCTACGCGATCTACCTGGTGTACAGCGGCGAGCTGGTCAAGCGGCTGGGCTCGCTGCGCCTGGTGGGGCTGGCCACGTCGGTCGCCTGCCTGTGCTGCCTGGCCCAGTTTGCGCTGCTGCGCCCGCTGGACGCGGCGCTGTCAGTGGCGCCGCAAGTGCTGTGGCTGTCGGTGCTGAATGCCACGCTGTGCACGGCTGTGCCGGTGCTGCTCGTGATGATGGCCATTGAACGGATCGGATCGTCGCTGGCGGCGCAGACCGGCATGATCGGTCCGATGTCCACCATCGTGATGGGCGTGCTGATCCTGGGTGAGCCGTTCACGGGCTGGGTGGCGGCGGGCTCCGCGCTGGTGATTACCGGGATATTCGTTTTTACGCGCTCAGCGAGATAGCCGCTGCGCCAGTGGCACCGGTGGCTTGCCCCCCAGCGCCGCCAGCCGGTCGCCCATGGCCTGGGTAAGCTGGTCCAGGCGCTGCTGCGCGGGCGGGTGGGTGCTGAGCGACAGCGCAAACAGCGGGTCGTCGGGCGTGGCGGTGCGCAGCTGCTGCAGTGCCGTCACCAGCCCATACGGGTCAAAGCCGGCGCGGGCGGCCAGCGCCACGCCGTTGCGGTCGGCGTCAAACTCGTCGCCCTGGTCCAGCCCGCTGGCGTACAGGTTGCGCCCCAGCGCCAGCAGCTGTGCCGAGACGGCACCGCCCAGGTTGTTGTTCAGCTGCGAGCCCACCGCCTGCGTCAGCAGCCCGGCGCGGGCCTTGGCCTGCATGGCTTTCAGGTGATGGCGGCCGGTCACATGGATGATCTCGTGTGCGAGGATGCCGGCCAGCTCGGCTTCGCTGCCCACGCGCTCCAGCAGGCCGCGCGTCACGAACACATAGCCGCCCGGCGCGGCGAAGGCGTTGTAGCCAGCGTCGTCCAGCACGGCGAAGCTCCAGGGCAGTTGCGGGCGCGCGGACTGCAGGCTGATCCAGCGGCCCAGCTGGTTCAGGTAGCGCTGCACCTTCATGTCGGCATGCAGGGGCTTGCTGCCCAGCAGCACGGCGGCCAGCTGGCGGCCGATTTCAATCTCGCGGGGCTCGTCGATCTGGTCCAGCGACTGCTGCAGCAGCTGCAGCATGTCGGTGGCGCGGCCCGCTGCCGGCGCGGCCTGCAGCGCCGCGGGGGCAGCGGGGCGCATCAGCGAGTTGAGCAGGTTCAGGGCGCGGGTGGCGTCAGGGCTTTGTGCTTGCACCGCGCCAGCGGTGGCAAGGCACAGGGCCAGCAGGCCCAGGGTGCGTGTTTTCATGGCGCGGTCTCCGTGCCGCCAGCCCCTGGCGCGCTGGCGGGTGCGGGCAGGGGTGCCACCGCAACGGGTGCCAGCGCGGCTTCGGCGGCGAAGCTGCGGGCCTGGGCTTCATCCAGCCGCAGCGCTTCCATCTGGCTCACGGCGGCGGGGTTGGGTTGGGCGTTGGCAATGTCTTCGGCGCCCAGGCCCCGGATGCCGATGGTGGAGGTGGGCAAGGTGGCGGGGCTGCCCGCGCCGCCGCGGTTGAACAGGCTGGTGATGCCGCGCAATGCGCCGGTCACGGCATTGCCCCCGCCGGATCCGCCACCCGATCCGCCGACCGGTTGCGCCTGCGCGCCGGTGGCGGTCAGCGTGAAGACTGCTGCCAGCGTCGCCGTGAAAAGCCCTGCGCGCGCCAGAGAAAGATGCCCTGCCCGTATCATGTGTTCGATCTTTTTGTCGGAACCAGAAAGCGGAGATTGTTATGGATTTGGGTATTGCGGGCAAATGGGCGCTGGTGTGCGGCGCCAGCAAGGGTCTGGGCTTGGGCTGCGCGCAGGCGCTGTCGCGCGAAGGCGCGCATGTGCTGCTGGTGGCGCGCGGTGCCGACGCACTGAAGGCCGCCGCCGACGCCCTGCTGGCCGACCCGGCCAAGCCCGCCGCAGCCGTTGTGCAGTTTGTGGCGGCCGACATCACCACGGTTGAAGGCCGCGCCGCGGTGTTTGCGCGGCGCAGCGACTTTGACATCGTCGTGACCAACGCCGGTGGCCCGCCGCCGGGCGACTTTCGCGACTGGGACCGCGACGCCTGGATCAAGGCCATTGACGCCAACATGCTCACCCCCATCGAGCTGATCAAGGCCACGGTGGATGGCATGGCCGCGCGCGGCTTCGGCCGTATCGTGAACATCACCTCGGGCGCGGTGAAGGCGCCGATCGACATCCTGGGCCTGTCCAACGGCGCGCGCAGCGGCCTGACCGGCTTTGTGGCCGGCGTGGCGCGCCAGAACCGCCTGGCCGGCCGCAACGTGACGCTGAACAACCTGTTGCCCGGCAAGTTTGATACCGACCGCATCGCCGTGACCAATGCCGCGGCGGCCAAGCGCACCGGCAAGACGGTGGAAGAAATCCGCCAGGCCCAGGAGGCCCAGATCCCCGCGCAGCGCCTGGGCACGCCGGCCGAGTTTGGTGCAGCCTGTGCCTTCCTGTGCAGTGCGCAGGCGGGGTACATCACCGGGCAGAACATCCTGACGGATGGCGGGTCGTATCCGGGTACTTTCTAGGTTGTTGCTTTTGGTCCGCGGGTTGGCGCTGACGGTGGTGCGCCGCTGTGTCAGCGGGAACAGGTGGGTGGGGTGCTCTGCGCAGCGAAATCAAGGGGGAGGCGGGCGCAGCCCGCCGGAGGACATTCGCGGAGCAGAGTACCCCGCACGCCTGTTCCAGAAGAAGCGCCGGCAAGCAACTTAGCCGCGCCGCGAAGACACCACAATCCCCCCCACGATCAGCGCGAACGCGATGCCGTGGTACAGCCGCGGCGCTTCGCCCAGCAGCACGGTGGACATCAGCGCGGCGAACAGCGGCGTGAGGTTGGAGAAGAACCCCGCGATGTTCGGCCCCACCCGCTGCACACCCAGGCCCCAGCAGCGGTAGGCCAGGATGGCCGGGCCCACTGCGACGTAGAGCAATGTGGCCGCCAGCGGCCAGCCCCAGGTGATGTGTGCATCCGTCAGTGCCCATTCGGCACCCGCGAACGCGCCGGACCACAGCAGGCCGAAGGCCATCTGCGCCATTAGGAACGCGGCCCAGTTGCCGCGGATGGCCGGCGCATCGCCAGGCCGCGTGAGCAGCCAGCTGTACCAGGCCCAGGATGCCGTGGCCAGCAGCACGTACAGGTCACCCGGCACCAGCCGCACCTGCATGAGCAGGCCCCACTGGCCGCGGCACAGCACCAGCAGCACGCCGGCCATTGACAGCGCCGCGCCCAGCACCTGGCGGCGCGTGATCGTCTGGCCAAAAAACAGCGCGCCCATGCCCAGCATGAACACCGGCGTGCTGGCGGCCACCAGCGTCACGTTGATGGGGGTGGAGGTCTTGAGCGCCAGGTACTGCAAGCCGTTGTAGGCGCCTACGCCCAACAGGCCCAGCAGCGCGTAGCGCCGCCAGTGGCTCCACAGGCCGTTGCCCGGCTTCAGCACCCAGGCTGCCAGCGGCAGCAGCAGGATGAACGCACCCACCCAGCGCAGGAAGTTCAGTGTCATGGGCGGCACCAGGCCGGTGACCATGCGGCCCACCACGGCGTTGCCGGCCCACAGCAGCGGCGGGACTACCAGCAGGGCGGCGGTGGCGAGGGTCAGGCGTTGGTTCATGGCTGCGCCTGACTGTAAGGGCTTCTGCAAAGGTTCGCACCGGCAAGGCTTGCAGTTTCATGGCAGCATTCAGCCCATCCCAACCCGAGGAACCAGACCATGACAAAAGCCGTCCAGATCGCGCAGCACGGAGGCCCCGAAGAACTCAAGCTTGTCGAGGTGAGCGTGGGCGACCCCGGCCCCGGCGAGGTCCGCATCCGCCATCACGCCATTGGCCTGAACTTCATCGACGTCTACCACCGCACCGGCGCCTACCCGCTGGCCATGCCGGCCACTATCGGCATGGAAGGCGCGGGCATCATCGAAGCCGTGGGCGCGGGCGTCACGCACCTGAAAGCCGGTGACCGCGCGGCCTATGCCAGCCAGCCGCCGGGCGCCTACTGCGAGGCGCGCGTGATGCCGGCGAAATGCGTGGTCAGGCTGCCCGAGGCCATCAGCTTCGAGACAGCCGCCGCCATGATGCTCAAGGGCCTGACCGCGCAATACCTGCTGCGCAAGACGCTGCCGGTGGAAGGCCTGCAGCCGGGCGACTTCGTGCTGTTCCACGCGGCTGCCGGCGGCGTGGGGCTGATCGCCTGCCAGTGGGCGCGCGCGCTGGGCCTGCAGCTGATCGGCACCGCGGGCTCGGACGCCAAATGCGCGTTGGCCAAGGAGCATGGCGCGGCGCATGCGATCAACTACGCCACGGAAGACTTTGCCGCGCGCGTGAAGGACATCACCGGCGGCAAGGGCGTGAAGGTGGTGTATGACTCGGTGGGCAAGGACACCTGGGACAAGTCGCTGGCCTGCCTGCGGCCGTTTGGCCTGATGGCCAGCTTTGGCGCATCCTCGGGCCCGGCCCCGGCGTTTGAGCCCGCGATGCTGGCCAAGCTCGGTTCGATCTATGTCACGCGCCAGACGCTGTTCAGCCACATCGTGTCGCACGAAACCACCCAGCCCATGGCCGACGACCTGTTCGCCGTGGTGCAAAGCGGGAAGGTCAAGATCCGCATTGACCAGCGCTATCCGCTGGCCGACGTGCAGCAGGCGCACCGCGACCTGGAAGCACGCAAGACCACGGGCTCGACCATCCTGACACTGTGACGCCGCCGGTGCCCGATGCTGGCTGGCTGGCCGGGCTGCAGGCGCGGGCCAGCCAGCCGCCGCTGCTGCCGCGCGAGCCGCTGTGGGCCGGCACCGCGCGGATCGGCTCGGTCGAGCCGGGCGTTGTCCATGCGCTGTTGCCGGCGCTGGCGGATGTGCTGAAGCCGCTGGCGCACGGCAGCGGGTCGGGCTGGCAGGTCGCGGGCCCGTTGACGCCCGCGCTGGACCACATAGCGCGGGCGCTGCGCAACGCCGGGCTGGCAGGCGCCTGGCGCGATGAGCAACTGGCCGTTACCGACGAACAGGGCCACCGGCTGGGAACGGTGGAGCGCGCCGCGGTACGTCCGCTGGGCATTGCCACGCACGCGGTTCACCTGGCCGGGCGCAGCCCCGACGGGTGCCATTGGGTCCAGCGCCGCGCGCTGGACAAGCCCAACGACCCGGGCCTGTGGGATACGCTGATGGGCGGCATGGTCCCGGCGGCCGATACGCTGCAGGCGGCGCTGGCGCGCGAGACCCATGAAGAGGCTGGCCTGGCGCTGGCGCAACTGAAGGACTTGCGCTACGGCGGGCGGGTGGCGATCCGCCGGCCCTCCGGCGGCGGGACGGCGGGCGGCTACACGGTGGAACAGGTGGACTGGTTCCAGTGCACCGTGCCCGATGGCGTGGAACCCGTCAACCAGGACGGCGAGGTGGATGAATTCCGCCTCCTGCGGAGTCAGGAAGCGCTTGAGCGGCTGTACCGCCATGAATTCACGCTGGAGGCCGCCCTGGTCCTGTGCGCCATGGGGCTTTAGCTCTGATCCTACAGGCGTGTGGCACAACTGCTTTCACCCGCCAACCCGTTGACCCCCTACAGTAACTTCAGCAGTTGATCGCCCCTTTGCGCGCCCCCCGGCGGGCCGGGCAGGAGAAACCCATGAAGTTCAGAGCCTATATCGTCGAAGACAGCCCCACCATCCGCCAGAACCTGATCGAAACCCTGCAGGAGCTGGCGCTGGTGGAGCCGGTGGGCGTTGCCGAAACCGAGCACGAAGGCCGTGAATGGCTGGCCCGCAACGACGCCTACTGGGACCTGGCCATCGTGGACCTGTTCCTGCGCGAAGGCAGCGGGCTGAACATCCTGGAGGCCTGCCGCTACCGCAAGCCCGGCCAGAAAATGATCGTGCTCAGCAACCACGCCACCAACGACGTGCGCTGGCGCTGCGCGCAACTGGGCGCGGATGCTGTCTTTGACAAATCAACGGAAATCGATGCGCTGCTGGAATATTGCATCCAGGAGCGGGGCCGCCGCGAAGGCCTGCAGGGCTGAGCCGGGCGGGCCTGGCCTGTCTGGCCTTTATTGCTCGTCCATCAGGGCGGGCTGGCGCAGGCGGTTGGGCGCCAGCGCACCAGCCGAATCCAGGATCGGATAGGCAATGGAGCAGATGTGCGAATTGATGCGTTTCAGGTCACTGATCAGGTCGATGTGCAGCGAGCTGGTTTCAATGCTCTGAACGGTGTTGTCTGACAGCCGGCCCAGGTGGGTGGCGGCGTATTCGCGCTCCAGGTCGCGAAACCGGGCCTTTTCTTCCAGCAGCTTCTGCGCATCGCGCACCGTGCCGTTGAGGAACACGCTCATGCCCAGGCGCAGGTTGTCGACCAGGCGCGCGTGCAGCTCGCAGATCTCGGCCATGCCCGCTTCCGAGAAGCTGCGGCCTTTCTTGATCTTCTTGTCCTCGATGTCGATCAGCACGCGCTCGATGATGTCGCCGATCTGCTCCATGTTGATGGTGAAGCTGATGATGTCTGTCCAGCGCCGGCTTTCCTCCTCGCCCAGGGCCTCGCGGGAAATCTTGGTCAGGTAGTACTTGATGGCCGAGTACAGCTCGTCCACCGTGTCGTCCAGCTTGCGCAGGTCCTCGGCCAGCTGCAGGTCGTTGTTCTTGATGACCTTGAGCATGCCCAGCATCATGGTCTCCACGATGTCGGCCTGATGCAGCGCTTCGCGCGCCGCGCATGAGATGGCCAGCGACGGGGTGCTCAGCGCGGACGGGTCCAGATGATGCGGACGGCCGGACGCCAGGGTTTTTTCGGGCTTGGGCAGCCACTTCTGCACCCAGCCGGCCACGACCTGCGTGACCCCGATGAACACCACGCCCACCAGCAGGTTGAACGTCAGGTGGAACATCACCACCACGGTGGCCGGGTCGCCCAGGTAGGGGCGCACATGGCGCAGCCACAGGCCCAGCAGCGGCGCGGCAATCAGGATGCCCAGGACCTTGAACACGAAGTTGCCCATGGGCACCTGACGGACCTCGACGGTGGATTTGGCGGTGGTCAGCACGGCCAGCAGGCCGCTGCCCAGGTTGGCGCCCAGCACCAGGCCCAGCGCCACGTCCAGCGGGATCACGCCCGAAGCGGCCAGCGTGGCGGTGAGCAGCACGATGGCCAGGCTGGAATACGACACCACGGCCAGCACCGCGCCCATGGTGATTTCCAGCAGCAAGTCGCTGGCCAGCGAGGCCAGCAGGGCCTTGACGGCCGGTGCCTGGGTGAGCACCTCGGTGGAGGCGGTGACCAGGCGCAGTGCCAGCAGCATCAGGCCCAGGCCGATCAGGATGCGGCCGAAGCGGCCCACGTTGGTGCTCTGGCGCGAGATGAACAGCACCACGCCGGCAAAGATGAACAGCGGCGACAGCCAGGACAGGTCGAACGAGAACACCACGGCCATCAGGCTGGTGCCCACGTCGGCGCCGAGCATCACGGCCAGCGCCAGGGGCAGCGTGACCAGGCCCTGGCCGACAAAGGAGGAAACGATGAGCGCGGTGGCGGTGCTGGACTGGACGAGCGCCGTGACGCCAATGCCCGAGATGGCGGCCGCGTAGCGGTTGCTGATGCTGTGCGCCAGAACGTTGCGCAGGTTGGCGCCAAACACCCGCAGGATGCCGGTTCGGACGAGGTGGGTGCCCCAGACGAGCAGCGCGATCGCCGCCAAAAGGTTCAACAGGTGCTTCATTACTTCAGGCGGCAACTATACGCCTGATGCAGCGCAGCAAATTACGTTGCGGTTACCGGGACCGGCGCACCCGCAGCAGCTCGTCCAGGATCAGGCAGGCCGCGCCCGTGGAGATGGCCGCATCGGCCAGGTTGAACGCCGGAAAGTGCCAGCCCGCCCAGTGAAAGTCCAGGAAGTCCACCACATAGCCGTGCAGCAGGCGGTCCACCACATTGCCGATGGCGCCGCCCAGGATACAGGCCAGCGCGAACGAGAACAGGCGCTGGCCCGCGTGCGAGCGCAGCATCCAGATGATGAACAGCGCCGCGGCAATGCCGATGCCGGTGAAGAACCAGCGCTGCCAGCCCGAGGCCGACGCCAGGAACGAGAACGCCGCGCCGGTGTTGTGCACCCGCACGACGTTGAAGAAGCTGGTGACGTATGTGCTGTCGCCCAGCTTGTAGTAGCCCAGGATCAGCACCTTGGTGAACTGGTCGGCGATCAGGATGATGAGCGCCAGCGCCAGCCACGGCAGCAGGCTGCCGCCAGACGAGCGTGTGAAGGTGGTCTTGGCCATCAGGCGTACTTCCGGTCTTCACCGGTGCCGTACAGGTTGCTGGTGCAGCGGCCGCAGAGGGTGGGGTGCGCAGGGTCATGGCCCACGTCGTCGCGGTAGTGCCAGCAGCGTTCGCATTTGGCGGCGGTGGATGTCGCAACCAAGATTTGAGTGGGAGCTCCAATCGCCTCTTCAAGTTCGACCTTCGAGGCAATAAGCACGAATTTCAAATCATCGCCAAGTGAAGCAAGTTCGGCGAGCGGCACTCCTTGAGTCTGAATTCTCACATTGGCCTGCAAAGATGAGCCCAATTTGCCCTCCGCGCGCAGTTCCTCAATCTTCTTGTTTACCAACTCACGTACCTGCTGAATATCTTTCCACTTGGCCAGCAGCGCCTCATCGGCCGCCGGCAGCTGCGCATAGGTTTCCAGGAAGATCGACTCCGAGGTGCCGAACACCTTCCAGGCTTCTTCGGCGGTGAAGCTCAGGAACGGCGCCATCCAGCGCAGCATGGCGTGCGTGATGTGCCACAGCGCGGTCTGCGCGCTGCGCCGCGCCAGCGATTTGGGCGCCGTGGTGTACAGCCGGTCCTTGAGGATGTCCAGGTAAAAACCGCCCAGGTCCTCGCTGCAGTACAGCTGCAGCTTGGCCACCACGGGGTGGAATTCATACACCTCAAAGTGGGCCAGCACCTCGGCCTGGAACTGCGACGCGCGGCCCAGGGCGTAGCGGTCGATCTCCAGCAGCTGGTCCAGCGGCACGGCGTCCCTGGCCGGGTCAAAGTCGCTGATGTTGGCCAGCAGGAAGCGCAGCGTATTGCGGATGCGGCGGTAGGCGTCCACCACGCGCGCCAGGATCTTGTCGTCACCTGCGATGTCGCCGGAATAGTCCGACGCCGCCACCCACAGGCGGATGATTTCCGCGCCCAGCTTCTTGCTGGTTTCCTGCGGGTCCACGCCGTTGCCCAGCGACTTGCTCATCTTGCGGCCCTGGCTGTCCACCGTGAAGCCGTGGGTCAGCAAGCCCTTGTAGGGCGCGCGGCCGTACATGGCACAGGCCGTGAGCAGGGAGCTGTGGAACCAGCCGCGGTGCTGGTCGTGGCCTTCCAGGTACAGGTCGGCCTCGGGGCCGCTGTCGTGCCCGGCGCCGGGGTGGGAGCCCTTGAGCACCGTGGTGTGGGTGGTGCCGGAATCAAACCAGACCTCCAGGATGTCGCTGCTCTTGGTGTAGCTGGCAGCATCTGCCGCACTGCCTACCTGCGCCAGGATGTCCTCGGGCGTGGCCTTGCTCCAGGCCTCAATGCCGCCCTTTTGCACGATGCTGGCGGCCAGGTCCAGGATGTCCAGGGTGCGCGGATGCAACTCGCCACTGTCCTTGTGCAGGAACAGTGGCAGCGGCACGCCCCAGCTGCGCTGGCGGCTGATGCACCAGTCGGGCCGGCCGGCGATCATGTCGCGCAGGCGGGCCTTGCCGTTCTCGGGGTAGAAGCTGGTCTGCTCGATCGCGTCCAGCGCCAGCTGGCGCAGTGTTTTGGGCGCCTTGTCGGTGGTGAAGACGCCTTCGCCCTCATCCATGCGGATGAACCACTGCGCGGCCGCGCGGTAGATCACCGGCGTCTTGTGGCGCCAGCAATGCGGGTAGCTGTGGGTGATGTCGTGCGTGGCGAACAGGCGGCCCGCATTGCGCAGCGCCTCGATGATCTGGGGCACGGCCTTCCAGATGTTCAGGCCGCCAAACAGCGCAAAGTCCGGCGCGTAAGCGCCATTGCCCTGCACCGGGTTGAGGATGTCGTCGTAGGCGATGCCGTTGGCCACACAGCTGTTGAAGTCGTCCAGGCCGTAGGCGGGCGACGAATGCACGATACCCGTGCCATCGTCAGCGGTGGCGTAATCGGCCAGGTACACCGGGCTGAAGCGCCGGTAACCCGCATCGACATCGTGCAACGGGTGCATGAAGTTGATCAGGTTGAGCTTCTCGCCTTTGGCCGTGGCCAGCACGGTGCCGGTGAGCTGGTAGCGCTCCAGGCATTTGTCCACCAGCGTTTCAGCCAGCACCAGCAGGCCGCGCGGCGTGTCCACCAGCGCGTAAATGATTTCGGGGTTGAGGTTCAGCGCCTGGTTGGCGGGAATCGTCCAGGCGGTGGTCGTCCAGATGACGGCAAACGCATCCTTGTCCAGGGGACCCAGGCCAAAGGCTGCTGCAAGCTTGCCAGGTTCGGCGCACTTGAACCCCACATCCAGTGTGGTGCTCTTCTTGTCAGCGTATTCGATTTCAAACTCGGCCAGCGAGCTGCCGCAGTCAAAGCACCAGTACACGGGCTTGAGGCCGCGGTACACAAAGCCGCGCTCCATCACGCGCTTGAAGGCGCGGATTTCATCGGCCTCGTTGCTGAAGTCCATGGTGCGGTACGGGTGCTCCCAGTCGCCCAGCACGCCCAGGCGTTTGAAGTCCGCCATCTGGATGCCGATCTGCTCGGTCGCAAAAGCCCGGCTCTTGGCCTGCATCTCGTCGCGCGGCAGGTTGCGGCCGTACTTTTTCTCGATCGCGTTTTCGATCGGCAGGCCATGGCAATCCCAGCCAGGGATGTACTGCGCGTCCATGCCTTTGAGCTGGCGCGCCTTGACGATCATGTCCTTCAGGATCTTGTTGACCGCATGGCCCATGTGGATCTGGCCGTTGGCATAGGGCGGGCCGTCGTGCAGGATGAACTTCGGGCGGTTGCAACTGGCTTCGCGCAGGCGCTTGTACAGGCCCTGGTCTTCCCATTCCTTGACCCACTGCGGCTCGCGCTTGGGCAGGTCGCCGCGCATCGGGAACGCGGTGTCGGGCAGGTTCAGTGTGGCGCGGTAATCAACTTTGTCGGTGCTCATGGGCGGGCTTCAAACAGGTTCGGGGCCGGGAGGCCTGCGCTGCGGGCAGGGCCTCACAAAAAGGGTGCGGGGAGCGGGGCATGTAGCGGATGGGGCCACCCGCGGCCCCTTCAAATTCGCGCAGCGAACCAGGCGCGCGCGTCGTCGCAGTCCTTCGCGATGCCGGTTGTCAGGGCATCCAGGCTGTCGTACTTCAGTTCGTCGTGCAGTTTGTGCAGCAGTTCCACGCGGATGATTTTACCGTACGCCCCCTCGGGGCCCAGGGCTTGGGGCCACTGCAGGCAATGGGTTTCCAGCAGCACGCGCCCGCCGTTGACGTCATTGGCATCCAGGGACGGACGGATGCCCAGGTTGGCCACACCCGGCAGCGGCTCGCCCAGGCCATGGACCATCACGGCAAAAATGCCGCTGGCGGCGGGCTTCCAGTGCGAAAAGCGCAGGTTCAGCGTGCGCATGCCCATGGGATGCCGCGCGTCCTGGCCCAGCATGCGGCCCAGCTTGCGCCCGTGCACCACGTGGCCGCTGATGCTGTAGGGACGCCCCAGAAGCGCCGCCGCGTCGTCCATGCGGCCCTGGCCCAGCGCATCGCGCACCGCCGAGCTGGATACGCGCAGGCCATGGACTTCGTAGCTGTTCATGCGGGCCACGTCAAAGCCGGCTGGGCCGCCCGCGGCGTCCAGCATGGCGTAGTCACCCGCGCGTTTGGCGCCAAAGCGGAAATCGTCACCGACCAGCACGTACTTCACGCCCAGGCCGCGCACCAGCACATCGTCAATGAATGCCCGGGGTGGGCGTGAAGACAGCGCCGCGTTGAACGGCAGCACCACGCACTGGTCCACGCCGCATTGCGCCAGCTCGTACAGCTTGTCGCGCAGCGTTGCGATGCGGGCAGGCGCCAGCTCGGGCTTGCGGGCCACCGCGGCAAAGTAGTCGCGCGGGTGCGGCTCGAACGTCATGACGCAGCTGGGCACGCCGCGGTGCTGCGCCTCGTTTCTGAGCAAGGCCAGCATGGCCTGGTGGCCACGGTGCACGCCGTCGAAGTTGCCGATGGTCAGCGCGCAGGCTGGCGCAAGACCGGGATGGTTGAAGCCTCTGAAGATGCGCATGACGCTGGGGTGTTGGTATCTTTTTGATAGCAGCCACTGCACGCCCGCCCGGCGCCGGGCCTTGCTGCGGTGCAGTGCCGTCACGAAAACAGGGTATATTGTGCTGCACATCGCCGCCCTGCGATGCGCTGGTCTGCTTAACGGTTTTTCATCCCTGATGGAGGCGTGTTTTGAAGGTCTTGAAGCTGTCTGCCCAAGGTTTGCCGCAGTCGTGGATTTCGCTGGAGCAGGCCGTGCTGCACTATGCGGCCGAGGAAGTGCGCTGGGAAGTCGGCGCCGAGGTGGCGGTGTTCAGGGGCGGCCACAACGCCGTCACGGGGCAGCAGTCGGTCATCACGGTCAGCAGCATCATTGGCACCAAGGGTGTGCCCAACATCAACCCGTTTGACCTCAAGCCCGGCCTGACCAACAGCAAGCTGTTCGCGCGCGACCGCAATGTCTGCGCCTACTGCGGCAACCATTTCCACGAAGACGAGCTCACGCGCGAGCACATCATCCCGTTTGCGCAGAACGGCCGCGACCACTGGATGAACGTGGTGACGGCCTGCCGCGCGTGCAACCACCGCAAGAGCAGCCGCACGCCCGAGCAGGCGCACATGCCGCTGCTGTACGCGCCCTACGTGCCCAGCCTGTGGGAGGACTTCATCCTGCGCAACCGCCGCATCCTGGCGGACCAGATGGAGTTCCTGATGGCGCACCTGCCGCGCAGTTCCAGATTGCACGCCTGTTAGCGCCGCGCTGCGGCTGGCGGCGGACGGACTACTCCCTCAGGGTTCCCCGGTCGCGGTGACGGTGCATGTCAGCACGAACGTGACCGTACCGCCCGGCGGGAATGTCGGTATTGCCAGGCCGGTGCCGGACTGCAATGCGCTGACAAACAGCTGCGCCGGTAATGGACAACTGGCACCTCCTGATTCTGTACAGGTGATGTCCGTGCAATTCAGGCCTGTGGCCGCAGGGTCTTTCAGCACCGCCCCGTCGGCGTCAGCCGGCCCTCCATTGGCCACCGTGATGGTGTAGGCATTGGTCGAACCCGTGAGAAGGACCGTTTTGCCGTCATCCTTGGAAATGGTCAGGTTGGCGGCTGGCTTGATCACCAGCACGACGGTGGATGTGTTGTTGGATGCATCTGTGTCCAGCGCGCCTGTGACTGTGCCGAGGAAGACAACGTTGGTTGCCGTGGAAACCACGGACGTGATACTGGTCTTGGCGACAATGGTGATGTCGCACCCGCCGTCATCTGGCGCACCGGTGACGGTACCCACGATCCGCGTGGCTCCGCTCACCGTTGATGTCACGAGCCGGCAGGCTGTCGCTCCCCCTACAGTGGCTGTCACCATGGAGAGGGTCGGTGTGATCAACGCTGGCAAGGTGTCCGTGAAGGTTCTCGTACCTGCCACGCCTCCTGTATTCCGTATGGATATGACGTAGGAAATGGTCACGTTGGATGCGACTTCGATGTTGGCCGTGGTGGTGGCGCCCGTGGCGCCTTCACGCTGGCTCTTGACGACCGAGAAATCGCTGGCGCGCAGGTAGTAGGTGGCCGTGGCCTCCGTCACGTTGCTGCCTGAAACCGTGGTGAGGCTGCCCACAGGGATGGTGTTCGCGCTGATGCCCGCTACTGTCTGTGATACCCGCACGCTGAAGCTGCAACTGCCTCCTGCAGGAAGTGCGCCCCCCGGTATCACGCTGTTCAGGGCGATTGTTAGGGTGGTTCGCCCCGTCACGGCGGAAATCGTGGTGGCCGCAGGCCGCGTCACGGCGACGCCATTGGAGAAACAGGCCGCGGACAGCGTCGGTGCGTTGGCGATGCGCATGTTCGTCGGCAGGATGTCCGTGAAAATGCTGGTGACTGTGTTGCTGACCGTATTCGGATTGGAAATGACGATGGTGAGCGTCGCCGTCCCGGTGGTGCCCGTCGAGGTGACCGGATTGAAAGACTTGCTGATGGTCGGTGCATTCGGCAGGGAGATGTTCTGCACCTGGAAGTTGGCCGATGCGGCCACGGTATTGCTGCCGGCTGTGGTGGTCAAGGCACCGGCCGGGATGTCGTTGCTGTAAAGATTGGCTACCGTGGCAGAAACCCGGATGCTGAACGAGCAACTGCCGCCGCTGGTGGTCCCGCCCGGTATGAGTGCGCCGGAAGCCACCACGGCCGACGTTGCCCCGGCCACGCCTGTCAGGGTGCTGCTGGTTGGCCGGGTGCCCAGGGCGGTTCCGTCGCTGTAGCAGGTGCCGGTGATGCCAGGGGTGGTATGAACCACCATGCCGGACGGAAATGTGTCCGTCATCGCGGCGGTGGTATAGATCGGCACCTTGTTCGGGTTGGTGATCGTGATGGTCAAAAGCGACGTGCCAGGCGTGGTCGCCGTGGTCGGGTTGAACGACTTGGTGACGGTGGGTGGGTCTGGCGGGGCCACGCAGTTTCCGGAGTCACCGATGGCGCCTGCACTGGTCACCAGGGTGCCGACAACCGGATTGGTTGTGTGGTCGGCCAGCCGCCAGGTGGCTGGCGTGGCCGCATCCGAGATGTACACCAGCCCCGATGTCGGATCCACCGCCACGGAGGCCGGCTGTCTTTGCAGGTTGGCTGCGGATACCTGTATGGACGCGCTGCCCAGTACCTGGGCCCTTGAGATCGTGAAGCCGGAGTAGGTCAGGCCCAGCTCCAGCATGTAGTTGTTGGGCGTATTGGTGGCAATCCAGAGCGCGCCGGTTTGCTGGTCGGCAAAGATGTCGCCACTGCCACCGACTCGCGGGTACGTGACCGTGCCGGTGCCGGTCGTCTGATAGATCGTGGTCCAGCTGACGTTGGCGGGGTCTTCGGGATCCAGGACGCCCAGAGCTGCCAGTGAAGACGTGCCGCCGCCGGCCACCGGCAGGTTGGGCACGGCGCCAGCCCCCGCGCCCGTGGTGATATACAGGAACATGCGCCGACTTCCGGTGTCGCGGTCGAAGGTGGCGCCCACCATGGATGGCGCGGTAATGGTGGCCTGCGCGCCGGCAGTCGTGGTGTAGGTAATGGCAGCAGGGACAGAGATGGGGGTCGCGCTGACCTGCGCGATGTCGATGGCGCCCGTCGCATTGTTGAACGTCGCGCGGTACATGGTTCGCGGCGCGCCGACCTGGCTGGCGAAATACAGGGTGCCATCGCCTTCAAAGGCAGACAGCGCGTTGCCGGTGACCCCCGTGTTCGCGGCCGTGATCCAGGTGCTGTTGGCGCTGTTGAAGTACCTCAGCGTCGTCCCGTCCAGCCCCCACAGCGCGGTGCACGCCGAAGGCACCGCATGGGCCCAGCCTGCGCCCAGCAGCAAAAAGGCTGCGCCCAGCAGCCTCAGTGCCAAGGTGATGCGTGCAAACAGGGCCAAAGGGCGGGGCATTGAGTTTCGGGATGACAGGGCGGCACCCTTTTTCAGGCGCCGCAATCACCGCGATCTTACGTCAGAAGGCAACAGTTCTGATACAAATTGTTGCGTGATTGCCGCGTCTGCGGCGCGCCTCGAAGCTGACGTGGCAGGGGCCCCAGCGACCTGTGACGGAATTGGCAAAACTCAGTAAGTCAACTCAAGGACGGTCACCCGGTTGTCCCTTGCGGGCCAGGTCCGGCCCGTCAGCTGTTCGCCATTGAATTCCGCCTGAACCGGGCGTGAATCCGCTGTGGCCAGCCGCAGGCGGCTGCTGGCCACTCCGGCGCCGGGGGTCACGCCCGGCAGCCGGGTCTGCCCGTCCAGCCGCATGGTGTCGCGCGGCGGGTCGAAATAACCCCGGGGACGGGTAAATGCCACCACGGCGCCTGCGCTCCTGTCTGCCTCGGCCAGCCGTTCTGCCCGGAAGTGCACGAGGTCGCTGGAGCGCGCAAACGGGCTGCGGTAAATGTGCGCCGTGGCGTAGCCGGGCGCACTGACCACAAACTCGTATGCGGTGCCGGCTTGCGCCGTGAAGGGGCCCCACATCCCGTCCGGGCCCACCGTCTTGCGATGCAGCGCAGCGCCCTGGCGGGCACCCGAAGTCCGGTCGGTGGCGTAAATCTCGATGCTGGCGCCGGGCAGAGGCAGGTTGTTGGCGAAGTTGCCAGTGGCCGGGTCTGACGGATTCACGCCCAGGCCGCTGATCTTGCCGTTGAGCACGGGCCGCTCCTGCTGCACGATGGCCGGCACGCGGGGCGTCTGGCCCGTGATGAACCGGTAGGCGGCGTCAAACGCGGCCGGCGAAAACGAAGTCTCGCGGTGATCGATGCGGGGGATGACCACGTTGGTGGCGCCCTTGAGCTCGGGTCCGGCGAAGGTCACGCCGGTGGGCTTGCCCGCCATGCCGATCCACTGGCCGTCGGGCTGGGCGAATTTGTCATTGTTGTCCGAGCGGATGGTCATCCACTTCACGGGGCCCGTCACCTCGTCGCCCGCGGCATTCTTGGGCGCGTTCAGGCCTTTCAGGAATGGGCCCGTGCCCGCAAATTCATTGGCCTCCCGGAAACCGGGAATGGACCACACCCCGTGATTGGGCGTGCCCCCCAGGATGGCGTGGCTCACGGCACCCGCGCCGCCGCCGTTCTGGATGTAGTTGCGAATGGCGTTGCCCCCGCGCGAATTGCCGATCAGCACGACCTTGTCGGTGCCGGTCGCCTGGCGGATCTTGTCCACCTCGGCCTTCAGGTAGGCCATGTGTTCGGCGGTGGAACTGCGCCCCGGCTGCGCCTTGCCGTCGTCGTCACGCGCAAGCGGGTAGGGCATGTCAATCGCATGCAGGTGCGTGCGCGGCCAGCCATTGGATTCAAAGCGCCACAGCGTTGTCTGCCACAGCGCGGCCGTGTCACCGTTGCCGTGCACAAAGACGATGGGCGGCACCTGCGCCATCTGCGGCGGTGCGGCGCAGCCGCCCAGCAGTACCACACACGAGGCCAGCCCCAACAGCGATCTGCGCAACATCATGGATGTACCTTCTTTCAGGCAAACACGCCTGCACTGTCCTGCATTCTTGCGGAGACTTCCCCCAGATGGTGCAGGGTATCCCCGAGCGTCATTTCCATCTGGGTGAGCTTCTTGAAGTAGTGGCTGCCGATGTATTCATCGGTCACGCCAATGCCGCCATGCAACTGCACCGACTGCTGGCCGATGAAACGCGCCGATGTGCCCAGCTGGTACTTGGCCCGTGCCATGGCGCGGCGGCGCTCGTCGGCCGGCGCGTTGAGCTTGAGGCTTGCGTAATAGCTCATGGAGCGCGCCAGCTCCAGCTGCATCTTCATGTCGGCCACGCGATGGCGCAGCGCCTGAAAACTCGCGATCGCCACGCCAAACTGCTTGCGCGTGTTCATGTAGTCCACGGTGATGGCCAGGGTCTTTTCCATCACGCCCACACCCTCGGCGCACAGCGCGGCAATGCCGATGTCCACGGCATGCTCCAGCGCCACCAGGCCTTCGGCTGTGACAAGGGCGGCGGGTGCGTTGGCCAGGGTCAGCTCGGCGGCGCGGCTGCCATCCTGGGTGATGTAGCCTCGGGTTGCCACGCCGCTGGCGGTGCGCTCGACGATGAACAGCGCCATCTTGCCGTTGGCCAGGGCCGGTACCAGGAAGGCATCGGCCTGGTCACCCGCGGGCACCATGCTCTTGGCGCCGCTCAGGTTCCAGCCGGTGCCGGCCTGCACCGCGGTGGTTTCGCACACGTCCAGGCGGTAGCGGGCCTTGCGCTCCTGGTGGGCCAGCACCACCAGGGCGTCGCCCGCGGCGATCCTGCCCAGCCAGGCGTCCTTGACGGGTTGCGGGGCATAGCCGCCCAGCACTCCGCCGGCAATCAGGGTCTGGGCGAAAGGCTCAAGCACGATGCCGCGGCCGAGCTCTTCCATCACCACCATGCCTTCCACGGGGCCCATGCCCAGGCCGCCATCGGCCTCGCTGATGTACAGGCCACACAGGCCCAGTTCGGCCAGTTCGCCATAGGCCGTGCGGTCAAAGCCGCCCGCCTTGGCGGCCTTGTACCGCCGCTCGAAGCCATAGCCCTTGTCGACCCATTTGCGCACCGCGTCGCGCAGCTGTTCCTGGTCGTCGGAAAAATCGAAATCCATGCTGTGTCTCCTTAACCCAGTACCGTTTGCGCCACGATGTTCCGCTGGACTTCGTTGCTGCCGCCATAAATGGTGGTCTTGCGCATGTTGAAGAACGTGGCGGCCAGCGGCGCGCAATGGGCCGCGCCCACGTGGTCGCCCTGCCAGCCGGCTTCCATGGCCTCCTTGATGAAGGGCAGGCTGTAGGGGCCGGCGGCCAGCATCATGAGCTCGCTGTAGCGCTGCTGGATTTCGCTGCCGCGGATCTTGAGCAGACCCGCGATGTCCAGCGAGTTCTTGCCGGACTTTTCAGCCGACAGGACGCGCAGCACCAGCATCTCGAGCGCCACGATCTCCACCTCCAGCCTGGCGATTTCGTCACGGAACCGCGTGTCGTCGTAAACGCCTTCGGCCTTGGCAATGCGCTTGAGGCGTTCCAGCTCGCGCTTGGCGCGGTTGACGTCGGCAATGTTGGTGCGCTCGTGGCTCAGCAGGTGCTTGGCATAGGTCCAGCCCTTGTTCTCCTCGCCAATCAGGTTTTCGGCGGGAACCTCCACGTTGTCGAACCAGACTTCGTTCACCTCATGGCCGCCATCCAGCATGATGATGGGGCGCACCGTGACGCCGGGTGACTTCATGTCCAGCAGCAGGAAGCTGATGCCCGTCTGCGGCTTGCCCTCGGTGCTGGTGCGAACCAGGTTGAACATCCAGTCGCCATACTGGCCCAGTGTGGTCCAGGTCTTCTGGCCGTTCACGATGTACTTGTCACCCTTGCGCTCGGCGCGGGTCTTGAGCGACGCCAGATCCGAGCCCGAGCCCGGCTCGCTGTAGCCCTGGCTCCACCATACCTCGCCGCTGGCGATGCCGGGCAGAAAGCGCCTTTGCTGCTCAGGGCTGCCAAACGCCATGATGACGGGCGCTACCATGACCGGGCCAAAGGGCACGATGCGCGGCGCGCCGGCCAGCGCGCATTCCTCTTCAAACAGGTGCTTTTGCACCGCGGTCCAGCCGGGGCCGCCAAATTCCTTGGGCCAGCCGTAGCCCAGCCAACCCTTCTTGCCCAGGATGCGCGCCCAGCGCTGCATGTCGTCGCGCGTCAGGTGCAGGGCGTTGTGGACCTTGTGCGAGAGATCCTTGGGCAGGTTGTCGTGAACCCAGGCGCGGATGTCTTCGCGGAACTTTTGCTCTTCAGGGGTAAATGCCAAATCCATGAGGGTGTCTCCAGTGCGCGTCGAGTTTATGCACGGTCGTTCTATTTGCCGTGTCCGGGTTGTGACATCCCGAGTTGCTCAAGGACATTTTGCAGTGCAGAACGCAGCGCGGCGACCTCGCTTTCCAGCGTACGCACGCGCGCGTCCAGCCGCCGCGTGTCATCCGGCGAATCGCCGCCTGCGTCGGCGCCGGCAGCGGGCAGATCAGCGCTCACAGGGCCGCACAGCAGATGCGCCCAGCGCTGCTCACGTGCGCCGGGCGAGCGCGGCAGCCGGGCCACCAGCGGCCCGCCCTTTTCCGCGCTGCGATCCTGAAGTTCCTCCAGGAAAGCCTCCACCGACGAAATATCGGCAAAGCGGTACCAGCGCTCGCTGTTGATGCGCAGCTCGCCGGCCGTCTGCGGCCCGCGCAGCATCAGCAGGCCCAACAGCACGGCGGATTGCTCGGGCACACCCAGCACGCGCTGGAAGTTGTGCTCGTACCGCGCCACCCGGCTGCCGCTGGACTCAAACACCAGGCTCAGCAGCTTGAGCGAATCCAGCGCATCCTGAGCGTCGGCATCACCGAGGTTCATCAGCGGTTCGCGGCTGGTTTTCTGGTTGCAGCCAGCCACCACCATGTTCAAGGTCAGCGGGTAGCTGTCGGGCACCGTGCGGGCTTTTTCCATGAGCGTGGCCAGCACGCGGGCCTCAAGAGGGGAGAGGGGGCGCAAAGTCATAATTCCGTCCGAATGAAAAACATCGTGATTCTGATCTCGGGCAGCGGCTCCAACATGGCGGCCATTGTCCGCACGGCCCAGCGTGACAACTGGCGCAAGGCTTTTGGCGCCCAGGTGGCGGCCGTCATCAGCAACCGGCCGGATGCGGCGGGCCTGGCGCTGGCGCGCGAGCACCTCATTGCCACGGAGGTGGTGGACCACAAGCGCTTTGCCACCCGTGACGCCTTTGACGCCGAGCTGGCCACCGTGATCGACAGGCGGCAGCCCACGCTGGTGGTGCTGGCTGGCTTCATGCGCATCCTGACGCCCGCGTTTGTGGCGCGCTACGAAGGACGGCTTGTGAACATCCATCCGTCGTTGCTGCCGGCCTTTGCCGGCCTCGATACACACCAGCGCGCCATTGACGCCGGCTGCAAGGTTGCCGGCGCCACGGTGCACCGCGTCACCCCGGCGCTGGACCATGGGCCCATCCTGGCCCAGGCTGTGGTGCCGGTGCTGGCGGGCGACACGGCCCAGACATTGGCTGAACGCGTGCTGACCCAGGAGCACCTGATCTATCCGCGAGCGATAGCCGCGTTGTTGCAGGGCCTATGAAGCATCGACGCGGGCAAACCGCGGCTGGCGCACGCCGTTGACCACCACTTCTTCATTGAACATGGCCGCTGGACGCACCCACAGGCCCTGCTCGCCATAGAGGGCGCGGTACAGCGTCAGGGGCTCCAGCGTCTCACTGTGGCGCACCGTGCCGATCACCTCATAGGGCATGCCCTTGTAATGCCGGTAGCGACCGGGCGGTGTTTCAATCAGTGCTGGCAAGTCGGTGTTGTTCATGGCTCAGGTCAGGGCAGGTTGGCAGTGGGACAATACCCGCATGCATCCTAAAGCCCTGCTCGACGCCTGTGCCGAGCTCGTCGCGCTCACCCTGCGGTTCGAGCACCCCGCTGATTCCGTCGTATCCCGCTACTTTCGCGATCACCGCGCCCTGGGGCCGCGTGAGCGCGCCACCCTGGCGGAGACGGTCTACACCGTCCTTCGCAAAAAGCTGCTGTTTGACCACCTCGCGCCATCCGGCAGCGGCCCGAAGGAGCGCCGCCTGGCGATCCTGGGCTTTCACGGGCCGCGTGACTTCCTCAAAAGCGCATTGACCGACCAGGAAAGAAACTGGCTGGACCAATGTGACAGCATCAATCCTGCCGACCTGATGGAGCGGCACCGCCATAACCTGCCTGAATGGCTGGTCCAGCCGCTGAAAGACCAACTGGGCGACGGCTTCTGGCCGCTGGTGGAAACGCTGGGCCACAGCGCACCGCTGGACCTGCGCGTGAACGCGCTGACCGCCAAGCGCGCAGAGGTGCAGAAAGAGCTGAAGCAGGCGGGCATCGCATCCGTGCCCACGCCGTATTCGCCCTGGGGCCTGCGCATTGAAGGCAAGCCAGCGCTGGCCAGGCTGGATGCCTTCACCCGTGGCGCCATTGAAGTGCAGGACGAGGGCTCGCAGCTGCTGGCGCTGCTGCTGGACGCAAAACGCGGCGAGATGGTGGTGGACTTCTGCGCCGGTGCCGGCGGCAAAACACTGGCCGTCGGTGCCGCAATGCGCAATACGGGCCGGCTGTATGCATTTGATACTTCCGCGCACCGGCTGGACGCGCTCAAACCGCGTCTGGCGCGCAGCGGCCTGTCCAATGTGCATCCGGCCGCCATTGCCCATGAGCGTGACGAACGCATCAAGCGGCTGGCCGGCAAGATAGATCGCGTGCTGGTGGACGCCCCCTGTTCTGGCCTTGGCACATTGCGCCGCAACCCTGACCTGAAATGGCGGCAGTCGCCCAAATCGGTGGAAGAGCTCGTGGCCAAGCAGACATCGATCCTGCAAAGCGCCGCGCGCCTGCTCAAGCCGGGTGGGCGGCTGCTGTATGCCACGTGTAGCGTGCTGCCGCAGGAAAACGAGGCGATTGCGCAGGCATTCACGGCCGCCCACCCGGATTTCACAGCCGTGATGGCGGGTGACACGCTGGCGCAGCTGAAGGTGGAGAACGCTGGCAATCTTTGCAGGGGCGGGGCTGAAGATAATCAATTTCTGCGTTTATGGCCGCATCTGCATGCAACAGACGGCTTTTTTGCAGCAATCTGGACGCGCAATTGAAGCCAAAAGTTGGGGTTGCATGGAAAAGCAGGGGTAAACGTCAAGTTATCCACAACTTATACAGAGCCCCCGGCTTTAGAATGCTTGCGAACACTCCATAACAGCACCATCTGGCGTCGTTACCCTCGAAAGATTGAATTCAATGCTACTTCCTGATTGGGCCGTTCTGAACGCGGCAATTGACTGGCTGGCCCATGGCCTGTGGGACCTCGCCTGGTGGCAGATCGTCCTGTACACGCTGGTGACCACGCACCTGACCATTATGGGCGTGACCATCTTCCTGCACCGTGCGCAGTCGCACCGCGCACTGGAACTCGGCCCGATCCCGTCGCACTTCTTCCGCTTCTGGCTGTGGCTGGGCACCGGCATGGTGACCAAGGAATTCGTGGCGATTCACCGCAAACACCATGCGAAGGTCGAAACCGAGGAAGACCCGCACAGCCCCCAGACCCGTGGCTTGAAGAAGCTGCTGCTCGAAGGCACCGAACTGTATCGCGCAGAGTCCAAGAACATGGAGACCATGGCCAAGTATGGCTATGGCACGCCGGATGACTGGATCGAACGCAATCTGTACACCCGTTATTCATGGCAAGGCGTTGGCCTGATGCTCATCATTGACCTGACGCTGTTTGGCGCCATCGGTCTGGCCGTGTGGGCGGTGCAGATGGCCTGGATCCCCGTCATGGCCACTGGCGTGATCAACGGCATCGGTCACTACTGGGGCTACCGCAATTTCGAGTCCGCCGACGCCAGCACCAACGTGAGCATCTGGGGCATCATCATCGGTGGTGAGGAACTGCACAACAACCACCACACCTACCCTACGTCGGCCCGTTTTTCGGTCAAACCGTATGAGTTCGACATCGGCTGGATGTACATCAGCCTCATGCAGAAAATCGGCTGGGCCAAGGTCAAGAAGACACCGCCCAAGCTTCAGCTGGGCGCCATCAAGCCTGTGGCCGACGAGAAGACGCTGGAAGCGCTGATCACCAACCGGTACGAAGTCATGGCGGGCTATGCGCGTGAAATGCGTCGTGTCTGCAAGGCCGAAATCGAATCCATCAAGGCCAAGCAGGGTGACCTGTCCCTGCTCAAGACCGCCAAGCGCTGGTTGCACCGTGATGAGGAAAAGGTGCCGGCCACGGCCCTGCCGCAGCTCGCACAGGCCCGCGCGGCCCACCCGGTGCTGGACAAGATGGTGACCATGCGCGAAGAGCTGCGCCAGATGTGGCTGAACACCAGCCACTCGCGCGAACAACTCGCCGCCGATCTGCAAGCCTGGTGCCGCCGTGCCGAGGAAAGCGGTATCGCCCAACTGCAGCAGTTTTCCATGCGCCTGCGTTCAGCCCACGCCTGAACGAGCGGCACCCACCAAGTAAAAAGCCACCGCATGCGGTGGCTTTTTTGTTCCAGTGCCATCGCGGAACCGGCTTTGCCGGGCCGCTGATGGCGCCCCTTGGGGGGAGGCGGCCAAAGGCCGCTTCGGGGGGGCTTACTTCAGCTTCGTTTCTTTGTACTCGACGTGCTTGCGAGCCTTGGGATCAAACTTCATGATCGCCATTTTCTCGGGCATCGTCTTCTTGTTCTTGCTGGTGGTGTAGAAGTGGCCGGTACCCGCGGTGGATTCCAGCTTGATTTTTTCGCGTCCGCCTTTGCTTGCCATGATGGTGCTCCTCCGGATTAGGCTTGGCCGCGTGCGCGCAGGTCTGCGAGCACGGCATCGATACCGTTCTTGTCGATCAGGCGCAGCGCAGCGCTGGAAACACGCAGGCGAACCCAGCGGTTTTCCGTCTCGACCCAGAAACGGCGGTATTGCAGGTTCGGCAGGAACCGGCGCTTGGTTTTGTTGTTGGCGTGGGAAACGTTGTTCCCGACCATGGGGCCTTTGCCCGTAATGTCGCAGACGCGTGCCATGAGCACTCCTTGAAACCGGCGGTCACATCCCGTGAGCGCCTCACCTCGCCCTGACGGGGGCGGTAACCGGCTGAAATCAGCTAATTCCAACAAAGCCTGTGATTATAGCGTGAGGCGGACTTTTACCAGGGCCATCGCGGAACCGGCTTTGCCGGGCCGCTGATGGCGCCCCCTTGAGGGGGAGGCGGCCGTCAGGCCGCTTCGGGGGTGGACTCCAGATACCTTTGAGCGTCCAGCGCGGCCATACAGCCGGTGCCGGCGCTGGTGATGGCCTGGCGGTACACATGGTCCTGCACGTCGCCGGCGGCGAATACGCCGGGCACGCTGGTCATGGTCGCAAAGCCTTTCAGGCCGCTTTGCGTAACGATATAACCGTTTTCCATGGTCAGCTGCCCCTGGAAGATGTCGGTATTGGGCGCATGGCCGATGGCGATGAAGCAACCCTTGAGCGTCAAGTCCTCGGTCACGCCGGTCTGCGTGTGCTTCAGCCGCACGCCGGTCACCCCCGTGGCATCACCCAGCACCTCGTCCAGCGTCTGGAACAGCTTCAGTTCGATCTTGCCGGCCTTGACCTTTTCCATGACCTTGTCGATCAGGATGGGCTCGGCCTTGAATTTGTCGCGCCGGTGGACCAGGTACACCTTGCTGGCGATGTTGGACAGGTACAGGGCCTCTTCCACAGCCGTGTTGCCCCCGCCAATGACGCAGCAGACCTGGTCGCGGTAGAAGAAACCGTCGCATGTAGCGCAACCCGACACGCCCTTGCCCATGAAGGCGGTTTCCGAGGGCAGGCCCAGGTACTTGGCCGAAGCGCCCGTGGCAATGATCAGGGAGTCGCAGGTGTATTCGCCGCTGTCGCCCTTGAGCGTGAACGGGCGCTTGCTGAAATCCACCGCATTGATGTGGTCGAAGACGATCTCGGTCTTGAAGCGCTCGGCGTGCTCCAGAAAACGCTGCATCAGCTCGGGGCCCTGCACGCCATTCACGTCAGCAGGCCAGTTGTCCACCTCGGTGGTGGTCATGAGTTGCCCGCCCTGGGCGATGCCGGTGACCAGCACCGGATTGAGGTTGGCGCGTGCCGCATACACGGCGGCGGTGTAGCCGGCGGGGCCGGAACCGAGGATCAGGACTTTGGCGTGTTTGGTATTGGACATGGTAAATACTTGTGTGGAAAACGCCACAGCTCGGTGTACAGTTTGGGGACGAGGACGCAAGTATCAAGCTTGCGCGGCTGGCAGGTGCTTGGCAATTTCAATCTGTGCCATTGTAAGAACCCACATAGTCTGGGCCACCCGAAGGGAATTGAGAATGTCGATGCTGTCGAATCTGGAGCTGATACGCCGTGTGCCGCTGTTTGCGCTGCTGACGGCGGGGCAGGCCGAATCGGTCGCTGAAGCGGTGGTCAAGCGCCGTTTCAAGCGGGGCGAGGTCATTGTCGAGCAGGGCGAGAAATCCAACACGCTGTTCATCATCCTCACCGGCCGGGTGCGCGTCGTCACGTCGGACAAGCGCGGGCGCGAGGTGATCCTGGCCACGTTGCAGCCGGGCGACTACATCGGCGAGATGAGCCTGATCGACAACGAGCCCCACTCGGCCAACTGCCGTGCCGAAGTGCAGACGGACATGCTGGTTCTGGGGCGTGCCGAGTTTGCGCGCTGCCTGCCTGAGAACAGCTCCATGGCGTACGCCATCATGAAGGGGCTGGTCCAGCGCCTGCGCCAGGCGGACCGTAAGATCGAGTCGCTGGCGCTGATGGACGTATATGGCCGCGTGGCCCGCGCGCTGCTTGAATTCGCGGTGCCGGACCGCGACGGTGAAATGACCATCCGCGACAAGATTTCCCGCCAGGACATTGCCAAGATGGTGGGCGCTTCGCGCGAAATGGTCAGCCGTGTCATGAAAGACCTGGAGGACCGCGGCTTCATCGAAACCCGTGCCGACGGCTCCATGCTGATCAAGGACCGGCTGACCACGCTGGGCTGAGCGGCCCGTGCTGGCCTGCATGGGCCTGGCCGGCCGCTGCTGCGTTAAGCTAGCGCGGCTGCCATGACTTACTCGCTCAACACTCTGAATACCTCTCGCGCAGAGGCTGCCCAGCCCCGCCCGGGCGTGGCCCGTTTTGCCCATGAAATCGCCCTGGTGCTGGGGCTGGTGGCGCTGGTGTTCTGGCTGCTGGCGCTGGTCAGCCACTCTGCGCAGGATGCCGCCTGGTCTACCACCGGCACGGGCGGTGCCATCCGCAACTGGGGGGGCCGTCTCGGTGCGTGGCTGGCGGACCTGAGCTATTTCACGCTGGGCTTTTCCGTCTGGTGGTGCTTTGCCGCGGGTGTGCGGGCCTGGATGGCGACGCTGGCGCGATGGATGCGCGGCAACGCACCTGTGCCCGCGGCGCAGCCACCGCGGTTTAGCCGCACGCGCACGGCTTTCTGGGTGGGCCTGGCGGTGCTGTTGTGTGCCAGTACCGCGCTGGAATGGTCGCGGCTGTACCGCTTTGAGCCGCGCCTGCCCGGCCACGCGGGTGGCGCCCTGGGCTATCTGATGGGCCCCACCGGCGTGCAGTGGCTGGGCTTTACCGGCTCGGGCCTGGTCTTCATTGCGCTGACGGTGCTGGGCGCGGCGCTGGTCTTCCGGTTCTCATGGAGCCACACGGCTGAGCGTTTGGGGGCGTGGATTGACGGTTTCATCGAGTCCCGCCGTGAAAAACGCGAAGTGGCGCAAGACCTGGCCGTGGGCCAGCGTGCCGCCCGCGAGCGCGAGGAAATCGTTCTCGAAGAGCGCATTGAAATCGAAGAGCATCACCCCACGCCGTTGATGATCGAGCCGGTGCTCGTGGACGCACCCAAGAGCGAGCGCGTGGCCAAGGAACGCCAGAAGCCGCTGTTCACCGAACTGCCCGACAGCAAGCTGCCCCAGGTGGACCTGCTGGACGGCCCGCAGGCCCGCCAGGAAACCGTGTCGCCCGAAACGCTGGAAATGACCAGCCGGATGATCGAGAAAAAGCTCAAGGACTTTGGCGTGGAAGTGCGCGTGGTGCTGGCGCAACCCGGACCGGTGATCACGCGCTACGAGATCGAGCCGGCCACCGGGGTCAAAGGCTCGCAGATCGTCGGCCTGGCCAAGGATCTGGCCCGCTCGCTGAGCCTGGTGTCCATCCGCGTGGTGGAAACCATTCCCGGCAAGAACTACATGGCGTTGGAACTGCCCAACGCCAAGCGCCAGAGCATCCGCCTGAGCGAAATCCTGGGTTCGCAGGTCTATAACGAAGGCAAATCGCTGCTGACCATGGGCCTGGGCAAGGACATCATCGGCAACCCCGTGGTGGCTGACCTTGCCAAGATGCCGCATGTGCTGGTGGCTGGCACGACGGGCTCCGGCAAATCGGTGGGCATCAACGCCATGATCCTGAGCCTGCTTTACAAGGCCGAGGCGCGTGATGTGCGCCTGCTCATGATCGACCCCAAGATGCTGGAAATGTCGGTGTACGAAGGCATTCCGCACCTGCTGGCGCCGGTGGTCACCGACATGAAGCAGGCCGCGCATGGCCTGAACTGGTGCGTGGCCGAGATGGAGCGGCGCTACAAGCTCATGAGCAAGCTGGGCGTGCGCAACCTGGGTGGCTACAACAACAAGATTGACGAAGCCAAGGCCCGCGAGGAATTCATCTACAACCCGTTCAGCCTCACGCCCGACAGCCCTGAGCCGCTGGAGCGCCTGCCGCACATCGTGGTGGTGATCGACGAGCTGGCCGACTTGATGATGGTGGTGGGCAAGAAGATCGAGGAACTGATTGCCCGCCTGGCGCAAAAGGCGCGCGCGGCCGGCATCCACCTGATCCTGGCCACCCAGCGGCCCAGCGTGGACGTGATTACCGGCCTGATCAAGGCCAACATCCCCACGCGCATCGCGTTCCAGGTGTCCAGCAAGATCGACAGCCGCACCATCCTGGACCAGATGGGTGCCGAGGCCCTGCTGGGCATGGGCGACATGCTCTACATGGCCAGCGGCACCGGCCTGCCGGTGCGCGTGCATGGCGCGTTCGTCAGCGACGACGAGGTCCACCGCGTCGTGGCCTACTTGAAAGAGCAGGGGGGCGAGCCCAACTACATCGAAGGCGTGCTCGAAGGTGGCACGGTCGATGGTGAGGACGGCGATCTGGCGGGCGATGGCGCAGGCGGCGAGAAAGACCCCATGTACGACCAGGCCGTGGAAGTCGTACTCAAGAACCGCAAAGCCAGCATCTCGCTGGTGCAGCGCCACCTGAAGATTGGTTACAACCGCGCGGCGCGCCTTGTGGAAGATATGGAAAAAGCCGGGCTGGTCAGCGCCATGAGCGGCAGTGGCCAGCGTGAGATCCTGGTGCCTTCGCGCGCCGACTGAACAAGGCAGACCGATGAAGAAACAATGGGCATTCGCCTTGCTGGCGGCCTGGGCGGCGGCAGCCGGCGCCGCAGGCATGGACAGCCTGGAAGCCTTTGTCAAAGGCGCGAAAAGCGGCAAGGCCGAATTCACCCAGGTGGTGACGTCCCCTTCGCGCGACGGCCAGGCCGCGCGCACCAAGACATCCAGTGGCACGTTCGAGTTCTCGCGCCCCAACCGTTTCCGCTTTCACTACAAAAAGCCGTTTGAGCAGACCATCGTGGCCGACGGCCAGACGCTGTGGCTGCACGACGTGGACCTCAACCAGGTCACCGCGCGCAAGCAGGCGGCTGTTCTGGGCACCACACCGGCGGCGCTGATCGCGGCCGCGCCCGATCTGGGCGCACTGCAGAAGGACTTTGCCCTGCAACCGGCGGCCGACAGGGACGGCTTGCAGTGGGTGCAAGCCACGCCCAGGACCCGGGACGGCCAGCTGCAGCATGTGCGCGTGGGCTTCAAGGGCGCGGATCTCGCCGCGCTGGAGATCCTGGACAGCTTTGGCCAGCGTTCGCTGCTGACCTTTGCCAACCTGCAGACCAACGTCACGCTGGCGCCCGACGCGTTCCAGTTCAAGCCGCCGGCGGGCGCCGACGTGATCCGTCAGTAGGCACTTGAGCACACGGCCTACGCCCCATTTGCCGCTGGCCGAACGCCTGCGCCCCCGCACGCTGGGCGAAGTCATCGGCCAGCAGCACCTGCTGGGCGCGGGCATGCCGCTGCGCATTGCGTTTGAGTCCGGCCAGCCGCACAGCTGCATCCTCTGGGGCCCGCCTGGCGTGGGCAAGACCACCATCGCGCGGCTGATGGCCGATGCGTTTGACGCGCAGTTCATCACCATCAGCGCGGTGCTGGGCGGCGTCAAGGACATCCGTGAGGCGGTGGACGCGGCCCAGCGCGCACGCGACGGGCTGGAGCAGCGCCACACCATCGTGTTCGTCGATGAAGTGCACCGCTTCAACAAAAGCCAGCAGGATGCCTTCTTGCCCCACGTGGAAAGCGGCCTGTTCACCTTCATTGGCGCCACCACCGAAAACCCTTCGTTCGAAGTCAACTCGGCCTTGCTGTCGCGCGCGGCCGTTTACGTGCTGAAGTCATTGGACGAAGAAGACCTGGGCCACATCGTGGCGCGGGCGCAGGCCATTGACGCCGTGCCCCCCGTGGAGCAGGCCGCGCTCCAACGGCTGGTGGCCTATGCCGACGGCGATGCGCGGCGGCTGTTGAACACGCTGGAAACCCTGGCGGTATCCGCCCGCGCCGAAAAGCTGGACGAAGTGACCGACGCCTGGCTGCTCAAGGTGCTGGGCGAGCGCATGCGCCGCTACGACAAGGGCGGCGAGCAGTTCTACGACACCATCAGCGCGCTGCACAAATCCGTGCGTGGCTCCGACCCGGACGCCGCGCTGTACTGGCTGGTGCGCATGCTGGATGGCGGCGCCGAGCCGCGCTACATGGCGCGCCGGCTGATCCGCATGGCGACGGAGGACGTCGGCCTGGCCGACCCGCGCGCGCTGCAGCTTGCGCTGGCGGCGGCCGACACCTACGAACGCCTGGGCACGCCCGAGGGTGAGCTGGCGCTGGCCGAATGCGTGATCTACCTGGCCGTGGCACCCAAATCGAACGCCGTGTACAAGGCCTTCAACGAAGCGAAGGCGCTGGTCAGGAAGGACGGCACGCGACCGGTGCCCATGCATCTGCGCAACGCACCCACGCAGCTCATGAAAGACCTCGACTACGGCAAGAACTACCGCTATGCCCATGACGAAGAAGGCGGCTTTGCCGCAGGTGAGCGCTATTGGCCCGACGGGATGGCGCCGCCCAGCTTCTACCGGCCTGTGGAGCGTGGCCTGGAGATTCGCATTGCAGATAAGCTTCGCGAACTCAAGCGCCTCAATGATGAGAAAAACTAATCAAGAAAAAATCGCCCTGATAGGGTGATTCGTCAAGGGTAAACCCCCGTCAAACCCCCGTTTTTGTCAGTAGTACCCTTGGCTACAATCGCCTACACAAACCCGCCCATGGAGCTGCTTGGCGGGTTTTTTGCTAGATGACGGTTGCTGCCCACAAGGCAGCGCCTGTCACTCAACAAAAGGCCTGGCCAGGCAAACCTGGCTCAACCTGGCCATCCGGCCGGTACAAAAACGGAGAATTTCTATGGAAATATTGCTGCAACAGATCATCAACGGTCTGGTTCTCGGCAGCATGTACGCCTTGGTAGCGTTGGGCTACACCATGGTGTACGGCATCATCAACCTGATCAACTTCGCGCACGGCGAAGTCCTGATGGTCGGCGCATTGACCAGCTGGACCATCATCGGCCTGATGCAGGCGTCCATGCCGGGCGCTCCGGGCTGGGTGGTGCTGATCATCGCGATGCTGATCGCGTGCGTCGTCGCGGCGGCGCTCAATTTCGTGATTGAAAAGGTCGCCTACCGGCCGCTGCGCAACAGCCCCAAGCTCGCACCGCTGATCACCGCCATTGGCATGTCCATCCTGCTGCAGACGCTGGCCATGATCATCTGGAAGCCCAACTACAAGCCCTATCCCACCCTGCTGCCCAGCACGCCGTTTGATGTGGGCGGCGCGGTGATCACCCCCACGCAGATCATGATCCTGAGCCTGACCGCGGTGTCGCTGGCCCTGCTGATGTACCTGGTCAACTACACCCGCCTGGGCCGCGCGATGCGCGCCACGGCAGAGAACCCCCGCGTGGCGGGGCTGATGGGCGTCAAGCCCGACATGGTGATCTCGGCCACCTTCATCATTGGCGCCATCCTGGCCACCATTGCCGGCGTGATGTATGCGTCCAACTACGGCACGGTGCAGCACACCATGGGCTTCCTGCCGGGGCTGAAGGCTTTCACGGCGGCGGTGTTCGGCGGCATCGGCAACCTGGCCGGCGCGGTGGTGGGCGGCATCCTGCTGGGGCTGATCGAAGCCATCGGCTCGGGCTACATCGGCACGCTGACCGGCGGCGTGCTGGGCAGCCACTACTCCGACATCTTTGCGTTCATTGTGCTGATCGTCATGCTCACGCTGCGCCCCTCGGGCCTGTTGGGCGAACGCGTGGCGGACCGCGCCTGAAGGAGAACATGCCATGCAAAAAAACAAACTCTATGTCTTCCTGGCCGCGGCCGTGGGCCTGCTGATCCTGCCGCTGATCCTGCAGACCGCGGGCAATGCCTGGGTGCGCATCGCCGACATGGCGCTGCTTTACGTATTGCTGGCCTTGGGCCTGAACATCGTGGTGGGCTATGCGGGCCTGCTCGACCTTGGATTCGTGGCCTTCTTCGCGATCGGCGCCTACATGTTCGGCCTGATGGCGTCGCCGCACCTGACCGACAGCTTCCCGTGGTTTGCGCAGATGTTCCCCAACGGGCTGCATTCGCCGCTGTGGATCGTGATTCCATTGGGGGCCTTCCTGGCGGGCGTATTGGGCATCCTGCTGGGGGCGCCCACGCTCAAGCTCCGGGGGGATTACCTGGCCATCGTCACGCTGGGCTTTGGCGAAATCATCCGCGTGTTCCTGAACAACCTGGACCACCCGGTCAACATCACCAACGGCCCCAAAGGCCTGGGCCAGATCGACTCCATCAAGTTCTTTGGCTTTGACCTGGGCAAGAAGCACGAACTCTTCGGCTTTGAAATCGCCTCGGTCACCATGTACTACTACCTGTTCCTGGTGCTGGTGGTGGTCAGCGTGGTGATCTGTCACCGGCTGGAGCTGTCGCGCATTGGCCGCGCCTGGATGGCCATCCGCGAAGACGAAATCGCCGCCAAGGCCATGGGCATCAACACCCGCAACATGAAGCTGCTGGCCTTTGGCATGGGCGCCACCTTCGGCGGCGTGGCGGGCTCGATGTTCGCTGCCTTCCAGGGCTTTGTGTCGCCCGAATCGTTCAGCCTCATGGAGTCGGTGATGATCGTCGCCATGGTGGTGCTGGGCGGCATTGGCCACTTGCCGGGTGTGATCCTGGGCGCCGTGCTGCTGTCGGCATTGCCCGAGGTGCTGCGCTACGTGGCCGGCCCGCTGCAGGCCATGACCGACGGCCGGCTGGATTCGGCCATCCTGCGCCAGCTGCTGATCGCGCTGGCCATGATCGTCGTGATGCTCATGCGTCCGCGTGGCCTGTGGCCGGCGCCTGACCATGGCAAGTCGCTGCAGAACACGAAGTAAAGGGGAGCGACATGGCAGAAACCGTACTCAAAGTCGCCGGCATTTCCAAACGCTTTGGTGGCCTGCAGGCCCTGAGCGATGTGGGCATCACCATCGAACGCGGCCAGGTCTATGGCCTGATCGGCCCCAACGGCGCGGGCAAGACCACGTTCTTCAACGTCATCACAGGCCTGTACACCCCCGACAGCGGCACCTTCGAGCTGGCCGGCAAGCCCTACCAGCCCACGGCGGTGCACGAGGTGGCCAAGGCGGGCATCGCGCGCACGTTCCAGAACATCCGGCTGTTCGCCGAGATGACCGCGCTGGAAAACGTCATGGTCGGGCGGCACATCCGCACTGGCTCGGGCCTGCTGGGCGCGATCTTTCGCACGCCCGGCTTCAAGGCCGAGGAAGCCGCGATTGCCAAACGCGCGCAGGAGCTGCTGGACTACGTGGGCATCGGCAAGTTTGCCGACTACAAGGCCCGCACGCTGAGCTACGGCGACCAGCGCCGCCTGGAAATTGCCCGTGCGCTGGCCACCGACCCGCAACTGATCGCGCTGGACGAACCGGCGGCCGGCATGAACGCTACCGAAAAGGTTCAGCTGCGTGGCCTGATCGACCAGATCCGCAACGACAACCGGACCATCCTGCTGATCGAGCACGACGTGAAGCTGGTCATGGGCCTGTGTGACCGCGTGACGGTGCTGGACTACGGCAAGCAGATCGCTGAAGGCACGCCGCAGGAAGTGCAGAAAAACGAAAAAGTCATCGAGGCCTACCTGGGCACCGGCGCCCACTGAGCGGAGCAACAGCAATGGCACAAACACTACTGAAAGTCAGCGGCCTGAAGGTCGCATACGGCGGCATCCAGGCCGTCAAGGGCGTGGACTTCGAGGTGCGCGAAGGCGAACTCGTCTCGCTGATCGGCTCCAACGGCGCGGGCAAGACGACCACCATGAAGGCCATCACCGGCACGCTGGGCATCAACGCCGGCGACATTGAATACCTGGGAAAGAGCATCAAGGGCCAGGGCCCGTGGGACCTGGTCAAGCAGGGCCTGGCCATGGTGCCCGAAGGCCGCGGCGTGTTCACGCGCATGACCATCACCGAAAACCTGCAGATGGGTGCCTACATCCGCAGCGACAAGGCCGGCATCGCCGACGACATGGAAAAGGTGTTCACCATCTTTCCGCGCCTGCGCGAACGCAAGGACCAGCTGGCCGGCACCATGTCCGGCGGCGAGCAGCAGATGCTGGCCATGGGCCGCGCGCTGATGAGCCGCCCCAAGGTGCTGCTGCTGGACGAACCTTCCATGGGCCTGTCGCCCATCATGGTGGACAAGATCTTCGAGGTGGTGGGCGACGTGCACGGCCAGGGGGTCACCATCCTGCTGGTGGAGCAGAACGCGAGCCGTGCCTTGGGTATTGCCAACCGCGGCTACGTGATGGAATCCGGCGAAATCACCATGACCGGCGAAGCCCGTGCCATGCTGAACGACCCCAAGGTACGCGCCGCATACCTCGGGGAATAAGCCTCGGGGAATGAGCGGGCAACGGCCAGCGTCAGAACCTGTACTGCAGGCCCACGCTGGTCATGCGCACCGGGTCGCGGCCGCCGGCAAACCGGAAGTCGTGGCTGTCCCAGTTGATGGTGGCTGCTACGTTGGGCGTGAAGTCGTAGCTGGCGCCGATGCCGTATGACAGGCCAAAGCCGTTGTCGGAGCCAGCCGCCACGCCCGAGCCGGCGGCTGACGTCGTACTGGTGCGGCCATAGGTGGTGCCGATCTTGCCCAGCAGGCTGAACGCCGGCGTCAGCGGCGCCTTGCCCACCAGGCTCAGGTTCAGGCCGTGGGCCTTGGTGTCGCCACCGCCACGCGATACGCGGCCCATGTTCACATAGCCCAGCTCGGCGCCCCAGTTGTCGCGGAACATGGAGCCAAAGTAGATCGAGCCCGCAGTGTCGGAATCGTCACAGGCAAAGGCGCCCGTGCCGCAGCCGGCACGGAAGTCCGACTTGCCGATGTTAAGACCCATGTAGCCGCGGTTTGTGCCAGGCATCATGGACGAGCCTGAAGACGTGGACGTTTGCGCTGCGGCGGGCAGGGCGGCGATGGTGGTGATGGCTGCCAGCGCGAGAGGCGTGATGGCGCGCGAGAGTGATTTCATGGGGCTCTCCACAGAGTCAGTTACAACGAACTGCCACTGTAGGAAGCCCCGGAAGCTACCTCCGTGGGACCAGCGGGCGGTTACCTGTAGGACCTGTCCGGCGAAACGCTGCGCCGCTCAGTCCACCTTGGCGCCCGACGCCTTCACCACCGTTTCGTACTTGGCCAGCTCGGCCTTCATGAAGGCGCCAAACTGCTCGGGCGTGTTGGGCACGGGCTCGGCCATCAGCGCGGCAAAGCGGGTCTTGGCCTCGGGCGAATTGAGCGCGGCCACGAAGGCCTGGTTCAGCCGGGCCACCACGTCGCGCGGCGTGGCGGCGGGCGCCACCAGGCCCCACCAGGTGTCAATTGCAAAGCCCTTGAGCGTGTCGGCCACCGGAGGCACATCAGGCAGCGCGGGTGAGCGGCCCAGCGTGGTGACTGCCAGCGCCTTGAGCTTGCCCGCCCGGATATTGGGCGCGGCCGTGGCCAGGTTGTCGAAGTTGTAATCCACCTGGCCCGACAGCAGCGCCAGCTGCGCAGGGTTGCCGCCGTTGTAAGGGATGTGCACCGCAAAGATGCCGGCGTCGCGCTTGAACATCTCGCCAGCCAGGTGGCCCGCGCTGCCGTTGCCGCCGCTGCCGTAATTGAGCTTGGCCGGGTTGGCCTTGGCATAGGCAATCAGGTCGGCCAGGGTGTTGATCTTCAGCCGCGCGGCGGTGTCGGCGTTCATGACCAGCACATTGGGCACGCGCAGCATCTGGGTGATGGGCGCGAAGTCCTTCGCCGCGTCATACGGCATCTTGCTGAACAGCCAGGGGTTGATGGCATGCGTGGCCACGGCGGCAATGCCGATGGTCAGGCCGTCGGCCGGCGCCTTGGCCACGATATCGGCGCCGATGTTGCCGCCGCCGCCGGGCTTGTTGTCAATGATCACCGTGCCCAGTGAATCCTTGACGCGCTCGGCCATCAGCCGGGCCGTCACGTCGATCGGGCCGCCCGCCGCATAGGGCACGACCAGGCGGATGGGCCGCGCCTGGGCCAGCGCCAAGTGCGGCGCAGCCAGCGCCACGGCGGCGGCGGAGATGACCAGGTGGCGGCGCTGCAAACCGGTGTGCAAAATCATGCTGTCTCCTTGTGCTTGTCGGCTTCGGTGGTGAATGAATCTGCGAAAAACTCCTCGGGCGGCAGGCCAGCCTGGGCGCTGTATTCGGCGCGCGCCGAATCCACCACGATGGGCGCGCCGCAGGCATACACCTGGTGGCCCGACAGATCGGGAAAGTCCTCCAGCACGGCGCGGTGCACAAAGCCCGTGCGGCCCGTCCAGTTGTCCTCGGGCAGCGCGTTGGAGATGACCGGCACGTAGGTCAGGTTGGGCATCACCGCCAGTTGCGCCTGCACCCAGTCGTCCAGGTAAAGGTCCGACGGGCGACGCCCGCCCCAGTACAGCGTGGCCGGGCGGGTAATGCCCTTGTGCTGCATCTGCTCGATCACCGCCTTGATCGGCGCAAAGCCCGTGCCCGAGGCCAGCAGCACCATGGGTTTGGCGGAATCGTCGCGCAGGTAAAAGCTGCCATAGGGGCCTTCCACGCGCAGGATTTCTTTTTCCTTCATGGCATTGAACACATGGTCGGTGAACTTGCCGCCGGGCATGTGGCGGATGTGCAGCTCCACCGCCGGTCCGTTGTGCGGCGCATTGGCCATGCTGTAGCTGCGCCGCGCCCCGTCACGCAAGATGAACTCCACATACTGCCCTGCGTGGTAGCGGAAGGTGTCGTTGGCCGGCAGCTGCAGCTTCAGCACCATCACGTCGTGCGATTTTTTCTCCAGCGTGATCACGCGTGAAGGCATCTTCTTGATGGGAAAGGCGCTTTCGTCGGTGACCTGGCGCGACTCGATCAGCACGTCCGTCTGCGGCACGGCGCAGCACGTGAGGATGAAGCCCGCGGCCTCTTCCTCGGGGCTCAGGGCCTTGACCTGGTGGGTGCCGTGCACCACGGTGCCCTCGATCTTCTTGCACTTGCACGAGCCGCAGGCGCCGTCCTTGCAGCCATAGGGCAGGCCAATGCCCTGGCGGATGGCCGCAGGCAGGATGGCCTCATCCGGGTTGGCGGTGAAACTGCGCCCGCTGGGCTGCACTGTGATCTGGAACGTCATTCTTTGGGTATCCTCGGGCCTGTTTTTCGCTGACAGCCCCTGATTTTGCCCTCAAACCAAAGCCCCCTCGGCGCCCGGCCGGCGCGCTTTCGCCGCCAGCGGCTGCTGATCGTGGGCTGCGGCGACGTGGGCCAGCGTGTGGCGCGTGCCGCTGGGCCCGGCGTGCGGGTGCTGGCGCTGACGTCATCGCCCGCGCGCATCCCCGCATTGCGCGACCAGGGCATCACGCCGCTGACCGGCAACCTGGACGCCCCCGCCACGCTGCGCCGCCTGGCGGGGTTGGCGACCCATGTGGTGCACCTGGCGCCGCCCCCCGGTGATGGTCATGCGCAATGGTGGCGCGACCCTCGCACCCAGGCGCTGCTGCGTGCCCTGCGCCTGCGCACCGCGCCAGCGGCGCTGGTGTATGGCTCCACCAGCGGTGTGTATGGCGACTGCGCTGGCGCGCTGGTCAATGAAACCGCTGCGCTGAAAGCCAGCACCCCCCGCGCCCAGCGCCGGGTGGACGCCGAAGCCCTGGTGCGCCACTTTGGCCGCGCCACGCTGGGCGGCTTGGGGCAGGGCGGCACGCGCGCCAGCATCCTGCGCATTCCTGGCATCTATGCGCCCGACCGCGAAGGCGGCACGCCGCGCGCGCGCCTGCTCAAGCGCACGCCGGTGCTGGCGGCGGCCGACGACGTCTACACCAACCACATCCATGCCGACGACCTGGCGCGCGCCTGCCTGGCGGCGCTGTGGCGCGGCCGGCCCCAGCGCGTGTACAACGCCAGCGACGACACCCGCCTGAAGATGGGCGACTACTTTGACCTGGCCGCCGACCTGTACGGCCTGCCGCGGCCGCCGCGCGTGCCGCGCAGCACCGCCCAGGCCGAGCTGCCGCTGGTGCTGCTGAGCTTCATGAGCGAATCGCGGCAAATGGACAACACCCGGCTGAAGAATGAATTGCGGCTGCGGCTGTGGTACCCGACAGTGCACACCGGCTTGGCCGGCTGACAAGCAACGCCTGCCTTGGCAAATTTTTGACAAGATCAGTTAAATATCTTATTTTTCAATGAGTTATGAAATTGAAATCTCGTCAAAATGATCGCTGAGAAAGGCGATCTGCTGCAGTTGGTGCGTGCCGCCGGGCCTGGGGGGATTGCCCCGGATGCGCTGGCCCGCCAACTGACGCACATCAGCCGGTCCACGCTCAACAGACGTTTGGCCCAGGCCGTTGCGCAAGGCGCCCTCAAACCCTTGGGGGCAGGGCGCGCAACCCGATACGCCGCTACCGGGCCGCTTTCCCGCGCTGACATTGACGCCTACTTTGACGCTCCCCCGCTGATGCGGCCGGTGGCGCGGTTTCGCGAGGAACTGCTGGGCCCCTTGCCCAACATTGACGCCGACAAGGCGCTGCGATGCAGTCAGATCCAGGCGCTGGCCAGCCCGATCGACAAGCGGTTTCTGGCCAACTTTGTGATTGACTTTTCATGGGGATCATCCGTGCTGGAGGGCGGCACCTATTCCGAGCTGGACACCGAAGCCCTTGTCCGGTATGGCCAAAAAAACCCGGACAAACCCACGGCTGACGCTGTACTGGTGCTGAACCACAAACGTGCCGCGGAACACCTCTGGGCGCACCGCACGCTGGACATGCAAAACCTGTGCGCGATGCATGCGCTGCTGACCGACGACCATGCATTGGCGGAGGTTGCGGATTCAGACCATTTCCTGCCGGCGCACCAACGGGGCAAGCCACGCGAATACGAAGAAATCAACCTCGGCGCGTCTGCCTACATTCCGCCCTTTCGCCCCGGCGAAGGCTACGTGGCGCAAGCAGCGGCCGGCATTCTGGATACAGCGGCCACCTTGCCGCCAGTGCAGGCGGCGCTGCACCTGATGACGCGTCTGCCCTACCTGCAGGCGTTTGCGAACGGCAACAAGCGCACGGCGCGGCTTGCGGCGAATGCCCCATTGCTGAACGGCGGGCTATTGCCTTTCTCATTTGCCGACGTGGACAAGCGCGAATACATCCGTGGCATGGCGGCGTTTTACGAGCTGGGTGACATGCACGTCATGGAGCAGACATTTGTGCATGGGTATGCGCGGTCCGTGCTGCGTGGCAGCAACATCCCCGCCGCCCAGCGCGGCGCAGGTTTTGACCTGGCGGGCGTGGCCCATGCCCTGGCCGACTTCATCAACACAGGCCGCCTGCCCCAGAGCCAGGCGGCCCGCGTGTTCATCAAATCCCCGCCGGCTTGAGCATCGTGCTCATGCGGTCCACCGCCTTGAGCGTGAGGGTCTTGATCTCCGCCCCCTGCAACACGGTCAGCTGGATTTCATCGTCCGGGTTGGCGTGCTGCCACACCTGCTTGTAGAACGCCTCCAGCGTGGCGACCTTGGTGCCGTCCACCGCCAGCACCACGTCGCCCGGCTGCAGGCCGGCGGCCTGGGCGGGGCTGTCCTTGTTGACGCGCACCACCTGCACGCGCCCGCCCTGTTCGCTGGAAGTCAGGCCCAGCCAGGGCCTGCGGCTGGGCTTGCTGCTGCCCGTCTGCTGCAGCTCGGCCAGGATGGGCTTGAGCAAATCCACCGGCACGAACATGTTGCCCGGCAGGCGCCGCCCCATGGCGGAGTTCGCGCCCATGGCGTCCATCACAAACAGGCTGCCAATGCCCAGCAACTCGCCGCGCTGGTTGAACAGCGGCGCGCCGCTGTGGTTGCCCACGGGCGGGCTGGTGAACAGGGCCGATTCAATGTGGTATTCCCAATACCCGGAAAACGGCCGCTTGCTGACCAGCTGCGTCATGTTCACGTCGCCGTCGTCGCCGCCGGTGGCCACCATCATGGCCTCGCCCGTTGCGGCGTCGGCCTGGCTGCCCAGCGGTACCGGCGCCACGCCGCGCAGCGGCAGCAGCGGACGCAACAGGCCAAAGCCGGTGGCCAGGTCGTAGGCCACAGTGCGCGCGGGCAGCGTCCTGTTGTCCTGCGTGGTGATCTGCACCGTGTCGGCCTCCAGCAGCAGGTAGCCGATGGTCAGCACCAGGCCGTCCGGGCCAATCACCACGCCCGAGCCGCTGCGCTCGCGCCCCAGCGTCTCGGCCGAGCGGGCGCCGGCGGCAGCAGTGACCTGCACACCCACGACAGACGCGTTGGCGCGCGTCAACGCGTCGATCATGGTCTGGGCAGAAGGCGGCTGCGGCGTGGCCGCGTGGGCGAGCGCCACGAAAGTGATGCAGAGGAAGAACCAGAACCGGTGCAGCGTGCGCATGGTGAGCTCCTGGCTCAAGCGGTGGGAAATGCCACGGACAGAGAATGCACCTGAACGGAATGTTGAGACAAGCCCGGGGGATTGTGAAAAGCCGTTACAAGTGTGAGAAGCCCGATCCGGGCGGGCTATAGTCGGGCAGACATCACAACGCTGGCCTCCCAGCAGCTGCCCATGTACAAAACCGTTAGCAAATGCCGTCTTTGTGGAGGAGCTGAGCTGCAATCAGCCTTCAACCTGGGGGTGCAGCACCTGACCGGAGTGTTTCCCAAGTCAGTGGACGAGCCCATCACCGCCGGGCCGGTAGAGCTGGTGAAGTGCATGGCGGCCGGCGGCTGCGGACTGGTGCAGCTGCGCCAAAGCTACAACTCCGAGGAAATGTACGGCGCCAACTACGGCTACCGCTCTGGGCTGAACCCCAGCATGGTCCGGCACCTGGCCTCCAAGGTGGAAGCCATCCTGAAAACGGGCGTTCTGCGCGACGGCGACGTGGTGGTGGACATTGGCAGCAACGACGGCACAACGCTGCGTGCCTATCCGCAGGGCAAGTACGAGCTGGTGGGCATTGACCCCACCGGCGTGAAATTCGCGCAGTACTACCCCGCGTCGATCCGGCTCATCCCCGAATTTTTCTCGGCGGACGCGATTGCGCAGGCACTGGGTGGGCGCAAGGCCAAGGTCATCACTTCGTTCTCGATGTTCTACGACCTGGAGGACCCCACGGCATTCGCCCGCGAAATCCATGGCGCGCTGGACGACGAAGGCATGTGGGTATGCGAACAGAGTTACCTGCCGGCCATGCTGGACACCAACTCATTCGACACCATCTGCCACGAGCACCTGGAGTTCTACACCCTCAAGCAGGTGCAGTGGGTCGCTGAAAAGGTGGGCCTGCGGCTGATCGATGTGGAGTTCAATGCCGTGAATGGCGGCAGCTTTTCGTTTGCCGCCGTCAAGGCCGGGTCCACCCGCACGGGCCGGCCTGAGGTCGTGGCCCAGGCGCTTGCGCACGAGGTGTCACATGGCCTGGACGGCATGGCCGTGTTCACGGACTTCCAGGCACGCGTGCAGGATGCCCGCAAGAACCTGGTCGCGTTCCTGCACCAGGCGGCAGCCGACAACAAGCGGGTGTATGGCATTGGCGCCTCCACCAAAGGCAATGTGCTGCTTCAGTACTTTGGCATTGGCCCGGCCCTGCTGCCGCAGATCGGCGAGGTGAACCCCGACAAGTTCGGTGCCTTTACCCCCGGAACCCACATCCCCTTGGTGCCCGAAGACGCGGTGCTGGCTTCCAACCCCGACTATCTGCTGGTATTTCCCTGGCATTTCCGGGACTTTTTCCTGTCCAACCCGAAGTTCAAAGGGCGCACGCTGGTGTTTCCCCTGCCTGCGCTGGAGGTGGTGGTAGCTGGTGGTGTATAGGCCAAGTGTTCTATTGGAAGCTATGGCTCGTGTCTCTCGTCGCATAAGATATCGCGCGTCGGAGTATGAGTCATGGGCCTCGTAGTACCCGCTCCCTCGTCGTAAATCCCCGAGAAAAATGAAGATACTGGTTACAGGCGGAACAGGAATGCTGGGCCGCAACATCTGCGAAGCAGGCGCGTCGAAAAAATTCACCGTTGTTGCTCCGCAGCGAAAAGAACTGGACTTGTCATCGCCTGCGGCCGTACACACATGGCTGGAAGCGAACCGGCCGGACATGATTATTCATGCTGCCGGTCATGTGGGCGGCATACAGGCCAACGTTGCCGATCCATTCAAATTCCTCAGCTTGAACGTGGATATGGCCATGAACCTGATTCGCTCAGCGCATGAACTGGGCATTCGTCGGATTCTCAATATTGGCAGCTCGTGCATGTATCCCCGCGAAGCGCCGAATCCACTCAAGGTGGAGTCTTTGCTGACTGGACGGTTTGAGCCTACCAACGAGGGTTACGCCGTTGCGAAAGTTCTGGCCGGTAAATTGTGCGAATACATCGCACTCCAGTCTCCTGAGTACCTCTACAAAACGCTGATTCCGTGCAATTTGTATGGGCGCTACGATCACTTTGAACCTGAACGTTCCCACTTGGTCCCGGCCGTTATAAAAAAGGTGCACGAAGCCCGTATGTCGGGCGCCCCCACCATTGCTCTGTGGGGCGACGGATCGGCCCGTCGTGAATTCATGTTTGCGGCGGATGCTGCGGACCTGATTCTTGAGGCGGCTCAACGGATTGAACAACTGCCGCAGTATCTGAATATCGGGCTAGGGCACGATTTCTCTGTACTGGAGTACTACCAAGCCGCAGCCAGAACCGTCGGCTGGGAAGGCGAATTCCAGTTTGATTTGACAAAACCCACCGGCATGAAGCAAAAGCTGCTCGACGTCAGCGTTCAGAGTTCATATGGCTGGGCGCCCGTCACATCGCTGGACGACGGCCTGCGCCAGACATACGCGTACTTCCGCGAGGTTCAGCATGCAGGCTAAGTTTCCCTTGGCGCTGTCCTCATGGGGTACCGAGGAAATCGCAGCCATCCAGTCCGTCGTGACGTCGGGTCAGTTCTCCATGGGCCAGCGCGTCCAGCAATTTGAGAGCGAATTCGCGGCGTACTCGGGTGTCCGTCATGCGGTGATGGTCAATTCAGGTTCATCCGCGAACCTGTTGATGACGGCCGCCTTGAGCCACACGTCAAATGACCGGTTGAGACTGGTTCGCGGTGACGAAATTCTGGTTCCTGCGGTGTCCTGGAGCACTACCTACTCCCCGCTGGCCCAGTACGGGCTCAAACTGCGCTTTGTCGATATTGATCTGGAGACCCTGAACTACGACCTTGATGCCCTGCGGCGCGCGGTACGCCCTGGCACCAAGGCCATCATGGCGGTCAATCTGCTGGGCAACCCCAACGAGTTTGAAGTCATCAATTCGCTGGCGCGCGAGCATGGCCTGGTCGTTGTGGAAGACAACTGTGAATCCCTGGGTGCCAGATACCAGGGCCGCATGGCTGGCACCTTCGGGGTGATGGGCAGCTACAGCTTCTTTTTCAGCCATCACATGTCCACCATGGAAGGCGGCATGGTGACCACGGACGACGAAGAGCTGTACCACGTCATGTTGTGCCTGCGCGCCCATGGCTGGACGCGCAACCTGCCCAAGAGCAACCACGTGACCGGCACCAAGAGCGACGATTTCTTTGAAGAGGCCTTTCGCTTTGTTTTGCCGGGCTACAACTTGCGGCCACTGGAGATGGAGGCCGCGATTGGCTCGGAACAACTGCGCAAGCTTCCTGAATTCATCCGGGTGCGCCGCCAGAATGCGCAAGCGGTGGTCGAAGCCTTGCGCGGCCACCCCGATCTCATGCTGCAAAAGGAAACGGGCGAGAGCAGCTGGTTTGGCTTCAGCCTCGTGATCCGGCCCGGCTCCGCCCTGACGCGTCCCGTGCTGCTCGACAAGCTGCGAGGCATGGGTTTTGAATGCCGCCCCATCGTCACCGGCAATTTCGCCAACAATCCGGTGGTCAAGCAGTTCGATCACACCATTCCCTACGCTCTGAAGAACGCGCAGCACATTGACAAGTGCGGGCTGTTTGTGGGTAACCACCACATTCCCATGCCCGACGCCGTTCAGGCGCTACGGACCTTGTAGGGCGGAGCGAAAATGGCACACCGAAAAGTAGCGCTGGTCACAGGGATCACAGGGCAGGATGGCGCCTACCTTGCCAATCTTCTGCTGCAAAAGGGCTATGACGTCCATGGCGTGCGCAGGACTTTGAGTGCTTCGGTGCAGAACCATCCGGTCGCTTTCGTCCCGGGGGCTGAAAAAGTTGAGAGAACGCCGACGCTGCATTCGGGCGACCTGACAGACGGCAACAGCCTGGTGCGGATCGTGGAGAAAGTACAACCGGATGAAATCTACAACCTCGCCGCAATAAGCCACATTCCTTCCACCGTTGACGCGGCGGAGTACACGGCGAATGTGGACGGTCTGGGTGTCTTGAGGTTGCTGGAGGCCATCCGGATCCTCCACCTGGAAAAAAAGACGCGCTTCTTTCAAGCCAGCAGCAGCGAACTGTTTGGCCGCACGCAACAGCTGCCCCAGACCGAGCTGACACCGTTTTATCCACGCAATCCCTACGGTGTGGCCAAGTTGTATGGGTACTGGATCACCGTGAACTACCGCGAGATGTACGGCATGTACGCCTGCAACGGCATCATGTTCAATCACGAAAGCCCGATTCGGGGCGAGATTTTTGTCACGCGCAAGATCACCCGCGCCCTTACGCGCATTTCGTTTGGCTTGCAGCCATGCCTTTACTTGGGCAATATGGGTGCCGTGCGTGACTGGGGGCACGCCCGTGACTTCGTTGAAATGCAATGGCTGATGCTCCAGCAACCAGCGCCGGAAGATTTCGTGATCGCGACCGGTGTTCACCACACCGTGCGTGAATTTGTCTGTCTGGCGGCACAGGCCCTGGGCATGCAACTCCGGTTTGAAGGAAGCGGCCTGGACGAAGTAGGGATCGTTGCCGCGACTGGGCCAGATTCGCACTGCAAGGTGGGCGACGTCATCGTTCGGGTGGATCCCAGGTTTTACCGGGGGGCCGAACCCGAAGTCTTCCTGGGTGACGTCAGCAAGGCGAGAAGCCGGTTGGGGTGGCAACCGCGCACCGACCTGGCGTCCCTGGCCCGGGAAATGATCGATTTCGATGTCATGCAGGTTCAAGGCAATGAGCTGAGGCCGGCAGGATCCCTTGGGGCGCATCAATGAACATGACTTTTGTGGGTATGAAATCTTTTTCTGCTTTGACGAAGCGCCTGCTGTCTGCCTGGGCTGTTGTGCCGGCCTGCGGCCTTTTTTGTGCTGCTGCCCTCCAGGCCCAGCCCTTGCCCGTGGGCATGATTTCAGCAGCCAATCCGGCGGGTCTGGGGCTTGTGCCCAGCAGCGCGCTGTCGTCAGTGCCCCTGCCGTCGGGGCCCGACAGGCTCACATCCACCTCTGCGTATGGCGGCCGCGGCACGTCGGACGTTCCGTCCGTGCGGCCAGCGCAACCAGCAATGCCGCTCGCGCCCCCGCCGCTGGCCACCACCGAATACCAGCGCTTCGTGCAGGACACCACGGGCCGGGCCCTGCCGTTGTTTGGCTACGACCTGTTCACCGCGGGCGCTTTCCCCTCGCTGCAAAACGTGCCCGTGCCCACGGACTACGTGCTGGGCCCGGGCGATGAAATCGACCTGAAGCTGTGGGGCGCGGTGGACGCCGACCTGCGCCTGGCGGTGGACCGCAATGGCCAGGTGAACATCCCGCGCGTGGGCACGGTCAACGTGGCCGGCATCAAGGCATCGCAGCTGGAGCCCACGCTGCGCGGCCAGGTCAGCCGCGTGTATAACAACTTCCAGCTGAGCGCCACGCTGGGCCAGCTGCGCTCCATCCAGGTGTTTGTGGTGGGGCAGGCGCGCCGCCCCGGCGCCTACACCGTGTCCAGCCTGTCCACGCTGATCAGCGCGCTGTTTGAAAGCGGCGGGCCGGCGGCTACCGGCACGCTGCGCAACATCCAGCTCAAGCGCGATGGCAAGACAGTGTCCACCATCGACCTGTACAAATTCATCAACGAGGGCGACAAGACGGCAGACGCGCGCCTGCAGCCGGGCGACGTGATCGTCATCCCGCCCGCCGGGCCACGCGTGGCCGTGACAGGCGCGCTGGACCAGCCGGCCATCTTCGAGCTGACCGGCACCGAAGAGCCCCTGGGTAAGGTGTTGTCATACGGTGGCCGCACGCAAGCCCTGACCACCCCGCACAAGGTGCTGGTCGAACGCATCGACGCCGCCCGGGCCAAAGCCCCGCGCAGCGTGGACGAGCGCGCGCTGGATGCGAAGGGCCTGCAAAGCACGGTGCGCGACGGCGACGTGGTGACACTGTTCAAGATCAGCCCTGAATTTGGCAACGCCGTCACGCTGCGCGGCAACGTGGCCGCGCCGCTGCGCTACGCCCACAAGCCCGGCATGCGCGTGGCCGACCTGATCCCCGAGCGCGACGCGCTGATCCAGCCCGACTACTACACCCGGCGCAACCTGGTGGTGCAGTATGAAAGCGGGCGCAACGTCAGCGACAGCCGCGTGGTCAGTGAAGTCAAGAACCTGCTGCAGGAAATCAACTGGGACTACGCCGTGGTCGAGCGGCTGGACCCCAAGGAACTGCGCTCCCAGCTCATTCCCTTCAACCTGGGCCGTGCCGTGCGCGAGCGCGACCCGGCAGCCAACGTGGAGCTGCAGCCCGGCGACATCGTCACCATCTTCAGCGTGAACGACCTGCCCGTGCCCGTGGAAAAGCGCACGCAGTACGTGCGCATTGGCGGTGAGGTGAAGGTGCCCGGCGTGTACCAGCTGAGCCCCGGTGAAACACTGGACCAACTGGTGCGTCGCGCGGGTGGCTTCAGCCAGAACGCCTTTGTGTACGGCACCGTCTTCCTGCGCGAAAGCACCCGCGCGCAGCAACAGGCCAACCTGGACCGCGCCACGCGCCGGCTGGAGGCGGACATCAATTCGCAGGCGGCAGCCGCTCTGCAGAACATCCGCGACGCGGACAAGGCCGCGGAATCACTGCAGGCCCAGCTGGCCACGCAGCGTCTGCTGCTGGCCCGGCTGCAAAGCCTCCGGGCCAGCGGGCGCATTGCGCTGGAACTGGACGTGCGCAGCCAGAACCTGCCGCCCATCGTGCTGGAAGACGGCGACCAGATCACCGTGCCCACGGCGCCGAGCTTTGTGGGCGTGTTTGGCGCGGTGACGGCAGAGGCCTCGTTCCTGCACAAATACAACTACACCGCGCGCGATTACCTGGACAGGGCCGGCCCCACGCGCGACGCGGATGAAGACTACGTGGCCATCATCCGTGCCGACGGCACGGTGGAAGTGAACCCCGGCACCACCCGCAGCCTGCTGAGCTTCAACACCGGCGTGCTGGACAGGCGCCTGAACCCCGGCGACACGGTGTTCGTGCCAGAGAAGTTCGACAAACGCTCGGCCTACACCCGCTTCATCGAAGGCGCCAAGGACCTCACGGCCATCTTCTACCAGTTTGGCCTGGGCGCGGCTGGCCTCAAGGTACTCAAGGACTGAAAGCGCGGCATGACGGAACAATCCAACTTGCCAGAGCCGCAAGCAGAATTCACCCTGGTTGACCTGCTGACCGCCATTGGCGAAGAAAAAACCCTGATCGCCGGCATCACGGCGCTGGCTGGCGCCGTGGGCCTGGCCGTGGCGCTGTTGTTGCCTACCATCTACACCGCAAAGACCACCTTGCTGCCGCCACAGCAAAGCCAGAATGCATCCGCCGGCATGGCCGCATCCCTGGGGGCGCTGGCCGCATCCACCGGCATTGCGGCGGCGTTCAAGACGCCTGAAGAGCTGTACGTGGGCCTGCTCAAGACAGACACCGTGGCCAACGCGCTGATCAACCGCTTCAAGCTCAAGGACCGCTACGAAGAAGACACCCTGGTCAACACCCGCCGGGAGCTGGCCCGCAACGTGCGCATTGCGGTCGATCGCAAATCAACCCTCATCTCGGTCGAGGCCGACGACACCGACGCGGCGTTTGCCGCGCAGCTGGCCAATGCCTACGCAGAGGAACTGCGCACCCTCATGGGCCGCATCGCCGTGACCGAGGCGCAGCAACGCCGCGCCTTCTTCGAGCAGCAGATGACCAAGGCCAAGGACGAACTGGCCCGCGCCGAGCTGGCCGTGCGCCAGGCCCAGGACAAGGGCGGCCTGGTCAGCGTGGACGCGCAGACCCAGACGCTGATCGGCGCCGCCGCGCAAATACGCGGCCAAATCGTCGCGCGCGAGGTCCAGTTGCAGGCGCTGCGGCCCTACGCCGGGCCCGACAACCCTGAGCTGCGCCGCCTGCTGTCCGAGCTGTCCAGCCTGCAGGCGCAGCTGGCCAGAATGGAAGGCGGCAACGGCGCGCAGCGCAACGGCAAGGGCGACGCCCAGGCGGCCCTGGCCAACGTGCGGCTGTACCGCGAGCTGAAATACCAGGAGGCGATCTATTCCGCCATGCTGCAGCAGTTCCAGCTGGCCAAGGCCGACGAGGCACGTGATGCACCGTTGCTGCAGCAGGTGGACGTGGCCACCGCGCCCGACCGCAAGAGCAAGCCCCGCCGCGCGTTCATCGTGCTGGGCTGCGCTGCCGCCGGCCTCTTGGCCGGGCTGATGCTGGCCTTTGTACGCCGGTCCCTGCGCCAGATGCGTGAAGACCCGGCTACCACCGGCCGCTGGGCGGCGCTGGCCAGCGCCTGGCGCCTGCGCGGCGGCGCCGGCCCGGCCACGCCGGGCGGGAACGGGGCGTCATGATGGAACCTGCAATTTGGCTTCTGGCGGGCAGCGTGGTCACGGCGCTTCTGTGCGCATTGCTCGTGCTGACGCGTGCCCACCACGGGCACTTCAGCCTGGACACCACTGTTGGCGTGCAGAAATTCCACACGGCGCCCACCCCCCGCATCGGCGGCGTCGCGGTGTACCTGGGGCTGATGGTCGTGCTGGGCCTGGCGCCATACACCGTGCGCACCTGGCTGATGCCCATGGTGGTGGCTTCGTTGCCCGCGTTCGTGATGGGGCTTTGGGAAGACCTGACCAAGCGTGTGTCGGTGCGCAAGCGCCTGTTCAGCACCTTCCTCAGCGGTGTGCTGGCCTGGTGGCTGATGGACATCAGCCTCACGCGCGTGAACGTGCCCCCGGTTGACTGGCTGCTGGCCCACTCACTGCCCGCGTCGGTTCTGTTCACGGCCTTCGCCGTCAGCGGGGCGTCCAATGCGTTCAACATCATTGACGGCTTCAACGGCCTGGCAGGGGGCGTGGCGCTGATCGCGCTCGCGGCCCTGGGGTTGATTGCGGCCCAGGTGGGTGACCAGACCGTGGTGTACCTGTGCCTGGCGGTGGGCTGCGTCACCCTGGGTTTCATGGTGGTCAACTTTCCCTACGGCAAGATCTTTCTGGGCGACGGTGGCGCCTACCTGATCGGCTTCCTGATCGCCTGGATCGCCGTGACACTGCCCATGCGCAACGCCAACGTGTCGGTGTGGGCTACCCTCATGGCGTGCGGGTACCCGATTCTTGAAACACTGTTCAGCATCGTGCGCAAGCTCAAGCGGCGCGGCCACACCCCGGGTCAGCCTGACCATGTGCATCTGCACATGTTGGTTTACCGCCGGGTAGCGCGTCGCATGTTCCCGCAGGCGCAGGCCGCGTTGCAAAACGGCTTGACCAGTCCCTTCGTCTGGCTCTTTGCGCTGCTGCCCGCGACCATTGCCACGCTCTGGTATGAGTCGTCCGCGGTGCTGGGCACTGGTTTTGTTGTCAGCGGATTCATTTACTGGGTGATGTACCTGCGCCTGACGCAGTTCCGCTGGTGCCTGCGGGCTGCGACGGCTCAACCGGTTCACCCTGTGGGGCAGGCAAAGCAGGTGCGCATGTAGTCCATGCCCCACACCTACCTCTTCATCCACCAGAACTTCCCGGGCCAGTTCGTTCACATTGCCGCAGCGCTGGCCGCGGCCGGGCACCGCGTGGTGGCGCTGGGCATTGCCGGGCGCAACGTGCCGGGCGTGCAGTACCTGCGCTACGAGCCCGCCCGCGCGCCCGGTGGGGCCCCGGTGCGCGGCGACCTGACGGCCAAGCTGGCGCGGGCCGAAGGCTGCGCGTCGGCCATGCTGGCGCTCAAGGCCCAGGGCCTGCAGCCCGACGTGATCGTGGCGCACCCAGGCTGGGGTGAGGCGCTGTTCTGCAAGGACGTGTGGCCCCAGGCACGCCTGGTGGTGTTTGCGGAGTTCTATTACACGGTGGATGGCTCGGACTACGCCTTCGACCCGGAATTCCAGGCCGACACCCCCGCCGCGCGCATGCGCCTGCGCCTGAAGAACACCGCGCTGCTGCACGCGCTTGCCGCGGCCGACGCTGCCTATGCGCCCACCCAGTGGCAAAAGAGCCAGGTGCCGGCGGAGTTCCAGCACAAGGTGCAGGTGATCTTTGACGGCATCGACACCCAGCTGGTCAAGCCGGCGGCGGGCGTCAGCGTGCGGCTGAAGCGCGACAACCTGATGCTGAGCCGCGCGGACGAGGTGATCACCTTCGTCAACCGCAACCTGGAGCCGTACCGCGGCTTCCACAGCTTCATGCGCGCGCTGCCCGACATGCTGGCGTGCCGCCCGCGCGCCCATGTGCTGATCGTGGGGCGCGACGGCGTCAGCTACGGATCGCGGCCCAGGGGCGGGGGCTCCTGGAAGGACGCCATGCTGCGCGAAGTGGGCGCCGGCCTGCCGATGGACCGTGTGCACTTTCTCGGGCCCTTGCCCTATGCGCAGTATCTGCAGGTGCTGCAGATATCGACCTGCCATGTGTACCTGACCTACCCGTTCGTGCTGTCCTGGAGTTGCCTGGAGTCCATGAGCGCGGGCAACGTGGTGGTGGGCAGCGACACGGCGCCGGTGCGCGAGGTGATCGAGGATGGCCGCAATGGCCTGCTGACCCCCTTTTTTGACACGAAAGCCATGGCCGCACGGGTGGCGGACGTGCTGGCCGCACCCGGCGACCACGCGGCGCTGTCGGCCGCTGCGCGGGCCACGGTGCAGGCCCGTTACGATTTGAAAACCGTGTGTTTGCCGCAGCTCCTGCGGTTTATTGCCGATCAGTGAAGAAACAAGTGCTCATTGAGTACTTAAGGAATCACTACTACATGGGATAGACGCCTGTAGTCTTCTCAGATACAACAAGTTGTTTCATAGACATCCTGTTGTATTTGAAGGAGCAGTTGCCATGGCAGACATCACCGGTACCAGCGGAAACGACACCCTGGCGGGCACGACGGGCGATGACACGTTATCCGGGCTGGGTGGCAACGATGTGTTGACCGGCGACGCCGGCAACGACCTTCTGCTGGGGGGCGCCGGGTCTGACACCCTGGCTGGCGGTGGTGGCAACGACACCCTGGACGGCGGCACGATTACCGACACGGTGAACATCAGTGACCTGAATGTGGTGTCGTACAGCGCCTCCACCACCGCCGTGAACGTGAACCTGCAAACCGGCACGGCCAGTGACGGCTTTGGCGGCACCGACGCCTTGAGCAACCTGAACTTCGTCGTGGGCTCGGCCCATAACGACACCCTCACCGGCAGCACCACCCAGATCTACGAACAGTTCGAAGGCGGGCTGGGGGATGACGTGATCGACGGCGGCACCATTGACACGGTGACGCTGATCAACAGCAACCGCGTGACCTACCAGAACGCCAGCGGGGCGGTGCAGGTGGACCTGGGGCAAAACAAGGCCACCGGTGCGGCGGGCAATGACACGCTGACCAATATCAACCATGTGCGCGGCAGCAATGCGGGCGACGTGCTGACAGGCAGCGATGCCACAGGGTACATGGAAGTGTTTGACGGCCGCGGCGGCAACGACACCATCGACGGCGCGGGCGGCATTGACGCAGTGCGCTTTGACAGCTCGTCCACGACCGGTGTGACGGTCAACCTGGCCACCAACACCGCGAGCGACGGCCAGGGCGGCACGGACACCATCACCAACGTGGAAAACGTGCGCGGCAGCAACTTCAGCGACAGCATCACTGGCGACGGCAATGCCAACGTGCTGGAAGGCCAGGGCGGTAACGATCTGCTGATCGGCGGCGCGGGCAACGACACCCTGCTGGGCGGTAACGGGCAAGATTCCCTCAGTGGCGGGCCGGGTGACGACGTGCTGGACGGCGGCGCCAACGACCCGGGGCAGATCGGTGACTTCCTGAGCTACGAGGGCGCAACCACTGCTGTCAATATCAACCTGACCACGGGCCAGGTGACCGGCGGCTGGGGCAACGACACGGTCAGCGGCTTTGAAGCCGCACTGGGTTCCCAGGCGGACGACACCATCACCGGCAGCAATGCCGGTGAATGGCTGCGCGGCTACCTGGGCAACGACACGCTGGACGGCGGCGGCGGCTTTGACTTCGTGGACTATTTCAACGCCACCGCGGCGGTCGCGGTCAGCCTGACCACCAACACGGCCAGCGGCGCGCACGGCAATGATGTGCTGAGCAACTTCGAAGCCATCCGCGGCTCCAGCAACAACGACACCCTGGACGGCGACACCGGCAACAACAACATCCAGGGCATCGGCGGCAACGACTTCATTGACGGCTTTGCCGGCAACGACACGCTGGACGGCGGCGCCGGCAATGACACCGTGCTGGGCGAGGCGGGCAACGACTACATCATGGGCGCTGATGGTGGCAGCGACAGCCTGGACGGCGAAGACGGCTACGACACGGTGTCGTACAACTATTCGGGCGCCACCACGGCGGTCAGCTTCACCTCCACCCTGGCCAGCGGCACGCAAAACGACGGGCTGGGCGGCATGGACACGGTGGCCGGGTTCGAGGAAATGCACATCTTCGGCGGCACGGCCGGCGACACCCTGACCGGTGGCACCGAGCGCAACTGGATCATGGGCAACGGCGGCGACGACACCCTGACGGGCGGTGATGGCGGCGATTCATTTGCCTTCAACGTGGCGGCGGCATCGGGCACCGACCGCATCACCGACCTGGCCTCGGGCGAAAACCTGAGCTTCCAGAACCAGGGCGGCGCCACTTTCAACCTGCAGGCGACCGTGCTGTCGGGTGACGACGCCTCGGCCCTGACCAAGGGCCAGGTCATGGTGGGCAGCTTTGCCGGCGGCGTGACCAAGGTCTATGTGGGCACCAACGACACGGCGGGCGCGGACCTGACCGTGGAACTGGCCGGCAACTATGCCGCGGGCGCTTTCACGGTGTTCAACGACGCGTTTGTCGGCAACCTGCAGTATTCGCCGGGCCAGACGTTGAACGGCACGGCGGGCGACGACACGCTGAACGGCACCGCGGGCGCCGACACCATCGACGCAGCAGGCGGCAACGACTTCATCAGCGGTCAGGGCGGAGCCGACAGCGTGCTGGGCGGCGAGGGCAATGACTACATCGTCGCCGGCGGCGACGGCGCCAATGACACCATTGACGGCGGCGACGGCAACGATGTCGTCAGCAACAACTTCAACACCCAGACCAGCCCCGTCACATTCGTATCCGCCGGCCCCGGCGGCCCGCAGGCGGATGGCCTGGGCGGCACCGACACGCTGATCAACGTGGAGGAAATCCAGGTCTTTGGCGGCAGCGCCGGCGACACCCTGACGGGGGACGCCGCCCGCAACTACATCATGGGCAACGGCGGCAACGACACGCTGACCGGTGGTGGCGGCAACGACAGCTTTGGCTACAACCTGGCGGTGGCCAGCGGCGTGGACCGCATCACCGACATGAACGGCAACGACAACCTGCAGTTCACCGGCACGGCGCTGGACAGCACCATCCAGAGCGGCAACGATGCATCGGCCCTGCTGCAGGGCCAGGTGATGGTCGGCACGCCCTCTGGCGGCGTGACCACGGTGTATGTGGGAACGGCCACGCTGGGCACCCCGCTGGTGATCGAGCTGCAGGGCAGCTTCGTGGCGGCCAACTTCAGCGTCAACAACGATGCCTTTGGCGGCAACCTGGTGATGAACCCGTTCATCACCCTGACAGGCACCAGCGCCGGCGAAACCCTGACGGGCACGGGCGCGGACGAAATCCTGGATGGCCTGGGCGGCAACGATCTGCTGGTGGGCATGGGGGGCAACGACAGCCTGCGGGGCGGCGCGGGGCAAGACACCCTGGCCGGCGGTGCGGGCAATGACACGCTGGACGGCGGCACCATCACCGACACGGTGAACCTGAGCGACCTGAACGTGGCGTCGTACAGCGCGTCGACCAGCGGTGTGAACGTGAACCTGCAAACCGGCACGGCCAGCGACGGCTTTGGCGGCACCGACACCCTGGTCAACCTGAACTTCGTGGTGGGCTCTGCGTACAACGACACATTGACCGGCAGCAACAGCCAGATCTTCGAGCAGTTTGACGGTGGCCTGGGCGACGACGTGATCGACGGCGGCACCATCGACACGGTGACGCAGGCCAACGGCAACCGCGTGACCTACCAGAACGCCAGCGGCGCGGTGCAGGTGGACCTGGGCCAGAACAAGGCCACGGGCGCGGCCGGCAACGACACGCTGACCAACATCAACAACGTGCGCGGCGGCAGCGCGGGCGACGTGCTGACGGGCAGCAACGCCACGGGCTGGGTGGAGGTGTTTGACGGCCGCGGCGGCAACGACACCATCGACGGCGCGGGCGGCACGGACATGGTGCGCTTTGACAGCGCATCGACCACGGGCGTAACGGTCAACCTGGCCACCAACAGCGCCACGGACGGCCAGGGCGGCACGGACACCATCACCAACGTGGAAAACGTGCGCGGCAGCCAATACAACGACAGCATCACCGGCGATGCCGGTGACAACTACCTGGAAGGCCTGGATGGCAACGACACCATCGTGGCTGGCGACGGCAACGACAACCTGGTGGGCGGTGGTGGCGACGACACGCTGACGGGCGGCGCAGGCATGGACATCTTCCGGTTCGGCCCCAGCGGCAACGGTTTGGACACCATCACCGATTTCGGCATCGGCGACATCGTCGGCATTGGTGCCAGCCTGACCAACGGCGTGGCCACGGCGGGTGACGGCAGCACGGTGCTGAACGGCGTGCAGGTCAGCAGCAACGGCACCACCACCACGCTGTACATCGACACCAACGGCGTGGCGGGCGCCGAAACACAGATCAACCTGACGGGGGACTTCCTCCCAAGCGAATTCACCGTGGCCAACCTGGGCGGCGGCATCAGCATCGTCACCCGCGCGGCGGGCCAGACGCTGACGGGCGACGCGGGCAACAACACCCTGACCGGCAGCCTGGGCGCCGACACACTGAGCGGCCTGGACGGCGATGACGTGCTCAATGGCGCGGGCGGCGACGACAGCGTGAGCGGCGGCAACGGCGCTGACACGCTGGAAGGCGCCGACGGCGCCGACAACCTGCAGGGCGACGCCGGCAACGACATGCTGCACGGCGGCACCGGCAACGACACGCTGAACGGCGGGGCCGACACCGACACGGCTACCTACTGGGACGCCACCACCGGCGTGGTCACGAACCTGGGCACCGGCACGTCCACCGACGGCCTGGGCGGCACCGACACGCTGACGGCCGTTGAAAACGTGGTGGGCTCGGCACACAACGACAACATGACCGGCGACAACGCCGCCAACACGCTGATCGGTGACACCGGCGCTGACACGCTGAGCGGCGCGGGTGGCAACGACACCCTGTATGGCGGAGGCTGGGATGACGTGTTGATGGGCGGCGAGGGCGACGACCTGCTGGACGGCGGCACGGAAATCGACACCGCCAACTATGGCGACGCCACCGGTAGCGTCACCATCAACCTGGGCACCAACAGCGCCACGGGCATGGGCAACGACACGCTGGCCAGCATCGAGAACGCCCGCGGCGGCGCGCATGCCGACACGATCACCGGCGACGGCAGCAGCAACGTGCTGATGGGCGACGCCGGCAACGACACCCTGAACGGCGCGGCCGGCAACGACACGCTGCGAGGCGACGACGGCGACGACAGCCTGCTGGGCGGTGACGGCTTTGACGTGCTGGTGGGCGGCGTGGGCAACGACGCCCTGCTGGGCGGCGCAGACATCGACATGGCCGACTACAGCACCGCCACCGGCGCGGTGCAGGTCAGCCTGGACAGCGGCTCAGCCACGGGCGCGGCCGGCAACGACACGTTGCAGTTCATTGAAAACGTGGTGGGCAGCGTGCATGCGGATGCACTGACCGGTGATTTCAACAACAACTACCTGGCCGGCAATGGCGGCAACGACACCCTTCAAGGCGGCGACGGCAACGACGACCTGGCCGGCGGTGACGGCGACGACAACATCAGCGGCGGCACCGGCAGCGATATGCTGCGCGGCGGCGCCGGCAACGACGCGCTGGACGGCGGCGCCGACCGCGACCGCGTGAGCTACGACGACGCCACCAGCGGCGTTACGCTGAACCTGGGTACATCCACGGCCACCGGCGCCGCCACGGGCACAGACACCCTGAGCGGTATCGAAGACGTGACCGGCAGCGACCATGCCGACAGCCTGACGGGCAGCAGCGCAGACAACGCCATGGAAGGCCGCGCCGGTGACGACACGCTGGCGGGCGAGGCGGGCAACGACTTCCTGGCGGGCGGCGACGGGGCGGACAACCTGCAGGGCGGCGCGGGCTTTGACGTGCTGCGCGGCGGCGCGGGCGCCGACGCACTGGATGGCGGGTCCGACGTCGACGAAGCAGACTATTCCGACGCGCTTGGCGCCGTCACGGCCAGCCTGGCTGGCGGCTCGGCCACGGTGGCGGGCGATGCGGCCGACACGCTGGCCAACATTGAAAACCTGCGCGGCAGTACGCATGACGACGTGCTGACCGGCGACACCGGCGCCAACATGCTGGTGGGCGGCAGTGGCAACGACACCGTGAACGGTGGCGACGGCAACGACAACCTGCGCGGCGATGCGGGCAATGACGTGCTCAATGGCGGCGCGGGCAATGACTACATCAATGCGGGCGGCTCGTATGACGGCGGCAACGACACGGTGGACGGTGGCGACGGCTACGACATTGTGGCGTTCAACTACGGCGGCGAAGGCAGCGGCATCACCTTTACCTCCACCGGCCCCAACGGCACGCAGGTGGACCCGCTGGGCGGCACGCACACACTGAGCAACCTGGAAGAGGTCCACCTCATTGGCGGCTCTGGCGCAGATACCTTTACGGGCGACGCCGGGCGCAACTGGATCCAGGGCAATGCCGGTGACGACACGCTGACCGGTGGCGGCGGCAACGACACCTTTGCCTACTCCACCCAGGGCAGCGGCATTGACCGCATCACCGACCTGACGGGAGGCGACAACCTGGCCTTCAGCAACCCGGGCGGGGCCGTGCCGGTGTTGAGTAGCACCATCCTGAGCGGCAACGACGCCAGCGGCCTGACCAAGGGCCAGGTGATGGTGGGCACGCCTGGCGGGGGCGTGACGCGCATCTACGTGGGCACGGACGACACGGCGGGTGCTGACATTGAAATTGACCTGGTGGGCACCTTTACCGCCGGTGAATTTTCTGTGGCCAATGACAGCTTCAACGGCTACCTGAACTACACCCCCGCCCAAAGCCTGACCGGCACCGCAGGCGACGACAGCCTGACCGGCGGCAGCGGCAACGACACGCTGGACGGCCTGGGCGGCAATGACCTGCTGGTGGGCATGGGCGGCAACGACAGCCTGCTGGGCGGCGCCGGGTCAGACACCCTGGTCGGTGGCGGCGGCAACGACACACTGGACGGCGGCACCATCACCGACACGGTGAACCTGAGCGACCTGAACGTGGTGTCGTACAGCGCATCGACCAGCGGCGTGAACGTCAACCTGCAGACGGGCACGGCCAGCGACGGCTTTGGCGGCACCGACACCCTGGCCAACCTGAACTTCGTGCTGGGCTCGGCCTATAACGACACCATCACGGGCAGCAACAGCCAGATCTTCGAGCAGTTTGACGGTGGCCTGGGCGACGACGTGATCGACGGCGGCACCATCGACACGGTGACGCAGGCCAACGGCAACCGCGTGACCTACCAGAACGCCAGCGGCGCGGTGCAGGTGGACCTGGGCCAGAACAAGGCCACGGGCGCGGCCGGCAACGACACGCTGACCAACATCAACAACGTGCGCGGCAGCAGCGCGGGCGACGTGCTGACGGGCAGCAACACCACGGCCTGGGTGGAAGTGTTTGACGGCCGGGGCGGCAACGACACGATCGACGGCGCGGGCGGCATCGACATGGTGCGCTTTGACAGCGCGTCCACCACGGGCGTGACGGTCAACCTGGCCACCAACACCGCGACGGACGGGCAGGGCGGCACCGACACGATCACCAACGTGGAGAACGTGCGCGGCAGCAACTTCAACGACAGCATCACCGGCGACACCCATGCCAACCTGCTGGAAGGCCAGGGCGGCGACGACACCATGGATGGCGGCGACGGCAATGACACGCTGACGGGCGGCCAGGGCAACGACACGCTGAGCGGCGGCAGCGGCAACGACCTGTTCCGCTTTGGGCCCAGTGGCAACGGCGTGGACACGATCACCGACTTTGCCTCGGGCGACGTCATTGGCGTGGGCCACGGCCTGACGGCCGGCGCTGCCACGGCAGGCGACGGTAGCACGGTGACCAACGGCGGTGTGCAGGTGAGCAGCAGCGGCGGGACGACGACGCTGTGGATCGACACCAACAACACCGCGGGGGCGGAGGTGCAGATCAACCTGGCGGGCACCTATGCCGCCACCGCGTTCACCGTGACCAACCACGGCAACGGCACGAGCAGTATTACGCTTAGCAACGACCAGACCATCACCGGCACCGGCGCCAACGAAACGCTGAGCGGCGCCGAAGGCAACGACACCATCAGCGGCCTGGGCGGCAACGACGTCATCAACGGCAATGGCGGCAACGACAGCCTGCTGGGCGGTGACGGCGACGACTTCATGAACGGCGGCCTGGGCAACGACTACATCGACGGCGGCGCGGGCAATGACTGGGCCTTCCACGATGCGGCGACCTCGGCGGTGACGGTGAACCTGGGCACCGGCAGCGTGACGGGCGGCGCGGGCAACGACAGCCTGACCGGCATTGAATGGGTGGGCGGCAGCGTGCATGACGACAGCCTGACGGGCGACGGCAATGCCAACGTGCTGCAAGGCCGCGCGGGCAATGACACGCTGGACGGCGCGGGCGGAACGGACACGGCGGACTATTACCACGCCACCACCGGCGTCACGGCCAGCCTGGCCAGCAACACGGCCACCGGTGAGGGCAACGACACGTTCATCAGCATCGAGAACATCAACGGCTCGCTGCATGCCGACACCCTGACGGGCGACGGCAACAACAACAGCCTGTTTGGCGCGGCGGGCAACGACACGCTGGACGGTGGCGCCGGCAATGACGTGCTGGACGGATTTGACGGCGACGACAGCCTGCTGGGCGGCACGGGCGCCGACACGCTGCACGGCGGCGCAGGCAACGACACGCTGGACGGCGGCACCATCACCGACACGGTGAACCTGAGCGACCTGAACGTGGTGAACTACTTCAGCGCCACCACGGGCGTGAACGTCAACCTGCAGACCGGCACGGCCAGCGACGGCCTGGGCGGCACCGACACGCTGAGCAACCTCAACTTCGTCAATGGCTCGGCGCACAACGACACCATCACGGGCAGCGACAGCCAGATCTTCGAGCAGTTCGACGGTGGGCTGGGTGACGACGTGATCCATGGCGGCACCATCGACACGGTGACGCAGGCCAACGGCAACCGGGTGAGCTATGTGAGCGCCACAGGCGCGGTGCAGGTGGACCTGGGCCAGAACAAGGCCACGGGCGCGGCCGGCAACGACACGCTGACCAACATCAACCACATCCGCGGCAGCAACTTTAACGACAACATCAAGGGCAGCGACACCACGGCCTATGTGGAGGTGTTTGACGGCCGCGGCGGCAACGACACGATCGACGGCGCAGGCGGCATTGACCAGGTGCGCTACGACACAGGATCGACCACGGCGGTGACGGTCAACCTGGCGACCAACAGCGCCACGGACAACCAGGGCGGCACCGACACGCTGCTGAACATTGAAAACGTGCGCGGCAGCAACAGTGCCGACAGCATCACGGGCGACGCCAACGCCAACGCGCTGGAAGGCATGGGCGGCAATGACACGCTGGTGGGCGGCGACGGCAACGACACGCTGACCGGCGGCACCGGCGACGACAACCTGACGGGCGGCACAGGCAATGATCTGTTCCGCTTTGCGGCCAGCGGCAACGGCGTGGACACGATTGCCGACTTTGGCGTGACCGACTTCATCGGCATCGGCGCGGCATTGACCAGCGGCGTGGCGACGGCGGGCGACGGCAGCACGGTGACCAACGGTGGCGTGCAGGTGAGCAGCAGCGGCGGCGTGACCACGCTGTGGATCGACACGAACAACGCCGCAGGCGCGGAGGTGCAGATCAACCTGACGGGGACGTTTGCGGCCAATGCCTTTGTGGCCACCGACTTGGGCAATGGCACCAGCTCCATCGCCATGGCGGGTGACCTGAATCTGGGCGGGACTGCCGGAAACGACCTGCTCACCGGCGGCATCGGCGCGGACACGCTGAACGGCAGCGCTGGAAACGACACACTGGACGGAGGCGCCGGGGTGGACGTGGTGAGCTACGCGGGCGCGACGGGTGGTGTGAACGTACAGCTGTGGGCGGACCAGGCGGGCAACGACGGCCAGGGTGGATCGGACACGCTGCTGAACATCGAGAACGTGGTGGGCTCGGGCTTTAACGACCTGCTGGTGGGCGACGAAGCGGCGAACACGCTGGACGGTGGTGCTGGCGCGGACACGCTGGTCGGCGCGGAAGGCAACGACGTGCTGCTGGGTGGCGATGGCGCGGACGACCTGATCGGCGGAGACGGCGCGGACACGCTGACGGGTGGCGCGGGCAACGACACGCTGACGGGCGGCGCGGGCGCGGACACCTTCGTGCTGGACGGTGCATCGCAGGACGTGGTGTACGACTTCACGGCGGGCGCGGGCGGAGACGTGCTGGACCTGACGGGGATCACGCTGACCAACTACGGCGGAGGCAACGTGTTCAACACGGGCCACGCGCGGCTGGTGCAAACTGGTCCGAACCTGTTGCTGCAAGTGGACGCGGACGGCACGGGTGGTGGGGCCTTCCAGACGGCGCTGGTGCTGGCGGGCGTGCAGGCGGGCAACCTGACGGCGGCGAACTTTGCGGGCGGTGCGAACCCGAACGTGGCGCTGACGCTTGGCGGCACGGCAGGCGCGGACCAACTGGTGGGTGGCACGGCCAACGACACGCTGAACGGCAGCGCTGGAAACGACACACTGGACGGAGGCGCCGGGGTGGACGTGGTGAGCTACGCGGGCGCGACGGGTGGTGTGAACGTACAGCTGTGGGCGGACCAGGCGGGCAACGACGGCCAGGGTGGATCGGACACGCTGCTGAACATCGAGAACGTGGTGGGCTCGGGCTTTAACGACCTGCTGGTGGGCGATGACGATGCGAATACGCTGGAAGGCGGTCTGGGCAGCGACACACTGGTGGGCTACGGAGGCAACGACGTGCTGCTGGGCGGCGATGGCGATGACCTGATCTACGGCGGTGATGGCGATGACACGCTGGGCGGGGGCAACGGTATTGACGGCCTGATCGGCGGCGCGGGCAGCGATGTGTTTGACTTCCAGGCGGGCAGTGCGTTTGACTGGGTGGAAGACTTCGTGGCGGGCACCGACAAGATCCGGCTTGTGTCTGGCATGAACGGGTCCAGCAACACGTCTGGCGCCGCGGTGCTGGCTAATACGACGGATTCGAACGGGAACGCCATCATTGATCTGGGCGGTGGCAACACCCTCGCGCTGATCGGCGTGACCAAAGCCAGCCTGTCGGCGGGAGACTTCCTGTTCCTGTAGCCTGATCAAAGAGCGCTTGGTGCATCGACCGGGTATCATGCCCGCCCCCTTTTGGGCTGATACTTGGACGATGACCTACACCCGTCCCGACGTGGGCGATCGAATGCACGGGGCACCGCGGTGGAGCGAGGTGCTGCCTTGAGCCCCCGCTGGTTCGAGCCAGGACGCTGGCTGCGCGACTGCGCGTGGGCGGCGCTGCTCATTGCGTTGACGAACTTGCCATTCTGGGTGCTTGAGCTGCGTTACGTAGTGGCTCGGCCGGTCTTCAATGCAGACGCTGCCATGGCTTTGTTGCTTGCGTCCGCAGCCGGCGCATGGTGGGTGCTGGCGCTGGTAATGGCATGGGCGCTGGATTTGCTGCAGGGCCTGGCGATCGGTTTTCATTTCGGCACCATCAACAATCTGCTGCAAACCGTCAGGTTCCTGCCGCATGTGGACATCACCGGCTTTATGGGGCTCAACCTTATGGGCTTGGTGGCGGTGTTTGGGGTTTGCCTGGCGGCCGCTGCCTGGCTCAGACGTCGGGTGAAACCTGCGTTTTCTGCCGTCCTGGCTGTCTTGGTGCTGCTGACCCTCCTGGACGTGATCAACGGATCCGGATTGCCCTGGATGCTAAAAAGGGATGTGCATGGCGCCACCAACCTGCAGGGCAGTCCGGCGCTGAACGTCGCTGCTGTTGCGCTGGCGCGGGCCCGCCTGGAAACAGCCGCACCCGCAGACCTGGACCATCGCTTGCAGCGGGAGTTGATGGATTGGGCCGATGCTCATCGTGGCGGCAGCCTGTTTTTTGTGGTGCTGGAGTCGTGGGGTGACTATGTCGATCCTGCGGTACGGGATGCGGTGGAGTCAGCACTGCACAGCCCTCAGGCCGTGAACCGCTGGCACATATCAAGGCGCTCCGTGGCGTTCAAGGGTGCCACCACTGCTGGAGAAATCCGGCTGCTGTGCGGCAGCGCGCTGCACTACAGCCGTATCGGTTCAGCGAACGAGGCGTGCCTGGGCGTCGGGCTCAAGCGCCTGGGGTTCAGTACCGTTGCCCTGCACGGGTTTTCCAGATTCATGTTCGACCGGGAGGCATGGTGGCCTGAACTGGGGTTCGATCAAACCGTGTTTGATGACAACCTGGGCTCCGCGCCCGCGCGCTGCGGCACCGTGCTGCGCGGCATTTGCGACACGCACATGGTTGACGCGGCTGCAACCCGCCTGGGGCCGGGGCGCTTTGTCTATCTGCTGACACTGGACACACATTTGCCGCTGGCTGCGGTCGCCCTGACGGAACACGAGTCGCTGATGTGCTCGCAGCGCCAGCTGAGCGCCAGCGTCTGCCAGCATGCGGCGCAAATGGGCCGGCTGATTGGCAAAATAGTCGCTGTTGCGGCAACCCGCCAGCCGGCCCCTTTGCTGGTGCTTGCTGGCGATCATTCCCCCCCTTTCTTTGATGCCAAGGACAAATCGATGTTCTCTTCTTCGCTGGTTCCACTTGTTGTTGCGGTGCCGCGGTGATTTCAGATGACAGTGCCCGGGGCAATCCGATGGGCGATGCCCCTATGAGGTTGTTTGCCAATGCGGTTTGGGTCCGGCTGGCGGGGGGGTTGGGAAACCAGCTTTTCCAGTTGTCGGCGGCCCTGGTGTGTGCGCGTCGATGGAATTGGCCTGTCGTGCCTGTGACCGATGGGCTGGGCACTTATGCCCGGCCCCACGAAGCCACATCCTTGCGCCTCGTGCGGGCGGAGCGTCTGCTGGCGGCGCAGCCCCCCTCAAGAAGCCTTGCCTGGTTTGTGGCGCGCGCACGCGCGGGCCGGTGGATGCCATGGCTGGGTGTGAATGACCGCAACTTCCCCGAGATCTGCCGGGGCCCGCGCCGGGGAAGGCCGCTTGCTTTGATGGATGGCTATTTCCAGCGTGGATGGACGCAAGACCTCTTGGCGCAAGCCCTGACCCTGATGACAGTTCAAGCGGCGGAGCAAGCGCCTCGCCTGCCGTATGACTGCATCGTCCATGTACGCGGAACGGACTTCCTGGGCCTGCAAAGCCATGGATTCCTCCGGCCGGACTACTATGCGAACGCTGTTGCGCTGGCAAAGAGTGCAGGGCTTCGCCGCTTTGGCATCGTCACGGATGATCCCTTGCACGGCGCCCGCCTGGCGGCCTATATCGGTGAAGTGCATCGAGATGTGATGCTGGATGTTTTGCCCGCGGCCAGCGACCCGCTGGACGATTTCCATGTCATACGGTCCGCGCCCGCCAGAATCATGGGCAACAGTACGTTTGCGTGGTGGGCGGCGGCGCTGGATTCCAACGCGGCGCCTACCTGGTCATGCGCACGGTTTGTCCGGGACCAGCAAAGGGATTTCTTCCTGAAATCAGAAATTCCCCTTGACGCACAAGGCCGTCCTTGCGAGGGGCTGGCGTGAATCAAAGGCACACAACAAGCGACTGGATCCTGGTTCTGTCGGTGTTGACGGGCCTGTACAGTGCCGCGGGTCTTGCGGGCATCCTGCTGGCAGTTCTGGTGCGCGGTGAGTTCGTGCGACTGCGCCTGAGGATTTATCACGCCGCGCTGGGCGCTGCGGCGTGTTGGGCGTTGTATGTGGTGTCGCAGCGAGGCATGGCCAGTTTGCAGGGGCAATTGCCGTACCTTGCGTTTCTATGGACATTGCCATTCCTGATGGCCTGCTACCGGCCTGATGCGCACACGGTCCATGCGTTCCGGCGCATGCTATTGGCGCTGTTCGCGGTGGATCTGCTTTTCAACCTGTATTCCCTGGTGTTTGGCGCTGATCTGCTGGGGCGCACAGTCGATATGCGCGCAGCAGTGCTGGGTGCGCGACACGGCGGCCTGTTCGCCCACAGTTTCTATTCAGGGGCGATCAGCATCACCGCGCTGATTTCCCTGATGGACAAAGTCGGCTTGGCAAAAATCGTACTGGCGTTGCCACTAGCAAACTTGGTACTTGCCGGCTCCTGGCGTCTGCTGCTGGCCATCCCGCTACTTTTTCTTTTTAGATTTATATGGCGGTACAGGAGCAGGTTAATTGAGATTTGCTTGGTGGGGGTTGCGTCGGTCGCCCTTGTATGGGGGGTTTTTTCTACCTCGGCCTTTTCGTCTATTGGGATTGAGAATGACTCCAATTCATTTCGAGTAATTTCGTGGGTGCTTGCGCTCGAAAAAATTACTTCATCACCATGGACAGGCGTGGGAGTGCCAAACGTCGCTGCAGTACGAGAGCAAGGTGTTTCGGTGGAGGTGCTTGATGAAAACTTTATCGGAGAAAGTTCGTATCTCAACACAGCGCTATCTTTTGGCATTCCTTACGCAGTGTTGTTTTTACTTGCATTCTTCATAGCATTTTGGGGGGAAAACTACCGGAAACGAACGATGCAAATGGCTGTGCTGTTCCCTTACGTCGCCGTAGATATGGTGTATGGCGATTTTTTTAGTGGCGTACTGACCTCTTGTTGGCTATGGTTGCTGATCTCCTCAATCGATACCACGGTTGAGTCACCCACCAAGGGTGACAGATAAACCTTGACAAGGCCAGACATTAACCCAAGCTCATCGTCGGAGAAAAACAGTATAGATTGCGCCACGAACCACTGCCGGAAGCAGAAAAACTAGTGCGCGCATCACCCCTTGACCCAGTCCAGACAAAGGAGATTTGACGCGCGACTGAACCAAATGTCGCTGTATAGCGAGTTCGCCAAGAGCGTACTTCCACCCGCCCCGTCTTCGGTACATAGCCAGTCCAGCGTTTGCATGAACAAGTACCTCCTCAACGTTACCAGTCACCGCCCCCCTAGCCAATAAAGTTGCCCATAGCGCATAGTCTTCACGAAGATGAATATCGGGGTAACCACCGCAGTCTCGAACTATTTTTGTTCTGTAGGCGACAGTCATGTGATTAAAAGGATTGCGCCATGGCATTGTTGATTTGATGGCGCTGTGGCTCGACGGTACTCGGCGTACGCTAAGAGGTGAGCCCTGCTCATCCACCTCAAGAATACAAGCGCCAAACATGTCTAAAGTGGGATTTGACTGAAGGTACAAAGCTTGGCTTGCAAAGCGGTTCGGTAGATTAAAGTCGTCAGCGTCTGCTCGGAGAATCCATTCGGTATTGACCAGCTTAAGTCCTTGATTTAGTGCGGCTGCAAGCCCTCCGTTGTCCGGGGAGTAGGCCGCTACTACCCCGTGGTCATGCGTGAAATGGTCAATCACCCGATGTAAAGAAGGCGGTATGGGGCCATCAACTACCAGCACCACCTTGTCTGGGACTAGCGTGTTGCATATTACGCTGTTCAAAGCTCGTTTGAGTAACCGGGGTGAGTCGCCATGATATGTGGCCATCAAAACCGTGAATCCACCGGGAAAGCCGATGGGCCGTCGGCCTTGGTTATCCGTAGTCCTGTTGCTTTGCATTTTTCTTGATCAACCATGCACCCAATAGTAAAGCTGTTGACTGTAATAGCGAAAAGTATGCGACACCGACAATTGCTAGTATCCAATACATTGTTAAAAAGGTAGTTAAAAGAACGGCAGCTAAGGCTGACGCTTGAAGTCGACTTGGCTTTCTGTGCCCATGGTGTCTAGCCGCAGCCGCGTAAAAGCCGTAGGAAACTAGGAGCATTGAAACAGCTAGGTACTGCTCTAACCTCATCGCAACTCCGGAAATTAGTGTGTAAGCAACGATGAATGCGGCAGCACTAGCTGCGGAAAGACCCACCTGCATAATCAGGTAGGTGTCTGAGGAACTCATCCTTATGAGGGACGCGACACGTGCAAGAACAAGAGAATTCGACCAAAAAAGTATTAGTGGCGAAAAAAGAAGAGAGGCAGAAAAGATTCGAACAACTACTGCCATATCTATACGAGTGCTATCCAGAAGTTTTGCGCCGAGAAAAAATGGTGAGTTAAGCACTAATCCATCGAAAAGAGATATAAGAAAAATCCAGGTGAGCGATTTCGTAGAAAAGCTACTTGCTTGGCAGGTTGACTTGAATGATGACCAGCCTAGTCGAATCAGCGTATGGGCTCCCAGAAAAGTAGCTGGCATCCACTGCATCAAGATGGCATAGATTGCTAGATCATGCGTCTTGCGCGGAGCAATCAATAGCAGCAAGACAGAAATAGTAGAACCTAGAGCAAACGCTGCCGGAAACTGTGGCTGTTTGCCGACTGGAGCACGCAGCAAGTCTGTGTCAATGGACGCGAAGGGCAAGACTATTATGGCAGCCACAAGTGGCCAGTAGCCTTCAATGTGAGGAAAAAGAAGCCAGGCGCTGACAGGCGCAGCCATCGTCGCAAGAATGAATGCTTGCGTTAGAGCGACTCGAATCCGCCTGAGGTTGAACGTACGCGGACGTGACTGATCAACGGCTGCGTTGATGGTTCCTGTCATCCGTAAGGCCGTAATGAGGAACCCCAAGATGAACATAAAGAAGTAGCAACTTGCCGTTATGCTCGGTGCGTAAAGTGCAGCAATCAGTCCGAATAAGTAAAACGACGTTGCGCCTGACAGCAATCGCACAGCTGCGTAAAAAATTACATTCCGTGTGACACGAGTGGCAAGGCTGCTACTCACTTTTCACTTTCCATCTCGTCGTCGTATAGAAACAAGGATGCTGGAAGCTACGCGGTGGAGCAGGTGAAATGCTTGCTGGATAATGCGAAACCCGTACCACGCGAGGGACTCCCAGAATCGTGCCAACTTCATTTGGATACTTGATGTGCGAAGCCAGATTGTCTTTGCATCATTGTTTAGCATCAATAGAGCCTGCTCCGATCGCTGCACAGTTTTTATATCGCCACTCAATGTTTTGGTGATAGAAGTAGGAATAGGACGAGATGTAATACCCTGTCCTCGTAGGAAAACTATATTTAATGACTTTCGCGAGAGAACGCGGTAGTAAAGCTCAACATCTACGAGCCATTGGAAACGCGAATCGTAGTACTCGTACAAGCGGCGCCGAAGAATGAGCACCGATGGAGGGCCAAGCACATTTCTGCGAAGAAGGTATCCTGGCCATCGACGCGTAATCAGCTCAGCGATCCAAGTCGGCATATGAAGCCGCAAAGGTTGTAGCCCATCCTTAATCCGACAGGGTAAAACTATGGCGTCAATGCTGGTGTCGTTGCGCAGCATTGATAGAACCCTGAGAAGCACGAGGTCGTTGTCTAGGTACTCGTCATGGTGGAGCAAGAGGCAGTACTCCCCTATTGCCGAACGCAGCAAGAAATTCCAATTTTCTACTGCACCTTTGGGGGGGGAATTGCATAAGTATCGAGCTGATGGAAAATCCGAAGCCAGATATTTGATCTTTGCCTTGCTATTTGGTTGGGTTGAATCGTCCGAGACAATCACCTCGACCGCAGATGTTGAGCCAAGCGGTCCGAGGCTACGTAACGCGAGATCGACCCCGTCAGGGTGGTTATACGCCGGGATCAGAATTGATAGCAGGGGCGTCTCATTAATTCTGTGCAGGTTACTCATGTAATTTAGGCGCGCAGCTGCACTGCAATTTGGTCGCCTCTATCGACGCTGTTTGCCCAAATCGTTAGCTGACGAAAAAACCTGATGCGTCGTCGTTTGTAGATTTTCAAGTGAGCCGAGATAAGAGGGTATCCGTCCTTATGCATCTCGCTAGTCCAGAATTGCATGGGTTGTGAGTTGCAGTGAAGGGCTGATATTTGAAAACCTGCTTTACAGGCTAGCTCTCTTATGGATCGATGTGAATGCAGATATAAATGACGAGGCGCATCTAGTTGACCCCAATGTCGACCATACGCGTCGAACGCCAATGAATCGACTGTAGGAATGCATATTAGAACTCGGCCATCCGGAGTTAGTCGCTCTCGTGCCGCTGTTAGTACATTCAGCTGATCAGGCATGTGCTCCAGTGAGTGATGGAACATGATTAAATCGAACTCTCCGTGCACGTCTTTCAACTCTCCCGGCAGCAGGTGCACGCCCTCATGCGTTTGCTTCGCTGTGATGAGCGGGTCGACACCGTATAGGTGTTCGAACCCCAGGTCAGCCAACGACCGTAGGAGCGCGCCACCGCCGCAGCCCACATCCAGTATGCGCGTAGTCCTGTCTTGCGCGATGTTTAACGTGGCCTGCAGCGCGGGACTAGGGAACCGGCTGCGCAAGAGCGAGCCCAGCAGCGACGGGTACGCATAGCTTCTGTCTCGTAGTCGAGCCAACTGTTGCGTTACCCAACTTTTGCGTTGCGTTGAGTAGTAGGCCCCGGTTGGGTAATAAGCCGCCAGATCTGGGGGCACGTCTAGGATGTGCAGCACGCCGCAATGTCCGCAGTGCAGGTAGTCAAACATCTTTCCCATGCCGAACATGTTTTCTTCAGCGGTCAGAAGGCTGTTGTGTTGCGTGTTGGCGCATAGTGAGCAGGGCCGATCAGTGGGGCGGCCGGTGGCATCAGGAAACATAGTGATGGCAAGAAAGGCTGGTTCTGGCGTGTAGCATACTGCCTTGACCATGCACCCGCCCACTGTCTATCCCCGCCGGCCCGCTGTGTTTCATCCCCTGGCCTTGGTTCTGGCAGCCGTCCTGCCGGTGCTGCTTCAGCCCCACCGGGCGCAAGCCCAACAGTCCGGGCTTGCTGCTGTCGGCGCATCAGGGGGCCTGGTGGTGCCGGATGCACAGGTCCTGCCATCGGGCACCGTGGGTGCAACGCGCAGCAATTACGCGGAGCCCCAGCTGGGCAACTACAGCAAACTGCAGAACTACACCCTGGGTGTGGGCCTGCTGCCCAACCTGGAGCTGTTTGGCCGTTTTGCGGAATACCAGAATCCTCGGCCTGGCTCCACATTCATTAGTGGCATCCGCGATATTTCCGCCAACGTCAAGCTCAAGCTCCCCGAGTTCTGGCGTGGCCAGCCCGACATCGCGGTCGGCATCAATGACATTCGTGGCGGTGCGTCCTTCTTCAAGTCACGCTACGTCGTGGCAGACGGATTCTGGGGCCCGGTGCGCCTGTCTGCCGGTTACGCCTGGGGTGGGGCAATCCCGGGCAACGCTGCTGGCGAGCGTGCCTTTGACGGGCCCTTTGGCGGGGTGGAATGGCGGGTGGCCAACACCGGGCTGTCTGCGCTGGCTGAATACGATGGCCGGCAAAAGCATGTAGGCGTGCGCTACACGTCGCCGCCGCTGGCCGCCCTGGGCCACGCCCAGCTGGTCGGCACCGTGCAACGCTCCCTCGGCGCCACGGACCCAGCGGGCCGCGACGCAGACCGCACCAGCGTGGCCGTCAGCGTGGTCGTGCCCTTTGGCGGCAACGAAGAGCGCCGCCAGCACTTCAAGCCCGAAATGCAGCTGACGTCTCTGGACGCCAAGCCCGCCGCGCCGGGGGGCATGGTGGCCACGGCTGAAGACCGGCTGGATTCGCTGCAAAAGGCCCTGGTTGCTACCGGCTTGGAGCGCGTGCGCACAGGCACGCAGGGCAGCAACCTGATCGTCGAATACGAAAACAACCGCTACGCCCAGAACGAAGCCGACGCCATCGGCCTGGTGCTGGGCCTGGCGGCGGAATACGCGCCGGCCAGCATCCGCCGCGTGGCTGCCGTCACGCTCAAGGCCGGGCAGCGCATGTATGAAACATCGGTCGATGTGGCCATCTACCGGGCCTTTTTGCGCGATGGTGACGCAGCCAACGCCCGCACCAGCCTGGCGGTGGACCGCCTGCCCGGCTACAACGCGGCCGATGTGCGCTGGGTGAAGGCCGAACCCGCACGCCGCACCCCGGTGCGCATCGAAATCAAGCCAGAGCTTGAATTCATAGGCGGCACGGAGGTCGGCACGTTCGACTATTCCCTGGCCGCCAACGTTCAGGCCTTCGTGCCGCTGTGGCGCGGCGCCGAGCTGTACACCAGCTACATCGAACGCCTGTCCAATTCCGACAACTTCGAACCCGGTTTTGCCTTTGGTGCCTTTCGCAAGCGCAACGGCCTGAAGGTGGCTGCCGTGCAGCAAACCTTCTGGCTGGGCCAGCACATCCACGCCAATGTGGGCGTGGGCCGCTACAACTACGACGCCTGGGGCGTGCAGGGGGAGGCCACGGTGTTTGTACCGGGCCGCGACGACGTGATCCGCCTGCGCGGCGGTGCGTACGAGCGCCAGCCAGGCCAGAACCGGCGCCAGACGGCGCCTGCGTCAGCCACCTACCGCTGGGTGCCGCAGCCCAACACCTGGGTTGAGGCAGGCTTGCAGCAGTACAGCGACGGCTTTCGCGGCCCGTCGCTGGTGCTGACGCGCTGGTTTGGCGATGTGGGCGTCCATCTGTTTTACCGCCGCTCGGGCGACGCTCAGTTTGCCGGGCTGGAGCTGTCTGTACCGCTCACGCCGCGCCAGGGCATGGCGCCGGGCCTGGTGCAGCTGGGCGGCACCAGCCGTTTTGCGCAGGGCGTGCGCACCCGGCTGGTGGACAGCTCCACGGGCATCAACTTTGTGCAGCCCTCCGCCGCGCTGGACATGCAGCTGAATTACAACGCCGAACAACGGCAGCTCAACAGCGGCCGCAGCAGCCAGCGCTACTTTGTGGGGCAGCTGCACCGCATGCGCGAGGCCTTTTACCTGTATGCGCGCCGGCAGCTGCCGCAATAACCACAATCTGGGTATTTACCGGCGCGCCCGTATCTTGTAATAATCTCCGGCATCAGGGGTGATGGGCACCCTTTCAGGCATAACGCATTTTCCAAAAAGGGTAATCCATGAAATCTTCCAACATCAAACTGGTTTTCAGCGCCGTGGCGGCGGCGGCCCTGCTGGCCGCCTGCGGCGGTGGTGGCAGCAGCGAGCCCATCCTGGTGGCCAGCTCTGACGCCGTCATCCCCGCCAACGCCACGGTGGCGGGTGCATTGGCCGGTACGTCTTTCGCATTTCCGTCGGGCGTTGCAGCCCTGGGAACCACGGGTACCACCACCCTGGCGTTCAGCGGCACGGCGGCGGCGCCCGGCTTTGACGTCAGCTCCGGCGGCAACAGCGCCGGCGGTACGGCAGCCTTCGGCTCCTGCATCTTTGTGGTAACCCGCTCCACCTTCGCGGCCGGCCACCCGCTGGCCCTGGGCCAGACCGTCACGGTCAATCCCTGCAACGTCGATGCCCGCACCACCGGCGCCGTGGCCAACGGCCAGGCCACCTCCCGCGCGGTGGCCCTGGTGCTGGGTGCTGCCACGTCGGCCAACGCCACGGTCACCGTTGGCGTCAATGCTGGGGGCCAGCTCATCCTGAACGGCGCCATCGTGACGACCATCGCGCTCACGCCCGTCAGCGGTTGATGCCACCGGCTTTGTGCCAAACTCGAAACCCCGCCGGGTGTCCGGCGGGGTTTTTTTGTTGATGGGGGTGTGTTGTGACCATTCTTTTAACGGGCGGCGCCGGCTACATCGGCACCCACACAGCCGTGGTGCTGCTGGCTGCGGGCCACGATGTGGTGTTGCTGGACAACCTGAGCAACAGCAACCGCGGCGTGCTGCGGCGGCTGGCCAAAATCACCGGCCGCGAGGTGCCGCTGATAGAAGCCGACGTGCGCGACACCGCCCGCGTGGCCCAGGCCCTGCGTAACCATGCCTGTACCGCCGTGGTGCACTTTGCGGGCCTCAAGGCCGTGGGCGAATCCGTGCAAAAGCCCATCGACTACTTTGCCAACAACGTGCAGGGCACCATCAGCCTGCTGCAGGCCATGGACGAAGTGGGTGTGCGTAGCCTGGTGTTCAGCTCCAGCGCCACGGTGTATGGCGCGCCGCAATACCTGCCGCTGGACGAGCAGCACCCTACGTCAGCCACCAACCCCTATGGCCGCAGCAAGCTGCACATTGAAGAAATGCTGGCCGATGTGTGCGTGTCCAGCGCGGCCTGGCGCGTGGCCTGCCTGCGCTATTTCAACCCCGCCGGCGCCCATGCATCGGGCCTGCTGGGTGAAGACCCGCAGGGCATCCCCAACAACCTCATGCCCTATGTGGCCAAGGTGGCCGGCGGCGAGCTGCCGCGCCTGGGCGTGTTTGGCAACGATTACGACACGCCCGACGGCACCGGCGTGCGCGACTACATCCATGTGATGGACCTGGCCGAAGGGCACCTGGCCGCGCTGCGCTTTCTGCAGGGGGCCAGTGGCTGGCACGCCATCAACCTGGGCACAGGCCAGGGCTACAGCGTGCTGGAGATGGTGCGTGCGTTTGAATCCGCCAGCGGCAAGCCGGTGCCGTATGACATCAAGCCTCGCCGCGCGGGCGATGTAGGCTCTTGTTATGCGAACCCGGCGAAGGCCAAAGAGCTGTTGGGGTGGGAGGCCACGCGAGGATTGCAGGAGATGTGTGACAGCATGTGGCTGTGGCAAAGACGTTAACCATACGCACTAACCTGTTTAGCCCCCAGACGACTTCGATGAAAACGAACAATTCAGAAATCGAAAGACTAGCTCCGTTAGATTTGATGCGAGGGCTTGCCATATTCGGAGTGCTGGTCGTACATACTTCGCAAGTGGTGTCAGCAGGTTCTGCGTTTGACGCGCTCCTGGCATTTGGACGATTTGGAGTTCAACTCTTCTTTCTGGTTAGCGCATACACCATGTGCTACATGTGGGACGCGCGAATACATGAGACTAATAGGCAAAGAAAATTTTATATTCGTCGAGTCTTGAGGATAGTCCCCTTGTTTTGGCTAGCTATCCCTGTGTATCTCTTGCTAAATGGTGCCAGTTCTGAACTTTGGACGCCGGACGGGCGCGGTGTCCTCCAAGTTCTCCTGACGGCGACATTTCTTCATGGCTTCGTCCCTAGCGCGATAAGCACAGTCGTGCCGGGAGGGTGGAGTATTGCTGCAGAGATGACCTTCTATTTGATTTTTCCGTTAATCGCGACCTACGTGCGCGATTGGCGGCTTCTTCTATGGGCTGCATTTGCAACGTATTTCATCAATACGCTTTGGGTTTCACCCGTGTTGCTATCCGCGCTGAATCCTCACTATTTGGGAACTGCGCAATCTAGCGTGCCTCGTGATTTCGTCTATCTGAACCCGCTCAATCAGGCGCCGGTCTTCTTGCTGGGTTGCTTGCTATACCGGGCGAGATTCATGTCCTCTTCACAGCTGCGACAGGTAGGTGCTTTTCTCTCTCTCTGGCTCGTGGCGGCATTTTTTGCGTACCACCAGATCACTCAAGACGCCCGCGCCTTTGGTTTCATTGGTATCGTACTGGTGCTATGCGTACTCTTTTATGCACTGCATCAATCGAGATCCAGCCCATTCATGCCTTTAGTTGTGCTCGGACGCTTCTCTTACGGAATGTATTTGTCGCACTTTTTTGTGCTCGCCTACTTGCCCTCTTTCGGCATTAAGCAGGGCCCAGTCTATTTCGTGCTGGGCTTGTGTATTGTTTTGAGTTTGAGTTTCTTGATTGCAAGGGCGCTGAACTCCTTAGTGGAGCGCCCAGCCGCCCGATGGGCCGCACATTTAACTCGAGAGGCTGAGCCTGTAAATGCGGCGAGGCACCCAGCCTGAACCTCACTGCTAACCACTGGTGCCCGGGGCCGGAATCGAACCGGCCCGCCTTGCGGCGGGGGATTTTGAGTCCCCTGCGTCTGAAGCAAGGCTGCTTTGGACAAGGCAGGTGGCTAAAATAGTTGCATGTCTGCCCTTACACCCGCCACACCTGACCGCATCACCCTCAAACTGGGTGAGCTGTCGCCGCTGGTCGCCAAGGAACTGGGCAAGTCGGCCAACCCCAGCCGCCGCGCGGCGCAGGTTCTGGAGCAATGGGCCAAGGATGCAGCGGACGCTCGCATTGCCCAGCGCCGCCTGCGTGACCTGAAAGCGGGCAAGACAAAGGCAACGCCAGCGGCCGAAGTCTACAAAAAACTCGGTATCTGATGGCGTGGCGTCTTGAATTTGACCCCGCTGCCGAAAAAGAACTCGCCAAGCTGGATAGGGCTATCCAGAAAAAAATCAAAGGGTATCTGGCCGAGGTGTGCGGGTTGGAAAACCCGGCAGATCGTGGCCACGGATTGACGGGGCCTTGGGCTGGCTTTCATCGTTACCGCGTGGGGCAACTGCGCATCATTGTGAGTATCGAGCACGGCGTGCTCACCATACTTGTGATCAAGATTGACCGTAGAGATTCAGCGTATTGAAACCGCTGGTGCCCGGGGCCGGAATCGAACCGGCACGCCTTGCGGCGGGGGATTTTGAGTCCCCTGCGTCTACCAATTTCACCACCCGGGCAGGGTCGGGAACAGAGCCGGAAATTATGGCACAGTGGCGTGCATGACCAAGCGCCCCCACTACCCGACGATTGAAGACGCCATTGGCAAGACGCCGCTGGCTGCCCTGCAGCGCATTGGCGCCGCCGACAACGCCCAGCGCGGCAACGTGATCCTGGGCAAGCTGGAGGGCAACAACCCCGCCGGCTCCGTGAAGGACCGGCCCGCGCTGTCGATGATCCAGCGCGCTGAAGAGCGTGGCGACATCAAGCCGGGTGACACTTTGATCGAGGCCACCTCGGGCAACACCGGCATTGCGCTGGCCATGGCCGCCGCCATCAAGGGTTACCGCATGGTGCTGATCATGCCGGAGGACCTGTCCATTGAGCGGGCGCAGACCATGAAGGCGTTTGGCGCCGAGCTGATGCTCACGCCCAAGAGCGGCGGCATGGAATACGCGCGCGACCTGGCCGAGAACATGCAGCGCGAGGGCAAGGGCCGGGTGCTGGACCAGTTTGCCAACCCCGACAACCCGCGCATCCATTACGAAACCACCGGCCCCGAGCTGTGGGAGCAGACGGGCGGGCGCATTACCCATTTCGTCAGCGCCATGGGCACCACGGGCACCATCACCGGCGTATCACGCTATTTGAAGGAAAAGAACCCGGCCGTGCAGATCATCGGCGCGCAGCCGCACGAAGGGTCCCGCATTCCCGGCATCCGCAAATGGCCGCAGGAATACCTGCCCAAGATTTACGACGCCAGCTATGTGGACGAGCTGGCCTATGTGAGCCAGGACGACGCCGAGGAAATGTGCCGCCGCCTGGCGCGTGAAGAGGGCATCTTTGCGGGCATCTCGGCCGCCGGTGCCTGCTGGGTCGCTTTGGAGCTGGCCAAGAAGGTGAGCAACGCCACCATCGTGTTTGTGGTGTGTGACCGCGGTGACCGTTATCTGTCTACCGGCGTGTTTCCCGCATGACCTGTCCCGCCTGTCATGCCGGGCTTGACCCGGCATCCATGGATTGCGGGTCAAGCCCGCAATGACAACATCAAGATGACTTCAGCATTCAAGTTCTGCCCCGCCTGCGCCACGCCGCTGCAGCTTCTGGCCCAGATGGAAGACGGCGGCGAAAAGCAGCGCCTGCGCTGCCCGGCCTGCGGCTGGACGCACTGGAACAACCCCACGCCGGTGCTGGCTGCCGTTATTGAATACCGGGGCCAGATCCTGCTGGCGCGCAACGCGGCCTGGCCGGGGCGCATGTTTGCGCTGATCACCGGCTTCATGGAGGCGGGCGAAACCCCCCAGGGTGGCATTGCGCGCGAGATCAAGGAAGAGACCAACCTGAACGCGAGCGAGCTGAACCTGATTGGCGTGTATGACTTCCAGCGCATGAACCAGGTGATCATTGCTTACCATGCCGTGGCCGATGGCGAGGTGGCGCTGTCGCCCGAGCTGGCCGAATACAAGCTGTATGACTACCAGGACGTCAAGTGCTGGCCCGCGGGCACCGGCTATGCGCTGGCCGACTGGCTGCGCGGGCGCGGGTATAACCCCCAGTTCGTCGAATTCCCCAAATCCCCAAGGACCGAGTGATGCAAATAGACAAAGACCTGGACACCCGCGGGCTGAACTGCCCGCTGCCGATCCTGAAGGCCAAGAAGGCCCTGACCGACATGCAGACGGGCCAGCTGCTGCGCGTGGTGTCCACCGACGCGGGCTCGGTGCGCGACTTTCAGGCGTTTGCCAAGCAGACCGGCAACGAGCTGGTGGAGCAGCAGACCACGGGCGCGGATTTCATCCACGTCCTGCGCCGGCGTTGATGACCTGTCAGCGCTGATTACGCGCTGAGGTCCAGCCCCTGCAGGTACGCGCGAAACCGCGCGCCCACCTCGGGGTGGCGCAGCGCAAATTCCACCGTGGCTTCCAGAAAGCCCTCTTTGCTGCCGCAGTCGTAGCGCTTGCCGGCGTAGCGGAAGGCGTGCACGCCTTCGGTGTCCATCAGGCCGGCAATGCCGTCGGTCAGCTGGATTTCACCGCCCGCGCCACGCGGCTGGTTGCGGATGCGCTCGAACACCCCCGGCGTCAATATGTAGCGGCCCGCCACGCCCAGGCGCGAAGGCGCCGCTTCGGGCGCGGGCTTTTCCACCATCTGGCGCACGCGCATCACGCGGTCGTCCACCCGGTCGCCCGCCACGATGCCGTATCGGCGCACATGGGCTGCCGGCACCTCCTGCACGGCTAACAAAGATGTCTGCAACTGACCAAATGCGCTGACCATTTGCGTCAACACGCCCGGCCCGTCGCCTTCGCCGGTCATCAGGTCGTCGGCCAGCAGCACGGCAAAAGGCTCGTTGCCCACCAGCGGCTGGGCGCACAGCACCGCATGGCCCAGCCCCAGTGAACGGGGCTGGCGCACGTAGGAACAGTCCATGTCGTCGGGGGACAGCGAGCGCACCAGCGCCAGCAATTCATGCTTGCCGTTGGATTCGAGTTCGGTCTCCAGCTCATAGGCGGTGTCGAAATGATCTTCAATGGCACGCTTATTGCGGCCGGTTACGAAAATCATGTGCCGTATGCCGGCGGCATACGCTTCTTCCACGGCGTACTGAATCAGTGGCCTGTCCACGACGGGCAGCATCTCCTTGGGCTGGGCTTTGGTGGCTGGCAAAAACCGCGTTCCCAAGCCGGCAACCGGGAAAACGGCCTTGCTGATTTCTGTGACTTTTTTCATCGACGCTGCTATTTTTTCTGGATAGAGTGTGGCCGTAATGAAACAAACAGTAAGTGAATACTTCTGTCAAGGATAGGCGCTGGTGGACATCTTACTTCTTGAACGACTGGTACCGGAGGCTCTGGCCTGGCTGGAATCGCGCCATTCGGTGGAGTACCGCCCCGAGCTGGCCGCCGACCCGGCCGCCCTGCGCAAAGCCGTGTACAAGGCCGAGGCCGTCGTCCTGCCCCGCAAGGTGCCCGTCACCCGCGAATTCCTGGATTTTGCGCCGCGCCTGCGCGCCGTGGCCCGCATGCACGTGGGTACCGACAACACCGACCTTGAGGCCTGCCGCGACCGGCATATCCGCGTGATCCAGGCCAGCACGGCCACCGTGCGTTCCAATGCCGAATATCTCCTAGCCAGCCTGCTGCTGCTGTACCGCCGCGGCATTGGTTCGGCCCTCATCGGCGACCGCCATGCCGACATCCGCATCGGCCGCGAGATCAACGGCAGCGTGGTGGGCATCCTGGGGCTGGCGCCGGCCGCCCATGCGCTGGCGCTCATGCTCACCTCGCTGGGCGCGCGCCTGATCGGCTACGACCCCGCCGTTCACCACACCGCACCCATCTGGCAGCGCCTGAGTGTGCAGCCGGTGAGCCTGTCGGACCTGATGGCGCGCTCTGACGGCGTGTCGGTGCAGGTGATGTACGCGTCGCGCTATCAGGGCTTCATCAATGACAAGGTGCTGGCCCATTGCAAGCCGGGCCAGCTGTGGACGGGCATCAGCCGCTCGGCGCTGTTTGAGCCCCATGCGTTTGCCCAGGCCCTGACCGACGGCCGCATCGAGGCCTGCATGCTCGACGGTGCCGAGGCCGGCTTTGCCTCGCGCGGCACGCCGCTGCACGAGCGCGAAAACCTGTTCCTCACGCCGCGCATTGGCTCGCACACACGCGAAGCACGCCTGCGGTCCAGCTGGTATGTGGCCCACCGCGTGCACGAGGCCCTGAGCGCCACGCGCATGAGCACGCTGGATTCACTGACCAGCGCGCCCATGGAGCTGGAGCCCGCGGGCGGCGGGGCGGGGCGCTCGACAGAGCCTCAGTTCATCATTCGCTAACGGCTTGCCCTCACCCCAGCCCTCTCCCAGGGGGAGAGGGAGCCTTTTTAGCCCAAGCGCTTCAGCTGGTCCTGCACCTTGGCCAGGGTGGCGGCAAAGTCCGCCACGCGCTTGCGCTCCAGATCGATCACCGCGGGCGGTGCCTTGGCCACAAACGCTTCGTTGGACAGTTTGCCGTTGGCCTTGGCGATCTCGCCCTGCAGGCGGGCGGCTTCCTTGCCCAGGCGTGCTTTCTCGGCGGCCACATCGATTTCCATGTGCAGGCACAGGCGGGCCTCGCCCACCACGGCCACCGGGGCTGCTTGTGCGGCGGCAGCCCAGGCGGCTTCGTCGTCAAACACCTTCACTTCATTGAGCTTGGCCAGCGCCTGCAGCACGGGCGCCGCGCTGCGCATGAATTCAGCGTCGCCCACCACGTACAGCGGCAAGCGGGTGGCGGGTGACACGTTCATCTCGCCGCGCAGGTTGCGGCAGGCGTCCACCAGCGACTTGAGCTTGACCACGTGGGCAATCGACGCTTCGTCAATTTTCTGCGGCTGGGCCTCGGGGTAGCGGGCGATGCTGACGGACTCACCGGGCAGCCCTGCCACCGGTGCCACCTTCTGCCACAGCGCCTCGGTAATGAACGGAATGACCGGGTGCGCCAGCCGCAGGATGGCCTCCAGCGTGCGGATCAGCGTGCGGCGCGTGGCCCGCTGCTGGCTTTCGGTGCCGGTCTGGATCTGCACCTTGGCAATTTCCAGGTACCAGTCGCAGAACTCGTTCCACACGAAGTCATAGATGGCGTTGGCCACGTTGTCCAGGCGGTATTCGGCAAAGCCCTTGGCCACCTCGGCCTCGACCTGCTGCAGGATGGACGCGATCCAGTGGTCGGCCTGGCTGAACTGCATGTAGCCGTGGAACGGGCCGCCGGGTTCGCATTCGGCCTTGGTGTGCTCTTTCAGCCCGCAATCGTGGCCTTCGCAGTTCATCAGCACAAAGCGCGTGGCGTTCCACAGCTTGTTGCAGAAGTTGCGGTAGCCTTCGCAGCGCTTGGGGTCGAAGTTGATGTTGCGCCCCAAGCTCGCCAGCGCGGCAAAGGTAAAGCGCAGCGCGTCCGCCCCATAGGCGGGGATGCCCTCGGGGAATTCCTTTTCGGTGTTCTTGCGCACCTGCGGCGCGGTCTCGGGCTTGCGCAGGCCGGTGGTGCGCTTGTCCAGCAGCGGGGGCAGGGCAATGCCGTCAATCAGGTCCACCGGGTCCAGCACGTTGCCCTCGGACTTGCTCATCTTCTTGCCGTGCGAATCGCGCACCAGGCCGTGGATGTACACATGCTTGAAGGGCACGCGCCCCGTGAAGTGCGTGGTCATCATGATCATCCGGGCCACCCAGAAGAAGATGATGTCGTAGCCCGTGACCAGCACCGTGCTGGGCAGGTAGAGGTTGTAGTCGCTGGTGGGGCTGTTATCCACCTTGGGCCAGCCCATGGTGGAGAAGGGCACCAGGGCCGATGAATACCAGGTGTCGAGCACGTCTTCGTCGCGCGTGAGCTTTTTACCCGGAGCCTTGGCCTGGGCCTCGGCCTCGTCGCGCGCCACGTACACGTTGCCGTCTTCGTCGTACCAGGCCGGGATCTGGTGGCCCCACCACAGCTGGCGGCTGATGCACCAGTCCTGGATGTTGTTCATCCACTGGTTGTAGGTGTTGACCCAGTTCTCCGGGACGAAGCTGACTTCACCAGACTTCACCGCGTCTATCGCCTTCTGCGCAATGCTCTTGCCGGTCGGGTCCTGGTCGCTGACCTTGGTCATGGCCACGAACCACTGGTCGGTCAGCATGGGTTCCACCACCTGGCCCGTGCGCGCGCAGCGCGGCACCATGAGCTTGTGCTTTTTGGTCTCGACCAGCAGGCCCAGGGCCTCCAGGTCGGCCACCACGGCCTTGCGCGCCGCAAAGCGGTCCATGCCGCGGTATTTGGCGGGTGCGTTGTCGTTGATGGCGGCGTCCAGCGTCAGCACGCCGATCATGGGCAACTGGTGGCGCTGGCCCACGGCGTAGTCGTTGTTGTCGTGCGCGGGCGTGACCTTGACCACGCCGGTGCCGAAGGCCTTGTCCACGTAGTCGTCGGCAATCACGGGGATGGTCCGGTCGCATAAGGGCAGGTGCACCTGCTTGCCGATCAGGTGCTGGTAGCGTTCGTCTTCGGGGTGGACCATCACGGCCACGTCGCCCAGCATGGTCTCGGGGCGCGTGGTGGCCACGGTCAGGGCGCCACCACCCTCCACCAGCGGGTAGCTGATGTGCCACAGGAAGCCGTCTTCCTCTTCGCTTTCCACTTCCAGGTCGCTCACGGCTGTCTTGAGCACCGGGTCCCAGTTGACCAGGCGCTTGCCGCGGTAGATCAGGCCCTGCTCGTACAGCCGCACAAAGGTTTCCGTCACCACGCCCGACAGCTTCGGGTCCATGGTGAAGTACTCGTGCCGCCAGTCCACGCTGTCGCCCATGCGGCGCATCTGCGTGGTGATGGTGTTGCCGGATTTTTCTTTCCATTCCCACACGCGGGCCACGAAGTTCTTGCGGCCCAGGTCGTGGCGGCTCACCTTCTGTTCCTGCAGCTGCCGCTCGACAACGATCTGGGTGGCAATGCCGGCATGGTCGGTGCCCGGTACCCACAGCGTGTTGAAGCCCTTCATGCGGTGGTACCGCGTGAGGCTGTCCATGATGGTCTGGTTGAACGCATGCCCCATGTGCAGCGTGCCCGTCACGTTGGGCGGCGGCAGCTGGATGCAGAAGGACGGTTCGCCCGCCTTGGCGGCGCCGGTGCCGCGGTGGCCGGCGGCGGCGTAGCCGCGTTGCTCCCATTCGGGGCCCCAGTGGGCTTCCAGGGCGGCAGGTTCAAAGGATTTGGAAAGGCTGTTCAGGCCGGGTTGCTGGGGGGATTCGCTCATGGCCTGAATTTTAGGCCCCGGGGCAGGCTCAGCCGAACAGCGGGCAATCGGCCCAGGCCAGGCCGGCGGCGTCTTTGGCCGACACGGCGGGTGCACCGCCGCCCTCAGCCAGCTCGGCCAGCGGCCATTGCACGCCCACATGGGCGTCGTTCCAGGCCAGGGTGCGCTCATGCTCGGGCGCATAGTAGTCGGTGGCCTTGTACAGGAAGTCCGCGGACGCTGACAGCACCACAAAGCCGTGTGCAAAGCCCGGCGGTATCCACAGCTGGTGCTGGTTGCCGGCGCTCAGTTCCACGCCCACCCACTGGCCCAGGCGGGGCGATGAGCGGCGCATGTCCACCGCCACGTCAAACACGCGGCCCGAGACCACGCGCACCAGCTTGCCCTGGGGCTGGTTGATCTGGTAGTGCAGCCCACGCAGCACGCCCCGGGCCGATCGTGAATGGTTGTCCTGCACCCAGGCCGGGTCCAGCCCGGTCGCGTTGGCAAAGGTGTTGCGGTTCCAGCTTTCCAGGAAGAAGCCGCGGCTGTCGCCAAACACGCGGGGCTCCAGCAGCAAGACCTCGGGCAGGCGGGTGGGCGTGACCTTCATGGTGCTTCGCCGGCCATCGCGGTCAGGTATTCGCCATAGCTGGTCTTGGCCAGCGGCGCGGCCAGGGCCAGCAGCTGCTGTGTGTTGATCCAGCCGTTGCGCCAGGCGATTTCCTCGGGGCAGGCGACTTTCAGGCCCTGGCGCTTTTCCAGCGTCTGGATGAATTGCGCGGCTTCCAGCAGGCTCTCATGCGTGCCGGTGTCCAGCCAGGCAAAGCCGCGGCCCATGGTCTGCACATGCAGCTGGCCCTGGGCCAGGTAGTGCTGGTTGACGGCGGTGATCTCCAGCTCGCCGCGCGCGGACGGCTTGAGCGAGGCCGCGATGTCGCACACCTGCGCGTCGTAGAAGTACAGGCCGGTCACGGCGCAATTGCTGCGCGGCTGCGCGGGCTTTTCCTCGATGGAGATGGCGCGGCCCTGGCCGTCAAACTCCACCACGCCATAGCGCTCGGGGTCTTTCACGTGATAGGCAAACACCGTGGCGCCTTCCTGCTGCGCCCGGGCGTCCTGCAGCAGCCGCACCAGGTCGTGGCCGAAGAAGATGTTGTCGCCCAGCACCAGCGCGCTGGGCCCGCCGCCGACAAAGTCGCGCCCGATGATGAAGGCCTGCGCCAGGCCTTCGGGGCGGGGCTGCACGGCGTACTGGATGTGCATGCCCCAGGCGCTGCCGTCACCCAGCAGCTGTTCAAACCGGGGGGTGTCCTGCGGCGTGCTGATCAGCAGCACCTCGCGGATGCCGGCCAGCATCAGCGTGGCCAGCGGGTAATAGACCATGGGCTTGTCAAACACCGGCAGCAGCTGCTTGGAGATGGCCAGCGTGGCCGGGTGCAGGCGGGTGCCGGCGCCGCCGGCCAGGATGATGCCTTTGCGTTGGGGTGCGTTCGCGGGTTGTGTGGTGGGCATGGTCAGTGGGGCAACAAGGGCGTGGCGGCCAGCTCGGCCACCACGGCGCGCACGCCATCTTCCCATGGCGGCAGATGGATGCCAAAGGCGTCGCGCAGCTTGCGGGTGTCCAGCCGTGAATTGGCCGGGCGCGCGGCGCGCGTGGGGTAGCTGGCCGCGGGCACCGCCTGCACGCTGGCGGGTGTGGCCTGCAGCGCCAGGCCGCAGGCGCGGGCATGGGCCACGGCCAGCTGCGCGTAGCCATGCCAGCTGGTGCTGCCCTGCGCCGCCAGGTGGTACACGCCGGCCAGGTGGGTGGCTTGCGGCTCGCGCTGCAGCCGCATCACGGCATGGGCGGTCACGTCGGCAATCAGGGCGGCACGCGTGGGCGCGCCCCATTGGTCATTCACCACGGTCAGCGCAGGGCGCTGCGCCGCGGCGCGCAGGATGGTTTTCAGGAAGTTGGCGCCCCAGGTGTCAAATACCCAGCTGGTGCGCAGGATCAGGTGGCGCGCGCAACCGGCCGCCAGCGCCTGGTCGCCGGCCAGCTTGCTGGCGCCGTACACGCCCAGCGGACGGGTAGGGCTGGTTTCCGTCCAGGGCTGGTCGCCGCTGCCGTCGTACACATAGTCGCTGGAGTAGTGCACTACCCAGGCGCCGCTGCGGCTGGCCTCGGCGGCAATCACTTCGCAGGCCGTGGCGTTCAGCGCATGGGCCGCCGCCGGCTCGTCTTCGGCCCGGTCCACCGCCGTCCAGGCGGCGGCGTTGACGACCAGCGCCGGCTGCACGGCGCGCAGGGTGGCGCGCAGGCTGTCGGGTTGGGCCAGGTCGGGCCCGCCTTCGCGGCGCGGCGGCGGGGCCATCACGTCCCCCGCCAGCGCCAGGCTGCGGCGCAGCTGCCAGCCCACCTGGCCGTTGCCGCCCAGCAGCAATATCTTCATGCGGGGTTGTCCAGGTACCAGGCCACCGTCTGGCGGATGCCGTCTTCAAACGCGATCGTGGGCCGGCAGCCCAGCGTGCGTTCGAGCTTGCGGTCGTCGATGGCATAGCGGCGGTCGTGGCCGGGCCGGTCGGTCACGTGGGTGATGAGCGACGCGTGCGGCTGGCCGCCGGGACGCGGGCGCAGGCCGTCCAGCGCGCTGCAGATCGCATGCACCACGGCCAGGTTGGTGCGCTCGGAGCGCCCGCCGATGTTGTAGGTGTCGCCCGGCGTGCCGCCGGCCAGCACGGCACGCAGCGCGGCGCAGTGGTCGTCCACGTGCAGCCAGTCGCGCACCTGCAGGCCGTCGCCATACACCGGCAGAGGCTTGCCGGCCATGGCGTTCAGCGTCACCAGCGGGATCAGCTTTTCAGGGAACTGGCGCGGGCCGTAGTTGTTGGAGCAGTGGGTGGTGAGCGTGGGCAGCTTGTACGTGTGGTGCCAGGCGCGCACCAGGTGGTCGGCCGCCGCCTTGGACGCCGAATAGGGGCTGTTGGGCTCGTAGCGGTTGGCTTCGCTGAAGGGCGGGTCCTGCGGGCCGAGGGAGCCGAACACTTCGTCGGTGGACACGTTCAGGAAGCGGAACGCAGCGGCATCGTCCGCCGGCAGTGCCTGCCAGTACGCGAGCACGGCTTCCAGCAGGTGCAGCGTGCCCACCACATTGGTCTGTGTGAAGGCCAGCGGCCCGGCGATGGACCGGTCCACATGCGATTCCGCCGCGAAATGCACCACCGCACGCGGGCGGTGCTGTGCCAGCAACTGGCCCACCAGCGGGGTGTCGGCAATGTCGCCACGGCTGAAGTGGTAGCCAGGGTGGTCCTGTACGCTGCGCAGGTTGGACAGGCGCCCGGCGTAAGTGAGCAGGTCCAGGTTGACCACGGGCTCGTTTTGCGTGGCCAGCCATTGCAGGATGAACGCCGAGCCGATAAAGCCGCAGCCACCAGTCACCAGAATCATGCGGAGCACCTTTTGAACATGCCCCTGAGGATATCAAAGGGGTCAGGGTGCCAGAAGGCTCAGGGCGTCTGGCGTGCCGCCTCGATGCACTCGCGCAGCACCTGCGCGTCGCCGACCTGGTTGGCCAGCAGCAGGATCAGCCGCGCGTTGAACAGCTCGGACTGTTCGCGGCTCAGGTCTGTGTGGGCGTCCATGAGCTGTTCGTAAAAGGTGTCTGCGTCCTGCAGGTTCAGCGTGGTCTTCATGCGGTGGTCTCCGGTTGGTGCGCGGCGCCCAGCGCCCGCGCCACGGCATGGACCAGTGTGGCGTCAATGCTTTCGCCCGTGGCGGCCACATAGGCGTCGGGCCGTACCAGCGCCCAGGCATGGCCAAACACATGGCAGGCGCCCTGCAGGTGGCCGTGCGGGTCGCGCACATGTTCGGTGGCGTCGGCGCGCGCGGTGGCGTCCAGCACCTGCACGCAGCGCACGGGCGCGGTCTGGGCCAGCGCGCGCAGGCGTTGCAGCGCGTCGCGGTTCAGGTCGCCAAAGGCCAGCAGCAGCAGGTCGCCATCGGCCCACTGCAGCAGTTCATTGACCGTGCCAGTGCTGCCATCGGCCCAGCGCAAGGCCACGTTTTGCACCGGCAGCCCGCCCGTGCTGTCGCACGCGGCGGATTGTGTGTAGGGGTTGGCGATGGCCATGCGGCCGGTGTTGACGAACTGGCGGGCAAACGGGTACTGCTTGGCCAGGCCGATGGCCGCGTTGCGGAACACGCGTTCCATGCCGTCGGCCGGGCGCAGAAAGCGCGCCGTGCGGTTGGTCACGCGCACGTTCTGCGTGGCGGCTTCGTGGCGCTCCTGGTGGTAGGTGTCCAGCAGCGCCGGGGCGGCGCGGCCGCGCAGCACGGCGGCCAGTTTCCAGGCCAGGTTGTCGGCGTCGGCCACGCCGGTGTTGCCGCCGCGCGCGCCAAACGGGCTCACGACCTTGGCCGAATCGCCCATGAAAAACACGCGGCCGTGGCGCATCTGGTCAATGCATTCGCTGCGGTAGGCATAGGGGCCCACCCAGACGATCTCCACCCCGCAATCGGGGCCGAACTGCCGCGCCAGCCGCTCGCGCACCACGTCCTCGCGGCTCACATAGGCCGGATCGGCGTCGGGCGCCATCTGGTAGTCAATGCGCCACACGTTGTCACCCATCAGGTGCTGCCAGACGGCGCGGTTGTCATTGAACGGCGCTTCGATCCAGGTGTGGCGTTCCACCGGCGGGTGTTTGGTAAAGCGCACGTCGGCAATGCACCAGCGGTCGTCGCCCTTTTTGGCGGTGACGGAGGCATGGCACCAGCCGCGAAACGGGCTGCGCGAGCCGGTGGCGTCCACCACATGGTCGGCGCGCAGCTGGTAGTCGCCCGCGGGGGTGGTCACGCTCAGCGTGGCGCCGCTGGCGTCCTGCTTGAAGGCCGTCACGCGGTTGCACCAGCGGATGTCCACATGGCCCAGCTGCTGGATGCGGTCCACCAGGTAGGCCTCGATATAGAACTGCTGGATGTTGATGAACGGCGGCTGGGTGGACAGGTTGTAGGCGCTTTGCTGCTTCAGGTCGAAGGAATACACCTCGTCATGGCCGGCAAAGGTGCGGCCCACGCTCCACTGGATGCCCTTGGCGGCAATCGGCTCGTACACGCCCAGGCGGTGAAAGATCTCCAGCGAGCGTTGCGTATAGCAGATGCCGCGGGATGATGCGCCCTTGACGCCCACGGTGTTGTCCTCGTCCAGCAGCACGGCAGCCACGCCCTGGCGGGCCAGCGCGCAGGCCAGCGTCAGGCCGGTGATGCCGCCGCCGACGATGACGATGGGGCTGTGCCCAGGCCGCCCGGCGGCGATCTCGGGCGGCGCGACAAACGGGTATTCGGGCAGCACATAGCCGCTGCCCTGGGTGAATTCATAGCCGTTGCTGAAGCTGGTTTGCGCGTAGCTGCTGGGCATGGCGGCGGGTCTCGCTGTCGTTGTGGGTGGGGCTTTGTTATTTCTTGGCGGTGTATTCCGGGCGGTCGTTCTGCTGGGGCTTCAGTGCCTCGGCCGCCTTGCCCTCGGCGCGGTCCTTTCGCCACTGCTCCTTGCGGGCGGTCCATTCGCGCAGGCGCGCGTGGGCGGTCTTGCTTTCCTGCAGCATCTGGAATTCATCGGCACGCTGGGCGGTCAGCTCCAGCCGCACACCGTTGGGGTCAAAGAAATAGATGCTGTCAAAGATGTGGTGGTCGGTGATGCCCAGCACCTCGATGCCGTGGGCTTCCAGCCGGGCCTTCATGTCCTTCAGGGCCTGCACGGAATCGACCCGGAACGAGATGTGGTTGACCCACAGCGGCGTGTTGGGCGAAGGCAGGGCGGCTTCGTCGTTGCCCAGGTCGAAGAACGCGATGAACGAGCCGTCCTGCAGGCGGAAGAAGAAGTGCGTGTACGGGCAGTATTCACCTGTGCTGGGCACCACGTCGCTCTGGATGATGTGGTACAGCGGCAGGCCCAGGATGTCTTCATAGAAGTGCCGGGTTTCCTCGGCATCTTTCGCGCGGTAGGCGTAGTGGTGCAGTTGGTGGATGGGGGCGGGCGCGGGCAGCGCGGCGGTGTCTTTGAGGACGGCGGCCATGGTGTCTCCTTGGGGCTTGGCAATTTACTATTGCGTAACGGATTTACTATACCGTAATTATTGCGACCATCCAACGTGGCGCTTACTGGGTATTGAGAACAATTATCAATACTATCGCTGCGATAGTGAAATTCCATGCAGTGAATTGACGCAGCCAATTAGACGCGCGGCCCTAACAGGGCTACGCTGCTCAGGTCTTTGACCCCAAGGTGTTCAAGGCGACCGAGTCAGTTTGTTCAACCCACGAAGGAGATATCCCATGGCAGCACTCAAAGGCTCCAAGACGGAAGAGAACCTGAAAGCCGCATTTGCCGGTGAATCCCAGGCCAACCGCCGCTACCTGTATTTCGCAAACAAGGCCGACGTCGAGGGCCAGAACGATGTGGCGGCGCTGTTCCGCTCCACCGCCGAAGGCGAGACCGGCCACGCCCATGGCCACCTGGAATGGCTCGAGCAATGCGGTGACCCGGCCACCGGCTTGCCCATCGGCCCCACCCGCGACAACCTGAAGGCCGCCGTGGCCGGCGAGACGCACGAGTACACCGACATGTACCCGGGCATGGCCAAGACGGCGCGCGAGGAAGGCCACGATGAAGTGGCGGACTGGTTTGAAACGCTGGCCAAGGCCGAGCGTTCGCACGCCAACCGTTATCAAAAGGCCCTGAATGAGCTCGTTGACTGATTGAACGATCACCCCCGAGGCGCTTCGCGCCTCCCCCTCAAGGGGGCGCCACCCGCGGCCCGGCACAGCCGGTTCCGCGGTGGCCCTTGAAAGGAATTCCATGACCGCACGAGAAGGTAGCCTTGAGGCGCCCACGCGCCATCCTCTGGACTGGAGAAATGCCGAGTTCTGGAACGAGGAATCCGCGTTCCATGAGCTTGAGCGCATTTTTGACATCTGCCACGGCTGCCGCCGCTGCGTGAGCCTGTGCGGATCGTTCCCCACGCTGTTTGACCTGGTGGACGAAAGCGCCACTGGCGAGGTGGACGGCGTGGCGAAACAGGATTACTGGAAGGTGGTGGACCAGTGCTACCTGTGCGACCTGTGCTACCTGACCAAATGCCCCTATGTGCCGCCGCACGAATGGAACCTGGACTTCCCGCACACCATGCTGCGCGCCAAGGCCATCAAGTTCAAGAAGGGCGAGGTCAAGGCTGGCGAGAAATTCCTGGCGTCCACCGACGTGCACGGCCAGTTTGCCGGCATTCCCGTGGTGGTGCAGGTGGCCAATGCCGTCAACAAGACAAAGCTCGCCCGCGGCGTGATGGAAAACATGCTGGGCGTGCACAAGGACGCCTGGCTGCCCGAGCTGGCCACGCGCAAGTTCCGCGCAGGCGCGAAGGATTCGCAAGGTCATGCGGTGCGTGATGGCGCCAAGACGCCTGGCAAGGTGGCGATCTATTCGACCTGCTACATCAACTACAACGAGCCCGGCATCGGCCACGACCTGCTCAAGGTGCTGGACCACAACGAAATCCCGTACGTGCTGGTCGAAAAGGAAAAGTGCTGCGGCATGCCCAAGCTGGAGCTGGGCGACCTGGATTCCGTCAACGCGTCCAAGGAGGCCAACATCCCGGTGCTGGCGAAGTACGCGAAAGACGGCTTTGCCATCCTGAGCGCGGTGCCCAGCTGCACGCTGATGTTCAAGCAGGAGCTGCCGCTGATGTACCCGGACGACGCCGACGTGCAGCAGGTGAAGGACGCGATGTGGGACCCGTTCGAGTACCTGATGCAGCGCAAGCGCGACGGCCTGCTCAAGACGGAATTCACCAGGCCGCTGGGCAAGATCAGCTACCAGATTCCCTGCCACGGCCGCGTGCAGAACATCGGCAAGAAGACCGAGGAAATGCTGAAGATGATTCCGCAGACCTGGGTGCAGACCAACGAGCGCTGCTCGGGCCACGCGGGCACCTTTGGCGTCAAGAAAGCCTATCACCCCATGGCCATGAAGATCGGCAAGCCACTGTTCAAGAAGATGGCCGACCACCCAGGCTCGGGCAAGGCGCAGGACGGCAGCGTGGCCAGCGCGCCCGGTGTGCCGGACTGGATCAGCTCCGACTGCCCGCTGGGGGGCCACCACATTGCCCAGGGCTTTGAGGTGAACCAGCTGGGCAACCCCACGCTGGCCCACCCGCTGACGCTGGTGCGCATGGCGTACGGCATCAACTGAAGAGAACGACGATGCAACTCACCGGGAAAATCACACGCGACAGCCTGATGTCGCTGGAGGCCTACAGCAAATACCGCAAGCAGCACAAGGCCGGCATCATTGCCCACCGCAAGCTGCGCAGCGTGGGGCTGGGCGAGCACATCACGCTGCAGTTTGAAAGCGAGACCAGCATCCGCTACCAGATCCAGGAGATGCTGCGCATAGAAAAGATCTTTGAAGAAGAAGGCATCGAACAGGAAATCGAAGCCTATGCCCCGCTGGTGCCGGATGGCAGCAACTGGAAGGCGACGATGCTGATCGAATACCCCGACGAGAACGAGCGCCGCCGCGAGCTCGCCCGCCTGATCGGGGTGGAAGACCGCATGTTCGTCGAGGTGGAAGGCCACGCGCGCGTGTACGCCATTGCCGACGAAGACCTGGACCGCGAGAACGACGAGAAAACCTCAGCCGTGCACTTTGTGCGGTTTGAACTGACGCCGCCCATGTGCGCGGCGGTGAAGGCGGGCGCCAGCGTCAAGCTGGGCTGTGACCACACGAACTACCCGGCGCACATGACGATCCCGCCCGAGACGCTGGCCTCGCTGGCGGGCGACATCCGCTAGGAGCCTGAGCGGCAGAAGAGATGTGTCATGCCGGGCTTGACCCGGCATCCACTGCGGGCGCGAACAGGTCCACCCGGTCGGTGATGATGCCGTCCGTGCCCAGGCTGATGAGCCGCTGCGCGGCCCAGTCGTCATTGACGGTGTAGCTCAGCGTGCGCAGGCCGGCGCCTTGGGCCTGGGCCACCGTGGCGCTGTCCCACAGCGCGTGGTTGCACACCACGGCCACGCATTCCAGGGCCAGTGCGGTGTCCAGCCAGCCCGTCCACAAGGTGTCCAGCAGCAGGCCGCGCGGCAGGCCGGGCGCCGCACTGCGTGCGCCTTGCAGCGATTCGGGCCGGAACGACGTGAGCAGCGGCGGCACGGCCTGGCCCTGCCACAGCTGCTGCGCTTCGCGCGCGACCACTTCGCCGGTCTTTTGCTCCAGGCCCGGCGTGGGCTTGATCTCGATGTTCAGGTGGTAGCCGTTGGCCAGGCAAAAGCGCGCCAGGTTGGCCAGCGTGGGCAGCGGCTCGCCCGCGTGGGCGCGCGAATGCCAGCCACCGGCGTCCAGCTGCGCGAGCGCGGCCCAGGGCTGGTCGCCGCCAATGCCCTGGCCGTTGGTGGTGCGCTCCAGCGTTGCATCGTGCATGAGGAAGACCACACCGTCGGCCGACAGCTTGGCGTCGCATTCAAACATGCGGTAGCCATGCGCCGCCCCCAGGCGGAACGCCGCCAGCGTGTTCTCGGGCGCCAGCTTGCCGGCGCCGCGATGGGCGATCCAGCGCGGGTAGGGCCACGCAGAGGAGGGCGTTGTCCTCGCGTTTGCCACGGGTTAGATCCGCTTGCCGCTGGCCGCGTCGAACCAGTGCACGCGGTCTTCACGCGGGGTGGCGTGGATGATGCTGTCAGGCGCCGGCGTGGGGCCGCCTTCTTCGCTGCGCACAATGACCTGTTCGTCGCCCAGGCGGGTGTAGATCAGGCGTTCAGCGCCCAGCAGCTCGGTGGTCTCCACGCGCAGCTCCCAGCCGGTGCTGCCGATGTCCAGGTGCTCGGGGCGAATGCCCATGATGGCACCCGCGCGGGCGCCGGGGGCGTTCTTCAGCAGGTTCATGGGCGGCGAGCCGATGAAGCTGGCCACGAAGGTGGACGCGGGGCTGTGATAGACCTCTTCGGGCGTGCCGAACTGCTCCATCACGCCGGCGTTCATGACGATCATGCGCTGGGCCAGCGTCATGGCCTCGACCTGGTCGTGCGTGACGAACAGGCTGGTGATGCCCAGCTCGCGATGCAGCTTCTGGATTTCAAGACGGGTCTGGGCGCGCAGCTTGGCGTCCAGGTTGCTCAGCGGTTCGTCAAACAGGAACACCTGGGGCTGGCGCACGATGGCGCGGCCCATGGCCACGCGCTGGCGCTGGCCGCCGGAGAGCTGGCGCGGCTTGCGGTCCAGCAGGTGGGCGAGCTCCAGGATCCTGGCGGCCTTGTCCACGCGCTGCTTGATCTCGCCCATCGGCATCTTCTTGATCTTCAGGCCGTAGGCCATGTTCTCGAAGACGCTCATGTGCGGATACAGGGCATAGTTCTGGAACACCATCGCGATGTCGCGCTCGGCCGGCTCCAGGTTGTTGACCACGCGCGGGCCGATGGAGATTTCGCCGCCCGAGATTTCTTCCAGCCCGGCCACCATGCGCAGCAGGGTGGACTTGCCGCAGCCCGACGGGCCCACGATCACGATGAATTCACCGTCGGCGATGTCGGCGTTCACGCCGTGGATCACCTGCAGCTCGGCCTTGCCTTTGCCGTACTTCTTGACGACGTTCTTGAGTTGGATTGAAGCCATTTATTTTTCCGTATCAACCAGGCCCTTGACGAACCACTTTTGCATCAGCATCACCACGATGGCGGGCGGCAGCATCGCCAGGATGGCGGTGGCCATGACCACGTTCCATTCGATGTAGACCTCGCCAAAGATCAGGCGCTTGATGCCCATCACGATGGGGTACATGGATTCGTCGGTGGTGACCAGCAACGGCCACAGGTACTGGTTCCAGCCATAGATGAACTGGATCACGAACAGCGCCGCCATCGAGGTCTTGGACAGCGGCAGCAGTACGTCCTTGAAAAACCGCATGGGCCCCGCGCCGTCCATGCGCGCGGCCTCCACGAGCTCGTCAGGCACGGTCATGAAGAACTGCCGGAACAGGAACGTGGCCGTGGCCGACGCGATCAGCGGAATCGTCAGGCCCGACATGCTGTTGAGCATGCGCAGGTCGGAGATCACTTCGTAGGTGGGGCCGATGCGCACTTCCACCGGCAGCATCAGCGTGACGAAGATCATCCAGAACACGATGTTCTTGAACGGGAAGCGGAAGTACACGATGGCAAACGCCGACAGCAGCGAGATGGCGATCTTGCCGATGGCGATGATCAGCGCGCTGGCCAGGCTGATGCCCATCATGGGCAGGGCCGGTGCGACCGACGCGCCAGCTTCGGTCTTGCCGCCAAACAGCGCGAAGCGGTAGCTTTCGACGATGTTGTTGCCCGGCAGCAGCGAGATCGGGTTGCTGGACATGATCTGCTCGGCCGTCTGCGTGGAGCCGATGAAGGTCACGTAGATCGGGAAGAACACCACGACCACCCCCAGGATGAGGATGGCGTGCGAGATGAAGTCGAGGACGGGGTTGCGCTGGATCATGTCAGTAATGAACCTTCTTCTCGACGAACTTGAACTGGATCACGGTGAGCGCGATCACGATCAGCATCAGGATCACCGACTGCGCGGCCGAGCCGTTGATGTCCATGGCCTTGAAGCCGTCGTAATAGACCTTGTAGACCAGGATGGAGGTGTCCTTGCCCGGGCCGCCGTTGGTGGCGGCGTCCACGATGGCAAAGGTTTCGAAGAACGCATGCACGACGTTGATGACCAGCAGGAAGAACGTGGTGGGTGACAGCAGCGGGAACACGATGCTCCAGAAGCGCTTCCAGGGCGTGGCGCCGTCGATGGTGGCGGCCTCGATCAGCGAATGCGGGATCGACTGCAGCCCGGCCAGGAAGAACAGGAAGTTGTAGGAGATGTACTTCCAGATGGACGCGATCACGATCAGTGCCATGGCATGGTTGCCGTTGAGCACGTGGTTCCACTCAAAACCCATTTCAATCAGCGCGTAGCGGATCACGCCATAGGGCGAGGCGAACATCATCAGCCACAGCACGCCAGCCACCACCGGCGCCACCGCATACGGCCAGATCAGCAGGGTCTTGTAAAGCCCGGCCGCGCGCACCACGCGATTGGCCATGACGGCCAGCAGCAGTGACAGCGCCAGGCCGCCGACGGCCACCAGCGCCGAGAAGATGGCGGTGATGCGGAAGGAGTCGAGGTAGGAGGGGTCGGCAAACAGCCGCTTGAAATTGTCCAGGCCGACGAATTCGCGGGTGGCGCCAAACGCGTCTTCCTGCAGCACGCTCTGGTATAGCGCCTGGCCGGCCGGCCAGAAAAAGAACACCAGGATGATCGCCATCTGCGGCGCGATCAGCGCCCAGGGCAACCATGTGGATTTGAAAGTGACTCGTTTTTCCATACTGATATTGTGGCCTGCTACAAAAAATCCTCCCCCGCTTGGCGGGGGAGGGCAGGGGTGGGGGTGCCGTCAGTACGGCCAAAGGCAAAAGTCCGTCAGGACTTATTCGCCTTCTGGAAGCGCTCCAGCTGCTCGTTGCCGCGCTTGACGGCATTGTCCAGCGCTTCCTTGGGCTGCTTGCTGCCCTGCCACACGCCTTCCAGTTCCTCGTCAATGATGGTGCGGATCTGCACGAAATTGCCCAGGCGCACGCCACGCGACTTGTCGGTCGTCTTGCGGATCATCTGGTTGACGGAGACGTCGGCGCCCGGGTTCTGCTTGTAGAAGCCGGATTTTTCGGTCAGGTCGAACGAGGCCTTGGTGACTGGCAGGTAGCCGGTGCGCTGGTGGCTGGCGGCCGCCACTTCAGGCTTGGACAGGTGGTTCAGGAAAGCGGCCACGGCCTTGTATTCCTCGGGCTTCTTGCCGGCCATCACCCAGATGCTGGCGCCGCCGATCACGGTGTTCTGCGGTGCGCCGGGCACGTCGGGGTAGTAGGGCAGGGTGCCCGTGCCGTAGCCGAACTTGCCGTTGCGCTTGACGCTGCCGGCCAGGGCCGACGAGCCGGTGGCCATGGCGCATTCGCCGGACACGAAGGTCGCGTCGGCCTTGTTGTCGCGGCCCTTGTAGACAAAGAGGCCGCTCTTGGCCATGTTGGCCAGGTTTTCAATGTGGCGCACGTGCAGCGGGCTGTTGAACGCCAGGCGCGTGTCCAGGCCGCCGAAGCCGTTGTTCTTGGTTGCGTACAGCACGTTGTGCCAGGCCGAGAAACTTTCCAGCTGCGTCCAGCTGATCCAGCTGGTGGTGAACGGGCACTTGTGGCCGGATGCCTTGAGCTTGGCGGCAGCCAGGGCCACTTCAGGCCAGGTGGTGGGCGGCTTCTCGGCGTCCAGGCCGGCGGCCTTGAAGGCGTCCTTGTTGTAGTGGAACACCGGCGTGGAGCTGTTGAACGGGTAGCTCAGCATCTGGCCGTTGGGGGCGGTGTAGTAGCCGGCCACGGCCGGCACGTAGATGCTGGGGTCGAATTTCAGGCCGGCGTCGTTCATGACCTTGGCCACGGGCACGACGGCGCCCTTGGCGGCCATCATGGTGGCGGTGCCGACTTCAAACACCTGGATCATGTGCGGCGCATTGCCGGCACGGTAGGCCGCGATGCCTGCCGTCATGGATTCGGCGTAGCTGCCCTTGAACGTGGGCACCACCTTGTAATTCTTTTGGCTGGCGTTGAAGTCCTTGGCCAGGTCGTTGACCCATTCGCCCAGGGCGCCGCCCATCGAATGCCACCACTGGACTTCAGTCTGGGCGTGTGCGGGAAAGGCGAGTACGGCGGCCAGCGCCGCAGCGGAAAGTTGCAGTTTCATGAGTTCTCCTGAATTGGATGCACGAGATTACGATGGATTTGTGACAGGCGATTTAATCTGCCCGCCATGGCCGCCACAAGCGGGATTTCCATGAGCCCGGGCCAGCCTTGTCCCCTGCGGGACCGTGAATTGGTGCGCTGCGGTAACATCCGCCTTCAGCCGGGGTGCCTTTCTGGCTGAGCCCAACCAGAAGCCCGATGAACGCTCCTACCACGCTCCAACACCTCATGGCCGCGGTCGATGACGCGCCGCGCCTGCGAGAGATCCCCTACAACTACACCTCGTTCTCGGACCGCGAGATCGTGATCCGGTTGCTGGGCTCCCGGGCATGGGACGTGCTGAACCAGCTGCGCGAGGAGCGCCACACCGGCCGTTCGGCCCGTATGCTGTATGAGGTGCTGGGCGACATCTGGGTGGTGCAGCGCAACCCCTACCTGCAGGATGACCTGCTGGACAACCCCAAGCGCCGCCGCCAGCTGGTGGAGGCCCTGGACCACCGCCTGGCCGAAGTGGACAAGCGCCGCACGCCCGGCACCGACCCGCAGCGCGACGCGCTGGTGGGCGAGCTGCTGCAGGCGGCCAACGCCGCCATCCGCGCGTTTGACGCCGCGTTTGCCGAAACCGCCGCGCTGCGCCGGCGCGCCCAGCGCCTGCTGGGCAAGCACACCGCGCGCGACAACATCAAGTTTGACGGCCTGAGCCGCGTGTCGCATGTGACCGACGCGACCGACTGGCGCGTGGAATACCCGTTCGTGGTGCTCACGCCCGATACCGAGGCCGAGATGGCCGCGCTGGTGCAGTGCTGCATCGAACTTGGCCTGACCATCATCCCGCGCGGGGGCGGCACCGGCTACACCGGGGGCGCCATTCCGCTGACCTGGAAGAGCGCGGTGATCAACACCGAGAAGCTCGAAGCCATGACCGAGGTGGAGATGGTGTCCATCCCCGGCGTGGACCATCCCGTGCCCACGATCTGGACGGAAGCCGGCGTGGTCACGCAGCGCGTGGCCGACGCAGCCGAGCGCGGTGGCTACGTGTTTGCCGTGGACCCGACCTCGGCCGAGGCTTCCTGCGTGGGCGGCAACATCGCCATGAACGCGGGCGGCAAGAAGGCGGTGCTGTGGGGCACGGCACTGGACAACCTGGTGTCCTGGCGGATGGTGACGCCCGATGCGCAGTGGCTGGAGGTGACCCGCCTGGACCACAACCTGGGCAAGATCCACGACGCCGAAATGGCGAGCTTCGAGCTCAAGTACTTCGAGGCCGATGGCCGCACGCCGGTGCGCACCGAGCGGCTGGACATCCCCGGCAAGACCTTCCGCAAGGAGGGGCTGGGCAAGGACGTGACCGACAAGTTCCTGAGCGGCCTGCCCGGCATCCAGAAGGAAGGCTGCGACGGCCTGATCACCAGCGGGCGCTGGATCGTGCACCGCATGCCGGCCCACACCCGCACGGTGTGCATGGAGTTCTTTGGCAATGCGCGCGATGCCGTGCCCAGCATCGTGGAAATCAAGGACTTCATGTTCGCCGAACAAAAGCGAAGCGGTGTCCTGCTGGCGGGCCTGGAGCACCTGGACGACCGCTACCTCAAGGCCGTGGGCTATGCAACCAAGAGCAAGCGCGGCGGCTTCCCGAAGATGGTGCTGATCGGCGACATTGCAGGCGACGACGCCGACGCCGTGGCCCGCGTGACGTCCGAGGTGGTGCGGCTGGCCAATTCGCGCAGCGGCGAGGGCTTCGTGGCCGTGAGCCCCGAGGCGCGCAAGAAATTCTGGCTGGACCGCAAGCGCACGGCCGCCATCAGCCGCCACACCAACGCCTTCAAGATCAACGAAGACGTGGTGATCCCGCTGCCGCGCATGGCCGAATACACCGACGGCATCGAGCGCATCAACATCGAGCTGAGCCTGCGCAACAAGCTGCGCCTGGCCGACGAGCTGGAGGCTTTCTTCACCCGCGGCAACCTGCCGCTGGGCAAGAGCGACGACGCCAGCGAAATCCCGTCGGCCGAGCTGCTGGAAGACCGCGTGGCCCAGGCCGTGGCGCTGGTGCGCGAGGTGCGCGCTCAGTGGCAGGGCTGGCTGGACCAGGTGGACCCGCTGTTCGCGCAGTTGCAGGACCATACCCTGCGCGCCAGCTGGAAGGTGCAGCTGCGCGTGCCGCTGGCCCACATCTTTGCCGGGGATGCGTTCAAGCCCATCCTGGAAGAGTGCAACGCGATCCACAAGCGCGTGCTCAAGGGCCGCGTGTGGGTGGCGCTGCACATGCATGCGGGCGACGGCAACGTGCACACCAACATCCCGGTCAACAGCGACGACTACGAGATGCTGCAAACGGCGCATGAGGCGGTCAAGCGCATCATGGTGCTGGCCCGTTCGCTGGACGGCGTGATCTCGGGCGAACATGGCATCGGCATCACCAAGCTGGAATTCCTGACCGACGCCGAGCTGCAGCCGTTCACCGACTACAAGCACCGGGTGGACCCCGAAGGCCGCTTCAACAAGGGCAAGCTGCTGCGTGATGGCGGCGCTCCTGGCATGCATGCCGACCTGACCAATGCCTACACGCCCAGCTTTGGCCTGATGGGGCACGAGTCGCTGATCATGCAGCAAAGCGACATTGGCGCCATTGCCGACAGCGTGAAGGACTGCCTGCGCTGCGGCAAGTGCAAGCCGGTGTGCGCCACCCATGTGCCGCGCGCCAACCTGCTGTACAGCCCGCGCAACAAGATCCTGGCCACCTCGCTGCTGGTGGAGGCCTTCCTGTACGAGGAGCAGACGCGCCGCGGCGTGTCGATCAAGCACTGGGAGGAATTCGAGGACGTGGCCGACCACTGCACGGTGTGCCACAAGTGCCTGTCACCCTGCCCGGTGAACATCGACTTCGGCGATGTCTCCATGAACATGCGCAACCTGCTGCGCAAGATGGGGCAGAAGTCGTTCCGCCCCGGCAACGCGGCGGCCATGTTCTTCCTCAACGCCACCAGCCCGCAGACCATCAAGCTCATGCGCGGCGCGATGGTGGACGTGGGCTTCAAGGCGCAGCGCCTGGCCAACAAGGTGCTGCGCGTGGCCGCGCGCAAGCAGACGGCCAGGCCACCTGCCACCGTGGGCACCGCCCCGGTCAAGGAGCAGGTGATCCACTTCATCAACAAGAAGATGCCCGCCGGCCTGCCCAAGAAGACCGCGCGTGCGCTGCTGGACATCGAAGACAAGGACTACGTCCCGATCATCCGCAACCCCGCGGCCACCAATGCCGAGACCGAAGCGGTGTTCTACTTCCCCGGCTGCGGCTCCGAGCGCCTGTTCAGCCAGGTGGGCCTGGCCACCCAGGCCATGCTGTGGCATGCCGGAGTGCAGACCGTGCTGCCGCCAGGCTACCTGTGCTGCGGCTATCCGCAACGCGGCAGCGGCCAGTTCGACAAGGCCGAGAAAATCATCACCGACAACCGGGTGCTGTTCCACCGCGTGGCCAACACGCTGAACTACCTGGACATCAAGACGGTGGTGGTCAGCTGCGGCACCTGCTATGACCAGCTGCAGGGGTATGAATTTGGCAAGATCTTCCCGGGCAGCCGCATCATCGACATCCACGAGTACCTGCTGGAAAAGGGCATCACGCTGCAGGGCAAGGACGCCTACCTGTACCACGACCCCTGCCACAGCCCCATGAAGCTGCAGGACCCGATGAAGACCGTGAAGGCGCTGGTGGGCGACAACGTGCTCAAGAACGAGCGCTGCTGCGGAGAATCCGGCACCCTGGGCGTGACGCGGCCCGACATCTCCACCCAGGTGCGCTTTCGCAAGGAAGAAGAGCTGCGAAAGGGCGAAGCCCGGCTGCGTGGCACGGGCCAGGTGGCGCCGGACGCCAACGTCAAGATCCTGACCAGCTGCCCCAGCTGCCTGCAGGGCCTGACGCGCTATGGCAATGACCTGAACAACGGCCTGCTGGAGGCCGACTACATCGTGGTCGAGATGGCCAACCAGATCCTGGGCGCCGACTGGATGCCGCAGTACGTGCAGGCTGCCAACAACGGCGGCATCGAGCGCGTGCTGGTGTGATCATGGGGGCGCCGGGCTGCAGCCTTTGTGAGACCGACGGCGGTGTGCTGGTTTACCGCGCGGCCCGGTTTCGCGTGGTGCGTGCGGAGGAACCGGGCTTTCCCGCGTTTTACCGCGTGATCTGGAACGACCATGCCGCCGAGTTCTCGGATCTGGACACAGGCGGCCAGCGCTTGTGCCTGGACGCCGTGGTGGCGGTGGAGCAGGCGCTGCGCGAGCAGCTGAGGCCGACCAAGGTCAACCTCGCTTCGCTGGGCAATATGGTGGCCCATGTGCACTGGCATGTGATCGCCCGGTTTGACTGGGACAGCCACTTTCCGTCGCCGGTGTGGGCCGCAGCGCAGCGCGCGTCGCCGGCAGACCGGTGTGCGGGCGTGGAGGCTCTGCGTGACCAGACCGAGGCACTGATGGTGCGCAAGCTGCAGGCGCTGGGCGCTTAAAACACCGGGGTTCGTGAAATCCGCACGTTTGCTGGCAGTGCCCCTTCGGAGCCTTGGGACTTATTGCCTAGGCGCTGCGGCAAAAACCCCCTACAGTGCCGGTATATTCGCTCGCAAGCGCACATGTAAAGATTTTCCGGAGGTTGCAATGCCCGCCCCATACGTTCAACCCAGGCGACTGGCACCCTTGGCATGGGGTGTCTGCCTGCTTCTGGCCGCGGCCGGAGGCCAGGCGCAGACGGCCGGCGAAGTCGAGTTCGCGCGGGGCGTGGGCTTCGCCCAGACGCCCGGCGAAAACCCCCGTACGCTGGGCCGGGGCATGCAGCTCAAGGAAGGCGACCGCCTCACGACGGCTGACGGCGCCTCCGCCATCATCAAGCTGGCCGACGGCACGCGCATGACCGTGCGGCCCAACTCGGAGCTCGTGCTCCAGCAGTACCAGTTCAAGGAAAACGCGCCCGACAACAGCATGCTCATGCAGCTGGTGCGGGGTGGCTTCCGGGCGGTGACGGGGCTGATCTCCAAGACCTCGCCCAATGCGGCACGCGTCCAGACCAACACCGCCACCATCGGCATCCGCGGTACCGACTTTGATGCCCGCGTATGCGCCAAGGACTGCGGCGCCGAATCGGCCAAGGTGGCCGACGCATCGCGCCCCAACGCCGTGCTGGCCAGCGCCAAGGTGGTGTCGGCGCAGGGTGACGTCAACGCCGTGGACGGCGCGGGCCAGCGCCGCCGCCTGGTCGATGGCGGCAGCATCTACCCGGGCGACATGGTGGAAACCGGCGCCGGCACCCGTGCCGTGCTGGTGTTTCGCGACCAGTCGCGCATGTCGCTCGGCTCGGGCACGAAATTCCGCGTGGACAACTTCGTCTTTGACGAAAAGAACGCGGGCGAAGGCCGCTTCCTGGTGTCGCTGCTGCGCGGCTCGGTGCGCGCCCTGACGGGCCTGATTGCCAAGGCCAATAATCGCAACGTGGGTTTCAGCACGGCCACCGCCACCATTGGCATCCGCGGCTCCGGTGGTGACATCAGCTGCACCGGTGCCTGCGCGGGCGAGCCTGGCGGTGGTGACGCCGGTCTGAGCGTGTTCACCTGGCTGGGCTCCTTCACGGTCACGCCCCAGGGGCAGTCCGCGTTGCAGGTGCTGCAGGCGGGGCAGGGCCTGTTCATTTCGCCCTCGGGCATCCGCCCGATTGCAACGCAGCCGCCCATGGACACCCCCCGCCCCGACCAGATCAACGTGCCCCAGAGCACGCTGGACAAGTTGTTTGCGAGCAACAACGTGGCCGATACGGAAGAAGGTCTCTTCGTTTTCGTACGCGACGGCCACATCGAGATCGCCAGCAAGAACGAAGTCCTGCACCTGGGCAAGGGCGAAGCCGGCTTTGCCAACAACAACGGCGACACCGCCCGGCCCGCCGTCATTCCCAAATTCATCCAGTTCGACAACCTCCCCCTGCCCACCACCAAGAACCCGTTGCTGGTCAGTGTGCTGGCCGACTCGGGCATCAAGACCGCCAAGCAGTGCAACTGAAATCGTTACAGGGCGTGACAAAGCGCGCCTGCGGGTGCGACAATTTCAGTCAGTGGTGACTGACTTGATAGGGTGAATGACAAGATGACACAAGGCGCAAGCAAACGTGGCGGCCGGTTCCGCCGCTCGCAGTTGGCCATGGCGGCCGTATTTGCGGGTCTGGCCGGAACGGCGTCGGCCCAGGCGCCTGCTCCCGCACCCGCACCCACACCCACACCCGCTCCCGCACCGCTGACGGCAGCGCCCGCGCCCGTGTTCGCCATCAAGGGCTTCAAGATCACCGGCGAGAACCCGCTGGGCGATGGTGACACGTCGCGCATCCTGGCGCCGTACCTGCGGGCTGATGCCAACATGGACACCCTCCAGAAAGCCACTTCGGCGCTGGAGGAAGCGCTGCGGGCCAAGGGCTTTGGCCTGCACCGGGTAGCCTTGCCGCCCCAGGAAGTGGGCGACACCGTCACCCTCGAAATCGTCAAGTTCACGATCAGCAAGCTGACCATTGAAGGCGCCAGCCTCTACAGCGAGGCCAATGTCCGCCGCAGCATCCCCGAGCTGCGCGAAGGCCACACGCCCAATTTCAAGACCATGGCGGTGCAGACGGCCATTGCCAACGAGAACCCCAACAAGCAGGTCCAGGTCGGCATCAAGGAGGCCGAGGAGCCCGACAAGATCGACGCTACCCTGACCGTCAAGGAAAGCCGGCCCTGGACATTTGCGCTGGCGCTTTCCAATGGCGGCTCCGAGTCCTCCGGCAAGGACCGTTTCACGGTCACCGGCGGGCATACCAACCTGTTCGACCTGGACCACCAGTTCACGGGGGCGTACACCACGTCGATCGAGCGCTTCAGCGATGTGAAGCAGCTGGGCCTGCAGTACCGCGTGCCGCTGTACACGCTGGGCGGCGTGCTGGGCCTGAGCTACACGCGCTCGGACGTGGTGGGTAATTTCGGTGTGTTTACCAGCACCGGCGCGGGCCACACCTTCGGTGCCACCTACACGGCCTACCTGCCGCCCGAAGGCGGCCGGCGCAGCTACGTGACGATGGGCTTTGACGACAAGGTCTTCAACGCGTCCAAAATCAACGACATCCCGGTGCCCGGCCAGGTCACGCGGCGCAGCCGCCCGGTGACGCTGGGCTACAACGCCCGTACTGAGTCCGACACATCGGTATGGGGCTACAACGTGGAGCTGGCCGCCAACACCAGCAGCGGCACCGGCAACGACCTGGCGTCCTACCAGACGGAAGACCCCCGCATCACCACCACCCGCTGGAAGGCGCTGCGTGCGGGCATCAACTATTCCGCCAGCTTTGCGGGCAACTGGCTGTGGAGCGCACGTTCCCAGATGCAGTACAGCCCCGACGTGCTGATTTCCGGGGAGCAGTTTGGTATCGGTGGCTCCACGTCGGTGCGCGGCACCGAGAGCGAGCGCCCCATCTCTGGCGACCGTGGCCTGTCGGCGTCGCTGGAAGTCACCACCCCCGAATTCCTGCCGGGCCTGCGGCTGGCGGGCTTTGTGGACGCCGGCTGGTTGTCCAACAACAATCCAAACGGTACGTCCAAGCCGTCCAGCGACCGGCTGGCTGGCTTGGGGTTGGGCCTGCGCTATGGCAATGGCCCGGTGTCGATCACGGCGGACTACGGCCGCCTGGTCCGTGGCAGCAACGTGCCACTGACCATCAACACCGGCTCGCCGCAAAAGGGCGACGAGAAGCTGTACCTCAACATGTCGGTGCGGTTCTGAGCGCCATGGCAGGTTTGCAGGCCGGCGCGCCCACCCCCGTCTCGCTCACGGTGCACAACCAGTCCAGGGTGCTGGAGGTTGCTTTTTCAGACGGCGCTTCGTTTCGCATCCCGTTTGAGCTGATGCGGGTCTACTCGCCCTCGGCCGAGGTGCAAGGCCATGGCCCAGGCCAGGAAGTGCTGCAGACCGGCAAGCGCCATGTCGATCTGGTGGGGCTGGAGCCGGTGGGCAACTACGCGGTGCAGCCTTCGTTCTCCGATGGCCACGACAGCGGCCTGTTCTCATGGGCATACCTGTACGAGCTGGGTGCGCGCCAGGACCATCTGTGGGCCGAGTACGCGCAGCGGCTGGCCGCCGCGGGCGTGGACCGCGACGCCCCGATGGCGCCCAAGGGCGGTCACGCCTGCACGCATCACTGACGCCACTGATTGCCTTTCGTCATATTCCCGACAGATTCCCCGCATGGGTGCGGGGTTGTCGCCTTTGCGCAGGGCATTCGGCCCTAGCATTCCCTTATGGCTACCACGCATTTCGGCTTTGAATCTGTCAACGAGGACGACAAGGCGCGCCGTGTACGCGGCGTGTTCGACTCCGTCGCGCCGCGCTACGACCTCATGAACGACCTCATGTCCATGGGGCTGCACCGCGCCTGGAAGGCGTACACGGTGATGGTGGCCAACCTGCGCGAGGGCTCCCGCGTGCTGGACATCGCGGGCGGCACGGGTGACCTGGCCCTGGCCTTCGCCAAAAAGGTCGGCCCCACCGGCCAGGTGGTGCACACCGACATCAACGAGGCCATGCTGCGCACCGGGCGCGACCGGCTGCTGGACGCTGGCGTGGCCGTGCCCACGCTGGTGTGCGACGCCGAAAAGCTGCCCTTTGCCGACGGGCATTTTGACGCGGTGAGCGTGGCCTTTGGCCTGCGCAACATGACCCACAAGGATGCGGCGCTGGCCGAGATGAACCGTGTGCTCAAGCCCGGCGGGAAGCTGCTGGTGCTGGAGTTCTCCAAGGTGGCGCGCCCGCTTGAGAAGGTCTACGACTGGTACTCATTCAGTGTGCTGCCGCGCCTGGGCAAGCTGGTGGCCGGCGACGATGCAAGCTACCGCTACCTGGCGGAATCCATCCGCATGCACCCGGGCCAGCAGGAACTCAAGGCCATGATGAAAAAAGGCGGCTTTGGCCATGTGGACTATCACAACCTGACCGGCGGCGTGGTGGCCTTGCATGTTGGAATCAAGTGTTGAAGTGATCCGGAGGTGACATGAAGTTCCTGTCGTTGATTCTTGTGGGCGTGATGCTTGTCGCCATGGCGGATGCCGAGGCCAAGCGCCTGGGCGGCGGCAAGCCGCTGGGCCGTCAGTCCAGCAACGTGACGCAGCGCGAGGCCGCGCCCGCAGCCCCCGCAGCGCCGGCCCAAAACGCAACCAACGCCGCCGCCGCCAAGCCCTCGGCGGCGCCTGCGCCTGCGCCTGCCGCCGCCGCGCCCAAGCGCCCGTGGGGTGCCATGCTGGGTGGCCTGGCCGCCGGCCTCGGCCTGGCCTGGCTGGCCAGTTCGCTGGGGCTTGGCGAGGCATTCGGCCAGTTCATGCTTTTCGGGCTGCTCGCGCTGGTGGTCATGGTGGTGGTCGGCATGGTCATGCGCGCCCGCCGTGGCCCGGCTGCCCCGGCGGCAGGCGCCGGCCCCTACGCCTTCCAGGGCGCCGGCTCCGCGGCGGACGCCACCGCGGCGCGCCAGTACAGCCCCGACAAGGTGGGCAACGATGCGTCGGCCCGCCCCTGGGAGCGCAACAGCATGTCGTTTGATGCCGGCAAGTACGCGGGCGCCACGGACGCGGGCGGCGTGCAGATCGGCTCGGCGCTGGCGGGCTCGCAGTCCTGGGGCGTTCCCGCGGGCTTTGACACCGAAGGTTTCCTGGCTGCGGCCAAGCGCAATTTCGTGACGCTGCAAGACGCCTGGGACCAGTCCGACATGGCCACGCTGCGCTCGATGATGACCGACGGCATGGCCGGCGAAATCCGCGCGCAGCTGGTCGAGCGCGAAAGCCACATGGGCGGCCAGCCCAACAAGACCGACGTCGTCATGCTTGAGGCGCAGCTGCTGGGCATCGAGGACCTGGGCGACGACTACATGGCCAGCGTGGAGTACTCCGGCATGATCCGTGAACAGCCCTCGGCGGGCCCCAGCCCGTTCCGCGAGGTCTGGAACATGACCAAACCCAAGAACGGCGCGACCGGCTGGCTGGTGGCTGGCGTGCAGGCCCTGCAGTAAGCCGGCCGATCTGCTGGCGCGCGAAGGCGGGCCGCATAATCGGGGGACTATGGCAACACAGTCCCCCTTTCCTTTTCTGGACACCTTGTTTGAGAAGCTGGGCGCGGGCCTGCAGCCGCCGGCCTGGGCCGTGGAAGAAACCCACCAGCGCCTGGTGTTGCTGATCAACCATGTGCTGATGCAGGAACCCGAAGCCCAGGCACGCCTGGCCCGCCAGGCAGGCCGCGTGACCGAGGCGCGCTGGCGCATGTTTTCCATCCGCGTGGCCGCAACGCCGGCGGGCCTGCTGGAAGTGGCCCCCGCCACCGGCACGCCCGACCTCACGCTGACCCTGACCGAAGAATCCCCCTGGGCCCTGGCCCAGGCCACGCTGCGCGGCGACAAGCCGCCCGTGCGCATCGAGGGCGACGTGCAGCTGGCCGCCGAGGTCAACTGGCTGGTGGACAACCTGCGCTGGGATATGGAGGAAGACCTGTCGCGCCTGATGGGCGACGCGCCGGCCCATGCCTTGATGCAGGGCGTGCGCGGCATGGGCCAGGCCCTGCGCCAGTTCGTGGGCGCCCGTCCGGGCGGCGGCGCGGCATGACGCGGTACCTGCGAGGGGTCTTCATTGTCTGGGTGGCGCTGCGCTACGGCCTGGACGAACTGGTCCTGACGAGCTTCCAGAAGCCCTGGCTGCGCGTGATCGCGCGCATCGTGTCGGTGGGGCGCAACCTGCGCGCGCCGCGGGGCCAGCGCCTGCGCGAGGCACTGGAGCGCCTGGGCCCGATCTTCGTGAAATTCGGCCAGGTGCTGTCCACCCGGCGTGACCTGCTGCCCACCGACATTGCCGACGAGCTGGCGCGGCTGCAGGACCGGGTGCCGCCGTTTGATTCCGCGGTTGCCATCGCCACCATCGAGCGGGCGTTCCGCCGGCCCGTGAGCGAGATCTTCGTGAGCTTCGAGCGCGAGCCGGTGGCCAGTGCGTCCATTGCCCAGGTGCACTTTGCCGTCATCCGTGACCGCGGCGGCCGCGAGCGCGAGGTGGCCGTCAAGGTGCTGCGCCCCGGCATGCTGCCCGTCATCGAAAAAGACCTGAGCCTCATGCGCATGATGGCCGGCTGGGTGGAAAGCCTGTCGGCCGACGGCAAACGCCTGAAGCCGCGGGAGGTGGTGGCGGAATTTGACAAATACCTGCACGACGAGCTGGACCTGGTGCGCGAGGCCGCCAATGCCGCCCAGCTGCGGCGCAACATGGCGGGGCTGGACCTGGTGCTGATCCCCGAGATGTTCTGGGACTTCTGCCATCCCGAGGTCATGGTCATGCAGCGCATGCATGGCGTGCCCATCAGCCAGGTGGAGCGCCTGCGCGAGGCGGGCGTGGACACGCGCCAGCTGGCGCGCGACGGCGTGACGATCTTCTTCACCCAGGTGTTCCGCGACGGCTTCTTCCATGCCGACATGCACCCAGGCAACATCCAGGTCAGCCTGGATGAGGCCACCTTCGGGCGCTACATCTCGCTGGACTTCGGCATCATCGGCACGCTGACCGAGTACGACAAGGAATACCTGGCGCAGAACTTCACCGCGTTCTTCCGCCGCGACTACAAGCGCGTGGCCGAGCTGCACATTGAGTCGGGCTGGGTGCCGCCTGAAACACGCGTGGACGAGCTGGAGGCCGCCGTGCGCACCGTGTGCGAGCCGTACTTTGACCGCCCGCTCAAGGAGCTGTCGCTGGGCATGGTGCTGATGCGGCTGTTCCAGACCTCGCGGCGCTTTCATGTGGAAATCCAGCCCCAGCTGGTGCTGCTGCAAAAGACGCTGCTCAACATCGAAGGCCTGGGCCGCCAGCTGGACCCGGACCTGGACTTGTGGAATACCGCAAAGCCGTTCCTGGAGAAATGGATGGTCGAGCAGATCGGGCCCCAGCGCCTGATCGAGGAGCTCAAGGCCCAAGCCCCGCGCTATGCCAAGGTGCTGCCCGACCTGCCGCGCCTGCTGCACGACTACCTGCGCCAGCGCCCCTCGGACCACCGCCGTGACCTGCAGGACCTGCTGGCGGAGCAGCGCCGCACCAACCGGCTGCTGCAAGCCATCATCTACGGTGGTATCGGTTTTGCATTGGGGTTAATCGCCATGCAGATCCTGGTGCGCGTGCGGGTTTTCTAGCCTTTTTTGCCGATAATCCGCGGCAGCCGTCCTGGCTTGGGTGTGTGACTCAACTTTCACGGAGCGTAGAGATGCTGATTACCTTCATCGTGCTGTACTTGCTGGGCTCGGTCGCCATCGGCCTGTTTGCCGCCCGCCGCGTACACAACACGGCCGACTATGCGGTGGCCGGCCGCAGCCTGCCTCTGGCCGTGGTGATTGCCACCACTTTTGCCACCTGGTTTGGTTCGGAAACCGTGCTGGGGGTGTCTGCGCGGTTCGTGTCCGGCAACCTGGGCGCCGTGGTGGAGGACCCGTTCGGTGCCTCCATGTGCCTGATCCTGGTCGGCCTGTTTTTTGCCTACAAGCTCTACCAGAAGAACCTCATCACGCTGGGCGACTACTACCGCCAGCGTTACGGCAAGAGCATTGAGGTGGTGTGTTCCACCATCATCATCTTCAGCTACCTGGGCTGGGTGGCGGCGCAGATCACGGCCCTGGGCCTGGTGTTCAACCTGCTGTCGCAAGGCGCGATCTCCATTTCCATGGGCATGGTGATCGGCACCTCCGTGGTGCTGGTGTACACGCTGTATGGCGGCATGTGGTCGGTGGCCATGACCGATTTTGTCCAGATGATCGTGATCGGCGTCGGCCTGGTGCTGATTGCCTGGTTTGCCGCCGACCTGGCCGGTGGCGCGGGCAAGGTCATTGAGTACGCCGCACGGGAAGGCAAGTTCCAGTTCTTCCCCGCAAGTAGTGACGGCAAGGAATGGGTCTTTTTCTTTGCCGCGGCCATCACCATGATGCTGGGGTCCATCCCGCAGCAGGACGTGTTCCAGCGGGTGATGTCGTCCAGGGACGCCAAGACCGCCGTGCGTGGCCCGGTCATTGGCGGGACGCTGTATTTCCTGTTTGCCCTGATTCCGATGTTCGTCGTGACCGCGGCCGTCATGGTCATGCCCGACGTCGCCCCGGCCCTGCTCCAGGACGATCCACAAAAGGTGTTGCCGACGCTGGTCATGGAGAAGATGCCCGTGATCCTGCAGGTGGCCTTCTTCGGTGCGCTGCTGTCGGCCATCATGTCCACCGCGTCGGCCACGCTGCTGGCACCCAGCACCACGTTTGTGGAGAACATCCTGCGAAACATCAAGCCCGGCATGAGCGACCAGGCCACGCTGCGCGCCATGCGCATCAGCGTGCTGGTGTTTACCGTGTGCGTGCTGCTCTATGCCATCACCATGCAGGGCACATCCATCTATGAGCTGGTGTCGGGCGCATACCAGGTGCCGCTGGTGGGCGCGTTCACGCCCTTGGTGTTTGGCCTGTACTGGAAACGCGCCACCACCCAGGGCGCCATCATGTCGGTGGTGCTGGGGCTGGGGACCTGGCTGCTGTTCATCGCGGTTCCGGGCTGGGCCGATGCCTTCCCGCAGCAGCTCGCCGGGCTGCTGGCCGCCATCACGGGCATGCTGGCCGGCTCGCTGATGCCGCAGTTCATGGCTGACCACAAGGGCCACGTTCATCACTTCGAGGGATCGGCCAGCGCCTGATCGTGTGCCTGCGCCGGGCTGGCGGTGGGCTGGCAGTGGATGGGGGCGTTGAAACGCCCCCTGCCGCCTATAATTGAGGGTTTTGCAATCCAGACCCCCACCGCCATGCCTATCTACGCCTACAAATGCGAGTCCTGCGGGCACAGCAAGGACGTCCTGCAGAAAATCTCGGATGCGCCGCTGACCGAATGCCCGGCCTGTGGCAAGGCCACGTTCTCCAAGCAGGTCACCGCCGCGGGCTTCCAGCTCAAGGGATCAGGCTGGTACGCCACCGATTTCAAGGGTGGCAGTACCGCCAGCCCGGCGCCTGCCTCCACGGCTGGCGCCAAGCCCGCGGACGCCAAGCCTGCGGACAGCAAGCCGTCTGACTCGTCCCCCGCCAAAGCCGAGTCGGCGCCGTCGGCATCCGCCGGTGGCTGCGGCAGTGCCTGCGCCTGCCACTGAAAGCCCGAATGGCTGCGCTGCGCAAATGGCTTTTTGCCGGGTTGCTGGTCATCGTTCCGGTGGCCATCACGGTCTGGGTGCTTCAATGGATCATTGGCACGCTGGACCAGACCCTGCTGATCCTGCCGGCTGCCTGGCAGCCCGACAAGCTGCTGGGCGTTCACATACCCGGCTTTGGCGTGATCCTGGCGCTGGCCATCCTGCTGGCCGTGGGCGCAGCCGCCAGCAACTTCTTTGGCCGCACCCTGTTGGGCTGGTGGCACAACCTGCTGGGGCGCATCCCGGTGGTGCGCTCCATCTACCTGAGCGTCAAGCAGGTCTCCGACACCCTGTTTTCCGAAACCGGCAACGCCTTTCGCACAGCGGTGCTGATCCAGTGGCCGCGTGAGAACATGTGGACCATCGGCTTCGTCACCGGCACGCCGGGCGGTGACGTGGCCAACTACCTGCAGGGCGAATACCTCAGTGTTTACGTGCCCACGACGCCCAATCCCACGGGCGGCTATTTTGTGATGCTGCGCCGCGAGGACTGCATCGAGCTGAAGATGAGCGTGGACGATGCGCTCAAGTACATCGTCTCCATGGGCGTCGTCGTACCCGGCGGCCCCTTCAACCAGAACATCAAGTGAAGCGCCCGTGCGGCGCAGCCATGCCATGCCCAAAATGCGTACGACTTATTGCGGTCTCGTGACCGAAGCCCTGCTGGGCCAAACCGTGACCCTGTGCGGCTGGGTGAACCGGCGCCGCGACCATGGCGGCGTGATCTTCGTGGACCTGCGCGACCGCGAAGGCTACGTCCAGGTCGTGTGCGACCCCGACCGCGCCGATATGTTCAAGGCGGCGGAGGGCCTGCGCAACGAATTCTGCGTGCAGATCAAGGGCCTGGTGCGTGCGCGCCCCGAAGGCACGACCAATGACAACCTGAAAAGCGGCAAGATCGAGGTGCTGTGCCACGAGCTCAAGGTGCTCAACCCGTCGGTCACGCCGCCGTTCCAGCTGGACGACGACAACCTCAGCGAGACCACGCGCCTCACGCATCGCGTGCTGGACCTGCGCCGCCCGTACATGCAGAACAACCTCATGCTGCGCTACCGCGTGGCCATGGAGGTGCGCAAGTTCCTGGATGCCAACGGCTTCATCGACATCGAAACGCCGATGCTCACCAAGAGCACGCCCGAGGGCGCGCGCGACTACCTGGTGCCCAGCCGCGTGCACGACGGCATGTTCTTCGCGCTGCCGCAGTCGCCCCAGTTGTTCAAGCAGTTGCTGATGGTGGCGGGCTATGACCGGTACTACCAGATCACCAAGTGCTTCCGCGACGAAGACCTGCGCGCCGACCGCCAGCCCGAGTTCACGCAGATCGATATCGAGACCTCGTTCCTGACCGAGGAAGAAATCCGCGCGATGTTCCAGGGCATGATCACCACGGTGTTCAAGAACACCATGGACGTGGACCTGGGCGAATTCCCCGTCATGACCTACCAGGACGCCATGCGCCTGTATGGCTCCGACAAGCCCGACCTGCGCGTGAAGCTTCAGTTCGCCGAGCTGACCGACGTGATGGGCGACGTGGACTTCAAGGTGTTCTCGGGCGCTGCCAACATGAAGGGCGGCCGCGTGGTGGCCCTGCGCGTGCCGGGTGGCTCCAAGGAAAATGGCGGCATCAGCCGTGGTGAGATCGACGCATACACCGAGTTCGTCAAGATCTACGGCGCCAAGGGCCTGGCCTACATCCGCGTCAATGAGCTGGCCAAGGGGCGCGACGGGTTGCAGTCCCCCATCGTCAAGAACATCCACGACAAGGCCCTGCAGGCCGTGCTGGAGCGCACCGGCGCGCAGGACGGCGACCTGATCTTCTTTGGTGCCGACAAGGAAAAGATTGTCAACGACGCCATCGGCGCGCTGCGCATCAAGGTGGGCCATAGCGAATTTGGCAAGAAGAACGGCCTGTTTGAAGCCGGCTGGCGCCCGCTGTGGGTGGTGGATTTCCCGATGTTTGAATTCGACGAGGAAAACCAGCGCTACACCGCCGTGCACCACCCGTTCACCGCACCCAAGGAAGGCCACGAGGACTGGATGGTCACCGCGCCCGAGAAGTGCATCTCGCAGGGCTACGACATGGTGCTCAACGGCTGGGAAATGGGCGGCGGCTCGGTCCGTATCCACCGCGCCGACGTGCAGAGCAAGGTGTTTGACGCGCTGAAGATCGGCCCGGAAGAAGCGCAGCTCAAGTTCGGCTTCCTGCTGGATGCGCTGCAGTACGGCGCCCCGCCGCACGGTGGCCTGGCCTTCGGCCTGGACCGTATCGTCACGCTGATGACCGGCGCCGAATCCATCCGCGACGTGATTGCCTTCCCCAAGACGCAGCGCGCCCAGTGCCTGCTGACCCAGGCCCCCAGCCCGGTGGACGAAAAGCAGCTGCGCGAGCTGCACATCAAGCTGCGCAATACGCAGGCGGCTTGACCGCATCGCAGCCCCAAAAGGCGCCTTCATGGCGCCTTTTTTTTGAATGGTAATGGCTAAAATAGCCATGAACCCATCAGGAGCCCTCGATGCAAATCTCCGCGACTGAAGCCAAAAACCGCTTTGGCCATTTCTGTGCCCAAGCCAAGATCGAACCCGTCATCGTGGAGAAGGACGGCCGGCCGGACTCCGTGATCGTCTCCTATGAAAGCTACAGCGCGATGCGTGATTCTTCACAGGGCCGCACGTTGGCGCAGCGCAAGCGGCTGTTCTACGAGCAGCATAAGGAATGGTTTGACGAACAAAACCGCATCGTCGAGGAGTTCGGCGTGTTTGGTGAAGAGCATCGCCCCTGGTAGCTGCCCATGGCCCAATACGACATTCACGAGAACCCGAGTATTCCCCAGCGAACGGTGTTCCCCTACGTAATCGAGATTCAGCACGACTTTCTGGATCAATTGCCGACAAGGCTCGTGATGCCGCTGCAACGTTCACGAATCAGCATGACGGCATTTCCCCGACGTCTGACGGAATCCATTCGGGTGCAGGGCGAAAGCTTCTTCCCCGCCGCGCACCTCATGGCGCCCCTGCCGGCCAAAATCCTGCGCAGGGCGGTGGCCAGTGCCAAAGATCAGCAAGGCCTGTTGCGCGACGCCATCGATGCACTGCAAAGCGGTGTCTGAGCACCGCCCCTTCAAAATCCCCGAATCCGTGCTGGTGGTGATCCACACCCCGGCGCTGGAGGTGCTGCTGATCCGCCGGGTGGACGCGGGCACCTGGCAATCGGTCACAGGCTCCAGGGACACGCCGGATGAGCCTTTCATCCAGACCGCGATCCGCGAGGTGGCTGAGGAAACCGGCATTGATTGCGGGCCCGGCAGCCCGCTGCATGCCGGCCTGACCGACTGGCAGCTGGAAAACATTTACGACATCTACCCCGCCTGGTTGCACCGTTATCCGCCGGGGGTCACGCGCAACACCGAACATGTGTTTGGCCTGCAGGTGCCCGCAGGCACGCCGGTGCGCCTGTGCGTCGCGGAACATACCAGCTTCCAGTGGCTGCCCTGGCGCGAGGCCGCGGATACCTGCTTTTCACCGTCCAATGCCGAGGCGATCCTCATGCTGCCGCGCTTTTTGCGTTAAGGTTTGCGCATGGACATCCTTCGCGTCGCCACTTACAACATCCACAAGGGGGTGCAGGGTATCGGCCCCGCGCGGCGGCTGGAAATCCACAACCTGGGCCATGCGGTCGAGCAACTGGACGCTGACGTGGTCTGCCTGCAGGAAGTGCGCAAGGTGCACCGCCGGGAGGAGCGTTATTTCAAGAGCTGGCCCGAGCTGCCGCAGGCCGAATTCCTGGCGCCCGAGGGCTACCACGCGGTGTACCAGACCAATGCCATCACCCGCCATGGCGAGCACGGCAACGCGCTGCTGTCGCGCTGGGACGTGGTGTCGCAGGGGCATGAGGACATGTCGGACCATCGCCTGGAGCAGCGCGGGCTGTTGCACGTGATCATTGAGGCGCACGGCCACCGCATCCACGTGATCGTGCTGCACCTGGGGCTGATTCCGGGCAGCCGCCTGCGCCAGGTGGCGCAGGTGCAGCAGTTCATTGAGCGCGAGGTGCCCAAGGGCGAGCGCCTGGTGGTGGCGGGCGACTTCAACGACTGGGGGGCGCGCCTGCGCCCGGCGCTGAACGCCATGGGCCTGAAGGACTTCGTGGCCGACCGGCAGCTGACGTTTCCGGCGCGCCTGCCGCTGGCGCAGCTTGATTTTGTGTATGCGCGCGGGCTTGAGCCCATGGGGGTGCATATCCCCAAGGGCCGCATCTGGTGGCGCATGTCGGACCATTTGCCGCTGATCGCGGAGTTTGCGCTGTAGGCGGTCGCCGTGTCGCATGCCAACCCCTTGCTGCGCGACGGGCACGAGGTTCAGCTGCTGGAAGGCAGCGTCGAGTATTTCCCCGCGCTGATTGCCACCATTGGCGCGGCCCGGCACCGTGTGCGGCTGGAGACCTACATTTTCGACCTGACAGGCAGCGGCGCCGATATCGCGCAGGCCCTGATGGGCGCGGCGCGCCGGGGCGTGAACGTGCAGGTGGTGGTGGACGGCTACGGCACGGGCGCCATACCCTACCCCTGGCCCGAACGGCTGGCCGCCGCCGGTGTGCAATGGGCCGTGTATTCGCCCCCGGGCACGCTGGGCCTGCTGGTGCCGGGCCGCTGGCGCCGCCTGCACCGCAAGCTGTGCGTGGTGGATGGCGACACCGCGTTTTGCGGCGGCATCAATATCCTGGATGACTTTCACGACCCCAACCACGGTGGCCTGGCCGCGCCGCGCTTTGACTTTGCGGTGCGCGTGCGCGGCCCGCTGGTGGCCGAGGCCGACGACACCATGGGCGTGTTGTGGCAGCGCATGCAGGCGGCGCGGCGCCTGCGCGCGCGCCAGCTGGCCGGCGCGCTGGAATCGCTGCGCGAAGCACCGGCCGCCGCGTCGCCGCGGGTCGCCGACCCGGCCGACACGCTGGCGCGCGCGGCGCTGGTGCTGCGCGACAACGTGCGCCACCGCAGCCGCATCGAACGCGCCTACCGCCGCGCCATCAGCACCGCGCGCAGCGAGGTCATCATCGCCAACGCGTATTTCGTGCCGGGCCGCAAGATGCGCAAGGCGCTGATCCGCGCGGCCCAGCGCGGCGTGCGCGTGCAACTGCTGCTGCAGGGCCGGTACGAGTATTTCATGCAGTACTACTCGTCGCGCCCGGTGTACGGCGCGCTGCTGCAGGCGGGCGTGGAGATCCATGAATACTCGCCCAGCTTCCTGCACGCCAAGGTGGCCGTGGTGGACGGCCAGTGGGCCACGGTGGGATCGTCCAACCTGGATCCCTTGAGCATGCTGCTGGCGCGCGAGGCCAACGTGGTGGTGGACGACGCCGGCTTTGCCGGTGCCTTGCGCGAGCGCCTGCTGCGCGCCATGCGGGAGGCCGGCACGCGCATGGACCCTGCTGAATTTGCCAACCGCTCGCTGCGCGAACGCGCGTTTGAATGGCTGGCGCTGGGCCTGATGCGCCTGGCATTGCTGGTGCACGGCAAGGAGTACCTCTGAGCGCCGACCTGATCGTGCAAAGGCCCGAGGGCCTTTATTGCCCGCCGGGTGATTTCTACATTGACCCCTGGCGGCCGGTGCAGCGCGCGGTCATCACCCATGCCCATGCGGACCATGCGCGGGCCGGCCATGGCCATTACCTGGCCGCCGCACCGGCAGAAGGCGTTTTGCGCGCCCGGCTGGGCGGCATCACGCTGCAGACGCTGGCCTATGGCGAACGCATCGTGCACCACGGCGTCACGGTGTCGCTGCACCCGGCGGGCCACGTGCTGGGCTCGGCCCAGGTGCGGCTGGAACATGCCGGCAAGGTCTGGGTGGCCAGTGGCGACTACAAGGTGGCGCCCGATCCGACCTGCGCCGCGTTCGAGCCGGTGCGCTGCGACGTGTTCATCACCGAATCCACCTTTGGCCTGCCGGTTTACCGCTGGCCGGACGACCGCGTGATCTTCGGTGAGATCAACGCCTGGTGGCAGGCCAACGCGCAGGCGGGGCGGGCCAGCGTGCTGTCGTGCTACAGCTTCGGCAAGGCGCAGCGCCTGCTGGCGGGCGTGGATGCCTCCATCGGCCCCGTGGTCGTGCACGGCGCGGTGGAGCCGCTGAACCAGGCCTACCGCGCGGCCGGCGTGGCCCTGCCCGCCACCCATGCCGTGCAGGAGATGGACAAGGTCGGCCTGCAGCGGGCGCTGGTGCTGGCGCCACCGGCGGCCAGCGCAGGGGTTTGGGGCCGTCGCTTTGGCGACGCCAGCCATGCCTTTGCCAGCGGCTGGATGCAGCTGCGCGGTGCGCGCCGGCGCGGCGGCTACGACCGCGGCTTTGTATTGAGTGACCATGCCGACTGGCCCGGCCTGATGGGTGCCATCCGTGCCACCGGCGCGCAGCGCGTCATCGTCACGCACGGCAGCGTGGCGGTGATGGTGCGTTACCTCGGCGGGCTGGGGTTGCAGGCGCAGGCGTTCGAGACGGAATACGGCGATGAGCGGGCAGGGCAGGAGGACGCTGCGTGAAGCACTTCACCCGCCTGTTCAACGAACTGGACATCACCACCTCCACCAACGCCAAGGTGGAGGCTTTGAAAAATTACTTTGCCGCCGCGCCCGCCCACGATGCGGCCTGGGCGGTGTATTTCCTGTCCGGCGGCAAGCCGCGCCAGGTGGTGGCCACGGCCCGGCTACGCACGCTGGCCTGCGAGATGGCGGGCATTGAAGACTGGCTGTTTGAAGAGTGCTACCAGGCCGTGGGCGACCTGGCCGAGACCATCGCCCATGTGCTGCCCTTGCCGGGCGAGGTATCGGACGTGGGCCTGGCCGAATGGGTGGAGCAGCGCCTGTTGCCGCTGCGCGGCCTGCCGGAAGACGAGGTGGCCGTGCGTGTGCGCCGCTACTGGGCTGAGCTGGACGCGCAGGGCCGCTTTTTGCTCATCAAGCTGGTGGGCGGTGGCTTTCGGGTGGGTGTGAGCAAGCTGCTGGTGCAGCGGGCGCTGGCCGCGCATTCGGGCGTGGATGCGCGCCGCGTGGCGCAGCGCATGATGGGCTACACCGATGGCAAATCCATGCCGTCGGCCGCGCGCTTTGCGGCATTGATCGCACAGGACGATGACGTCGCGGCGCCGCAGGACAGCGGCCAGCCGTACCCTTTCTTTCTGGCGCACCCGCTGGACGCGCCGCTGGCGGCCCTGGACGAACGCTTGGGCCCGGTGGCGCAATGGCAGGTGGAATGGAAGTACGACGGCATCCGCGGCCAGATCGTGCGCCGCGCGGGCCAGGTGTGGGTGTGGTCGCGCGGCGAGGAGCTGGTGACCGAGCGCTTCCCCGAGCTGGTGGCGCTGGCGCAGGCCTTGCCCAACGGCACCGTGCTGGACGGCGAGATCATGGTCTGGCAGGACGGCCCGGCACCGTTTGCACTGCTGCAGCAACGCATTGGCCGCAAGACATTGACGAAGAAGGTGCTGGCCGATGCGCCCGTGACCTTCATGGCCTATGACCTGCTGGAAGACGGCGGCGTGGATCTGCGGACACAGCCGCAGCACGAGCGCCGCGCGAAATTGCAGGCCGTGCTGCAAGGCACCGACATTCACCTGTCGCCGGTGGAAACGGCGTCGTCATGGGCTGGTTTTGCACAGCTGCGTCAGCAATCCCGCGAAAGGGGCGTCGAAGGCCTGATGCTCAAACGCATTGACGCTGCCTACGGTACAGGCCGGACGAAGACCAACGGTCTATGGTGGAAATGGAAAGTCGACCCCATGGCCATCGACTGCGTGCTCATCTACGCGCAGGCGGGGCATGGCCGCCGCGCATCGGTCTACACCGACTACACCTTCGCCGTGTGGAGCCGCCCGCCGGCCAGCAAGGCCGAGGCCGACGCCGTGCTGGACGCCATCGCGCGGCGCGAACCGGCGCAGCCCGGTGCGCTGCAACTGGTGGCCTTTGCCAAGGCGTACTCAGGCCTGACGGATGAAGAGTTCAGGCAGGTGGATGCGGTGATCCGCAAGACCACGCTGGAAAAGTTTGGCCCCGTGCGCAGCGTGCGACCCAGCCTGGTGTTTGAACTGGGCTTTGAAGGCATCAACCGCAGCCCGCGCCACAAGAGCGGCATCGCCGTGCGCTTCCCGCGCATGCTGCGCATTCGCCACGACAAGCCCGTGCACGAGGCCAGCACGCTGCAGGAACTGCAGGCGCTGCTGCCGTGACAGCGCCACCAGCAAAGCCCCCAGCGGTTGGTGCCTGAATACAGCGGTGTTAGCATCTTTGGATGCTGATGAAAGCCGAATCTCCCATGAACGCAGCCGACGACGAAGCTGGCACGCCAGTGTCAGTGAAGATCCGCGAGCGCATCCAGGCCGCCCGCAAGCGCTTCCACTCCAACGACAACATCGCGGACTTCATCGAGCCCGGCGAGCTTGAGAAGCTGCTGGACGAGGTGGAAACCAAGATGAAGGGCGTGCTGGAGAGCATGGTGATCGACACCGAGCACGACCACAACACCGGGGACACCGCGCGCCGTGTGGCCAAGATGTATGTCAATGAAGTGTTCCGCGGCCGCTATGTGAAGGCGCCCACCATCACCGAATTTCCCAATGCCGAACACCTCAACGAGCTGATGATTGTCGGCCCGATCACCGTGCGCAGCGCCTGCAGCCACCATTTCTGCCCGGTCATCGGCAAGATCTGGATCGGCGTTATGCCCAATGAGCACACCAACGTGATCGGCCTGTCCAAATATGCGCGCCTGGCCGAATGGGTCATGGGCCGCCCGCAGATCCAGGAAGAGGCCGTGGTGCAGCTGGCCGACCTCATCATGGAAAAAACCCAGCCCGACGGCCTGGCCATCGTCATGGAGGCCAGCCATTACTGCATGGCCTGGCGCGGTGTGAAGGACATGGACAGCAAGATGATCAACTCCGTGATGCGTGGCGTGTTCCTGAAGGACTCCACGCTGCGCCGCGAATTCCTCGCCCTCATTCCTCAAAAAGGCTGACCCATGCTTGTACGCCTGCTTTACGCCAGCCGCGCCGTGGACACCAGCACCGACGCGATCGAAGCGATCCTGTCACAGTCGCGCCAGCACAACCCCACCTGCGGCATCACCGGCATCCTCTGTTATGGCGGCGGCATCTTCCTGCAGGCTATCGAAGGCGGGCGCATGCCCGTGAGCGAACTGTTTGGCCACATCCAGAAAGACCCGCGCCACAAGGACGTGGCCTTGCTGCACTACGAGGAAATCACCGAGCGCCGCTTCGGCGGCTGGACCATGGGCCAGGTCAACCTGTCCAAGCTCAACCATTCCATCCTGCTCAAATATTCCGAGAAGCCCGAGCTGGACCCGTATTCCGTGTCGGGCAAGGTGTCACTTGCGCTGCTGGAAGAGCTGATGGCCACTGCTGCCATCATCGGCAGGGCGTGAGCTTGCTGCTGGGCTGCGACTTCTCCAGCAGCCCCACCAGACGCAAACCCATCGTGATCGCCGCCGGCACCGAGCGTGCCGGACGTGTGGTGCTGCAGCGGCTGGAGCGGATCGAATCGCTGGCTGCATTGGGTGCCTGGCTGGCGCAGCCGCAGGCCTGGGTGGGCGGCTTTGACTTTCCGTTCGGCCTGCCGCGCGAGCTGGTGCAGCACCTGGGCTGGCCGCTGCAATGGGCGGCCTGCATGGACCATTACGCGGCACTCAGCCGCCCCGTCATCCGCGACACCTTTGCCGCGTTTTGCGATGCGAGGCCTGCCGGCGGCAAGTTTGCCCACCGCGCCACCGACCGCCCCGCGGGCTCCAGCCCCAGCATGAAATGGGTGAACCCGCCGGTGGCCTACATGCTGCACGCCGGCGTGCCGCTGCTGCGCGCCGCGGGCGTGCACCTGCCGGGCCTGCACGATGGCGACCCGCAGCGGGTGGCGCTGGAGGCTTACCCCGGCCTGCTGGCGCGCCAGGTGCTGGGCGCGCGCAGCTACAAGAGCGACGAGCGCACCAGGCAGACGCCGGACCGCCTGATCGCGCGCAAGGACCTGATCACCGCGCTGGAGAACGGCGGCACGCGTGAGGGCTTTCGCCTGAAGCTCACCCACGCACAGCGCGACACGCTGGCGGGCGACGCCAGCGGCGACAGCCTGGACGCCGTGCTGTGCCTGATGCAGGCAGCGTGGGCGCAACAGCAAGGTGCGCCGCGCTACGGCCTGCCGCCGGACATGGACCCGCTGGAAGGCTGGATTCTTACCGCTTGATACAGCCGCCTTCGGTTAAGGTTCGCTGCATGCCCATCGCCGCCACTGCCCGCCTGACGCTGAACGCACTCACCCTGGACGACGCGGGCTTCATCCTGCGGCTGCTCAACGACCCTGACTGGCTGGCGTTCATCGGGGACAAGGCGGTGCGTACGCCCGACGATGCCCGCCACTATCTGCGCGCGGGCCCGCTGGCCATGTATGCGCAGCATGGCCACGGCCTGTACCGGGTAAGCCGCGCCGGCACCGGCGGCGCGCCGGATGAGACCGTGGGCCTGTGCGGCCTGGTACGCCGCGACGGCCTGCCCGACGCCGACTTGGGCTTTGCCTTCCTGCCCGAAGGGCGTGGCCGGGGCTACGCGCTGGAGGCCGCCCAGGCCGTGCTGGCGCACGGCTTCAACGACCTGGGCTTGCCGCGCATCCTGGCCATCACGCTGCCCCACAACCTGCGTTCATGCCACCTGCTGGAGCGCCTGGGCATGACGGTACGGGGCAGCGTTCGGGTGCCGGCCGACGGGCCGGACAAGCTGTTGTATGGGCTGGACAATCCGCGCGCGTAGTGCGGGTGCCATCAGAAGTCAACCAGGGGCCACTGCCAGGTTGACGTCACCACGCCGCCAAGCTGGACGTCGTAGGCCAGTGACCAGGCGTACTCGCCTGGTGCCGGGGGCGGCAGGGTGGCCATCGCGTCCACCAGGGACTGCACCTTGTCGTGCTGCAGCGTGCGATTCGCGCCTGTCTGAAACTCCTCAATGCGGTGCTGAGCTCCCAGATACCAGTTCTGAACCGTCATGCGGTCGCCGGTGCCGATGATGCTGACCTCCAGGTCGTTGTTCATTTTGCGAAACCACAGCTGGCTGATCGACACGTCCGCCGCAAAGCGCAGCACGTCGTGGTTACCTGAAGTGGCGTCGGTATCCACCAGCGTGTCGGCACCATACCCGCGACCCATCAAATAGGTGTCGTTGCCCGCGCCGCCGCTCAGTGTGTTGGCGGCCGTGTTGCCCACCAGCACGTTGCCCTGGGCATTGCCCGTGCCGTTGATGGCAGTGGTGCCCAGCAGCGTCAGGTTTTCAAGGTTGGCGCCCAGAGTCCAGCTGACGAATGAGCGCACGGTGTCGGTGCCCTGGACGGCCAGCTCGGTCACGGTGTCTGAGGCGTGGTCCACCACATAGGTGTCGTTGCCTGCGCCACCCAGCATGGCGTCCGCCCCGCCACCGCCATTCAAGGTGTTGTTGCCTGCATTGCCGAGCAAGGTGTTGGCCAGAGCATTGCCGGTGGCGTTGATGTGGGCTGTGCCCGCCAGCGTGAGGTTTTCCAGTTCGGAACCCAGCTTCCAGCTCAGGGTGGACACGACCGTGTCGGTCCCCCCGCCAGAAACCTCGGTCACGGTGTCGCCGGCGTTGTCCACGTGGTAGGTGTCGTTGCCCGCGCCGCCGCGCATGGCATCCGCGCCGACGCCGCCATTGAGCACGTTGGCGCCCGCGTTGCCCGTCAGCACGTTGGCCAACGTGTTGCCGGTGCCGTTGACGGCCGCCGTGCCGGTGAGCGTGAGGTTCTCCACGTTGGCGGCCAGCGTCCAGCTGATGCCGGACTGCACGCTGTCAATGCCGCCATCGGCCAGCTCGACCGTGGTGTCTGTAGCCTGCGCGACGACGTAGGTGTCGTTGCCCGCGCCGCCCGTCATCACATCCCCGCCGCCCTTGCCGTCCAGCACGTTGGCCGCGGCGTTGCCCGTGAGCACGTTGGCCAGCGCGTTGCCCGTGCCGTTGATGGCATTGCTGCCGGTCAGCACCAGTTCTTCCACGTTGGCTGACAGCACCCAGCTCAGGTTGGCCAGCACGCGGTCGCGCCCGCTGTTGGCCTGCTCGGTGACCGTGTCACCGGCGTTGTCCACGTAGTAGATGTCGTCGCCCGCGCCGCCGGCCATGGCGTCGGCGCCGCCGCCGCCGTTCAGCAGGTCGTTGCCGCCCGCGCCGTTCAGAGTGTCCTTGCCAGCGCCGCCGTACAGGTTGTCGCTGCTGCCCAGGCCCGTCAGGGTGTCATTGCCGCCCAGGCCCCGGATGTCGCCCCCGGTGGGCAGCCCCACAAGCACATCGGCCCCGGCGGTGCCGGTTACGGTGTTGACCTGCTGGTCAATGTACGCTTCGCTCCAGACCGTGCCGTTCGCAAAGCGCACCTGGAACAGGCCATTGCCGTGCACGGCCTCAAAGTAGCTCTTCACGCGGAGGGTGTCTCCGGTGGTTTTGTGGCTCAGAACCAGGTCGTTGCTGTCGCGCACCATGGCCACGTCGGCCACGGCCACGGTGGCGTCAAACTGCACGGTGTTCAGGGTGTCATCATCCTCCAGCTGCGCGTCCACATGCACGGCGCGCTCGGTGCGCTGCAGGTCGTCCACCACGTCCTGGCCCCAGCCGGCGGTGTACAAATAAGTGTCCGCGCCGCGGCCGCCGGTCAGTACGTCGTTGCCTGCGCCGCCCTTGAGCTGGTCTTGCCCGTCGCCGCCGTACAGGCGGTCATTGCCTGCGCCGCCATCCAGCGCATCAGCCGTGGCCTGGCCAAACAGGTGGTCATTGCCACCGGCGCCGGCCAGCGTGCGCACCGCCGCGGTGGTGATGAGCAAGTCGTCGCCGGCGGTGGCCGCCTGCAGGCTGGTCTGGCCCAGGCCGGCGGCAATGGCGTCGCGCGTGATGAACGTGCCGTCGCCCAGGCGAATGGCGTCCAGCGCGCTGGCGACCTCGTCGGATTGCGCCGTCTTGAAATACCCCTGCACCACCACGCTGGCGGTGCCCAGCTTGACCGTCAGGTCCTTGCCCGCGCGGGTCAACCGCAGGGCGGCGGCGTCCGCGCCGTCGTCCAGCGCCACGAAGGACAGCACGTCGCGCTGTGCGGCCCATTGCGCCGCCGTGCGCGCGGCGGTGCCGCTCACGGTATCGGTGCCGCCGTCCATGGACAGCATCACCTGCAGCTGGGCGCCGCCAGCCAGGATGGTGTCGTTACCGGCGCCGCCGTCCACGGTGGCGAATTCGGCGCCTGCGAGGTGGGTGGTATCCCGCCCCGCACCGCCCAGCAGCACATCACGCCCGCCCCCGCTGGCCAATACGTCGTCACCATCCAGACCTTCGATCCGGTTATTTCCGCTGTTTCCGGTGAGTGCGTCGGCAGCAGCGGTGCCCAGCATGTCGGCGTTGCCGAAGTCATCGGCCAGTTGCAGCCCCTCCACGTTGGCGAAGTCCGCCAGCCGTACCACGGCCAGGGGGTCACGGCCCCCCGCCCAGAGCACCACCGTGTCGTCACCCTCGCCGACAGCCTCTATGACCTCGTCGCCCAGATCGGCATGGTAGGAGTCATCGCCCGCCAGGCCGAACAGCCTGTTGGCGGCGGGGTTGTGGCGGCCATCCAGAAAATTAGTGCGATCGGTTCCGGTGGCCATGATGGCATCCGAGCCGGTCAGGATCAAGGTGCCGACGCCTCCATAAGAGACCGATGCTTCGACGACGCCACCCCAGTTAGAGATCACCTGGTCGCCTTCGTTGTCCACCACAAAGGTCGCGTCGACGTAGCCCCCCACCATGTAGTCCGCGCCTTCACCACCATCCAGCCGGATGCGGACTGTCGCGTCGCCAGGCTTCCAGTCGCCGTTGAACCTGGCCATGCTCAGGTCTATGTAGTTGTCCAGCTCATTGCCTGTGTAGCTATGCTCGAAGCCATCGCCGGCTGCATTGTTGGCGGGCGTCACCATGTCCCCGCTAATGCGCAATTCCTCCAGGTTGGCTGCCATGTCCACCGATGTCATGTTGGTTACCAGGACGTCGTAGCCTTCGCCCTCCAGCTCAATCACGGTGGCCTGGCCCTTCACCACCTCGCGGTCTGCCAGGTCGAAGTACATGTCGTCGCCGCCGCCGCCCTCATAGGTATCCAGGCCCCCTTGGCCGTACAGCCAGTTTGGCAGGAAGTTGCCTTGCAGGATGTTGTTCAGGCTATTGCCGTAACCCCTGGTCGCCAGACCGATCAGCTCCAGGTTCTCCACGTGCGCGGGCAGCGTGAAGTCCACCGTGCTGCGTACCACGTCCATACCCCCGCCCGCCGCTTCGACCACGGTATCACCGTCGTTGTCAACCAGAAAGATGTCGTCGCCGGGCGTGCCGGTATGAACGTTGGGCGCGCCGTTGATGCTGGCGCCCGCCCGGGCGATGATGTCTTGCGCCGTCCAGGTAGTGCTGGAGGCATCGATGAACTGGATGCTTGATATCGCTGTCGTTCCGTCCGGGCCAAAACAGTCCTCGATACCCAGCGTCTGGCCGGTCGATCTGATGATCAGCGTAAGCGATTCATATCCACTCGTCGCACCTTGTGTGCGTACCAGTTCGACATCCTGCGGCAACACACCTTCTTCCAGAAGTATCCGGTTATTCGTCTCACCGATCTCGGCCGCGATGAAGTCTGACCCCGCGCCCAGACCGAAGACATAGGTGTCGTCGCCCTCGTTGCCGCTCAGCCGGTCGTTGCCGGCGCCGCCGATCAGCAGATCGTTGCCGCGGCCGCCACTGAGGTAGTCGTTGCCTTCGTAACCGTATATGACGTCGTCATTGGCTGTACCGAATTCAAAATCCTCGTATTGCGTCCCATGGACCGAATTGGCGGGAACATAGGGGTAGCGCGCGGCCTCGGCCTCCATCCGGGTTGCGTCCCAGACAGTGCCGTCGGCGAACTCCAGGCGGTCGAGCCTGTAGTCCTGCATTTGCGTGCCCACCTTGACGGCAGCCGCGAAGTGCTGGTCCACGTAGATCCGGCCACCAGTCGACTTCAATTCGATGACAAGGCTGGCGCCATGCCGGTACAGCTTCACGTCAGCTGGTGCAAGACCCCCGCCCAGGCGCAGGGTGTCCACCGCAGCGGCCGCACCCGGATTGGCGGCGTCGCTCAGGAAGTCGATGTTCTCGATGATGTCGTTCCCGTCACCGGGGTTGTACAGGTAGACATCGTTGCCCGGTCCGCCGATCAGTCGGTCAAAATCAGCCCCACCGTCCAGCACGTCGTTGCCACCTTCGCCCCACAGCACGTCATATCCGCCCAGGCCGACAAGCGTATTGGCCGTGCTGTCGCCCTCCAAAAAGTCATAGTCGTCCGTGCCTGTGATCGTGCTGATCGCCTCGGTTGTGATGGTGAACACGTCCGAAGCCGCCGCACCCGCGGCATCGGTTGCAGTGACGCGGATGCTGAGCACGCCCGGCCCCGCGGGAAAACCTACGAAGTGGCGTGTTTGCGCGTCGAAGTGCAGCCAGTACGGAAGTGGGCTGCCATCAGCCAGCGCGGCGCTGAAGGTCAGCGTGTCGCCGTTGTCCGGGTCGGTGAATGCATCCTGCGGCACGGTGAAGACGAACGCGGTTTGCTGCGGCGCCTGGTGATCGGGCAACGGGGTGTGCAGCACCGGCATTTGGTTGGCGGCCGTAACCGTCAGCGAGAACTCGTGACTCACCGCGCTGCCCCAAGGGTCTGTGCCCCGCAGCACCAGTTGCCGCGCGCCCGCGTCAGCCGCGCTGGCGGTGCCACTGAGGGTGCGCGTGGTTGGGTCGAACGCCAGCCAGGCCGGCAGCGGCGAGCCATCGGCGAGCACCACGCTGTACGCAATGCTATCGCCGGCGTCTGGGTCGGTGATGAGCCCCGCAGGCACCGTCCAGCTGAACGCCGTGCCGGCGCCAGCCTGCAGTTGGGCGGGTGGCGTGCCGCTGATCACCGGAGCCTGGTTGGGCGGGCTTACTTGCATCCAGAAGCTGCGGCCCACCGCGGCGCCGTAGCTGTCCGTGGCCCACAGCATGAGCTGCAGGCTGCCCACGTCATTGGTGCCCGGCATGCCGCTGAGCGTGCCCGTGGCGGCGTCAAAACCCAGCCAATCGGGCAGCGCCGAGCCGTCAATGGCCTTGACGCTGTACGTCACTGAATCCCATGTGTCCGGGTCAGTGGCTGTGCCCGCCGGCACCACCCAGCTGAACGCTATGCCCACACGGCTTTGCTGCGTTGGGATCGTCGCGTTGAACGCCGGTGCCTGATTGTTCGCGGCGCGATCCGCCTCCAGCTCCAGCTTCGCCTGGTCCCACACCGTACCATCGGCGAACTCCACGCGGTCAATCTTGTGGTCGTACACGCGCGTTTCGTTGTTGTTCTGTACCGTGGCGCCGTAGTGGTTGGACACAAACACGTATTCGTCCGTGTCCTTGAGCTTCAGCAGCAGGTGGTCACCCTGCCTGCGCACCTGCAGGTCTGCCGCGGCAATGCCTTCGCCAAAGCGCACGGTATCCACCGCCCGCTGCAGCAATGGGTCCGCCGTGTCGCGCAGAAAGTCGGTGTTGGAGATGGTGACGGCGCCGTCACCGCGGTTGAAAACATACACGTCGTCGCCCGCGCCGCCGCTGAGCCAGTCATTGCCTAGCGCGCCGGCCAGCAGATTGGCACCGCTGTTGCCGCGCACGGTGTTGTCCTGCGCGTTGCCCGTGCCGTTGATGGCGGCGGCGCCCTGCAGTTCCAGCACTTCGAACCCCTCGCCCAGCGTGTAACTGATGTGCGAGCGGATGGCGTCCACGTTGGTGTCGGCGGTCATGGGCAGGCCGTCGCCCTGCATCGCGGCCAAGCCCGCCGCCATGGGTGCACCCCCCGCAGGGGAAGCAGCCTCCACCACCAAGTCGTCTTCACTGTCAATCACGTAGATGTCGCTGCCAGCGCCGCCTTCCATGTAGTCGGCACCCGCGCCGCCGTCCAGAAAGTCGTCGCCGTCTCCGCCAAACAGGCCGTCATCGCCGTCATCGCCCACCAGCGTGTCCTTGCCGGCCTCTCCGTCCAGGTAGTCCGCTCCGGCGCCGCCGTTCAGATAGTCGTTCTGCGCGCCGCCAAACAGCTGGTCATCACCGCGCCGTCCGAACAGCGTGTCTTGTCCATCCTCACCGTCCAGATAGTCGTCGCCATGGAATTGCGCGTCGTCCGCGTCGTCGCCGTCCAGGTAGTCGTCACCCGTTCCGCCGAACAGCACATCGGCGCCGCCCTGGCCATACAGCCGGTCCCGTCCGGCCCCGCCATCCAGAAAATCGCTACCCTCACGTTCGCCCGGCGTGTAGCCGAATTTGAAATAGTCTTCGCCCGTCTTTTGCGTGCGCGTGCCGTCTCCATTCACGACGTCGTCGCCGTCGCCACCTTCCAGCACGTCGTTTCCGCCCGCGCCCATCATCGTGTCATCGCCTGCCTCGCCCTGAACGCGGTCCGCCCCCGCCGAGGCGATGATCATGTCGTCGCCGTCCCCGGCATCGACGCTGTCGCCCTCTGCCTGATTCGCTTCCAGGTAGACGCCCCAGATCAGTTCCGACTGCTCGCCCTGCTCCCGGTAAGTGCCCCAGGTCGCGGACGAGCTGATGATTTCCGCAGTGGCCTTCACCGTCTGCCCGCGCTGCTGCACCCAGTCGCCCTGCATCCACCGTTCGCCCACATACTGTCGGCCGGGCGCGTAGGCTTCGCTGGCGGTGTAGATGCGGTCGTTGCCGTCCCCACCATCGATCTTGTCGGTGCCCAGGCCGCCGGCGATCAGATCGTCCCCCGCGCCACCATCGATTTCATCAGCCGCGGCGCTGCCACCCAGCACGTCGTTCCCCCCGCCCCCGATCAGGCGGCTTGCACCTGCGGCGTACAGCACGTCCTCGAACCCCGGCTCGCTCACGCCGTTTAGCAGCGTTCCATCCGGCTGGTAGCTCGTGCCGCTCCAGTCATAGTAAGCGCCATGCTCACCCGTTTTGATGACTGGGCGCTGGTCGCCGTTGCGTACGGTCACGGGATCGGCCCGGTCGCGCAGGTCGATCTGCCAGGTGTTGCTGGCGGCACTCTGCCCATTGCCGCTGTAGCTGGCGCTCAGGCTGCCCTGCGCATCACCATCCAGCTGGCCGTCATGCACGAGCGAGAAGCTCACGCGCGTCTGGCCTTCTGCCAGCGTGATCACCGCCCCGTTGGCGTCCACCGTGGTGTCGCCCAAGATCGCTTTGCAGCCATTGGCGCCGCTGAAGCTCAGGGTGATGGTGTCGCCCGCCTTGGCGCCCGTGCTCAGGTTCAGGCTGAAGCGGGTGCCGCCGCCTTCGGCGATGGTGGCGGTTTTGCCGGACAGATCGCCCAGGCTGGCCGTCACGTTCGCCCAGAAGTTGCCGGCGTCCTGTGTCAGGGCCAGTTTGGCGGGGCCCAGCTTGATGCCCAGGTAGCCTTCGCTGCCTTGGGCTTTGGTCAGGTCAAAGTTGTTGATGGTGATGGTGTTGGCGGCGTCTGTGCCTTTGACGATGGTGGCTTTGTACGTGTTCGCGCCGGACTTCTGGATGTACATGCCCGCATACACGCCGCCACCCATATCGAAGGCGTAGCCGTCGCGCACGCCGGTGCCCTGGAATGTGCCCGTCAGGGCCTTGCCGTCGATCTGGAGGGTGCCTTGGCCGTCGCTGTCTGTGACGGTGTCCTTGCCCCAGGCAGCGGAGAAGATATACGCGTCTGTACCTATGCCGCCATGCAAGGCGTCGTTACGAATGCCTCCCGCCAGGGTGTCACCGCCTCCGCCTGCAATGATCGTTGCACCCTTCGAGTTCAGCGCCTCGCGCAGATGTCGGTCAATTGCCAGATTGTCAAACTTGCTCGGACTCAGGTTGTCTTGCGCATTCGTGCCGTAAATGATCATGCGCCCGTCCTGGTCCAGAAACCGGGTCGAACCACTTTGGTACAGCTGATCAAGGAACGCTGTGCTGTTGACGGCGATGTAGGCGTATAGGAGCGGGTCAGCTGGTTGGGCGGCAGCACCGCTGCTGGCCGCTTGGTAGTCGTCGAACGTAAAGCGCCCTTGCACTGTGCGTTGGCCACTGAAGTCGAACTCGACGGTTCTTCCTATCTTGGAGGGGTCAATTTTTGGTTCTAGCAGGGAATTGGCGATGTCCCCAAATGTCGTGCCAGCGGTAAAGTCAAAATTCTCCTTTTTGCCGTCGCTCAAGTAAGGGGTAATGGCGAAGTCTTCGATGTAGCGACTGCCATTCGATTCAATGACGAACTTGGCGCCATCGCGCAGCATGAAAGCCGTTTTGTTCCAGATATAGGCCCGTTCAAGGAAGTTGTCCTTTCCGTCGTCAAACTGAGATTGATCGATACCGATCCAGCCAACGGTTACGCCAAATGCGGCGAAGATCTGAGCCTTTGTGTAGGTTCCAGGTGCAAGCTGAAATGATGCCGGGTCCGTCAGTGGGTTGAAGAATTTTTTGATGAAGTCGAACTTGTTGGGTGTGGCGAATCGGCCGGGACCTGACATGTAGGCGTCGACGTCGATCAAGACGAGGGAGGTGGCAGCGACCGGTCGAATCAGTTGATCATTCACCAAATCTTTGGGACTGGTCGGTTTGTCGTAAAGAAACAATCTCTTGCTTCTGACTTTCATTTGGACCACAAGCAGCCAGCGCAAGCGCCGTGACAACAGGTAAGAGCTTCAGGCAGCGCATAGAAAGCCTCCCTCATTGGCCGCATCAAAGAACCGGATGTTCTGGCTACCCTGCACGATGCCGCCCAGGCCCTTGACCTGCTCGTACACGGCGCTGGTGCCTTTAGCCCAATTGGCTGGCGTTGCGGCGTTGGCCCATTGACACCGAGGCGTTAAGCCGCCACGGACAAACCAAGGTAAAAGCGGCATGAATTGATAATTTGAAAACAAAATAGCTGCATATTGTGCAGTACTTCTTCAATTATAAATACATTGGTTCTACTTATATCCTTGAGGATGGCGATTCAAGCGCTCAACCGCCCAAACGCCTGCAACGCATCCACATCCGTGCGGTACATCCGCAGCAGCGGCCCGTCGTTCAGCGCGCCCGCGCGGCGCAGCACTTTTTCCACCGGTAGCTTGATACCGCTGATGTGCAGCGTGATGTTGCGTGTAGCCAGCCGCTCGCGCAGCTGGGTGAACACCTCCACGCCCGTGGCGTCAATGCGGTTGATGGGTTGGGCAAACAGGCAGACGTGTTGCACATCGGGGTGGGCGGCCAGGTGTTCGGTGATGGCGCGCTCCAGCGCGGTGGCGGACGCAAAGTCCAGCTCGTCGTCCATGCGCAGCGCGTAAAGCCGCTGCGCCAGCGGCGGCAGCTTCCACAGGTGGCGGTCGCGCAGGCTGCCGTCGGGGTGCAGGCCCACCTCGATGATGCGCGGGTGCAGCCGCAAATAAAGAAAGTGCGCCAGCCCCATCAGCACGCCGGTCAGCACGCCCCAGTAGATGCGCGGCGCCGTCAGCAGCGTCACGCCAAAGGTCACGAACGCCGTCGCCGCCTCCACGCGGTTGATGGCCCACAGCCGCAGCAGCAGGCGCGGCTTGATCAGGCTGGCCACGGCGGCGATCACTACCGCCGCCAGCACCGCGCGCGGCACATGCGACAGCGCGGGCGTCAACAGCAGCAGCACGCCCAGCACCACCACGGTGGCCGACACCGTGGCCCAGCCCGTTCTGGCGCCCGCGTACAAGGTGATGGCGGATCGCGAAAACGACGTGCTGGTGGGAAAGCTGCCCGACAGGCCCGACACGATCTTGCCCAGGCCCTGGCCGATCAGGTCCTGGCTGGCGTCCCAGCGTTTGGCGTCGTGCTGGCTTTCGATCTTGGCGCTGGACGCCATCTCCAGCGAGCTGACCAGCGTGATCACGGCCGCGGGCACCAGCAGCAGGCTCAGGGTGTCCCAGCCGGGCCAGCCCGGCCAGTAGGGCGCGGGCAGACCCACCGGCAGCGTGCCGATGACCGCGCCGTGGGCTGAATAGCCGCTGTACCAGCTCAACGCCGCCGCCGCCGCAATGACAACCAGCACCATGGGCAGCTTGGGCAGCCAGCGTTTGCCGGCCACGAACAGCGTGAGGCTCACCACGCCATAGGCCATGGCCGTCAGGTCAAACTGCGGCGCCTGCCACAGCGTCTGCAATGCACCTTTAAGCCCCAGCAGCGCGGGCACCTGCGAGGCAATGATGAGCAGCGCCGCCGCCTGGCTGAAGCCGGTGAGCACCGGCGAGCTCACCAGGTTCAGCACCCAGCTGGCGCCGCCCGCGCCCAATGCGAGTTGTATGCCGCCGGCCAGCAGCGACAGCCACACGGCCAGCGCCACCCATTGCGTGCTGCCCGGCTCGGCCAGGCCGATGAGCGACGCGCCCACCAGCACGCTGGTCAGGGCCGATGGCCCCACCGACAGTCGCGTGGAGCTGCCAAACATCACGGCCACCAGCATGGGCAGGAACGTGGCGTACAGCCCGGTGACCAGCGGCATGCCGGCCAACGCCGCATAGGCCACCGACTGCGGGATCATCACCACCGCCACCGTCAGGCTGGCGCCCACTTCGCCGCGCAGCAGGGCCGCGTCGGGCCGCGGCCATTTGAGAAAGGGGAGCCAGCGTGTCAGGTCTTGCATTGCTCCGAGCTTAACGCTGCGGCATGTCCTTGACCGAATAGCCCAGGCTCACCGTCGCGTCCGCCGGGATGGGCGGCATGGTCGCGTCCCAGGCCTCCCACGCGGCGCGCAGCGCAGCGATGCGTTCGGGTTCGCGCGCCGCCAGGTTGGCGCGCTCGCGTTCGTCGGCGGGGATGTTGAACAGGTAGTCGTTGCCGTCCACGCGCAGGTACTTCCAGTCGCCGTCGCGCAGGGCGCGCTGGTCGCGGTGGTTCATGCGCCAGTGCAGCGGGCGGTGAAAGCGGTGGGCGCCATCGCGCAGCACGGGCAGCATGGATACACCGTCCAGCGGGTAGCGGTCATCCGCTGCCACGCCGGCCGCGTCCAGCATCGTGGCCGACCAGTCCATGGTCATGCACTGCTGCGCGCTCACGCCACCGGGTGCGATGGCGGCGGGCCAGTGGGCGATCCAGGGCACGCGGATGCCGCCCTCGGTCAGGTCCATCTTGCCGCCCACCAGCGGCCAGTTGTCACTGAACCGCTCGCCGCCGTTGTCGCTGGTAAACACCACCAGCGTGTCGCGGTCCAGCCCCTGCGCGCGCAGCGCATCCACCAGCCAGCCTATGCCTTCGTCCATGTGCTGGATCATCTTGCGGTAGGTGTGGATGTTGCCGCCGTGCAGGTGGAACAGGTTGTTCTTCACCTCCTGCGCCAGGGCTTCGTCGTCGCGCGTTTCCCACGGCCAGTGCGGCGCGGTGTAGTGCAGGCTCAGGAAGAACGGCGTGCCGTCTTTCGCGCCCGGTGCCATGCGGTTCACGTAGTCCACGGCGCGGTGCGAGATCAGGTCGGTCAGGTAGCCGTCTTCGCGGTGCTCCCGTTCGCCAAAGTACAGGTCGTGCGTGCCGTTGCTGCTGCAGTGGGTGAAGTAGTCCACCCCGCCTGACATCGGGCCAAAGAATTCTTCGTAGCCCGATTTCAGCGGGCCGAACGCAGGCGGGTAGCCCAGGTGCCATTTGCCGATGAGCGCGGTGCGGTAGCCCGCACCCTGCAGCAGCGACGGCAGCGTGGGGTGCTCGGGCGGCAGGCCCAGCGTGGTGCTGCCCTTGCTTTTGCTGTTGATGGGTTCTTCCGCCGCGCCGCGCAGGCGGTATTGGTAGCGCGCCGTCATCAGCGCAAAGCGCGTGGGTGAGCACACGGGCGAATTGGAATACCCCTGCGTGAAGCGCATGCCGTTGGCCGCCAGGCTGTCCAGCACGGGTGACACCGGAGCGCGGCCACCGTAGCAGCCCAGGTCCGCAAAACCCAGGTCGTCGGCAACGATGAAGATGATGTTGGGGCGAGTCACGGTGTGTGAGTGCAGAAGAGTTTGTTCCAGGGCCGCCGCGGAACCGGCTTCGCCGGGCCGCAGGCAGCGCCCCCCTGAGGGGGAGGCGCCGCAAGCGCTTCGGGGGGTTAGTCCAACAACACGCCGGTGGCCTTGATGGGTTTTTCCCAGCGGGCCAGGTCGGCGCGCTGCGCGGCGGCGAGATCCGCGGATGTGGAGCCGATGGGGTCATAGCCCAGGCTGGTCATCTTTGCCTGCATTTCGGGCTTCTTCACCGCTGCAGAAACAGCGCGCTCCAGTTTGGCCAGTACGGGCGGCGGCAGGCCCGCAGGGCCATACATCGCAAACCAGGCGGTGGCCACCATGTTCACGCCTGACTCCTTGAGCGTGGGCACCTCGGGCACCTGCGGGTCGCGCTTGTCGCCGGTCACGGCAATGATGCGCACCTTGCCGCCGCGGTGCAGCTCGGCGGTCTCGGACACCACGTCAAACTTGTAGCCGATGTGCCCGCCCAGAAGCGCCGTGTTGGCCGGCGCGCCGCCCTGGAACGGCACATGGGTGAACGGCACGCCCGCGCTTTGCTCCATCAGCACGCCCATGAAATGCGGCAGCGTGCCCAAGCCGGGCGAACCATAGGTGGCGGCCTTGGGGTCGGCCTTGGCCTTGGCCAGCATCTCGGCCACGGTCTTGGCACCCGTGGCCGGACCCGACACCACGCCAAACTGGAACGCCGCGATCTGCGACACCGGCGTGAAGTCCTTCACCGCGTCGTAGTCGAGCTTTTTGTACACATGCGGGAACAGCACCATGGGCCCGCTGGGCAGGATGATGACAGTCTGGCCGTCGGGCTTGGCGTTCTTCACCGCCGTGAGCGCAATGCGGCCGCCCGCGCCGGGGCGGTTTTCCACCGTGACGGTGCTGAAGTCGTCACGGATGGCGTCACCAATCAGGCGGGCGATCACGTCGGCCGAGCCGCCGGGCGGGAAGCCCACCAGGATCTTCAGCGGCGGCTTGTCCTGCGCGGCGGCAGGCAGGGCCATGAAAGGGCTGGCGGCCAGCAGCAAGGCCGCGGCCAGGAATTGTCTTTGGCGCATGGTGTGTCTCCTCGGGGGCGTGCAAGTTGCAGCCTCACTGTAGACCCCGGACAATTGATTGTTCTAATCAATCATTCCCTTGGTAAACCCTGATGGCACCTGCCACCAACCGTCTGGCCCACCCCAGCGCGCTGGACGACCTGCTGCTGTACCGCACCAACCGCCTGCTGGGTGTGGCCGGCGGCATGGTCACCCGCCTGTGCGAGGGCCGTTTTGGCATCACCCGGCGCGAATGGCGCGTGCTGGCCCAGCTGGCCCATGAGGGCGGCCTGCTGTCGTCGCAGCTGGCCGAGCGCGCGCAGCTGGACCGGGCGCGCACCTCCCGCGCCGTGACATCGCTGGTGGCCAAGGGGCTGGTGCACCGCCAGACCCAGCCGGGCGACCGGCGCCAGGCCATGCTGGCGCTGACCCCGGCCGGCACGGCGCTGCACGGCGCCATGTTCCCGCTGGTGTGCGACATCAACCGCGAGCTGCTGGCCTTGCTGGACGAAGCGCAGGTGGCCCAGCTGGACCGCATGCTGGACGTGTTGCAGCAGCGCGCCGACGCGCTGGTGGCGCAGGCCGGCGCCGCCCTGCCGCGCGCCGACCGGCGCCGCGGCGGGCGTTCCGTGCGAAGCATGGGATGACGGAGGCCCCGCTGCCCCCGGTGGCGCAATGGCTGGCGCAGCGGGGCTGGCAGCCGTTTGCCTTCCAGCAAGAGGTGTGGGCTGCCGTGGCCCAGGGGCGCAGTGGCCTGCTGCACGCCACCACCGGCTCGGGCAAGACCTATGCGGTGTGGCTGGGCATGCTGGGGGCCTTGCTGCAGCGCCACCCGCCGGGGCGGGCCGCGCAGCCGCTGCGCGTGCTGTGGCTCACGCCGATGCGCGCGCTGGCAGCCGACACCGCGCGCGCGTTGGCCGAGCCGCTGCGCGACCTCGCGCCTGGTTGGACGCTGGGCCAACGCACGGGCGACACGCCAAGCGCCGAGCGTGCGCGCCAGGACAGGCGCTTTCCAACGGCCCTGGTCACCACGCCGGAATCATTGAGCCTGATGCTCAGCCGCGAGAACGCACCTGAAGAACTGCAGGGCGTGCAGTACGTGGTGTGTGATGAATGGCATGAGCTGATCGGAAGCAAACGGGGCGTGCAGGTGCAGCTGGCGCTGGCGCGGCTGCGGCAGTTCAACCCTGGGCTGGTGGTTTGGGGGCTGAGCGCCACGCTGGGCAACCTGGGCGAGGCCATGGATGTGCTGTGCGGGCCTGATGCACAACTGGTGCAGGGTCGCATGGACAAGACGCTCACCATTGACACGTTGATTCCGACCGACCCCGGCAAGTATTCCTGGGCCGGCCATCTGGGCGCGCGCATGCGCGACCCGGTGGTGGACGAGATTGAAAAGTCCGGCACCACGCTGGTGTTCACCAACGTGCGCTCGCAGGCCGAAATCTGGTACCAGCTGCTGCTGGAGCGCCGCCCCGATTGGGCGGGCCAGATCGCGCTGCACCACGGCAGCCTGGACAAGGCCGCGCGTGAATGGGTAGAACAGGGCCTGAAGAACGGCACGCTGCGCGCCGTGGTGGCCACCTCGTCGCTGGACTTGGGCGTGGACTTCCTGCCGGTTGAGCGGGTGTTGCAGATCGGCTCGGCCAAGGGCGTGGCGCGCCTGTTGCAGCGCGCGGGCCGCAGCGGCCACGCGCCGGGGCGCGCCAGCCGCGTGACGCTGGTGCCCACCAACACCATGGAGCTGGTGGAAGCGGCGGCCGCACGCCGCGCCGCGCAGGCCGGGCAGATCGAAAAGCGCACATCGCCCCAAAAGCCGCTGGACGTGCTGGTGCAGCACATGGTGACAGTGGCGCTGGGTGGCGGCTTCACGCCCGATGCGCTGTATGCCGAGGTGTGCGGCGCCTTTGCCTACCGCGACCTCACGCGCGCGGAGTTCGACTGGGCGCTGGCCTTTTGCGAGCGTGGTGGCGACAGCCTCACCGCCTATCCCGACTACCACCGCATCCAGCCGGATGCCCAGGGCATCTACCGGGTGCCCGACCGTGCGGTGGCCCGGCGCCACCGCATGTCCATCGGCACCATCGTGAGCGACGCGTCGGTGCAGGTCAAATACCTCAACGGCGCAAAGATCGGCACGATGGAAGAGGGCTTCATCGCCCGGCTGCGCAAGGGCGACTGCTTCTTTTTTGCGGGGCGGCTGCTGGAGTTCATCCGCGTGCAGGACATGGCTGCCTATGTGAAGCGCGCCACCAGCCCCAAGGGCACGGTGGCCGTGTGGAACGGCAGCAAGATGGCGCTGTCCACCGAGATGGGCGAGGCCGTGCTGGCGCTGCTGCACCGCGCCGCGCAGGGCGATTTTGCCGAGCCCGAGCTGCAGGCCGCCCAGCCCATGCTGCAAACGCAGATGCAGCTGTCGCGCCTGCCCACGCCGCACACGCTGCTGGTGGAGCAATACCATTCGCGCGAGGGCTGGCACCTGTACGTCCACCCGTTTGCCGGGCGCAACGTCCACCTGGGGCTGGCCAGCCTGCTGGCCTGGCGGCTGTCGCTGGACCAGCCCAACACCTTCAGCCTGTCGTTCAACGACCATGGCTTTGAGCTGCTGGCGGCGCAGCCTTTCGACGTGACGCCGGTGCGCGACGGCAGCGTGTTCTCTACCCGGAACCTCCTGCATGACGTGCTGGCTTCGCTCAATTCGACCGAACTCGCGCAGCGGCGCTTTCGCGAAATCGCGCGCGTGGCCGGGCTGGTGTTCAGCGGCTACCCCGGCGCGCCCAAAAGCCTGCGCCAGGTGCAGGCCTCCAGCAGCCTGTTCTTTGAGGTGTTCCGCAAATACGACCCTGTCAACCTGCTGCTGACCCAGGCCCAGCAGGAAGTGCTGAGCCAGGAGCTGGAGCTGTCGCGCCTGTCAGCGGCGCTGCAGCGGCTGGCGGGCATGGCGGTGGACTTCGTCACCCTGCGCCACCCCAGCCCCCTGAGCCTGCCGCTGATGGTGGAGCGCTTTCGCGAAAAGCTCAGCACCGAGCAGCTCAGCGCGCGGCTGGACCGCATCCTGCGCGACATGGAGCAGGCCACCGGACGTGACCAAACGTAAATTCCCCACGTCCTACAGCAGCATCGGCTTTCGCTGACGTCCGCGCGCACCACCGCCGCCTACAGTGACCTGCATGGCAGCGCAGGTGCGCCGCCGTGACGTACCAGACGAAAGGAATGCCCCATGTGCATCCGTACCGAAGGGCGCCCCGCGCCCAAGCCCCGGGAATACCAGGCGCAGTCCCTGCGCGTGCAACGTGCCCCCGAGCGGGAGGCCACCGTGCCCACCCGCCAGCACCCGCCGCCGGTGCAGCGGCGCCTGGAACACCCGTCGGCCTGAACCCGACAACTCATTCAATGAACCATTTCATTCAACACAAGGAGAAGCCATGAAACCCATCCAGAAATCCCTGATTGCAACGTCCGCCCTGGCGGCCCTGCTGGCGCTGGGCGCCTGCGGCCAGAAGCAGGACGACACCACCGTGGGCCAGAAGGTGGACTCCGCCGTCACCAGGACCGAGCAGGCCGCCGCTGAAGCGAAGACCGACGCGACCAACGCCGCGCAGGATGCCAAGGCCGCGATCACCAACACCGGCGAAAAAATCGCCGACAAGCTGGACGACGCCACCATCACCGCCGAGGTGAATGCCGGCCTGGCCAAGGATGCGACGTTGAGCGCGCTGAAGATCAATGTGGATACGCGCGATGGCCGCGTGACGCTGCGCGGCCCGGCGCCGTCGGCCGACGCGCGCGACCGTGCCACCCAGATTGCCAAGGCGGTCAAGGGTGTGAGCGCGGTGGACAACCAACTGACCGTGGGCGCGGGCTGATCGCCATCACCCCCGCAACAACAAGGCCCTTCGGGGCCTTTTTCATGCCGGTACGGTGATCTGCTGGATCACGTCATGCACAAACCGCAGCTTGCGCAACGCGCCGGGCGTCAGCGCAAATGGGTAAGCATCGTTTTGCCCCAGGCTGCGGTTCAGGCTGTTGAGCAGCAGCGTGACCGGTACCCATTGCGAGACCAACTGGTCAAAGTCCGCCTCGCCCGCGAAGGGGTTGCAGACTTCCTCGGCTCCGTCGGGCGGGTCACCCGGCACCACCACGCGGGTGTTGTAGGCCGATGCCGTTTCGAGCAGGTCCACCATGTGCAGGTAGTGGGCCCAGGTTTCGGCCCAGTCCTCCCAGGGGTGGGCCGTGGCATAGGCGCTCACGTAGTCCTGCTGCCACGCAGATGCTGATGGGCCGTTGGCATAGTGCTGGCTCAGCGCCTGGCTGTAGTCCAGCGAGTCGTCGCCAAAAATCGCGCGGAAGGCGTCATGCCGTGCCGGCTGCGCGGCGATCAGGCTGTCCCAGTAATAGTGGCCCGATTCATGGCGCAGGTGGCCCAGCAAGGTGCGGTACGGCTCGTGCAGCGCCATGCGCCGGCGGGTGCGTTCGTCGTCGTCGGCCTCCGCCACGTTCAGGGTGATGACGCCGTTGCGGTGGCCAGTGAGCACCGGCGCCATACCGGGCTGGTCGGCCAGGAATTCATACACGGGCCCGGCCGTGGGCTGGTCTGCTGGCGGGTCCACCGGGGCCAGGCGCAGGCGCGCCAGCGTGTAATAAAGCCGCCGCTTGGCTGCCTCGATGCGGTACCAGCGCTCCTGGTTGGCGGGCACCGACAGATCGGGCAGGATCCGGGTCTGCCGGCATGACACGCACAGGGGGTTGGGGTCGTGCGCGGGCACGGCAAAGTTGCAGGCCTGGTGCGTGCCGTGGTTGTGGCACATCCGGTAGTGCCGCCCGCCGTGGCGCGGCGACTTGCGCCGCCACAGGCCGGGTTCGCCGGGCAGGGCCTCCACCGCGGCCAGGAACAGCCGGTCAGGCAGAAACGCCAGTGCACTGGCGCAATGCAGGCACTGGACGTTTTCAAAGAAGACCGGATGGCCGCAGTGATCGCAGCGAAAGATCCTCACGCGCTGGCGTCAGGGGCGCACGACCATGTTGTTGATCACTTCGCGCACACCGCTGGTGTTGCGGGCGATGTAGCCCGCCTGGTTCTTCTCGGCGCTGGACTTGGCAAAGCCCGACAGCGACACGGTGCCGTTGAGCGAATCCACGTTGACGGCCGCGGCGTCCACGGTCTTGTCGGCCACGAGCTTGGCCTTGACCGAGGTGGCAATGGCCTTGTCGTCCACATAGGCGCCCACGGTGCTCTGTCCACGCATGACCGAGCAGCCGGCGCTGACGACGGTGATGCCGGCCAGCGTGGCCAGGGCAATGGCGCGTGCATAGCGGGAGGCAGTAGAGGGAGAGGTTTTCATGGTTGTGCTCCTTGGGGTGGTTGAAAGTTCGTCCAGCGCCGGCTGGCCGGTGCGCTGTATGTGGGAGGGATTGGCTTGGTTCATGAGGCTTCGTCCCTTCGTTCCTGTTCAGGCAGGGCCTGGGCCAGCAGCGACACCATCAGGCGCGACATGTCCTGGGATTTCAGGGTGGCCGCCAGCACGGCGCCCACTGAAATCAGCCGCCATGGCTTGAGCCACACGGCAGCCGCGCCTGCGGCGGCGGCAAGGCCCACCAGGTGCAGCGGCTTGTCGCTTGCGTAGCGCCGCAGCACTGGCTCGGCCACGAGCGCCGCGGAGTAAGCGGGGTGGCTGTGCCACCAGGCGCGCAGCGTGTGGCGTGCAATGCGCCACCACGCGCGGCCCGAGGGTGGCGGCGCAGCTGGGTCATCACGCGTGCCCGCTGGCGCGGTGTCATCGCCACCGCGCCGGCCACGGCCCTGGCCCTGGCCGTGCAAATGCAGGCTGATCGCCTGCCGGCTGGCCCGCAGCCGCTGTGCGGGTGTGAGGGCGTTGTTCACGGACGGCCCCCGGCATGGCGCAATGCCATCGCATCGGCATCGATCTGCGCCTTCAGTTCATGGAAATGCGACGCGGCCAGCGGCTTGCGCGCCTGGGCCCAGGCGCACAGCGCCAGCACCAATGCCGCGCCCGGCACGGCCAGCAGCGCCCAGTGAAGTTGCTGCAAGGTGGCCGCCAGCATGGCCGCCACACCGGCCAGGATCAGGAACGCGCCCAGCGCCAGCACGGCCACGCCCCAGGCCACGCCGCGGTGCAGCACCTCGCTGCCGTAGCCTGCCGCTTCCTCGCGCACCAGCGCCGCGTAGCCCGCGGCATGGTCAACGACCAGCTCGGGCCGGTTGATGAGTACATTGAACAGCGGATGGGGCATGGCGGCGGGTGCGTTGGATTGCGTGGACGAAGAATCAGTAGCGGGTGTGGCTGCGGCGTGCCGCCATCACCAGCGCGGCCAGGGCAGCGCCCGCGGCGGCGGCGATCAGCACGGACTTCACCGGTTGCTCGGCCACGTACTTGCCGGTGGCTTCTGCGTAATGGTTGATCTGCTTTTGCACCTTGGCCGAGGCGTCGGACGCAGCGTGGATGCCACGGGTCGCCACATCCTGGGCGCGAGCGGCCAGGCGGTCGATCGCAGGCTCCACGTTGCCGCGCAGGTCGCGCACCTTGTCGTGTGCGCGGTCGAGTTGGTGGTTGGCAAAGTTGCGGGTGTTTTCCACGGCCTCCTCGGCGGACTGCAGCACGTCGGCGGACAGCTCGCGCGCGGCGTTGGCGCCGTCACGCAGGGCGGCAGGGGCGGCGGTGGTGGGGTTGGTAGGCATTGCGGGTACTCCTTGGGGTGAATGCGTGAAAGCGGTGAGCGGCGTCATCCCTTTCGGACCAGGCTCACGACGAAACTGACGATGGCCATGATGGCGAAGATGAAGAAGAGGATCTTGGCGATCTCGACGGCGCCGGCGGCAATGCCGCCAAAGCCGAAGACGGCTGCAATCAATGCAATCACCAGGAACACGACGGCGTAGTGCAACATGTGGATCTCCTTGGGGCCTGGGCCCTCCAGTTGGTAGCGCCGGGGTCCCCCTGCGCCTGATCCACAGGTTACGGAAAGCAACGCGGCCTGCTCATCAGCAGGGCGCCTGTGCGTTTGTGGGTGAACGGCAGGGCGCCGTGTAGGAGCAGGCCGACGCAGCGCGTGCCGGGGCCCTTGCGGCTGGCCTTCAGTGCGCCGGCGAGGAAGACGGCAGCACCGCGAAGATGCGCGCGCCCTGGCCCGGCGCCGACTGCACCGTCAGGCGGCCGCCCGCGGCCTCCACGCGGTGGCGCATGCCCGCCAGGCCGTGGGTGGACGGGCGCATCGTCGCGGTGTCAAAGCCCTGGCCGTCGTCCTTGATCTCCACCTCGATGTGGTTCTCGTAGCGGCGCAGGCTGATGTCCACCATCTTTGCCTGGGCGTACTTGCCGATGTTGGTGAGCGACTCCTGCACCAGCCGGTACACGGTGAGCTGCGTCGCCTCGTCCAGTGCCACATCGTCCAGCGCGGTCTCCACCTCCATGGCCGAGCGTTCCGAGAACTCGCGCGCCAGGATCTCCAGCGACGCGACCAGCCCGAGGTTGGCCAGTGAGGATGGCCGCAGGTCCTCGATGATGCGGCGTTTCAGGGCAATGCCGCTGTTCAGCGTCTCGGTCAGGTGCTGCAGGCGCTGCGTGACGTCATCGGAGCTGCTGCCCAGCTTGGACTTCAGCCGTGCCACGTCCAGCTTGGCGGCCGTCAACAGTGCACCCAGCTCATCGTGCAGTTCGCGCGCCAGGTGGCCGCGCTCCTGTTCGCGCACCTGCTGCAAGTGCGTGGCCAGCTCGGCCAGCGTGGCCGTGCGCTCGCGCACCTGGCGCTCCAGCAGGTCGCGTTCCTGCTGCAGCAGCACCTGCTGGCGGTCGGCGGCCTCCTTGAGCGCGTTGGTCTGGCGCAGGTACAGGTAGAAGGCCAGCAGGCCGGCCATGGCCACTGCGGCAATGCCGATGCGAGACAGCTGGAGCGAGCGCTTGACCTGCAGCTGGGCCAGCTCCATCTTGCTGGCGGTGGAGGCGATCAGCTTGGTGGCCTGGTCACGGATGGCGTCCATGTGCTCCTTGCCCACGTCGGTCATCAGCACGAACTTCCAGGCGTCTTCGTTGCCCTGCTTGCGCATGCGCACGCTCAGGTCCATTTCGGCCAGCTTGCGTTGCGTGTTGCGCCCCAGCTGGGCAAATGTCTTCATTTCCTCGGGGTCGTTGATGTACAGGTTGCGCAGGATGTCGATGGTCTGGCCGATATCGGAGACCGCCAGGTCATAGGGCTCCAGGTAGCGCGGGTCGCCAGTGAGCAGGTAGCCGCGCTGGCCGGTCTCGGCGTCCAGCATGTGCTGCAGCAGCTTGTTGAGCTGGCTGCGCGTCTGCGAAGCCACGGCGATGTCGTCCAGCGCCTCGCTGGAGCGGTCATAGCCGGTTTCGTTGATCACGACCAGGGTGCACGCCGCCAGCAGCGCCAGCGGCAGGCTGATGGCCATCTTGGGGATCGAAAAATTCTTCAGCCATGAAAACAACCGCATGGAACCTCCCCGCTGCGACAGCGCTGTGAATAGAATCTGCGGTACCTGCCGACCCGGCACCTCAGAAAGAAGCAGTCATGATCAAAGTCGGAATTGTGGATGACCACGCCATCGTGCGTACCGGACTCAAGCAGTTTTTCTCCGAGCAGGTGGACCTGCGCGTGGTCGGCGAAGCCGCCAGCGGCCGCGAGGCCATAGACCTGGTGCGCACCACCGAACTGGACGTGCTGGTCATGGACCTGTCCATGCCTGGGCAAAGCGGCATTGACGCGCTGGCCATGATCCGTGCCAAGGCGCCCGACGTCGGCATCCTGATCCTCAGCGGCTACCCCGAGGAGCATTACGCCATGAACCTCATCCGCCAGGGCGCCAGCGGCTACCTGAACAAGGAATGCGATCCCATGGAGATCGTCAACGCCATCCGCACCATCTCGCTGGGCCGGCGCTACATTTCGCCCACGGTGGCCGAGCTGCTGGCCCAGCAGCTCAACCGCAAGGAAGGCGGCGCGCCGCACGAGCAGTTGTCCGAGCGTGAGTTCCAGGTGTTCCTGAAGCTGGCCAAGGGCGAAACCGCCGGCGACATCGCGAAGTCGCTGTCGCTGAGCGTCAAGACGGTGAGCACCTACCGCACGCGGCTGATGGAAAAGATGAGCCTGGCTTCCAACAGTGACCTCACGTACTACGCGCTGAAGAACAAACTGATTGACTGACCTGCCGCCAGGCCGGTGCGCGCAGCTAGCCGCGCGCACTGCACAGCTCGACGCAGTAATCAACCAGCGCGTCAATTTCATTGGATTTGTCAAATACCGCATCCGCGCCCAGCTGCTTGCAGCGCTTGCGCATGTCGGCCGTGGCGTAGTTGCTGAGCACCAGCACCCTCTGGCCGGGCCGGCGGTTGCGGCAGGACTCCAGCACACCCAGCCCGCTGCCCTGCTTGAGAAACAGGTCCACGATGGCCAGATCCCAGGCATCTTCGTTTTGCGTCAACCAGGCGCAGCCTTCGTTTTCTGCCTCGGCGAAGCCAGCTGCCTTCACACAGGTCAGCTCTTCCAGCGTACCAATCAGATTTTCGCGGATGGTCGCGTTGTCTTCGACGATATAGGTTCTCAGTTCCACCATGGTTGATGACGTGATGCCGGATACTGCTGCGGCATGTTTTTCTCAGTGGCCCGATTCGCAGGAAAGCTGTATCGCAATGTATCTCTTCATTGCTGGCGATTGTGCCAGCGGGAATTCCGCGTTGGTGTAGGACACTTCCTACGGTGGGCCTCATGCATGAGACGGGCATTTTCCGGATACCAGCCTGTAGGTAGCCGCTGACATGCGGTCCCGCTGGCCGCCGATGGCCGCGGGTCCGGCGGCCCGCCACACTGCCTGCATGCGCCTGCTGACGGGCGCACCAGGAGCGCCCGATGAAACTCTTTTTCGAATACACCGTGATTCTGGCTGGCACGCTGGCCGCGGCGGCGCTGGTGGCTTTTGGCGAACCCGCGCAGGCCGACCTGTTGATGGCGCAGGCCGCCACGTCCGCTGAAGACTGGCTGGGCGTTGCAGCCTGCCTGCGATGAGGCGAGCCTGATGCCGCACGCGCAGCGGTGGCACATCGTTGGGCCCGGCCGCGCAGGGGCGCGCGTGCTGGCATGGACGTTGGGCGCCGTGGCCCTGCTGGCGGTCGCGGTGCTGCTGTTTCCGTGGGACATGCTGCGCGGCCCGCTCGGCCGCTACGTTTCAGGGCAGACGGGGCGCCATTTCGAAATCACGCGGCGCCTGGACGTCAAGCCAGGGTGGACTACGCGCGTGCGCATGGAGGGCGTGACCTTTGCCAACCCGGAATGGGCGCAAGACGCGTATTTGCTGCAAGCCGAATCGGCGGAATTTGAAGTGCGGCTGCTGCCCCTGCTGAGGGGCCGCCTGGAGCTGCCGTCGCTGGTGCTGCAGGCGCCGCAGCTGGGCCTGCAAATGGAGGCGGATGGCAGGCGCACCTGGGCGCTGGGCCGCGACACGGCGGACGAAGCCAACGTACCGCAGATCGGCTCGCTGGCGGTGGACAAGGGCGAACTGCACTACATCGCGCCAGCGCGAGGTGCGGACATCCGCATGGCGTTCGAAGTGGACCCGCGCGCGGGCGACGCGCTGCCCCTGAGCTACAGCGCCAGGGGCCGCTGGCAGGGCCAGGCGTTTTCTGCCAACGGCCGCACCGGCAGCGTGCTGGTGCTGCACGCGCCGCTGCAGGCGCCGTTCCCGCTGGAAGTCAACGCGTTGGCGGGCAGCACCAGCCTGCGCGCCACCGGCACGCTGGCAAGCCTGGCCAGCATGGATGGTGCGGACGCTGCCTTTGAGCTGCGTGGGGCCAGCCTGGCCGACCTCTACCGCCTGGTGGGGGTTGTGCTGCCGGAAACGCCGCGCTATGCCGTCAACGGCCGCGTGGCCCGCCGGGGGCCGGTGTGGCGCGTTGAAAACATCCGTGGCCGCCTGGGCCAGTCCGACCTGGCGGGGGCGCTGGCCTACGACCGTTCACAGGCGGTGCCCCTGCTCACCGGATCGCTGCAGTCGCGCGTGCTGGACTTTGACGACCTCGCGCCCCTGGTGGGTTTGCCCGAACAGCCGCGCAGCGTTGCGGCCGCGCCAGCCGCGCCAGCCGCGCGCGCCGCGGCGGCCAGGCCAGTGACTCCGCCGGGGCGCGTGCTGCCCACCGCGACGCTGGACGTGCAGCGCCTGCGGGCCATGGACGCTGATGTGCGCTATGGCGCGGCGCGCATCTCGAATGCGCGCGCGCTGCCGCTGGAGCGTGCGGACATCCATGTCCGGCTCAAGGGCGGGGTGCTCAACCTGGATCCGTTGAAGCTGGGCGTGGCCGGCGGGCAACTGGCGGGCCGCCTGCGCATCGATGCAGCCAGCGACACGGCCGCTGTGGCGGTGAACCTGGACGCGCGCGGGTTGCAGCTGAACCGGCTGTTCCCCGCTGTGGAATCCACCCGCAGCAGCCTGGGCCGCATGGCGGGCAGCATCGACCTGGCCGGCCGGGGCAACAGCGCGGCCCGCATGCTGGCCACGGCATCGGGCGACGTGGCGCTGCTCATGGGTGAGGGCCAGATCAGCAACCTGCTGCTGGAGTTTGCCGGGCTGGACGGCGGCGAGATCATCAAGTTCCTGCTGCGCGGGGACCGCGATGTGCGGCTGCGCTGCGCCGCCGCCGCGTTTGACGTGAAGCAGGGCGTGATGACAAGCCGCGCCCTGGTGCTGGACACGGTGGATACCGCCATCCTCGGTACAGGGACCGTGAGTCTGGTGGATGAATCGCTGGACCTGGTGCTGCGCCCGTCACCCAAGGACGCCAGCATCCTGAGCCTGCGCTCGCCGCTGAAGATCACGGGCAGCTTTGCCGCGCCACGCGCCGGCCCCGACAAGGCCGCGCTGGCCGGGCGCGCGGGCATTGCACTGGCCCTGGGGGCATTGAATCCGCTGCTGGCACTGGCCGCCACGGTCGAGACCGGGCCGGGGGTGGATGCCAATTGCCCACAGGTGCTGGCGCAGGCCCAGGCGGCTGCGCAGCCGCACGCGAAGTAAGGCCTCAGGCTGGGGCCCCACCGCACACCGGGCAGGCCGGATCGCGCGCCGTGCGCACCTCGCTCCATTCCATGGCGCGCGCTTGCAGCATCAGCAGGCGGCCGGTGGCCGGTGTGCCGGCACCGGCCAGCAGCTTGAGCGCCTCGGCGGCCTGCATGGCGCCGATGATGCCCACCAGGGGCGCAAACACACCCAGCGTTGCGCACTGTGTTTCCTGCACGTCGCCATCCGGGGGAAACACGCAGGCATAGCAGGGTGACCGTGCGTTGCGCGGGTCGTGCACCATGAGCTGCCCGTCAAACCGTACCGCAGCGCCCGAGACCAGCGGTTTGCGGTGGCGCACGCAGGCCGCGTTGACGGCCTGGCGCGTGGCGAAGTTGTCGCAGCAGTCCAGCACCACGTCGGCCGTGGCCACCAGCGCGTCCAGCTGGACGGCCCCGGCGCGCTCCACCCGGGGTGTGACCTGCACGTCGGGGTTGAGCTCGGCGATGGCCTGGCGGGCCGACAGCGCCTTGGGCTGGCCCACGCGCGCCGTGGTGTGGGCGATCTGGCGCTGGAGGTTGGTGAGGTCTACCTGGTCGTCATCCACCAGCGTGATGCGCCCGACGCCGGCGCTGCCCAGGTACAGCGCCACGGGCGATCCCAGCCCGCCCGCGCCGATCACCAGCGCATGGGCGCCCAGCAAACGCTCCTGGCCTTCGATGCCGATGTCGTCGAGCAGGATGTGCCGCGAATACCGCAGCAGCTGGTCGTCGGTCAATTCTCTTTTTTCTCTTCCTTGCGCTCGACCTGCGTCTTGCTGATGAGCACGGGGCGGCCCTTGAGCTGGTTGAGCGCCTGAACGAGCTGGAAGTCCTTGTCGCTGCCGAACTCGGGCATGCGGCGGTCCTGCGGCGGCTTGCGGGCTTCTTCCTCGGCGCGCTTGCGCGCCTCTTCGCGGGCCTTTTCCCGGGCCTCATCCTTGACCTCGGGGCCCTGGCCGCTGCCCAGGTGCTTTTGCAGATCGGATTCGCGGGTGCGCAGCGCGGCAAAGATGTTGCCTTCCTCGGTCTCGTCCACCAGCACGTCGGGGATGATGCCGCGCGCCTGGATGGAGGTGCCGTTGGGCGTGTAGTAGCGGGCCGTGGTCAGCTTGAGGCCGGTGTCCGGGCCCAGCGGGCGCACCGTCTGGACCGAGCCCTTGCCAAAGGTCTGGCTGCCCAGGATGGTGGCGCGCTTGTGGTCCTGCAGCGCACCGGCCACGATTTCGCTGGCCGAGGCCGAGCCTTCGTTGACCAGCACCACCAGCGGCACGCTTTTGAGCGCGGCGGGCAGGCGGCGGATCGGGTCGGCGCCGCTCCTGCGCTGGTAAAACTCCGGCGCGGCCTTGTAGACGAACTTGCTTTCAGCCAGTTGTCCGTTGGTGGACACCACCGTGACGTTCTCGGGCAGGAAGGCGGCCGAGATGGCCACGGCGGCGTCCAGCAGGCCGCCGGGGTCGTTGCGCAGGTCCAGCACCAGGCCCTTGAGGTTGGGCTCGGCGCGGTAGATTTCCTCGACCTTGCGCGCAAAGTCGTCCACCGTGCGTTCCTGGAACTGGCTCAGGCGGATCCAGGCGTAGCCGGGCTCCATGACCTTGCCCTTGACCGACACGGTCTTGATCTCTTCGCGCGTGATGGTGACGGGGAAGGTGCGGTTCTCGTCCTTGCGGTAGATGGTCAGCAGCACCTTGGTGTTGGGCTCGCCGCGCATGCGCTTGACGGCTTCATTGAGCGTCAGGCCCTTGACCAGCGTGTCGTCGATCTTGGTGATGAGGTCATTGGGCTTGAGGCCGGCGCGAAACGCCGGGGAACCTTCGATCGGGGACACCACCTTGACCAGGCCGTCTTCCTGGGAGATTTCTATGCCCACGCCGACAAAGCGGCCGGAGGTGCCTTCGCGGAATTCCTTGAAGGACTTCTTGTCGAAGTACTGCGAATGCGGGTCCAGGCTGGCCACCATGCCCGAGATGGCGTCGGAGATGAGCTTTTTCTCGTCGATGGGCTCGACGTAGTCCGTCTTGACCATGCCGAAGACCGCGGCGAGCTGCTGCAGCTCTTCAAGGGGCAGGGGGGCGAGCGATCCACGCGCCACGGTTTGCAACGACACCGTGGTGAGTACGCCCGCCAGGGCACCCACCGAAATCCAGCCCGCGATCTTGAGTTTCTGGCTCATGCTTACAAGTCCTCTTGACTTCAATATACACCCGGCACAGGCGTATGACGACACCTGTGCACCGGGGTTCCAGGGACTTTGGGGTTTTGCGGCAAGGTACCGGTTCCTTTACCCGAGCTTTACGCTCAGGCACCTGCACCATGCCGGGGCGCCAGGTGGCGTCAGGCCTTGCCTTGCGAGGCCACCGCGGCCGCAGCCTTGGCCGCTGCTTCGGCGTCGCCCAGGTAGTAGTGGCGCACCGGCTTGAGGTTGCCGTCCAGCTCGTACACCAGCGGGATGCCATTGGGGATGTTCAGCCCCACGATGTCGGCGTCGGCGATGTTGTCCAGGTACTTCACGAGCGCCCGGATCGAGTTGCCGTGGGCGGCCACTACCACCCGCTGGCCCGAGAGGATGGCCGGGGCGATGGATTCGTTCCAGAACGGCAGCACGCGCGCCACTGTGTCTTTCAGGCATTCGGTCAGGGGGATCTGCTCTGGCGCCAGGCCGGCGTAGCGGCGGTCGCCGCGCTCGCTGCGCGGGTCGGTGGGCTCCAGCGCGGGGGGCGGGGTGTCGTAGCTGCGCCGCCACACCAGGACCTGCGCGTCACCATACTGCTTGGCCATGTCGGCCTTGTTCAGGCCCTGCAGGCCGCCGTAATGGCGCTCGTTCAGGCGCCAGCTGTGCACCACGGGCAGCCAGGTGCGGTCCATTTCGTCCAGCACATGCCACAGGGTGCGGGTCGCGCGCTTGAGCACGCTGGTGAACGCCAGGTCGAAGTCCCAGCCCTCGGCCTTGAGCAGGCGGCCGGCGTCGCGCGCCTGGGCGATGCCGGTGTCGGTCAGGTCCACGTCGGTCCAGCCGGTGAAGCGGTTTTCAAGGTTCCAGGTGGATTCGCCGTGGCGGATGAGGACAAGTTTGTACATGGGCAGGAACGGATGGCGGGGTTGGAAAACAAGGGGAAAGCCCTCCATTCTAAAATCGCGGTTTGCCCGAAGCAGAACCCGAAAGGTACGACGTGAAGTTTTTGATGGACAACTGGATGCTGATTGCCGTGGCGTTTGCCTCCGGCGCCCTGCTGATGTGGCCGATGGTGACCCGCGGCATGCGCGTGGGCAGCCTGACGCCCAATGCCGCGGTGCAGCTGATCAACCGCGAAAAGGCCGTGGTGGTGGATGTGAGCGAGACAGAGGAATTCGCTGGCGGCCATATCGTCGGGTCCAAAAATATTCCCTTGGGCCAGTTTGAGGAAAAGCTGCCCGATGTGGTGAAGAACAAGGCCTTGCCGCTGATCCTGGTGTGCCCCGTGGGCGCACGCGCCAACCGGGCGCTGGCCATGGCCAAGAAGCTGGGTTACGAGCAGGCCCAGGTCCTTGGCGGCGGGCTCAACGCCTGGAAAGAAGCCAGCCTGCCGGTTGAAAAGGCCTGAACCATGCAGGCCGTCAAGATGTACACCACGGCGGTATGCCCGTATTGCATCCGCGCCAAGCAGATCCTCAAGGCCCGGGGCGTCGAGCAGATCGACGAAGTGCGCGTGGACATGGACCCGGACGCCCGCATGGCCATGATGGAGGCCACGGGCCGGCGCACGGTGCCCCAGATTTTCATTGGCAGCACCCATGTGGGCGGTTGCGATGACCTGATGGCGCTGGACAGCCGTGGTGGGCTGACCCCGCTTTTGAACGGATAATCCTTCTTGACCTGTCTGCCCGTCAGGGGTGTCACCCCGGCGGGCTTTGTTTTGACCTGAAAGAATTTTTGCCATGGCCGACCAGCAAGACCCCGTGTTCCAGATCCAGCGCGTTTACCTCAAGGAAGCGTCGCTGGAGCAGCCCAATTCCCCGCAGATCCTGCTGGAGCAGGAGCAGCCGGCAGTGGACATCCAGCTGGGCGTGGACGCCACCCCGGTGGCCGACGGCGTGTTCGAGGTGTGCGTGACCGCCACCGTGCAGACCAAGATCAAGGACAAGACCGTGTTCCTGGTGGAAGTCAAGCAGGCCGGCATTTTCGAGATCCGCAACCTGCCGCCCGAGCAGATGGGCCCGATCATGGGCATTGCCTGCCCGCAGATCGTGTACCCCTACCTGCGCGGCAACGTGGCCGACATCATCACGCGCGGCGGCTTCCCGCCCGTGCACCTGAGCGAGATCAACTTCCAGGCGATGTACGAGCAGCAGCAGGCCCAGGCGGAAGCCGACGCGCCGCGCATCGTCACCCAATAACGCGCAGCGCCCGCGCGGCGCGCACGACGCCATGAGAATCCTGGTTCTTGGAGCCGGCGCCTGGGGCACAGCCCTGGCTATCAGCGCCGCGCCGCGGCACGCCGTGTCGCTGTGGGCGCGCGATGCGCAGCAGGCGGCGGCGCTGGCCGCGCAGCGCGAGAACACCCTGTACCTGCCCGGGATCGCGCTGCCCGATGCCCTGTGCGTGCGCGGCGATCCGCTGGCCGCGCTGGCACCGCTGGCCACCGCCCATGACCTGGTCATCATTGCCACCCCCATGGCCGGCCTGCGCGGGCTGCTGGTGGCGCTGCGCGGCTGCAAGGCGCCGGTGGCCTGGCTGTGCAAGGGCTTTGAAGCACCCGTGACGCAGCCCTGGGGACTGCTGGGCCATGAGGTGCAGGCCGAGGTAGCGCCGGACCTGATGGCCGGCGCCCTGAGCGGCCCGAGCTTTGCGCAGGAAGTGGCGCGCGGCCAGCCCACGGCCCTGGTGGCCGCCGCTGCCCACCCCGCCTTGCGCCAGGCGCTGGTGGACGCCTTTCACAGCCCGTCGCTGCGGGTCTATGCCAACGACGATCTGGTTGGCGTGGAAGTCGGCGGCGCTGTCAAGAATGTGCTGGCCATTGCCACCGGCCTGTGCGATGGCCTGGGGCTGGGGCTGAATGCGCGCGCCGCGCTCATCACCCGCGGCCTGGCCGAAATGACGCGCCTGGGCCTGGCGCTGGGCGCACGGGCCGACACCTTCATGGGCCTGGGCGGCCTGGGCGACCTGGTGCTGACCGCCACGGGTGACCTGAGCCGCAACCGCCGCGTGGGCCTGCTGCTGGCGCAGGGCCAGACGCTGCAACAGGCGGTGGCTTCCCTGGGCCATGTGGCCGAAGGCGTTTACTGCGCGCGCACCGTGGTGCAGCGCGCGCGCCACCTGGGCGTGCAGATGCCGATTGCCGAATGCGTGGTGGGCCTGCTGGACGGGCAGCTGGACGCCCGCGCCGCCGTGGCCGCCCTGATGGGCCGCGACCCGGCCCCGGAGACAGCCTGAGCGGCTTTGTTGCTGCGCCGTTATTGCCCCGTGGCGGTGACGCTGCAAGCCACCGTCACCGTGACCTGCCCGCCCGAGGGCAGCGAGGGGATGGGGTAGCCCGTCTGCAGCGAAGCGATGGGAATGGACGCCGCCCCGCACGCCGCGCCACCGCTGGCCACGCAGGCCGCCGCCGTGGCGCACGCGAGGCCGGCCGCCGCGGGGTCGCGCAGCACGCTGTTGTCGGCCGGCGACGGCCCGGCGTTACCCACCGTGATGAGGTAAGTGGACGTGGCGCCGGAGGCCACCGTCGTGGTGTTGTTGGTCTTGGCGATGCTCACATTGGCCAGGCCCAGCACGTTGTCCACGTCCTCGGCTTCGTTGTTGGTCAGGTTGCTGTCCACGAGGCCCGGCGGCAGCTGCAGCTCGGCGGTGCTGGTCAACAGGCCATTCAGCGCGGTGATGGACGCGGTGATGGTGAACGTGACCGTGGTGCCGGCGGGCAGCGCCGGTATGGTCAGGCCCGCGCCTTCGATACCGCTGACCGTGGTGGACACCGGGCACAACGCGCCTGTGCCCGTGGCCTGGCAGCTGATGTCGATCTTGCTCAGGCCCGGGTCGGGCGGGTCCTTGATCACCACGCCGTCGGCCGGGCCGGGCCCGTTGTTGGCGACCGTCACGATGTAGGTGGTGCTGGACAGCGTGACTACCGTGGTGGTGTTGTCCGTCTTGGTGACCACCGGGTCGGCGTTGGGCGTGCATTCGCGCAGCGTGACCTGCGCGGTGCCAAAGGCATCGCCATTGGTGCTGCCGGTGCGCGTGTCCCACAGCGCCAGTACCACCGACGTCACGCTGGCCGTGAAGTTGCGCTGGCGCAGCGTCCAGGCATCGCCGCTGCCCAGGGTTTCCAGGGCGTACACATCGGTGCCGCCCAGCACCTGGGTGGACGGCCCCGCCGTCAGGCGGAACTGGATGCTGGGCAAGGCCGTGGCCGTGCCGTTGCCTGGCACGATGGCGTTGGAGCCGTAGTACAGCCAGGTGTAGGTGCGCCCCACGGTCAGGCCGTTGACCGTCTGCGACCAGTAGCGGTAGGCCGCGCCCGTGTCGTTGCCGTTGTGGTAAAGCCAGGTGTTGGCGCCCGCCACGCTGCGGCTCACGTCGCCAGGGAAGGGGTTTTGCACGGTCAGCCCGCCGTAGTTGCGCGCGCCCGACTGGATGCCCACGCCGGTGTCGGGCACGTTGGTGTTCAGCGGGTACTGGCTGATGGCCGCGCCCAGCGCGGCGCCGGTGTCGGCGAAATCGCCATTGACCACCAGGTTGACTGGCTGTTCGGTGGTGCCCGCCGGGCAGATGCCCGCGGCCGTCACCACCGTGGTGTTGGCCACAGCCACGGCGTCGGTGTCGCTGGCGCTGTTGTTGGCGGGGTTGGGGTCGTTCAGCGCGGGCGGCGGCGTGATGGACGCCGTGTTCACCACCTGGCCGCTGCCCGCGGTGACCTGCGCGTTCAGCTCGAAGGTGACCGAGCCGCCCGCGGGCAGCGTGGGGATTTGCACGCTCGCCTGGAACGTGGTGGTGGACAGGCCGCCCGGACAGATGGCGCCGCCGGACGACGAGCAGTTCACGCTCAGCTTGGACAGGCCGGTGGCCGCCGGGTCCGTGATGGTGGTGCCGTCGGCCGCGGACGGGCCGGGGTTGAGCACGCTGATCTGGTAGGCCGTGACGCCACCGGCCGTGACGGTGCCCACGTCGTTGGTCTTGGTGATGGACAGGTCGGCCACCGGCACCGAAATGACGGTGCTGGCCGTGGCGGTGTTGTTGGCCGGGGACGGATCGGTAAAGCCGGGTGTGACCGTGGCGGTGGCGGTGTTGGTGACGGTGCCCGCGCTCAGGGCCGTGCCGTCGATCTGGATGCGGATTTCCGCGCCGCTGGCGATCTGGATGCGTGGCAGCGTGACGGTGTTGCCGCTGCCCGCGCCGCCGGTGCCCGCGCCCGCGGTGTCGCAGTCGGCGCTGCCGCTGGTGACGGTGCACACCCAGGTGACGCTGCCAATGGCCGCCGGCACGATGTCACTCACCGTGGTGCTGCCCGCCAGGTTGGCTGGGCCTGCGTTGGACAGGGTCAGCACGTACTGCACGGGCGCGCCGGTGTCTGCCGTGGCCGGGCCGGTCTTGGCCAGTGCCAGCTCGGCCGTGACGGGCGGGGCCCCGGCAATGACCACGTCTTCCTGGGTGCTGGCGCCGGCTGCGTAGTTGCTGCCGCCGGTCACGCGGCCGGTGGCGTCGGCGCTGGCGGGGCTGGCCGTGGGGTTGGTGCCGGCCAGCGCGGCCACGCCGGTCAGCCGCGCGGGATCGGTGTAGTCGGCGCTGGCGGGGTTGTTGTAGGTGCCCGAGGTGGCGCCGTTCAGGCTCACGTTGAAGCTCAACGTCAGGCCCGCGCCGCTGGCCAGCGTGAAGCCGGTGGTGGGGTTGCCCGGCGCGCCCATGACCAGGGTGGACGTGCCGGTGACGGTGAGCGGCGAGGCCGGGCCGCTGGCGCCCGCGCCATAGGTCACGACGGCCGTGGTGCCGCTCAAGGTAAACGGTGGGGGCAGCGTGTCGCCCAGAGACACCCCATAAGCGATGCCGGCGCTGGCCGCGTTGTCCACTCGGACCTGATAGGCCGCCGTGGTATTGGGTGGCACGGTGCGCGCGGGCGTGCTGGTGCGCTTGCTGACCGTGAGTACCGGCAGGCATTCGTAACCGGGCAGCACGCCGGGGATCTCGCTGGCTGCGAACGATGTGTCACTGGTGCCGGTCGCGCCGGGGTTGGCCTGCATGTTGCCGGAAAAGCCCAGGAAAAGATCCTCGCGCGATTTGCCGTTGAGGCCGCCACCCAGGTCCATCGCGCCCGGCGCGGCATTGGCATACACCGCGCCACCCCCGCCGCCGCCGCCGGGGCCTTCGCGCTCGCCGTTGCAGCAGTTGCCCTGCACGCCCGTGGGGCTGGGGATGCTGGTGTTGGTGTTGTTCAGGTTCGAATCAGCGCCGTCGCCGCCGCGCGCCTGCACGGTCACGTTGCCGTGGCCGGCGCCGGCAATCAGCAGCACCGAGCCGCCCGCGCCGCCGCCGCCCCCGGCGTCGTTGGACACATTGGAATCCCAGCCGCGCTGGCCGTCGGCGCGCACGGTGCCTGCGCCGCTGAACGCGCCCGCGCGCACCATGATGATGCCGCCGCCGTTGCCACCCGCGCCGCGGGGGCTGGTGCCGTCGTTCAGGCTGCCCGAGCCGCCGCCGCCGCCCATGAAGATGTTGGTGGCCAGCAGCACGCCGGTTTGCGGGGCGCGCGAGCCACCGTAGCCGCCGGTGTCCAGCAGGCCGTCGCCGTTGTAGGTCTGCCCGCCATTGCCGCCCGCGCCCCCGTTGCCACCGCCGCCGCCTGCGGCGTTGTGCGAGTTGCCGCCGCCCCCGGCATTGGCCGGTGCGCCGCGCAGGAAGTCGCCATTGGGGTAGCCGCCTGTCGTACCGTTGTCCACCGAGGTGGGCGCCGCGTCATTGAAGCGCGTGCCGCTGTTGTAGCCCCCGGCGACCGAGGTCTGCACATATTGCGGCGTGCCGCCGATGCCCTCGCCCTTGCTGCCGCCGTCCACCGTGTCGTTACCCCGGTACAGCAGCGTGGCCGAAGGAAACTCGGAGTTGTTTACCCCCTGCACCCCGCCGCGAAAGCCGCGGTTGGATGCCTCAATGTGCGGCCCCGTGCCTGTAAAGGTGAGCCGGCCCGCCACATCCATCGCCACCACGCCACCCACCAGCCCGTTCCAGGGCAGCGGTGTGACCGGGTTGGCGCCATCGATGGTGATGCTGGGGTACTGGGGCACGCGGATCACCTGGTAGGTGCGCCGCGTGGTGCTGGTCGCGTTCTGCGTATAGGCGCTGGTCAGCGGCGGGGTGAAGGTGATGTTGTTGCCCGCGGCCGCGGTGACGCGCAGGAACTGGTAGGCCCCGGCGTTGTTCAGCGCGGTGTAGCCATTGGCCTGCGAAATGCTGCTGCCCGGTCGGCTGTTGTTCGTGCCCACGCCGTCGCCGTAGCGTTCGTCGTTGCTCGTGTTCAGCGTCACGCCCTGCATCTGGATGATGAGCAGCACGTCACCCACGGCGACCGCGCCCGCGGCGCCGGAGGCGGCGCCCAGCGTGAGCGTGGTGTCACCCACGGCGCGGTTGTTGTTGCCCACGTGGTAACGGTTGATGACGCCGCCCACGGTGCCCGGCGCGTCCTTGCCCGGCGCCGCGCACACTTGGGCCTGTGCTGCAGGTGCCAGCAGGACGCAGGCCCACACCATCCGGGCCAGCCAGGCCGCAAACTTTTTCATGCGGACAATAGTAACGGACTGTAAGCGCTTTGGGTTGGGGGATTACCGCAGGCGCCGCCCCGGTGGCCTCTTTTTATCAGGCGGGCAGGATGCGTGACAGCGCGTCGCTCACCTCCAGCGCCTGGCGGGGGCGTACCACGCGCGCGGCCTCGGCGCCGTCTTTCAGGAAGATCAGCGTGGGCCACAGCTTGACGCCAAAGCTGCGGCCCAGCTTGCGCCCGCTGCCATCTTCCACCTTGATGTGGCGGATGGCCTGGCCATCCAGCGCTTGCGTGATGGCAGGCTGCGCGGCGCGGCACACGCTGCACCAGTTGGTGCCGAATTCCAGCACGGTGGCGCCGGGCAGGGCGTCGATCTGGGCGCGTTCGGGGGCGGTTTCAAGGTACGGTGTGGTCATGGGGTTGATTCTGGCAAAGGTAGCCGCCTTGTGGGTTGTCGCTATGCTTGAGCCCATGGTGCGACTCGATGTCGCTCTTGTAGCTGAACTAATCAGCCTTCATAGGAGTGCGTTTTCCCTCTGGGAGCGCAACGGTTTCCTCCCCGGAAATCAATCAGAAATGGTCGAATAAATGCCACGCATTTTTCGACCGGAGGGGCCCGCCTTGGGCCTCCTCGCAACAAAATTCGGCCTCACGGCAGGGATTTCTGTTGCCTGAACGCTACAGTTACAAAATAAAGTACTGCAGCCGCCGCCTCTCCTGGCGGCCAACAAAGCGGCACCGCTTTTGGTGCCTTGTTTCTTTCACCGAAACCACTTCTGGAACGAAGTGACCTCGTCTGTGCGTGCATCTCGGGTAACTGAGTTGTGCGGAGCCACGGATAAACGACCCGCGCGCAAGCGCACAAATCCGGCGCGAGCCTGATGAATCTCACGAGCAAGACGTGGGAGGGTGGCCGAGGTATAGGGAATGGGAAACACAAGTGAACGTTCGTCAGAACCGCCGTAACAAGCAACAGCTAACTCTTGTCTGCTGGGCAACCAGCGAGCTGTGACCAAAACGGTAATGCGTCAGGGACCAACTGTCATGGATGGTGGTCCGTTCCCAACAAGAACGCACGGCGGAAAGAACGTCCCTAACCCCATCGTCTGGCCTGCCGGCCGGATGGGCACCAAAGGAAACGAGGTAAACCCGATGCATCGCCACCGCCAGTACGGGGTGGCAACCGAAGCGCAAGCGACGGCCATGGTGTA
>JAIUOW010000004.1 GCA_020161775.1 Pseudomonadota bacterium
ACCCATTGGGTATATCCCGCCGGCAGAAGCTGAGGCAAACTACTACCGGCAACTCGCCAGTCAGCCCTCCACGGTGGAGGCCTGACTTAAACCAATGGGCCTCCATGAAACTCGGGGCGGTTCAGCTGCGGATTCGAACTTGCCACCTGAGCGAGGCGTACTTCGTCACCTTGACAGCCTTGCAGCCGGCAAGAGTGAGCTCGGCCGCGTACGCGTTCGCCTCCTGCTCCGTCTTGAACGTTCGGCGGCGGTGGCGGTCGTCGCATTTCACCCGCCAGGATTCGTACGTGCGGTTGTCATAGGTGGCCATTCATCGTTCTCCTGAAAATGCCTCGCGGCGGTGCAGGAGGTCATTGGCGCAAAAGTGGCGCGAAGTCGCATCTTCGCCAGCCAAGCAGGCCAATCAGGGAACGATCGGGAAACCTTGAGAATTGAAAAAGGCCTCGCAAATCATTGACTTACGAGGCCTTGAGTCTGGTGGGTGATACATGGATCGAACATGTGACCCCTGCCGTGTGAAGGCAGTGCTCTACCGCTGAGCTAATCACCCGTTTCGCGAAACATCTGGTCTTGCGCCAGCGTGTCCCGGAAAGCCTCAGATTATGCCACAGAAGCCGCAGCAGGTTCCTGGGCCCGCCAGAGCGTCTTGCCGCCACTGGCCTTGTCCAGTTGCTTGAGCACATCCTCATGGGCTGCCGACTCCTGGTCGTTGGCAGCGATCACGGGCAGGTCAAACCTTGAAAGGTCCACACGCACCGCCACGGCCCCGCCCGCATCCTGGGCTGACACGTCGATCAGCAACGCGTCCTGGCCGCGCGTGAGGTTGATGTACACATCGGCCAGCAGCTCGGCGTCCAGCAGCGCGCCGTGCAGCGTGCGGCCGGAATTGTCCACGCCCAGGCGGTCGCACAACGCATCCAGGCTGTTGCGCTTGCCAGGGTACATTTCCTTGGCCATGCGCAGCGTGTCGGTCACGCTGTCCACGAAGCTGGCGAAGGCCGGCTTGTCGATCAGCTCCAGCTCCTTGTTCAGGAAGCCCACGTCGAACGCGGCGTTGTGGATGATGATTTCCGCGCCCTGCAGGTAGTCCAGCAGCTCGTCGGCCACTTCGGCAAATTTGGGCTTGTCACGCAGGAACTCGTTGCTGATGCCGTGCACCTTGAGCGCGTCTTCATGGCTGTCGCGCCCGGGGTTCAGGTAGAAGTGCTTGTTGTTGCCGGTGAGCTTGCGGTTGAGCAGCTCGACGCAGCCGATTTCAATGATGCGGTCGCCGCCTTCGGCGGACAGGCCGGTGGTTTCCGTGTCTAGAACGATCTGGCGCATGGCGGGCATTATGCTTGAGCACCTCAGCGGCAAAAGGAGCACAAGGCATGTTTGATCTGGGCGGGAAAGTCGCCGTCGTCACGGGCGGCAACGGGGGCATTGGGCTGGGCATGGCGCGCGGGCTGGCGCAGGCCGGTGCCCTGGTGGTGATCGCGGGGCGCAACGCAGCCAAATCCGCCCAGGCGGTGCAGCAATTGAAAGCCGAAGGGCTGCGCGCCGACGCACTGGAAGCCGATGTGACCGATGAAGCTTCAGTCACCGCCCTGTTCTACCAGGTGGCAGCCCGCCATGCACGGGTGGACATCCTGGTGAACAACGCCGGCACCACCGTGCGCAAGATGCCGCAGGACCTGTCGCTGGCCGACTGGCACCAGGTCATGGACACCAACCTCACCAGCGCCTTCCTGTGCGCGCGGGCGGCCCACCCGCACCTGCAGCGCGCCGGTGGCGGCAAGGTCATCAACATCGGCTCCATGCTGTCGATCTTTGGCGCCCCGTATGCGTCGGCCTACGGCGCCAGCAAGGGCGGCGTGGTGCAGTTCACGCGGTCACTCGCCACGGCCTGGGCGGGTGACAACATCCAGGTCAACGCCGTGCTGCCGGGCTGGATCGACACCGAGCTGACCCAGGGCGCACGCCAGCAGGTGGCCGGCCTGCATGAACGGGTGCTGGCGCGTACGCCCGCGGGCCGATGGGGTGCGCCGGCGGACCTGGCCGGCGTGGCCGTGTTCCTGGCCAGCCAGGCATCGGACTTCATCACCGGCACGGCCATCCCGGTGGACGGCGGCTATTCGATCAGCTGATCCGCGGCGCGGCGTCAGTGGTTTTCCTTGGCGTGGTTGATCGAGTACTTGGGTATCTCGACCACCACGTCCTGCTGGGCCAGGATGGCCTGGCAGCTCAGGCGTGAATTGGGCTCCAGGCCCCAGGCGCGGTCCAGCAGGTCCTCCTCGCCCTCTTCCATTTCATTGAGCGACTTGAAGCCTTCGCGCACGATCACGTGGCAGGTGGTGCAGGCGCAGCTCAGGTCACAGGCGTGCTCGATGTTGATCTTGTTGTCCAGCAGCGCTTCGCAGATGGACGTGCCAGCCGGCGCCGTCACTTCGGCGCCCGCGGGGCAGTACTCGGGGTGGGGCAGGATTTTGATGACGGGCATTTAGATGGTTTCCACTTTCCTGCCGGCCAGGGCTTTCTGGATGCTGTGATTCATCCGCTCGGCGGCAAAGGCCTCGGTGCCCCTGGCCAGCGCCTCGGTGGCGGCTTCTATGGCGGCGGCGTCGTGGCTGCCCGCCAGCGTTTCACGCAGCCGGGCCATCAGTGCGTCCACCGCCTGGCGCTCGTCCGCCGTCAGCAACGCGCCATCGGCCTCCAGCGCGCTTTGCGTGGCCAGCAGCATGCGGTCGGCGTCCACGCGGGCTTCGGCCAGCGCGCGGGCTTTCATGTCGTCTTCGGCGGTCGCAAAGCTGTCCTTCAGCATCGCGGCAATCTGTTCATCGGTCAGGCCATAGGACGGCTTGACGTCGATGCGCGCCTCCACGCCGCTGGTCTGTTCCCTGGCGCTGACACTGAGCAGGCCGTCGGCGTCCACGGTAAACGTCACCCGGATGCGCGCCGCGCCCGCCGCCATGGGGGGGATGCCGCGCAACTCGAACCGGGCCAGGCTGCGGCAGTCGGCTACCAGGTCGCGCTCACCCTGCAGCACATGCAGCGCCAGCGCCGTCTGGCCATCCTTGTAAGTGGTGAAGTCCTGGGCCTTGGCCGTGGGAATGGTTTCATTGCGGTGGACGATGCGCTCCACCAGCCCGCCCATCGTCTCGATGCCCAGCGACAGCGGAATCACATCCAGCAGCAGCAGGTCACCCGCGGAATCATTGCCGGCCAGCTGATTGGCCTGGATGGCCGCGCCCAGCGCCACCACTTCGTCGGGGTTCAGGTTGATCAGCGGCTCAGTACCAAAGAATTCACCCACGGCCCGCTGGATCTGCGGCATGCGGGTGGAGCCGCCCACCATCACCACCCCCTGCACGTCTTCACGCGCCAACCTGGCGTCGCGCAAGGCCTTGCGTACGGCTGCCAGCGTGCGTTCCGTCAACGGCGCGGTGGCCGCCTCAAAGTCGCTGCGCGTGATGTTGACGCTCACGCTGGCGCCCGACAGAACAGCCTCAAACGCTACAGAATCTGTAGCAGAAAGTGCTTCCTTGGCAGCGCGTGCGGCGACCTTGATGGCCGCCTTGTCCTGTGCCGAGGCGGCGCTCAGGCCCAGCCGGGTCAGTGCCCAGTCCGCCAGCGCACGGTCGTAGTCGTCACCGCCCAGAGCGGAGTCGCCGCCGGTGGCAATGACCTCGAACACGCCCAGGCTCATGCGCAGGATGGAAATGTCAAACGTCCCGCCACCCAGGTCGTACACGGCATAGACCCCCTCGCTGGCGTTGTCCAGCCCGTAGGCGATGGCGGCGGCGGTGGGCTCGTTGATCAGGCGCAGCACGTTGATGCCTGCCAGCTGCGCGGCGTCCTTGGTGGCCTGGCGCTGCGCGTCGTCAAAGTAGGCCGGCACAGTGACCACCGCGCCGTACAGGTCGTCGTTGAAGGTGTCTTCCGCCCGAAAGCGCAGCGTGGCCAGTATCTCGGCACTGACTTCCACCGGTGATTTTTCACCGGCGCGGGTTTGCAGCGCCACCATGCCCGGCCTGTCGACAAAGCGGTAGGGCAGCTTGTCGCGGTTGGCAATGTCGGCCAGGCCCCGGCCCATGAAGCGCTTGGCCGATGCAATGGTGTTTTCGGGGTCGCTGGCCTGGGCCTGCGCAGCCTCGTGGCCAATCTGGCGGCCGTTGTTGTCCAGGTAGCGCACGACGGAGGGCAATATCACCCTGCCCTGCGCATCCGGCAGGCATTCGGCCACGCCGTTGCGCACGGCGGCGACCAATGAATGGGTGGTGCCCAGGTCAATGCCCACCGCGACGCGACGCTGGTGGGGGTCGGGGGATTGTCCGGGTTCTGAAATTTGCAGGAGCGCCATGCGTCTATTGTCCCAGTTGCTCGAAGCGCGACTGCACGTCCTGGGCAAAACGCTCAATGAACATAAGGGCTCTGACCTGCCGCGCGGCTTCGGCGGCGTTGCCGCTCTCATCCAGCGATTGCGCAATGCCCCGCAGCGTCTGCTGGCGCGCCCTGCCCAGTTGCACGTCCAGCGCATCCAGGTCCGCCGCCGATGCCGCATCGTCCAGCGCTTCGCGCCAGGCCATCTGCTCCATCAGGAACGCTGCTGGCATGGCCGTGTTGCTCTCGGCGTTGATGGGTGCGCCACGCAGCTCGCACAGGTAGGCCGCGCGCTTGAGCGGCTCCTTGAGCCGCTGGTACGCCTCGTTGATGCGCACCGACCATTGCATGGCGATGCGCTGGGCTGCCGCGCCCTGTGCCGCAAAGCGGTCGGGGTGGGCTTGCCGCTGCAACTCCTTCCAGCGCGTGTCGATGGCAGCGCGCTCCTGCGCGAACTGCTCGGGCAGGCCAAACAGCGTGAAGTCGTTGTCCTGCAGGTTCACACGCGGAAGGATTCGCCGCACCCGCAGCGGTCGCGCTCGTTGGGGTTGTTGAACTTGAAGCCTTCGTTCAGGCCTTCACGCACAAAATCAAGCTGGGTGCCGTCTATGTAGGCGAGGCTCTTGGGGTCGATCAGCACCTTCACGCCATGGTCTTCAAACACCACGTCCTCGGGCAACACTTCGTCCACGTATTCGAGCTTGTACGCAAGGCCCGAGCAGCCAGTCGTCTTGACACCCAGGCGCACGCCCACGCCCTTGCCGCGCTTGGTCAGGTATCGGGTGACGTGACGTGCCGCAGCTTCTGTCAGGGAAATTGCCATGTCGGAGCCTGGACCTCAGTGCGCAGTGGCGACGTGCTTTTTCTTGTAATCGTCCACGGCCGCCTTGATGGCGTCTTCGGCCAGGATCGAGCAATGGATCTTCACGGGCGGCAGCGCCAGCTCTTCGGCGATCTGGCTGTTCTTCAATGCAGCGGCCTCGTCCAGCGTCTTGCCCTTGACCCATTCAGTCACGAGCGAGCTGGATGCAATGGCCGAGCCGCAGCCATAGGTCTTGAAGCGTGCGTCTTCAATCACGCCGGTTTGCGGGTTCACCTTGATCTGCAGCTTCATGACGTCGCCGCAGGCGGGCGCGCCCACCATGCCGGTGCCAACCGTGTCGTCACCCTTGTCAAAGGAGCCAACGTTGCGGGGATTTTCGTAGTGGTCTACGACTTTTTCAGAGTAAGCCATATCAAATACCTCTTGATCTCAATGTGCGGTCCACTGGATGGTGCTCAGGTCCACACCATCCTTGAACATCTCCCACAGCGGGCTCAGGTCGCGCAGTTTGGCGACGTTGTGCCGGATCGTGGTGATCGCATAGTCAATTTCTTCTTCCGTCGTGAAACGGCCGATGGTCATGCGCAGGCTGCTGTGGGCCAGCTCGTCGCTGCGGCCCAGGGCCCGCAGCACGTAGCTGGGCTCCAGGCTGGCAGATGTGCAGGCCGAGCCCGACGATACCGCCAGGCCCTTGATGCCCATGATCAGGGACTCGCCCTCGACGAAGTTGAAGCTCATGTTCAGGTTGTGCGGCACGCGCTGCGTGGCGTGGCCGTTCAGGAAGACCTGCTCCACGTCCTTCAGGCCGTCCAGCAGGCGCTGGTGCAGGGCCCGCGCATGCGCGGTGTCCTTGGCCATCTCAAGGCGGGCCAGGCGGAAGGCCTCGCCCATGCCCACGATCTGGTGCGTGGGCAAGGTGCCTGAGCGCATGCCGCGCTCATGGCCGCCGCCATGCATCTGGGCCTCCAGCCGCACGCGCGGCTTGCGCCGCACATACAGCGCGCCAATGCCCTTGGGGCCGTAGGTCTTGTGGGACGCCAGGCTCATCAGGTCCACCGGCAGTGTCTTCAGGTCGATCTCGACCTTGCCCGTGGCCTGCGCGGCGTCCACGTGGAAGATGATGCCTTTTTCGCGGCATATCGCCCCAATGGCCGGGATGTCCTGGATCACGCCGATCTCGTTGTTCACGAACATCACGCTGACCAGGATGGTGTCTGGGCGGATGGCCGCTTGCAGCCTGGCAAAGTCAAGCAGGCCGTCTTCCTGGACGTCCAGGTAGGTCACCTCAAAGCCCTGGCGCTCCAGCTCGCGCATGGTGTCCAGCACGGCCTTGTGCTCGGTCTTCACCGTAATCAGGTGACGGCCCTTGCTTTTGTAGAAATGGGCGGCACCCTTGAGCGCCAGGTTGTTGGATTCCGTCGCGCCGGAGGTCCAGACGATCTCGCGCGGATCGGCGCCGATCAGTTCGGCCACATCGGCGCGCGCCTTTTCAACGGCGGCCTCGGCCTCCCAGCCCCATGCGTGGCTGCGTGACGCAGGGTTGCCGAAATGCTCGCGCAACCAGGGAATCATCGCGTCCACCACGCGCGGGTCCACCGGCGTCGTGGCGCCGTAATCCATGTAAATCGGGAAATGCGGAGTCATGTCCATGGCTGGCTCTTGTCTTGGCTGGCGGGAAACGCGGGAAGTCAGGTTTTGGAGAACGCGTTGCCCAGTGCAAACACCGAATTGGGTGCATTGATGCGGATGGGCTTGACCACCGGCTGGCTGGAAATGGCACGCTTGACAGCGGGCTTGTCCTCGATCTGCACGCCCTTGGCCAGCTGTTCATCCACCAGCTTTTGCAGCGACACGGAGTCCAGGAATTCGACCATGCGCTGGTTCAGCGAGGCCCACAGCTCGTGCGTCATGCAGCGTCCGGCTTCACCCAGGCAATTTTCCTTGCCGCCGCATTGCGTGGCGTCAATGGGCTCGTCCACCGAGACAATGATGTCGGCCACCGTGATGTCGGCCGCCTTGCGGCCCAGCGTGTAGCCGCCGCCCGGCCCCCGGGTGGACTCCACCAGCTCGTGGCGGCGCAGCTTGCCGAACAGCTGCTCAAGGTAAGACAGTGAAATCTGCTGGCGCTGGCTGATGGCCGCCAGGGTAACGGGACCATTGTTCTGGCGCAGGGCCAGGTCAATCATGGCGGTGACCGCAAAACGGCCTTTGGTTGTGAGACGCATCGCTAGCTCCTTATTGATCGGCTTCGCTTGTTCAATACCCCGGCGGCAAGCCGCTGGAGACCGTCTCCGCCCCTAACCCGGCTGGATGCCGGGCCCCGTCAGCGCCTTGGCGGGCTGACATTCATCGTTTTTCTGGCTTTTTGTTGAGTGTTTGCGTCAAGTATACCTTAAAACCCATTGAAACGCTCAGGTAAATAGACTGCGCAGTCGCAGCGATAGTTCCCGGTGGCCGCTCAAGCCGCCTTGCCCGCCGGCAGCGCCACGACGTTGTCCGTGCCGGGGGCGCCGAATGCCTGCTGCTTGAGCAGCGCCAGCTGGTCGCGCACACGGGCCGCCTTTTCAAATTCAAGGTTGCGCGCATGCTCCAGCATGAGCTTTTCCAGCCGCTTGATCTCGCGCGCCACGTCCTTTTCGGACATGTCCTCGACACGCGCGCGCTCCAATTCCAGCTTTTCGGCGTCACGACCGGCCTTTTCGCTGTAGACGCCGTCAATCAGGTCGCGCACCTGCTTGACGATGCTGCGCGGCGTGATGCCGTGCTGTTCGTTGTAGATGACCTGCTTCGCCCGGCGGCGGTTGGTTTCGTCGATGGCCTTTTTCATCGAGTCCGTCATGCGGTCGGCATAGAGGATGGCGCGGCCATTCAGGTTGCGCGCCGCCCGGCCGATGGTCTGGATCAGGCTGCGCTCGGCGCGCAGAAAACCCTCCTTGTCAGCGTCCAGGATGGCCACCAGCGACACCTCGGGAATGTCCAGGCCCTCGCGCAGCAGGTTGATGCCTACCAACACGTCAAAAGTGCCCAGGCGCAGGTCGCGCAGGATCTCCACCCGCTCCACCGTGTCCACGTCGCTGTGCAGGTAGCGGACCTTCACGCCGTTGTCGCCCAGGTAATCGGTCAGCTGCTCCGCCATGCGCTTGGTCAGCGTGGTGATCAGCACGCGCTCGTGCTTTTCCACGCGGATGCGGATTTCCTGCAGCACGTCGTCCACCTGGTGGGTCGCAGGGCGCACTTCCACCTCCGGGTCCACCAGGCCGGTGGGGCGCACCACCTGCTCCACCACCTGCCCTGCATGGGTTTTTTCGTAGTCTGCCGGCGTGGCGGACACAAAAATGCACTGGCGCATGCGCTTTTCAAATTCCTCCAGCTTGAGCGGCCGGTTGTCCAGCGCGCTGGGCAGGCGAAAGCCGTATTCCACCAGCGTGGTCTTGCGCGCGCGGTCGCCGTTGTACATGCCGCTCAGCTGGCCAATCATCTGGTGGCTCTCGTCCAGGAACATCACGGCGTCGCGCGGCATGTAGTCCGTGAGCGTGCTGGGCGGCTCGCCCGGCGCGGCGCCCGACAGGTGGCGCGTGTAGTTTTCAATGCCCTTGCAGTGACCGACCTCGCTCAGCATCTCCAGGTCGAACCGGGTGCGCTGCTCCAGCCGCTGGGCCTCCACCAGCTTGCCCATGCCGACCAGTTCCTTGAGGCGCTGGTCCAGCTCCAGCTTGATGGTCTCCACGGCGGCCAGGACCTTGTCGCGCGGTGTCACATAGTGGCTGGACGGGTAGATGGTGAAGCGCGGGATCTTCTGGCGGATGCGGCCCGTGAGCGGGTCAAACAGCTGCAGGCTTTCAATTTCGTCGTCAAACAACTCGATGCGGATGGCCAGCTCGCTGTGCTCGGCCGGGAACACGTCGATGGTGTCGCCGCGCACGCGGAACTTGCCCCGGCTGAAATCCTGCTCGTTGCGCTGGTACTGCATGCGGATCAGTTGGCCGATCACGTCGCGCTGGTTCATCTTGTCGCCCGCGCGCAGCGTCATGACCATGCGGTGGTAGCTCTCGGGCTCGCCAATGCCGTAGATGGCCGACACCGTGGCCACGATCACCACATCGCGCCGCTCGAGGATGCTCTTGGTGCAGCTCAGACGCATCTGCTCGATGTGCTCATTGATGGAGCTGTCCTTCTCGATGAACAGGTCGCGCTGGGGCACATAGGCCTCGGGCTGGTAGTAGTCGTAGTAGCTCACGAAATATTCCACGGCGTTCTTCGGGAAGAACTCGCGGAATTCGCTGTACAGCTGGGCGGCCAGGGTCTTGTTGGGCGCAAACACGATGGCCGGGCGGCCCAGCCGGGCAATCACGTTGGCCATGGTGAAGGTCTTGCCAGAGCCCGTGACGCCCAGCAGGGTCTGGAACACCTCGCCGTCGCGCACGCCCTCCACCAGCTTTTCAATGGCCGCAGGCTGGTCGCCCGCCGGCGGGTACGGCAGGAACAGCTCGAACGGCGAATCGGGAAAGCGGATGAACTCGCCGTTGTGCTTTTCCGGAATGACTTCAGCAATTTCTGGCATGGGCAAAGTACAGGACGCCTTTTGGGCGCCGGGTAAAATCAGGGGTAACCCGCAAGGCTACATCAGCCCCGGGAATCACGCTACTGACAACTCTCCAGAGGAATTTCATGTCTTTGTTTACCGCCGTCGAAATGGCCCCGCGCGACCCGATCCTGGGCCTGAACGAACAGTTCGCCGCAGACACCAACCCCAACAAGGTCAATCTGGGCGTCGGCGTTTATTTCGACGACAACGGCAAGCTGCCTCTGCTCAAATGCGTCCAGACCGCCGAAAAGCAAATGGTGGATGCGCCCAAGCCACGCGGCTACCTGCCCATGGACGGCGTGGCCGCCTATGACGCCGCCGTCAAGGGCCTGGTATTCGGCGCTGACAGCGAGCCGGTCAAGAGCGGCCGCGTGGTCACCGCCCAGGGCATTGGCGGCACCGGCGGCCTGAAGATCGGTGCTGACTTCCTCAAGAAGCTGTCGCCCAACGCCAAAGTCATGATCAGCGACCCCAGCTGGGAAAACCACCGCGCGCTGTTCACCGCGGCCGGTTTCGTGGTGGAGTCCTACCCCTACTACGACGCGGCCACCCGCCGCATCAACTTCGACGGCATGCTGGCTGCGCTGGACGCGGCGCCCGCGGGCACCATCGTCGTGCTGCACGCCTGCTGCCACAACCCCACGGGCTACGACATCACCGCCGCGCAGTGGGACCAGGTCGTCGCCACCGTCAAGGCGCGCCAGCTCACGCCGTTCCTGGACATGGCCTACCAGGGTTTCGGCCACGGCATCAAGGAAGACGGCGCGGTCATCGGCAAGTTCGTGGCCGCGGGCCTGGAGTTCTTCGTCTCGACCTCTTTCTCCAAGAGCTTCAGCCTGTATGGCGAGCGCGTGGGCGCCCTGAGCGTGCTGTGCGCCAGCAAGGACGACGCCGACCGCGTGATGAGTCAGCTCAAGATCGTGATCCGCACCAACTACAGCAACCCGCAGATCCACGGCGCCACCGTGGTGGCCACGGTGCTCAACACACCCGAGCTGCGCGCCCAGTGGGAAGAGGAACTGGCCGAGATGCGCGTGCGCATCAAGGCCATGCGCCAGAAGCTGGTGGAAGGCCTGAAGGCGGCCGGCGTCAAGCAGGACATGAGCTTCATCACCGACCAGATCGGCATGTTCAGCTATTCGGGCCTGAGCAAGGACCAGATGGTGCGCCTGCGCACCGAGTTCGGCGTGTACGGCACCGACACCGGCCGCATGTGCGTGGCCGCGCTGAACAGCAAGAACATCGCCTACGTGTGCGAATCCATCGCCAAGGTGATGTAAACGCCTGATCTCGCCACCCTGCTCGTCGCCGAGCCCACGCTGGTCGTTGCCTACCTGGTGTTCGGCATGGTGGGCTTCGGCACCACGCTGGTGGCCGCGCCAGTGCTGGCCCATGTGCTGCCCGTATCCACGGTGGTGCCGGCCCTGGCGCTGACCGATTTCATCGCCGCCAGCAGCAGCGGCTTTCGGCTGGGGCCGCAGGTGCAGCGCGCCGAGCTGTGGCGGCTGGTCCCGGCCATGTTCATCGGCAGCGCGTTCGGTGCCTGGGTGCTGTTTGCCGTCCCGGTCAAGACCCTGATATTGTTGCTGGGCGTGTTCGTCGTGCTGTATGCGCTCAACGGCCTGCGGCCCAAGGCGCCCGCCGCGCCACTGCACGGGCGCTGGGCCTGGTGGTTTGGGGGTGCGGGCGGCGTGCTCAGCGCGCTGTTTGGCGCGGGCGGCTGGGTGTATGCCATGTACCTGGCCCGCCGGCTGGACGATCCGTTGCAGCTGCGCGCCACGCAAAACGCCGTGCTGACCGTCAGCTCGTTCATCCGCGTGGCGCTGTTCGCCGCCGCCGGACGGTTCTTTGACCTGGACCTGCTGCTGCTCGTGCTGTGCCTGCTGCCCGCGATGGCCCTGGGCCTGTACCTGGGCCACCACATCACGCTGCGGCTGGACCGTCAGCGGTTCATGCAGGTGCTGTATGGCGTGCTGCTGTGCACCGGCGCCAGCCTGTTGCTGCGCGCGCTGGCCTGAAGCTCAGCCCCACACCACCGAGCGCATGGAAATCGACGCGCTCTGGTAGTTGGCGTTGAAAAACCGGATCGGGTCCTTTGCATCGGCCGCGCCCGCGGCATGCAGCAGCGGCAGGTAGTGGTCCCAGGTCGGGTGCGACATCTGCGCCACCGTGCCCAGGGACTGAAAGCCCGCCAGCGCGCCCAGTTGTCCCTGCTGCAGCTGCCCGGCAATCACCTTGTCAAACTCGATCGCCCAGTCGTAGGCCTGGATGGCGCTGGCGCCGCGTCGCGTCATGCGCAGGTTGTGCACGATGTTGCCGCTGCCCACCACCAGCACGCCGCGCTCACGCAGGCCCTTGAGCTGCTGGCCCAGCGCATAGTGCTCGGCCGGCGGGCGGCTGTAATCCATGCTGAGCTGGATGACCGGGATGTCGGCCTTGGGGAACATGGGCTTGAGCACCGACCAGGTACCGTGGTCGTAACCCCATTCGTCCTTGTCCAGCCCGACCGGCGGCGCGGCAATGCTGCGGCTGATCGCCTGGGCCGCCGCCGGAGCGCCCGGTGCGGGGTATTGCTGGTCAAACAGCGCCTGCGGAAAACCGCCGAAGTCATGGATGGTTTTGGGCTTGTCCATGCCGGTGAGCCACCAGCCGCGCGTGATCCAGTGGGCGGATATGCACAGGATGAGCTGGGGGCGCGGGTAGCGGGCGCCGAATTCCGCGCCCAGCGCCTGCCAGCTGCGGCGGTATTCGTTGTCCTCGATGGCATTCATCGGGCTGCCGTGGCCCAGGAACAGCACCGGCATGCGCGGGCTTTTGGCCAGCGGCAATGCCTCCAGCGCGGAGGACGTGGCGGCGGTGGTGCTCAAGGGCGCCCCCCAAAGGCTGGCCATGCTTGCGGCGCCAGCCAGGACGGTTCTGCGGTGCATTTCAAGTCGTTTCTCTTTATAACCAGTTGGGTGGATGGACTCCAGTCCGGGGAAGTTCCCCGCCAAAGCTTCCACAAAGGTGACATAAGGCCTGCAAAGGTTGGTGTTTTCACTCGAAACAAGGCCCCGCGACTGCTGTTATATTGCATTGCAACATACAACGCGAAGCGGTGCCCCCGATGCTCTACCAGATCTACGAAACCCAGCGTTCCTTCATGGAGCCGTTTGCCGATTTTGCGCAGGCTGCGTCCAAGATGTACAGCAACCCGCTGTCGCCGTTTGGCCAGAACCCTTTTGCCCAGCGCGTTTCCGCCGGCTACGACCTGATGTACCGGCTGGGCAAGGACTATGAAAAGCCCGAGTTCGGCATCCGCACCGTGAACGTGGAAGGCACCGAGGTTGCCATCCACGAGCGGGTGGAGATCGACAAGCCATTCTGCGAGCTGCGCCGCTTCAAGCGCTTCACCGATGACCCCGCCACGCTGACCCGCCTGAAGGGCCAGCCCGCCGTGCTGATCGTGGCGCCGCTGTCGGGCCATTACGCCACGCTGCTGCGCGACACCGTGCGCACCATGCTCAAGGACCACAAGGTCTACATCACCGACTGGAAGAACGCGCGCACCGTGCCGCTGTCCGACGGTGAATTCCACCTGGACGACTACGTCAACTATGTTCAGGAATTCATCCGCCATCTGCAGGGCATCTACGGCAACTGCCACGTCATCAGCGTGTGCCAACCCACGGTGCCGGTGCTGGCCGCCGTGTCGCTCATGGCCAGCCGCAAGGAACTCACGCCGCTGTCCATGACCATGATGGGCGGGCCGATCGACGCGCGCAAGTCGCCCACGGCCGTCAACAACCTGGCCATGAACAAGAGCCACAGCTGGTTCGAGAACAACGTGATCTTCCGCGTGCCCAGCAATTTCCCCGGCGCGGGGCGGCGCGTGTACCCCGGCTTTTTGCAGCACACCGGCTTTGTCGCGATGAACCCCGACAAGCACCTGAAGAGCCACTACGACTACTTCAAGGACCTGATCAAGGGCGACGACACCAGCACCGAAGCCCACCGCAAGTTCTATGACGAATACAACGCCGTGCTCGACATGGACGCGGACTATTACCTGGAAACCATCCAGATCGTGTTCCAGGAATTTGCCCTGGTCAACGGCACCTGGGATGTGAAGGGCGTGGACGGCAAGCTGGAGCGCGTGCGCCCACAGGACATCACCACCACGGCCCATTTCACCGTGGAAGGCGAGCTGGACGATATCTCGGGTTCCGGCCAGACCGAGGCCGCGCACGGCCTGTGCAGCGGTGTGCCGAAGGCGCGCCAGAAGCACCTGGAAGTCAAGGGCGCGGGCCACTACGGCATCTTCAGTGGCCGGCGCTGGCGCGAGATCGTGTACCCGCAGGTCAAGGCCTTCATCCTCGCGCACAACGAACCCGTGAAGCAGGCCCAGCCAGCCAGGCCCACGGCCCAAAAGCCCGCCGCGCCCGCCAAAAAGGCGCCAACCCGGCGCGCTACTGCCCGCCAGTAAGCGCCCGTGAGCCCGCTGGCCGCGCGCCTGAACGATGCACTGCCGCAAACGCAGTGCACGCGCTGCGGCTACCCCGATTGCGCCGCCTATGCGCAGGCTATCGCCGACGCGGCTGCGCCCATCAACCAGTGCCCGCCCGGCGGCACCGAGGGCATTGCACGGCTGGCCGCCATCACGGGCCAGGCCGCTGCGGCCCTGAACCCCGCCAACGGCACCGAGGGCCCGCGCGCCCTGGCCGTGATTGACGAGGCCTGGTGCATTGGCTGCACGCTGTGCCTGGACGCCTGCCCGACCGATGCCATCCTGGGCAGCAACAAGCGCATGCACACGGTGATCGAGCTGTACTGCACGGGCTGTGAGCTGTGCATCCCCGTATGCCCGGTGGATTGCATCAGCCTGGAAAACGCCTCAGGCGCGGCCACGGGCTGGGCGGCGTGGTCACCCGCGCAGGCAGCCCAGGCCCGCGAACGCTACGACTTTCAACGCGCGCGCCAGGTGCGCGATGCCATGGAAAACGAACAGCGACTGGAGGCCAAGGCACTGGCCAAGCTGGCCGACCTGCCGGCGCATACCCATGATGCGAGTGGCGCGGAAGCCGACCGCAAGCGCGCCGTGATCGAGGCCGCGCTGGCCCGGGCAAAAGCCCGGCGCGGCAACGGCTGACCTGGTCCGGCTTTGCGGCTCACGCGGCCTGGCGCTGCACCAGGCTCTTGTACACGCCGCAGCCCACATACAGGCCGCCCAGGCGCATCACATAGGACATCTTTGTCTGCACAGCCTGCGTGGCCGGGTTGGTGATGTCGTATTCGGCCCAGCCGGGCGCCACGTCGGCCTGGCGCACGATCGCCGCCAGCAGGGCATCGCCCTGCACGCCCGGGATGTCCTGCACAAGCGTACCCACCTTGGCCGGGTTGCCGCCAAACGCCACATAGTGGCCGGTAGCGTCCAGCACGAACACATACATGTCGCGGTCATGAAAGCCGCTGGCGGGGTCTGTCACATGCGCCAGGAAGCTGCCGCTGTCCAGCCGCTCGAACGCCGCGCGGGCCTTTTCCACCAGGGCCACGGCCTCGCCGGCCGTGCCCTGCATCAGCCTGAAATGGGCGACCGAGCGGGTCAGCGTGGCGGCGCGCTCGCGCAGGTACCGCGCCTGATTGGCGGCGTCTTCCACCAGCCCGGCATTGCTCTGGGTAATGCGGTCGAGTTCCTCCACCGCCGACGAAATCTGCCGCAGGCCCGTGCTCTGCTCGCCGCTGGCACTGGAGATGACCGACATGTTGCTCGCCACGCTGCGCACGCCGTCCACGATGGCGGTGATGCCCTCGCCCGCCGCGCGGATGCGCTGCACGCCGTCTTCCACATGGCCGGTGGATGTTTCGATCAGCTTGTGGATCTGGCGCGCCTCGTCGCCGCTGCGCTGGGCCAGCCGGTGCACCTCGGACGCCACCACGGCAAAGCCACGGCCCTGCTCTCCAGCGCGGGCAGCCTCCACGGCGGCGTTCAGCGCCAGCAGGTTGGTCTGGAACGAGATGGCATCGATCATGCCGACGATCTCGCGCATGCGCTGCGTGCCGTCGTGGATGGCGCCAACCGTCTGCACGGCCTGTGCCATGGCGTTTGCCTGGTCTTCAGCTGACACGCGCACGCTGCACGCCCGTGCATCCGCCTGGCCGGCGGCGTCTGCGTTCTGCGCCACGGTGGCGGCCAGCTGGCGCACGCTGGCCGCGGTCTGCTGCAGGCTGGCTGCCTGGCTCTCGGTGCGCGCGCGCAGATCGCCATAGCCACGGGCCAGTTGCTGCCCGGCCTGCTCCACCAGCGCAGAGCTGCTGCGCACATCCGCCACGATGGCCGACAGGCGCACCGCCAGGCGCGCCATGGCATCGGACATCATCGACAGCTCGTCACGACCCGCCGGCTCGCTCACGCGCCCCAGGTCGCCCGACTCCATGTCGCGCAGTTGCGCCATCGCCTGATCGATGCCGCTGGCAAACCCCGCATGCAGCGCCAGCAGCAGCCACAGCTGCAACAGTGCCGCCACGCCGGCAATCCACCAGGTAGCCGCGTCCGCGCCCGGGCGCAGGCAGATCACCAGCAGCGGCACCAGGACGGCCACGGCCAGCAAGGCCAGCTTGCCGCGCAGCCTGAGCCTGCGCAGCAGATACGCGGCGGGACGCACCATCATGACCAGGATGGCAGCATGGGCCGAGGGCGGGGGGGAGCGGAATGCGGCCTGGGCCGCCCGGGTGTGGTCAAGGTATGCCATGGGGCGCTTCTATATCAGTGCCCCAAGCTTAGGCAGGACACGCCGCGCCCGAAGACCCGAAAAAGGGGGGAAAGCCCTTCCTTTCAGGCGTCCGATCAGGGAATCAGCCGGAATTGCCCGCCGCCGTTGGGCCAGACCTCGCGCGCCTCGATCACCCAGTACTTCACGCTGTCGCGCGGGTCGGTGGTGCGCTTGCGGTATTCGAAGGAGCCGTTCTTCTGCAGCCAGAACGACCAGCTGTTGCCGTCCTTGAACCCCAGCACCGCGCCAAACGGCTGGTAGCTGCTGACGCGGTTGACCGGCACGCCATGCGCATTGGCGAACGCGGTCTTGACCCGCAGCAGTTCCACCGGATCGTCAGCGATGTAGTCGGGCCGCTCCACCACGGCGGCGGCGGCCTTGTGCAGGTGGGCGTAGTTGGCATCCATGTGCTGGATCTTGGCCTGGATCTTGTTCTGCTTGGTCACCCAGTTGTCGTGCACCGTGGTGGGCTGCACGGCCTGGGCGTTGGCATGGGTCACCTTGGGCGTACCGGCCGGCCCCTCGATGTAGACCGAGCAGCCGTCAATCATGGCGGTGGTGAAAAAGCGCACGCCGGGGCCGTTGTAGGTGCCCGGCTCTTCGAGCTTCATGCGCGCCGTGTTGTTGCGCTGGTACGGCAGGTAAAACAGCGGACGCAGCGTCTTGGCGTTGCGCCCCGACTGGAACTGGGTAGACACCAGCGTGTTCTCGATGAACAGCTTGAGGTGGTCGGAGGGCCAATCCTCCGGGCGGATGTCAAAGTAGCTGATGCGATCAGCCTTGGCCACGTGCAGGTAATCGAACTGGGCGCCCAGCGGCAGCGCCACCTGCTTGGCCTGCAGCACGTTCTTGCGCAGGTCGCCCGTCATGATGGGCAGCGTGCGCAGCACGGCACGGCGCTTGGCCGGGTCCAGCAGTTTCCTGACGTAGCCGTCCGACATGCCTGTCTCCCTTCTGGATGCCGCGGCGCGGCAACTGCAGGGAATGTAGGAACCCTGAGGCGAACGGTCAACCCTGTCAGGGTTGACAGGGGCTGTGCCCCGGTCAGCCCAGCGCGTCGTTGACGCGGTCGTGGAACTCCGACTGGCTCAAGGCGGTGCCGATCTCGCGCGGCAGCGCATCACGCACCGAAAAAACACCCAGCACCTTCGCGCCCGGCCCCACGATGGGCAGGTGACGGAAGCCCCGCTCGATCATGATCACCACGGCGTCGGACACCCGGGTTTCGGGCGGCACGCAGATGGGGTTGTGCGTCATGACGTCGCGCAGGGCGGTGGCATCTGGGTCCAGCCCCTTGGCCAGCACGCGCGTCATCAGGTCGCGCTCAGTCACGATACCCAGCAGCACATCCGGCAGTTCCATGATGAGCACGCTGCCGCAGTGGGCGCGCGTCATCACGCCGGCGGCCTCGCGCACCGTGGCCAGCGGCCCCAGGCGGATCACGCGCCTTTGCGAGAGCGACTGGAAAACGGTGCGTTCAGCCATGGCGGACTCCTTTACAGCCACTTTAGGCGCCACGCAGGGCTAGCGCAAGGAAGCGTTCAGCCGGTCCAGCGCGGCCGCGCCGGGGCACAGCCGAGTGGCGTCCAGCGCATTGAGCGCGGTGGCGCTGGTGTTCAGCGCCGTGTGCAGGTCCGTGGCCAGCGGGTCCACGTACAGCAGGCCGGTGACCACCTCGCCGCGTGCCTGGTGGGCCTGCATGAAGTTCAGCGCCGCATGCCGGTCGGTGGCGTCATAGCCTTCATGCAGGCTGCGCAGGCGCAACAGCGTGCCGTCGTGCTGGCGCACGTCGGCCACCTCGCCGGGGGCGGCGTCCAGGGTAATTTCGTCGCGCGCGCTGATGAAGTCGATACGGCTGACCGACTCGTTGTGCTCGCGCACATAGTCATAGCTCTTGGTGCTGCCCGGGTGGTTGTTGAAGGCCACGCAGGGGCTGATCACGTCGATGAAGGCCGCCCCGCCGTGGCTGATGGCCCCCTTGATCAGCGGCACCAGCTGCGCCTTGTTGCCGGAAAAGCCCCGCGCCACATAGGTGGCGCCCAGCTGCAGGGCCATGGCCACCAGGTCCACCGGGCTGTCGCTGTTGACCACGCCCTTCTTGCTCTTGCTGCCCTGGTCGGCCGTGGCCGAGAACTGGCCCTTGGTCAGCCCGTACACGCCGTTGTTTTCCACGATGTAGGCCATGCGCACGCCGCGGCGCATGGCATGGGCAAACTGCCCCAGGCCAATGGACGCCGAATCGCCGTCGCCCGACACGCCCAGGTACAGCAGGTCCCGGTTGGCCAGGTTGGCGCCGGTGAGCACGCTGGGCATGCGGCCGTGCACGGTGTTGAAGCCGTGCGATGCCCCCAGGAAGTAGTCCGGCGTCTTGGAGCTGCAGCCAATGCCCGACAGCTTGGCCACGCGGTGAGGCTGGATGTCCAGTTCCCAGCAGGCCTGGATGATGGCCGCGCTGATGCTGTCGTGGCCGCAGCCCGCGCACAGCGTGGAAATCTTGCCCTCGTAGTCGCGCCGGGTGTAGCCGACCTTGTTTTTTTCCAGCGTGGGGTGGTGCAGCCGGGGTTTGGTGAGGTAGGTCATGGCGTTGTCTCCCTTGCCTGCACATGGCTCTGGATGGCCTGGGTAATGAAGCGGGCGGTGATCGGAGTGCCGTCAAAGTGGCGCACGCGCACCAGCTGCGCTGGGCTTACGTCCAGCTCGTTGACCAGCAGGCTGTGCATCTGGCCGTCGCGATTCTGCTCCACCACGAACACCCGCTCATGGGCGTCGATGAACTCGCGCACCGATGCGGGGAACGGGAATGCGCGCAGCCGCAGCGCGTCCAGCTGCACGCCGGCAAGCGCCAGCGCGTCCAGCGCCTCGGCCATGGCCGGGCTGGTCGAGCCGAAATAGATGACGCCCAGCGGCGTCCTGCCTGCGGCCGGTCGCAGCACGGGCTGGGGCACCAGCGTGGCGGCGGTGGCGAATTTCTTCAGCAGCCGTTCCACGTTGTAGATGTAGTCGGGGCCCCGCTCCGAATACTGGGCATAGGAGTTGCGCGTGGTGCCGCGGGTGAAGTAGCTGCCCTTGGTGGGGTGGGTGCCCGGCAGGGTGCGCCAGGGAATGCCGTCGCCGTCCACGTCCTTGTAGCGGCCAAAGTCCCGACCCGCGTCCAGCTCGGCGGCGGTCATGACCTTGCCACGGTCCAGCGGGCGGCTGTCGTCCCAGGCAAAGGGCTCGCACAGGCGCTGGTTCATGCCGATGTCCAGGTCGGTCATGACGAACACCGGCGTCTGCAACCGGTCGGCCAGGTCCAGCGCCGCCGCGGAATGCTCGAAGCACTCGGTCGGGTCCTGCGGGAACAGCAGCACGTGCTTGGTGTCACCGTGCGACGCATAGGCACAGGCCAGGATGTCGGCCTGCTGGGTGCGCGTGGGCATGCCGGTGGACGGCCCGCCGCGCTGCACGTTGATGATGGTCACCGGAATCTCGGCAAAGTAGGCCAGGCCGATGAACTCCGTCATGAGCGACACGCCGGGGCCGGATGTGGCGGTAAACGCCCGCGCGCCATTCCAGCCCGCGCCCACCACCATGCCGATGGAGGCGATTTCGTCCTCGGCCTGCACGATGGCGTAATGGTTCTGGCCGGTAGCCGGGTCTACGCGGTACTTCGCGCAGTATTTCTGGAAGGCTTCAGCCACCGACGACGACGGCGTGATCGGGTACCAGGCCGCCACCGTGGCGCCGCCATACACGCAGCCTAGGGCCGCCGCCGTGTTGCCGTCCACAAAGATGCGCTCGCCCACCTTGTCGGCGCGCCGCACGCGGATGCCCAGCGGCGCCTGCAGGTGCTCTTTGGCAAAGTCGCGGCCCAGGTGCAGAGCCTGCACGTTGGAGGCCAGCAGCTTTTCCTTGCCTTTGTACTGCTCGCCAAACAGCTTCTCGATCACCTCAGGTTCGATTTCCAGCAGCACCGACAGCGCGCCCACATAGACGATGTTCTTGAACAGCTGGCGCTGGCGCGGGTCGGTATAGACGGCGTTGCAGATTTCCGTGAGCGGCATGCCGATCACGTGGATGTCGTCGCGGAATTTTTCTTTCGGCAACGGCCGCGTGCTGTCATAGAACAGGTAGCCGCCGCTTTCCAGCTCGGCCACGTCGGCGTCCCAGGTCTGCGGGTTCATGGCCACCATCATGTCGATGCCACCGCGCCGGCCCAGGTAACCCTGCTCAGTCACGCGTACCTCGTACCAGGTGGGCAGGCCCTGGATGTTGCTGGGGAAGATGTTGCGCGGGCTGACCGGCACGCCCATGCGCATGATGGCTTTGGCGAACAGCTCGTTGGCACTGGCCGAGCCCGAGCCGTTGACGTTGGCAAACTTGATGACAAAGTCGTTGACAGCTTCAATCCGGTTCATACGGCCACCTCCTGCGTTCCACTCAAGCCCAGCGGTGCGGCCTTGGCCGTAATCAGCAGGAACTTCTGCATGTCCCAGGCCCCCGTGGGGCAACGCTCGGCGCACAGGCCACAGTGCAGGCAGACGTCTTCGTCCTTGACCATCACGCGGCCTGTCTTGAGCGTGTGCGACACATACAGGTCCTGCGACGTGTTGAGCGCGGGCGCTTTCAGCCGCGTACGCAGCTCGGCCTCATCTGCGTTGTCAGTGAAGCTGATGCAGTCCATGGGGCAGATGTCCACGCAGGCATCGCATTCAATGCAGGCCGGCTCGGTGAACACCGTCTGCACATCGCAGTTCAGGCAGCGCTGGGCTTCCTTGAAGGCCGTGGCAGCGTCAAAGCCCAGCTCCACCTCCACCTTGATGCTGGCCAGCGCCTTTTCGGCCTGGGCCCAGGGCACCTTGAAGCGCTGGTCGTTGGAGGTGTCGTTGTCGTAGCTCCACTCGTGGATGCCCATCTTCTGGGACATCAGGTTGGTCATGGGGGCGGGCCGCAGGGCAATGTCTTCACCGTTGAGCAGCCGGTCGATCGACACAGCCGCCTCATGCCCGTGGGCCACGGCCGTGATGATGTTCTTGGGACCAAAGGCCGCATCGCCGCCAAAGAACACCTGCGCCAGGCTGGACTGGTGCGTGTCCTTGGCCAGGACGGGCAGGCCCCATTGGTCAAAGGCGATGCCGCAGTCGCGCTCGATCCACGGGAAGGCGTTTTCCTGGCCCACGGCCACCAGCACCTCGTCGCATTCAAAAAAAGCGTCGGGCTCACCCGTGGGCACCAGGCTGCGCTTGCCCTTGCTGTCGTACACCGCCTGCACGATTTCAAACGTCATGCCCTGCAGCTTGCCGCCCTGGTGCACAAAGGCCTTGGGCACGTGGTAGTTGATGATGGGGATGCCCTCGTGCTGGGCGTCTTCCTTTTCCCAGGGGGAGGCCTTCATTTCCTCGAACCCGCTGCGCACGATGACCTTCACGTCCGTCCCGCCCAGGCGCCGCGCCGAGCGGCAGCAGTCCATGGCGGTGTTGCCGCCGCCCAGCACGATCACGCGTTTGCCTATCTGCGTGATGTGGCCGAACGACACTGACGCCAGCCAGTCGATGCCGATGTGGATGCTGGCCGCGGCCTCCTTGCGCCCCGGCAGGTCCAGGTCGCGCCCGCGCGGCGCGCCGCAGCCGACGAACACGGCGTCATAGCCCCCGCCCGTCTTGTCCTCCAGCAGCGCCTTCATGGATTCAATGCGCTCACCGCTTTTGAACGTGACGCCCAGGTCCAGGACGTAGCCCGTTTCTTCGTCAATCACCGATTCGGGCAGGCGAAAGCGCGGGATCTGCGTGCGGATGAAGCCGCCCGCCTTGGCCTCGCCGTCATACACCGTCACGTCATAGCCCAGCGGCGCCAGGTCGCGCGCCACCGTGAGCGACGCGGGGCCTGCGCCGATGCAGGCCACGCGCTTGCCGTTCTTCTTTGGGGCCGGCCTGGGCATGCGCTGACCCACGTCGTCCTTCATGTCAGCGGCCACGCGTTTCAGGCGGCAGATGGCCACGGGTTCGGGATGCTGCGCATTCGCCTCCTCCACCCTGCCCCGCCGGCACGCCGGCTCGCACGGCCGGTCGCAGGTGCGCCCGAGGATGCCGGGAAACACGTTGGACACCCAGTTGACCATGTAGGCGTCGCCGTAGCGGCCCTGGGCGATCAGGCGGATGTATTCAGGAACGGGGGTGTGGGCGGGGCAAGCGTACTGGCAATCAACGACCTTGTGGAAATAGGCCGGGTTGGCAATGTTGGATGGCTGCAAAGCTGTCTCCTTGCCACGCCATGCACCAGGACGGTGCTGGCGGGTAGGTCAGTCTAAGCCTGCGGTGTGCCAGAACGCTCTCGGGGGAATCCCCGAGGATGTAAGTTTCGCGTCAGCGCGTGGCAGCCGGGTCGCCCAGCACCACGGCTTCATAGGCATGCAGCGACGGCAGCCCGCCGGTGTGCAGGAACAGCAGCTTTTCGCCGGGCTTGAAGTAGCCCTGGCGGGCCAGGCCGATCAGGCCAGCCATGATCTTGCCGGTGTACACCGGGTCCAGCGGGATGCCTTCGGTGCGGGCCAGCAGCTGCACGGCCTCGACCATGGCGGCGTTGGGCACGGAATACTTGGGCTGCCAGTAGCCGCCCACGCACACCACGTCTTGCGGCCGCACGGTGATGTCCAGGCCCAGCAGGCCGCAGACGGCTTGCGCCTCCTTCAGCACCAGCGGCTGCTGGTCGGCCGGGTCACGGCTGACGCCGATGCCCACGATGGGGATGTTGATGTGGTTGCCCAGAAAGCCCGCCACCAGCCCACCGTGCGTGCCGGAGCTGCCCGAGCCCACCACCACGCGGTCGATCTGCACGCCCTGCTCGAACAGCTGCTGCTGCAGCTCCTGCGCGCAGGCCACATAGCCCAGGCCTCCGATGGCGTTGGAGCCGCCGCCGGGGATGATGTAGGCCTTGCGGCCCAGGGCCGCGACTTCGTCGGCCATCTTCTGCATGGCAGCGGCCATGTTGCTGCCACCGGGCACCACGGTGATGGCTTCCACGCCCATCAGCCGGAACATGAAATTGTTGCCGCTGGCGTTGACGTCATAGCTGTCGGGCACGCGCTCCTCGATCACGAAGCGGCACTTCAGCCCCTCTTTCACCGCTGCGGCCAGCGTGATGCGGCAGTGGTTGGACTGCGGCGCACCACAGGTCACCAGCGTGTCGGCGCCCTGCGCCAGCGCATCGGCCACCAGGAATTCGAGCTTGCGCGTCTTGTTGCCGCCGGGGAACAGGCCCAGCATGTCGTCGCGCTTGATCCAGACCTCGGGGCCCTGCCCGCCGGGGCAACTGGCGGCAAGCGCTTTGGTGAAGTTCGGCAAGAACTCCAGCGGCGTGGCAAAGGGGGTGTAGCGGCGGCGGGGAAAGCGTGAGAGGTCCATCGCGTTATTGTGCCGCCGGTTATGCCGGTAGTGCCGCCAACGCGGCAAATGCCTTGATAACCTCGGGCGGCGCCTGCACCAGCTCGATCAGCACGCCCTCGCCGCCAATGGGCAGCTCGTCGCTGCCCTTGGGATGGACGAAGCAGATGTCAAACCCTGCCGCGCCCTTGCGGATGCCGCCGGGCGCAAAGCGCACGCCCTTGGCACCCAGCCAGTCCACGGCGGTGGGCAGGTCATCAATCCACAGGCCCACATGGTTCAGCGGCGTGGTGTGAACCGCCGGCTTCCTGTCCGGGTCCAGCGGCTGCATCAGGTCCACTTCCACCTTGAACGGGCCGGTGCCGATGGCGCAGATGTCCTCGTCCACGTTCTCGCGCTCGCTCTTGAAGGTGCCGGTAATTTCCAGGCCCAGCATGTCCACCCACAGCTTCTGCAGGCGCGTCTTGTCGGGGCCGCCAATGGCGATTTGCTGGATGCCGAGGACTTTGAAAGGACGGGTCATCGCTGGGCTCCCTCAGGCAAATTCAACAATAGGCTGGTCCACGGTGAGCGATTCACCCTTGGCCGCCAGCACCTTGCCCACCACGCCATCCGCCGCGGCAAACAGCACGTTTTCCATCTTCATGGCCTCGATCACGGCCACGCGTTCGCCAGCCTGCACCTTCTGGCCAGGCTGCACCGCCACCTCCACCAGCAGGCCGGGCATGGGCGACAGCACGTAGCGGCTCATGTCGGGCGGGGCCTTGTAGGGCATCAGCGCGTGCAGTTCGGCGGTGCGCGGCGACAGCACCAGCGCATCCAGCTGGGTGCCGTTGTGGATCACCCGCACGGCCAGCTTGTTGCGCGGCGTGCCGCGCTCCACCTGGGCCGTGAAGGCCTGGCCATTGACCGTGCCGCGGATGCGCGAGCCACCCAGGTGCCAGTTTCCGCTACAGATTTCATAGCGCTTGCCATTGGTTTCCACGGCGCTGGAGCCCGACTGCGCCTGGAAATCGGTGACGCTGGCGGCCTGCCGCACCTGCGCACCGGCGGCCCCCAGGCGCACCACCACGAATTGCTCGCCCACCTTGAACTCATGGCCGCGCAGCTGCCCGCTGATGCCGGCCGAGCGCTGCAGCGCGCGGCGGTTGACGTAGGCGGCCAGCGCCACCAGGAAGTCGGGGTCGTCGTGGGCGACGTCCTCGGCGCGGAAGCCCGACGCGTAGTGCTCGGCAATGAAGCCGGTGTTGAAATCACCGCTGACGAATTTGGGGTGGGCCAGCAGCGCCGCCTGGAACGGGATGTTGCTGCTGACGCCGCGGATCACAAAGCCGTTCAGCGCCTCGCGCATTTTGGCAATCGCGTCGTTGCGGTCGGTGCCGTGCACGATGAGCTTGGCAATCATCGAGTCGTAGTACATCGGGATTTCGCCGCCGTCCTGCACGCCGGTGTCCACACGGACCCCATGCAGATGCTGCGTGTCCGAAGCCCACATGCTGGCCTTGGGCGGCTGAAAGCGCACCAGCCGCCCGGTGCTGGGCAGGAAGTTGCGAAACGGGTCCTCGGCGTTGATGCGGCATTCAATCGCCCAGCCATTGCGCTGCACGTCCTTTTGCGCCAGCGGCAGCGGCTCGCCCGCGGCCACGCGGATCATCAGCTCCACCAGGTCCAGCCCGGTGATGCATTCCGTCACCGGGTGCTCCACCTGCAGCCGCGTGTTCATCTCCAGGAAATAGAAATCCTGGTCCTTGCCCACCACGAATTCCACCGTGCCCGCGCTCTGGTACTTCACGGCCTTGGCCAGGGCCACGGCCTGCTCGCCCATGGCACGGCGCGTGGCGTCGCTGATGAAGGGGCTGGGCGCTTCCTCAATCACTTTCTGGTGGCGCCGCTGGATGGAGCATTCGCGCTCGTTCAGGTAGATCACGTTGCCCTGGCTGTCGCCCAGCACCTGGATCTCGATGTGGCGCGGCTCCTGCACGAATTTCTCGATGAAGATGCGGTCGTCGCCAAAGCTGTTGCGCGCCTCGTTCTGGCAGGCGGTGAAGCCCTCCAGCGCCTCCTTGTCGTTGAAAGCCACGCGCAGGCCCTTGCCGCCGCCGCCGGCGCTGGCCTTGATCATGACCGGGTAGCCGATGTCGCGGGCGATCTGCACCGCGCGCTCGGCGTTTTCAATCGCGTCGTTCCAGCCCGGAATGGTGTTGACCTTCGCCTCATTGGCCAGCTTCTTGGACGCGATCTTGTCGCCCATGGCGGCAATGCTGTAGTGCTTGGGGCCGATGAAGGTGATGCCTTCTTCCTCAACCTTCCTGGCAAAGGCTTCGTTCTCGGACAGGAAACCGTAGCCAGGGTGAACAGCCTGCGCGCCGGTCTGCTTGCACGCCGCGATGATGCGGTCGGCCTGCAGATAGCTTTCCCGGCTGGGCGCGGCACCGATGTGCACCGCTTCGTCGGCCAGCGCCACATGGCGCGCGTCGCGGTCGACGTCTGAATAAACAGCCACGGTCTGGATGCCCATCTTGCGGGCTGTCAGGATGACGCGGCAGGCGATTTCGCCGCGGTTGGCGATGAGGATTTTGGTGAACATGTTTCAGTGTCCTTGGAGGTTGTCATCCCGGACCTGATCCGGGACCCATGGATTGCGGGTCAAGCCCGCAATGACAAGGCTGTTGTTCACAGCGGGATATTGCCGTGCTTGCGCCACGGGTTTTCCAGTTTTTTGTCACGCAGCATCACAAGGCTGCGGCAGATGCGCTTGCGCGTCTCGTGCGGCTGGATCACGTCGTCGATAAAGCCACGGGCACCGGCCACGAACGGATTGGCGAAACGGGCCTTGTATTCGGCCTCTTTGGCGGCCAGCTTGGCCGGGTCACCCTTGTCTTCGCGGAAGATGATTTCCACCGCGCCCTTGGCGCCCATGACCGCGATCTCGGCGTTGGGCCAGGCAAAGTTGACATCGCCGCGCAGGTGCTTGGACGCCATCACGTCATAGGCGCCGCCATAGGCCTTGCGCGTGATGACGGTGATCTTGGGCACGGTGCATTCGGCATAGGCGTACAGCAGCTTGGCACCGTGCTTGATGATGCCGCCGTACTCTTGAGAAGTGCCGGGCATGAAACCGGGCACGTCCACGAAGGTGATCACGGGGATGTTGAATGCATCGCAAAAGCGCACGAAGCGCGCGGCCTTGATGCTGCTCTTGATGTCCAGGCAGCCGGCCAGCACCAGCGGCTGGTTGGCCACGATGCCCACCGTCTGGCCTTCCATGCGGCCAAAGCCGATGATGATGTTCTTCGCGTAATCCGGCTGCAGCTCGAAGAAGTCGCCGTCGTCCACCGTCTTGGCGATCAGCTCCTTCATGTCATAGGGCTTGTTGGCGTTGTCGGGCACCAGCGTGTCCAGGCTCATGTCCATGCGGTCGGCCGGGTCGTTGCTCGGGCGCATGGGTGGCTTGTCGCGGTTGTTCAGCGGCAGGTAGTTGTACAGGCGGCGCAGCATGACCAGCGCCTCCACGTCGTTGTCAAACGCCATGTCGGCCACGCCGCTGCGCGTGGTGTGCGTCACCGCGCCGCCCAGCTCCTCGGCCGTCACCTCTTCGTGCGTCACGGTCTTGACCACATCGGGGCCGGTCACGAACATGTAGCTGCTGTCCTTGACCATGAAGATGAAGTCCGTCATGGCCGGGCTGTAAACCGCGCCGCCAGCGCAGGGGCCCATGATCATGCTGATCTGCGGCACCACGCCGCTGGCCATCACGTTGCGCTGGAATACATCGGCATAACCGCCCAGCGAGGCCACGCCTTCCTGGATGCGGGCGCCGCCTGAATCGTTCAGGCCGATCACCGGCGCGCCGACCTTCATGGCCTGGTCCATCACCTTGCAGATCTTCTCGGCATGGGCTTCGCTTAAAGCGCCGCCAAACACGGTGAAGTCCTGGCTGAACACGAACACCAGGCGGCCGTTGATCATGCCGTAGCCCGTCACCACACCGTCGCCCGGCGGCTTGTTGCCCTCCATGCCGAAGTCGGTGCAGCGGTGCTCGACGAACATGTCCCATTCCTCGAACGTGCCGTCGTCCAGAAGGATTTCCAGCCGCTCGCGGGCGGTGAGCTTGCCTTTGGCATGTTGCGCATCAATGCGCTTCTGGCCACCGCCCAGGCGAGCGGCGGCGCGTTTCTTTTCCAGCTGTTCAATGATGTCTTGCATGTTTCTCTCCGAAATCTGTCATGGCGCCCAGCAGCTGGCGCGCCGCGGTGGACGCAGCCAGCGTGCCGTGCGCCACCTGATGCGTCAGGCGCGGCAGCAGCTCGCGCACGGCCGCGTCCTGGCGGAAGGCCTGCTTGAGCCCGGCGTCGATGCGTTCCCACATCCACGCCAGCGACTGCTGCTGGCGGCGCGCAGCGAGCTGCCCGTTGGCTTGCTGCAGTGTTCTGAAATCCGTGACCGCCGCCCAGAACCGGTCCACGCCCGTGCCCTGCAGCGCGCTCAGCTGGAGCACCTGCGGGTGCCAGATCTTTTCGTCATGGTGCGCGTGGTCCGGGCGGCCGTGCTGGCCGAGCAACCGCAGCGCGCTCGTGATCTGCGCCTGCGCGCGGGTGGCAGCGTCGGCGTCGATGTCGGCCTTGTTGATGGCCACCAGGTCGGCCAGCTCCATCACGCCCTTCTTGATGGCTTGCAGGTCGTCGCCCGCGTTGGGCAGTTGCATCAGCACGAACATGTCCGTCATGCCGGCCACGGCGGTCTCGCTCTGGCCCACGCCCACCGTCTCGACAATCACCACGTCGTAGCCGGCGGCCTCGCACACCAGCATGGCCTCGCGCGTCTTTTCGGCCACGCCGCCCAGCGTGCCGCTGGACGGGCTGGGCCGGATGTAGGCGCGCTCATGCACCGAGAGCTTTTCCATGCGGGTCTTGTCACCCAGGATGGAGCCGCCCGAGACCGTGCTGGACGGGTCGATGGTCAGCACGGCCACGCGGTGGCCCTGCCCGATCAGGTACAGGCCCAGCGCCTCGATGAAGGTGCTCTTGCCCACGCCCGGCACGCCGCTGATGCCCAGGCGGAATGATTGGCCCGTGTGCGGCAGCAGCGCCGTGAGCAGTTCATCAGCCTGCGCGCGGTGGTCCGCCCGGGTGGATTCGAGCAGCGTGATGGCCTTGGCGATGGCACGGCGCTGGGCCGGGCCATCGGTGCCAAGAACGCCCGCGGCAAAGTTCATTGCGCGGCAATCGCCTTGCGGATCTGCTCCAGCACGTCCTTGGCGCTGGCCGGGATGGGCGTGCCGGGGCCGTAGATGCCCTTCACGCCAGCCTCGTACAGGAACTCATAGTCCTGCTGGGGGATCACGCCGCCCACGAAAACGATGATGTCGTCCGCGCCCTGCTTCTTCAGCTCGTCAATGATGGCCGGCACCAGCGTCTTGTGGCCGGCGGCCAGCGTGCTCACGCCCACGGCGTGCACGTCGTTTTCAATCGCCTGGCGAGCGCATTCCTCGGGGGTCTGGAACAGCGGGCCCATGTCCACGTCAAAACCCAGGTCGGCAAAGGCAGTTGCCACCACCTTGGCGCCTCGGTCGTGGCCGTCCTGGCCGAGCTTGCTGATCATCACGCGCGGGCGGCGGCCCTGCTGCTCGGCAAAGGCATTGATTTCGGTCTTGAGCTGTTCCCAGCCCTCGGCACTGTCATAAGCGGCTGCATACACACCGGTCACCTTTTGCGTATCGGCGCGGTGGCGCCCAAAAACCTTTTCCAGCGCATCACTCACCTCGCCAACCGTGGCGCGCAGGCGAATGGCCTGGATGCTCAGGTCCAGCAGATTGCCGTCACCCTTTTCGGCGGCGGCGGTCAGTGCGTCCAGCGCGGCCTGCACCTTCGCTGCGTCGCGCGTGGCGCGGATCTGCTTCAGGCGCGCGATCTGGCCGTCACGCACCTTGACGTTGTCCACTTCCAGGATGTCCACCGCGTCCTGCGTCTTGAGCTTGTACTTGTTGACGCCCACGATGACGTCGCGGCCAGAGTCGATGCGGGCCTGCTTCTCGGCGGCAGCGGCCTCGATCTTCAGCTTGGCCCAGCCGCTGTCCACGGCGCGGGTCATGCCGCCCATGGCTTCCACTTCCTCGATGATCTTCCACGCGGCGTCGGCCATGTCCTGCGTGAGTTTTTCCATCATGTAGCTGCCGGCCCAGGGGTCGATCACATTCGTGATGTGGGTTTCTTCCTGGATGATGAGCTGCGTGTTGCGCGCGATGCGGGCACTGAACTCGGTGGGCAGCGCAATCGCTTCGTCAAAGCTGTTGGTGTGCAGGCTTTGTGTGCCGCCAAACACGGCCGCCATGGCCTCGATGGTGGTGCGCACGATGTTGTTGTACGGGTCCTGCTCGGTCAGCGACCAGCCCGAGGTCTGGCAATGCGTGCGCAGCATCAGGCTCTTGGGGTTCTTCGCATCAAAGCCCTTCATGATGCGGCACCACAGCAGACGCGCCGCGCGCATCTTGGCCACTTCCAGGTAGAAGTTCATGCCGATGGCCCAGAAGAAGCTCAGGCGGCCGGCGAAGTCATCCACGTCCATGCCCTTGGCAATGGCCGTCTTCACGTACTCCTTGCCGTCGGCCAGGGTGAAGGCCAGCTCCAGCGCCTGGTTGGCGCCGGCTTCCTGCATGTGATAGCCGCTGATGCTGATCGAGTTGAACTTCGGCATGTGCTTGGCCGTGTACTCGATGATGTCGCCGATGATGCGCATGCTCGGCTTGGGCGGGTAGATGTAGGTGTTGCGGACCATGAACTCCTTGAGGATGTCGTTCTGGATGGTTCCGCTCAACTTGTCCTGCGATACGCCCTGCTCCTCCGCCGCGACCACATAGCCCGCCAGCACTGGCAGCACCGCGCCGTTCATGGTCATGGACACGCTCACCTTGTCCAGCGGGATCTGGTCGAACAGGATCTTCATGTCCTCCACGCTGTCGATGGCCACGCCGGCCTTGCCCACGTCGCCCGTCACGCGCGGGTGATCGCTGTCATAGCCGCGGTGGGTGGCCAGGTCAAACGCCACGCTCACGCCCTGCCCGCCGGCAGCCAGCGCCTTGCGGTAGAAGGCATTGGATTCCTCGGCCGTGGAAAAGCCCGCGTACTGGCGGATCGTCCAGGGGCGCACCGCATACATGGTGGCCTGCGGGCCGCGCAGGTAGGGCGCGAAGCCAGGCAAGTTGTTGGTATGGGGCAGGCCGGCCGTGTCCGCCGCCGTGTACAGCGGCTTGACGGTGATGCCGTCGGGCGTATGCCAGTTCAGGGCGTCCACATCGCCGCCGGGCGCGGACTTGGCGGCCGCCTTGGCCCAGGCTTCAAGGCTGGCGGGCGGGAATTCAGGCTGATTTTGGCTCATGGCACCGTCTTGTAAAGGGTTTCCCCGAAGTCTACATCATTCATAATTATTGATGCAAAATATTTCCTGGCTTAGAATCCGCGCCATGGCTGCCGTCACCCTGACCCCCCGCGCACTTTATGAAGAGGTGGCCGAGCTGCTGCGTCAGCGCATCTTCCGCCGCGAACTGGAGCCGGGCAGCTGGATCGACGAGCTGAAACTGGCCGAGGAATACGGCATCAGCCGCACCCCCCTGCGTGAGGCGCTGAAGGTGCTGGCGGCCGAGGGCCTGGTGACCATGAAGGTGCGCCGCGGCGCCTACGTCACCGAAGTCAATGAAAAAGACCTGAGCGACGTGTACCACCTGCTCAGCCTGCTGGAGTCCGACGCCGCCGGGGTGGTGGCCACCCGCGCGTCCGACGCCGAACTGCAGGAACTGCAGGCCCTGCACGCCGACCTGGAAGCCGCCGTGGCAGACCGCGAAAAGTTCTTTGCGGTCAATGAACGATTTCACATGCGGCTGCTGGAGATTGCCGACAACCGCTGGCGCGACCAGATGGTGGCCGACCTGCGCAAGGTCATGAAGCTGAACCGCCACAACTCGCTGCTCAAGTCGGGGCGCATTGGCGAGTCGCTGGCCGAGCACCGCGCGATCATGCAGGCCATCGTGCAACGCGACAGCGCTGGCGCCATGCAGCGCATGCAGGCGCACTTCCGCAACGGGCTGGAAGCAGCCGCCTGACCCGTGCGCAGCGGCCTTCGGACCACCCGCCGCACGCTGCTGGCCTTGGGCATTGCTGCTGGTCTGGTTGGCCATCCCGCGCATGGCCAGACCGCTGCCCCGGCCTTCCATCCCGAGCGGCTGCAGGCGCTTGAAGCGCAGCTGCGCGGCGCGCCGAACGTGCGCGCCTTGCTGATGGAGCGGCGCGGCACACCGTTCACCCACTACCGCGCGGACACCACGGCGGCCACCCGCCTGAACATTGCATCCGTCACCAAGTCGGTGCTGTCCCTGCTGGTGGGCATTGCCATCGGCCAAGGCGCTATCGCCAGCGTGGACGAACCGCTCGCGGCGTTCTTCCCGGATCATGCGCAGGGCCCCAACGCCGCCGCGCTGCAGCGCGTGACGCTGTGCCACCTGCTCACGCTGTCACCGGGCTTCGACCGGGGCGGGCTGGACGCCAACACCGATTACCCTGATTTCGTTCAGCGCCTGTTTGCGCCGGGCCTGCTGGCCCATGCGCTGGGCCGCCCGCTGGTGCAGGCGCCCGGCAGCCGCTTTTATTACAGCAACATCGACACCCACCTGGTGGCCCAGGCGCTGGCGCGCCGACTGAAAGTGCCGCTGGCCGCTTTCGCGCAGGCCGAGCTGTTCACGCCGCTGGGCATTGAGGGCGTGCAGTGGCCCACCGGGCAGGACGGCGTGCCCAACGGTGCCTCCGAGTTGCGCCTGACCGCGCCTGACCTTCTGCGCATCGGCCAGATGATGCGCGCCGGCGGCCAATGGCAGGGCCGCCAGCTGGTACCCGCGGCCTACCTCAAGGAGGCCACCACCCGCCAGATCGACACCGGCCAGCCCGCGCGCGGGCCCAGGGAGCTGTGGGGCTATGGTTACCTGTGGTGGCTGTCATCCACGCCGGGGGACAACCTGCCCGCGTTTTACGCCACCGGCTACGGCGGCCAGTTCCTCTATGTGGTGCCCGCGCTGGACCTGGTGGTGGTGGCGCTGACCGACCAGGTCTCGCGCGAAGTGGCGGGCCGCACGGCGGCCCTGATCCGCGACTTTGCGGTACCGGCGGCGCGTTAGGAACCGGCGCTAGCAGGGCTGCTGGGCCAATTGGTGCGCCAGCAGGATGCGCACGCAGCGGTGGGGCGCCAGCGGTGCGGCGGTGGCGCCCTGGCCTGGCGGCAAGTCCGCGTACACCAACGCGCCCGCCGCCTTGCCCGCGCCGGGCGGCAATTTGACCAGGCGCTTTGGCGGCATGGCTGGTACCTCCAGCGACACCACACCCAGCCCCCGCCCCGCAGCGGCCTGCAGCGCCGCGCTTTTGGCGAACCAGTCCGCCGCACTGCGCGGCATGTGCGGCATCAGCGCAATGTCGTACACCAGCACGATGTCCAGCCGCGTTGCCTGCTGCACGTCTGGCGACACCGTGACTTCCACCCGGTCCCAGACCCGCAGCGAATGCAGGACGCCAGGCCCGTCAGCGGCCATGGCACCGGTCAGCACCAGACACGCAGCAAGCACACCCGCCCGCGCCAACCAGCGCATCTTCAGCAGGCGGTCCGCCATGGCCTACGCTGCCTCCCGCACGGCGCCGTGCGCCAGGGCCATCACCTCATGCGGCGGCAGGCTTTTGAGCTTGTGGTCGCTCCAGACCTGGCGCCAGCGCCGCGCGCCGGGCAGGCCATTGCGCAGGCCCAGCATGTGCCGGGCAATGCTGCTCCAGGGCGTGCCATGGGCGGCGGCCTCGCGGGCCATGTAGTCGCACATCTGCGCCTCGACCTGCTCGCGGGTCAGGGCCACGCCGTCCGGGCCGCCCACACCGTCCGCGCCAAAGAACGCTGCATCCCAGGAGGCCAGCCACCAGGGGTTGTGGTAAGCCTCGCGGCCGATCATCACGCCGTCCAGCAGCTGTAGCTGTTGCGCTACCTGCTCGCTGGTGGTGATGCCGCCGTTGATGGCGATGGTCAGGTGCGGAAATTCGGCCTTCAGCCGGTGCACCAGCGCGTAACGCAGCGGCGGCACCTCGCGGTTTTCCTTCGGGCTCAGGCCCTGCAGCCAGGCGTTGCGCGCATGGACGATGAACACCTTGCAGCCGGCTTCGGCCACGGTGCCCACGAAATCGCGCACGAATTCATAGCTTTCGGTCTTGTCGATGCCAATGCGGTGCTTGACCGTCACCGGCACGTCCACCACGTCCACCATGGCCTTCACGCAGTCGGCCACCAGCGCCGGCTCGGCCATCAGGCAGGCGCCGAACGCGCCGCGCTGCACGCGCTCGCTGGGGCAGCCGCAGTTGAGGTTGATTTCGTCATAGCCCCATTGCTGGCCCAGCCGGGCGCTGTGCGCCAGATCGGCCGGCTCGCTGCCGCCCAGCTGCAGGGCCACCGGGTGTTCCTCGGCATTGAAGCGCAGGTGGCGCGGCACGTCGCCATGAATCAGCGCGCCAGTCGTCACCATCTCGGTGTACAGCAGGGCGTGGCGGCTGAGCAGGCGATGGAAATACCGGCAATGGCGGTCGGTCCAATCCATCATGGGCGCGACGCTCAGGCGCCAGGGGGAATTGCTTGAATTTGGTTGCACAAAAAGAACTGTACCGGGTTCGCCAGGGGCTACTATTTGGAGGCAAGGCGCGGGCCGGTCCTACCCGCGATGCAAGATGCCGCTGACAAGCCTGCGCGCTGTTTCAGGCGGTAATGAACGCATTCCAGTACCGAAGGAGTTGCCGTGAAAACCGTTGCCCTGAAACCCTTTGCGCTTGACCCCAACATGCTGACGCTGGGCGGGGTGTTCTACCCCACTGGCTACATGTTCCTGATGTTCGCCAACGAGGCCGAACGCAGCCAGGCGGTGGAGCGGCTGCTGGCCGACGGCTACAGCGGCGAATCGTTCATGGAAGTGCCCACCGAGGCCGTGCTGGGCGTGATTGCCAGCACCGTGGGCAGCGCCGACACCCCCCTGCCCTCGGCCGGCTCCGAGGCGGCCACCGTGCGCCGCTATGCCGAGCTGGCCGCCCAGGGCCACAGCGCGCTGATGATCCATGCGCCGTCGTCCGAGGAGACCGAGCACATCATGAACGTGCTGCGCCACGACCGCATTTCCTACGCCACCAAATATCGCCATCTGGTGATCGAAGACCTGGCCTGAGCGGCCGGGCGGCGTCAGCTGCTGCGCCGCCCGTCACTGGGTAAACGGGCTGGCGAATCTGGCGTCCGCCGCCAGCGCGGTGTCGTCCAGCGTGCGCAGGAAGGCCACCAGCGCGGCCTTGTCTGCCTCGGTCAGGTTCAGCCGGCGTGGCGCGTTGCCGGCCTGCAGCCGGTTGTCCAGCGCCGGGCCCGCCTGCACGCCGCTGTTGTAGTGCTCCACCACCTGCTCCAGCGACGAGAACCGCCCGTCGTGCATGAAGGCGCCGCTGCGCGACACGCTCTTGAGCGACGGCGACTTGAAGATGCGCGTCTCGCCCGCATCCAGCCCGTTGCTGCGCGAATTGGCAGCCAGCGCAAACGTGGGCGGCACATGGCAGGCCGCGCAGGCCAGCCCGCCCTGCCCCCGCCCCAGGATGAAAAGCTGGCGGCCGCGCTCTTCTTGCGCGGTGAAGCTGGCAATCGGCGCGCCCAGCCCATCGTCGGGCAGGGCCGGGTTGTAGTTGGCGGCGTAACCCGCGTCCCAGCGGCTGCCAGTAGACACCATGGCGCGCTGGAACTGCGCGAGCGCACGCTGCACGCGCGCTTCGGTCACGGCCGGGTCGCCAAACGCCGCGGTGAACAGAGCCGGGTAATACGGCAGCGCCTGCAGCTTGGCGAACAGCGTGGGCAGCCCGCCGGCCGATGCGTCAAAGCCCATTTCCACCGGATGCTGGATGGGCTGGGTGGCCTGGGCCTCCAGCGTGGCCGCCCGCTTGTCCCAGAACATGCTGCCCGGCGCGTAGTAGCGCACATTGCCCAGGCGCATGGCGTGCGCCGTGGTGGCGCCGCCGGCAAAGCCCAGGCTGAAGCGCCGCGGGTCGCCAAAGCCCTGGGCCTGTTGGTGGCAGGACGCGCAGGACACGGTGTTGTTCACGCTGAGCTGGCGGTCGTAAAACAGCACGCGGCCCAGGGTGGCCGCGGCGTTCGTGGCCGGGTTGCCAGCTGGTGTGTTGTCATCGGCCAGCACGCCGGCGTTGTAGTAGGCGGGCGGCACCGGCGCGGCGTAGTTGGGCAGGTTGGCCAGGTCAATGCTCAGGCCGGGCAGCGCCGTGGTGGCCGGTGCGGGTGCGGCGGGTGCAGCGTCCGGTGTGGCCGCCGGGGTGGGCGCCAAGGTGGTGGCGGCCGTTTCCACCGGCGCGGCCGTGCCCCCGCCGCCACCGCCGCAGGCGGCCAGCAGCACGGTCAGGGCCAGCAGGATGACGGCGCTTGCCGCCAGGGACAGATGGTTGGTTTGCATGGGTTGCCTCCGTGGGATGTTCAAACCCATTGTCAGAAGCCTTTGTGGACGGACTGTGGAGGCAATCCGGCGCCGCTGCTCACGATACGGATTCTTCGGTGTCCGGGTCGAACCGGTAGCCCATGCCATAGACCGACACGATGGCCGAGCCCTGGGGCCGCAGCTTGCCGATCTTGCGCCGCAGGTTCTTGATGTGGCTGTCAATCGCGCGGTCGGTGGTGTCGCGGAAGTCTTCGTGCACGCTTTCGAGCAGCGCGTTGCGCGAAAACACATGGCCCGGGCGCGACAGCAGCCGCTTGAACAGGCGGAACTCCAGCGGCGTCAGGGGCAGCCAGTGCTCCTGCCAGGCGATGCGCAGCGCGTTGTCGTCCACGCGAAAGCCGTGCGGCGGCGCGCCGGCGCCCAGGCGCCCCTCGGCACGGCGCAGCAGCGCCTTGATGCGCGCCACCACCTCGCGCGGGCTGAAGGGCTTGCACACATAGTCGTCCGCGCCCACCTCCAGCCCGATCAGGCGGTCGATCTCGTCCACCCGGGCCGTGACCATGATGATGGGCACGGCGGAAAACGTCCGCACCTCGCGGCACACTTCCACGCCGTCCTGGCCGGGCAGCATGATGTCCAGCAGCACCAGCGCGGGCTCCATGCGGCGGACCTCGGGCGCCACCTGCAAGCCGTTGCCCAGCACCGTGGTGCGCCAGCCCTGGGCCTGCAGGTAGTTGTCCAGCATGTCGGCAATGCGCGCGTCGTCTTCAACGACCAGGATGCGGCGGGGTTCGGGCGTCACGCGGGGTCTCCGTCGGCGTCTGCATTCAGTGGCAGGCAGGCCACCACGGCCAGGCCGCCCAGCGCCGATGCCCCGGCGCGGATCGTACCGCCATGCGCCTGCACGATGGCGCGGCAGATCGCCAGGCCCAGGCCGCTACCGTGGCTACCGTGGCTGCCGCCGGTGGCGCGCTGGCGCGCGGTGTCGGCGCGAAACAGCGGCTCAAACAGCTGCTCCAGCTCGCCCGGCGCGACGCCGGGCGGGGTGTCTTCCACGCGCAGTTCCAGCCCGGCCGGCACCCGGCTCCATTGCACGCGCACCTGTCCGGGCGCGGTGGTGTAGCGCAGGCTGTTTTCCAGCAGGTTGGTCAGCAGCTGTTCAATGCGCCCGATGTCCCACCGCACGGGGACGGACACGGGGCCGCCGCGCAGATCCAGCGCCAGCCCCGCCTTGTGCAGCCGGGGCTCAAACCGGCGGGCCGCGCGTTCCAGCACCACGGCGGCGTCGCCGTCGCTGAACTCACAAGGCAGCGCGCCCAGGTCGGCCATGGACAGCATATGCAGGTCATTGACCAGCCGCACCAGCTGCAAAACCTCGCTGCGCAGGTTGGCCAGCACATCGGCGCTGGGCGCGCGCGCGCCATCCTGGATGGATTCAATCTCGCCCAGCAGCACCGACAGTGGCGTGCGCAGCTCATGCGAAATCTGGGCGATCCAGCTGCGCCGCGCGCCCTCCAGCTTTTTCAGCTCAGCCGCCATGCGGTTCACGTCGCCGATCAGCGCCGCCATCTCGCGCGATCCGGTTTCGGGCACCACCACCGCCAGTTCGCCGCCAGCGATGCGCTGCGTGGCCGCCTGCAGCTGGCGCAGCGGCCGGCTCAGGCGCGGTGCGGCAAATGCGGCGGCCAGCAGGGCCAGCAACAGCGTGACGCCGGCCGCCAGCCCCAGGCCAATGTACTGCCGGCTCAGGAAGCGCAAGTCCACGCCGTCCAGCTCGGTGCTGGGCAGCATGCGCACCTGGGCCACCGTCTGGCCGTTGACCACCACCGGCGCCTGCAACACGTTGCGCCCGTCGGCAAACGCCGGGCCGCCCACCCGCACGCCCTGGGCGTCCAGGATCTGGATGCGCCGCGCCATGCCCTCGGGCGGGCCGCGCGGGGGCGGAGGCCGGGGCCGTTCGCCGCGCGGGCCTTCATCGGGGCCCGCCTCGCGGCGCGGCGGCGGCGCTCGGCGCTCGGGCGGCGTGATGCCCTCGGCCTGGGCAAATTCGTCCATGATGTCGCGCATGGGAATGCCGCGCGACATGTTGTCCACAAACGCAGGGTCGCGGGCGCGCGCAGCCACCAGGCTGGCAAAGCGCTCCAGATGCTCGCGGTCACGCGCGCGCAGATAGTCCGAAAAGCCGGCTTTCAGGTTCCACGCCACAAAACCGCCAATGGCCAGGACCGACAGCAAGACGGTGGCCACGAGCAGCAGCGACAGTTGATGGACGATGCGCAGGCGCATGGCTGCATCGTACGGGGTGAATGGGGCAGGTTTGTGGAGGGCGTCTCCACAATGCGATGTGCCCCAAAAAAACAAAACCCGCCGAAGCGGGTCCTGGATCGCCTGTTGCTTCAACGGGCCATCGAGGCCCGCTGAAGCAGCAAGTCATTTTGGTGGTCGATCCCGCTGGCGCGGGACCCTCGCCCCTCCCAAAATGCCTTACCCCATGTGCAAACCGCCGTTCACCGAGAAATCGGCGCCGGTCGAATAACCACCCTCTTCCGACGCCAGCCACGCAATGATGGAAGCGATCTCGCTGGGTTCGCCCAGGCGCTTGACGGGCACGGTGGCCACGATCTTGGCCAGTACGTCCTCGCGGATGGCCTTGACCATGTCGGTGCCGATGTAGCCGGGGCTCACGGTGTTGACCGTCACGCCCTTGGTGGCCAGCTCCTGCGCCAGCGCCATGGTGAAGCCGTGCATGCCGGCCTTGGCGGCCGAATAGTTGGTCTGGCCAGCCTGGCCCTTTTCACCGTTGACCGAGCTGATGTTGATGATGCGGCCCCAACCCTTTTCCACCATGTCGGCCACGACCTGCTTGGTCACGTTGAACATGCTGTTGAGGTTGGTCTCGATCACCGCGTCCCAGTCTTCACGCGTCATCTTCAGGAACATGCGGTCGCGCGTGATGCCGGCGTTGTTCACCAGCACGTCGATCACGCCGTGCTCGGCCTTGGTCTTGGTGAAGGCCTCGACCGTCGATTCCCAGTTGCCGACATTGCCGACGGATGCGTGGAAGGTGTAGCCCAGGGCCTTCTGCTCGGCCAGCCACTTGGCGTGGTCGCGCGTGGGGCCGCAGCCGGCGATGACCTTGAAGCCCTCCTTGTGCAGGCGCTGGCAGATGGCCGTTCCGATGCCACCCATGCCACCGGTGACGTACGCTACTTTTTGGCTCATTGTTTTGACTCCGTTGATTTGTCGTTGTTGATTGGAACCTGATCAGGCACGTTCCACAGCAAGGGAAACCCCCATGCCGCCGCCGATGCACAGCGCGGCAATGCCCTTCTTCGCGTCGCGGCGCTGCATTTCGTACAGCAGCGTGACCAGAATGCGCGCACCCGACGCACCGATCGGGTGCCCGATGGCAATGGCGCCACCGTTCACGTTGACCTTGGCCGCGTCAATGCCCAGTTCCTTGTTGACGGCGCAGGCCTGCGCGGCAAAGGCTTCGTTCAGCTCGAACAGGTCCACGTCGGCGGCCTGCCAGCCGGCGCGCTCCAGCACCTTGCGCGTGGCGGGCACCGGGCCCATGCCCATGGTGGCCGGGTCCAGGCCGCTGGTGCCGAAGGCCTTGATGGTGGCCAGGGGCTTGAGGCCCAGGGCCGCCGCCTTTTTCGCGCTCATCATCACCAGCGCGGCGGCGCCGTCGTTCAGGCCCGAGGCGTTGCCCGCGGTCACGCTGCCAGCCTTGTCAAAGGCGGGGCGCAGGCCGGCCAGGGCTTCTGCGTTGGTCTTCTTGTTGATGTATTCGTCGGCCGCGAAGACGACCGGATCGCCCTTTTTCTGGGGGATGGTCACGGCGACGATTTCGTCCTTGAACTTGCCCGCGTCCTGCGCGGCGGCGGCCTTTTGCTGGCTGGCCAGTGCCAGGGCGTCCTGCTGGTCACGGCTGATGTCGTGGGCCTTGGCCACGTTCTCGGCGGTGATGCCCATGTGGTACTGGTTGTACACGTCCCACAGGCCGTCCACGATCATGGTGTCCTGCATCTTCCAGTCGCCCATGCGCTGGCCGTCGCGGCTGCCCATCAGCACGTGCGGCGCGGCGCTCATGTTTTCCTGGCCGCCGGCCACCACGATGTCGCTGTCGCCCCAGGCAATGGCCTGCGCGGCCAGCATCACGGCCTTCAGGCCCGAGCCGCACACCGCGTTGATGGTCAGGGCAGGTACCTCTTTGGGCAGGCCGGCCTTCAGCGTGGCCTGGCGCGCCGGGTTCTGGCCCGAGCCCGCGGCCAGCACCTGGCCCATGATCACCTCGCCCACCTGGGCCGGGTCCACCTTGGCGCGGGCCAGGGCTTCCTTGATGACGATGGCGCCCAGCTCGGGCGCGGGGATCTTGGCGAGCGAGCCGCCGAACTTGCCCACGGCCGTGCGCACGGCCGAAACGATGACGATGTCTTCCATTTGAAAAGTCTCCTCAAAAATCAGCAGTTTGTCATTGCGGGCTTGACCCGCAATCCACGGCGATGCGCTGCATCATTCGCGGCGTGGATCCCGGGTCAAGCCCGGGATGACGACGTTGAGTCGTCAGGCCTTGGCCTTGACATAGCTTCCGGGGGCGGGCTCAAGGGCTTTGTACTTGCCCTTGCCGTAGGCTTTGGGGGCAGCAATTTGCTTGCCAGCGTGGCCCTTGAGCCAGGCAGACCAGTCGGTCCACCAGCTGCCGGGGTGTTCTTTGGCGCCCTTGAGCCACTCATCATGGGTCTTGGGCAGCTTGTCGTTGGTCCAGTAGCTGCGCTTTTTCTTGGCCGGCGGGTTGATCACGCCGGCAATGTGGCCCGACGCACCCATCACGAACCGCTTCTTGCCGGGCAGGTGGTTGACCGAGCCGTAGGCGCCGCCAATGGGCACGATGTGGTCTTCGCGCGAGCCGTAGATGTACACGGGGATGTCCACCTTGCCCAGGTCGATTTTCTGGCCGGCCACGGTGCACTTGCCGGGCTTGACCAGGTTGTTTTCGAAGTAGGTGTTGCGCAGGTACCAGGCGTACATGGGGCCCGGCAGGTTGGTGGAGTCGCTGTTCCAGTAGAGCAGGTCAAACGGCGGCGGGGTTTCGCCCTTGAGGTAGTTGCCCACCACGTAGTTCCAGACCAGGTCGTTGGGCCGCAGGAAGCTGAAGGTGGATGCCAGCTCCTGCCCCTTGAGGATGCCGCCCTGGCCCAGCTGCATTTCGCGGAACTTGACGAAGGCCTCGTCAATGAACAGGTCCAGCACACCGGTGTCGGAAAAGTCCAGGAAGGTGGTCAGCAGGGTGGCGGACGCCACGGGCTTTTCACCCCGGCCGGCCAGCACCGCCAGCGCCGTGCCCAGGATGGTGCCGCCCACACAGAAACCCAGGGCGTTGATTTGCCCACCCTTTTTGTCCTGACCCGTGATTTCCTGCACCGTGTGGATGGCCTTGATCGCGGCCTTGTCGATGTAGTCATCCCAGGTCGTCTGGGCCAGGGATTCGTCGGGGTTGCGCCAGCTCACCACGAAGGTGCGGTGGCCCTGCTCGACCGCGTAGCGGATCAGTGAATTTTCGGGCTGGAGGTCGAGGATGTAGAACTTGTTGATGCAAGGCGGCACCAGCAGGAACGGCCGCTCGTACACCTTGGCCGTGAGCGGCTTGTATTCGATGAGCTGGAAGAGCTCGTTCTCGAACACCACGGCGCCTTCGGAGGTGGCGACGTTCTTGCCGACCTCGAACACGCTCTCGTCCGTCATGGACACATGGCCCTGGCGCATGTCGTGCAGCAGGTTCTGCACGCCCTTGGCGATGCTTTCACCCTGGGTCTCGATCGCTTTTTTCTGCGCCTCGGCATTGAGAGCGAGGAAATTGCTGGGCGACGAGGCCGCCATCCACTGCTCCACCGCAAACCGGATGCGCGCGCGGGTCTTGGCGTCGGATTCGACCGCGTCGGCCAGGCCCATCAAGGTGCGGGCATTGAGCAGGTAGGCCGCCGCGCTGAAAGCGGCCACCGGGTTGTGGCCCCAAGCGTCGCCCGCGAAACGACGGTCGGTCACGGGCGGGTTGGCATGCAGGCTCTGGTTCCACAGCTCGGTGGCGTCCTTGAGGTACTGCTGCTGCAGCTGCAGCAGCTTGTCGGGCGCAAATGCCAGCTTGGGCAACTGCGCGCCAGCGGGGGCACCGCCCATGTTCAGACCCTGGAAGGATTGCAGGGCTTTCGCCCAGCTGTCGCCAAAAAGCTGCTGGAATTGCTGGACGCCCCTGGCCCAGTCTGCTTCAGAATTCATCTTGTCTCCTGAATCTATTTATTCGGGTAAACCCGAGTATCAAAGAATTCATGCTGCGCTGCAACAATTTTTTCCGTCCGAGCTTATGTACCTTGTCGTGATTGCGTGGTTGTATGTCGTGTTGATGATGGCCGTGGCCGAGGCCACCAACAGCAATGGCACGGTGCTTGGAGCCATTGTGACCTTTGTGCTGTACGGTTTGCTCCCGATCGCATTGGTGGTTTACCTGATGGGGACGCCGATGCGGCGCAAAGCCATCAAGGCGCGCGAAGCGCAGGAGCTGCAGGCCGCGCGCGACGCAGCATCAGCCCAGCCAGATGCAGGCCGCGAACCGGCCGCTGACGCGGTCGCGCCGGTGCGAAAAGAACCTTGACGGGTTGTTCACCGTGCACCAGGCATCGCTGCCGTCATTGCCATGGATGCGCGTGATCCCCAGGGCCGCCAGCCGCAGCCGGGCCAGGCCCTGAAGGTCGGCCAGCCACTTGCCCGGTGCGTGGGGCCGGAACAGCGGCGCGGCTTGCGTGTCGCCATCGACAAATGCAGCCCTGACCTCGTCACCCACTTCGAATGCCTTCGGGCCGATGCAGGGCCCAAGCCACGCCAGGACTTCGCCGCCGCCGGTAGCACCCTGGAGCCGTGAGCAGGTCTCTTCCAGCACGCCGTGGCCGCCCTCCCCCGCCAGGCCGCGCCAGCCGGCGTGCGCCGCAGCCACCGCACGCCCCTTCGCATCCGCGAACAGCACGGGCAGGCAGTCGGCCACCATGATGGTGCAGGCCACTCCGGGCTGCGTAGCGATGCATCCATCGGCCGGGGTGGCGTCCGGCGTGCGGTCCGTCAATGCGACGACCTGTGTTCCGTGCACCTGCTGCAGGAACACGGGGCGCACGCCCGCAGCGCGCAGCAGCACGCGGCGGTTGGCCTGCACCGCGACAGGGTCGTCGTTCACGTGGTCGCCGAGGTTCAGGCTGTCATACGGAGGCAGCGATACGCCGCCCGCGCGCGTGGTGCACAGGGCATGAACGCCGGCCGGTACCGGCCATTCCGGCCGAATGATAGGGGGGCCGCCGGTCATGTCAGTGATAACGGCTCTGTGCCACGTGCCAGACCTGCAGCACTTCCACGACTTGCGTGCTCACGCGATAGCTGAGAAGGTAGTTGGGGTGGACGACCAGTTCACGCACGTCATCGAACTCGGTTCGACGTCCCATCAACGGGTGCTTCTTGAGCAGGTTCGCGTTCTTGCGAATCAGCTTCAACAGGCGCGTTGCTGCACCGGGGTTGTCCTTGGCGACGTATTCGCCCACCGCATCAAGCTGACGCACAGCCATGCTTGTCCAAATGATGCGCATCAGGCGCCGTACTTCCTGAACACGGCTTCAACCTCTTCGTCGCTCGCGAACTCTCCACGGTCCGCGGCGGCTATGGCTTCTTTCAATGCCTCGGTCTGAGGAATCCGCCAGTCCAGATAGTCGCTGATGGCATTTGCAGCAATCGTTGCCTTGGACTGGCCTACCATTTCGGCATAGGCATCCAGCCGCGCCTTGAGTTCCGGCGAGACACGGACATTGAACTGCTCTTTCGCGGATTGGACCATGGTCGACTCCAGTTGATATCAGTTGCTAGCATTATGCTATCAATTGATATCCCCAGTCGGTGTCAGGCCTCGTTGTCCGGGCAGCTGGACGGCTGCGCCTTCTGGAACGCCGGGTGCGCCATGCAGGCGTCAAACGCGGCCATGGTGCGCGTGAGCCCATCGAAGTTGGTGTTGAAGCGCTTGCCGTTGAATATCTGCGGCACCAGGCAGCAGTCGGCCAGCGTGGGGGTGTCGCCAAAGCAGTAGGTGGACGGGGGCAGCGTCTGCAGCTGCCGCTCGAACGCCTCCAGCCCGTCGCGCACCCAGTGGCGGTACCAGGTGTTCTTGGTGTCCTCATCCACCTTGAGCTCGCGTGTGAGGTACTTCAGCACGCGCAGGTTGTTCAGCGGGTGGATTTCGCAGGCGATCAGCTGCGCCAGCGCACGCACCTGGGCGCGCGCCACCGGGTCGGCCGGCAGCAGCGCGGGCGCGGGGTGCAACTCGTCCAGATACTCGATGATGGCCATGGACTGGCTCAGGTGTTCGCCGGCATCCGTCTCCAGGGTGGGCACCAGGTTGGCGGGCGACACGGCCGAATAGCCGGGCGCCTTGTGCTCGCCCTTGACCAGGTGGACGGGCATGTAGTCATAGGACAGGCCTTTCAGTTCCAGCGCGATGCGCACGCGAAAAGAGGCCGATGAGCGGAAGTAGTTGTAGAGCTTCATGGTCAAAAGCATAAACCGGATGGCACACTGCGGCGCATGAACACATCGGGCCGGGGCTCTTTCAGCCGTTTTGCGCAAGGCATGCGCCGCCTGCTGCTTGGCACGGTGCTGGCCGCCGGCTGCACCGCGGCAGCCCGGGCCGCCACTGTGCCCCTGCCTCAATTGGGTGCGGGCCCGGTGGAGATGCGCGTGGCCTACGCCATCAACCCGCGCCTGCCGCGCATGGATGCAGCGCAACTGGCCACGCTGCTGGATGCCATGCGCGATGCGGTGCGCGAGCATTTCGGCGTGGAATTGCGCTTTGCCCCGGTGAAAGAGGTGCCCCTTGCCGCCCTGTTTGCCACCATCCCGGCGCGGCGCAGCGCCCAGGCGCTCAAGGAAAGCTACGACTTCAAGTCCGGCCGCGCCGACCGCGCCGCGCTGGACCGCGCATTTGCCCAAGGCTTTCGCGACAGCCGTGAATCACTGGCGGAGATGATCGCGTTTGCACAGCCGCACACCGGGCCGGTCGCGGCCGACTTTGATGACCTGGGACGCAAAGTGGCTGCGCTGCAGCTGGCGCGCGTGCAGCAATGGGCGCAACGCAAGGCGCTGGACGGTGGCCCCGCGATTGACGGCCAGCCCTTCAATGAATTCCCCATGTGGCTGGCGCTGGGTTTTGGTGAACTGCCTTACGAACTGGTGCTGACCAACCAGCTGATCGCGGGCGTGGAATACACCTTTCCGGCGGTGCACACCGCCATCCGGGGCGGGTACTCCAATGGGATCACGAGCTACGGGCGGCAGTCGCGCTTTGGCACGTTTTCGGTCTGGAGCACCTATGCCTTCACGGCCGGCGACGACCAGATCGTGGCGCTGCGCGGCGGCGAGCGCTACACGCCGCAGGAGGCCGCGCGGCTGGCCGGCATCTCAGGCGCCCACGAGATCGGACACCAGCTTTTTCACTTCACGCACCCGTTTGGCCAGCCCGCGTGCCTGATGAGCCCGGTGCCGATGTTTGGCTACCGGGCATGGGCTGAAAAGCTGTCGGCCAAAGACTGCCCCATCGGCAGCAGCCCCGCGATGACTCCTGGTGCCTACCGGTTCGACTACTGAACCTAGACTCCGGCCCAGCGGCACAGGCCCACCGCCGCAGCCCCTGCCACCGCGGCCACCACGTCATTGCGCGTGAGCTTCATGGCCAGGGCCACTGCGGCCAGGCCTGCAATCTCGGGCACCCGCCCGGCCGCGACCGAGGGCGTGACGATGCCGATCATCACTGACAGCGGCACGGCCTTCAGCGCGGATTCGATGCGCGGGGTGATCTGTACATACCCCATGAGGAAGTAGCCGGCTACCCGGCAGGCATACGAAGCCACGGCCATGGCGGCCAGCGCGATCAGGAAGCCGTTGTCAACGCCCATGGCGCAGCGCCCCCACCACCGCGCCGGCCAGGCCGGCACCCACGATGTACCAGCCGCCCGGCACCAGCTTGTGCAGCGCGAAGGCCACCAGTGCCGCCACGCCTGCGGGCCACAGGTCGGCCTTGCCACGCCACACGGCGATGCCGATGGCTGCGGCAAATGCCACCAGCATGAAGTCCAGCCCGAACCGGGCCGGATTGGGCACGCTGTGCGCCAGCAGGTGGCCCGCCAGCGTGCCGCCCACCCAGGGCACGAACATGGCCACGCCCGAGCCCAGCACGAAGCCCGCGTCGCGGTAACCGTCGTGGTATTCGCGCATGGCCATGGCCCAGTTGCCGTCACCGAGGAAGAACAGGCTGGCCAGCCCTTGCGTGCGCGTGGCGCCCCCCAGCCAGGGCTGGATGGCGGCGCTGTACAGCACGTAGCGCGCATTCATCACCAGGATGGTCGCCACGATGGGCAGCACCAGCGCCGACTGGCTCAGGTTCTGCAGCGCCGCCAGCTGCGCGCTGCCCGAATAGACGAAGGTGCTCATGAGCACGGCGTAAAGCCACGACAGCCCGCGCTCGCCGGCCAAGACGCCAAACACCAGCCCGTACAGCGCCACGCCAGGCGCCAGCGGCTGGGCCATGACAAAGCCCCGGCGGATGCCGGCGCGGGTGAAGGTCACGGGCGGCGTGGTGCTCAACGCCCCACCACCAGGCGGATGGCGGGCATCACGCGTTCAGTCTCGGAGCGGCGCTCCAGCGCCATGCGCAGGTTCATCTGCGCGACCTCGGTGTGCTCTGTGGCCAGCGCCTGCGCGCGGGCGCCCTCGCCGGCCTTCAGTGCGGCCACCAGCATGTGGTGCTGGCGATGGGCGTACAGCATCCAGTCACGGTCCGGCGTGACGGCGCCCTGCATGGGCAGCATGGCCGATGCCGGTGCGAAGGGCAACTGGTCGTTCAGTGCCACGGCGCGCTGCAGCGCGCGGTTGCCGCAGGCGTCAAGGATCAGGGCGTGAAAGCGGTCGTTCATGGCTGCGTAGGCAGCATAGCTTTCGTAGGTGAGCGGGTTTGTCTGCAGGGCTTCATCGCCCGCGTCCAGGCAGGCCTGCAGGTCACCCTGCAGCTGGCGTGACACCCCGTGCTCGGCCACCAGCCGCGCGGCCATGCCTTCCAGATGGCCGCGCACGGCGATGGCGTCGGTCACTTCCTGGGCCGTGTACTGGCGCACCAGGTATTTGCCGGTGTCATTGGCCTCCACCAGGCCCTCGCCCTCCAGCGCGGCCAGCGCGGCGCGTACCGGCGTGCGCGATGCGCCCAGGCGCTCGGCCAGCTGCTGCTCGGCCAGGCGCTGGCCGGGCTCGAATTCACCGCGCAGGATCAGGTCGCGCAACTGAATCAAAACGGTCTCTTGCAGGTTCATGAGGATGACTGTACACTGAATTTTAATTTTGGTATACCGTTTAGAAGGAGCCGCCATGAAAGCCGAACAGAATGAACTGATCACGCGGGTGGGCCCCGGCACGCCATGCGGCGACGTCCTGCGCCGCTACTGGCAGCCGGTGGCGCTGGTGGATGAATTCAACCCCGCGCTGGACCCGCGCATGGCCAAACGCCCGGTCAAGGCCGTGCGCATCATGGGCCAGGACCTGGTGCTTTTCAAGGACGCGCAGGACCGCTGGGGCCTGCTGGACCGCGATTGCCCGCACCGCGGCGCCGACCTGTCCTTTGGCCGGCATGAGGGCGACGGCCTGCGCTGTCCGTTTCATGGCTGGAAGTTCGCCGTGGACGGCACCTGCCTGGAAACACCGGCGGAGCCCACGGGCAGCAAGCTGTGCGAACGCGTGCGCCAGCGCCACTACCCGGTCACCGAGCAATGCGGCGTGGTGTTTGCGTGGATGGGCCCGGCGGAGATGACGCCCCCGCCCTTCCCCGCGTTCGACTGCTTCACGGCGCCGGCCACGCACACCTTTGCCTTCAAGGGCCTGTGGAACGCCAACTGGCTGCAGGCGTTCGAGGTCGGCATCGACCCGGCGCACCCCTCCTTCCTGCACCGCTTCCTGCAGGACGAGGCGCTGGACGCCATTGGCGACAACCCGGCGGGCAAGCAGTTCCGAAGCGCCAGCGCGGGTGACGTGGATGGCGAACACTGGCCGATGACGCGCATCATGCGCGAGTTCGCGCAGCCCGAGATCAGCTTTGAGGCGATGCCGTACGGCATGCAGCTCACCGCGCTGCGCCCCATGACGGACAAGCTCACCCACGTGCGCGTGACCAATGCAATCTTCCCCGCCACGTTCGTGATCCCCTTGTCCGAGACCATGACCATCACGCAGATGCATGTGCCGGTGGACGACACGCGCACCTACTGGTATTCGTTCTTCACCAGCTTTGCCGGGCCACTGGACAAGGAAGCCATGCGCGCCCAGCGGCTGCAGTTCATCAGCCTGCCCGACTACATCCCCAAGTCCGGCCGCCACAACAACTGGGGCTTCAACCCCGAGGAGCAGATGACCCAGACCTACCTGGGCATGGGCGAGGAGGACATCAACGTCCATGACCAGTGGGCCGTGGAGAGCATGGGTGCCATCCAGGACCGCACGCGCGAACACCTGGGCACGTCCGACAAGATCATCATGGCCAACCGCCGCGTGCTGCTCAAGGCCATCGAGACGGTGCAGGCCGGCGGCGTGCCCCCCGGCCCCGCCGATGCGGCGCTGGCCGCGGGCATGACCGGCCCCGACACCGTGGACGGCGTGGCCCCCGCCGGCACCTGGCCCACCTGGTGGCGCGAACAGGCCAAGGCCAAGCGCGACCGGTCACCGTGGACAGCACGACCGGCCATGACGGTCGCCAGCGAATGACGAGCTTCGCCCACCGCTGCGGCATTCACGACGACGCACGCGCGGCTGCGTTGAGCCGCGCTGCGCTGCTGGCCGGCGGCCTGGAGCTGGTGCGCTTTGCCTGGTGCGACGTGCATGGCGTCACGCGTGGCAAGACGCTGGTGGCAGGGGCCGCGGCCAAGGCCATGATGGACGGCGTGGGCATGGTCAGCACGCTGATGCTCAAGGACACCTCCGACCGCACGGCGTTCAAGGTGTTCGAGCCCGGCGGAACGGCCGACCTCCCCGGGTTCGGCCAGGCCAACAACCTGCTGCTGCTGGCCGACCCGGACAGCTTCAGGCAACTGCCCTGGACGCCGGCCAGCGGCTGGGTGCAGTGCCAGCCCTGGTTCCAGGACGGCACGCCGGTGGAGCTGGACACGCGCCGCGTGCTGCAGCGCGCGCTGGCGCGGCTGGCCGCCGCAGGCTACGGCATGAAGTGCGGACTGGAGGTCGAGTTCCACATCTACCGCATTGACGACACCCGCGCCCAGATGGACCCGTCGCTAGCCGCCTGGCCCGGCCTGCCGCCCGCCGTGTCGCTGCTCCACCCCGGCTACAACCTGCTGACCGAGGCCTGGTACGACCTGGCCGAGGAGCCGCTTCGTATCGTGCAGCACACGGCGCAGGCCCTGGGCCTGCCGCTGCTGTCGCTGGAAATCGAGCTGGGCCCCAGCCAGGTGGAGGCCGTGTTCGAAGCCACGGACGCCATGACGGCCGCTGACAACATGGTGCTGTTTCGCAACGCCGTCCGCCAGGCGCTGCGTCGCGCGGGCTACCACGCCACCTTCATGTGCCGCCCGCCGTTTCCCAACATCATGTCCAGCGGCTGGCACCTGCACCAGTCGCTGGTGGATGCACGCACCGGCGCCAACGCCTTTCGCCGTGACGCCCCGGCGCCGGGCACCAGCGCGGCCGACGCGGGCCACACGTTGTCGGACGCGGGCGAGCATTACCTGGCCGGCTTGCTGGCGCATGCCCGTGCCATGGCAGTGTTCTGCACGCCCACGGTCAACGGCTTCGGCCGGTTCCGCCCTAACGCACTGGCGCCGCAATCCGTGCTGTGGGGCCGCGACAACCGCGGCGCGATGCTGCGCGTGGTGGGTGAATGCGCGGACGCGGCCACCCGCATCGAAAACCGCATTGGCGAACCCGCCGCCAACCCTTACCTGTACCTGGCGTCGCAGATCCACGCGGGGCTGGACGGCATCGAACGCGGGCTGCGCGCGCCCGCGGCCACTGATGCACCCTATGGCGACGCCGACGTGCGCCTGCCCACCAGCCTGGGCGAGGCGCTGCAGGCACTGCAAGGCGACAGCACGCTGGTGGACGCCTTCGGCAGCGCATTCATCCAGTACTTCACGCGCATCAAGCAGTCGGAGCTGTCGCGCTACGAGCTGGCGGAAGACAAGGATGACTTCCAGCGCCGTGAATATTTCAGCCGGTTCTGACGGCTTTCACCATGAGCACCATCACCGTTCACCTGACCAGCGCCGACGGCGCCACCACCCACCTGCAATGCCGCACCGGCCAGAGCCTGATGGAAGCGGCCGTGGCGGCCAATGTGGCGGGCATAGAGGCCGATTGCGGCGGGCTGCTGACCTGCGGCACCTGCCATGTGTATGTGCGCGCGCCCCATGCGGCCACCCTGCCCCCGCCGGACGCGGACGAGTCGGCCATGCTGGACTTCACCGCCGCCGCACGCCAGCCCAACAGCCGGCTGAGCTGCCAGATCAGGCTGGATGAATCGATGCAAGGCCTGGCGGTAGACTTGCCCGCATCCCAACACTGACACCGAGGACACCGCGCCATGATTCTTGAACTCGCCGACATCCGCATCGCCCCCGGCCAGCAGGCTGCGTTTGACGAGGCCATCCAGCGCGGGCTGGCAACCGTCATTTCACGGGCCAAGGGCTTCCAGGGTTTCAAGGTCAACAAGGGCATCGAGTCGCCCGAGCGCTACATCCTGCAGATCTTCTGGGACACCCTGGAAGACCACACGGTAGCCTTCCGCGGCGGGCCGCTGTTTGCCGAATGGCGCGCCATCGTGGGGCCGTTCTTTGCGGCACCGCCGGTGGTTGAACACTTCGAATTGGTGGCCAAGTCGGCCTGAGCGGCGCCTGCTGCCAGCGCAGCCGCCGCCTTCGTCAGGGCGCGGCTTCGTGGCCGGCCACCAGCTTGCCCAGCAGCTGCGCCAGCTGCACGCGTTCCGCGGCATCCAGCGGCGCCACGATGCGCGCCTGCGCCCGGACCACGGCGCGCTTCATGCGCAACGCCACCTGCTCGCCCTGGGGCGTGACCCACAACAGCTTGCGGCGCCGGTCGGCCGGGTCAGCTTCGCGCCGCACCCAGCCCTTGGACTCCAGCCGGCTGATGACCGACCCTGAAGTGGCGGCGTCAAACGCCACCCGCCGGGCCAGCGTGACCTGGTCCTCGCCCGGATCGTCAATCAGCGCATTGAGGATGGCGAACTGAACCGGCGTTACGTCAAAGTCGCCGGTTTCCTCCATGAAGATTGCCACCGCCAGCTGGTGGGCGCGGCGCACCAGGTGCCCCGGCGCATGCTCGAAGTCAAAGCTCTTGGCCATGGCGGCGAGTGTACCGGCAACCGTTGCGCGAAATGATACGTATACTTATCATCCAGACGGAACAACGGAGACAACGCGATGACGCAGTCGCTTCCCATCCTGGTCGCCGGTGGCGGCATTGGCGGGCTGGCCGCCGCCCTGGTGCTGGCCCGCGACGGCCACGCCGTGACCGTGCTAGAGCAATCCGGCGCATTTGGCGAAATCGGCGCTGGCATCCAGCTGGGGCCCAACATCTTCCGGATGTTTGACTATCTGGGCCTGACCGAAGCCGTCAGCCAGGTGGCCTTCTTTCCGCCCGGCCTGGGCATGAACGATGTACGCACCGGCGAAAAAGTGGTGCGCGTGCCGCTGGGCGACGTGGCCCGCGCGGCCTATGGCTTCCCCTACGGCGTGATCTACCGCGCCGACCTGCATGACGTGTTCCTCCAGGCCTGCCAGGCCCTGCCCAACGTCACGCTGCGCACCAGCGCCAAGGTGGCGTCGTTCACCCAGAGCGCGGACGAAGTCAAGGTGCAGCTGGCCAGCGGCGAGGAACTGGCCGGCGCCGCCCTGATTGGCGCGGACGGCCTGTGGAGCCGTATCCGCGAAGCCATCGTGGGGGACGGCAAGCCCCGCGTTTCGGGCCACATTGCCTACCGCGCCGTGCTCAGGCGCGAAGACGTGCCCGCCCATTTGTGGAGCGACGACGTGCTGTTGTGGGGCGGAGAGAAAACCCACCTTGTGCACTATCCGTTGCGCCGCGGCGAGCTGTTCAACCTGGTGGCCGTATTCCACAGCAACAAGTACGACGAAGGCTGGAACACCTTTGGCGACACGGCCGAACTCAACGAACGCTTTGCCGGCGCCCACCCCCAGGTACGCGAGCTGCTGGGCAAGATCGAGACCTGGAAGATGTGGGTGCTGTGCGACCGCGAACCGGTGAAGAACTGGACCGACCGCCGCGTCACATTGCTGGGCGATGCCGCCCACCCCATGCTGCAGTACCTTGCGCAAGGCGCGGGCCAGGCCATCGAGGACGCCGTGGTGCTGCGCGAGGCGCTGCGCCACACGCGCGGCGACGTGGCGGGCGCCTTCCAGCTCTACCAGCAGGCGCGCTACCTGCGCACCGGCCGCGTGCAGCTGACCGCGCGCTTCTACGGCGACATTTACCATGCATCGGGCGTGCAGCGCGAGCTGCGCAACCAGATGTTCCAAAGCGGCACCGAAGCCGCCGGCTTTGCCGGGCTGAAGTGGATGTACGAAGGCATCCGCCCTGCCACCCTGTTCCAGGAGGCCCCATGAACGCACCCCTGTCCACCGCCGCCGTGCGCGCGCAGCTCTACACCGAGATGTCGCCGCTGAACCTGACGCCCCTGTGGGAAGTGCTGCACGCATTGGTGCCGCCGCAACCGGCCACACCCTGCGTGAGCGCGCTGTGGAAGTACGAGCAGGTGCGCCCATTCCTCATGCGTGCGGGCGAAGCCATCACAGCGGACGAAGCCGTGCGCCGCGTGCTGATCCTGGAGAACCCGGCCCTGCGCGGCCAGTCGGCCATCACGCAGTCGCTCTATGCGGGGCTGCAGCTCATCCTGCCCGGCGAGGTTGCGCCCAGCCACCGCCATACGCAAAGCGCGCTGCGCTTCATCGTGGAAGGCACGGGCGCCTACACGGCGGTGGACGGCGAGCGCACCACCATGCGCCCGGGCGACTTCATCATCACACCCAGCTGGACGTGGCACGACCACGGCAATGAAGCGCACGGCCCCGTGGTGTGGCTGGACGGCCTGGACATCCCGATGATCCGGTTCTTTGACGCGGGGTTCGCGCAGAACGACAGCCGCAAATCGCAGGCCGTATCGCGCCCTGAAGGCACCAGCCTGGCGCGCTACGGCTACAACATGGCGCCGGTGCGCGGCAACGCCCCCTTTGGCGCCACCTCGCCCATCTTCAATTACCCCTATGAGCGCAGCCGCGAAGCGCTGGACCGGCTGGAGCGCGACGCACCGCTGGACGACTGGGACGGCTTCAAGCTGCGCTATGTCAACCCGCTCACGGGCGGCTCGCCCATGCCCACCATGGCCACCTTCATGCAGCGGCTGCCGCCAGGCTTTTCGGGCAACCCCTGGCGGCAGACAGACGGCGCCGTGTACAGCGTGGTGGAAGGCCAGGGCGAGATCGTGATCGAGCACGCCGGTATTCAAAGTACGCTGGCCTTTGGCCCGCGCGATCATTTCGTCGTGCCCTCGTGGCACACTGCGCGCTTCAAATCCGCCAGCGGCTGTGTGCTGTTCAGTTATTCCGACCGCCCGGTGCACCAGGCGCTGGGCATTCACCAAGAAGAAAGGTTGTCATGAGCTACGTTTTCAATCCCGAGGCGGTCACGTCCGTGCCGGTCGTTGGCCGTGCGGAACGCTTTCCGGTGCGCCGCGTGTACTGCGTGGGCCGCAACTACGAAGAGCATGCCAAGGAGATGGGCTTCACCGGCCGCGAGCCGCCGTTCTTCTTCCTCAAGCCCGCCAACGCCGTGGTACCGGTGGAAGCCGGCGCCACGGGCAGCATCGCCTACCCGCCCCTGACGAAAAACCTGCACCATGAAATTGAGCTGGTCGTGGCCATTGGCACGGGCGGCAAGAATATTTTGGCGGCTGACGCCCACAAGCACATCTTCGGCTATGCCGTGGGCCTGGACATGACCCGCCGCGACCTGCAGAACGAGATGAAAAAGCAGGGACGTCCTTGGTCCATCGGCAAGGCCTTTGACCAGTCGGCGCCCATCGGCCCGATCACGCCGGTGGCCGCTGCCGGTGACGTGGCCAACGCCGAAATCTACGTCCAGGTCAACGGCGCCGACCGCCAGCGCAGCAACGTGGCCAAGCTGATCTGGAACATCGGCGAAACCATCGAACACCTGTCTGCCGCCTGGGAGCTGCAGCCCGGCGACCTGATCTACACGGGCACCCCCGAAGGCGTGGCCGCCGTGGTGGCTGGCGACACCCTGGTGGGTGGCGTGGGCGGCCTGGGCACGCTGACCGTAAAAATCGCCTGAAACCGCAGGGTTTGAGGGAAAGCCCCGAAGTCCGGGGCGCCATTCATACGTTAACTTACGGTCATCACTTACGGAGCCTTCCATGCTGCAACGTCGTACCCTTCTCAAGACCTCCGCCGCCGTGGCGCTGGGCGCGCCTGGCCTGAGCGGCCTGGCCCAGCAGTCGGTCACCCTGAAGTTCCACACCTTCATGGCGCCCATGTCCAACGTCTGGCTGGGCATGCACAAGCCCTGGATGGACAAGGTCGAAAAGGAGTCGGGCGGGCGCATCAAGTTTGACGCCTATCCGGCCATGCAATTGGGTGGTACGCCGGTGCAGCTGTACGACCAGGCCCGCGACGGCGTGGTGGACATCGTCTGGACGCTGCCGGGCAACACGGCTGGCCGCTTCCCGCGGGTGGAAGTGTTCGAGCTGCCGTTCATGATGAACAACGCCGAAGCCACCTCCAAGGCCTATTGGGAGTATGTGCAGACCATGGCACCCGATGAGTTCAAGGACACCCAGGTGCTGGCACTGCATGTGCACGGCCCGGGCATGTTCCACTCCAAGGACAAGCTCATCAAGACACCGGCCGACCTCAAGGGCATGAAAGTTCGCGGGCCCACGCGCCAGGTCACCAAGATGCTGGCGTCGGTGGGCGCCACGCCCGTGGGCATGCCGCTGCCCGCCATCACCGATGCGCTGTCCAAGGGCACGATCGACGCCTGTGTCATCCCCTGGGAAGTGGTGCCGTCGATCAAGGTCAACGAGCTGACCAAGTTCCACAGCGAATTCCCGGCCAACAAGCCCGCGCTGTACACCACCACCTTCGTCATGGCCATGAACAAGGCCAAGTACGACGGGTTGGCGCCTGACCTCAAGAAAGTGATCGACGCCAACTCCGGCCTGGCCACGTCGGCGTGGCTGGGCAAGACGCAACAGGGCAACGACGCCCCCGGCCGCAAGACGGCCTCGGACCGCAACAACACCATCTACCAGGTGACGGATGCCGACACCGAGGCCTTCCGCAAGCTGTCCAGCCAGATTGACGAGGAATGGGTGGCCGACATGAACAAGCGCAACTTCGACGGCAAGAAGCTGCTGGAGACCGCGCGGGCCCTGATTGCCAAGCACGGCAAGGCCTGAGCGGCCTGCTCAATTGAAAGGGCTCCGCAAGGAGCCTTTTTTCTTTTCACCTTAAACTGCCCGCATGCTGCGCAGCCCCATCAAACACTGCAGGAACTGCGGCTCCGCCGTCATCTACCGCGTCCCCGACGACGGAGACACCAAGGAGCGGGCCGTTTGCCCCGCCTGCCACACCATCCACTACGAAAACCCGCTCAATGTCGTGGGGACCGTGCCCGTGCTGGGCGACCGCGTGCTGCTATGCAAGCGCAACATCGAGCCGCGCTGGGGCAAATGGACGCTGCCGGCGGGCTTCATGGAACTGGGTGAGACCACCGCACAGGGCGCGGCCCGTGAAACCGACGAGGAAGCCGGCGCGCAGTTTGAAATGGACGAACTGTTCACCGTCATGAGTGTGCCGCGGGTCGGACAGGTCCACCTGTTTTACCGCGCCCGGCTGCTCAGCGACCAGTTCAACCCCGGCACCGAAACCATCGAGGCACGGCTGTTCACCGAGGCCGAGGTGCCGTGGGAGGACATCGCCTTTCGCACCGTCAAGGAGACGCTGGAGCACTATTTCGCCGACCGGCGCGCGGGCCGCTTCGTGCTGCACACGCTGGACATCGTCTAGCGCCTGGCAGCGGCTTACTGCGGACCCACCCGGACCTTGCTTTCCTCGCGCAGCTTGGCCTCCTCGCGGCGCTTGACGCACACCGGGTGGCTCTGGAACGAAGCGCGCTCGCATTGCTCCTTGAGGCAGAACTCCTTGGACAGGAACATCTTGTCCTTGCAGGCGTCGTTGGGGCTGCCTGCGGCGGCCACCGGTGCTGGCGGCGCAGACGGGGTGGCTGTGCGGGGCTGGGTTTCACGCGGCGGCTCGGCCACGGGAACAGGCACCACGGGTGCAGTCGCGGCCACCACGGGCGCTGACGCGGCTTTGGCGACGCGGGGCTGGCTGGCCGCGCGCTGCGGGCGCGGTGCCGAGGCCGGCCGCGATGCGGCGGAAGCCGCAGGCACAGCGGCTACCAAGGCGGCGGACGCCGCGGGCGCGGCTGGCGAGGATGCAGGTGCGGAAGCCACGTCTGCACCAACAGGCGCCGAAGCCGCTGGCTGCGGCCCCGCTGCAGAGTTGGCCCCGCTGCCCCCACGCCCCAACACCATGAAAGCGGCAACGCCCAGGACCACCACAGCTGCAGCGCCGGCCAGCATCAGTTTGCTGGACGATTGGGCGGGCGCGGCAGCAGCTGGCGCGGCAACCGGGGGCGCAACTGGCGGTGCCGTGGCCGCCGCAGGGGCTGACGCGGGCGCGGCGGCCGTCACCTGAACCGTAGGTGCCACCACGGCCGGCGTGGACGGCACGGCGGTTGCATCGGGCAGCTGCGGCGCGGCAGCGGACGTCACCGGTGCGGGCGATGGCGCGGGTGCCGTGGCCGCTGGCTGGGACAGCGGCTGCGACAGATCCGTGCGCAGAAGGCGAGTCGCCTCCAGATCCTGCTCGGGTGGCAGCGTGCCACTCAGCACGGTCTGGTCAGGCGAGCTGCCGCCCGTGAGCTTGCGCAGCCGCCGGCGCGCCAGGTCGCCGTAGATGCCGGAGGGGAACTTGGCCAGGAACATCTCCAGCTCTTCCGGATCGGTCGAGTCCTTGATGTCTTTCCAGTAAACCAGCTCCAGCTCCTGCGTGACGGTGGCCGAGGTCGCGGAGGTAGCCGACGTCGCGGACGTGGCGCTGGTGGCCGATGTGCCGGAGGTGCCGGTGCCAGCCGACGTGCCGCGCGAGCCCGTCGCATCAGGCAGCGGCTTGCGCTGCGGGTCGGCGGGTGGCACCACCGTGGCGTCCTCGGCGCGGCGGATGGCGGACTGCAAAGCCGTGGCAAAGTCGCGCGCCGTGGCAAAGCGCTCGTCGCGGTCCTTGGCCAGTGCGCGCGCGACCACGGCGTCAATGGCGGCCGGCAAGCGCGCGTTGTAAGCGCTGGGCGCCTGCGGCGTGTGGCCAATGATCTGGTGGATGATGGAAAAGTCGTTGTCGCCGTCAAACGGCCGGCGGTCGGTCAGCAGCTGGTACAGCACCACGCCCACTGAAAACAGGTCGGCGCGTGCATCGATCTTCTGGCCCTGCACCTGCTCGGGCGACATGTACTTCAGCGTGCCCACCATGCTGCCCTGCGTGCGGGTGGCTTCGCCGGAGTCCTGGATGCGTGCCACGCCGAAGTCAGTGAGCTTCACGCGCCCGCCCGGCTCAATCAGCAGGTTGGCGGGCTTGATGTCGCGGTGAACGATACCGGCCTTGTGGGCATAGTCGAGCGCTGACAGCAGGTCGCGGATGATCTTGAGCGACTGCTCCAGCGAATAGCGCACGCCCCGGTCCAGGTGGTGCTTGAGGTCGTCACCCTGGATGAACTCCATGACCAGGAAGGCAATATCACCATCACGGTCGGAGTCATAGACACTGACAATGTTGGGGTGCTGCAGCCGCGCGGCCGATCGCGCTTCGGTCCGAAAGCGCGCCTCGTATTCGGCAGCGGCTTCCTCGGACAGGTTCTCGACCTTGACGGTCTTGATGGCAACGCGCCGGTCCAGGTTCGGGTCCCGGCCCTCATACACGATGCCCATGGCACCCTTGCCAAGCACGCGGATCAGATCGTATCGGCCAAGCTTCTTGAGACTCACGGCGGCGGGGTGGGGGTGGTGAGAGGAAAAATGATTCTAACTGTGTGCGCCCGCCATCCTATGCACGCACATCATTTTGGCCGCGTGGCCGGATCGCGCTTGATACGCATGCTCTCGTGCAGATAGGCTTCCGTGAAGTACTTGCCCAGCAGGCGCTGCAGCCAGCGCGGCATGTCGGCGCCCTGCTCCTCGTGGAACTTCTCGTAGGCGTCCCACAGGCGGGCGCTGCCGAACAGCAAGCTGCCCGCGCCGGGCAGGTGCTTTTTCAGCTCGTCCGGCGACAGCTCGCGCAACGTGCCCTCCACCACGGCGCGCGCGGCCACGCTCATGGCCTGGTCGTGCGCGCGCAGCTCCACCAGCAATTCACTTAAAGCGCGTTCGGGCGGGATGAAACCGATGGACGCAGCGCGCCCGCCCAGCAGGTATTGCAGGCGGGTGTCATCGGGCCAGTCGGTCTTCAGGGGGTTGTTGTCCTTGACGGCGACCATGGTGCGGTCTTCCGCGCGCAGATCACGTTTGAGTTCGGCCTTGGACGCGTGCAATTCCATCAGGCCCAGCAAGGCCAGGCGTACCAGCCGGCCCATGTCTTCCAGCTCGCCTTCGCCGAGGGCACCGACACGCGCCGGGTCTAGGCCGGCGCCGCGCAGGAAGGCCGCCATCTCGCCGCCCGGTGGCAGGGCCGCACCGGCCTGCAGCGGCTCGCCGGCGCGAGAGCCCGGACCGAACGTGGAGTCAAAGCCCCATTCGCCAAAAGGATCGTCTTCGGCTGGCGGCTCGACGGCCGCCAACGCCGCTGGTTGCGTGAGGCTGTCATCCGATACGGCGCTGTGGCTGAAGCCTGAGGCTTCGCGGTCAAATACCGCCCATGGATCATCCTGCTCGGGCGGGGCCGCGGCCACGGCGGCCAGCACCTTGTAGTCACCCAGCTTGAGCAACTGCCCATGCGGCAGCACACCGCAGGCGCCCGGGGGCGCCTCGCCAAACGGAAGCTCCACGCCATTGACGACGGACAGCACGCGGAAATGGAGTTCGTCCGCATCGCACCAAACAGCCAAGTGGCGGCGCGACACATTGCGCCGGGGGTCCGGCAGGCAGATGTCGCAGTCGGCGTCGCGGCCCAGCACCAGCTCGGGCTGCCCCGCGGCGAGCACCCGCCGGTCATCGATGCCGGGACCACTGACGTGAAGATCGACTGCCATGAGAGACGGTTCAGGCCGGCTTCAGGCCCGAACCGAAAACATGACCAGCGGCGCGCTCTCGGCATCGCGCTCGCAGCCCAGTGCGATCTGGCCACTGCCAACCAGATAGCACTCGGTTCGCCGAAGCACCACGGGTTCGGTCTGGTTGCCCACGTACACCCAGGTGCCAAAGCTGGACGCGTCGTTCAGCACAAACTGGCCCCCCCGCCATTCCAGCGTGGCATGCACGCGCGACACGCGCGAGTCATTGAGCGACAGCGACGCCGTGGTGGCACGGCCGAGCGTGAGCTTGTCACCGCGCGGATCCAGGCGCAGCGTCTGGCCGGCGGCGGAGATCTCAAGGAACATGTCGCGGGCAGCCTTCAGCATGGAGGCGCCCATGATGGTGGCGTCAGCATCGCGGTCCACCTGCCAGTCCACGCGGAAAACTTCGGTGGCTTCGGCCTTGCCGCGCAGGTACATGGGGCCAATGCTGCGCAGTTGTGCCTGCTGCAGGGGCGCCAGGGCGTCACGTACGCGCTGCGATGTGAGGATCTGTTCGGCGCCGGCAAGGTCTGACAGGCGCGCCGCGCTGTTGACGGCGTCTCCGAAGCAGTCCCCGTCGATTTCAACGACCTCGCCGCACTCCACACCCATCTGCATTTGCACGGGTGCGCCATGACCGCCGGGATACACGGGCTTTTCCTGCAGACGCTTCTGGATAGACACGCACGCGGCAAGCGCATCGCCTTCACCGGGGAACACGACGAAAAGACCATCGCCCAGGAGCTTGACGACACGGCCTCGGTGCTGCTCGAATGTCTTGCTCAATGCCGAGGTGAGTTGCGTGACAAACCGGGATGCGGTGGCGTCACCCAGCCGCTCAAAGATGCCGGTGCTTCCCACGAGGTCAGCAAAAACAACGGTCGTCGCCATGGGGCATGAGCATAAAAGAAAAGGGTTAGCAGGCAATGCCTGCTAACCCTTTGAATGAATGGTCGGCGTGGCGGGATTCGAACTCGCGACCCCTTGCACCCCATGCAAGTGCGCTACCAGGCTGCGCTACACGCCGACAAGCCTCACATTATAGCGTGTGCTTAGTACGCAGCCGACAGAAGATCACGAATCTCTGACAATTCCCTGCGAACAAACAGAAGTTTTTGCGACGCGGGTGAGTTGTCGTCCTCCGCGCCCAGGTCTTCGAATTCGTCAAAACCGGAGTCTTCGACCTCGATGACCTCCACGCCTTCGAGCATCACTTCACCGGCCTTGCGCTTGTCACGTTCACCCTGCACCAGTTCCTGCAGCTTGTTGCGCGCACCACTGATGGTGAAGCCCTGGTCGTACAGGAGGTCACGGATGCGGCGGATCATGAGCACCTCGTGGTGCTGGTAATAGCGGCGATTGCCGCGGCGCTTCATGGGGCGCAGCTGGGTAAACTCCTGCTCCCAATACCGCAGCACGTGCGGCTTCACGCCGCACAGGTCACTCACCTCACCGATGGTGAAGTAGCGCTTGGCGGGGATGGATGGGAGGGCTTTCTCCATTGAAATCAATGTTGTACAAGGGAAAGCTCCTAGGTTACTCTAAGACAGCCGCGCATGCAAAGGCTGTACGCGCGGCCGGCGCCAACTGTTGCGTTTCAGGTGATCCCGAAAAGTCAGGCCGCCTCGGGCGCATCTCCCTGGATCTGTTCCTTGAGCTTGTGGCTCGCATGGAACGTCACCACGCGGCGCGCTTGGATGGGGATGGCCTCGCCGGTGCGCGGATTGCGCCCGGGCCGCGGCGCCTTGGTGCGGATCTGGAAATTGCCAAAGCCCGAAATCTTGACGTCGTTGCCTTCAACCAGGCTGTCTGCGACCAGATCGAAGAACGCATCGATCATGTCCTTGGACTCGCGCTTGTTCAAACCGATCTGCTCAAACAGCAGCTCCGCCAGCTGGGCCTTGGTCAGCGCCGGGGTTTCCAGGCTTTCAACTGCAAACTCCATGGTGTCCTCTTCTTTCGTTGTCTTCACGAACGTCATCGCGCCCTACTAGCCCCTGAGCCTTGCGCCCAGCTGGTTCACGATGCGCTCGACGACAGCCTTCACCGCCTGGTCAATCTGCTCGTCGGTCAGTGTGGCTTCGGCGCTGCCCAGGGTCAAGCGCACGGCCAGGCTCTTTTCGTCGGCGCCCAGGCCAGCGGACGCGGCCTTGGGCTTGTACACGTCAAACAGCATGGCATCGCGCAGCAGGCCACCGGTATCGGCCGCGCGCACCGCGTCCATCACCGCGCCATGGTTGACCGAATCAGCCACGATCACGGCGATGTCGCGCTCCGCCGGCTGGAACTTGGGCACCGTCTGGAAGGCGGCTACCGGTCGTGCCAGCACGGCATCCAGTTCCAGTTCAAACACCACCGGCGCATGGGCCAGCTCCCAACGCTGGCGCCAGCGGGGATGCAGTTCACCCACCACCCCCACCTGCCGACCGGCCAGCCAGATGCCGGCACAGCGGCCCGGGTGCAGCGCAGGATGCTGCGCGGGCTTGAACTCGGCCTGCACGGGCAGCAGCAAGGCCTGGACATCGCCCTTGACGTCAAAGAAATCGCTGGCCCCGCCCTTGCGCCCCCACTGAAGGCCATCGGGCTCGCCATAGGCCAGGCCCGCCACGCGCATGGGTTGGTGGATGCCGCGCACCGTTGTGTCGGTGGTGGCCACCGAAGCGTCGCGCAGGAACACGCGGCCCATTTCAAAGACACGCACCCGCTCGGCCTTGCGGTCCAGGTTGAACTTCAGCGCCTGCAGCAGCGAGCCCACCAGCGAGGAGCGCATCACGCTCATCTGGCTGGCGATCGGGTTGAGCAGGCGGATCGGATCAGCGTTGCCGGCCAGATCGCGCTCCCAGGCCTCTTCGACAAAGCTGAAGTTGATGGTCTCCTGGTAACCCAGCGATGCCAGCAGTCGCCGCACGCCAAAGCGGCTGCGGCGTGCTTCCGGCGCGAGCCTGGCGCTGATGGGTGCCAGCGGCGGCGTCGTGGGCAACTGGCCGTAGCCGATGATGCGCACCACCTCTTCGATGAGGTCTTCTTCGATGGCGATGTCAAAGCGGTACGGCGGTGGCGTGACAGTCAGCACGCCTGCGGCGGCGCTGACGGGCAGCCCCAGCCGTTGCAGCGCATCCACGCACTGTGCTTCATCCAGCGGCATGCCGATGACCTTGGCCGCGCGCGCCACGCGCAGCGTCACTGGCTTGCGCTCGGGCAGGTTGGCTGTCTGGTCGTCCATGGGACCGGCTTCACCGCCGCAGATGTCCAGGATGAGGCGCGTGATGCGCTCGATGTGCTCCACCGTCTGGCTCGGGTCCACGCCACGTTCGAAGCGGTGGCCTGCATCGGTGGAGAAATTGAAGCGGCGTGAGCGGCCCTGGATGGCCTGCGGCCACCAGAAAGCGGCCTCGACATAGACATTGCGCGTGTCGTCCGACACGGCGGTCGAGTCACCGCCCATGATGCCGGCCAGCGACTCGACCTGCCGGTCGTCGGCAATCACGCCCACGGCTTCGTCCACCGTCACCGTGTTGCCATTGAGCAGCTTGAGCTGCTCACCCGCCCTGCCCCAGCGCACGTCCAGCGTGCCGTGGATCTTGTCCAGGTCGAAGATGTGCGACGGGCGGCCCAGCTCGAACATCACGTAGTTGGAGATGTCCACCAGCGCCGTCACGCTGCGCTGGCCGCAGCGGGCCAGGCGGTCCACCATCCATTGCGGCGTGGCCGCGCGGGTATTCACATTGCGCACCACGCGGCCCGAAAAGCGGCCACACAGGTCGGGAGCGCTGATCTTGATGGGCAGCTTGGCGTCATGCACCACCGGTACCGGAGTGAACTGCGGACGCAGCAGGGGCGAGCCCGTCAGCGCCGACAACTCTCGTGCCACGCCATACACGCTCAACGCATGCGCCAGATTAGGCGTGAGCTTGAGCGTGAAGACCGTGTCGTCCAGCTTGAGCACGTCGCGCACGTTCGCGCCCAGTGCGGCGTCAGCGGCCAGCTCCAGCAGGCCGCCGTGGTCGTCGCTCAGCTGCAGCTCGCGCGCCGAGCACAGCATGCCCTGGCTTTCAACGCCCCGCAGCTTGCCGAGCTTGATCAGGAATGGCTTGCCGTCCTCTCCAGGCGGCAGTTCTGCCCCGACCAGAGCGCACGGCACCTTGATCCCCGCGCGTGCATTCGGCGCACCGCAGACGATATTGAGCAGCGCGCCCTGCCCCACATCCACCTGGCACACGCGCAGACGGTCGGCATTGGGGTGCTGCACCGCCTCGCGGATCTCGCCCACCACGATCTTCGTGAATGGCGGTGCCACGGGGTGCATGTCTTCGACTTCCAGCCCACCCATGGTCAGGGTGTCGGCCAGTTGCTCGGTCGTCAGCGGCGGGTTGCAGAATTCGCGCAACCAGGACTCGGGGAATTGCATGTTGTTTGCAGCTGGATGGGGTTAGCGGAACTGGCGCAGAAAGCGGATGTCGCCATCGAAGAACAGGCGCAGATCGTTGACGCCGTAGCGCAGCATCGTGAGCCGGTCCGGGCCCATGCCGAAGGCAAAGCCAATGTATTTCTCGGGGTCCAGCCCCATGTTGCGCACGACCGTGGGGTGCACCTGGCCCGAGCCCGCCACCTCCAGCCAGCGGCCCGCCAGCGGCCCGCTCTGGAACTGGATGTCGATTTCGGCGCTGGGCTCGGTGAACGGGAAGAAGCTCGGACGGAAGCGTAGGGCCAGGTCGTCGCTCTCAAAGAAGGTACGGCAGAAGTCCGTGAACACCACCTTCAGGTCCTTGAAGCTGATGTTCTCGCCCAGCCACAGGCCTTCGCACTGGTGGAACATCGGCGAATGTGTCGCATCGCTGTCCACACGGTAGGTACGCCCAGGACAGATCACGCGAATTTCAGGCATCGCACCACCGGCCTTCAGTGTTTCGGCGTGCTTCTTGACGTGCACATGGGCATAACGCACCTGCATCGGGCTGGTGTGCGGCCGCAGGTTGTAGGCAATGCCGTCATCACCCTGGATGTCCACATAGAACGTGTCCTGCATGGACCGGGCTGGGTGATTGGGCGGGTTGTTCAGCGATGTGAAGCTGTGCCAGTCGGACTCGATCTCCGGGCCATCGGCCACCTCGAAGCCCATGCTCGCGAAGATGAGTTCGATGCGCTCCAGCGTCAGGCTGACCGGGTGAAGTCCGCCGGGCTCGCGCATGCGGCCGGGCAGCGTCACGTCCAGCGATTCCGCCTGGAGCTGGCTTTCGAGTTCAGCATCGGCCAGGGCCTGGCGACGGGCGTTCAGCGCCGCTTCAATGGCCTGCTTGGCCAGGTTGATGGCAGCTCCGCGGGTCTTCTTTTCGTCCACGCTCAGGGCAGCCATGCCCTTCATCAGCTCGGTGATGCGGCCAGTCTTGCCCGTGAACTGTGCCTTGGCATTCTCAAGCTCCGCGGGGGTCAGCGCCGCGGCAAATGCGCTGCGTGCGCTGTCGACGATGGAATCCAGCTCATTCATAAAAACTCTTCAAATGAACAAGGGCTAGTGCCTTTCCAAGCGCTAGCCCTTGTTTCTGATGCGCAAGCCACTGCCGGTGAAGACAGTAGCCCCCCGTGAAAATCAAGCAGCCAGCTTGGCCTTGACTTGCTCCACGATGCCGGCAAAAGCGGCCTTGTCGTGCACGGCGATGTCAGCGAGCACCTTGCGGTCGATCTCGATGCCGGCCTTGCGGATGCCGTTGGCGAACTGGCTGTAGGTCATGCCCAGCTCACGGGCCGCCGCGTTGATACGGGCAATCCAGAGCTGGCGGAAGACGCGCTTCTTGGCGCGGCGGTCACGGTAGGCATACTGCCCAGCCTTCATCACCGCTTCTTTGGCGATGCGGAATACGTTGCCGCGGCGGCCGCGGAAACCTTTGGCCAGGGCCAGGACTTTCTTGTGACGGGCGCGGGCTGTTACACCACGTTTGACGCGAGGCATGTTGTTTCTCCTTGTTCGTCAGTTGATCAGATGCCGGTGCCGGGCAGCATGGCGGCCATGGAAACCATGTTGGTTTCATGAACCGACACCGAACCGCGCAGGTGGCGTTTGTTCTTGGTGGTCTTCTTGGTCAGGATGTGACGCTTGAAGGCCTGACCGCGCTTGACGGTACCACCGGGACGAACACGGAAGCGCTTTTTCGCGCTGCTCTTGGTCTTCATTTTGGGCATGTGAATGCTCCTTCTTGGTTGTGCTCGTGAGGCGCTGCAAACTCCTTGCAGGCTTGAAGCCCCGAGCCACTTGTCGCCCACCGGCGACCAACCGGTGAGCTACTGGATTTTTACGCTGCGGCTGCGGGAGCAGCTTCAGCGGCGGGTTTGGCAGGGCCACCCGGCTTTTTCTTGCCCGGCGCGATCATCATGATCATCTGCCGGCCTTCGAGCTTGGGAAACTGCTCGACGATGATGATGTCCGCCAGCTCGTCGCGGATGCGGTTCAACAGCGCCATGCCGATTTCCTGGTGCGTGATCTCGCGGCCCCGAAAGCGCAGCGTGATCTTGCACTTGTCACCTTCCGCCAGGAAGCGCCGGATATTGCGCATCTTGATGTTGTAGTCACCGTCGTCGGTGCCCGGGCGGAACTTGACTTCCTTGATTTCAATGACTGTCTGCTTGGCTTTCGCTTCCGCCGCCTTCTTCTGCTCCTGGTACTTGAACTTGCCGTAGTCCATCAAACGACAGACCGGCGGATTCGCCGTGGCAGCAATTTCAACCAGATCCACGTCCAGCTCACCCGCCATCCGCAAAGCTTCGGACAGACTGACGATACCCAGAGGCTCGTTTTCGGGCCCGGAGAGGCGGACTTCCGGGGCCATGATTTCCCGGTTCAGGCGGTGTTTGCGTTCCTCGCGGTGGCGGCGGTCGCGAAATTCAGTAGCGATGGTGACAGTCCTTCAAATTTTCTGCTACAAAAAGCGTAGCGAACACTGTTGACTCCACGCGGGCAAGAGCTTCATTGGCAAGAATCAGCTTTTGTTTTGGATGTCTTCAGCGATCTTTTGGGAGAACGCATCGAGCGACATCACACCGAGGTCTTTGTTACCCCGGGCGCGCACTGCAACAGCACCTGCTGCCATCTCCTTGTCGCCTACGACGACGATGAACGGCAGCTTTTGCAACGAATGCTCGCGTATTTTATACGTAATTTTCTCGTTGCGCAGATCCAGATCGACCCTAAGCCCTTGATTTTGCAGCGTTTTGGCCACTTTCCGGGCGTAATCGGCCTGGGAATCGGTGATATTGAGCACCGCCACCTGCACCGGCGCCAGCCAAGTGGGCAGCGCGCCCGAGTGCTGTTCGATCAGGATGCCGATGAAGCGCTCCAGGCTGCCGACGATGGCCCGGTGCAGCATCACAGGGCGATGCCGCGCGCCGTCCTCACCCACATATTCGGCGTCCAGCCGCTCGGGCATGGAGAAGTCCACCTGCATGGTGCCGCACTGCCATTGGCGGCCAATGGCGTCCTTCAGGGTGTATTCGATCTTGGGGCCGTAGAAGGCACCGTCGCCTGGGGCGATCTCGAACTCGCAGCCGGATGCACGCAAGCTTTCCATCAGCGCGTGCTCGGCCTTGTCCCAGCTCTCGTCCGAACCGATACGCTTTTCAGGGCGCGTGGCCACCTTGTAGATGATGTTGTCAAAACCGAAGTCCCGGTAGACCTTCTGCAGCAGCGTGGTGTAGGCCGTGCATTCGGGCAGGATCATGTCCTCGGTGCAGAAGATGTGGCCATCATCCTGCGTGAAGCCGCGCACCCGCATGATGCCGTGCAGGCCACCCGTGGGTTCATTGCGGTGGCACTGCCCGAATTCGCCATAACGCAACGGCAGGTCCCGGTAGCTCTTGATGCCCTGCTTGAAGATCAGGATGTGACCGGGACAGTTCATCGGCTTGAGCGCGTAGTCACGCTTTTCCGATTCGGTGGTGAACATGTTTTCGCGGTACTTGTCCCAGTGGCCCGTCTTTTCCCACAGCGTCTTGTCCAGCAGCTGCGGGCCCTTGACCTCCTGGTAGCCGTTGTCGCGGTACACGCGGCGCATGTACTGCTCCACCTCCTGCCAGACCGTCCAGCCCTTGGGATGCCAGAACACCACGCCGGGCGCATGGTCGTCGATGTGGAACAGGTCCAGTTCGCGGCCCAGCTTGCGGTGGTCGCGCTTTTCGGCCTCTTCCAGCATCGTCAGGTACTGCTGCAGTTCGTCCTTGGTGGCCCAGGCCGTGCCGTAGATGCGCTGCAGCATCTCGTTGCGGTGGTCGCCGCGCCAGTAGGCTCCCGCCACCTTCATGAGCTTGAAGAACTTCAGCTTGCCGGTGCTGGGCACGTGCGGGCCGCGGCACAGGTCCTCGAAGCCGCCTTCGCGGTACAGACTGACGTCTTCATTGCTGGGGATGCTCGCAATGATCTCGGCCTTGTAGTGCTCGCCCATGCCCTTGAAGTAGGCCACGGCCTCGTCGCGCGGCAACACGCGGCGCACCACGGGCTCATCCTTCGCGGCCAGTTCCGCCATGCGCTTTTCGATGGCCACCAGGTCTTCCGGCGTGAACGGCCGCTTGTACGAAAAGTCGTAGAAGAACCCGTTCTCGATCACCGGGCCGATCGTGACCTGCGCATCCGGAAACAGTTCCTTCACGGCATAGGCCAGCAGGTGCGCCGTGGAATGGCGAATGACCTCCAGGCCATCCGCATCCTTGGCCGTCACGATGGACAGGGGACTGTCCGCATGGAGGGTGTAGCTGGTGTCAACCACCTTGAAGCCCTCACCGCCTTCGGCGGGGACCTTGCCGGCCAGCGCAGCCTTGGCCAGGCCGGAGCCAATGGAGGCGGCCACCTCGGCTACCGTCACAGGACCGGGGTATTCACGTTGGGAGCCATCGGGGAGCGTGATCTTGATCATGTTCAAAAGGATTCAGAAAAAAACAAAGCGCGGTCGAATGCCGCGCTTGATCTGGGAACCTGGAGGGATTCAGTGCACGCGACTACGCGACCTCAGGGGGCCGTCCAACCTTCCGGTGTAGTTCGCGGTGTCATAACCAGGGTGCCTTTCTCGCTCTTGTACGCCCGCGTCGCGCAGGCCAGCGTGCATTTTAACCCGCCGGGATGAAGCCAGTGCCGTTGCAGCGCGGGCAGCCCGTGATGACGGTCTGTTTTTCGACTTCGAAGTTTTCGTTGATGTTCTCGCTGTCAATGCGAAGTTCGCCGGTGCCGCTGCAATCGGGGCAACGCACCTTGCTCAGGTCGCCGGCTTCAAAAACACCTGTCTTTTCGCTGGATGCACCCATGGCCGCCCCATCTTTGATGTGTATGCAACCCGTCACTCTACAGCCGAAAGCCCCAAAAACAAACCCCGTCTTCCCTGAGGGAAAGACGGGGTTGTTCCGGCGCCAGCGCCGCTATTTCTTACGCAGCCTTCTTGTCGTCGAAGAACTGCTCGTCTTCGGTCGAGCCCTTCAGCGCAGCCGTGGAGGCATTGGCTTCAATGGTGGTGGTGACCGAGTCAAAGTAACCCGTGCCCACTTCGCGCTGGTGCTTGACCGCAGTGAAGCCCTTGTCAGCAGCGGCGAACTCGGCCTGCTGCAGCTCGACGAAAGCCGTCATGTTGTTGCGGGCGTAGCCATAGGCCAGGTTGAACATCGAGTAATTCAGGCTGTGGAAGCCGGCCAGCGTGATGAACTGGAACTTGTAGCCCATGGCACCGAGTTCCTTCTGGAACTTGGCGATGGTGGCGTCGTCCAGGTTCTTCTTCCAGTTGAACGACGGCGAGCAGTTGTAGGCCAGCAGCTTGCCCGGGAACTTGGCGTGGATGGCATCGGCGAACTGCTTGGCGAAAGCCAGGTCGGGCGTGCCGGTCTCGCACCAGATCAGGTCGGCATACTCGGCGTAAGCCAGGCCGCGGCTGATGGCTTGTTCAACGCCGTTGCGGCTGCGGAAGAAGCCTTCCACCGTGCGCTCGCCGGTGAAGAAGGGCTTGTCGTTCTCGTCCACGTCGGTCGTCACCAGGTCGGCGGCTTCGGCGTCGGTGCGGGCCAGCAGGATGGTGGGGGTGCCCATCACGTCGGCAGCCAGGCGGGCAGCCACGAGCTTGGACACGGCTTCACGGGTGGGCACCAGCACCTTGCCGCCCATGTGGCCGCACTTCTTGGCGGCGGCCAGCTGGTCTTCAAAGTGAACGCCTGCGGCGCCGGCTTCGATCATGGACTTCATCAGCTCGAAAGCGTTCAGCACGCCGCCGAAGCCGGCTTCCGCATCGGCCACGATGGGGGCAAAATAGTCGATGAAACCCTCGTCGCCCTGGCTCTTGCCCTCGCTCCACTGGATCTGGTCGGCGCGGGTGAACGTGGCGTTGATCTTCTTGACGACCTTCGGCACCGAGTCCACCGAGTACAGCGACTGGTCGGGGTACATCTCGCCATTGCTGTTGGCGTCGCCGGCGACTTGCCAGCCCGACAGATAGATCGCCTTCAGGCCAGCCTTGACCTGCTGCATCGCCTGGTTGCCCGTCAGCGCGCCCAGCGAGTTGACGAAGGGCTCGGTGTTGATCAGGTTCCAAAGCTTTTCAGCGCCGCGCTTGGCCAGCGTGTGCTCCACCTGCAGCGAACCGCGCAGCTTGACCACGTCGGCGGCGCTGTAGCCGCGCTTGATGCCCTTCCAGCGGGGGTTTTCAGCCCAGTCTTTTTCCAGGGCGGCGATCTGCTGTTCGCGGGTCAGGTGGGTCCAGTTGCTCATGGGTTCACTCCAAAGGGTTGTTGAATTCGATGGATGAACTTTAAGTCTTCTACAAGACTTTGAGAAGCTCTTGTGTCTTATATAAGAGATATTTTTATATTCAATTAAATCAACAACTTATCTATATATTTTCTCAATGTGGAAATTTATTTCTTGTATTGAGAAAAATTCTTGCGCCGCAGCATTTCAATTTTTCTCAATATGAAAAGCAATTTTCACATCATGGGATCTTGACGCCCCGTGACCCAGTCGCCCGAGGCAATCACCGGTTTGCCGGCCACCAACGCAGGGTTGATCTCGTAAACGATGCACGCCAGCGTGCGCCCTGCCACCTGCACGCTGATGTCGCGCTTGGCGTATTCATTGGTCTGCTGTGGGTACAGCTCCTCGATTTCATCCAGCACCCGCTCCAGTTGTGGCGAGATCTCATACACCTCGCCTTGCACTTCGCCGGGGCCACCCAGCAGAACACCCGGGTACCGGCCAAAGTGGTACATGGTGCCAGGGATGCGCGCCGCGCCCACCCAGCGCGGCGCGGGGCTCAGGCGGGTGATGTCGTTGTCGTCGCCGCGGCGAAGGGTTCCATAGACAAAAACGTGGCGCGGTGTGTCGGGGGCTTGGGGCATGATCGGCGGCTTGTTGAACAGGCAATACAAAAGGCAAGTCTAGTGAATCGTCCGCCCCCTGCCCGTTGGCTGGCGTATGCTTGCCTGGCCCTGAGCATGTCCCTCGTGGGCAGCTATGTGGCCCTGTCCAAGCCCCTGGCCGCGGCAATTCCCGTATTTCTGCTGGCGTGGCTGCGTTTTGGGATTGGCGGGCTGGCCATGCTGCACTGGCTGCGCAAGCCGGCGAACGAATCACCCATGACGGCGCAGACCCGCCAGTTGGTGTTCCTGGAATCGTTCCTGGGCAACTTCCTGTTTTCCATCTGCATGCTGTACGGCGTGAGCATGACCAGCGCCGTGTCCGCCGGCGTGATCATGGCGTCCATCCCCGCTGTGGTGGCCCTCATGAGCTGGGCCTTCCTGCGTGAACGTATCGGCCCTCGCATCTGGGCGGCGGTGGCATGTGCCGCGGTGGGGATCGGCCTGCTGGCACTGGCCGGGCCGTCCGCGCACGGCGCCAGCAACCCAACGGCCGTGCCCGCGATGGCCTGGCTGGGCAACCTGCTGGTGTTCGGCGCCGTGATCTGCGAGGCGTCGTATGCGGTCATCGGCAAGAAGCTGACCGGCGTGCTGGGCCCGCGGCGCATCACGGCGCTCATCAACCTGTGGGGCTTTGCCCTGGTCACGCCCTTTGGCCTCTACATGGCCTGGCGCTTTGACTTCACCGGCGTGCAGCCGGGCATCTGGCTGCTGCTGGTGTTTTACTCGCTGGCGGCCAGCGTGTGGACGGTATGGCTCTGGATGACGGGCTTGAAGGTGGTGCCGGCCGCGCAGGGCGGCGTGTTCACCGTGATGCTGCCGGTATCTGCGGCGCTGGTGGGTGTGTTTGTGTTGGGTGAAAGCCTGGGCCCCGCGCAGCTGGCCGCGTTCGGCATCGCGCTGGTGGGCGTGGTGCTAGCCACGCTGCCGGCCAGGGCGGGCGCTACTTCCCCGTAACCTTGCGGATCGCTGGCTTGATGTTCTCGCGCCGGGCCGGCAGCACGGTGGCGTTCTCGCGCGGCGCGTTCAGCACGATGGACGTGGATGTTTCCGTGAGGATGCAGAACTTCGTCACCACCGCATCCAGGTGTTCCACGTCGATCACGGCTATCTCCAGCGTCCAGCTGTCCTCGCCGGTCACGTTCCAGGCGTTCACCACCTCGGGCGTCTGCTCGATGAGCTTGACCACGCGCGCATATTCGGCACGGCCCACGCGCACCAGCGCACGGATGCCGTAGCCCAGGCGCTTGTAGTCCACCTCGGCGCGGTAGCCCTTGATCACGCCCTGCAGCTCCAGCTTGCGCACGCGCTCAGCCACCGCGGGCTGGCTCAGGTGCACCCGCCGGCCCAACTCGGCCATGGTGATGCGGGCGTCGGCCTGCAGCTCGGCCAGAATGCGGCTGTCGTAGGCATCGAACTCAGAAACTTCGGTCATGTTGGTCTGGAATTTTGAAAATTAAGGCCACGGAGGCCTGACACCTTCAATCATGCATGGCCGGGCAGGCCAGCGCAATCTAGGATTGGCCGCATGAACACCGCCACCCTGCCGCTGGCCAAGAAGGCCCCTTCCCTGCTCATTCCCGCCTTGCTGGCCTGCTACCTGGTCTGGGGCTCCACCTACCTGGCCATCCGGTTCGCGCTGGTGAGCTTTCCGCCGTTTTTCCAGATGGGCTCGCGCTTCCTGGTCGCGGGCGCCCTGCTGATGGCCGGGGTGCGCTGGCGCGGCGGCGCCTGGCCCAACCTGGCGCAGTGGCGCAACGCGCTGGCCGTGGGCACGCTGATGCTGGGCGGCGGCATGGGGCTGACGGCCGCCGCCACCGTGCACATCGGCTCCGGGCTGGTCGCCACCTTCATTGCCGTCGTGCCCATGATGGTCTGCGCCTGGGGCCTGCTGTTTGGCCAGCGGCCCAGCCGGCTGGAACTGCTGGGCATGGCCGTCGGCCTGGCCGGCGTGGTGCTGCTGGTACGCGGTGCCAGCTTCTCGGCGGCGCCGGTGGGCATCGCCTGCATCACTGGCGCCACGCTGGCCTGGTCGCTGGGCTCAGTGCTGTCCACCACGCGGCTGCCGCTGGCTTCGGGGCCAGCCGGCTTTGCCAGCGAAATGTTGTGTGGCGGCGCGATGTTGATGCTGATAGCTCTGGTACTGGGTGAGCAGCCCGCATGGCCGCCCACGGCGCTGGCGCTGGGTGCGTGGGCCTACCTGGTGGTGTTTGGCTCGCTGGTCGCGTTCAGCGCCTACCTGTACCTGCTGGCCCATGCATCGCCCGCGGTGGCCACCAGCTACGCCTTTGTGAACCCGCTGATCGCGCTTTTTCTGGGTGTGGTGTTTGCCTCGGAGGCCGTCTCGGGCGGCGAATGGGTTGCCTGCGGCGTGATCCTGACCGGCGTTTTGCTGATCTTCAGAGGGAAAACGGCTTGAAACACGAATGAAAAAAACAACACGCCAGAGGGAAAAATGCGCTTTTTCGCTTGGAAACGCGTTTTTTCTCCAGTAGCATCCGCAGTGCCAGTGAGAGTGAAGATTCCCATTGGTGATTAATCAACTTCTAGAAGGAAATTCAATCATGGCAACTGCAAAGAAAGCTCCGGCAAAGAAGGCGCCCGCAAAGAAGGCCGCTCCTGCCAAGAAAGCCGCCCCGGCCAAGAAGGCCGCTCCGGCGAAGAAGGCCCCGGCCAAGAAGGCTGCACCGGCAAAGAAGGCCCCTGCCAAGAAGGCCGCTCCGGCGAAGAAAGCTGCTCCGGCCAAGAAGCCCGCAGCCAAGAAGGCCCCCGCCAAGAAGCGCACCCCCAACGCTGCGTTCATGAAGGCCCTGACCCCCAGCGCCGCTCTGGCCGCCGTGGTGGGCGCCAACCCGCTGCCCCGCACCGAAGTGGTCAGCAAGCTGTGGACCTACATCAAGAAGAACGGCCTGCAGGACAAGATGAACAAGCGCATGGTCAACGCCGACGCCAAGCTGAAGGAAATCTTCGGCAAGGCCCAAGTGTCCATGTTCGAGATGGCCGGCCTGATCGGCAAGCACGTCAAGTGAAGTGCTGAAGCGTAGGGCGAGGGGCCCCACTCAGTGGGGATCGACCAGCGCAAGCGCTTCGCAAAAAAAGCCGGCTCGATGCCGGCTTTTTTTTGCCCGAGTACCACTCACTTTTTCTTCAAAGCCGCCTCGGTGATCGCGCTCAACGTGCCGCGCGTGGTGATGACCTCCGGGTCCAGCGTCACCTCGATCAGGGTGCCGTTTTCACGGGCCAGCGCCGCGACCAGCTCCGGCTCGAACTGGTCCGTGCGCGTGATGCGCACACCGGCATAGCCATAGGCACGCGCCAGCGCGGCAAAGTCAGGGTTGTTCAATTGCGAGCCGCTGACATGTTGCGGGTACTCGCGCTCCTGGTGCATGCGGATGGTGCCGTACATGCCGTTGTTCAGCAGGACGATGATGCTCTTGCCGCCATGCTGCACGGCCGTGGCCAGCTCCTGGCCGTTCATCAGGAAATCGCCGTCGCCGGCGATGGTGAACGCCGTGCGGCCGCTCACGATGCTGGCCGCAATGCCGGCTGGCACGCCGTAGCCCATGGCGCCCACCGTGGGTGCAAGCTGCGTCTTGAAGCCCTTGGCCAGACCATGGTGGCGATAAAAGCGGTGGACCCAGCTGGCGAAGTTGCCCGCGCCGTTGGTCAGCACCGCATCCGCCGGCAGGTGCTTTTGCAATACAGCCACGATGGCCGGCATGTCGACCACGCCGCGAGGCGTGTCTACAGGCAGGCCGGGCAGCGGCTGCGGCACCAGGTTGGCTTCGTAGTCGGCGTGGCATGCGCCGGCCCATTCCTCCCACACCACCGACGGTGGCGCGGTCAGCACTTCCAGGCTGCGCGCGGCGGCGTTCATGGTGGCGTTGATCGCCAGGTCGGCCTGGTACACGCGGTTGAGTTCCTCGGCGCTTGCGTGGATGTGCACCAGCTTCTGCGCGGCCTTGGGTGGCGTGAGCAGCGTGTAGCCGTTGGTCGTCATCTCCCCCAGGCGCGGGCCGATGGCGATGATCAGGTCGCTTTCCTTCACCCGCGCGGCAAGCCTGGGGTTGATGCCAATGCCCACGTCACCCGCGTACAGCGGGTGGAAGTTGTCAAACGTATCCTGGAAGCGGAATGCATTGCCCACCGGCAGCTTCCAGTTCTCGGCAAAACGCTGCAGCGCCTGCGCGGCCTGCGGCGTCCAGCCGCCCCCACCCGCAATCACAAAAGGCCGCTGCGACGCCAGCAGCATCGCGCGCAGCTGGCGCAGCGCGCCTGGGTCGCTCCAGGCCTGCACCGCCTCCACGCGCGGCAGCGGCGTGGCGTCCACCGTGCGCGTGAGCATGTCTTCGGGCAGCACCAGCACCACGGGACCGGGGCGGCCGTTCATGGCGGTGGCAAAGGCGCGGGCCACGTATTCCGGAATGCGGGCCGGGTCGTCAATGCGCTCCACGCGCTTGGCCATGCCCTTGGTGCTGGGGCCGAAGAATGCGCCGTAGTCCACCTCCTGGAAGGCCTCGCGGTCACGCTGGTCACTGGCCACGTCGCCCACAAACAGCACCAGGGGTGTGGAGTCCTGGAACGCGGTGTGCACCCCGATGGAGGCATTCGTGGCGCCCGGCCCGCGCGTCACGAAACACACACCGGGCCGGCCGGTGAGCTTGCCGTGCGCTTCGGCCATGAAGGCAGCGCCGCCCTCTTGCCGGTTGATGATGAACTTGATCCGATCACCCAGCGCGTGAAAGCCGTCGAGTGCGGCAAGATAGCTTTCCCCAGGTACGCCAAACACATGGGTAACACCCTGGGCGACCAGGCATTCAACGAGCAGATGGCCAGCAAGCCGGGACACAGGTTGGGGCATGTGGATTGACTTTATTAACGTTTCAGTGAATTATTAAGCCATGACCCGAGAGACAGCCCCGGCCACGGAAGAGCGGCTACGCGATGCCGACCGCTCGCAGAACACCATCCTAGCAGCGGCCCGCGACGAGTTTGCCGAGTACGGCCTGGGTGGCGCGCGCATGGACCGCATTGCCGAACGGGCGGGCCTGAACAAGCGGCTGATCTACTACTACTTCGAGGACAAGGAGAAGCTGTTCGAGGCCGTGCTGGAGCAGGCCTACCTGCACATCCGCGAGGCCGAACGCGCCCTGAAGCTGCTGGACCTCAAGCCCGCCGACGCGATCCGCCGGCTGGTGGAGTTCACCTGGAACTACTACCTGGACCACCCCGAGTTTCTGACCCTGCTCAACAGCGCCAACCTGCACAAGGCGCGCCACCTGCAGGGCTCCGAGCGCGTGCGCGAAATGAACTCGCCGCTCATTGCCATGCTGGGCGAGATCCTGGAGCGCGGCCGCAAGGAAGGCAGTTTTCGCGGCGGCATCGACCCGGTGCAACTGTATGTGTCGATCGCCGCGCTGTCGTACTTCTACCTGTCCAACAGCTTCACGCTGTCGTCGATTTTCGGACGCGACCTGCTAGCGACCAAGGCGCGCAGCGAGCGCCTGTCCCACATGTGCGACGTGATCCTAGGGTATGTACTTAGAAACTGAGGCGCCAGGTGAATTGACCCGTCCTGGGGCGATTTCTACAATTCACCCGTTAGTGAATTAATACCCAGGAGACATCCGCATGAAATCCGCTTTGCCTGTTCGTGGCCTGTTTGTGGCCAGCCTGCTCGCCCTCGCCGCTGGCGCCGCCATGGCGCAATGGAAGCCCACCAAGCCCATCACGCTGATCGTGCCCTGGGCGCCGGGTGGCTCCACCGACCAGGTCACGCGCGTGACCGCGGCCGAGCTGGAAAAGCACTTGGGCCAGAAGATCGTCATCATGAACCAGCCCGGCGCATCGGGCTCGGTGGGCACCAAGAACGCGATGGAAGCGCCCAAGGATGGCTACACCTGGACCGCAGGCGGCGCCAAGGACCTGGGCACTTACAAGGTGCTGGGCATGCTGGACACCTCCGCCAGGGACTGGAACCTGTACCTGAACGTGGCGCACATCGCCGTGGTGGGCGTGAACGCCGATACGCCCTACAAGACCATGAAGGAACTGCTGGACGCGATGAAAGCCAAACCGGGCCAGATTTCCGTGGCCACGGCCGGTGTCAACTCCAGCGGCCACTCGGCCATTGAAGCCATTGCGGGCGCGGCCGGCGTGACGTACAAGCACGTCACCTATGACGGCGGCGCGCCCGCTGCCGTGGCAGCGGCCTCGGGCGAAGTGCAGGTCACCACCCAGTTGGCGGCCGAGCAGACCGACATGATCCGCGCCAAGAAGATCCGTCCGCTGGCGGTGGTGGGCGACAAGTCGATCGAGATCGAGGGCTTTGGCACCATCCCGCCGCTGTCGGCCACGATTGCCGGCTTCAAGGACCCGATCAACTATTTCGGCATCTTCGTCCCCAAGGGCGCACCGGCTGAAGTGGCGCAGACGCTGGACAAGATCTGGGCCACCGAAATGGTCAAGAACGAGGCGCTCAAAAAATACGCCCAGTCGCGCGGCGCCATGTTCGCGCCCATGGCTGGCGAAGATGCACAGAAAGCCGTGTTCCCGGCCATCCAGTCTTATGCCTGGACGCAGCAGGCCGCCGGCAAGGCCAAGGTGTCGCCTGACACCGTGGGCATTCCCAAGCCCTGATACCGCACACAGGAACACACCATGAGCGAGGGCGGCAAGACCGCCCGCTCCGACCTTCTGGGCGGCGCGGGCTGGGCAGGGTTTGGCCTGTTGATCGTGACGGAGGCGCTGCGCATGGACCGTTTCACGTCCATGGGGGCCACGCTGTACACCATGCCGGGCTTCGTGCCGGGCATCATCGGCAGCCTCATCACCCTGCTGGGTGCGGTGCTGATGCTGCGCGGCTGGCAGCGCAGCAGGGCCGAAGGCAAATCGCCTGACGCCAGCACCAGCACCGAGCCGGTGGTGAACCGCCGCGTGGGCTTCACGCTGGCGCTGTCGCTGGTGTATGCGGGTGCGCTGCTGGGCCGCGCGCCGTTCTGGCTGGTCACCGGGCTGTTCGTCGTCGCCTTCACGTGGCTTTTCGCGCCCGAGGGCCAGCCCGCCGCCCGGCGCTTGGTGGCCGCCGTCATCGCGGGCATCGTCACCAGCGCGGTCGTGACCGTGGTGTTCCAGCATGTGTTCCTGGTCCGCCTGCCCTGAGGGATGAGCCTGCATGTTTGACGGAATCGTCCTCTTTGGTGAATCCATCGCGCGCTTTGGCACGCCCGAGATCATCTTCTACGCCCTGCTGTCGTCGCTGGTCGGCGTGATCATGGGCGCCCTGCCCGGCCTCACGGCCACCATGGCGCTTGCGCTGATGACCACGCTCACGCTCAAGCTGCCGCCCAGCCAGGCGCTGCTGATCCTGATCTGCACCTATGTGGGCTCCATCTACGGCGGCTCGCGGTCGGCCATCCTGCTGAACATCCCCGGCACGCCGGCATCGGCCGCGTCATGCCTGGACGGCTATGCCCTGGCGCGCCAGGGCATGGCGGGGCGGGCCATGGGCATCGCCACCACGGGTTCGGTGCTGGGCACGCTGATCGGCATGTTCTTCCTGGCCGGCTTCACGCCCATCCTGGGCGGGCTGGCGCTGAAGTTCGGCGCCTACGAGTTTTTCTGGCTCGCCCTGTTTGGCGTGATCATTGCCGGCACCCTGACCGGCGACGATCCGCTCAAGGGCTGGATTGCCGGCATCGCGGGCCTGTTCATCGCCGGCATCGGCCAGGAGCCGCAGTACGCCTACGAACGCTTTTCATGGGGCGTGCGCGACCTGGCCGGCGGCATCCAGCTGGTGCCCGCGCTGGTCGGCGCGTTCGGCTTTGCCGAGCTGCTGACGGCCATGAAGGAGCGCCAGGCGCCGGTGAAGATCAGCCCGTTCGACACGGTGATCCCCAAGCTGCGCGACATCACGAAGTACTGGCGCACCATCATCCGCTCGGGCCTGATCGGCACCGGCGTGGGCATCGTGCCCGGCGTGGGCGAGGACGTGGCGGCCTGGTCGTCCTATGCCGCCGCCAAGCGCGCCAGCCAGGAAAAAGAGCAGTTCGGCAAGGGCTCGGTGGAAGGCCTGATGGCCGCCGAGACCGGTGACAACGCCTGCGTGCCCGGAGCCATCATCCCGGTGCTGACGCTGGCGATTCCGGGCTCGGCACCCGCCGCGGTGCTGATGGCGGCCATGATCATCCACGGCGTCAAGCCCGGCCCGCTGATCATGGTCGAGAACCCGTCGTTCGTGTACGACGTGGTGGCCATGATGCTGTTTGCCACCATTGGCATCCTGATCTATGGCCTGGTGCTGACCAAGGCGCTGGTGCAGGTGCTGCGCGTGCCGCAGCACTACATCGTGCCCATCATCTTCGTGCTGTGCGCGGTGGGCAGCTTTGCCATCGCCGGGCGGCTGTTTGACGTGTACGTGATGCTGGCGTTCGGCATCATCGGCTTCTTCCTGCGCAGCTTTGGCTACCCGATGGCGCCCCTGGTGCTGGGCATTGTGCTGGGTGACCTGCTGGAAAAGAACCTGCGCCGCGCGCTGGTGCTGTCAGACGGCGACCTCACGCCGTTCTTCACACGCCCCATTTCGGCCACGGTGGCCGCGCTGATCTTCGCCACCATCGGATTCAAGGTGTACAGCCTGTACCGCCAGGGCAAGGTGTCCGCATGACGCTGAAGCTCTCGCTGTGCAACGAGGTGCTGCAGCCGCTGCCGTTCGAGCGGCAATGCGCGCTGGCCGCGTCGCAGGGCTACACCGGGCTGGAAGTCGCCCCCTTCACGCTGGCCGACGACCCGGGCACGCTGGACGACGCAGCCGCCAGGCGCATCCGCACCGCCGCGCATTCACAGGGCCTGGCCATCAGCAGCCTGCACTGGCTGCTGGTCAAGCCCGCCGGCCTGTCGCTGGTCTCGCCCGACGCCGCGCTGCGTGCGCGCACGCTGGGCCTGCTGCAGCGCCTGATCGGCTTTGCCGCCGACTGTGGCGCGCAGGTGCTGGTGCATGGCTCACCCGCGCAGCGCTCGCCTGGCGCGGGCCAAAGCGTCGCCGACGCGCAGGCCCGGCTTGAAGACTCGCTGGCCACGCTGGCGCCCCATGCCGCTGCGGCAGGTGTGGTCTATTGCCTGGAGCCGCTGTCGCCCGTGGAGACACCGGTGGTCAACACCGTGGCGCAGGCCGCCGCCATCGTGGACCGCATCGGCTCGCCGGCCTTGCGCACCATGCTGGACGTGAGCGCCGCGTCGCAGGCAGAAATCGAGCCCGTGCATGAGGTGCTGGCGCAGTTCCTGGCCAGCGGCCACATCGCGCATGTGCAGCTCAATGACCGCAACCGCCGCGGCCCCGGCCAGGGCGACACCGACCAGGCGCCGGTGTTGCGCGTGCTGCGCGACGCCGGCTACACCGGCTGGGCAGCGGTGGAGCCGTTTGAGTACGTGCCCGACGGCCCCGGCTGCGCCGCGTTCAGCGCCGCCCATGTGCGCGGGGTATGGGAGACATTGCAATGACCACCACCCTGCATGGGCCCATTCATGTGCGCGAGGTCGCCCTGTTCGAGCGGCCCGTCACCTTGCGCCTGCCGTTCCGCTTTGGCGCGGCCACCGTCACCCGCTGCCCGCAGGCCTTTGTGCGCGTGGGCCTGGAAGTGGGCGGACGCCGGTTTGAAGGCGCCAGCGCCGAGCTGATGGTGCCCAAATGGTTCGACAAGTCGCCCGAGCTCACACACGAACAGAACTTCGAGCAGCTGCGTGAAGCGTTGCGTGGCGCGCGCGAGGCCTACGCCGCCGCCGGTGCCGCCGCCAGCCCGTGGCAGTTGTCCCAGGCCGCTGGCGATGCGGCCATCGACACATTGGTCGCGCGTGGCCTGCCGCGCCTGGCCGCGCAGTTTGGCCCGGCGCTGCTGGACAAGGCCGTGGCTGATGCCGTGCTGCGGGCCACTGGCCAGGGCTGGTGCGAAGGCTTGCGCGCTGGCGTGCTGGGCGACCCGTGGAGCGCCACGCTGCCCATTGCCCAGCCACGGCAGGTCACGCTGCGCCATACCGTGGGTCTGGCAGACCGCCTCACGCCCGCCGATGAAGGCGCTGACCCGCAAGACGGCTTGCCCACCACGCTGCAGGACGCCATCGGCCACTACGGCCTGCATCACTTCAAGCTCAAGCTGTCGGGGCAACCGGAGGCCGACGTGGACCGGCTGTCACGCATTGCCGCCGTGCTGCAAGCCCACGCCAAGGACTGGCGCGTGACGCTGGACGGCAATGAAACCTTCTCCGACGCGCAGGCGCTGGGCGACTTCTGGCGCGCGCTGGCCGCCGCGCCTGCGGCCCAGGCGCTGCTGCAGCGAACGCTGCTGCTGGAGCAACCCATCGCACGCAAGGTGGCGCTGGCGCAGCCCATTGATACGCTGGGCATTGCCGTGCCGGTGATTTTGGACGAATCCGATGACCATGCGGACGTGCTGGAGCGCGGCCTGGCCCTGGGCTACCGCGGCATTTCCAGCAAGGCCTGCAAGGGCATTTACCGTTCGCTGCACAGCGCGGCACGCATCGCCCGCGAGCCGCAACGCCTGCTGCTGTCGGGTGAAGACCTGACCTGCCAGGCCGGCCTGGCCGTGCAGCAGGACACGGTGCTCGCCGCCAGCCTGGGCGTGACCCACATCGAGCGCAACGGCCATCACTACGTCGATGGATTTGGCGTGGCCCCCGAGGCCGAAGCGCTTGCCTTTGCCGACGCCCATGCGGGCTTTTACAGCATCACCCAGGGCCGCCCCCGCCTGGCGGTGCGAGGCGGCCAGCTGGACCTGTCTTCGCTGCACGGCCCGGGCTTTGCCAGCGCCGCCACGCCCCACTGGGACAGCCTGCAGCCCATCCGATAACCCCTTTTTCTTCGAGAGAACCCCATGGCTACACAACGACTTGGAATCATCATGCACGGCGTCACCGGCCGCATGGGCATGAACCAGCACCTGATCCGCTCCATCCTGGCCATCCGCAGCCAGGGCGGCGTCACGCTGTCCAACGGCGACCGCGTCATGCCCGACCCGATCCTGATCGGGCGCAATGCCGAGAAGATGCAGGCCCTGGCCCAGGCGCACAACGTGCAGCGCTGGGGCACCGACCTGGACGCCGCCCTTGCCAACCCCGACGACACGGTTTTCTTTGACGCCGGCACCACGCAGATGCGCCCCACCCTGCTGGCCAAGGCCATCCGCGCCGGCAAGCATGTGTACTGCGAAAAGCCGATTGCCACCAACCTCAACGAGGCGGTGGAAATTGCCCGGCTGGCCCAGGCATCCGGCCTGAAGCACGGCGCCGTGCAGGACAAGCTGTTCCTGCCCGGCCTGCGCAAGCTGGACATGCTGCGCCGCGCCGGCTTCTTCGGCAAGATGCTGTCGGTGCGACTGGAGTTCGGCTACTGGGTGTTCGAGGGCGACCTGCAGCCCATCCAGCGGCCCAGCTGGAACTACCGCGCAGAAGACGGCGGCGGCATGATCCTGGACATGATGTGCCACTGGCGCTATGTGCTGGACAACCTGTTTGGCGAGGTGAAGTCCGTCTCCTGCATAGGCACCACCCACATCCCGCAACGCTGGGACGAGGCCGGCAAGCCCTATGCCTGCACCGCCGATGACGCCGCCTATGCCACCGCCGAGCTGACCGGCCACGGCGGTGAACCGGTGATCGCCCAGATGAACATGAGCTGGGCCACCCGTGTGCGCCGCGACGACCTGGTGACCTTCCATGTGGACGGCACCCATGGCTCGGCGGTGGCGGGCCTGTCTGATTGCCGCGCGCAAAGCCGCGTGAACACGCCGCGCCCGGTATGGAACCCCGACCAGAAGCAGACCATGAACTTCTTTGACCAGTGGCAGGAGGTGCCGGACACGCAGGTGTACGACAACGGCTTCAAGATCCAGTGGGAACATTTCATCCGCCACGTGGTGGAGAACGAGCCCTACAAATGGACCTTGCCCGAGGGCGCCAAAGGCGTGCAGCTGGTGGAGGCCGCGCTGCAAAGCTGGAAGGAACGCCGCTGGGTCGATGTCCCTGCCCTGAAGGTCTGAGGCAAGCACCATGGCCCTGTCGCTCAATCTCCCTGGCACTGGCGGTTCGCTGTCGCCCTACGCACTGAAAGACGCGCTGCCCGCGCAGCCCGCTCCCGGCGTCAAGTTCAACCGCATTGCCTATTCGGCCGCGCACGTGGTGGCCGACCCGCGCGCCGCCATCGACCCGTGGCTGCAATGCGCGGTGGACTGGGACGCCACCATCGCCTACCGCCGCTACCTGTGGTCGCTGGGCCTGGGCGTGGCCGAGGCCATGGACACCGCGCAACGCGGCATGGGCCTGGACTGGCCCACCTCGCTGGAACTCATCGCCCGCTCGCTGGACGCAGCCCGGGACATGCCCGGCGCATTTCTGGCCAGCGGCTGCGGCACCGACCATCTGCCGCCCGAGAACGCACGCTCGGTGGACGACGTGATCCGCGCTTATGAAGAGCAGATGGAAGCCATCGAAAAGCTCGGTGGCAAGCTCATCGTCATGGCCAGCCGCGCACTGGCGCGGGTGGCCAAAAGCCCGGCGGACTACGAACGCGTGTACGACCGCATCCTGTCGCAGGCCAGGCAGCCGGTGGTGCTGCACTGGCTGGGTGACATGTTCGATCCGGCGCTGGCGGGGTACTGGGGAACGCCTGACACCGACCTGGCCATGAACACGGCACTAGGCATCATCGCGGCCCATGCGTCCAAGGTGGATGGCATCAAGATATCGCTGCTGGACAAGGACAAGGAGATCGCGATGCGCCGCCGCCTTGCACCCGGTGTGCGCATGTACACCGGCGACGATTTCAACTACGCCGAACTGATTGCGGGTGATGGTTTTGGTGATGAACCGACCCATGGCAAGAGCGATGCGCTGCTGGGCATCTTTGACGCCATCGCACCGGCCGCCGCATCAGCGCTGGGCGCGCTCGCGCAGGGTGACGAAGCCAGGTTTCACGCCATCCTGGGCCCCACCGTGCCGCTGTCGCGCCACATCTTTGCCGCACCCACGCGCTTTTACAAAACCGGCGTGGTGTTCCTGGCCTGGCTCAACGGGCACCAGCGCCACTTCACCATGGTGGGCGGCCAGCAAAGCACGCGCTCGCTGGCGCACCTGTGCGAGCTGTTCCGCCTGGCCGATGCGGCCGGGGTGCTGCAACAGCCCGAACTGGCGGTGCACCGCATGAAAACTTTGCTGGCCCTGCACGGCGTCGAATGAGCATGCGTGACTTTTCGCAAGACCACCGCTGGTTGTCCATCAACACGGCCACCGTGCGCAAGAGCCGCGGTGTGGACCTGCCGCTGCCCGACATCATTGAAGCCTGCGCGCGCCGCGGCATCCGCGCCATCTCGCCCTGGCGCGACCAGGTGGCGGCGGCCGGGCTGGACGCCATTTCAAAGCTGGTCAAGACCCATGGCCTTGAGTTGTCGGGCTATTGCCGTGGCGGCATGTTCACCGCCGTGGACGACACGGGCCTGAAGGCCGCGCACGCGGACAACCGCCGCGCGGTGGACGAAGCCTGCGAACTGGGCGCACGCTGCCTGGTGCTGGTGGTCGGCGCCCTGCCCGGCGCGCTGGCGGGCCAAGCCGCGCACAAGGACATTGCGCTGTCGCGCAACCAGGTCAGCGACGGCATCGGCGCGCTGCTGGACTACGCGGGCTCCTGCGGCATGCCGCTGGCCATCGAGCCACTGCACCCCATGTACGCGGCTGACCGCGCCTGTATCAACACGATGGAGCAGGCGCTGGACGTCTGTGACGAACTGGACCCCACGCAATCAGAAGCCTTGGGCGTGGCGCTGGACGTGTACCACTGCTGGTGGGACCCGAAGCTGCAGCAGCAGATTGCGCGCGCCGGCAAGGCACGGCTGCTGGCTTTTCATGTGTGCGACTGGCTCACGCCCACCACCGACCTGCTGAACGACCGCGGCATGATGGGTGACGGCGTGATCGACATCCCCCGCATCCGCGGCTGGGTCGAGGCGCAGGGCTTTGCGGGCTACAGCGAGGTGGAGATTTTCTCCACAGGCAACTGGTGGCAGCGCGATGCCGGCGACGTACTGAACACCTGCATTGCGCGCCACAAGAGCGCGGTGTAAGTCCGCGCCGGGATCAGGCCGCGGCCTGCAGCCCCTGGGCCGTCCGCACCACCGTAGCGCCCGATGCGCGCTGCCCCGTCTGCGCCGCACCGAACGCGATTTCGCCGGACAGCTGCGCACCTTCCTCGATCACGACCTTGCCATAGCGGATCTTCCCCGTGACCTTGCCGGTGGAGTAGATCGTGAGCTTCTGGCGCACCGTCAGGTTGCCGTCGAACTCGCCGCGGATCTCGGCGATGTCGATCTCGGCCGAGCCCTTGAACGCACCCCGCTCGGAGATCTGGATCACGCGCGAGTCCATCGTCGCCTCGACCGAGCCTTCCACCACCAGCGTGTCGCAGTCGGTGATCTCCACGCCCTTGAGCTTGATGTTGGGGCCCACCGTCAGCTTGCTTTCGCCCTCGCGCGCGCCGGTATTCGCGGAGGCGGTACCTGCACCGGCGCTGCCCGCCGTGGTGTTGGCCGTCGCGCCGTTCACAGCCGCACCCACGGAACTGGACGGGTTATACATGGCACCGCTGCCAGCCGTGCTGCCGGTGCGGGTGTTGTTGTAGGTATCGGGTTCGCGCTTGTTGAAAAACGGGCTTTGCAGTGCCATCAGGTACTCTCCTAAAAGTGGACTGATGGTACGGTTCATGCTGCTTACATGCGCACGGCTTTGCGCAACTCCGGTAACCAAATAAACTGCAGGCTCGTTCACAATACAGACCCATGGAACGCATCACCGGCCCGTTCAAGGGCTACTTCATTGCGGCGTACACCGTCGAAAGCGGTGACGAATTCATTGGCTTTGCCAAGATCTGCATTGCCAAGCCTGATTCGGTGCACAACATCAACGCGCAGCACAAGGTGCGCAGCTACCACCTGTACTCCACTGAATCGCAGGCCCTGGAAAGCGCGGAGTTCCGCGCGCGCGAGACCATTGCCTCGCTGCCGCCCAACTGGCACCCCTTCAGCGAGGACAGCATGATGGATTCACTGAAGAAGATCTGAGCGAACGCCGCGCTCAGGTGGCCGCCAAAGCCGTGCGGCGCACCCTGCGCACGTTGAATGCGCTGGCGATCAGCAGGCCCTGCACCAGGGCCAGCCCCAGCAGTACGGCCGTGTGGTGCTGCTGGTCCATCAGCGCACCAAACACCAGCGGCGCCGCCGCCTGCCCGATGTCCAGCCCTGAATACACCACGCCATAGACGCGGCCGGTGGCGTTCTCGGGCGTGGACTTCTTGACCAGCAGATCGCGCGACGGCCCGGCAATGCCCGACGCAAAGCCCATGACGCCGAACAGCACAGGCACCGCCAGCACCGGCAGCCGCGCCAGGGCCAGCGTCAAGGCAAACATCGCCGCCACGCCAAAGCCCATGCCCACGATGCGCTCGCAGCGCGAAGGATCCGACGCCAGAAAGCCCCCCAGCACCATGCCGCAGGCGCTGCACACCATGTACACCGTCAGGCACATGGCGGCCAGCGCCAGCGGCACGCCATGCAGCTGGCGCGCGGCCTCGGGCGCGAACGCCTGCACCACGCTGATAACGATGGCATAGACGAAGAAGAACGCAAAGCACATCCACACCGCCGGGATGCGCAGGAAGTCAAAGCTGCCCGCGCTGGCGGCGGCGCTGCGGGCCGCCGGCGCGGGCGCCGCAGGCAACGCCAGGGTGGCCCGGTTCAGCCACAGCACGGCCAGCACCGCGAACGCCAGCACGCCAGCCGCGCACAGCGCCACGCGCCATGAAAACGCCAGCGCCAGCGGCACCAGCATGGCCGGCGCCAGCGCCCAGCCCAGGCTGCCGGTGATGCCGTGCACGCTGTAGGCATGGCCCAGGCGCGGCGGGCTGACCTTGCGGTTGAGCAGCGTGTAGTCCACCGGGTGGAATACGCCGTTGCCCACGCCCGCCAGGATGGAGAACGCCGCCATCATCCAGTAGCTGGTGCTCAGCGCAAAGCCGAATGCCGCCAGCCCCAGCAGCGCCAGCCCGGCAAACAGGATGGGGCGCGGGCCGTGGCGGTCCACCAGGAAACCCGAGGCCGCCTGCACCGCGCACGACACCACGAAGAACAGCGTCATCAGGAAACCCAGCTCGGTGTAGCTGGCGTTGAACTCGTCCTTGAGCCAGGGAAACAGCGGCGCCAGCAGCAGCTGGCTGTAATGGCTGATCATGTGGGCCAGGCCGACCAGGCCGATGACGCTGGCGTCCCGGCGCAGGCCGGGGCCACCGGACGAAGGATTCAATGCGGCAGTGCTCATGCGCCGTATCGTAGTATCGGGGTGGTTTGCTGAAACACGACGAAACGCCAGTTTTCAGCGAAAACCAGCCAACCCTTGCGTGCCACGCCCATGCCCAGACTCCAGCGTCCCCGCATCACCCCCGTGGGTGACACCGACCCGTTTCGGCCCAGCCGCGAGCGCCCCGTGCGCGTGCGCGCGCGCAGCATGGCGGCAGACACCCATTTCGAGCCGCACCACCATGCCTGGGCACAGCTGGCCTACAGCGCCAGCGGCATGCTGCAGGTGATTGCTGCGCGCGGCGCCGGTGCACTGGACGAGGTGACCTACATCGTGCCGCCCTCGCGCGCGGTGTGGATCGCCCCTGGCGCGCGCCACGCCATCCATGTGCTGGAGGCAGCCGAGTTCCGCACGCTGTACATGCACGCGAGCGTCACGCCTGACGGCTGGGAGGGCTGCCGCATGATCGTGGTGAGCACGCTGCTGCGCGAGCTGATCCCCGCGCTGGACGCCCCCGGCGCACCCCTGGCGCCAGGGCGTGAGGCCGCCTTGGCGCAACTGGTGATGGACGAGATCACCCACGCCGACACCCAGCCCCTGGGCGTGCCCATGCCGCATCCGCAAAACGGCGACAAGCGCCTGCGCGCGCTGTGCGAAGCGGTGCTGCGCGCGCCCGCCGACCGCGCCACGCTGGCGGGATGGGCCGCCGGCATCGGCGCCAGCGAGCGCACGGTGGCGAGGCTGTTTCGTGACGAGCTGGGCACCAGCTACCAGCAGTGGCGCCAGCAGGTGGTGCTGGCCCATGCATTGCCGCTGCTGGCGCGCGGCACGCCTGTGAGCCTGGTGGCCGCCGCCAGCGGCTATGCCAGCGACAGCGCGTTCACCGCGATGTTCAAGGCCGCGATGGGCGCGCCGCCCAGCGCGTTCCAGGGCAAGCAAGGCGGCTGAGCCTCAAGCCCACAGCGCCTGCATCGCCGATGCAAAAGCCGACTGGGTACGCGCATGAAGCGCAGCACCTGCAAGGCCGGCCACATGCACCGCGGCCACCCCGGCATCGGGGCTGGAGAACACCACCGCGTCCAGCACATGGACCGGCGCCATGCCCGCCAAAGATGGCGCCTGCGCCTCCAGCACGCAAAAATCCGCACGCTGTCCAGCCCGCAACCCGCCCAGCGGCTGGCCAGCCGCCGCGCTGCCGCCGTGCAGCGCGCCCTGCAACAGCCAGGCCGCGCTGCTGCCACCGCCGCCGGCCTGCGCCGCGATGTTGCGCTGGCGCCGGGTCAGGCGCTGCGAATACTCCAGCAGGCGCAGTTCCTCGGTCGCGCGGCGCGTCACATGGCTGTCCGAGCCGATCGACCAGCACCCGCCCTGGCCGGCCCAGCCGGGGTAGTCAAACACGCCGTCACCCAGGTTGGCCTCGGTGCTGGGGCAGATCACCACCGATGCAGCGGCCGCGCGCAGGCCCTGCAGTTCCTGTGGCGTGGTGTGCGTGGCATGCACCAGGTTCCAGCGCGCGTCCAGGCTCGCGTGGTCCAGCAGCCATTCAATCGGGCGCTGGCCATGGTGCGCCAGGCAGTCGTTGACCTCCTGCACCTGCTCGGCAATGTGGATGTGCACCGGCCAGCCCGCCGCCTTTGCGGCCTGGGCTACCTCGGCCAGCGCGCCCGGGTCCACGGCGCGCAGCGAATGCAGCGCAATGCCGGCGTTGATACGCGGCAGGCGCAATGCATTGATGGATTCGGCCATGCGCAACACGCTGGCGGGCGTGCCGGCAAAACGGCGCTGGTCGTCACGCAGGCCCGCCGCGCCAAAGCCCGAGCGCATGTACAGCGTGGGCAGCAGCGTCAGGCCGATGCCGGTGGCTTGCGCCGCGCGCACCAGCGCCAGCGACATCTCCAGCGGGTCGGCATAGGCGCGGCCGTCCACGTCGTTGTGCAGGTAATGAAATTCACACACCTGCGTGTAGCCGCCGGCCAGCAGCTCGGCGTACAGCTGGGTGGCAATGGCCTCCAGCTGCGCGGGCGTGATGCGCAGCGCCGCGCGGTACATGCGGTCGCGCCAGCTCCAGAAATCGTCGGTGCCGCTGCCCTGCTCCGTCAGGCCGGCAATCGCACGCTGGAAGGCATGGCTGTGGGCATTGACGATGCCGGGCAGCACCGGCCCATCCAGCACGGTGGCGCCCCGCGCGCTGCCCTGGGGCGTGATGGCGCGCCAGGTGCCGTCGGCGGCCACGTCCAGCCGCACATCAAACGCCCAGGCGCCATCCACCCAGGCCTGGGGCGCAAAGTAGGCGGTGTCAGCGCGCATACAGTGCCCGCGCGGCGTCCAGTGCGGCGCCCACCATGGCCTGCAGCACGGGCTGGATGGCCGTGGCCCTGGCCTCGTCGTACGCAAACGGTGCCGCCTCCTGCATGTACAGGCTCTGGCACTTTTCCAGCTGCACGGCATGGATGTGGCTGGCCGGCTGGCCGTAGTGGCGCGTGATGTAGCCGCCCTTGAAGCGGCCGTTGACCACGCTGCTCACACCCGGCGCGTCGCGGCAGGCGCCTGCCACCGCGGCGGTGATGGACGCATGGGCGGCGGCGCCATTGGCCGTGCCGATGTTCAGGTCCGGCAGGCGGCCCTCAAACAGCCAGGGGATTTCGCTGCGGATGCTGTGCGCGTCCCACAGCAATACATAGCCGTGCAGCGCCTTGATGCGTTCGAGCTCGGCGCGCAAGGCGTCGTGGTAGGGCTGCCAGTACTGCTCGCGCCGCTGCGCACGCTGTGCGGCGCCGGGCGCCGCGCCTTCAACATAGAGCGGGTCGCCTGTGAAAAAGCGCGTGGGGCACAGCTCGGTGTTGGACGCGCCGGGGTACATGGGCGCGTCGTCCGGCGGGCGGTTCAGGTCAATGACGTAGCGCGACACGCGCGGCACGATCAGGCTGGCCCCCAGGCCCCGCACAAAGCCGTACAGCCGCTCCAGGTGCCAGTCGGTGTCTTCCACGCCCAGCGCGCGCGGCACGTAGCCGGGCTTCAGTTCGTCGGGGATGTGCGTGCCGACGTGCGGCATGCTGACCAAAAACGGCGCACTGCCCTGGTGCAGTTGAAAACTCATACGGCTTGCCCTTTGTGGACGGTTTGCAGGCGCGGGTTGGCGCCGATGGCGTAGCTCAGCTGCGCAGGGTGGTTCAGGTCCCACAGCACGAAGTCGGCGCGCAGGCCGGCGGCCAGCATGCCGCGGTCCTTCAGGCCCAGGGCCTGCGCGGCGTGACGGGTCACACCCGCCAGCGCCTCTTCGGGCGTCAGGCGGAACAGGGTGCAGGCCATGTTGAGCATCAGCAGCAGCGACGTGCAGGGTGAACTGCCGGGGTTGCAGTCGGTGGACACCGCCATGGGCACGCCATGCTCGCGCAGCACTGCAATGGGCGGCAGTCGTGTTTCGCGCAGGAAGTAGAACGCGCCGGGCAGCAGCACCGCCACCGAACCGGCGCGCGCCATGGCGGCCGCACCGTCGGCGCTGAGCCATTCAAGGTGGTCACAGCTCAGCGCGCCAAACCGCGCGGCCAGCTGGGCGCCGCCACTGTCGCTGAGTTGCTCCGCATGCAGCTTGACCGGCAGGCCCAGGGACTGGGCGGCTTCAAAGATGCGCTGCGTCTGCGCGGTGCTGAAAGCGATGCGTTCGCAGAATGCATCCACTGCGTCCACCAGGCCCAGCGCATGCAGCGCCGGCAGCATCTGCAGCACCTCCTGCAGGTAATCATCGGTGCGCCCGGCAAATTCAGGCGGCACGGCATGCGCGCCCAGGAAGGTGGTGCGCACGTCCACCGGCAGACCGTTGGCAAGGCCTCGCGCCACCTCCAGCGTCTTGCGCTCGTGCGCCAGCGCCAGGCCGTAGCCGGACTTGATTTCCACCGTGGTCACGCCCTCGCCTGCCAGCGCCTTCAGCCGCGGCAGGCTCTGCGTGTGCAGCTGCCGCGCGCTGGCCTCGCGGGTGGCCTTGACGGTGGAGGCGATGCCACCACCCGCGCGCGCAATGTCCTCGTAGCTGGCGCCCTGCAGCCGCAGCTCGAACTCATGGGCCCGGTCACCGCCGTACACCAGGTGGGTGTGGCAGTCGATCAGGCCCGGCGTGACCAGCGCGCCGCCCGCATCGTGGCGCTGCGTGCACTGGTCCACATAAGCCTGCGGCAGGGCCGCATGCGGCCCCACCCAGGCCAGCGCTTCACCTTGCACCACCAGCGCGGCATCGTCCACCAGCCCATAGGGCTCGCCCCATTCGGGCTGCAGCGTGGCTGCCCGGCAGTTCGTCCAGATTTCCGTGTTCACAGGCTCACCTCCATCGACAACGCATCGTCAGCTTGCACCTGGAGTGCAGCGCCGTCCAGCCGCCAGGCCAATGTGTGCGGTGGCAGGGCCAGCACCTTGCCGCCACAGTGCACCGCCGCCGGACCCGAGGCTGCGTACACCGCCTGCAGCACAGCCGGCCCCACCTGCGCGCGCCCGCGCACGCGGCGAAGCGCCGGCACGCCGGCGCGCACCATGAGGTTGAAGTCCTGCGTGACGCCGCCCAGCAGCGTGCATTGCGTACCGGCCGCCCCGTCAAACGCCAGCGGCTCGCTCGCGGGCGTGAGCGCATGCGCCTGGCCGTCGATCACCAGCCGCACGCCCGCGCCAGACAGCACCGCAAAGGCGCGCCGCACGCCCTCAAAGCGCGAGAACGGCCCGTCGGCCGCCACCTCGGCCACCGACAGCCGCACTTGCCAGAGCGCAGCCGACGGCCAGGCCAAAAGCTCGCGCGTGGTGCCACCGCCGTTCTTCCAGGGCTGCGGCTGCACATCGGCCAGGCTGATGATCGTCCAGCTCATGCCTGAAACTGCCCCGCAAAGCTGTAGCGCGTGCCTGGGTATACCAGCCGCGCCACGCTGGCCACATGGGCGCCGCTCACGGTGCGGCGCATCATGGCCAGGCAGGGCTCGGTGCGCTTGATGCCCAACTGCCGGGCCTCTTCGGCCGTGGGCAGGCAGGCCTCTATGCTGTAGCTGGCCTCGGTCAGCGGTGCGCAGGCCAGCAGGTGATGGGTGGGCGTGGTCTGGGTGAAGTCCAGGTCCAGGTAGCCGGGCGCAGCCGCCGGGTTGACATAGCGGTCCTCGTACTGGATGGGCACGCCGTTTTCCAGGTGGATCAGGATGGTGTGGAACACCTTGTCGCCACGCTGCAGGCCCAGCGACTGCGCCAGGTCGGCGCTGGCTTTTTCCTGCGCCACCAGCAGCACGCGCGTGGTGTGCACATGGCCGCGCTCGGCCACCTCTTCATGGATGTCGCGGATGGTCAGGCGCGACGAGATGCGGTGCAGCTCGGCCACCCGCGTGCCCGAGCCCTGCACGCGCGTGACCAGCCCCTCGGCCGCCAGCTCGCGCAGGGCGCGGTTGACCGTCATGCGGGCCACGGCGAACTGCTGCGCCAGTACCGATTCGCTGGGCACGGGGTCGCCCGGGCGCCATTCGCCGCTGCTGATATGGCCCTTGATGAAGGCCTTGACCTGTTCGTAAGCCGGCAGATCGGGTTTTTCCATGGGCCAAGAATACCCCAGTTGACACAAGTTGTATAGACAACTACAGTTCGCCGAAATCGACACGCCCGCAGGAGTTGCCATGTCTGACCTTTCGCAAACCCCCTTCCTGGCCAGCAAGGCCCGCCCGGTACGGGCGCCGCGCGGCAGCGCCATCAGCTGCGCCAACTGGCAGATCGAGGCCGCCTACCGCATGCTCCAGAACAACCTGGACCCGGAGGTGGCCGAGAACCCCGACGAACTGGTGGTGTACGGCGGCATCGGCAAGGCCGCGCGCAACTGGCCGTCGTTTGATGCCATTCTGGATTCCCTGCGCAAGCTGGCGCCCGATGAAACGCTGCTGATCCAGTCGGGCAAGCCCGTGGGCGTGTTTCGCACCCACACCGGCGCGCCGCGTGTGCTGCTGGCAAATTCGAACCTGGTGCCGCAATGGGCCAACTGGGAACACTTCAACCAGTTGGACCGCGCGGGCCTGATGATGTACGGCCAGATGACCGCCGGCAGCTGGATCTACATCGGCAGCCAGGGCATCGTGCAGGGCACGTATGAAACCTTTGTGGAGGCGGGCCGCCAGCACTACAACGGCGACCTGGCCGGGCGCTGGATCCTGACCGCCGGCCTGGGCGGCATGGGCGGCGCGCAGCCGCTGGCGGCCACCTTTGCCGGCGCCTGTTCACTGAACATCGAATGCCAGCAAAGCCGCATTGACTTCCGCCTGCGCACCAAATACCTGGACAAGCAGGCCAGGGACCTGGACGAAGCGCTGGCGTTGATCGCGCATCACACCGCCCGCAAAGAGGCGGTGTCGATCGGCCTGTGCGGCAACGCGGCCGATATCGTGCCCGAGCTTGTAAAGCGTGCGCAAAACGGTGGACCGCGCCCGGACATCGTGACCGACCAGACCTCGGCCCACGACATCATCAATGGCTACCTGCCCAGCGGCTGGACCGTGGCGCAATGGCAGGCGGCGCAGAAAGACCCGGCTCAGCATGCCGCACTCAAGCAGGCCGCGGGTGAATCCTGCGCCACCCACATCCGCGCCATGCTGGCCTTCCATGCCATGGGCATTCCCACGGTGGACTACGGCAACAACCTGCGCCAGGTAGCCAAGGATTTTGGCGTGGCCAATGCGTTTGACTTCCCCGGCTTCGTACCAGCCTATGTGCGCCCGCTGTTCTGCAAGGGCATCGGGCCGTTCCGCTGGGTGGCACTCTCTGGCGACCCCGAGGACATCCGCAAGACCGACGCGAAGATGAAGGAACTCTTCCCCGACAACAAGCACCTGCACCGCTGGCTGGACATGGCGGGTGAGCGCATCGCATTCCAGGGCCTGCCCGCGCGCATCTGCTGGATCGGCTTGGGCGAGCGGCACCTGGCCGGCCTGGCGTTCAACGAGATGGTGAAGTCCGGCGAGCTGAAAGGCCCGATCGTGATCGGCCGCGACCACCTGGACAGCGGCTCGGTCGCATCGCCCAACCGCGAGACCGAAGCCATGAAGGACGGCAGCGACGCGGTGAGCGACTGGCCGTTGCTGAACGCCCTGCTCAATACCGCCAGCGGCGCCACCTGGGTCAGCCTGCACCATGGGGGCGGCGTGGGCATGGGCTATTCGCAGCACAGCGGCGTGGTGATCTGCGCCGACGGCACGCAAGAGGCGGCCGACAAGCTGGGCCGCGTGCTGTTCAACGACCCGGCCACCGGCGTGATGCGCCATGCGGATGCGGGCTATGACATCGCAAAGCAGTGCGCCAAAGACAACCACCTCAACCTGCCGATGATCTGATGACGCTCACCCTCGTCCCTGGCCAGCTCACGCTGGCCCAGCTGCGCAGCCTGTGCAGCCCCACACCGCCGCAGGTGGCGATTGACCCGTCCTGCCGCGAAGGCATTCGGGCCAGCGCCGCGCTGGTGAAGAAAGCCACCGAGGGCGACGCCGCCGTTTATGGCGTGAACACGGGCTTTGGCAAGCTGGCCATGAAGCGCATCGCGCGTGAAGACCTGGCCACGCTGCAGCTCAAGCTGCTGCGCTCCCACGCCGTGGGCGTGGGCGAGCCGATGAGCGAGCGCGTGGTGCGCCTGATCCTGGTGCTCAAGGCCACCAGCCTGGCGCGCGGCTATTCGGGCGTGCGCGAAGAAGTGGTGGACGCGCTGATCGCGCTGCACAACGCAGGCGTGGTGCCCGTGATTCCCTGCCAGGGTTCGGTGGGCGCGTCGGGCGACCTGGCGCCGCTGGCCCACCTGTGCCTGCCGCTCATTGGCGAAGGCGAGGCGTTCTACCAGGGCCAGCGCATGGCTGGCGGCGACGCGCTGGCCCGTGCGGGCCTCAAGCCCATCGCCCTGGGCGCCAAGGAAGGCCTGGCGCTGATCAATGGCACGCAGGTGTCGGCTGCGCTTGCCATCGAGGCCCTGCTGGCCACCGACCGCCTGTTTGAAGCCGCCGTGATATCCGGCGCGCTGACATTGGATGCCGCCCGCGGCAGCGACGGCCCGTTTGACCCGCGCATCCACGCCGTGCGCGGCCAGCCGGGGCAGATGGACTGCGCAGCGGCCTACCGCGCACTGATGGTGGGCAGCGAAATCCGCGCGTCGCACCTGGAAGGCGATGACCGCGTGCAGGACCCGTATTGCCTGCGCTGCCAGCCGCAGGTGATGGGCGCCTGCCTGGACCAGATGCGCTATGCCGCGCAGGTGCTGGTGCGCGAGGCCAATGCCGTGACAGACAACCCACTGGTGTTCGAAGGGCTGATGGTGTCCGGCGGCAACTTCCACGCCGAGCCGGTGGCACTGGCCGCCGACGCCTTGGCCGTGGCGATTGCCGAAATTGGCGCCATCACCGAGCGGCGCATTGCCATGCTGGTGGATACCGTGGTGTCGCGCCTGCCGCCCTTCCTCACGCCCGATCCGGGCCTGAACAGCGGCTTCATGATCGTGCACGTGACAGCCGCCGCGCTGGCCAGCGAAAACAAATCCCTGGCCCACCCCGCCAGCGTGGACAGCCTGCCCACCTCCGCCAATCAGGAAGACCATGTGAGCATGGCCACCTTCGCGGCGCGGCGCCTGACGCCCATGCTGTCCAACACCGCGCACATCGTGGCCATCGAGCTGCTGGCCGCCGCGCAGGGCATTGAATTTTTGCGGCCGCTGGCCAGCGCCCCGGCACTGGAAGGCGTGATGCGCCTGGTGCGCAGCGTGTCGCCCGCCATGATGCAGGACCGCAGCCTGGCGCGCGACATGCAGGCCATGCAGCACCTGGTGGCCAGCGGTGCCATCGGTGACGCCACCGAGACGCACATTGCGGAATTACACGCATTGCGCCTGGCATGAAGTCTGCATAGAGTTTCCTCACACCAACCCGTCAACCCACTGGAGAAACCATGAAGAAGCTGTTCACCGCCGCCCTCGTCACGCTGGCCTTTGCCGGCGCCCACGCGCAGGAAACCAAAGTTGCCATCGGCATGTCGGGCTGGACGGGCTTTGCACCGCTAACCCTGGCCAAGGAAGCCGGCATCTTCAAGAAAAACGGCCTGGACGTGTCCATCAAGAAGATCCCGCAAAAAGACCGCCACCTGGCCGTTGCGTCGGGCGACATCCAGTGCGCGGCCACCACGGTGGAGACCTGGATCGCCTGGAACGCCGCTGGCGTGGCCACCACGCAGATCTTCCAGCTGGACAAAAGCTATGGCGCCGATGGCATGGTGGTCAAGCCCGGCATCACCAAGATCAGCGATCTGAAGGGCAAGACCGTGGCCGCCAGCGCGCCCGGCACCGCGCCCTACTTCACCCTGGCGTGGATGCTCAAGAAGAACGGCCTGAGCCCGAAGGACGTGAAGATCGTCAACCTGGAGCCGCAGGCTGCCGCCAACGCGATGATCGCGGGCAACAAGGACATTGACGCCGCGATGACCTACGAACCCTATCTGGGCGCCGTGCGGGCCAAGCCCGAGGCCGGCAAGATCATTGCCACCACGCTGGACTACCCGATGATCATGGACACCTTCGGCTGCACGCCCAAGTTCCTGAACGACAACCCCAAGGCCGCCAAGGCCCTGGCCGACAGCTACTTTGAAGCCGTGGAAATGATCGCCAAGGACCCCAAGAAGAGCTTTGAAATCATGGGCGCCGACGTCAAGCAAAGCGGCGACCAATTTGAAGCCAGCCAGAAATACCTGCGCTGGCAGGACCGCGCGGCCAACCAGAAGTTCTTTGCCGGCGAGCACGCCGCCTTCAGCAAGGAAGCCGCCGACCTGCTGCTGGAAGCCGGCGTGATCAAGGCCATCCCCGACCTCACCAAGCTGGCTGACACGCGCTTCCTCAAATAATGAAACCTCTTGAGCCAGTGGCACCCGGCACCCGCGTGGTGCTGGGGGTGAGCTTCTTCATTTTGTTCTTTGCCGTGTGGGCCGCCGCGACCTTCGGCGGCTTCGTGTCCAAGACCTTCCTGGCCGACCCGTGGACCATGATCAAGTCGGGCTACGACCTGCTGGCCAACCAGGGCTTCATCAAGGACATTGGCATGACGGTATGGCGCGTGCTGGGTGGCTTTGCCATTGCCGCCGCGCTGGCCGTGCCGCTGGGCGTGCTGATGGGCGCCTACAAGCCCATCGAGGCGTTCTTCGAGCCCTTCGTGAGTTTCGCGCGCTACCTGCCCGCGTCAGCCTTCATCCCGCTCCTGATCCTGTGGGCCGGCATTGGCGAGGCGCAAAAGCTCAGCGTGATCTTCATCGGCAGCTTCTTCCAGCTGGTGCTGATGATTGCGGTGAGCGTGGGCAACACGCGGCGCGACCTGGTGGAGGCAGCCTACACGCTGGGCGCGGGCGACCGCGGCATTGTCACGCGGGTGCTGGTGCCCAGCAGCGCACCCGAGATTGCCGAGACGCTGCGCATGGTGCTGGGCTGGGCCTGGACTTATGTGATCGTGGCCGAGCTGATCGGCGCGAGCAGCGGCATCGGCCACATGATCACCGACAGCCAGGCGCTGCTGGCCACCGACCAGATCATCTTCGGCATCATCGTCATCGGCCTGATCGGTCTGGCGAGCGACTTCGCCTTCAAGGCCTTCAACAAGAAGCTGTTCCCCTGGGCGCAGATCGGAAGATGAACACGCTGACCTCCCGGCCCTGTCATTCCGGGCTTGACCCGGAATCCACCGCATGAACATCCTCAACGTATCGAAGGTCTCCAAGACGTTTGCGGGCGCCAACGGGGGCACGCTCGCATTGCAAGCCACGGACCTGACAGTCGCCGAAAACGACTTCATCACCATCCTGGGCCCCAGCGGCTGTGGCAAGAGCACGCTGCTGCGCATGGTGGCGGGCCTGGACACGCCCACCACCGGCAGCATCACGCTGGACGGCAAGGCGGTCAGCGGCCCCGGCGCCGACCGCGGCATGGTGTTCCAGAGCTACACGCTGTTCCCCTGGCTGACCGTGCTGCAGAACGTGTGCTTTGGCCTGCGCGAAAAAGGCCTGCCACTGGCGCAGCAGCAGGAGATCGCCCACGCCTTCCTGGCCAAGGTGGGCCTGAAGGACTTTGCCCATCACTTTCCCAAGCAGCTGTCAGGCGGCATGCAGCAGCGCACCGCGCTGGCGCGCGCGCTCGCCAACAACCCGCGCATCCTGCTGATGGACGAGCCCTTTGGCGCGCTGGACCATCAAACGCGCGAGCTGATGCAGGAGTTGCTGCAGGGCATCTGGGAAGCCGAGCGCAAGACGGTGCTGTTCGTCACCCACGACATCGACGAGGCCATCTTCATGGGCAGCCGCACCGTGGTCATGAGCGCGCGGCCCGGCCGCATCAAGTGCGACCTGCCGGTGCCCATCGACCACCCGCGCCACTATTCGGTGAAGACCACGCCGGTGTTCATGGACCTGAAGGCGCGGCTGACGGAAGAAATCCGCATCGAGGTACAGCGGGCGGCGGGGTTGGTGGCCGCGGCCTGACACCTCATCCCCCGGGTGGCGGCGTTACGCCTGCTTACGTGCTGCCAGCGCAGGGCTATTGAACTGGCTTGAATTCTCCAGTCCAATCCGCTCAGGTCAGTACGCAGGGAGGATCGCCATGCCAGTCAGCCACGCCATTCTGGGGCCGGCCCTTGCCGCCGCCCTGGCGCCAGGTATTTCACTCGAAGACCGTTTTCAAACTGCTTTGGGCAACGCACCGGGTGCGGCAGCAGCGGTTCCGCGCAATGGCATGCGCGACATTCTCGACGAATACCGCAACGCACCCACCTTCGTTCTCGTCAGCAGGCGGGCTGACGGCATTCTGGGCATCGACGCCGCTGTGCAGGCCCTGCGCCTGATCTGGCTGCCAACCTTGACGGTGCCTGCGCCTGCGGTCGACACGGCGGTCGAGACTGTCCTTCGGGCCTGCGCCGCGTGGCTTGGCGGCTCCCGGCCCACCATCACGTCGTGGCGCACCCAGGTGATCAGGCGTCTCTACTGGAAAACCGCGTGGTGCTACGCGGCACAGATTTGGCGTTGGGCCGCCAATACCGCCATCGGGCTCAACAACATTGCAGGCGACGCAACATCGGCCCTGGAACCCGTGCCCCCCGGCTTTGCTGCGGTCAACCTGAACCCGTACGCCAACGCCGTGGACTACACACCCAGCGCGGCGGCGGTCCTGTACCGGGGCGACAACCGTTCACCGCTGCAGATGTGGGCCGCCAACGGGTTCCAGCCGCGAAACCTGGATACGGATGTGTACTACCCGTGGTTCGCCGGCAACTCGATGGCCGACACCATCTCGGCCACCAACCAGCAGGCGCTGGCGGTCAACGCTTCCAGCGTCGGTGGCGCCATGGTCGTTGGAGCCGTGCCGGCCTGGCTGGACGCCCTGGTTCATCCAGCGGGTCCGATGCCGGCCAACTACTATCGTGGCTTCGTCTACGAACTTGGCAACCTCGGCGCTGCCCAGAGTGTGCGCGTGGTGACCGAAATCGCCGGTCGTGAAGAGGTTTACCTGGCCATTCCCCGTGCATGCTTTACGCGGTGGTGGGTCGTGCGGTTTCAGGACAAGCGAACCTTTGGCCCATTTGCCTTTGCAGCCGGCTTTCCTGCGCCGCTGGTTGCCCCGCAATGGTCTGGCGCGCCGCGTCAGCTGGCGTAGCCGCGATCTAACGGTAAAACGCCTCGACCTTGCCCTTGAGCTTGATCATCAGCGGGTTGCCCTTGCGGTCCAGCGTCTTGCCGGCGGGCACCTGGATCCAGCCTTCGCTGAGGCAGTACTCCTCGACATCGTTGCGCTCCTTGCCGTTGAAGCGGATGCCAATGGGGTGTTCGAACACGGCGGCAACGTGGTGCTTGCTGCGCGGGTCCACGCTCAGACGGTCGGGCAGGTCGGGGCGGCTGGCGGGGGAAGTGGTGGGTTCAGTCATGGCCCGTATTTTCCCCGCGTTTCACGCTGCATGGCGCGGGTGGTTTACCTACATTCCCGAAGCGCCCTTCCGACATGCAAATGCCCCAAGTACCTACCAGACCGCCTGGCGGTGGTGCGGATCATGGCGTCATTGCTGAACTGAAAGGCACGCCATGCAAACGCTCAGACTGATTGAAGCCCACCCATCCACCGCCGCCACGCCCGCGCGCACCGGGCACACGCCGCCGCCGCTTCGCCTGCCCAAATTTTTGCAGCAACAGCTGGCCAAGCCGCTGCACACGGCCGACGACGTGGACGCCCTGGTCGAACAGATCAAGGCCGCCGACGCCCGCGGGCTGCTGTAGCGCGACACGCCAGCGGGGCGGCAATGCCGCTACAGTGCAAGGCTGTGTGGTGAACGACTGAAAGGGTCGGTATGAAGCATTACAGCCTTGCCTTGCTGGCGGTGTTGCTGTCTGCCTGCGGCAATGCCGGCAGCGAACAGGTGGGCGCCGTGGACACCGTGTTCCAGTGGCTGGGGCCGGACCACAAGATCGTGGTGGAAGCTTATGACGACCCCAAGGTCGCCGGTGTCACCTGCTATGTGTCGCGCGCCAAGACGGGCGGCATCAAGGGCGGGCTGGGGCTGGCCGAGGACAAGTCAGAAGCCTCCATCGCCTGCCGCCAGACCGGCCCCATCACCTTTCCCACCGGCAAGACGCTGGACCGGCAGGAAGACATGTTCAGCGAGCGCATCTCGCTGGTGTTCAAGCGGCTGCATGTGGTGCGCATGGTGGACACCAAGCGCAACACGCTGGTGTACCTGACCTATTCAGACCGGGTCATCGAAGGCTCGCCGCAAAACAGCGTCACGGCGGTGCCGTTGCCCGCGGGCACCACCGTGCCCCTCAAACAGTAAACCACGCGGCTGCTGACACATCCAGGTCCCGGCGCTGCGAATAATCCCGCCTTACGCCTTGCCCCGACGACCTGCATGACTCACCCTCCGCCGCCCAGGGCCACCCGCCGCGAATGGACCGGCCTGGCCGTGATCGCCCTGCCCTGCCTGCTGTACGCCATGGACCTCACGGTGCTGAACCTGGCCATTCCGGCCATCACCGCCGACCTCAAGCCCACGGCCGCGCAGATGCTGTGGATCGTGGACATCTATGGCTTCCTGGTGGCGGGCTCGCTTATCACCATGGGCACGCTGGGCGACCGCATTGGCCGCCGGCGTCTGCTGATGACCGGCGCGGCGGCGTTTGGCGCGGCGTCGGTGCTGGCAGCGTTGTCTAGCAGCGCTGAAATGCTGATTGCCGCGCGCGCCCTGCTCGGCGTGGCCGGGGCCACGCTGGCGCCGTCCACGCTGTCACTCATCCGCAACATGTTCCATGACCCGCATGAGCGCACGGTGGCCATCGGCGTCTGGATCGCCAGCTTCTCGGCTGGCGGCGCCGTCGGCCCGCTGCTGGGGGGTGCGGTGCTGGCCTTCTTTACGTGGCACGCCGTGTTCCTGCTCGCGGTGCCGGTCATGGCGCTGTTGCTGGTGCTGGCCCCATGGCTGCTGCCCGAGTACAAGGACCCGAACCCGGGCCGGCTGGACCTGGCAAGCGCCGCCGTGTCCATGGGTGCCGTGCTGTGCGTCATCTACGGCATGAAACATGTGGCCGAGCAGGGGCCGTCCTGGCTGGGGGCAGCGGCGCTGGCCGCGGGCGCAGCGCTGGGCGCGGTGTTCCTGCGCCGCCAGCGGCGCCTGGAAGCCCCGCTGGTGGACCTGGCGCTGTTTCGCAGGCCAGGCTTCAGCGCGGCGCTGGCCATCAACGTGCTGGGCTTCTTTGCGATGTTTGCCTCGTTCCTGTACATCGCGCAGTACCTGCAGCTGGTGCTGGGCATGGACCCGCTGACCGCCGGGCTGTGGACGCTGCCGTCGTCGATGGGGTTCATCGGCGGCTCGTTCATCGTGCCGCTGGTGGCCAGGCACCTGGGAACGCTGCGCGTGATGGTGGGCGGGCTGGTGCTTTCGGCCCTGGGCTTTGCGTTGCTGGGCTTTGTGGGCACCAGCGACCTGGCCCTGCTGGTGCTGGGCTCGGTGGTGTTCTCGGTAGGCTTGACGCCGGTGGTGGCCCTCACGACCGACCTGGTGGTCAGCAGCGCGCCGCCCGAGCGCGCGGGCTCGGCCTCGTCGCTGTCGGAAACCAGCTCCGAGCTGGGCGGCGCTCTGGGCATAGCGGTGCTGGGCACCATTGCCGCGGCGGTGTACCGTGCGTCCATGGTCAATGCCATCCCGCCGGGCGCGTCCCAGGCGGTCAGCGATGCCGCGCGCGGCACGATTGGCGGCGCCATGGCCATGGCGGACCAGTTGCAGGGGTCGGCCGGCGCCACGCTGCTGGGCGCCGCCCGCAGCGCCTATGTGCAGGGGATGCAGGTCAGCACATCGCTCAGCGCGGCCATCATGCTGGGCACCGCGGCGCTGGCCATCGTTTTGTTACGCGGCCACGCGGGTAAACCCTGAAAATATTTCTTCCACCGGCTGTCGATTCGCGCCAGCCTCATGCGTCGTTCAAGACACAACCCAAGGAGATTTCTGATGGCGATGTATGTCGATGGTTTTCTGATGCCCATTCCCAAAAAGAATGTGGACGCCTACCGCAAGCTGGCCCGCAAGGCCGGCAAGGTCTGGATGGAGTACGGCGCGCTCAGCTACGTGGAGTGCATGGCCGATGACGTGAAGCCGGGCAAATGGACGTCGTTCCCGCAGGCGGTCAAGCTCAAGCCGGACGAGGTGGTGTGGTTTTCCTGGATCACCTACAAGTCGCGCAAGCACCGCGACAGCGTCAACAAGAAGGTGATGGCCGACCCGCGCATCGCAGGCATGGACCCCAAGACCATGCCGTTTGACGCCAAACGCATGATCTGGGGCGGCTTTGCGTCCAAGGTCCAGTTCTGAACCCAACCCCACAGGAGCACCCCTTGAGAGTCCAGCCCTACCTCAACTTCAATGGCCGCGCGGAAGAAGCCATGGCCTTTTACCAGCAGGCCGTGGATGCCCAGGGCACCTTCCTGATGCGCTGCAAGGAAGCGCCCGAGGGCCCGCCGGTCGATGCCGACAAGGCGGACAAGATCCTGCACGCGGAGTTCACCGTGGGTGAATCCACCATCATGTGCAGCGACGGCTATTGCACCGGCGAGGCACCCGCTTTCCAGGGCATCACGCTGACCATCGTGGCTGACGATGATGCGCAGGCCCGCCGCCGGTTTGACGCGCTGGCCGACGGCGGCGCGGTGCAGATGCCGCTGACCAAGACCTTCTTCGCCTCCAGCTTCGGCATGCTGACCGACCGCTTTGGCGTGGGCTGGATGGTCATCACCGCAGACCCGCAATGACGCCGGGCGCGCCCGAGCGCCAGCGCTGGCTGGCCCTGATGGTGCTGTGCCTGGGCGTGCTGATGATCGTGCTGGACACGACCATCGTGAACGTCGCCCTGCCCTCCATCCGCGAGGACCTGCGCTTTACCGAGACATCGCTTGTCTGGGTGGTCAATGCCTACATGCTGACCTTTGGTGGCTTCCTGCTGCTGGGCGGGCGCCTGGGCGACCTGTGGGGCCACCGGCGTGTGTTTCTGGGCGGCATCGTGCTGTTCACCATTGCTTCGCTGGCCTGCGGCGTGGCCGGCTCGCAGGCGGTGCTGATCGCCGCGCGCGCGGTGCAGGGCCTGGGCGGTGCGGTGGTGTCGGCCGTGGCGCTGTCGCTCATCATGAACCTGTTCACTGAACCCGGCGAACGCGCCAAAGCCATGGGCGTGTACGGCTTTGTGTGCGCGGGCGGCGGCAGCATTGGCGTGCTGCTGGGCGGGCTGCTGACCAGCGCCTTCAGCTGGCACTGGATCTTCCTGGTGAACCTGCCGATTGGCGTGGCGGTGTATGCACTGTGCCTGCGCCTGATCGCGCCGAGCCAGGGCATCACGGGCCAGAAGCTGGACGTGGCCGGCGCCGTGACGGTCACGCTGTCGCTGATGCTGGCGGTGTATGGCGTGGTGGGCGGCAACGATGCCGGCTGGACGTCGGCCCGCACGCTGGGCCTGCTGGGTGCGGCCGCGGTGCTGATGGCCGCCTTCATCACCATCGAGGCACGGGTTGGCGCGCCGCTGATGCCGCTGTCGCTGTTTCGCCTGCGCAATGTGGCCACGGCCAACGTGGTGGGTGTGCTGTGGGCGGCGGCCATGTTTGCCTGGTTCTTCATCTCGGCGCTGTACCTGCAGCTGGTGCTGGGCTACAGCGCCATGCAAGTGGGGCTGGCGTTCCTGCCGGCCAACCTGATCATGGCGGCGTTCTCGCTGGGCCTGTCGGCCAGGATCGTCATGCGCTTTGGCATTCGCGGCCCGCTTTGCGCCGGGCTGCTGATGGCCGCGCTGGGGCTGGCGCTGTTTGCCCGGGCGCCGGTCAACGGCCAGTTTGTGCTGGACGTGCTGCCGGGCATGCTGCTGCTGGGCCTGGGCGCGGGCATTGCCTTCAACCCCCTGCTGCTGGCCGCCATGAGCGATGTCGCCCCGTCGGAGTCAGGCCTGGCGTCTGGCGTGGTCAACACCGCCTTCATGATGGGCGGCGCGCTGGGCCTGGCGGTGCTGGCCAGCGTAGCGGCGGCGCGCACCACGGCCCTGCTGGGCGCGGGCGCGGCGCAGGCTGCGGCCCTGAACGGCGGCTACCAGCTGGCGTTTGTGATCGGCGCGGTCTTCGCTGCGGTGGCCGGCGTGCTGGGTGGTGCCTTCATGCGCACCGGCGCGGTGACAGGCAACGCGCCGGCGCCAGCCCACTAACGGCTCAAGCCGGCTTGCCCTGCCAGATGGCTGGCTGCTCGTGCACAGCCGGTGCGGCAAATGGATTCACCACCTCCAGCGCGCCAAAGCGCATGCCGTGTTGCAGGTCTTCGCTGTACAGGGTGGTGCAGCCGCCGTCCAGCGCGGCCTGCACGATCAGTGCGTCCCACAAGGACGTCTGGTAGCGCTGCTGCAGCGCAAACGCCTGGAACAGCAGGCTGGGGGTGGCGTTGATGACCTCGTGCTCTGCCCACAGCTCACACAGCGCCTGGGCTGCAGCAGCCGGCATGAACCGGCGGCGCACCATGGTGTTGTAGAACTCCTGCAGCACCTGGGTGCTGATGACAAAGGTACCCTGCAGGATGGCGGACTCGATCAGGTCCTTGGCGATGTGCTGGCGGCGGGTGTCTTGCGGGTCCTGCCGATAGACCAGGTGTTGGTATCAAAGAAGTGCATCGGACCGGTGCGTCAGGCCGCCGCACCGGCACCACGCTGCGCAAACATCTGCTCGTACATGTCGTCGCGGCTCTTCCAGGGAGCGGGCAGCGGCGTCTCGCGCGGCATCGCGTCAATCTGTGCCTGCACAACGCGGTAGCGCTCCAGTCGCTGCATGCCGGAGGCGCGGGCGTAGGCCTCGATCGCCTTGCGGCAGATTTCATTGACGCTCGTCCCCTCCTGCACGGCCCGTATACGGGCGGCCTGAAGCACCTTGTCGTCAATGGAAAGTGTGAGATTGGTCATGGCGGTCTTTTTGCACATAACCAGTTTAACACGGGTTATGTGTATTTAGCGCCAAATGACTATTGTCGCGGTTCCTTCACCTCGACGTCGGTCACATCCGCAATCTGACGGCGCCTCACGGGCTCTGAAGGGCCGGGTTCGTTCGCCGGCTGGGCGGATGATGCGCCCCGGTACATGCGGTTGAACCCGCCGCGCGGGTCGACCCGCATCACGAAGGGTGTCACGGGTTGGCCCGTCAGGCGCGCCCACACCGTGCGCAGGCCCCAGAACGCCAACAACACAAGAACCATGAGCGCAAGGCTCGCCGCGAAAACTAGCCCTGCGACCAGCAGAACCAGCCGCAGGATGACGCGAAAAACGGTATCCATCAGGCCGATGCTACCGCGCCATCAAAGTGGAATACACCGGGGGAACGGACCGGGTCCACGGTCACCGGGATCACACTCTTGGGCGGATAGCGGCCCTCCAGGATCAGCTTGCTCAGCGGGTTCTCGATACGCTGCTGGATCGCGCGCTTCAGGGGCCGCGCGCCAAACACCGGGTCGAAGCCGACCTTCGCCAGCTCGCCCAAAGCGGCGTCGCTGACCTGCAGCGTCAGGTCCATCTTGGCCAGGCGTGCTTCCAGGATGCGCAGCTGGATGGCGGCGATCTTCTGGATGTGCTGTGCGTCCAGCCCATGGAACACCACGGTCTCGTCGATGCGGTTCAGGAATTCGGGACGGAAGTGCTTCTTCAGCTCATCCCATACCGCGTCCTTGATGTCTTCGCCCGGTTGGCCCACCATGGCCTGGATCATGTGCGAGCCGATATTGCTCGTCATCACGATCACCGTGTTCTTGAAGTCCACGGTGCGGCCCTGGCCGTCGGTCAGGCGGCCGTCGTCCAGCACCTGCAGCAGCACGTTGAACACATCGGGGTGGGCCTTTTCCACCTCGTCCAGCAACACCACGCTGTAGGGCTTGCGGCGCACGGCCTCGGTCAGGTAGCCGCCTTCCTCGTAGCCCACGTAGCCCGGCGGCGCGCCGATCAGGCGGGCAACCGAATGCTTCTCCATGAATTCGCTCATGTCGATGCGGATCAGGTGCTCTTCGCTGTCAAACAGGAAGTTGGCCAGCGCCTTGCACAGCTCGGTCTTGCCCACGCCCGTCGGGCCCAGGAACAGGAACGAGCCGGTAGGCCGGTTCGGGTCGCTCAGGCCCGAGCGTGAACGGCGGATGGCGTTGGCCACCGCGCCAATGGCTTCATCCTGGCCCACCACGCGTTCGTGCAGCTTGCCTTCCATGACCAGCAGCTTGTCGCGCTCGCCCTGCATGAGCTTGGCCACGGGGATGCCGGTGGCGCGTGCCACCACCTCGGCGATTTCCTCTGCGCCGACCTGCGTGCGCAGCAACTGCGGCTTGCCGTCGTTACCCTTGGCCGATTCCTTGGCCTGGGCTTCCTTGAGCGTGCGCTCCAGCTCGGGCAGCTTGCCGTACTGCAGCTCCGCCACCTTGTTGAAGTCGCCCTTGCGCTTCCATTCCTCGATCTGGAAGCGCACGCGCTCGATCTCTTCCATCACGCTGGCCGAGCCTTGCGCCTGGGCCTTTTCGGCCTTCCAGATTTCGTCGTAGTCGGCGATCTCCTTTTGCAGCTTGCCGATTTCCTCCTCGATCAGGTCAAAACGTTTTTTCGATGCCTCGTCCTTCTCGCGCTTGACGGCTTCGCGCTCGATCTGCAGCTGGATCAGCCGGCGGTCCAGCTTGTCCATGACCTCGGGCTTGGAATCCATCTCGATCTTGATCTTGGAGGCCGCCTCGTCGATCAGGTCGATCGCCTTGTCAGGCAGGAAGCGGTCGGTGATGTAGCGGTGGCTCAGCTCGGCCGCGGCCACGATGGCCGGGTCGGTGATCTGCACGCCATGGTGCACTTCGTATTTTTCCTGCAGGCCGCGCAGGATGGCGATGGTCGCCTCCACGCTCGGCTCGCCCACCAGGATCTTCTGGAAGCGGCGCTCCAGCGCGGCGTCCTTCTCGATGTACTTGCGGTATTCGTCAAGCGTCGTGGCGCCCACGCAGTGCAGCTCGCCACGCGCCAGCGCGGGCTTGAGCATGTTGCCCGCGTCCATCGCGCCTTCGGCCTTGCCGGCGCCCACCATGGTGTGCAGCTCGTCAATGAACACAATGGTCTGGCCTTCGTCCTTGGCCAGCTCGTTCAGCACGGTCTTCAGGCGCTCTTCAAATTCCCCGCGGAACTTGGCGCCGGCCAGCAATGCCGCCATGTCCAGGCTCAGCACGCGCTTGCCCTTGAGCGAATCAGGCACCTCGCCAGCCACGATGCGCTGGGCCAGGCCCTCCACGATGGCGGTCTTGCCCACGCCTGGCTCGCCGATCAGCACGGGGTTGTTCTTGGTGCGGCGTTGCAGCACCTGGATGGCGCGGCGGATTTCGTCGTCACGCCCGATCACCGGGTCCAGCTTGCCCAGGCGGGCGCGCTCGGTCAGGTCCAGGCAGTATTTCTTGAGCGCCTCGCGCTGGCCCTCGGCGTCGGCGCTGTTCACGCCCTGGCCGCCGCGCACGGCTTCAATGGCGGCCTCCAGGCTCTTGCGCGTCATGCCGTTGGCACGGGCCATCTGGCCCAGGTCACCCTTGTGGTCGGCAACCGCCAGCAGGAACAGCTCGCTCGCCACGAACTGGTCGCCGCGCTTGATGGCTTCCTTTTCGGTGGCCTGCAGCAGCTTGCCCAGATCGGGGCCGCCTTGCACCTGGTCCTGCCCCTGCACCTGCGGCAGCTTCTTGATGGCGGCGTCCGCCGCCGCCAGCAAGCCCGGCACGTTGACACCCGCGCGCTGCAGCAGCGCGGTGGGGCCATCGTCCTGGCGCAGCATGGCGGCCAGCAGGTGCACTGGCTCGATGTAGGCGTGGTCATTACCCAGCGCAAGGCTCTGCGCGTCGGCCAGGGCCTGCTGGAACTTGGTGGTGAGTTTGTCGATTCGCATGGCGGGCAGCTTGGGGTTATCCACAGGTTTTCAAGGGTGACTTTGACATGGCGCCGCCGCGTGGGGGCTGACTAGAATCAAACGCATGAAAGTTCACCAGCTGTCGGTCACCTACCTGCGCGAGCAGGACCGCCTGCTCGTGCGCATCAACACCAGCGACGCCGAGGAACTGCGCCTGTGGTTCACGCGCCGGCTCATGCTGGAGTTGTGGCCCATGATGCACAAGGTGCTCACGGACCAGCTGGTCAGCCTGGAATCCAGCGTCACCTCCGGCCTGGCCGCCGACGAGGACATGAAGCAGATGCTGGCGGACTTCCGCAAGCAGGAATTCCTGCAGGAAGCAGACTTTGACACCCCTTACAACGAGCAGCAGGCCAAACTGCCGCTGGGCGAGGAGCCTCTGCTGGTAACCGACCTGACCATCACCCACCTGGCGGGCAGCATGGTGGCGCTGGAGTTCCATGAGAAACCACCGGGCGGCGACAAGCCCCGCAGCTTCCGCCTGGAGCTGGACCCGCAGCTGATGCAGGGCTTTGTGCACCTGGTGGACCAGGCGCTGACGCAGGCCAGCTGGAGCCTGCCGCCACGCCAGCGCGACACGGCGCCAGAGCCGGCCGCCAAGCCGCGCTACCTCAACTGAGCCGCGCGCGGCTCAAGCCTGGCGCACGGCGTCCAGCGAAAAGCCGGCAATCTGCTTGTAGTTATCCGAGATCTTGCGCAGTTCTTCCTGGCTGATCAGGTCGTCGATATGCCGGAACGGCTTGCCGCCCGACAGCTCGTCCACCTTGATGTTGATGAAATCCGGCGGCACCGAACGGTTGGTCTGCACGATGCGCGCCGTCACCGGCAGGCGCTGCGCCTCATAGGCCTGCAACGCCGCGCGTGCGTCAGCGCCGTGGCTGACGCGGGCCAGCTCGTCAGCCAGCGTGCGCCCGTCGATCAGGGCCTGGGCCGAGCCATTGCTGCCGCGCGGGTACATCGGATGCGCCGCATCGCCCAGCAGCGTGACGCGGCCAAAGGTCCATTGCGCCACCGGGTCACGGTCCACCATGGGGTACTCCAGGATCTGGTCTGCGCCACGAATGAGCGCGGGCACGTCCAGCCAGTCAAAACGCCAACTGGCAAAGATGTCGATGAAGTCGTCCACCCGGCCGCCCTGGTTCCAGTCGTTCATGCTGGCGTCGGGCCGCTGGATTTCGGCCACCCAGTTCACCAGCTGCAAGCCGCTGCCGTCCAGGTTGTCCACGATGGGGTAGATCACCATCTTGCCGGTGTCGATGGAGCCCACCCGCAGGTAAGACTTGCCCGACAGGATGGGCCTGTGCCGCGTGACGCCGCGCCAGGTGTTGATGCCCGCGAACGCCACCTGCTCGTGCGGATAAAACTGCCGGCGCACGGCGGAATTCACACCGTCGCAGGCCACGACCACGTCCGCCTGCACCGGCGGCAGCGGCGATGCGTCGGACTGCCGCGCGAAATGCACCGTGGCGCCAGCCTCGCCCTGCTCCACCCGCAGGCAACGGTGGTCGGTGTGCACATGCTGCGGCCCCAGGCGGGCCAGCACCGCGTCGTACATCACCCGGTGCAGCTTGCCGCGGTGAATGCCCACCTCGGGCAGCGCATACCCCGCATGGCGCCCGCGCGGCTCGCGGTAGATGAACTGGCCCCAGCGGTTGAAGAACACGCTTTCCAGGTTCTCGATGCCCGCGGCCTCCAGCGCGGGCTGCAGGCCCAGCGCCGCCAGCTCGCGCATGGCATGGGGCAGCAGCGTGATGCCGACACCGATCTCGCGCACCTCGGGCACGCTCTCGTACACATCACACGGCAGACCGCGCTCGTGCAGTGCCAGCGCCAGGCCCAGGCCACCGATGCCGCCACCTACGATGGCAATTTTCATGGTCATTCAGCGGTGATGTTCTGCGTCTTGATGAGCTGCGCCCACCGGCTGGCGTCCTGCTCCACCAGTTTGCGGAAATCCTCGGGCGTGCTGCTGGCCGGGTCCATGCCCTGGGTTTCAAATGCAGCGCGGACATCAGGCAGCGCGAGAATCTCCTTGAGTTCGCGGTTCAGCCGCGTCACCAGATCCGCGGGCGTGCCCGGCTGCGCAAAGATGCCGTACCACATGTCCACGTTCACATTGCCGGCCCTGGCCTCCGCGAGCGTGGGCACCTGCGGCAGCAGCGCATGGCGTTTGTCGCTGCCCAGGCCCAGCGCCACCAGCCGGCCGCTGCGCACATGCGGCAGCGCCACATGGATGGGCAGGAACATCGCATCCACCTGCCCGCCCAGCAGATCGGTCAGCGCCGGGCCGGTACCACGGTACGGGATGTGCGTGATGAACACTCCGGCCGTGGCCTTGAACAGCTCCATGGACAAGTGGTGCGGTGTGCCCACGCCAGGCGACGCGTAGTTGATGCGGCCCGGCCGTGCCTTGGCCGCGGCCACCAGCTCCCCCGCCGTGCGGTGGCCAGCGCCCGGGTGGGCTACCAGCAGCAGCTGGCCCCAGCTCGTCAGCGACACCGGCACCAGGTCCTTGACCGGGTCAAACGGCAGTTGGGGGTACAGGCTGCGGTTCATGACCAGCGTGTTGACGCTGACCAGCAGCGTCTGGCCGTTGGGTGCCGCCCGCACCACGGCCTCGGTGCCGATGTTGCCGGACGCTCCCGCCCGGTTGTCCACGACCACCGGGCGACCCAGCCGGTCGGCCAGCTTGGGGCCGACCGTGCGCGCAATCAGGTCGATGCCCGTGCCCGGCGTGAACGGGACGATCAGCCGCAGCGGTGCCTGGGAGGCGGGCTGGGCTGCGGCCCCCAGGCTGGTGGCCTGCAACATGGCCGGCACTGTGCAGCGCAGCAGGTGGACCATGTCCCGGAAGAAGGTTGGCATAGTCGCCTCCTTATGTTTGCATGCTAACTATTTTGCAGGCCCTGGCGCAAGGCACAATCCATGGATTCCCTGAGTCCGTGTGCGCCCACAGTGCCTGAAAACCTCCCCGATACGCCCGACCTGTCGCGCCTTTACAGCCGCCCCGGCTTCCTGCTGCGCCGCGCGCATCAGATTTCAGCCGCGGTGTTCGAGGACGAATGCCGCGCGGTGGCCCTCACACCCGCGCAGTTTGGCGTGCTGACGGTGCTGCGCGCAGGCCCCGGCATGGACCAGTCCAGCCTGGCGCGGGCGCTGGGTTTTGACAAGGTCACCGTGCTGCGCGTGCTGCGCGGGCTGGAATCGCGCGGCCTGGTGCAACGATCGCCCGCACCGACGAGCCGGCGCAATCTGGCGGTGGCCTTGTCGCCGGAAGGCAGCGCCCTGCTGGACAAGGCGCAAAAGCCGGCGGAGCGGGCTTACCGGCGCCTGCTGGCACCGCTGTCGGCGGCGCAGCAGGTGGCGCTGGTGGAACTGCTGCAGCAGCTGACCGACGGGCTCGAACACGAAGCCCGGGCGCCGTTTGTTCCGCCTGGGCAGGACTGAATGTGGCCCCAGGCCTGTCACTGCTTGGGGCGGCCCTGCGCCGTCTGAGCCGCGCCGTCAGGCGTTGCCGGCCGTGATGCCCCAGCGCGCCAGTGCGGCGTCATCCGCCACGCGCGCATCCACCCAGCGCGCGCCCTCAGGCGTCTGCTCCTTTTTCCAGAACGGTGCCTGGGTCTTGAGGTAGTCCATCAGGAATTCGCAGGCGCGAAAGCTTTCGCCCCGGTGCGCGGACGTGACAGCCACGAGCACGATCTGGTCCAGCGGCTGCAGCAACCCCACGCGGTGGATCACGCGGGCCGCATGGATGTCAAAACGGCTCAGGGCGGCATCGATCATGGCTTCAATGGCCCGCTCGGTCATGCCGGGGTAGTGCTCCAGCTCCATGGCGCTGACGCAAGCGCCGTCGCTGCGGTCGCGCACCGTGCCGACAAAGCTGCACACCGCGCCGACACGGGCATCCGCGCCACGCAGCGCGGCGATCTCGTCAGCCACGTTGAAGTCCTGGTGCTGGATGGAGACGCGCGCCATGCCTGCCACCCGCTCAGCCACCCGTCACGGGCGGGAAGAATGCCACCTCGCACCCGTCCACCAGCACGGCAGCGTCGTTGCACATGGTCTGGTCGAGCGCGGCCCGCACGGCCTTGCCACGCGCCAGGCTGCTGGCATGGGCGCCGCCACGCGCAATGAGCTCGTCGCGCAGCGCGCCGACGGTGGCGGCCTGCGTCTGCACGGGCTCAGTGCCCTGGCCGATGGCCTCGCGGATCGACGCGAAATAGCGCACCTGGACTTTCATGCGGCCCCTTTCATGCCAGCAGCTCCGCCAGCGAAATGAACGGCACCATGTCACCCGGCGCGATGACACGCCCCGGCGCGGTGTCCACCAGCCCGTCGCCCCAGACCATGGACGTCAACACGCCGGAGCTCTGGTTGGCAAACAGATCCAGCCCACCCGTGGCGTTGCGCCGCACCCGCAGGAACTCGCGGCGCTTGTCGGCCTTGGCCCAGGTGAAATCCGCACGCACCGGCACCGCCCTGGCGGCGAGATCCGTGGCGCCTTGAAGCTTCAGGATGAAGGGCCGCACCAGCAGCAAGAAGGTCACGAAGCTGGACACCGGGTTGCCCGGCAGCCCGATGAAATGCGCGGCCCCCACCCGGCCATAGGCAAACGGCTTGCCGGGCTTGATGGCCAACTGCCACAGCTCCAGCGTACCGAGCGCCTGCACGGCGGGCTTGACGTGGTCTTCTTCGCCGACGGACACGCCACCGCTGGTGACGATCAGGTCATGGCCCTGCGAGGCGCCGCGCAGGGCATCCACGGTCGCTTCTAGCCGGTCAGGAACCACGCCCAGGTCCGTCACCTCGCAGCCCAGGCGCAGCAACAAGGTGCGCAGGAAGAACCGGTTGGAGTTGTAGATGGCACCGGGCTTCATCTGGTCCGGTGGCACATCGCCGGGCAGCACCAGTTCGTCGCCCGTGGAAAACAGCGCCACGCGCGGGCGGCGCGCCACCGGCAGCGTGGCCAGCCCGATGCTGGCCGCCATGCCGAGCGCGGCAGCGTCCAGCCGCCGGCCACGGGGCAGCACCACGGCGCCGCGCGTCACGTCCTCGCCCGAGCGGCGGATATGCTGGCCAGGGGCCGGTACGGAGTTGAACTGCACCCCGCCGCCGTCCGTGACCTGGGCGTCCTCCTGCATGACCACCGCGTCCGCCCCCGGCGGCACGGGTGCGCCGGTGAAGATGCGCGCCACGGTGCCCGGCGTCAGCGTATCGCCGGCCGCGCCAGCTGCAATGCGCTGGCTGACGGGCAGCGGCCGGCCCTGGGCGAGGTCGGCGGCACGCACCGCGTAGCCGTCCATCGCGCTGTTGTCCTGGGGCGGCACCTGCAGGGGCGACACCAGGTCCCGTGACAGCACGCGGCCATCGGCGTCAAAGGTGGAGACCTCCTGGGTGCCCTCCAGCAGGCTCGCGCGGCCCAGCAAGTCGGCCAGCACCTCGTCCAGCGAACGCAGCGGCGCGCGGGCGGGCGCCTGAGAAGCGGGAGCGTTCATGAATACATCTCTGCCACGTAGTCAAACCTGTCGCCATTGTCGACCAGCCAGCGGGCGACCGCCTCGGGATCATTGAGGTCCAGCACGGGCCGCAGGGTTGTTTCGGGCAGGCGGCCGGGCGAATCGGTGGCGATCGCGACAATGAAGTCGTCGTCCGGGTAACGCACCGGGTGCCCGGCGTCGGCACGCCAGACCTCCAGCTTGTGCAGGTTGCTGTCGCGAAAGCCCTCCACCAGCACCCAGTCCACGCCTTCGTACAGCTCGGCCAGCAGGTGGTGCACCGTGAGCTGGGCTGGCCGCTCGAATTCGCGCAGCAGCGCCAGCCGCCTGTCGGAGGCCACTACCACCTCAAAGGCACCCGCCTGGCGGTGGCGAAAGCTGTCCTTGCCGGGATGGTCGATGTCAAAGCGGTGGTGCGCGTGCTTGACGACCGACACGCGCAAGCCCCTGGCCTTGAGCGCAGGGATCAGCTTTTCAACCAGCGTGGTTTTGCCCGCGCCCGAGTAGCCCGCAAAACCAGCGACCTTCATCGGACGGCTTTCATGGCTCAGCCGGCGTTCGCGACGATGTAGGCCTGAACAGCTTTCACATCGGCGTCCAGGACCGTCACGCGCTTGGGCAGATCCTCGATGCCCACGAATTTCGTGGGCCGGTCCGGTTCGCGGCCCAGGGCTTCCACGATGGTGGCGGCAAACTTGATGGGCAATGCCGTCTCCAGCACGATCATCGGTACGCCAGGCTGCAGGTGCTCGCGCGCGACCTTCACGCCATCGGCCGTATGGGTGTCGATCATCACGCCATAGCGTTCCCAGGTTGCGCGGATCGTGGCCAGGCGGTCGGCATGCGTGCTGCGGCCGCTGACAAAGCCGTATTTCGCGGCGGCGTCTTTGAACAGGGCATCACCGCTCAGGTCAAAACGGCCCGACGCCGACAGCTGCGCGCCAAACAGGTCCTTCACACGCACGCCATCGCGGCCCAGCAGGTCGAACACGAAGCGCTCGAAGTTGCTGGCCTTGGAAATGTCCATGGACGGGCTGGAGGTCTCGTGCGTGTCGGCACTGCCGCGCACGCGGTAAACACCGGTGCGGAAGAACTCGTCCAGCACGTCGTTTTCGTTGGTCGCCACGACCAGCCTGTCGATGGGCAGGCCCATCATGCGGGCCACATGGCCTGCGCAGACATTGCCGAAATTGCCGCTCGGCACGGTGAAGCTGACCTTCTGGCCGTTCGACGTGGTGGCCTGCAGGTAACCCGCAAAGTAGTAGACCACCTGGGCCACCAGCCGCGCCCAGTTGATCGAGTTGACCGTGCCGATCTTGTACTTGCGCTTGAACGCCAGGTCGTTCGACACGGCCTTCACGATGTCCTGGCAGTCGTCGAACACGCCCTGGATGGCAAGGTTGTGGATGTTGGCGTCCTGCAGGCTGAACATCTGCGCCTGCTGGAACGGGCTCATGCGTCCGTGCGGCGACGTCATGAACACGCGCACACCCTTCTTGCCCCGCATGGCGTATTCGGCCGCGCTGCCGGTGTCGCCGCTGGTCGCGCCCAGGATGTTGAGTTCCTCGCCGCGGCGGGCCAGTTCGTACTCGAACAGGTTGCCCAGCAACTGCATGGCCATGTCCTTGAAGGCCAGGGTGGGACCGTTGGACAGGCCCTCAAGTAGCAGCCCGTCGTCCAGCCTGCGCAGCGGCACGATCTGCGGCGTGCCAAAGACTTCCTCGGTGTAGGTCTTGTGGCAGATGGCCTTGAGGTCCGCGGCCGGAATATCGTCGATGTACAGCGACAGGATTTCAAAGGCCAGGTCCGCGTATTTCAGGCTGCGCCACCGGGTCAGCGTGGCGTCATCCACCTGCGGATAGTGCTGCGGCAGGTACAGGCCGCCATCGGGAGCCAGGCCTTCCAGCAGGATTTCACAAAAGTGCTTGCGGCCCGGATCGCCGCGCGTGGACAGGTACAGCATCAGGCCAGTTCTTCCTTGCGGATGCGCGTGATCGGCGCGAGCACCGTGGGCAACGCCTGCATCTGGGCGATGGCGGCATTCATGGTGCCTTCCACGGTATCGTGGGTCAGGATGATGAGGTCGGTCTGGGTCGAGCCTTCGCCACCCACTTCGTCGGCTTCGCGCTGCAGCATGGCGTCGATGCTGATGCTTTGCGATGCCAGGATGCCGGTCACCTTGGCGATGACGCCGGCTTCGTCCGCCACGCGCAGGCGCAGGTAGTAGCTGGTCACGACCTCGCTCATGGGCAGCACCGGCAGGTCGCTCATGGCGTCGGGCTGGAAAGCCAGGTGCGGCACGCGCTGCGCAGCATCGGCCGTGTGCAGGCGCGTGATGTCCACCAGGTCGGCAATCACGGCACTGGCGGTCGGCTCGCTGCCCGCGCCCTTGCCGTAGTACAGCGTCGTGCCCACGGCATCCCCCTGCACCATGACGGCGTTCATCGCGCCTTCCACGTTGGCGATCAGGCGCTTGGCCGGCACCAGGCTGGGGTGCGTGCGCAGTTCGATGCCTTTGGCCGTTCGCTTGGTGATGCCCAGCAGTTTGATGCGGTAACCCAGTTGCTCGGCGTACTTCAGGTCAACAGCGCCCAACCGGGTAATGCCTTCCACATACGCCTTGTCAAACTGCACCGGGATGCCAAACGCGATCGCGCTCATGATCGTGGCCTTGTGCGCCGCGTCCACGCCTTCAATGTCAAAGGTCGGGTCGGCCTCAGCGTAGCCCAGGCGCTGTGCTTCCTTGAGCACCACGTCGAAGTCCAGGCCCTTGTCGCGCATCTCGGACAGGATGAAGTTCGTGGTGCCGTTGATGATGCCGGCAATCCACTGGATGCTGTTGGCGGTCAGGCCTTCGCGCAAGGCCTTGATGATGGGAATGCCGCCGGCCACGGCGGCTTCGAATGCGACCATCACGCCCTTGGCGGAAGCAGCGGCAAAAATCTCGGTGCCATGCACGGCCAGCAATGCCTTGTTGGCCGTCACCACGTGCTTGCCCGCCTCAATGGCCTCCATCACGAGCTGGCGGGCAATGCCGTAGCCGCCGATCAGTTCCACGACGATGTCGATGTCCGGGTTGGCGATGACGGCGCGTGCGTCGTTGACGACCTTGACCTTGTCACCCACCACGCTTTGCGCACGGGCCGTATCGAGGTCAGCCACCATGGCGATTTCGATGCCGCGGCCCGCGCGGCGCTTGATCTCTTCCTGATTGCGATTGAGCACGTTGAACGTGCCGCTTCCCACCGTGCCGATGCCCAGCAGGCCTACCTGGATTGCTTTCATGTCGAATGTCGTTTTCTGTAGTTTTCTAGGAACTTCGCGATGCGGCCAATAGCCTCACGCAGGTCGTCTTCGTGCGGCAGGAAGACGATGCGGAAATGGTCCGTGTCGGGCCAGTTGAATCCCGTGCCCTGCACCAGCATGACACGGGTTTCCTGCAACAGCTCCATGAAGAACTGCTGGTCATCCGCGATGGGATAGACCTTGGGATCCAGCCGCGGGAACATGTACAGCGCCGCCTGCGGTTTCACGCAGGTCACCCCGGGGATGGCGGTGATCAGGTTATAGGCCAGGTCGCGCTGGCGGCGCAGGCGCCCGCCATCGCCCACCAGGTCGTTGATGCTCTGGTAGCCGCCCAGGGCGGTCTGGATCGCCCACTGCCCCGGCACATTGGCGCACAGCCGCATGTTGGACAGCATGTTCAGGCCTTCGATGTAGTCGCGCGCGGGCTTCTTGTCACCCGACACCACCAGCCAGCCGGCGCGGTAGCCGCAGGAGCGGTAGCTCTTGGACAGTGAGTTGAAGGTCAGCGTCAGCACGTCATCCGACAGGCTGGCGATGGCGGTGTGCCGGGCGCCGTCGTACAGCACCTTGTCATACACCTCGTCGGCAAAGATCACCAGGCCATGCTCGCGGGCGATGGCAACAATGGCCTTGAGCAGCTCGTCGGAGTACAGCGCGCCCGTCGGGTTGTTCGGGTTGATGACCACGATGCCCTTGGTGTTGGGCGTGATCTTGCGGCGAATATCGTCCAGATCGGGCATCCAGCCATTGGCCTCGTTGCACATGTAGTGCACCGGTGTGCCGCCCGACAGGCTCACGGCCGCCGTCCACAACGGGTAATCGGGCGCGGGCAGCAGCAGCTCATCGCCATCATTGAGCAGCGCGTTGGTGGCCATCACGATCAGCTCGCTGGCGCCGTTGCCCAGGTAGATGTCATCCAGCGTCACGCCCTTGACGCCCTGCTTCTGGGTCTCATGCATCACGGCCTTGCGCGCCGCGAAAATGCCCTTGCTGTCCGAGTATCCGGCCGAAGTGGGCAGGTTGCGGATCATGTCCTGCTGGATTTCCTCGGGCGCGTCAAAGCCAAAAACGGCCAGGTTGCCGATGTTCAGCTTGATGATCTTGTGGCCTTCTTCCTCCATCTGCCGGGCCGCATCCATGATGGGCCCGCGGATGTCGTAGCAGACGTTGGCCAGCTTGGCGGATTTCTGGACTGTTTTCAATGTCCCTCCGTGGGGCGTTTTATTGGGCGAAACCTATAATTTGACCACAGTTCCGCCCGCCTATAGTGCAGCGCAACATCCACCAACCCCGCCGCGCGCACCATGAAGCTGCAACCCGATAAATCAGACGTCCAGACCATCACGGGCTATGGCCCGGGCTGGATCGGCGTGAACGGTGAAAAGCTCACACAAAGCACCCTGATCGGCTCCGGCGGGCAGCGGTTGCCCTGGCCTTGCGAGCGGTTCGAGGACCTGCAGGCCAGCCATTTCGCGCCCCTGGCGGAAATGGGGGCCGAACTGGTGATCTTTGGCAGCGGCAACCGCATCCGTTTTCCGCAGCCGGCCTGGCTCAGCCCGCTGATGCAGCGGCGCATCGGCCTGGAAACCATGGACACGGCAGCGGCCTGCCGGACCTACAACATCCTGGCTGGCGAAGGCCGCAATGTGGTGCTCGCAGCGTTGCTGGAGCCGCCCACGCCGGGTGGAGGGGCGCAGGCCCCCGTTTCAGGGTAAAATCACCGGTTGCAGCGGGAAGCATCGTCCCCAAGTAGCAACGAGCAAAACCTGTCACACGAGATACAAATTCATGGCGATCGTTGTCAACAAACCCATCCCCGAATTTGAAGCAAACGCCACCGGCGGCATCAAAGTTTCCAACACCTCGCACCTCGGCCATGTTGTGGTGCTTTATTTTTACCCCAAGGACAACACGCCCGGCTGCACGACCGAGGCCATGCAGTTTCGCGACAAGTACAAGGACTTTGTGAAGGCCGGCGCCACCGTGTTCGGCGTGTCGCGCGACAACATGAAGTCGCACGACGATTTCAAGCTCAAGCTGGAACTGCCCTTCGAGCTTATTGCCGACACCGAAGAAAAAATGTGCCACATGTTCGGCGTCGTCAAGAACAAGATCATGTACGGCAAGAAAGTCAAGGGCATCGAGCGCAGCACGTTCCTGATCGGTGCCGATGGCCTGCTCAAGCAGGAATGGCGTGGCCTGAAAGTACCCGGCCATGTGGACGAAGTGCTCAAGGCTGTCAAGACGCTCAAGAAGGCGGCCTGACGTTTTGCAACAACATGGTGCCGTTGAAGCGTCACCTGACTTGTGCATAATGAATTCATGCCGTTGATCCCGACGCACAGCGTCATCACCGCCAAACCCGAAAAAGCCGCCTGGCTCGCCAGGCGGCTTTTTCGCTTTTTGCATCCCCAACCTGCGAGTGCCCCGCCCCATGCCATTGCCCCCCGCCCCCACCAAGCGCGCCGCCCTGCTGTCCACCGAGGCCTACGATGCTCCGGCCCGGTCTGTACACAAGGCGCAGCGAAAATCGGAGGCGCACACCACCGGCAACCCGCTGGCTGACAAGCCGCAGGCGCTGGACTTTGAGCCGCGCAGCGGCGGTGGCGAACTGCACCCCGCGCTGCGCGACACGCCGGACATCGCCCCGGAAAAGATGATTCAGGTCGAGACCCGCAAGGCTGCCGCCGCACCCGTGGCGCAGCCCGCGCCCCGCGCCCGCAAGAAGCGCGCTATGGGGCCGGCCAAGCTTTTTGTGCTGGACACAAACGTGCTGCTGCACGACCCGATGTGCCTCTTCCGCTTCGAAGAGCACGACATCTTCCTGCCCATGATCGTGCTGGAAGAGCTGGACGGCCACAAGAAGGGCATGACCGAGGTGGCCCGCAATGCCCGCCAGACCAGCCGCACGCTGGACGCACTGGCGGGCGCCCAGGGCGCGGACATCGCCACCGGTTTGAAGCTCGACACCACCGGCCATCGCGAAGCCGGCGGCTGCCTGTTTTTCCAGACGCAGCCGCTGGAGGCGCAACTGCCCATGAGCCTGCCCCAGGGCAAGGCCGACAACCAGATCCTGGGGGTGGTGCAGGCCCTGCGCGACAAGTACGCCCCGCGCGAGGTGGTGCTGGTGTCCAAGGACATCAACATGCGGGTCAAGGCCCGCGCCTTGGGCCTGGCCACGGACGACTACCAGAACGACAAGACGCTGGAAGACGGCGACCTTCTCTATTCCGGCGCGATGGCCCTGCCGCCTGATTTCTGGGCCAAGCACGGCAAGACCGTGGAAAGCTGGCAAAGCGGGCACCACACCTTCTACCGAATCACCGGCCCTGTCGTACCCAGCCTGCTGATCAACCAGTTTGTGTATTTCGAGGCGCCGGGCGAGCCCAGCCTGTATGCCAGGGTGACGGAAATCCGTGCCAAGACAGCCGTGCTGAAGACGCTCAAGGATTACGGCCACCTGAAGAATTCGGTGTGGGGCGTGACCACGCGCAACCGCGAACAGAATTTCGCGATGAACCTGTTGATGGACCCGGAAGTGGATTTCGTCACCCTGACTGGCACGGCCGGCACGGGCAAGACCCTGATGGCGCTGGCATCGGGGCTGACCCAAGTGCTGGACGACCGCCGCTACACCGAGATCATCATGACCCGCGCCACAGTCAGCGTAGGCGAGGACATCGGCTTCCTGCCCGGTACCGAAGAAGAAAAGATGGGCCCCTGGATGGGCGCGCTGGACGACAACCTGGAAGTGCTGGCCAAGACCGAGACGAGCGCCGGTGAATGGGGCCGAGCCGCCACCAACGAGCTGATCCGCAGCCGCATCAAGATCAAGAGCATGAACTTCATGCGCGGGCGCACCTTCCTGAACAAGTACGTGATCATCGACGAAGCGCAGAACCTGACGCCCAAACAGATGAAGACCCTGATCACCCGCGCCGGCCCGGGCACCAAGATCATTTGCATGGGCAACCTGGCGCAGATCGACACGCCGTACCTGACCGAGGGCTCGTCGGGCCTGACGTTCGCGGTGGACAAGTTCAAGGGCTGGCCGCACAGCGGCCACATCACGCTGGCGCGCGGCGAGCGTTCGCGCCTCGCGGACTTCGCAAGCGAAGTGCTCTGACGCTGTCTTTCAGTAATCGATGCCAGCGCCGCCGCTGGACAGGCTTTCAAACTTGGTCAGCGGCTTGAGGAAGGCGAGCTTGACGGTCCCGGTGGGGCCGTTGCGCTGCTTGCTGATGATGACTTCCGCGACACCGGGCTCCTTGGAGTCCTTGTTGTAGTAGTCGTCGCGGTAGATGAACATGATCACGTCGGCATCCTGCTCGATCGCACCTGATTCACGCAGGTCGCTCATCATCGGACGCTTGTCGGTGCGCGCCTCCACGCCACGCGACAGCTGGGACAGCGCGATCACGGGGCATTGCAGCTCCTTGGCCAGCATCTTGAGCCCGCGCGAGATCTCACCCACGGCCGTGGCGCGGTTCTCGTCGGCCATGCCGCTGGACACGCTCATGAGCTGCAGGTAATCCACCACGATCAGGCCCAGCTTGCCGCACTGGCGCGCCAGGCGGCGGGCATTGGCGCGCAATTCACTGGTGGTCAGGCCCGGTGTTTCGTCGATGTGCAGCGACACGTTGCGCAGCTTCTCGATGGCCTCGGTCAGGCGCGGCCATTCGTCGTCGGTCAGCTTGCCGGTACGCAAGTGCGTCTGGTCAATGCGGCCGATGGAGCCCACGATACGGATGGCCAGTTGGGACGCCCCCATTTCCATGGAAAACACGGCCACCGGCAACCCTTCGTTCAGGGCCACATGCTCCGCAATGTTGATGGCCAGGGCCGTCTTGCCCATAGATGGGCGCGCGGCCAGCACAATCAGATCGCCCGCCTGCATGCCCGAGGTCATTCTGTCGAAGTCGTAAAAGCCGGTGGGGACCCCCGTCACGTCATTGGGGTTGTCGGCCATCTCCTGCACGCGGTCCAGCAGTTGCACCACCAGGGAATCCATGCCCTGGAAGCCCTGCTTCATGCGCGAGCCCTCTTCACCGATATTGAAGATCTTCTGCTCAGCCTCGTCCAGGATCTGGTCCACCGCCTTGCCTTGCGGGTTGAAGGCATGGGTGGCGATCTCGTCGCTGGCGCTGACCAGCTTGCGCAGGATGGAGCGCTCGCGCACGATCTCGGCGTAGCGGCGGATGTTGCTGGCGCTGGGCACATACTGCGCCAGCGAATTCAGGTAGGCCAGGCCGCCAGTTTCATCGGCCTTGCCCTGGTTCTGCAGGTGCTCGTAGACGGTGATCACGTCCGCCGGCTTGGTGGCGTTGATCAGGGCACCGATGGAGGCGTAGATCAGCTTGTGTTCGTAGCGGTAGAAGTCGCCATCGGTGAGCAGATCACCCACCCGGTCCCAGGCGCCGTTGTCCAGCAGCAGCCCGCCCAGCACGCTGGATTCGGCCTCGATCGAATGGGGCGGGACACGCAGCTGCGCGACCTGGCGGTCGGGCGAAAAATCGTCATCCACCGATGAGAGAACTGCTGACATGAACTTCCTTGGGACAGCTTTGGATCGTACGCCCGCGCCGGAGCGGCGTCACGGGAAAAGCCTGTGCATAACAAGTGGGTTTCCAGTGGGTTGCGGGGGACAACCAGCAAACCTGAAAAGAAAAAAGCCGCCCGAGGGCGGCTTCAGGGGGACGGGAAGGCTTAAGCCGTTTCGCCGTACACCGTGACGTTGATCTCGACCACCACGTCGGTGTGCAGTTGCACGCTGACGTTGCTGTCGCCGACCATCTTGATCGGGCCATTGGGCATGCGGACCTGGGCCTTGGCGACCTTGTAGCCTTGCTTGCCCAGCTCTTCAGCGATGTCGTGATTGGTAACTGAGCCAAACAGGCGGCCGTCCACGCCGGCCTTCTGGGTCAGCTTGATGGTCGTGCCGGCGAGCTTTTCGCCTTGGGCTTGCGACTCGGCCAGCTTGGCGGCCGCAGCCTTTTCAAGCTCGGCGCGCTTGGCTTCAAATTCAGCCTTGTTGGCGGCGGTTGCGCGGCGGGCGCGGCCCGTGGGGATCAGGAAGTTGCGGGCGTACCCGTCCTTGACCTTGGCGATATCACCGAGGTTGCCCACGTTGGGGACTTTGTCGAGCAGGATGACTTGCATGTTCAGGGCCCCTTAGATGCGGTGCTGGTCGCTGTACGGGACCAGGGCCAGGAAGCGCGCGCGCTTGATGGCGGTGTTGAGCTGGCGCTGGTAAATCGCGCGCGTGCCGGTCAGGCGAGCGGGGATGATCTTGCCGTTTTCAGCAATGAAATCACGCAGGGTATCGACGTCCTTGTAGTCGATTTCTTCAACGCCGGCGACCGTGAAGCGGCAGAAACGCTTGCGCTTGAACAGCAGGGACTGGGTGTTGCGCTTGGGGCGCTTGTCTTTGTTGAATTTCTTGAACGTGGCCATGATGGGACCTCTTGAAAACTAATCTTGCACAAATGCCTGGATGTGGAAAACGGCGTACTTGCCATTGCGTGGATTCGCCAGAAAACCCGTGAACCTGCCTGCGCTGCCGATGGGGCGTTTGCCGAGGGTCTCGGCCATCGCGCCCAGCGCCACTGCCTTGACCGCCACCTTGACCTGCCGGGTCTGCCCTGCCTCGACTGCTTCGGACTCGTGTTCAAGTCTCAGGTCAAGTGCTGGAACTCCGGCCGGTGTGTACCGCAGGGCATTGGCCTCGGCGATACAGGCGCTCAGGATAAGCTGGTTCACTGTGCTCCGGCTGACACGCGTCAGCTGTTCGCGTACTCCGCTTGCTGGGCCTTGCGGGCCTCTTCGCGTTCCACCGTCTTCATCATGGACGACGGGCCGGTGTCGGCCTTCTTGCGCACCACGGTCAGGTGGCGCAGCACGGCATCGTTGAACTTGAACGCATGCTCAAGCTCAGCCATGACGGCCTGGTCGGCTTCGATGTTGACGCACAGGTAGTGGGCCTTGCCCAGCTTGTTGATCTGGTAGGCCAGCTGACGGCGGCCCCAGTCCTCAACACGGTGGACCTTGCCACCGCCAGCGGCAATCATGCCCTTGTAACGTTCCAGCATGGCCGGGACCTGCTCGCTTTGATCCGGGTGGATCAGCAGGATGATTTCATAGTGACGCATGGATACTCCTTGTGGATTGGCCCTTGCGAAAGGCCGTTGGATAAGCCGCCCACTGCGTCAGTAGTGGTGCGGCAAGGCAAAGCCAAGCATTATAGCCCAACAAAAAAGCCGCCCTGTACCTTGCGGCACAGGGCGGCTGCGGCACATTCCCCGTCCGGCCGGAGCCGGACAGGGGTGGCCTGTCAAACTCAGTGGATCATGCTCTTGGCCGTACCCTTCAGGCTCGGATAGCGCACGTGCTCCACCAGTTCCTGGATCTTGGCGTTGGGTGCGGGCGTCACCAGGCTGACCAGGATGATCACGGCAAAGCCCAGCGGCACACCGAAGACACCGGCAGAGATGGGCTGAATGCCGAACCAAAGTTCCACCGGCGACGTGACGCCAAAGACACCGCGAAGCCAGGGTTGGGTTGTCACCATGTAATAGAACGTGATGCCCAAGCCGGCCGCCATGCCCAACGAGGCGGCGATGCCGGTGGCACGCTTCCAGAAGATGCCCAGCACCAGCGCGGGGAAGAACGACGCCGCCGCGAAGGAGAACGCCGCCGACACCAGGAACAGGATGTCCGCCGGCTTCTGAGCCGCCACCGAAGCGGCGGCCAGGGCCACCACCAGCAGCAGGATCTTGGACAGCGTCACCCGGCGCGCCGTGGAGGCGTTGGGGTCGATCATCTTGTAGTACAGGTCGTGCGACAGCGCGTTGGCGATCGTCAGCAGCAGGCCGTCAGCCGTGGACAGTGCCGCGGCCAGGCCGCCCGCAGCCACCATGCCCGACACCACGTAGGGCAGGCCGCCGATTTCCGGCGTGGCCAGCACGATGATGTCGCCGCCGATGGACAGTTCACCCAATTGCAGGATGTTGTCCTTGTTGATGTCCACCACACTCAGCAGACCCGGGTCCACCCTGCTCCAGCTCGCAATCCACGCCGGAAGCTTGTCTATGGGTGTGCCCACCAACACGTTGAACACCTCGTACTTGACCAGCACGGCCAGGGCCGGCGCCGTGAAGTACAGCAGGAAGATGAAGAACAGCGACCAGGTCACCGATTCGCGCGCCTGCTTGACGCTGGGCGTGGTGTAGTAGCGCATCAGGATGTGCGGCAGCGCGGCCGTACCCACCATCAGGCAGAAGATCAGCGCCAGGAAGTTGCGACGTGAGTAGTCATACGCCTGCTGTGCCTTGGCATCACCATTGGGGTCTCCGGCGTATTGCGCGGCGTGGCGCGGCATGCCGCCCAACGGCTTGTCCTTGGCTTCGGCGGCTGCCTTGGCGCGGGTCCAGGCCGTCTTGGCCGCCGCTTCATCGGCGGGCAGCGCAGCCAGCGCCTTCTCGGCGGCGGCCAGCTCGGACGCCATGGCGTTGGCAGCCTTCAGGTCAGCCACCTTCTTCGCAGCCGCTTCCTTGTCGGCAGCCAGGGCAGCCTTGGGGTCCTTGAGCTTTTCGCCCAGAGCCGCGGCGCGTTCGGCATAGACCTTGCGCACTTCAAGTTCCTTGGGGTCCTTGATCAGCTCGGCTTCCTTGGCCGTGACCTTTTGCAGCTGGAAGCCGTAGATGGCCTGCGGCACCGGCACGCTGGTCTGCTTGACCGACAGCCACACCACCGGAATCATGTAGGCAATGATCAGGATGATGTACTGGGCCACCTGCGTCCACGTCACCGCGCGCATGCCACCCAGGAACGAGCACACCAGAATGCCGGCCAGACCCAGGAAAATGCCGATCTCAAAGGCCACACCGGTCAGGCGCGTGGTGATGATGCCCACACCGTAGATCTGGGCCACCACATAAGTGAACGAGCACAGGATGGCGGCAAAGATGCCAATGAAGCGTGGCACGTTGCCGCCATAGCGTTCGCCCAGGAAGTCGGGAATCGTGAACTGGCCAAACTTGCGCAGGTACGGCGCCAGGAACAGCGCCACCAGGCAGTAGCCACCCGTCCAGCCCATGATGAATGCCAGGCCGCTGTAACCCGTGAGGTACAGCGTACCGGCCATGCCGATGAACGACGCGGCCGACATCCAGTCAGCACCCGTCGCCATGCCGTTGTACACCGCAGGTACGCGGCGGCCGGCCACATAGTATTCCGCAGCGTCCGTCGTGCGGCTCATGATGCCGATACCGGCATACAAACCGATGGTCGCCAGGAGGAAGATGAAGCCGATCCATTCACGGCTCAGACCCACCTGCTCCAGGATCGCAAGAACGATCACGAAGGCCACAAAGCCGCCGGTGTACCAGGTGTACACCTTGTTGAGTTGCTGCTTGAAAGCAGCGTTGGAGGCGGCCGTATTGGTCCCTCCTGCATTACCGAACATGCCAGCCATGGGTTACTCCTCTTCCGCCACGCCGAACTCCTGGTCCAGCTTGTTCATGTAACGGGCATAGAAGCCAATGATCAACACGTAGATGATCAGGCTGCCCTGGGCTCCCATCCAGAAGCTGAAGGGCCAGCCAAAGAATGTGAAACTGAGGTCACGGGCCATGTAGCCCACGACATAGGTGACCACGAACCATATTGCAAGCAATATGGCTGTGATCCTGAGGTTCTTCCGCCAGTAGGTGCGGTGGCCTTCTGTCAACTGCATGCCGTTGTCTCCTTCCATTCCCGTCGCCGGGTGTTGTCTGCGACCTTCTCAAGCGACCCGCTGCCGTCTGTACGGCAGCCTGCAACCGGGCCGCGTCCTTTCAAGTACCCGCTCAACTGGCTGACGAGACAAAAATCCCTGTCTCACGTTCCAGCTGGGCGGCCACTTTGGGCTCGAACCTTTTGAGGTGCGAAATGATCTTTCGCGCCTCATCGGGCTCGTGCCTGTCCACATGCACCCGCGCCAGCTGGTACCAGCCGTACGGGCTCATGGGTTGCAATTTCGTGTTCTGCTTGAGCGCCGCCACCGCCTCGTCAAAGCGGCGCAGGCGAATGAGGACCAACCCCAGTCCGTACCAGGCACGGTCCAGATCCGGGCTGAGTTCGGTGGCGCGCCTGAAGGCCGCTTCGGCCTGGGCGTAGTCCCCGTCTTCCTCGAGCATGAAGCCCAGGTTGAACCAGTGGGCTGCATGAGCCGGGTGGTCATGGACCAGGGCATTGAACAGCTGCAGTGCCTGCGCGCGTTCACCGGCTTGAACGAGCAGCTGCGCCTTGCTGGCCATCGTGTAAGCGTCCCGCGGGAACTCGGCCAGCATCTGGTCAAACACGGCGGTGGCTGCCGCCTTGCGGCCAAACACCAGCAAGGCCATGGCGGTCCACTTGAGCCCAAGGTACCGGATACGCTGCATCACTGGCATTGCTGGACTCCGATCTGCACACAGATGCTGATCTTGGTGATCGTGGCCGCGATCCATGCGAATGCCAACAGCAGGAACGCCACCAGCGGTACATGCCGGTCAATCACGACCTTGGGCGTGATAAGCCGTGCGCCCCGCACAAAGGGCCGCGTCAGCACCTGAAACAGCTGGTAGAACGTGTTGGTTTCCCGCTTGGCGCCAGCCAGCAATCCCAGAAGCCATTGGCCGGCAATGGCCAGCAAGGCGATCTCTGCCACAAGCTTGACGATGCTGACGAACAGGAGCATGAGTGACCAACGTGAAGAAGTTCACGCATGGTTTGCAGGGGCGCTTACCCTTTCCTTACAAAAAATCTTTACACCGCGAAAACACCCTCAGGGATTACCCGATCCGCCGTGTGCCCGCTGAGTACCTCCGGTTGCAGGGCTTACGCTACTCGACGCAGCCCTCGTGATGTACTTACACTGAACTTACAACAACAAACTGATGGCGGTCCGTGATGAACAAGAACGCGATCTATCACAAGTCGGCCAAGGGGGCGGAAGCCATCGCCACGCGCCAGCATGGCCTGGGACCCCGGCAACGGTCCCTGTTGATCCTCATCGACGGCAAGAAAAATTTTGAAGACCTGGCCAAGCTCTCGGCCATGCTGGGCGACACAGCCCAGCTGCTGGACGAGCTGGAAGCAGGCGGCTTTATCGAGGCCGCCGCAGGCGCCCCGGCTGCCAGTCCGGGGCCTTCGCCCAGCCAGGTAGCAGCAATCCAGGCCGTCACGGCGCCCTCTCCCCTGGCATCGGCCATTCCCGCCACAAGCCTGCCCGATGCCAAGCGGTTTGCGGTGCGCAAACTGACCGACACCATGGGCCCCATGGCCGAGGAACTGTGCCTGCGGATCGAGGCGGCGCGCACGCCCGCCGAATTCCTGGCAGCTGTCTCGCGGGCCGAAGCTACCTTGCGCCAGCTGCGTGGCAGCGGCGCAGCGGCGGCGTTTGCCGCCGAGGTGGCGGCGCACAGCCCTGCTGCCTGAGTGCTTCGGTTCAGTCGCCGCCACGCGTGGCCAGGCTGACGACCACCGCCAGCACCAGCCCCAGGCTCACGCCGAATACACCCGCGGACACAGGCAGGATGCCAAACCACAGGGCTGCTCCGGGCTCCAGGCCCACCAGATGGCGCACGGCCTGCGAATTCACGAGCATGTAGTACACCGTGATGCCCAGGCCACCCAGCATGCCGGCCACCGCGCCAGCGCGCGTGGTGCCACGCCAGAAGATGCCCAGCACCATCACCGGCACAAACGCCGACGCCGCGAGCGAGAACGACGCCGCCACCAGCGGCAGGATGTCCGCCGGCTTGAGCGCTGCGACAAAGGCGGCCACCATCGCAATGCCCAGCAATGCAAACTTGGACAGGATCACCCGTTGCTCGGGCGTCACGTCGCGCCGTACCTCGTGGCAATAAACATCGCGCACGATGGAGTTGCTGATGGTCAGCAGCAGCGCATCAGCGGTGGACAGCGCCGCCGCCAGCCCGCCCGCGGCCACCAGGCCTGACACCACATAGGGCAAGCCGCCGATCTCGGGCGTGACCAGCATGACGATGTCGGCGCCGATGCGGATTTCCCCGAACTGCAGGATCCGGTCGCCATTGACATCAGCCACCGCAATGAGCGCAGGGTCCACCTTGGCCCACTGCCCGATCCAGGAAGGCAGCGTGTCCAAACTGCTGCCCACCAGGCCCTGCATGACCTCGAACTTCACCAGCACGGCCAGCGCGGGCGCGCTCAGGTACAGCAGCGCGATGAAGAACAGCGACCAGGCCACCGACGACCGCGCCTCGGCCACCGTGGGCGTGGTGTAGAACCGCGTGAGCAGGTGCGGCAGCCCGGCCGTGCCCACCATCAGGCAGAACATCAGCGCCAGGAAGTTCAGGCGCGAGGTGCTGAACGCCGCCTGCTCGGCCGGCGTGCCCTGGGGGTCGCCTGCAAAGGCCTGACTGTGCGGCGGCAAGCCGCCCAGCGGCTTGGCACGCTCCAGGCTCTCGGCCATGGCGCGGGTCCACAGCTCACGCGCGGCCTCGGCATCCCGGGGCAACGCGGCCAGTTCACGGCTGGCCGCGACGATCAGGGCGGAATCAGCGTCGCGCGCCTTGAGCGCGCGCACCCGCTCCTGCGCCGCGGCACGCTCGCGGCGCAGCGCGGCATCAATGTCCTTGAGGCGCTCTTCGTACTCCGTGGCGCGCTGGGCGAATACCTCGCGCACCCGCCGCTCGGCCTGCGAATCCTTCAGGACTTTTTCCATTTCGGTGATCTTGTCGACCTGCTTGCCGTACACCAGCGGCGCCAGCGGGTTGCCCAGCTGCTTGTACGCAAGCCATGACACGGGGATGAGAAAGGCAAGCAACAGGATGATGTACTGCGCCACCTGCGTCCAGGTGATGGCCCGCATACCGCCAAGGAACGAGCACAGCAGCACGCCGCCCAGCCCCAGCAGGATGCCGATTTCAAACTGCACGCCCGTCATGCGCGAGGCGATGAGCCCCACGCCATAAATCTGCGCCACCACATAGGTGAACGAGCACAGCACGGCCGCCAGGGCCGCAATCAGGCGCGGCCAGCGCCCGCCAAAGCGCAGGCCGAAATAGTCTGGCACGGTGTACAGCTTGAGCCGCCGCAGGTAGGGCGCCACCAGCAGCGCCACCAGGCAGAACCCGCCCGTCCAGCCCAGCACATAGGCCAGGCCGCCGGGCTGTGATTCCGTGCCGGAAAACCCCTGCAGGTACAGGCCGCCGGCCAGGCTGATGAACGACGCCGCGCTCATCCAGTCCGCCGCGGCCGCCATGCCGTTGTACACCGGCGGGATGCGCCGGCCGGCCACGTAGTACTCATCGGCATCGGACGTGCGCCCATAGATGCCGATGCCCGCATAGATCATGACCGTGGCAAACAGGAAGATCGGGCCCAGCCAGACCTTGGACATGCCCAGCCGCTCGGCCCAGGCCATCAGCAGCAGGAACGCCGCCAGACCCACGATGTACAGCAACAGGTTGCGATGCAGGCGGCGCTTGTAGGCGATGTAGGCGGGATCTTCGGGAGCAGCGGGCATCGGCCGATCATCGCACCGGGGCCCGCGCAAACGCCTAGGTATTTGCCAGACGCTTCCAGGTCTCGATCACGCTGTCGGGGTTCAGTGAGATGGACGCAATGCCCTCATTCGCCAGCCACTGCGCGAAATCGGGATGATCGCTGGGCCCCTGGCCGCAAATGCCCACGTACTTGCCCTGCACCTTGCACGCCTTGATCGCGCGGCTCAACATGGCCTTCACGGCCGGGTCGCGCTCGTTAAAGTCGGCGGCCAGCAGTTCCAGGCCCGAATCGCGGTCCAGGCCCAGTGTGAGCTGCGTGAGGTCGTTGGAGCCGATCGAAAAGCCGTCGAAGTGCTGCAGGAACTCATCGGCCAGGATGGCGTTGCTGGGCACCTCGCACATCATGATGATCCTGAGATCGTTTTCGCCACGCTTCAGGCCGTGTTCACCCAGCAGCTTCGTCACGCGGTCGGCCTGCCCCAGCGTACGCACAAAAGGCACCATGACCTGCACGTTGGTCAGGCCCATGTCACCGCGCACGCGGCGCAGGGCTTCGCATTCCATGGCGAAGGCCTCGCCAAAGTCGGCGCTGATGTAGCGCGCAGCGCCACGAAAGCCCAGCATGGGGTTTTCTTCCTCGGGCTCGTAGCGGCTGCCGCCAATGAGCTTGCGGTATTCGTTGCTCTTGAAGTCCGACAGCCGCACGATCACCGGCTTGGGCCAGAACGCGGCGGCGATGGTCGCCACGCCTTCGGCCACCTTGTCCACGTAGAAGGCACGCGGCGATGCATGGCCGCGTGCCACCGACTCCACCGCCTTCTTCAGGTCCGCATCCACCGCCGGGTAGTCCAGGATGGCCTTGGGGTGCACGCCGATGTTGTTGTTGATGATGAACTCCAGCCGCGCCAGGCCCACGCCTTCATTGGGCAGCTGGCAGAAGTCAAACGCAAGCTGCGGGTTGCCCACGTTCATCATGATCTTGGTCTTGATGGGCGGCATGGTGCCGCGCTCGACCTCGCTCACCTCGGTTTCCAGCAGGCCGTCGTAAATGAAGCCGGTGTCGCCCTCGGCGCAGCTCACCGTCACCAGGGTGCCGTCCTTGAGCTGCTCGGTCGCGTGCCCGCAACCGACCACGGCCGGGATGCCCAGTTCGCGTGCGATGATGGCGGCGTGGCAGGTGCGCCCGCCCCGATTGGTCACGATGGCGCTGGCGCGCTTCATGACCGGCTCCCAGTTGGGATCGGTCATGTCGGTCACCAGGATGTCGCCCGGCTGGACCTTGTCCATCTCGCTGATGTTGTGCACCAGGCGCACCGGGCCGGTGCCGATCTTCTGCCCGATGGCGCGGCCCTCGGCCAGCACGGTGCCGCGGCCCTTGAGCTTGTAGCGCAGCTCGGCCTTGTCGCCCTGCTGGCTCTTCACCGTTTCGGGGCGGGCCTGCAGGATGTACAGCTGGCCGTCGGTGCCGTCCTTACCCCATTCAATGTCCATCGGACGGCCGTAGTGCTTTTCAATCACAAGCGCATACCGCGCCAGCTGCTCGACATCGGCGTCGGTCAGCGAATAGCGGTTGCGCTGCTCCAGCGCAACGTCGGTGGTCTTCACCAGCTTGCCGGTCTTGGCCTTCTCGTCGGCGGACGAGAACACCATCTGGATCAGCTTGGAGCCCAGGTTGCGGCGGATCACGGCGCGCTTGCCAGCGGCCAGCATGGGCTTGTGCACGTAGAACTCGTCCGGGTTCACCGCGCCCTGCACCACCGTCTCGCCCAGGCCATAGCTGCTGGTGATGAACACCACATCCTCGAAGCCGGACTCGGTGTCGATGGTGAACATCACACCCGCCGCGCCAAGGTCGGAGCGCACCATGCGCTGCACGCCGGCGCTCAGGGCCACGTCGGCATGGGCAAAGCCCTTGTGCACGCGGTAGCTGATGGCGCGGTCGTTGTAGAGGCTGGCAAACACCTCTTTCATCTTGTGCAGCACATCGTCGATGCCCACCACATTCAGGAAGGTCTCCTGCTGGCCGGCAAACGATGCGTCGGGCAGGTCCTCCGCCGTGGCGGAAGATCGCACGGCAAAGGAGGCCGCGGGGTTGCCCGCGCTCAACGTGGCAAAGGCCTGCGCAATGGCTTCCTGCAGATCGGCCGGAAACGGCTGGGCCTCGACCATGGCGCGGATCTCGGCGCCCGCGGCGGCCAGGGCGCGCACGTCCTCGGTGTCCAGGCTGGCCAGGCGCGCATTGATCCTGTCGGCCAGGCCGCCGTGGGCCAGGAACTGGCGGAATGCGTGGGCTGTGGTGGCAAAGCCAGTGGGCACGCGCACCCCCTGCGGAAGCTGCGAGATCATTTCGCCGAGGCTGGCGTTTTTGCCACCAACCACCTCGACGTCGGTCATCCTCAGGTTTTCAAACGGTACGACCAGGGCGGTCGGGCTGAAAAGTGCAGACATGGGAAAGCTCCGGAAGTTAAAAGCGGCGCGGCGGTGCCGGCGTGGTGCGGCAGCGCTTTCCCATGACACGGCGTCCAGCTTTGCTCTTTTGGTTGTGGGCGAAGGCGGTGCATGGAGGGGAATTGGATAATTGCCCAGATTGTAGGCCCAGGCGTTGGCTGACGGGCTTGCAGGAATCTGAAAGCATTACAAGAAAGCGCCCTTTCACCCATGCACACTCGCACAGTCTTCTTCATCTCCGACGGCACCGGCATCACGGCCGAAACCTTTGGCAATGCCATCCTGGCCCAGTTTGAAATGAAGCCGCGCCATGTGCGCCTGCCTTTCATTGACAGCGTGGACAAGGCGCACCAGGCCGTGCGCCAGATCAACCACACCGCCGAGGTCGAGGGCAGGAAGCCCATCGTATTCACCACCCTGGTCAATACCGAAATCCTGCAGGTCATCGAAGAAGGCTGCCGGGGCATGTTGCTGGACATGTTTGGCACCTTCGTGCGGCCACTTGAAGTGGAGCTGGGCATAAAGTCCAACCACCGCATCGGCCGCTTCAGCGACGTGAGCAAGAGCAAGGAATACCACGACCGCATCGAAGCCATCAATTTCAGCCTGGCGCATGACGACGGCCAGAGCAACCGTGATCTGGAATCCGCCGACGTGATCCTGGTCGGCGTGAGCCGCAGCGGCAAGACGCCGACCTCGCTGTACCTGGCCATGCAGTACGGGCTGAAGGCCGCCAACTACCCGCTGATCCCAGAAGACTTCGACCGCCAGCAGCTGCCTGCGGCGCTCACGCCCCACCGCCGGAAAATCTTTGGCCTGAGCATCCAGCCCGAGCGCCTGAGCGAAATCCGCAACGAACGGCGGCCCAACAGCCGCTATGCCAGCCTGGACAACTGCCGCATGGAGGTCAGCGAGGCCGAGGCCATGATGCGCCGCGCAGGCATCCGCTGGCTGTCCACCACCACCAAGAGCATCGAAGAGATCGCCACCACCATCCTCCAGGAAATCCGGCCAGAACGGCTGGAGTACTGAGCCGCCCTGGTTTGACCACCCCCGTGGCGCCGGTCATTTGAGAGTGGTTCCTATTTGCAATTGACTTTTATAATAGTCAAAGCTTATTGACAAAATAAGCTCAATAAATTTGATTTATGCTGCAGTGCGGCGTAAATTCTCCACATCGCCTGCTTTTTCAACCTACCCAAAGAGGAAATACTCATGTCCCTGATCAATACGCCCGTCCAGCCGTTCAAGACCGAAGCGTTCCACAACGGCAAGTTCGTCACCGTCAGCGACGAGACGATGAAGGGCAAATGGTCCGTCCTGATCTTCATGCCCGCGGCCTTCACCTTCAACTGCCCGACCGAAGTCGAAGACGCTGCCGACAACTACGCCGAGTTCCAGAAGATGGGCGCCGAGGTGTACATCGTGACCACCGACACGCACTTCTCGCACAAGGTGTGGCACGAAACCTCGCCCGCCGTCGGCAAGGCAAAGTTCCCGCTGGTGGGCGACCCGACCCATGCGCTGACCAACGCGTTTGGCGTGCACATCCCCGAAGAAGGCCTCGCGCTACGCGGCACCTTCATCGTCAACCCCGATGGCGTCATCAAGACAATGGAAGTGCATTCCAACGAGATCGCCCGCGACGTGAAGGAAACGCTGCGCAAGCTGAAGGCCGCCCAGTACACCGCCGCCCACCCTGGTGAAGTCTGCCCCGCCAAGTGGAACGAAGGTGCCAAGACCATCGCCCCGTCGCTGGACCTCGTCGGAAAAATTTAACCACCCCCGAAGCGGCGCACCTGCGCCGCCTCCCCCTCAAGGGGGCGGCACCAGTGGCCCGGCGGAGCCGGTTCCACGGTGTCCCCCCTTTTTTCTTTTCCGCTGTTTTTCGGGAGAACACTCATGCTGGACACCAACCTCAAAGCCCAACTCGCCTCGTACCTCGAACGCATTTCGCAGCCCGTCGAAATCACCGCGTCGCTGGATGACACGCCCGCTTCGGCCGAGATGCGTGCGCTGCTGAAAGACATCGCGGAATCGTCAAAGCTCATCACCGTCACCGAATCCAGCGGCGGACCGCACCGCACGCCGTCGTTCGCCGTGAACCGCCCTGGCGAAAACCATGGCCCGCGCTTTGCCGGCCTGCCCATGGGGCATGAGTTCACCTCGCTGGTGCTGGCGCTGCTGCAGGTGGGCGGCTACCCGCCCAAGGTCGAGCAGGCCCTGCTGGACCAGATCAAGGCGCTGGACGCGGACCTGGAATTCGAGGTCTATGTGTCCCTGACCTGCCATAACTGCCCGGATGTCGTGCAGGCGCTGAACCTGATGGCCGTGCAGAACCCGCGCATCAAGACCACCATGATCGAAGGCGGCATCTTCCAGGACGAGATCGAGGAACGCCAGATCATGGGCGTACCCACGGTGTTCCTGAACGGCACCATGTTCGGCTCGGGCCGCATGTCGCTGGAGGAAATCATCGCCAAGGTGGACACCGGCGCCGCGAAGCGCGACGCCGAGAAGCTCAACGCCAAGGAAGCGTTTGACGTGCTGATCGTCGGCGGCGGCCCGGCCGGCGCGGCGGCGGCTGTGTATGCCGCGCGCAAGGGCATCCGCACCGGTATCGCGTCCGAGCGTTTCGGCGGCCAGGTGCTGGACACGCTTGGCATCGAGAACTTCATTTCCATCAAGGAAACCGAGGGCCCCAAGTTCGCGTTGGCCCTGGAAGAACACGTGCGCCACTACGACGTGGACATCATGAACCTGCAGCGGGCCAAGGGCCTGGCGCAGGACGACGGCCTGATCCGCGTAGACCTGGAAAGTGGCGCCTCGCTCAAGGCACGGTCGGTCATCCTGTCCACCGGCGCGCGCTGGCGCAACATCAATGTGCCGGGCGAGGCCGAATTCAAGAACAAGGGCGTGGCCTACTGCCCGCATTGCGACGGGCCGCTGTTCAAGGGCAAGCGCGTGGCCGTGATCGGCGGCGGCAACTCGGGGGTGGAGGCCGCGATTGACCTGGCGGGCATCGTGGGCCATGTGACGCTGATCGAGTTCGACACCAAGCTGCGCGCCGACGAAGTGCTGCAGCGCAAGCTGCGCAGCCTGGCGAACGTCACGGTGGTCACCAACGCGCAAACCACCGAGATCACCGGCGACCAGAAGGTCAACGGCCTGCGCTACAAGGACCGGACCTCAGGCGAGGAAACGCGGGTGGACCTGGAGGGCGTGTTCGTGCAGATCGGCCTGGTGCCCAATACCGACTGGCTCAAGGGCACGGTGGAGCTGTCAAAGCACGGCGAGATCGTGGTCGATGCCAGGGGCGCGACATCGCTGCCCGGCGTGTTCGCCGCGGGTGATGCCACCACCACGCCGTTCAAGCAGATCATCATTGCCGCCGGCGACGGCGCCAAGGCCGCGCTGGGTGCGTTTGACTACCTGATCCGCAGCGCCGTGCCCGCATGAGGCTGGAAATACCCGACAATGGTTTTATCCAAACCACTGTCGGGAGCCCCCCATGAAAGGTGACGCCAAAGTCATAGAACACCTGCAGGCCCAGCTCAAGAACGAGCTGACCGCGATCAACCAGTACTTCCTGCACTACCGCATGTACAAGCACTGGGGCCTGGACAAGCTGGCAAAGAAGGAATACGAGGAGTCCATCGGCGAGATGAAGCATGCCGACAAGCTGATGGACCGCATCTTCATGCTGGACGGCCTGCCCAACCTGCAGGACCTGGGCAAGCTCATGGTCGGCGAAGACGTGCCCGAGGTGCTGGCCTGCGACCTGAAGGCGGAGCAAGGTGCGCAAGCCACCATCAAGGACGGCATCGCCCATTGCGAAAGCGTGCGTGACTACGTGAGCCGCGACCTGCTGCAGGGCATCCTGGACGACACCGAGGAACACATCGACTTTCTGGAAACGCAGATCGACCTGCTGGCCAAGGTGGGCTTGCAGAACTACCTGCAAAGCCAGATGGGTGACGTGAGCAGTTGAGCCGCGCGCAACGCCTGCCCGCAAGTCGGCCAACAGCCGGCTTTTTTTGGCGCGCCGGCTTCATAACCCGTTGCGCAGGCCTACGACACGAAATGGCATAAGCCATCAGCGAAAATCTGGGCCATGAGTGCCTTCCAATCCGAAAAAGTCCTGACCGTCCACCACTGGACGGACCAGCTGTTCAGCTTCACCACCACCCGCGATACCGGCTTCCGGTTCATCAACGGCCAGTTCACCATGATCGGCCTGCCGGTCAACGGCAAGCCGCTGCTGCGCGCCTACAGCATCGCCAGTGCCAACCACGAGGAAACGCTGGAGTTCTTCAGCATCAAGGTGCCCGAAGGTCCGCTCACGTCCCGCCTGCAGCACCTGCAGCCGGGCGACGAACTGATCGTGGGGCGCAAGCCCACCGGCACCCTGCTGCTGCAGAACCTGCTGCCCGGCAAAGTGCTGTGGCTGCTGGCCACCGGCACCGGCCTCGCCCCCTTCCTGTCGCTCATCAAGGACCCTGAAACCTACGAGCGGTTCGAAAAGGTGGTGATCGTGCATGGCTGCCGCACACAGGCCGAGCTGGCCTACCGCCAGATGTTCGAGCACGAACTGCATGAGCATGAGTATCTGGGCGAGCTGGTGAAGAACCAGTTGCTGTACTACCCCACCGTCACGCGCGAAAAGTTCAGGAACGAAGGCCGCATCACCGAGCTGATGGCGTCCGGCAAGCTGTACAGCGACCTGGGCCTGCCCTCGCCCTCGCTGGACAACGACCGCTTCATGATCTGCGGCAGCCCGGCGATGCTCAAGGACCTGAAGCTCATGCTCGAAGAACAGGGCTTTGCCGAAGGCAACATGCAGCACGCTGCCCATTTCGTGGTGGAGCGCGCCTTCGCCGAACGCTGATCTTGACGTTGCACCACCGCAACGTCGTCCAAAATGTTGATGAGATAGATTCGCATTAGCGTTATAATTGCGAATTATTCTCATCGGCAAGCCAGTTTACCGGTGCTGACACTTTGTCGGCGCCTCTCCAGCCAGCCTCCCTGCAGCAACGTGACCCGTCCACCGGGCATTTCACAGGAGGCCTTCATGGCAAAGAAAAAAACGGGCGCCCGGCCGCGCCATACCACCACAGCCCTGGCACGCGACGTTCGCGCTTCACTGCCGCTGCCGTCCAGTGCCCCCGCCGTGCTGCCCCTGGGCGCGCTGATGCTGGCCGCATCCATGGGAAGCTGGGCCCAGGCTGGCGCGCCCGCCGTCGCGGCCAGCCCCGCTGAAAGCCGCAGCCTGGCGCCCGTGACGGTGCGCGAGCAGGCCGAAGCGCCGCAGGGCAAGGATTCCGTGCGCGCCACCACCACCACCATCGGCAAAGGCAACCAGCAACTGCGCGACATTCCGCAGTCCGTCACCGTGGTGACCGAAAAGTTGATCGACGACCGCAACCTGGACACCGTGAAGGACGTGCTGCGCAATACCGCCGGCATCACATTCCTGGCGGCCGAGGGCGGCGAGGAAGACATCCGCCTGCGCGGCTTCTCGCTGGCCAGCACGGGCGACATCTTCATGGACGGCATGCGCGACCCGGCGTTCTATGACCGCGATACGTTCAACAACGACCGCATCGAGGTGCTGCGCGGCTCCGCGTCCATGCTGTTCGGCCGCGGCTCCACCGGCGGCGCCGTCAACCAGGTCAGCAAGACGCCGCGCCTGATCAATGAGCATGAAGTGACCACCACGCTGGGCACGCACAACTACGCCCGCGTCACGGGCGACTTCAACCTCATCACCGGCGAAAACGCCGCGCTGCGCCTGAATGCCATGGCAACCAAGGCCGACAACAACGGCTCGGGCAGCAGCATCGACAAAAAAGGCATTGCCGCCGCCTACCGTTTTGGCATCGGCACGGCCAACGAGTTTTCAGCCAGCCTTTACCACCTGGACAACAACAACGGCATGAACTATGGCCTGCCGTGGATCAAGCCCCGCGCGACCGACACGTCCGCCGCCAACACGCTGATCGGCAGCCTGTCGCCCGATGCCTACTACGGCATGGCCAGCGACTACAACGCCGGCCAGGCCACCATCGCCAGCCTGGCCCACACGCACCGCTTCAGCCACGACAGCGAACTCAAGACCCAGCTGCGCACCGGCACGTTCAAGCGCGACCAGCGCGCGGGCACCGTGCGCTTTGCCGCCGCCGCGCTGCAGCCGGGCGGCCAGGCCGTGGACCTGTCCAACTTCGGTCCCAACACCGTGTTCACCCGCGGCACGCAGCTGAAGGTGCAGGACGTGAACACGCTGCAATGGCAAAGCGATTTCACCAACAAGTTTGAAGCGCTGGGCTACAAGCACGAGCTGGTGACCGGCGTGGACTTCTCGCGCGAGGAAAAAACGGTGTACGGCGTGGTGGGCACCAACCCGGCCAAGCCCACCACCCTGGCGGGCACGCCCGATGACGGCGCCTCCCTCAATGAAGGCGCGCGCGTGCTGCGCCCGGCCAACAACTTCGAGTCACGCGCCATGGGGGCCTATGTGCAGGACCTGGTGCAGATCGCGCCAGCCTGGAAGCTGCTGGGCGGCCTGCGCTGGGACAGCATGCGCGGCAACTACGCCACCACCACGCCAGCCACCGGCGCCGTGACGGCCCGCTACGAGCAGAAAATCTCCGAGTTGAGCAAACGCTTTGGCGTGCTGTACCAGCCCAACGCGCTGCATTCGTACCACTTCTCGTACGGCACGTCGTTCAACACCTCGGGCGACACCTATTCGTACAACGCCCTGTCCGCCAACACCGACCCCGAGCAGAGCCAGAACATCGAGTTCGGCGCCAAGCTGGATTCGGCCGACAAGCGCTTCAGCACCCGCCTGGCGATCTTTCACGCCACCAAGAAGAACGAGCGCAACACCGATCCCGACACCGCCGCCACGCGCCTGCTGCTGTCCGGCAAGCGCTACACGGCCGGCTTCGAGATCGACGTGTCAGGCCGCCTGACGCCGAAGTGGGAAGTCTATGGCTCCTACATGTGGATGCCGGTGGCCAAGGTGGACGTCGCCGCGTCCACCGTCACCACAGTGGGCAACCGCGCGGGCGACCGCCCGGGCCTGAGCCCCAAGCACAGCGGCACGGTATGGACGACCTACCAGCTCACGCCCCAGTGGCGCTTGGGCGGCGGGCTGAACTTCCGCAGCGCGCAGGCGCCAGCGGACGTAACGGCCCCGTCGTGGGAAGCTCCTGCGTTCACCACCGCCGACCTGATGGCCGAATACACCATCAGCGACCGCTTCATCGTCAAGGCCAACCTGACCAACATCACCGACAAGCTGTATGGTGAATCGCTGTACCGCGGGCACTATATTCCGGGTGCGGGCCGCCAGCTGCAGGTGGCGCTGACCGCGAAGTTCTAGCCTGCCGCCTGCCAATCACTCTGAGCAAAGCCCCCGCCATGCTCCTTGCCATTCCCGACATCCTGAGCGCCGCAGAGGTGCGGCAGGCCCGCGCCCTGCTGGACGCCGCGCCCTGGGGCGATGGCCGCGCCAGCGCCGGTGACCAGGCCGCGCGCGTCAAGCACAACGAGCAACTGCCGCACGACTGTGAGGCCGCGCGCACCGTGCGTGACAGCGTGCTGCGCGGGCTGGACCGCCAGCCGCTGTTCCTGAGCGCGGCGCTGCCGCGCAAGATATTCACGCCGCGCTTCAACCGCTACAGCGGCACGGCCAACCACTATGGTGACCATGTGGACAACGCCATCCGCTTCACCGAGGGCGGCCAGCGCGTGCGCACCGACGTCTCGTGCACCGTGTTCCTGTCGGACCCGCACGAATACGACGGCGGTGAACTGGTCATCCGTGACACCTTCGGCACGCAGCAGATCAAGCTGCCGGCCGGCCACGCAGTGCTGTATCCCGGCACCAGCGTGCACCAGGTGCTGCCGGTCACGCGCGGGGCGCGGGTGGCCTGCTTTTTCTGGGTCGAGAGCATGGTGCGCAGCGACGAGCAGCGCCGCCTGCTGTATGACATGGACATGGCCCTGATGCAGCTGCGCCAGCAGCACGGCGACAGCCCTGCAACCACCACGCTGACCGGCACGTACCACAACCTGCTGCGGCAGTGGGCCGATACATGACGCCGTCGGTCGAGGCCCTGCCACCGGGCCTGGTTACGCTGGCGGACCACGAAGCGCATGCACGCACCCGGCTGGACGACAACGCCTGGGCCTATTTCAGCGGCGCGGCGGGCGATGAAATCACGCTACGCGCCAACCGTCATGCCTGGGACCGCCTGGCCCTGTTGCCGCGCGTACTGCAGCCGCTGGCCGGCTTTCATACCCGGGTAGAACTGCTGGGCCGCGCACTGGCGCACCCCCTGCTGGTGGCCCCCATGGCCTGGCAGCGCATGGCGCATGCCGACGGTGAAATCGCCATGGCACATGCCGCCGCCGCGCAGGGCGCCGGCCTGGTGCTGAGCACCCAGGCCAGCCAGCCGCTGGAAGCGGTGTCACAGGCCTTTGCCGCCTACCCCGAGGCCGGGCCGCTGTGGTTCCAGCTGTACTTGCAGGCCGACCGCGGCTTCACGCGGCAGCTGGTGCAAAGGGTGGAAGCAGCGGGCTACCAGGCGCTGGTGCTGACCGTGGATGCGCCCGTGCAGGGCGCCCGCGACCGTGAGCGCCGCGCGGGCTTTCGCCTGCCGCCGGGCATCAGCGCCGTCAATCTGGAGGGCACCTCGCCCGCCGCATCGCTGCTGGACACCGCGCCCACCTGGTCCGACGTGCAGTGGCTGCTGGGCATCACCCGGCTGCCGGTGCTGCTCAAGGGCGTGATGCACCCCGATGACGCGCGCCAGGCCGCCGCGCTGGGCGTGGCGGGACTGATCGTGTCCAACCACGGCGGGCGCACGCTGGATACGGCGGTGAGCACCGCGTGGGCCCTGCCCCGCGTGGCCGACGCCACCGGCGGCAGCCTGCCCTTACTGGTGGACGGCGGCATCCGGCGCGGCACCGATGTGCTGAAGGCGCTGGCCCTGGGCGCGCGCGCCGTACTGGTTGGCCGGCCCTGCCTCTGGGGCCTGGCCAACGCGGGCGCGGTCGGCGCAGCCCATGTGCTGCGGCTGCTGCGCGACGAATACGAAATAGCCCAGGCCCTGTGCGGCTGCGTTGCACCTGTTGACATCACTGGCGCCATAGTTATTGCAAATGCGACGGATTCGCATTTATAATCGCGTCACCATCAACAGCAAGCCAACCTGCCTGCCGCCCGTCATGATTGTCTGCGTCTGCCACCGAGTTTCCGATCGCGATATCGCCCGCCATGTGCGGGCGGGCATGGGTTTTGACGACATCCAGTTCGAGCTCGGCGTGGCCACCCAGTGTGGCCGCTGCGAGGGCTGTGCGCGCGATGTGGTTGCCCAGTGCAGCGCGACGAATCCTGTCGCGGCCATCCAGCTCGCCAGCGCCATCACGGAAAGCAGGGCATGGAACTCCTCACAAGTCTCGGCGCAAGCCTGATCCTGGTCGTCGGCTCAGCCTGGTGGATCTTTCGCAAATAGGTGCCTGTGCAGGTGCCGTGGCGCTCCCGGCGCCTGGCCGCCACGGCGGCAGCCCCTCTAAACTATGACCACGCTTGACCTTCCCCTTCCCGCGCGCCCTGTGAACCGCAACGCCATCATTGCCGCCAGCGTGGTGCTGTTCCACGTGGCCGCCCTGTGGGCGCTGCAAACCGGGCTGCTGCGCCGGGCGGTGGAAATCATCGTGCCCGCGCAGGTCATTGCGGAGTTCATCGAGCCGCCCCAACCCAAGGTGGAGCCGCCACCGCCCGTGCCCAAGCCGCCCGTGCCGCTCAAGCAACCCGTCACCAGGAAGGCCGAGGTGTTGCCCCCGCCCCCCATGCCGGTGGCCATTGCAGACCCCACACCAGCCCCTGCCGCGCCCACTGGCGTCACCGCCCCCCAGCCGCCGGCCCCGCCGGTCGCTGCGCCTGTGGCCGCCGCGCCCGTAGCGCCGCCGCCCCCGCCCAAGGTGGAGTTGCCGTCCAGCGACGCCGACTACCTGCAAAACCCCAAGCCCGCCTACCCCGCCATCAGCAAGCGGCTGGGCGAACAGGGCAAGGTCGTCATTCGCGTGCTGATCGGCGTGGACGGCACGGCGCAACGCGCCGAGATCCGCCAGTCCAGCGGTTACGACCGTCTGGACCAGGCGGCGCTTTCCACCGTGCAACGCTGGCGCTACGTGCCAGGCAAGCGCGGCGGCGTAGCCGAGGCCATGTGGTTCAACGTACCCATCAATTTTGTTCTGGAGTAAATCAAGTCATGGAATCGCAATTCGGCCTCATCAACGTCTGGACGCAGGGTGACCTGGTCACCAAGGGCGTGTTCATCCTGCTGCTGGTCATGTCGCTGGCGTCGTGGATCGTGATCCTGACCAAGGCGCTGGACCTGCGCAAATACAGCGTCCAGTCCCGGGCGACCGAAAGCTTCTGGCATTCAGCCGACTTTGCCGACGGCATGAACAAGCTGGGCACGGACCCCGCCAACCCGTTTCGCCAGCTGGCCGTGGAAGGCCGCGACGCGGCAGCGCACATCCTGCACAAGGACGGAGCCACCAAGCCCCAGCTGCATGACACGCTGGACGCGAGCGACTGGATCACCCGCAGCCTGCGCAACAGCATTGACGAGTCCACCGCCAAGCTGCAGGCCGGCCTGGCCGTGCTGGCGTCGGTAGGCTCCACCGCCCCGTTTGTCGGCCTATTCGGCACCGTCTGGGGCATCTACCACGCACTCATGGCCATTGGCGTGGCGGGCCAGGCCACGATTGACAAGGTGGCGGGCCCGATCGGCGAGGCGCTGATCATGACCGCGCTGGGGCTGGCGGTGGCCATCCCCGCCGTACTGGGCTACAACGCCCTGGTGCGCGGCAACAAGAGCGTGCTGGCACGGCTGAACCGCTTTGCCCACGATTTGCATGCGTACTTTGTGACCGGCGCGCGCGTGTCGGCCAACGGCCCGGGCCGCGTTGTGCCCATGAAGAAGGCTTGATCCACCATGGCCTTCGGAACCCAGGACGACACCGATGATGTGATGAACGAAATCAACATGACGCCGCTGGTGGACGTCATGCTGGTGCTGCTCATCATCTTCATCATCACCGTGCCGGTCATGAAGCACGCGGTCAACATCGACCTGCCGCGCGCGACCAACCAGCCGCAGGACACCAAACCCGAGACCGTGCGCCTGAGCGTTGACGCGGCAGGCAGCTACTACTGGAATGAGAACAAGGTGGCTGACCAGGATCTGGCGCCCATGCTCAAGGCTGCAGCGGCCAAAACCCCTCAACCCGAGCTGCACATCCGCGGCGACAAGGCGGTGCGCTACGAAAAGGTCGCGCAGGCCATGGCGGCAGCGCAGCAGGCAGGCCTGCGCAAGATTGGCTTCATCACCGAGCCGCAAGCGGGCCAGTAACCGGCAGGAAAAAACACCCGATCTTGTTGAGAATGACTTGCATTTATATTTGCGAATCATTATCATTTACATCAGGAGTTAAGCACCACATGGCCACCACCCATCCCCAGCAAGCACAAGCTGAACTGCCCCGCACCGATACAGCGAGCAGCACCGCCGGGCCGGTGCTGGACGGGCCTTGCCGGCAAGTGCCCAGCACCGCCTTGCTGCAAGGCGGCAAGGCGGTGGAGATCAACCACAACGGCGCGATTTACCAGCTGCAGTCCACCAAGCTGGGCAAGCTGATCCTGACCAAGTAAGTTTCATCGTGGGGCGACCCGAGGCTTCCAGTCTCCAAGGTCGTTTTTTGCCAGCCAACGGGTTTTGTCCCCGGTAGCCAGGCTTTTTTTCCGCGTGCTTTTCCGCTTAGAGGCCAATGGCCGCGATGCCGGCCCGGGCGATCTGGGCGTCCTCGGTGGACTTCACGCCACTGACGCCCACGGCGCCCAGGACCTGGCCATCCTTCACGATGGGCACGCCGCCCTCCAGCAGGCCCTTGAGGTCCGGCGCGCTCAGGAACGACACTCGGCCCGCGTTGATCATGTCTTCATACATCTTGCTCTCACGCCGTCCCACGGCGGCCGTGTGGGCCTTGGCCGGCGCAATATGGGCAGAGATGGGCGCCGCGCCGTCCAGGCGCTGCAGCCACAGCAGGTGGCCACCATCGTCCACAATGGCAATGGTCACGGCCCAGTTGTTCTTCAGGGCTTCGGCTTCAGCGGCGGCGCCGATAGCTTTGATGTCGGATGCTTCGAGGATTGATTTGGTTTTCATACCTCAAGCATAACGGCTGTACGGCTATTGCCCAGCGGGGCCTTGAATCAACCTAGAATGCGCCCAACTGCGCTCCGCAGGAAATGAAAGGAGTCATACGCATGAACGACCAGACCATTGACTACGGCTATGCCGTCTCTACCTCCGAGCAGCGCAACAAAGTGCTGCGCAACACCTACTGGCTGCTGGCCCTGAGCCTGCTGCCCACCGTGCTGGGCGCCTGGATCGGCGTGGCCACCGGCATCACCCGGAGCCTGACAGGCGGCGTGGGCCTGATCGTCTTCCTGGCCGGCGCTTTCGGCTTCATGTTCGCCATCGAAAAAACCAAGAACTCCGCGGCCGGCGTGCCGGTGCTGCTGGCGTTCACGTTCTTCATGGGGCTGATGCTGTCGCGCCTGATCGCCATGGTGCTGGGCTTCAAGAATGGCCCGAGCCTGGTGATGACGGCTTTTGGCGGCACCGCCGGCGTGTTTTTCGTGATGGCCAGCCTGGCCAGCGTGATCAAGCGCGATCTCTCGGGCATGGGCAAATTCCTGTTCGTGGGCGCCCTGGCCATCATGATCGGCGGCATCATCAATGTGTTTGTTGGCTCCACCGTGGGCATGATGGTCATCAGCGTGATGGCCATCGGCATCTTCAGCGCCTACATGCTGTATGACCTGAAGCGGATCATTGATGGCGGCGAGACCAACTACATCAGCGCTACGCTGGCGCTTTACCTGGACATCTTCAACGTGTTCCAGAGCCTGCTGGCGCTGCTGGGCCTGACGGGTGGCAGCAACGATTGATCGGTTCAACCGAAAATGAAAAAGGGAGCTTCGGCTCCCTTTTTCACTATTGCAAGTCAAACACCGCAATGCTCTCCACATGCGCCGTGTGGGGAAACATGTTCACGACTCCCGCAGCGGTGCAGGTATAGCCTGCCTGGTGCACGAGCAAGCCCGCATCGCGCGCCAGCGTGGCAGGGTTGCAGCTCACATAGACAATGCGCCGGGGCGGCGTCCAGTTCGCCGCACCCTCTGGCAACGGCGGCGCTTCGGGTGTGCCAAGGCGGGCCTGGTGCAGGTCCGCGAGCGCCTTGGCCAGCGCAAACGCACCCTCGCGCGGTGGGTCCACCAACCAGCGGTCGGCCATGCCGTCGGCCACCAGCATCGCCGGCGTGATCTCGAACAGGTTGCGCGCCACGAACCGCGTGGGCGCCAGGCCGCCACGCTGCGCCTGGTTGCGTGCGTAGTTCTCGCGTGAACGCGCCACCAGTGCCTCGCTGCCCTCAATGCCCAGCACCTCGCGCGCGCCCGTGGCCAGCGGCAGCGTGAAATTGCCCAGGCCGCAAAACCAGTCGATCACGCGCTCGCTGCGCTGCACATCCAGCAGCCTCAGCGCGCGAGACACCAGCACGCGGTTGATGTGCGGGTTGACCTGGGTGAAGTCGGTCGGCTTGAACGGCATGGTGATGCCGAAATCAGGCAGCGCATAGGCCAGTTGCGGGCCATCTTCATCCAGCAGACTGACGGTGTCCGGGCCTTTGGGCTGCAGCCACCACTGCACACCGGCATGCTCTGCCGCAAACGCGCGCAACTTCTGCAGATCGCCCGCGCTCAGGGGCTCCAGATGGCGCAGCACCAGGGCCGTCACATCGTCGCCACAGGCCAGTTCGATCTGGGGGCAGGTCTCGATGGCATCCAGGGAGCCAATCAGCGCGCGCAGCGGCACCAGCATGGCGCTCACATGGGGCGGCAGCACCGGGCACACGCTCATGTCGGCCACATAGCGGCTCTTGCGCTCGTGAAAGCCCACCAGCACCACGCCCTTCTTGTGCACATGGCGCACCGACAGCCGCGCCCGGTAGCGGTAGCCCCAGGCCGGCCCTTCGATCGGCCGTAATACGTTGCCGGCCTTGACCTTGCCCAGGTGCCAGAGGTTGTCCTCCAGTACCCGCTGCTTCACGGCCACCTGGGCGCCCACATGCAGGTGCTGCATCTTGCAGCCACCACAGGCGCCCGCGTGCAGGCCAAAGTGCGGGCAGCCTGGCTGCACGCGCTGCGACGATTCGCGGTGAACCGCACTGAGCGTGGCCTGTTCCCAGTTGTTCTTCTTGCGGTTGACGTTGGCGGTCACCACTTCAAAAGGCAAGGCACCCTCGATGAACACCACCTTACCGTCCGGCTTGCGGGCCACACCCTGCGCGTCGATGTCCAGCGCGTCCACATGGAGCCAGCCGTCGGGCAGGCCGGCGTTGTTTTCAATCTCTGCTGTCATGGCCCGATTGTCTCAGGTGCCATGCCGCCCGCCTCAAATGGAGGTCAGCGAAATACTGGTCCCGTCCGCGGGATCAGCCCCAGGCCGCCAGGTATTCCTGCCAGTGGGTCTCGGTGGGTGCCAGGTTGCCCAGGCTGTCCTTGACCAGCGCGATCTCCAGGTCATATTCCTTTTCTGTCAGCCCGCCGCGCATTTTCTGGAACCGGCAGTACAGCAGGTAGGTGTTCATGACGTCGGTTTCACAATACCGGCGGATCTCGTCGAGCTTGCCATCCAGGTACGCCGGGTAGACCTGCGAGCCGTCCATGCCCAGCTTGCCAGGAAAGCCGCACAGCCTGGCCATGGCATCCAGCGGCGCGGCACCGCGCGGCTGGTACATGGCCAGCAGGTCCATGAGGTCCAGGTGGCGCATGTGGTAGCGGCTGATGTAGTTGTTCCACTTGAACTCGCGATCGTCGTCGCCCAGGTCCCAATACTTGTCGGCCACCACGCCATGTTTAAGGCCCCGGTAGTTCAGCACCGGCAGGTCAAAGCCGCCACCGTTCCAGCTCACCAGCTGAGGCACATGCTTTTCAACGGTGTTGAAAAAGGTCTGGATGACCTTGCCTTCGCTGGCGCCGTCGCGGTCCACGAACGAATGCACGCGCAGCCCCTCGGCATTGCGGAAAACGCAGCTGATGACCAGGATGCGCTGCAGGTGCAGCGGTACGAAATCGCTTTGCCCCTTGTCCTTGCGCTCCTGCGCCCACGCCGCGAATACCTGCTCGTCGGTCGCGTCCGCAGGGTCGTCGCGCATGCCGCGCAGGCCCGCCACGTCGGGGATGGATTCGATGTCAAAAACAAGTACAGGCCAGCTCATGCGGGCCCCACGTCCGGCGTTGCCGGTTTGCCCCCCGAGGGGGCTTTCGCTTGCTTGAAGCGGTTCTGCGCTGCGCTCATGCGGTGCGATGCTACAGCAGTGCCTGCTTGTCGATGCCGTTTCGCACCATGTTGCGCTTGAGCTTGAGCAGCGCTTCGTTCTGGATCTGGCGCACGCGCTCGCGCGTGAGGCCCAGGCGGTCACTCAGCACCTCCAGCGTCTCGGGCTCGCGGTCATGCAGGCCAAAGCGGCCTTCCAGCACTTCCTTTTCCCGCGAGGACAACGCGTCAATCCAGTTGTCCAGCAGCCGCCCGACCTCGTGGCTGTGGGTGATGCCCGTGGGGTCTTGCGCATCCGGGCCCGCCAGGCTGTCGCCCAGGGTATGGTCGTCATCCGATCGGTCCATCTGCGCATCCAGCGAGCGCGGCGTCTCGGCCAGGGCCAGGAGGTCGGCCACCTCCTGCACGTCACGGCCCAGCAATGCGGCGACGTCTTCCACGCGCACGCCCTCGCCTTCCAGGCCGTTGCGCCGCCCGGCGAATGCAGGATCGTTCTCCAGCGCGCGCCGGGCCCGCAGCACCTGCTGCAGCTCTCGCACCACGTGCACAGGCAGGCGGATCACCCGGCCCTGGTTCATCACGGCGCGCTCCACCGCCTGCCTTATCCACCAGGTGGCGTAAGTGGAAAAGCGAAAGCCGCGCTCGGGCTCGAATTTGCTCGTGGCATGCATCAAGCCGAGGTTGCCCTCTTCGATCAGGTCTGCCAGCGGCACGCCGCGCCCGAGATAACCCTTCGCGATGCTGACCACCAGCCTCAGGTTGTGCTCGATCATGGACTGGCGCGCCGCGAAATCGCCCGCGCGCGCGCGGGTGGCAACCTCGTGCTCTTCTTCAGCGGTGAAAAGCTCGGTCCGGCGCACATCGCGCAGGTACAGCGTGAGCGTGTCGCTGGATTCACCTGCCACGTCGGCCAGGGGTTCGCGTGCAACGTTGCCGGTTGTGGCGAAGCCGGCCTCGGCATCGCCCACGCCTGCACCCTCAAGCGCGTCCGGAACTGCTGTCTTGCTGTGTCCGTTGCGCTTCTTCATGGCAGCTACCTGGCGGGCAGGTACCGGGCCGGGTCCACCGGCTTGCCCTGGCGACGGATTTCAAAATGCAGCTTGACGCGGTCTGCATCACTGCTGCCCATCTCGGCGATCTTCTGGCCCTTGCGCACCGATTGGTCTTCCTTGACCAGCAGTGTCTGGTTGTGCGCGTACGCCGACAGGTAGGTGTTGTTGTGCTTGAGGATGATCAGGTTGCCGTAACCGCGCAGGCCCGCGCCCGCGTAAACCACGCGTCCGTCGGCGGCGGCCACCACGGCATCGCCAGCCTTGCCACCGATGTCCAGGCCCTTGTTCTTGACCTCGTCGTAACCGGCAATCAATGTGCCGTTGACAGGCCAGGCCCAGGACACATCGTCTTCACCCGCTGGCGCGGCTGGCGCCGCCGGTGCGGATGCGGCAGCCACAGGCCGCGGTGCACTGGCCGTCTGCGTGGGCGTACCGGCCGCAGGCGCGGCTGTGCCGGACGCGACCGGGCGCACCACCACGCCTGTGTCGGGCGCGGCTGCAGCCACAGTGGGCGGCACGACGCGCAGCACCTGGCCGACTTCAATGACGTTGGGGTTCTCCAGCGTGTTCCACCGCACCAGGTCCCGCCAGTTCTGGCCGTTCTCCAGCGCAATGCGCACCAGGGTGTCGCCGGGTTTGACGGTGTAGTAGCCGGGCTTGCCCGCATTCTCGGCGCCGGGCAATGCCTTCGCGGGCGAAGCGGCTGGCTCCACGGCCACCGCCGCACCGCGGCTGGCGCCCGCGGTGCGGTCCTCGACCGGCGCGGGCGTGCGCGAACTGGAGGCGCAGCCGGCGAGGAAAGCGGCAGCCACCCCTGCGACCACGAGATTCCTGCCCCGGTTCAACGACTCGAACATCTTGTTGTTTCCCTTCAAGCGATGCCTGATTTTAGGGGGACAAAGTGAACCGCCTCAAGCACAGTTTGTTTCAACTTCGCCGGAGTTTTCTCCAGCAAGACCAACGCCTGATGCCCGCCTGCGGTGACCATCGGCGCGATGATGCGCCCCCCCATGGCCAGTTGGTCGACCCAGGCCTGGGGAATGGCCTCACCGCCGGCCGCGGCGATGATGCCCGCGTACGGTGCGCCGCGGGCATAGCCGGCCATGCCATCGCCGAACAACAGATGGACATTGGCCAAGCGAAACGCCCGCAGGTTGTCACGCGCCTTGTCGTGCAAACCGCGCAGGCGCTCGATGCTGTAGACCTCGCTGGCCAGCAGGCTGAGCACGGCGGCCTGGTAGCCGCAGCCGGTGCCGATCTCCAGCACGCGGCCCAGCTTGCCGTCCTGCCCGCGCGCGCCGCCCATCAGCAGCTCGGCCATGCGGGCCACCACGTTCGGCTTGGATATGGTCTGGCCCAGGCCGATCGGAAGGCTGGTGTCTTCATAGGCCTGGTTCACCAGCGCGCTGTCCACGAAACGATGGCGTTCGACGCTGCCCATGGCGGCCAGCACCTGCGCGTCGCTCACGCCCTGGCTTGCAAGCTTCTGCACCATGCGCGCGCGTACCGCCCCGGAGTCCAGTCCCAACCCCTGCGGCCGGACCGGCGCCGCGGCGGCGCTGCGGCCGGCAGGCGCGGCCACCTTGCGCGCGGCGGGCACGGCACCGGCCGATGGACCCAGCTGCGCCGGAAAGCCGGGCCGGCGAGCCGTCATGCGGCCTCCCCGGCCGGTGCGGCCAGACGCTGCGCCGTCTGCGCCCAATACCGCAAGCCATCGTGGTCGGTCAGGTCCACCTTCAGTGGCGTGAGCGACACATGGCCCAGCGTGGTTGCGTGGAAGTCGGTTCCCTCGGCGTCATCCTTGGCGGCGCCGGCGCCACCAATCCAGTACATGGTTTCACCGCGCGGGCTGTCCTGGGCAATGACTTTTTCCGCTGCATGGCGACGCCCCAGACGGCAGACCTTGAGGGGTTTGATGCTTTCAAACGGCAGGCTCGGAATGTTGACATTCAGCAACCAGGGCGCGGCGCCCGCGAGGTCCTGGCGCGCCAGTTGCTGCACCAGCTCGCGCGCCGTGCGGGCAGCGGCATCGATGTGTTTCCAGCCCTTGTCGGTTTGCGAAAACGCAATCGCCGGAATCCCGAACAGATAGCCTTCCATCGCGGCGCCTACAGTGCCCGAGTAGATGGTGTCGTCACCCATGTTGGCGCCGTTGTTGATGCCGCTGACGATCAGATCGGGGCGGTAATCCAGCAGGCCGGTCAGGGCAATATGGACACAATCGGCCGGGGTGCCGTTGATGTAGCGAAAACCATTGGGCGCCTGGTGCACATACAGCGGCGAATGCAGCGTCAGCGCGTTGGATTTGGCGCTGTTGTTGTGTTCAGGCGCGACGACTTCAACGTCGGCAATGTCCTTCAAGGCCTCAAACAGGGCCACGATGCCGGGCGCCTGGTAGCCATCGTCGTTTGAAATGAGGATTTTCATGGCGTGAGCAGTTGCAAAGATTGTAGGCGTCACGACAGAGACATTGCGCCGTCCATGGCACTCCTATGATGCGCACTCGAAATTGATGGAGAACCCGGATGCACGCATGGCTTTGCGAAAACCCCGTGGGCGTTGAAGCGCTCACCTGGAAAGAACTGCCCACGCCCGTTCCCAAGGCCGGCGAGGTGCTGATCGAGATCAAGGCGGCGAGCCTGAACTTCCCCGACCTGCTGATCGTGCAGAACAAATACCAGATGAAGCCGGCCCTGCCCTTCGTGCCGGGCTCGGAATACGCAGGTGTCATCCAGGCCGTGGGGGACGGCGTCACCCACCTGAAAGTGGGCCAGAGCGTGGCTTGCCTGTCGGGCACGGGGGGCTTTGGCACGCACACCATTGCGCCTGCCGCGCTGTGCATGCCCTTGCCCGAGGGCTTCCCCGCCGTGGACGCGGCCGCGTTCATCATGATCTATGCCACGTCATATCACGCGCTGGTCGATCGCGCCCAGTTGAAGGCAGGCGACACCGTGCTGGTACTGGGGGCAGCGGGTGGCGTGGGCACATCGGCCATCCAGATCGCCAAGGCCGTGGGTGCCCGCGTGATTGCAGCGGCCTCGACCGACGAGAAGTGCGCGCTGTGCGCCTCCATCGGCGCCGACGCCACGATCAACTACACCACGCACGGCCTGCCCAATGCCTTCCGTGACGCCGTCAAGGCCGCTACCGATGGCAAGGGCCCCGACGTGATCTACGACCCGGTGGGCGGCGACTTTGCCGAAGCGGCGTTCCGTTCGATCGCCTGGCGAGGCCGCTACCTGGTGGTGGGCTTCGCATCGGGCCCCATTCCTTCGTTGCCGCTGAACCTGGCTCTGCTCAAGGGCGCGTCCATCGTGGGTGTGTTCTGGGGCGACTTTGCGCGGCGCGAGCCCAAGGCCAACGCAGCGATGATGGGGGAGCTGGCCCAGTGGTATGCCGCCGGAAGGATCAAGCCGGTGATTGACCGCACCATGCCCATGGCCGAACTCAAGGCGGCGTATGCCCACATGGGATCGCGCGGGGTGATGGGCAAGCTGGTCATGACCAACTGAAGAAAATGCCAGGCCACCCGGGCCAGCCAAAAAAAGAGCCCGCTGTCGCGGGCTCTTTGCATCAACGCTTGAAATCCTGGGGTGGCTGATGGGGCTCGAACCCACGACAACAGGAATCACAATCCTGGACTCTACCAACTGAGCTACAGCCACCGTAGCTCTTGATTATAGCCGCGTGTTCAGCGGTTTTGCACCGACGCATCGTCACGCGCCGCTGCAACGGGCTTGGGCACCTTGATTTGCGCCTTGACCTGCTCCTTGAGCAGGTTGTAATAGGCCATGGTCTCGGCGGCCGTCCACCATTGCACATACTGCGCGCGGTCCTGGCGTGCCGTCGCTTCGCTGGCCACCTCGCGAGGCAGGACCTTCAGCACCTTGACCACCGCATAGCCCTGGGGACCCAAGTCCACACCGGCAAACGCCGGCAGCGCACCGGCATCCAGCCGCAGCGCCGCATCAATGATCTGCGAGGGCATCTGCTGCGCGCTTTCGCGCGACAACGCCATGGCCGGGGGCAGCACGGCCGTGTCCGGTGCAGCCTTCCAGGCCGCGAGCTTTTCCGCGCCCTCCTTCTTGGCGAGTTCCGCACCGCGCTGCGCGAGCAGGCGTTGGGTAACCTGCGCCTTGACCTCGGCCAGCGGCAGCGTGCGCGCCGGCGTGTACTGCGTGATGCGTCCAGACACCAGTTGGCTGGAGGCCGTCTCCACTGCCTCCGTGTTGCGCTTTCTCTCGATCGAGTCGGGCGAAAACAGCGCATTGAGGAACTTGGCATTGGCCAGAACACCCGTTGTGCCTTGGGCGGGCTGGCGCGTCACGCCAGTGGCCGTGCGCACCTCCAGCTTCAGGCGGTCCGCGGTGGACTTCAGGTTGTCCGCCTGCTCGTAAACGCCGTTGGTGAAGGCTTCGGCGGATTCCGAGAACCGGCGCTGCGCCTGCTGCTTCTTGAGATCGGCCTCCAGGTCCGCCTTCATCTCCTCGAAACTGCGCTGCTTGGCCGTCTTGATGTCGGTGAGCTTGATGATGTGGTAGCCGAACTCGGACTCCACCACATCGCTGATGTCACCCTTTTTCATCGCAAAGGCCGCGTCCTCGAACGGCTTGACCATGGCGCCGCGCGCGAAGAAGTCCAGGTCACCGCCGCTGGCTGCGGAACCCGGGTCCTGCGAGTTCTTTTTGGCCAGGTCGGCAAAGCTGTCCGGTGCCTTGCGCGCGGCGGCCAGCAGTTCCTGGGCCATGGCGCGGGCCTTGTCGCGCTCGGCCGCGGATGCGCTCTTGGGGGCTGTGATCAGGATGTGGCTGGCACGCCGTTCTTCCTGGCCCGCCAGGCGAGCCGCGTTCTGTTCATAGTAGGTCTTGAGGTCTGCCTCGTTGACGGTGATCGACTTGCGAACCGAGTCCAGGTCCAGCACCAGGTATTCGATATTGGCCTGCTCAGGCGCCTGGAACAGCGCCGGGTTGTCCTTGTAGAACGTCTCGATTTCAGCATCGGTCGGGTTGACGCGCGTAGCGTATTCGGCCGTGGCAAACCGTGCGATCTGGACTTCACGCTTTTCAAAAAAGGCGTTGAGCGACACATCGGCCTGCATGGCCGATGCCAGGCCGGAGCCTGCCACGCCGGCCATCACCTGCCTGCGCGACACGTCGTTGCGCACGTCGTTCTCGAACATCTCCGGCGTCATGCCCTGGGCACCCACGAGCTGGCGGTAGCGGTCCATGTCCAGCTTGCCGTCCGGGCCGCGCAGCGAGGCAATGGTCTCGTTGGCCTGCAGTTCCTGGGCCAGGCGTTGGTCGCTGGTGGTGAGGTTGGCGCGCACGGCCGTGGCGGCCAGCACGCGGTCACGCACCATGCGCTCCAGCGTCGAGTAGCGGGCCTCGGGCGAATCAAGCAGCTTGGGATCCAGCGACGGCATGGTGCTGCGCAGGCGGTCCACCTCCAGCTTGTGCGCGGCGTCCCAATCCGCTTGCGTGATATCGCGGCCATCCACGCGGGCGACCACTTCGCCCTTTTCCTGCATGCGGCTGTACCCGTCCAGGCCAAACAGCACAAACGAAGGAATGATGAGCAGGAACATCACGATCATCATGATCTTGGTGTGCTTGCGGACGAAATCAAACATGCGCTGACTCTCAGTGGATTGAAAAACAAAAAGGCGAACAACCTGTTCGCCTTGTCGTGGTGGTGGGTGCTGACGGGATCGAACCGCCGACCTACGCCTTGTAAGGGCGCCGCTCTACCAGCTGAGCTAAGCACCCCACCTGAAACGGTGTCAGTTCAAGGCGTCTTTCAACGCCTTGCCCGGACGGAACTTCGGAACCTTGGCTGCCTTGATTTTAATCGTAGCGCCGGTGCGGGGGTTGCGGCCGCTGCGGGCGGCACGCTTGCCCACTGCAAAAGTGCCAAAACCGACCAGCGAAACCGAGCCGCCCTTTTTCAGCGTGGTTTTTACCGCGCCAATCGTTGATTCAAGCGCACGGGTCGCCGCGGCTTTGGAAATGTCGGCATGCTTGGCGATGTGCTCAATCAGTTCGGTTTTGTTCACAAGGGGCCCCTCGAAAGAGAAAAGAGTTGATCTGGTTGTCTCTTCAAAAAATTTTTGTCTCCCCACCCTTGCGTGCGCCTGGGGCGCGTGGATGGCAAGTGTGCGGGAGACGGCGTTTGCAGTGTGCACTGCTGAATGTCATTAAAGCCACGGTCCCAGACCGTGTCAATACAGCAAGCAGCTTTACAACAGCGCGGAGGCGGATTCTAGTCCCTTTTGGCGCGCCGCCGGTGTGCTCCCGGCGGGCGTGCCTGCGCGCAGGGCGCAATTTTTTCACGCTTCAAGCGACGCCTGCGGGCAGGTGGTGAATCATTGCAACGCCGAAGCAATTGCGCGGCCCAGGTCTGCCGTGCCGGCGGTGCCGCCGATGTCCGCGGTGCGGGGTGCACCGCTTTGGGGATCAAGCACTTTCTCGATGGCGGCCAGCACGGCGTCATGCGCGTCCTTGTGGCCCAGGAACTCCAGCATCATGGCACCGCACCAGATCTGGCCGATCGGGTTGGCGATGTTCCTGCCGGCAATGTCCGGTGCCGACCCATGCACCGGCTCGAACAAGGACGGGAACTTGCCTTCCGGATTGAGGTTGGCACTGGGCGCGATGCCAATGGTGCCGGTGCAGGCCGGCCCCAGGTCGCTCAGGATGTCACCAAAAAGATTGCTCGCCACCACCACATCAAAGAAATCGGGACGCTGCACGAAATGCGCGGTGAGGATGTCGATGTGGAACTTGTCCTGGCGCACATCAGGGTATGCCTTGGCCATTTCGGCCACGCGCTCGTCCCAGTACGGCATGGTGATGGAAATGCCGTTGGATTTGGTTGCGCTGGTCAGGTGCTTCTTGGGACGCGAACGGGCCAGTTCAAACGCGAATTTCAGGACACGATCCACGCCGATGCGCGACATCACCGTCTCCTGGACGACAATCTCACGCTCGGTACCGGGATACATGCGGCCACCGATGCTGGAGTACTCGCCCTCGGTGTTCTCGCGCACGATGTACATGTCGATCTCGCCCGGCGCACGGGCGCTGCCGTCGCGGCGAACCACGGGTGCAATGATGCCGGGCATCAGGCGTGCCGGGCGCAGGTTGATGTACTGGTCAAACTCACGGCGAAACAGAAGCAGCGATTGCCACAGCGACACGTGGTCAGGAATCTTGTCCGGCCAGCCCACGGCGCCAAAGAAGATCGCGTCGTGCCCGCCAATGCGGTCCTTCCAGTCGTCGGGCAGGTAGCTGCCATGCTTCTCGCAGTAGTCCCAGCTGCCGAAGTCGAAGTGGTCGAACTGCAGATCGATGCCGAACTTCGTCGCGGCCGCCTCCATCACGCGCACGCCCTCGGGCATGACTTCCTTGCCGATGCCGTCACCGGCGATGACTGCAATGCGTTTTTTGCTCATGGTGTTTTCCTTTGATGTCAACGTTCAAAAAATGAGAGTGCCTCACTGACCAGCAGGTCGGGCGCTTCCTCGGCAATGTAGTGGCCGCAGGGCAAGGCTCGGCCGGTCACCTGCGAGGCGCAGGCGCGCCACAGGGCCAGCACATCAAAACATTGGCCCACCGTCGCGTGCTCACCCCACAGCACGCGCACCGGCATGGACAGTTGCCGTCCCGCGGCCAGGTCCGAGCGGTCATGTTCCAGGTCAGGGCCAGCGCTGGCGCGGTAGTCCTCGGCGATGGCGCGGGCCGAGCCGGCTATGCGTATGCAACGCTCGTACTCTGCCAGGGCCTCTGGTGAAAATGCACCCAACCCCGCATGCCGCTTGCCCATGACGCTGCGCAGGTAGCGCACCGGGTCTGACTCGATCAGCGCCTCGGGCAGCGGCGGCGGCTGGATCAGGAAGAACCAGTGCCAGTACGCGCGGGCAAAGTCTTGCTGCGTGTTCTCGTACATTGCCAGTGTGGGGGCAATGTCCAGCAGCATGAGCTGGTGCACTGCATCGGCATGGTCAGCTGCCAGCCTGTGGGCCACGCGCGCGCCACGGTCATGCGCCAGTACGCGAAAACGCCGGTGCCCTAGGTGCGCCATGACCGCCATGGCGTCCTGGGCCATCACGCGCTTGGTGTAGTTGGCATGGTCCTCGCCCCCGTCAGGACGGCCGGAATCGCCATACCCGCGCAGGTCCATCATGACAACGCTGAAATGCCGCGCAAGCACGGGCGCCACCCGGTGCCACATGGCATGCGTCTGCGGATGACCATGCAGCAGCAAAAGCGGTTCCCCCTGCCCGCCGCGGCGGCCATGCAGCCTGACGCCGCCGCGCATCAGGTCAAAGGGTTCAAACGTTTCCAGCATGGCTGCGATTGTCCGTTGCCGCGCAGCCACCATCAAGCAATAATCAGGCAATCGATTATTTCTTTCAAGGAAACAATTTTGGACCGTGCCGACCTGGAGCTAGTGCTCGCCATCCGCGACCACGGCAGCCTGTCTGGCGCCGCCGGCGCGCTGGGTCTGGCCGCGCCGGCGGTCACCAAGCGGCTGGCTTCGCTGGAATCACACCTGGGCGTGCGCCTGTTCCAGCGAACCACACGCCGCGTCAGCGCCACGGGCGAAGGCGAAGCGATCTGCGAACGTGCGCAACACCTGTTGCGCGGCTTCCAGGACCTGGAGGCCGAGCTGCAGGAGCGCCAGACCGAGCCGGCGGGCGTGATCCGTCTGGTGTCCACATTCGGATTCGGCCGGCAGTGGGTGGCGCCGGCACTTGCCAGCTTCCAGCAAAAGTACCCTCGCCTGTCCGTCCAGTTGCAGCTGACGGAGCAGTTGCCCGAACTCGGCGCACAGGGCTTTGATGGTTCGGTGTGGTTGTGGTCCGTACAGGACCGCCCGGCCACCCAATGGGTGTCCCGGCGCCTGGCGCGCAACCAGCGCGTGCTGGCCGCAGCACCTGCCTACCTGCGCGAACACGGCGTGCCGACCGCGCCGCAAGACCTCGTGCAGCACGCTTGCCTGGTCGTGCGCGAGAACGGCCCCCCGGGGCAGCGCTTTGACACCTGGCAATTGCAAAAGGAGCGCGACAGGACAGCGTTGCGTGTGCTGGTCAGTGGACCGCTGTCCAGCAATTCGGGCGAGGTCGTGCGCGATTGGTGCCTGGCCGGCCGCGGCCTCATGCTGCGCAGCCTGTGGGACATCGCGCCGGATCTGGCATCCGGACGCCTGGTGCGGGTGCTGCCGGCCTGGGCCATGGTCGATGCCGACATCCACTGGCTGGCCCCCTTTCGGCCCCAAGTGCCACGGCGCATCCGGCTGCTGGTGGATTTCCTGGCGGAGCAATTCCGCACCGAGCCATGGAAAGCTATTTCGCGGAGCGCACCACCAGGCTCACGCCGAACGCGGTGAGCGCCATGCCGGCGACGGTCAGGACCGTGATGGGTTCATCAAACAGCGCCCAAGCCATCAGCGCGGTGGACGGTGGCACCAGGTACAGCAGGCTCGTGACCGACGTGGCTGCCCCGCGCTGGATGAGCAGGTACAGCAGCGAACTGCCGCCCAGCGTCAGCGCCAGCACCGACCAGGCCATCGCCCCCGCCAGCTCGGGATTCCATCGCATGCCCTCGCCTTCCAGCAAGGCCAGCGGCAACGTAACGGCAAAGGCCGCCATCAGCTGAACCAGACTGGCCGAACGCACGTCACAAGGCGTGACGAAACGCTTCTGGTACAGCGTGCCCACCGTGATGCTGAGCAGCGCAATGCAGGCCAGGCCCAGATTGAGTGCGTGGATTTCGCCCAGGCCCAGCTTTTGCCGGACCACCAGCGCAAGCCCCGCGAACCCCAATGCCAGCCCGCCCCACTGGCGGGGCGTCACGCGCCCGCCCTGTGACGATACCCATACCGCCGTCAGCACTGGCTGCAGGCCAACCAGCAGTGCCACCAGCCCGGCGCCCATGCCCAGTTTGACGGAAGCCCATACACCCCCCAGGTAGCCCGCGTGCATGAGCATGCCAGTCACAGCCAGGTGCCCCCATTGCGTCCGCGTGGCAGGCAACGCAGCTCGCGCCAGCCAGGCCCACGCGGCGAAGCACATGACGGACAGCAGGTAACGCATCGCCAGGAATTTCATGGGGGGCGCATGCGGCATGCCGTAGCGCGCAACGATGAAGCCCGTGCTCCAGATCAGCACAAACACCACGGGCATGGCCCGGATCAGGACCTGTTCGCGGGAACCCGCGGTCATTTGGCCTTTGCCCGGATTTCTGGCAAGGCCTTCTGCAGGTAATACACCATGGACCAGACGGTCAGGACGGCAGCGATCCAGATCAGCCAGGTGCCCCACACGCCGGTATCGATGAAACCGAACAGGCGCCCGTCATAGAGCAGGAACGGAATGGCGACCATCTGCACCGTTGTCTTGACCTTGCCCAGCATGTGAACGGCCACGCTCTTGGAAGCGCCGATCTGAGCCATCCATTCGCGCAGGGCCGAGATCGCGATTTCGCGCCCGATGATGATGAGCGCCACGAACACGCCGGCGCGGTTCAGGTGTACCAGCACCAGCAGCGAAGCACAAACGAGGAACTTGTCTGCCACCGGATCCAGGAAGGCGCCGAACGACGACGTCTGGTTGAGCTTGCGCGCCAGGTAGCCGTCCAGCCAGTCCGTCAGTGCGAACACCACGAACATGACGGTGGCGATCAGGTTGCTCACCGTGCGGTCGGGCCAGATGTAGAACACCCCCACGATCAGCGGAATGGCGACGATGCGCGTCCAGGTCAGGATCGTGGGTATGGTGAAGAACATGCCCCGATTCTGGCACGGCGCGGCGCCATCGCGTTGTCCGGGCGGCTATTGCGCCTCCGCCAGCGAGCGGATCTGGAACTTCAGGTCGTCGTTGTAGAGGAAGGTCTCGCTGTATTGCCAGGGCCGCGGCAGGTGCCCCACGGGTTCGAACGGCCCGGCCCGGCGGATCGCCGCCATCGCCATCTGCAGTGTCTGGGGTGAGAACTTGGGCACGCGCAGCACGGTCACGTTGCGAACCGAACCGTCGCGGTTGAGCTCCACCTGCACCACGGGGATGGACTGCAGCCGTTCGGGAATCGGGCCGGCAAAGGTTTCGCCCGCGCTGGTCTGCATGATGCGCCGTGCCGCACGCATCTTGTATTCGTCCCAGTTGCGCGCGGGCGCCTGCGCCATGGGCGCGGCTGGGGGCACGGACGGCCGTGCCCCGGCGGCGGCCGGGCCCGTTGCGGGCGCCGCTGGCGCCGGGCTGGCGGCGGGCACCGGTGCATCAGAAGGCAAGGGCCGGCTGGTGCAACCCGCCAGCACGGCCAGCAACCCGGCGCAACCCAGGCGTGTGATTTCAGTGAAGCGCACGGTAAATCTCCTCTGCAAGTTCTTTTGAAATGCCGTCCACGGTGGCGATGTCGTCCACACCTGCGGCGGCCACACCCCGGATGCCGCCAAAACGCTGCAGCAGCCGGGCCCGGCGCTTGGCGCCAACGCCGGGAATTTCCTCCAGCTTGCTGCTGCCGGTGCGCACACGCGCTCGCTTGGCCCGCATGCCGGTGATCGCAAAGCGGTGGGCCTCGTCACGGATCTGCGCCACCAGCATCAGCGCCGCCGAATCCTTGCCAAGGTACACCTTCTCGCGCCCGTCGGCAAACACCAGTTCTTCCAGGCCGACCTTGCGGCCTTCGCCCTTTTCAACGCCCACAATCGTGCCCAGGTCCAGCCCCAGCTCGGCAAACACATCGCGGGCCATACTCACCTGGCCCTTGCCCCCATCCACCAGCACCAGGTCGGGCATGCGCGCCGTCTTGCTGCGCAAAGCCGGCTCTGTACTGGGCGGCGTCGCATTGGCCGGGTCACGGCCGGCTTCAGCCAGCTTGCTGTAGCGGCGTGTCAGCACCTGGCGCATGGCGGCATAGTCATCGCCCGGCGTGATGCCCTCGATGTTGTAGCGCCGGTATTCGCTGCTTTGCATCTTGTGGTCGTGAAACACCACACAGGATGCCTGCGTCGCCTCGCCTGCCGTGTGGGAGATGTCGAAACATTCGATGCGGAATGTATCCAGGTTGTCAGGCGCCAGGTCCAGCGCGTCAACCAGGGCGCGCGTGCGCGCCTGCTGCGAGCCTTCCTCGGCCAGCAGGCGGGCCAGCTGCAAGCCGGCATTCTTGTCGGCCATCTCCAGCCACAGCCGGCGCTGTTCGCGCGGGTTGTGAACCGCGCTCACACGCACGCCGGTTTGCGCGCACAGGGCCTCCATCAGCGGCTTGCTGACCGGCACGCTGGTGATAAGCGCGGGCGGCACCGGCACCCCGATGTAGTGCTGCGCGATGAACGCCTCCAGCACCTGGACTTCCACGGGCGTGGCCGGGCCGCCGTCGCCACCCTCCTGGTCTGCCAGCCCCTGCAGGGCCGCGGCATCTTCCACATGCGCGGGGAAATATGGCCGGTCACCCAGGTGCCGCCCGCCACGCACCATGGCCAGGTTCACACAGGCCTTGCCGCCCTGCACCTTCACGGCCAGGATGTCCACGTCCTTGTCGGACGCCGTATCCACCGACTGCTGGTGCAGCACACGCGACAGCGCCGTCATCTGGTTGCGAAGCTCCGCCGCCTGCTCGAACTCCAGGCGCTGCGCGTGGTCCATCATGCGCCGCTCCAGCGCGTCCAGCAGCGCCTGCGTTTCGCCGTTCAGGAAAGCCTCGGCATTCTGGACGTCGCGCGCGTAATCACCGGGCGTGATCTGGTTCACGCAGGGGCCTGAACAGCGCTTGATCTGGTAGAGCAGGCACGGCCGCGTGCGGTTGTTGAACACCGTGTCTTCGCAGGTGCGCAGGCGAAACACCTTTTGCAGCAGCTGGATGGATTCCTTCACCGCCCACGCGCTTGGATACGGGCCAAAGTACCGGTGCTTGCGGTCCACCGCGCCGCGGTAGTAGGCCACCCGCGGAAAGTCATGGGTGACCAGCTTGAGGTACGGATAGCTCTTGTCGTCGCGAAAAAGGATGTTGTAGCGCGGGTTCAGCGTCTTGATCAGGTTGTTTTCAAGCAGCAGCGCCTCGGCCTCGGAGCGCACCACGGTGGTTTCCATGCGCGCGATCTTGCCCACCATGTGGCCAATCCGCGTACCTCCATGGTTCTTCTGGAAATAGCTGGACACGCGCTTTTTCAGGTCGCGCGCCTTGCCCACGTACAGCACGCCGCCATCCGCGTCGAAGTAGCGGTACACACCCGGCATGGCGGGCAAGGCGGCCACTTCGGCCAGCAACTGTTCGGAATGCACCTGGGAAACCTCGGACATGGGCCGTATTGTGGCGAATCCGGCGGCGCCATTGCGGGCGGTGGACAATCCGGGCCATGCTCTGGGACATCTTCTGCAAGGTCATTGACAACCACGGCGATACCGGCGTGTGCTGGCGGCTGGCAGCGGACCTCGGCTCGCGCGGCGAAACCGTGCGCCTGTGGATGGACGACCTGGCGGCGCTGTCATGGATGGCGCCACAGGGAGCGCCCGGCGTCACCGTCGGGCGCTGGACCGATGACACGCCGTGGCCCCCGCCGGGTGACGTACTGGTTGAAGCCTTTGGCTGCGACCCCGCGCCGGCTTTCGTGGCCGCCTTTGCGCGCAGGCACCGGGGCGCGCCGGCCGCCGCGCGCTGGATCAACCTGGAGTACCTCTCGGCGGAACCATTTGTGGAGCGCGCCCACGGTTTGCCATCGCCGGTGGCGCATGGCCCAGGCGCGGGCATGGTCAAGTATTTCTTTTACCCCGGTTTCACGGCTCGCACCGGCGGCCTGCTGCGCGAGCCGGGCTTGACCGGTCGGCAGGCTCGCTTTGACCGCGCGGCTTGGGCTGCCCGCCGGGGCGTGCCTCTTCAAGGGCAACTGGTGTCGCTGTTCTGCTATGAACCCCGCGCGCTGCCCGGCCTGCTGATGCAACTGGCACAACACAGCCAACCCACTCAGTTACTCGTGACGGCGGGGCGGGCAGCCGACGCCACGCGCGCGGCGCTGCAGCATGTGCCCACCCAGGGCTCGCTCGCCGTGCACTGGCTGCCGCTGATGAACCAAGGGCAGTATGACGAGCTGCTGTGGGCCTGTGATTTCAATTTTGTGCGCGGCGAAGACTCGCTGGTGCGCGCCCTGTGGGCCGGACAGCCCTTCGCCTGGCACCTCTACCCGCAGGACGATGGCGCCCATGAAGCCAAGCTGCAGGCCTTCCTGCAAATCCTTGCACCACCACCGGACTGGGGGCGGTTCATGCGAACCTGGAACGGCCTGGATGACGGCCCGTTGCCCCCTCTTGACGTACCTGGCTGGCAAGCCAGCGCCACGGCTTTGCGGGCCCGGTTGCTGGCCCAGGACGACCTCGCGACAGCGCTCGCCGGGTTCGTCGTAAAAAAACGTTAAAATTCAAGGCTTTGCGAAGTTCGCCGGTTCCGGTGCACCGCAACCCTGCCGCAAAACACACAGTCCCGACTGTCGCGCGGCCCAACCTCAAGACTGATATGAAAATCGCTCAAGAAATCCGCGCCGGCAACGTGATCATGCATGGCAAGGACCCGATGGTCGTCCTCAAGACCGAATACAGCCGCGGCGGCCGCAACTCCGCCACCGTGCGCATGAAGCTCAAGAGCCTGATCGCCAACTTTGGCACCGAAGTGGTGTTCAAGGCCGACGACAAGATGGACCAGATCATCCTGGACAAGAAGGACTGCACGTACTCCTACTTCGCCGACCCGATGTATGTCTGCATGGATTCCGACTACAACCAGTACGAAGTCGAAGCCGAGAACATGGGCGATGCGCTGAACTACCTGGAAGACGGCATGGCGCTGGAAGTGGTGTTCTACGACGGCAAGGCCATTTCGGTCGAATTGCCCACTAGCGTGGAACGCGAAATCACCTGGACCGAGCCCGCCGTCAAGGGCGATACGTCCGGCAAGGTGCTCAAGCCCGCCAAGATCGCCACCGGCTTCGAAGTGCCCGTGCCCCTGTTCGTGGACCAGGGCGACCGCATCGAAATCGACACCCGCACCGGCGAGTACCGCAAGCGCGTCTGATTCCAGCCGCAGGCCATGAAGGGGCTCCGCAAGGAGCCCTTTTTCATTGGACACTTGTGTGATGGATTTTGACTTTCGCCACATTGCCGTGCCATTTCGCATGCAGCCGGGCCTGCAGCGAATGGCGCCCGGCGCCGCGCACCTCACGCCGCTGGACCGCCGCAGCGCTCTGTACGCCGAAAAACAGCAGGTTCACCGCGCCGGCCAGGCCCGGTGGTGCCTGCCCGGTTTCGACCCGGCGCCGGCCCTGGCAGCCGCTGGCGCGGTGGATGGCCCGCCCGAACTGGCGTTTGAAGAAGATCTGGCGGTGCTGGACACCGCCAGCGGCACCATCCCCTGGCTTTGCGTGTGCGTGCCTTCGCACTGGGCACCCGAGGACAAGCTGGGCAAGTCTCTCGCCGCGATCCACGGGCCGGTGGCCGATGGCGCAGCCCTGGGTGCGGCCATGCCCGCACTGACCCGACTGCTGGCTGATGGCGGACACTGGGAGCGCTTTGTCTGGACGATCACGCCCAGCGGGCGGTACGACCAGCATCCGCGACGGCACCCTCGCCTGCCCTGGCCCGACGCGCCCGATCCGGCGGAATTCGCCGCCAGATGTTTCCTGCGCGCAGAGCGGCAAACCTTCCTGCCCGTACCGGGGCGCCAGCAGGTCGTGTTTACCATCCGCGTCATGCTCCAGCCCCTGGCACAGGCCGTGCAATCGCCGCAACAGGCGGCACGCCTGCATGATTCGTTGGCCTCCATGACGCCAGAGGTGCTGCAGTACAAGAACCTTTCGGGCGCCCGCGCAGCGCTGCTGGCCTGGCTGGCCGCCTAGAAAACGCGCAGGGCCAGCACCAACCCCACCAAGGCGACCACAGCCGCCACGCCGATCACGGCAATCCAGACCAGGTAGCCACTGCCGCGCGCGGCGCCGCCTGCGACGATCAGGTCAACCGGCGGCGGCGTGGCCACGGGCATCCACTCCACCAAGGCGCCCGCCGCCTCAGAGCTGAACAGCTCCAGTGAAACCCGTTGCAAGGCGGCACCCGGTGCGGCCTCTGGCGGGCGCAGCCACAGGTCCACGCGCGAGCCCACGATTCGCGCATGCACAAACGCCTTGAGTGGCAACTTGACGCGGTCTTCGCGCCAGCGCAAACCACGCCGGTAGCGCCCGGCCACACGCAACAACCCGGCTTGCACGCGCGCCTCCACTTCGCCCTTGAACGCCGGGATCGCAAAGCCCCGGCCCCTGACCTGCAGCAGCGCCGCGGTAAACGTGGCCTGCACCACGGAGAAGGAAAAGGCACCACTGCGCGTGCCGTTGAATGAGTTCTGCGGGCTGCGTTCGGCCAGCAGGTCGGCGACCGTCAGTTGCGCGCCGTTGCTGTCGATCAGCTCGGTATCGCCCGTCAGGGCCTTCTTGATGCACATGCCGACGATGGTGCGGCGGTCGTACGGCCCCATGCTGCGGCCTTGCAGCAGCACGTGGTACACCGTCGCGTAGTCTCTGCCCATGTCCCCTCTTGTATCCCGGTCCGCGCGCAAGGATAGCCGAGAAAACGCATGCTGACACCCGGAGTCGCACTACGAAGGCCGGCGCAGGAAAGTGCCCCAGAATAAGCACCATGGAAACCACTCAAGACCTGCACGACACCCGCCTGGCCGACGCCTGGGCCACCCTTCAGGCGCATGCGCGTGGCGGCGCGTCTCTCACACCCGACGCCAGCCGCCTGGCCTTCGCCGACCCGGAATTCCTGTTGCGCCGCGAAACGCGCGGCATCCGCTTCCAGCTGGAGTTGCTCAAGCCCGACCTGGAACAGCAGGCCCATGGCATTGAAAATACCATCGTCGTGTTTGGCAGCGCCCGTTTTCGCGGCGAGGCAGAGGCTGCGGCCCTGGTGGAACAGGCCGAGGCCACCGGCGACGCGGCGCTGATCCGCCGCGCCCGCAGCCTGGCCCGCAACGCCCACTATTGCGAGGAGGCCCGTGCCTTTGGCAAACTGGTGGCGCAATACAGCGCCGGCAAGGACCCGGCCGACATGCTGTTCATCTGCACTGGCGGCGGCCCCGGCATCATGCAGGCGGCCAATCAGGGCGCGCATGAAGGCAACGGCATCAGCGTAGGCCTGACCATTGCCCTGCCCATGGAGGAAGTGCCCAATCCGTACATCACGCCGGCGCTGAACTTCCGCTTTCATTACTTTGCGCTGCGCAAGATGCACTTCATGATGCGTGCCAAGGCGCTGGTGGCCTTCCCTGGCGGGTTCGGCACGCTGGACGAGCTGTTTGAAGTCATCACGCTGGTGCAGACGCGCAAGGCCAAGCCCGTGCCCATCGTGCTGTTCGGCACCGACTACTGGAAGCGCCTGATCAACTTCAAGTTGCTGGTCGATGAAGGCGTGATTTCGCCCGAAGACATGAATCTGCTGCAGTTTGCCGACGATCCGCAGACAGCATGGGACATCATCAAGGCGTTTTACCAGCTCTGAGCTTGCTGGCCGAGTGGGCGCCCGTGCCCACCACGGCCCCGACAAACCAGAACACCCCGGAGATTCCGATCATCGCGCCGGTCAGGCCGAACAGCATGGGCATGACCACGCTGGACGCGTTGATGGCCATCAGGCGCAGGCCCAATGCCTCGCCGTGGCGGGCCTCGGGCGTGATCTGGTGCAAGGTGCTCATGACCATGGGCTGGACCGAACCCAACGCCAGCCCCAGCAACACCGAGCAAAACCCCATGGCCAGCGGCGCATGCAGCAGCGGATAGACGCCAAACAGCACGGCCGTGACCACCATGGCCGTTGCAATGACAGCCGCTTCGCTCACGCGCTCGGCAATGAGCGGCAACACCACGCGGATGAGCGCCGCCGCAATGGCAAATGCCCCCAGGATGGAGCCAATCACCGATGCGCTCAAGCCCCGCTCATGGCCCAGCACCGGCACCACGAACGTGTGCACGTCCCAGCAGGACGCCAGGATCCAGTTGATGATCAGCAGACGGCGGAACATGGGCTCGCGCGCAAGATCCCAGGCGCGGCCCGGCTTGTCGCCCGCGGCACGGACCACCGGCGGCAGTTCCCGCGTACGCCGCACCCAGAACCAGGTGGCCAGCGGCAGCAGCGCCATCAGCAGGAATGCATAGCGAAAGCCCGCATGGTCAATCATCAGACCCGCGGCAAAGGGCCCCAGGAAGTTGGAGATGGCGGGCCCGATGGCCAACCATGAAAACACCTGCTTGAGCTGGGTCGGGTTTTGCGCGGCGCGGCCCACATGCCGCTGCAGTGCAATGGACGCCGCACCGGTGGCGCCGCCCGTCATCAGGGCGCTGAGGCACAGCACGGGGAATACCGGGAGCGCCACCGCGATCGCCGCGCCCAGCGCCGCCACCATCACGCTGAAAGCCACGGGTCGCTTCAGGCCATGCCGGTCGGCGTAGCGGCCTGCGGGCAGCGCCAGGAACACCTGCGTCAGTGCAAACAGCGCCAGCAGCACGCCCACCGCGGCCTCGCTGTGGCCTTCGCGCAGCGCCAGCAGCGGCGCGGCCATGCGCATGCCGGCCATGCAGGCGTGCAGGAACACATGGCCCGCGATCAGCCGGGCCAGTTCACGGCTCAAGCGTCAGCCTCGTCGGCCGGTGGCAACAGCGCCTGGGCTTCGCCTTCGGGCAAGGCCTCCACCACCTTCAACGCGCGGCGCATCTGGTTGGAACGCGTCGCAGCGTTCTCCAGGGTGACGGAGGCCCGGCGCACCTGCTCCTGCACCGTCTCCACCCATTTGCCATAGCGGTCAAATTCCGTCTTGACGGCGCCCAGCACCTTCCAGACCTGGGAGGCCTGCTGCTCCAGCGCCAGCGTGCGAAAGCCCATGTGCAGGCTGTTGAGCATGGCCAGCAACGTGGTCGGCCCGGCCAGGGTCACTCGGAAGTCGCGCTGCAGGCTGTCCATCAGCCCCGGACGGCGCAGCACCTCGGCGTACAGGCTCTCGATCGGCAGGAACAGGATGGCGAAGTCAGTGGTGTGCGGCGGCGCCAGGTAGCTGGCGGCGATGGTCTTGGCCTCCAGCCGGATGCGCGCCTCCAGCGCCTTGGCGGCCAACTCCACGCCGGCCGCGTCAGCGCGGTCGTGCGCCTCCAGCAGGCGCTCGTAATCTTCCCGCGGGAATTTGGCGTCAATGGGCAGCCACACCGGCACGCCATCACTGCTTCGGCCCGGAAAGCGCACCGCAAAATCCACACGCTGGTTGCTGTGGGGCCGCGTTTCCACCTGGCGGCCGTACTGCTCGTTCGTCAGCACCTGCTCCAGCAGGGCCTCCAGCTGCACTTCGCCAAACATGCCGCGGGTCTTGACGTTGGTCAGCACCCGCTGCAAATCACCCACGCCCTGGGCCAGCGACTGCATCTCGCCCAGGCCCTTGTGCACCTGCTCCAGCCGGTCGGCCACCTGCTTGAAGCTTTCGCCCAGCCGGGCTTCCAGCGTGGTCTGCAGCTTCTCGTCCACTGTCTTGCGCATTTCGTCGAGCTTGGCCGCGTTGGTCTGCTGCATCTGCAGCAACTGCGTTTCCAGCGTGGCGCGCACCTCGCCCAGGCGGCGGGCATTGGATTCACTCAGGCCCTGCAGTTGCAGCGTCAGGGTGTCGGACAGCGTCTTTTGCAGCAACGCCAGTTGCTGGCCGAAGGCATCGATCTGCGCGTTCTGCGTGCGCGTGGCCTCCGCGCCCTGCTTGACCAGCGCCTCCTGAAAGGTCGCCAGGTTGTGCGCAAGCTCCTGGCGCGCGCCGCGCGACGACTCGCTGATCTCTCGGCGCAGCTCGCGCTCCAGCCGTTCGTTGGCCCCCAGCAGCTCAACGCGGGTTGCGTCGTTGCCGTTGCCCGGAGGCTTGCGCAGCAACAGCACCGCCAGCAGCACCAGGTTCAGCGCCGCCAGCGCCATCAGCAGCCAGAGTTCCACCGTGTTTTACTTCTTCAGGATTTCAGGGTTCAGCGGCGTCAACGGCTTGCCGTTGACCAGGTAGCCGATCAGGTTGTCAGCGGCCAGGTTGCCCATGGCCAGGCGCGTGGGCACACTGGCACTTGCGATGTGCGGCGTGAGCACCACGTTGGGCACGGTCAGCAGCCCGGGGTGCACGGCGGGCTCGCCTTCGAACACGTCCAGGCCAGCAGCCGCAATCTGCCGGTTGCGCAGCGCCACGGCCAGCGCCGCATCGTCCACGATGCCGCCGCGTGCGATGTTGATGAGATTGGCCGTGGGTTTCATCTGTGCCAGCTCGGCCGCGCCAATGGCGTGGTGCGACGAGGCGGAATACGGCAGCACCAGCACCAGGTGATCGGATGTCCGCAGCAGTTCTTCCTTGCTCACGTAGCGGGCCTTGCAGGCAGCCTCCAGACCGGGCTCCAGACGCGAACGGTTGTGATAGATCACGTTCATGCCAAAGCCATGCGCACCCCGCTTGGCGATGCCCTGGCCAATGCGGCCCATGCCCAGAATGCCCAGGGTGGCGCCGTGAACATCCGAGCCAGAGAACATCTCGTAGTTCCACTTGGTCCATTTGCCGGCGCGCAGGTAATGCTCGCTTTCGGTCACGCGGCGGGCGGTGGCCATCAGCAGCGCGAAGCCGAAGTCGGCCGTGGTCTCGGTCAGCACGTCCGGTGCGTTGGTGGCCAGCACGCCGCGCGCGGACATGGCGTCCACGTCGAAGTTGTTGTAGCCCACAGCCATGTTGGCCACGATCTTCAGCTGCGGGCAAGCGTCGAGCACGGCAGCGTCAATGCGCTCGCTGCTGGTGGTAAACGCACCCACCTTGTCCGACATGCGCCGGGCCAGTTCCTCCTTGGGCCAGACCTCATCGGCCTGGTTGGTTTCAATGTCGAAGTGCTGGGACAGGCGCTCCAGCACCGAGGGAAAAATCGCGCGTGCGACCAGGACCTTGGGTTTGCTCATGAATGATGCCCTTAGCGGAACCAGATGAATGTCATGGCGATGAACAGCGGGATCAGGACCGCGCCCGACCAGGCCATGTAGCCAAAGAAGCTCGGCATTTTGACACCGCGGTCCTCGGCAATGGCCTTGACCATCAGGTTGGGCGCATTGCCGATGTAGGTATTGGCCCCCATGAACACGGCGCCAGCCGAAATGGCAGCCAGCGTTGGCGCCAAGGTGGTCATGAGCACGGCCGGATCGCCGCCTGCCGTATTGAAGAACACCAGGTACGTCGGTGCATTGTCCAGGAACGAACTCAGCGCACCCGTGGCCCAGAAGTACATCGCCGGATCTGGCGAACCATCAGGCCGCGTCACGGCCGCCACCACCGGGCCAAATGGGCCGTTGACGCCCGCCTTGAGCATGGCAATGACCGGGATGATCGTGAGGAAGATACCCGCGAACAGCTTGGCCACTTCGGCCATCGGGCCCCATGAGAACTGGTTGTCCTGGTGCACCTTGTCCGCCGTGATCTTCAGGGACAGCAGCGTCACCGCGATCAGGCCGGCGTCGCGCAGCAGACCGGGCAGGCCCACGTCAGTCCCCATGATGTTGAAGCTGACCGGCGACTTCCAGAAGCCGCTCATCAGCACCAGGCCGACGATGGCGGCCAGCAGCCAGAAATTGCCGGCGCCGTCGAAGCCGATGCCCCGCGTGTCCGGCGTCGGGTCCACCGCAAGCACCTCCTCGCGGCGGTGGTAGTACCACGAGTCCAGCACATAGAAAATGGCCAGCAGCGCCCCAACGAGGAACAGCGTCTCCGGGAAGATGTGCTTGACCGTCCAGAAGAAGTCGACGCCCTTCAGGAAGCCAAGGAACAGCGGCGGGTCCCCCAGCGGCGTCAGCGACCCACCCGCGTTGGACACGATGAAGATGAAGAACACCACCACATGTGCCTTGTGGGTGCGGTTGTCGTTGGCGCGGATCAGCGGGCGGATCATCAGCATGGACGCCCCCGTGGTGCCCATGAAACTTGCAAGGAAAGCGCCGATCGCGAGGATGGCGGTGTTCAGCCCCGGACTGCCATGCAGGTTGCCACGGATGTGGATGCCGCCGGCCACGGTGAAAAGCGCCGTCAGCAGGATCACGAACGGAATGTATTCGGCCAGCGCCGCGTGCACAAAGCTTGTTGCGGCAGCGCCGGCGCCAAAGGTCACGGCGAAAGGCACCAGGAATGCCAGCGACCACGCCGCCGCGACCTTGCCAAAGTGGTGGTGCCAGAAGATCGGAGCGAGCAAAGGCATCAATGCGATGCACAGCAGGATGCCGGCAAAGGGCACGCCCCACAGTGCGGACAGCTTGCTGCCATCGATGTCGGCTGCGGCAGCCAGGCCCGGCCAAACAGCCAGCAACAGCCATGCGGCGGCCCAACGGGTAGTCTTCATGTGTGTCTCCTCAAAAGCGCAACGGCGTGCCTGGAACGGGGCTCAAGCCCAGCCTGCGAGCATAACCAATCGCCTGCCGGCTTCGATTGCAGGCAGCTGACACATGCCGCGGGCACGCTGCGCGCCGTAGTCCGCTGCCTACGGCGCCTTCCCCGTGCGTCCTACCGCCCGGCTCCATGAGGCAGTCCTAAAGTTGATTCATCCCAACCAACCAATGGAGCACATCATGAATCAGGATCGCATTGAAGGTAACTGGAAGCAATTCAAGGGCAAAGCCAAGGAACAGTGGGGCAAGCTGACCGACGACGACCTGGACGTCATCGCCGGCAAGCGCGACCAGCTGCTGGGCCGCATCCAGGAACGCCACGGCGTGGCCAGGGATGAGGCTGAAAAGCAGGTGAAGAACTGGGAAAGCCGCAACCCGGATTTCCGCTTCGATAGGTCGCTGTAATCCGCGTACAAGGCAGACACCATGAAACATCAGCTCATCACCATGGCCGTTGCGGCCTGCTGCATGGCCGCCGGCGCTGCGGGCGCCATGACCAAGGAAGAGCACAAGGCCCAGAAAGACCGCATTGAGGCCGACTACAAGGCGGCCAAGGCGAAATGCGACACCCTGAAGGCCAATGCCAAGGACGTGTGCGAGCAGGAAGCCAAGGGCGCCGAAAAGGTAGCCAAGGCCGAACTGGAAGCCGCCTACAAGCCGGACGCCAAGGCGGCTGAAAAGGTAGCCAAGGTCAAGGCCGAAGCCGCGTATGAAGTCGCCAAGGAAAAATGCGACGACATGACCGGCAACGCCAAGGACAGCTGCGTGGCTGACGCCAGGAAGTTGCGCAAGATGTAGTCTTGCCACGCCTGGGGCGGCCTCGCCGGCCGCGAAAATGGAAAGCAGAAAGGCCAGCCTTGGGGCTGGCCTTTCTTTTCTTGATAAGTCAAATGCGCTATCCTCTTTAGTATTTCACAAACATACTAGAGACATGCAAAAAGGCCGAAACATAGCGTCCGAGACAACCTTGGTAGACCGTGCCCGCGCCGAACTGGAAGTGCGTTTCATCACACTCCAGATCCCGCCCGGCTCCGTCTGGTCCGAAGGGTCGCTAAGTGAAATGCTGGGCATCGGCCGTACGCCCGTGCGCGAGGCTGTGGCAAGCATGGCGCAGGATGGACTGGTGACCGTGATCCGCCGGGCCGGCATTGTGGTGTCGGAGATTTCGCTGGAAGACCAGATGGCCGTGGTCGACACACGCCGGGTGCTCGAGAAACTCGTCTCCTTGCGCGCCGCGCGGCGATGCACCCGGCCCGAACGCGACATGCTGCTGCAAATGGCGGACGGCATTCAGGCCGCGGGCGAGGCCCGCGACGTTCACGCTTACCTGGACAACCACTTCAAGATCAAGCGGTTCGTCGCGCAGTGCGCTCGCAACAAGTTCGCCGAGCGCGCGCTGCGCCCGCTGCACACGCTGTCGCAGCGCTTCTACTTCGCCCATCACGTGTCCTTCAACAACCTGCCCGTGGTGGGCATGGCGCATGCGCAACTCACGCGAGCCATCGTGGATTGCGATGAACCGCTGGTCGCCAGCCGTTGCGACGCCGTCAGCGACATTGCGGACCAGTTCACCCGGGATCTGCTGGGCCGGCAGAGCTGAGGGTTCTTGCCAAGGGTTTACCCTTGCTCATTTTTTTTAATCTTCTAATATATTACTAATAGCATTTGAAAAATATCAATGCTGAAGGCACGTCTATTTACGGAGACATTCGATGACATACACACGTCGCAAGGCCTTGAAGGCCGTTACCGCCTCTTCCGCCGCGCTGTTCGCCGGCATGCCCGCTCTGGTCCTCGGCCAGGCGCCCATACGCTGGCGTGTCCAGACGCTGTGGGGTGCGGGCGAAGATACGTTCAAGTACTTCCAGGAGTTCTGTGACAAGCTGAAAGCCAACACCGGCGGCCGGCTGGAAATCCAGGCGTTCGCCGCCGGCGCCGTCGTCGGCGCCTTCGAGACGCTGGATGCCGTGGGCCAGAACGTCCTACAGGGCCAGTCCACCTACCCCGGCTACTGGGCCGGCAAGGAGCCCGCGCTGGCCGTGATCGGCGACTTCGCCTTCGGCTACCGCACCCCCGAGCAACAAAACCGCTGGCTCTACGAAAAGGGCGGCATGCAGATGCTGCGCCAGGCCTATCAGCGCTTCGGCGCCTACACCGTGGGCGCGACGTGGTGGGGCGTGGAATCGCTCACGTCCAAGCGGCCGATCCGCAAGCCTGACGACTTCAAGGGCATCAAGCACCGCGGCGCGCAGGGGATTGCTGCCGAAACCATTGCCAAGATGGGCGCCTCCATCGTCGTGCTGCCAGGCGGCGAAGCCTATTCGGCGCTCGAAAAGGGCATCGTGGACAGCGTGGACTGGTCGACCATCTCGGTCAATGCCAAGGTCGGTTTCTTCGAAGTGGCCAAGTACGCGACCTTCCCCGGCTTCCACTCCATGCCGATCCAGGACTTCACGGTCAACGCCAATGCCTGGAAAGCGCTGCCGGACGACGTCAAGCAGATCGTGGACCGCACCTGGCGCGAGTTCTCGCTGACACAGGTCAACCGCATCGCCGAGAACGACAAGCGCGTGGCCGAGGAGGTCAAGAAAAAGGGCGTCGAGCTGGTGGCCTGGTCGGATGCCGACCTCACCCGCGCTCGCCAGATCGCGCAGACCGTGGTCGACGAGTGGGCCGCCAAGGGCACCCTGGCCAAGCAATCGGCCGAGTCGCAACGCGCCTTCCTGCGGGAACTGAAACTGCTGGCCTGAGCAAAGCATGAATCACTACGTTCGCTGGATGGCGCACGTGAACGAATGGACAGGCCGGATCTCCGGCCTGCTCATCGTCGCCGTGGTGCTCATCATCCTCAAGGAAGTCATCGCCCGGTCGGTGTTCAACGCGCCGTCGCTGTGGGCCGATGAATCGATGACCTATCTGGCCGGCATCGCCTACGCGCTGGGCGGCGGCTTCACGCTGCTGCACCGCAAGCACGTGATCGTGGACCTGGTCTACCAGCCGATCGCCAACCGCGGCGGCACACTCAAGAAGACGGTCGACATCGTGGCCTTCCTCCTGTTTTCCATCTATTGCCTCACGCTGATCTGGTTCGGCTGGGAGCTGGCCCGGCTGTCCATCGAACAGCACGAAGGCAGCGGCACCATGTGGAATCCGGCCCTGTGGCCCGTGAAGCTGGCCATCCCCATCGCCGGCGCACTGCTGCTGTTGCAGGGCTTCGCCAATCTTCTGGTCGATCTCGGTCTGGCCGTCAATCCCGTTACGGAGCAGGCCCATGTCGGTTGATGTTCTGACCCTCCTGATTTTCCTGGCGCTGGTTTCCGCGCTGGTGGTGGGCGTTCCCATTGCATTCGCGACCGGCGCCGTCGCCGTGGTGTTCGGCGTCTGGCTGTTCGACATCAACACGCTGAACCTGATCGTCAGCCGCGTGTTCACGCTGATGGGCAATCAGATCCTGGTGTCCGTGCCGCTGTTCATATTGATGGCGATGGTGCTGGAGAAAGCGGGCATCGCCGAAGACATCTTCAAGGCCGCCTACGTCTGGTCCGGGCGCATCCGCGGCGGCCTGGCGGTGGCGGTGATCATCTCCTGTGCGCTGATGGCGGCGATGGTCGGCGTGATCGGCGCCGAAATCGTGACCATGGGCGTGGTGGCCCTGCCCGCCATGCTGAAGCGGGGCTACGGCAAATCCATCGCCCTGGGTTCGATCTGCGCCGGCGGGGGCCTTGCGACCCTGATCCCGCCCAGCGTGGTGTTCATCATGTATGCGCTGACCACGGGCACGTCCATCGGCCAGCTCTACATGGCGGGCATCCTGCCGGGGTTGATGCTGGCTTCGTTCTACATCATCTACGTGATCACGATCTCCTATCTCAAGCCCGAGATCGCGCCGGCTGCGCCGCCCGAGGAGATCGACATCCCGCTGATGGAAAAGCTCGGTTACCTCAAGAAGCTGGTGTTGCCCGGCGCCGTGGCATTCGGCGTGCTGGGATCGCTGTACATGGGCATCGCGACGCCTACCGAGGCCGCAGGCCTGGGCGTGGTGGGTGCGGTGATCGCGGCGGCCGTGAACCGACGCCTGAGCTGGCCGAACATGTCCAGCGCGATCGTGGAAACCACCAAGGTCACCTGCATGCTGTACTGGCTGTTCTTCGGTGCCTCGGCGCTGATCGGCATCTACACGATCGCCGGCGGCACGCAGTACCTGAAGGACCTGGTCGCCGGCCTGCCCATCGGCAAATGGGGCATCCTGGCCGTGGTCAACCTGATCTGGATCATCCTGGGCGCCATCATCGACTGGATCGGCATCCTGCTGCTGACGGCGCCGATCTTCGTGCCCGTGCTGGTGTCGCTGGGGTTCGATCCGATCTGGATCGGCGTGATGTTCTGCATGAACATGCAGATCTCGTACATCTCGCCACCGTTCGGGCCGGCGGCCTTCTATCTGAAGGGAGCAGCGCCGCCGGGCATCACCATGGGCGACATCTTCCGCTCTGTATGGCCCTTCATCGGCATCCAGATCCTGGCGCTGCTGATACTGGTGGCATTCCCTGAAATCGCTTTGTGGCTGCCGCGCACCATGCTCGGCAACTGATAGGAGACACACCATGACCTCCCAACAGCAGCCGCTGGACCAGCGGCCGGGTGAAACTTTGTCCACGGATGTCCTGGTCGTGGGCGGTGGCGCGGCGGGCCTGGCGGCCGCCTGCACCGCCGCGCGGCAGGGGCTGAAGGTCACGCTGCTGGAACGCTACGGCTTTTGCGGCGGCGCCGCCGTGGCGGGCCTGTCCGGCACGGTCTGCGGCCTGTACCTGGCGCGGCCGGATGCCGCCGGCGAGCCTGAGAAGATCGTCTTCGGCTTCGCCGACGAGTTCATCTCCGCCATGAACGCCCGCAAGGGCCTGACCGGCCCCGTGCGCTATGGCGACACCTACACGCTGGTCCATGAACCGCTGGCCTGGCGCGAAACCGGCGACGAGCTGCTGCGCCGGCACGGCGTGCACGTCATCTTCCATGCCACGGTCACTGGCGTACACATGGACGGCGGCGAGCGCGTGGAAGGCGTGCGCGCCTGGACCAAGCAGGGGTGCATCGACATCCGCGCCCGCATCACCATCGACGCCAGCGGCGACGCGGACCTCTTCGCCATGGCGGGATTGCCGACCCACGTGGGCGACAACGGCAAGGTCCAGAACCCCACCATGATCTTTCGCATGTCCAACGTGGACGTGCCCCGGTTCCTGTCGGCGTATGGGCCGGACTCGATCCTGCCGGAGCGGGTGTCCAAGGCGATCGTCGAAGCGCATTCGAGCGGCGCCTACAACCTGCCGCGGGCCAAGGCCTTCCTGTTCCCGACGCCGCGCGCCAACGAGCTGCTGTGCAACTGCACCCGCATCATCGGCCGCGATGGCCGCGAGCTGCATCCGCTGGTGGCCGCCGACCTGACCGAGGCCGAGTTCGAGGGCCGCCTGCAGGCGCGCCAGTACTGGCGCTTCTTCCGCGAGCACCTGACGGGCTGCGAGGACGCCGTCCTCAACGACACCGGCGTGCAGGTGGGCGTGCGCCAGACGCGGCAGATCGAAGGCACGACCCGGCTGTCCAACGACGACGTCGTGTCGGGACGCAAGCGCCCGGACGCGATCGCCCGCTCTGCCTGGCCCATCGAGCTGCACAGCGGCACCAAGCCGCGCCTGTCGTGGCTTTACGAGGACTACTACGAAATTCCGCTGGGGTGCTTCGTGCCGTCCCGCGGCGAATCGCTGCTGGCCACCGGCCGGTGCCTGGACGCTTCCCACGAGGCCATGGCTTCGGCCCGGGTCACGGCCCAGTGCTTCAGCTACGGCCACGCCATCGGCCACGCGGCCGCCCTGGCGGTCAACGAAGGCATCGCCGTGCGCAGCCTGGCTGCCACCGATGTACGCACCCAATTGAACAAGGATGGAGCACGCCTGAATGGCTGACGAACTTCTGATCGAAAGGCACGGCGCAGTGGCCGTGCTGCATATCGACCGGCCCACGCGGCGCAACGCGCTGGGCGATGCGCTGGTCGCTCACATGCGGGGCACGTTCGCGCAACTCGACGCCGACGCCGCCGTGGGCGCCATCGTGCTGACGGGCCGGGCGCCGGGCTTCTGTGCTGGCAGCGACCTCAAGGAACTGGGCACCATGTCGCTGGACGACATGTGCGCGCACGAGGCCCGCACCGCTGCGTTCTGCCGCGAGATCGCGCTGCTGCAGACCCCCGTGGTGGCCGCGGTCGAGGGCTTTGCGCTGGGCGGCGGCTTCGTGCTGGCCGCCAGCTGCGACGTGGTGGTCACGGCGCGCAGCACGCGCTGGAACCTGCCCGAAGTGGAAATCGGCTGGATTCCCCCGTGGGGCATCGAGTCGCTGGTCAACCGCGTGGGCACCGCCCGCGCGCGCCAGCTCGTGTGGGGCGGTGCGCCCTTCCAGGGTGAGGAAGCCCTGCGCCTGGGGCTGGCCGACCACCTGGCCGACGACGGCGCGGCCCTGCAACGCGCGCTGGACGTGGCCCAGGGCTACGCCCGGCTGCCGCGCGAGGCCATCGCCTCGACCAAGCTGTACTTCGCCACCCATGGGGCGCGAAACGGCGAAGGCGGGGACGTGCTTGCGTCCCAACTGTTCAAGGACAACTGCCGCCATGCGACCGCGCAGGCGACGCTGAAGAAATTTGGAGTGAAGGTATGAGCAAAGTCTGCTCGGTTCAGGAAGCCGTTGCCGTCGTTCGCAGCGGCGACGCTGTCGCCAGCGTGGGGGTGATCGGCTGGATCACGCCGGATGCGCTGCTCAAAGGCCTGGCGGAGCGCTTCCGCACGGACGCGCAGCCGCGCGACTGCACGTTCTATTTCCCGTGCGGCACGGGCGACGCCATGGGCATCCGCGGCATGGACCACGTGGCCATCGAAGGCCTGATGAAACGCATCGTCTCGGGCTCCTACGTCAACCCGACGGACCCCGCCACGGGCAAGCGGCCCGAGCTGATGCGGCTGATCCGCGAAAACCGCATCGAGGCCTACAGCTGGCCCATCGGCGCCAGCATGCACTGGCTGCGCGAAGTGGCGCGGCGCAGCCCGGGCTACCTCACGCAGATCGGTCTGGACACCTACGCCGACCCGAACCAGACGGGGGGCAAGTTCACCACGCTGGCCAAGGATGACCTGATCCGCCGCGTGAACTTCGAGGGCAAGGATTACCTCTTCTACCCGAGCTGGCCCCTGAACGTGGGCTTCATCCGTGCGTCCACGGCGGATGAATTCGGCAACCTGTCGTTCGAGGACGAGCCCATCCATTCCTCGTCCCTGCAGATCGCCCTGGCGGTCAAGGCGTGCGGTGGCACCGTGATCGCCCAGGTCCGCCGCATCGTGGAGCGCGGCAGCCGCCCCGCCACCATGGTGCGCGTGCCCGGCGTTCTGGTGGACAAGATCGTCGTCGAGCCCGAACAGATGATGACCACGCACGTGCCGTTCGACAGCAGCTACGTGGGCGGCGTGCCCTGGGACGGCCGCACCAGCGACACCCTGCCGCTCGGCGCGGACAAGATCATCGCCCGGCGCGCAGCGCTGGAGGTCCGGCCCGGCGTCACCTCCATCTTCGGGTTCGGCGCCTCGTCCGACGTGCCCACCGTGCTGCTGGAAGACGGCCTGTTCGCCGACGGCGCGTTCCGTGACTACCAGTTCACGACCGAGCACGGCCCCTTCGGCGGGCTTGTCATGAGCGGCTGGCAGTTCTCGGCCAACAAGTACCCCGAGGCGCTGCTGGACGGCGTGACGCAGTTCGACTTCATCGACGGCGGCGGCTGCCCGTTCGCGGCACTCGCGTTCGCACAGTTCGACGGCAGCGGCAACGTCAACGTGTCGCGCTTCGGCGTGGCCAACCCGGGAGCAGGCGGCTTCATCGACATCGCCTACAACGCGCGCGAACTGCTGTTCACTGGCACCTTTACCACGGGCGGCCTGCAGGTGAACTTCAGCGACGGCAAGCTGGTCATCGAAAAAGAAGGCAAGGTGCAGAAGTTCGTGCCCTCCGCCGACCACATCACCTACCCCGTGCGGCGCAACGTCGCCGAACGCGGCCAGCGCGCGCTCATCATCACCGAGCGCGCGGTGTTCGAAGTGCACGCCGATGCGCTGGTGCTGGTGGAAATCGCGCCGGGCATCGACCTGAAAACCCAGGTGCTGGACCTGATGGGCGGCATCGCGGTCAGCGTGTCGCCGCAGCTGAAGGAGATGGACGCGGCGCTGTTCCGCTGAACGGCCAGCGTGGAGTGGCGCGTCAGTCCAGCCAGGTCGTGATCGTGTCGACGCTCTCGCGCGGCGTGGCCAGGCCATTGACGACCGCCGTCTCGTCGGCATGGCCCAGGGCCATGCCGCACACCAGCATCTCGCCCGGCCCCGCGCCGATGTGCGGCAGGATGATGCTCGCAAAGCCGTTCCACGCGGCCTGCGGGCAGGTGTGCAGGCCGCGAGCCCGCGCGGCAACCATGATGTTCTGCAGGAACATGCCGTAGTCCACCAGCGAGCCCTGGCCCATGACCTTGTCGACGGTGAACATCAGCCCCACGGGCGCGTCGAACAGCCTGAAGTTGCGCTGGTGCTGCGCGTGCATGCGGTCCTTGTCGCCCTTGGTGATGCCCAGCAGGCCGTACAGGCTCCAGCCGTTCTCGCGGCGGCGCTCAATGTAGGGACTGACCCATTGCCGCGGGTAGTAGTCATATTCCTCACGGTACTGCGCGGCCAGGGACGGGTCGGCATACAGGGCGTCGTGCGCCGCGCACACCTTGGCCACCAGGCCATCGCGGCTGGCCCCCTGCAGCACATAGACCTTCCAGGGCTGCGCGTTGTTGCCGGACGGCGCGCGGGTCGCCACCCGCAGGATGTCGCCGATCAGTTCGCGGGACACCGGCGTGGGCAGGAAGGCGCGCACGGAAGCGCGGCTTTCGATGGCCGCATCGACGCTGGCCGGGTCGCTGACGACGGTACTGACTTGGGCATGGGTCACGTGAGTTGCTCCAGAACGGTTTTCAAAGGGTTGGGCAGCGGCACCGGGCGGCGCGTCTTGCTGTCCACATAGACATGGATGAAATGGCCCTTGGCGGCGGTCAGTGGCTCGCCCTGCGCAAACAGGCCCACCTCGTAGCGCACGCTGGACGTGCCCATGTGCGCCACGCGCAAGCCAGCCTCGACATTCTGCGGGAACGCCAGCGACGCGAAGTAGTTGCATTGCGTCTCGATCACCAGGCCAATGGTTTCGCCCTGATGGATGTCCAGCACGCCCTGCTCGATCAGGTGGGCGTTGACCACGGTGTCAAACCAGCTGTAGTAGACGACATTGTTGACATGGCCGTACGCGTCGTTGTCCATCCAGCGGGTGCTGATGGGCCGGAACACACGGTAGCCACTGCGTGGCTCGGGCTGGGGTTTGGCGGGCTTGGGGTCACTCATCGCGTGAGATTCTGCCAGCGCCGCCAATAGTCCAGCGCCACGCGAAAGGTGTTGACCTGCACCTGCACGGTATCTTCCAGCCGTTTGCCGTACCCACCGGCCATGGCAAACGCCAGCGGCACGCGCCGCTGCCAGGCCCAGTCAAACACACGGCGGTCGCGGGCCTCCAGGCCATCCCAGGTCAGTTTCAGGCGGCCCAGGCGATCGCCCTCGTGCGGGTCGGCACCGGCCAGGTAGATGATGAGCTGGGGCGCAAACCGTCGCTCCAGCTCGTCCAGAGCGGTTTCCAGCGCATGCAGGTACTCATCGTCGCGGCAGCCGTCGGGCAAGTCCACGTCAATGTCGCTGGCTTCCTTGCGAAACGGAAAGTTCTTCTGCCCGTGCAGGGACAGCGTGAACACGCTCGGGTCGTTGCTGAAAATGCTGGCCGTACCATTGCCCTGGTGCACATCCAGGTCAATCACGGCCACCCGCAAGCCTGGCCCGGGCCGTCCCCGTGCCTGTTCGGCCTGCATCAGCCGGGCGGCCACCGCTGCATCGTTGAACACGCAAAAACCACCCCCCTTGTCCGCATAGGCATGGTGGGTGCCGCCTGCGATATTGGCCGCCACGCCGTCCCTGAACGCGGCACGGCAGGCACCGATAGTGGCACCCACCGACCGGCGCGCCCGCTCGGCCATGGCCTCGCTCCAGGGAAAACCGATCTCGCGCAACATCTGCGCGCTGGCCGAACCCGTGGCGATCGCGTCGATGTACGCGGGCGTGTGGGCCAAAGCCAGCTCGCCGTCACTGGCACGCAGGGCCTGCATCAACTGCACCTGGGGCAGATGCGCGGCGATCTGGTCGCGCAGCAGCTGGTACTTTCCCATCGGAAACCGGTGCCCGGCTGGCAAGGGCAGCACAAATTGATCGGCGTAGAACACCCGCATCGGGCGATTGTGTCCCGGCTGTGAAAACGGCCGGGCCGTCGCCGGCATTGGCCTGTTTTAGGCGTCGGCTTCTAGAATGTTGCAGCGCAGCAAATTCCACTTGCAAAAGATCGGCACAACCCTATACTTCGACTTATGCTGCACTGCAACATAAACGGTACTTCCGGTTCAGCGCAGATATTTGATCCTGACCTCAACCTACTGGAGATACCCCATGCTGACCGCTGAACAAATCCTGGCCGCCCACAAAGCCAACGTCGAAACCCTGTTTGGCCTGACCACCAAGGCCTTCGAAGGCGTTGAGAAGCTCGTCGAGCTGAACGTGACCGCCTCCAAGGCCGCGCTGACCGAAGCCTCCGGCACCGCCCAAGCCGTCCTGAGCGTCAAGGATGCCCAGGAACTGCTGGCCCTGCAAGCCGCCATGTTCCAGCCTCTGGCCGAGAAGACCGCTGCCTACAGCCGTCACCTCTATGACATCGCTTCGGGCACCGGCGCTGAATTCGGCAAGGCTTTCGAAGCCCAGGCCGCTGACGCCCAGAAGAAGTTCATGGCCGTCGTGGACAACGCTTCCAAGAACGCACCGGCCGGCTCCGAGACCGCCGTTGCCGTGTTCAAGAGCGCCATTGCCGCCGGCAACAACGCCCTGGAATCCGTGCAAAAGGCCGTGAAGCAAGCCACCGACGTGGCCGAAGCCAACTTCAACGCCGTAGCCAACACCGCTGTCAACGCAGCCAAGACCACCGCCAAGAAGCGCTAAAAACGCCAAGCCTGTTGAAGATGGGGTTTTCGCCCCTACTTCAATGGAGCGGGAACTCTACTGTTTACCCACAATCCATCAGACACTCTTGTTGTTGAACGAGAGTTCTTCAGGTTGTCTCCTCGGGTCCTTTCGACACCCTCGCGGTTCAGGGATCCCTTCAAGGCCCGGTTTTCGAACCGGGCCTTTTTTTATCTGGACTTTGCCTCGATGGCCGCGCGCAGCGGCGCCAGCGCCTGCTGCATGGCCAGCCGCCCTGCCTCGACCGAGCGGCGGCGTGACGCGAAGTCTGCGCTGCGCACCCCACCCAGCGCAGGCCGCACGACCAGATCGGCTTCCTTGAGTTCCCAGGCATTGATGCTCTTGCCCATGATGGCAAAGGTCTGCAGCAGGATCTGCAGGCTGTCGCCCGCCGGGTTGCCTTCGGGCGCGCTGGAAATGTCCACTGCAATCACCAGCTCCGCGCCCATCTGGCGCGCATAGCGCACGGGCACCGGCGATACCAGCCCGCCGTCCACGTAATCGCGCCCCGAAATGCTGACAGGCTGGAACACCGACGGCACCGCGCTGGACGCGCGCACCGCCGTGCCGGTGTCGCCGCGCTGGAACAGCACGCCCTGGCCGCTGTTCAGGTCGGTCGCCACGATGCCCAGCGGCAAGGGCATGCTCTCGATCAGGCGGTTGCCCACCTGCTGGTTGACATAGCGCGCGAGTGCCTCGCCACGCAGCATGCCGCGGTTGAAGATAGGCAGCATCCAGTCGGCAAAGGCGGCCTCCTCCATGCTGTCGGCCACCTGCTGCAACTGCACGCCGGTTTTGCCGCTGGCGTACAGCGCGGCAACCAGGCTGCCCGCCGATGTGCCCGTCACCACATCCGGCTTGATGCCTGCTTCTTCCAGCACCTGGATCACCCCCACGTGGGCAAAGCCGCGCGCAGCGCCACCGCCCAGCGCCAGCCCGATGCGGGGCGGCTTTTTGGCGGCAGCCGGGGCTGTATCCGCTGGTGAGGTGGTCCGGGGGACCTCCACTGGCGCAGACGCACACCCCGCCAGCACCGCCACCGCCCCCAGCAGCAGCCAGCGGCGCAGCGACTGCAAAAGCCTGACCGTCGAGATGTATTTATTAAGAATGATTCGTGTTTGCTTTATCATTGCGCCATCCACATTTCCACCCGCCACCATCATGATCAAAAACTTGCTTTGCATGGCCCTGATTGCCGCCGCCGGGGCGGCCACCGCGCAGGAACAGGTCGTCAACCTGTACTCCGCCCGCCACTATTCGACCGACGAAGCGCTCTACAGCAACTTCACCAAGGCCACCGGCATCAAGATCAACCGCGTGGACGCCGATGATGCCGGGATTCTGGCGCGGCTCAAGGCCGAGGGCACAGCCTCCCCCGCCGACGTGATCCTGCTGGTGGACGCAGCCCGCCTGTACCGCGGCGAAGTGGATGGCCTGTTCCAGCCCATCCAGTCCAAGGTGCTGACGGATGCGATTCCCGCGCAGTACCGCGGCAAGGCCAGCGCCGAAGGCACACCGTGGTTTGGCTTTTCGACCCGCGCACGCGTCGTCGTGTACGACAAGCTGCGCGTCAAGAAGGAAGACGTGGACACCTATGAAGAGCTGGGGGACCCCAAGAACAAGGGCAAGGTCTGCCTGCGCTCGGGCTCGCACCCGTACAACCTGTCGCTGTTCGGTGCCGTGACCGAGCACATGGGCGAGCAGAAAGCCGAAGCCTGGCTCAAGGGCGTGGTGGACAACATGGCCCGCGCCCCCAAGGGCGGCGACACCGACCAGATCAAGGCCGTGGGCTCGGGCGAGTGCCAGGTGGCAGTGAGCAACAGCTATTACATCGCCCGCCTGCTGCGCTCCAGCAACCCGGAAGACAAGGCACTGATGGACAAGGTGGGCATTGTGTTTCCCAACCAGTCCAGCTGGGGCACGCACCTGAACATCGCGGGCGGCGCCGTGGCCAAACACGCCAAGAACAAGGCCAATGCGATCAAGTTCCTGGAATACCTGGCCAGCCCCGAAGCGCAGAACTACTTTGCCAACGGCAACAACGAATGGCCCACCGCCAAGGGCGTGAAGGTGAACAACGCCGCGCTGAATGCCATGAGCGGCGGCGGCGACTTCAAGGCCGAGACCATCCCGCTGGCGGCCGTCGGCGCCAACACCACCAAGGTACAGCAGATGCTGGACCGGGTGGGGTTCCGGTGAACCTGCGTCATAATTGACGTTTACGTCAACGTCAATTCAGGAGCAGGTTCATGGAGATCAAGGGCAAGGTATTCATCGTCACCGGCGGCGCATCGGGCTTGGGTGAAGGTACGGCGCGCATGCTGGCAGCCAATGGCGCCACGGTGGTCGTGGCCGACATGCAGGCCGAAAAAGGCGAGGCCGTGGCCAGGGAGATTGGCGGCGCCTTCGTGAAGTGCGACGTCAGCCAGGAGGCCGACGGCCAGGCCGTGGTGGCCAAGGCGGTATCGCTGGGCAAGCTCATGGGCCTGGTCAATTGCGCCGGCATCGCGCCCGCTGAAAAAACCGTGGGCAAGAACGGCGCGCACAGCCTGGCCGTGTACACCAAGACCATCATGGTCAACCTGGTGGGCAGCTTCAACATGATCCGCCTGGCCGCTGACGCCATGTGCAAGAACGAGCCCGAACCCACCGGCGAGCGCGGCGTGATGATCTCCACCGCCAGCGTGGCCGCCTATGACGGCCAGATCGGTCAGGCTGCCTATGCCGCGTCCAAGGGCGGCGTGGTGGGCATGACGCTGCCGATCGCGCGCGACCTGGCGCGCAACGGCATCCGCAACATGACGATTGCTCCCGGCATCTTTGGCACACCCATGCTGTTTGGCATGCCCAAGGAAGTGCAGGACGCGCTGGCGGCCAGCGTACCCTTCCCCAGCCGCCTGGGCACGCCCGAGGACTACGCCAAGCTTGCGAAGCACATCATCGAGAACGACATGCTCAACGGCGAGGTGATCCGCCTGGACGGCGCGATCAGGCTGGCGCCGCGCTGAGCGGCCGGCCTGTCCCGGCGCGGGCAGGCCAGTCGCAATCTGCATCACACAAGCGCCGCGGTTCCCGCGAGAATCTCCGTACAACAAACAACCCGGAGATCCCATGAGAACCGCCCTCACCTGCCTGGCCGCGGCCCTGCTGACGGCCTGCGCCAGCGCCCCGTCCAACTTCACCTACACCGTGCCGCTGCAGCCCGAGGGCTCGTCGGGCTACACCGAAAAGCCGGGCTGGGCCACGACCAAATTCGCGGTGGCAGCCGCCAACCCGCTGGCCACCGACGCGGGCTACCAGATCCTGAAAGCCGGCGGATCGGCCATTGACGCGGCCATCGCCGTGCAGATGGTGCTGACGCTGGTGGAGCCGCAGTCCAGCGGCATCGGCGGCGGCGCTTTCCTGTTGCACCACGACGGCAAGAACGTGGAGGCATTTGACGGCCGCGAAACCGCGCCGGCCGCCGCTGACGAAAAGCTGTTCCTGAAAGCTGACGGCAAGCCCATGGCGTTCTACGAGGGCGTGGTGGGTGGCCGCTCCGTCGGTACGCCGGGCACCGTGCGCATGCTGGAGATGGCGCACAAGCAGCATGGCAAGCTGCCCTGGGCCACGCTGTTCCAGCCGGCCATCACGCTGGCCGAAGGCGGCTTCAAGGTCAGCGCCCGGCTGAACACGCTGCTCAAGAGTGAACAGCACCTCAAGAAAGACCCGGTGGCTGCCGCGTATTTCTACAACGCCCAGGGCGAAGCCTGGCCAGTGGGCTACACGCTGAAGAACCCCGAACTGGCGCAGGTGCTGCGCAAGATTGCAGCACAGGGCTCCAGGGGGCTGCTGGAGGGCGACGTGGCCCAGGCCATCGTGGACAAGGTGCAAAAGCACCCGGCCAACCCCGGCCAGCTCAGCCTGGCGGACCTGGCCGGCTACCAGCCCAAAAAGCGCGCGCCCATCTGCCATGACTACAAGGCACAGGGCAAGGACTTCCGCATCTGCGGCTTTCCGCCGCCCAGCTCTGGTGCCATCGCCGTCGGGCAGATCCTGGGCATCCTGAACCATGCCTACGCTGGCGCCATTCCGCTGGAGAACGGCCTGCCAGGCGCCAACTGGCTGCACCTGTACACCGAGGCTTCCCGCCTGGCCTTTGCCGACCGTGCGCAGTACCTGGGCGACCCCGACTTCGTGCAGCCACCCGGCGGCAGCTGGATGAGCCTGCTGGACGACAAATACCTGGCCGAACGCGCCCGCCTGATCGGCCCGCAGAGCATGAAGACCGCCACGCCCGGCAATCCCGGCGCCGTGCGCACCAGCCACGCGCCCATGCCCGACCAGCCCGAATACGGCACCAGCCACATCAGCATCGTGGACGCCCATGGCAATGCGCTGGCCATGACCACCACGATTGAAGACGTGTTTGGCGCGCGCCAAATGGTCAAGGGCTTCCTGCTGAACAACGAGCTGACCGACTTCAGCTTCGCGCCCGCCGACGCGCAGGGCAAGCCCATTGCCAACCGCGTGCAGGCGGGCAAGCGCCCGCGTTCGTCCATGGCGCCCACGCTGGTGTTTGACAAGGCCACCGGCCAGCTCGTCATGAGCGGCGGCAGCCCTGGCGGCGCGCTGATCATCCACTTCACGGCCAAGACGCTGTATGGCGTGCTCAACTGGGGCATGACGCCGCAGCAGGCCATCAACCTGCCGAACTTCGCATCGCTCAATGGCCCCAGCATCCTGGAAGAAAAGCGCTTCCCGCCCGCCACGGTGGAAGCGCTGCGCGCACGCGGCGCCGAGGTGCGCGAACAGGCCATGACCAGCGGCCTGCAGGCCATCACCAAGGGCAACGCCCATGGCACACCGGTGTGGCTGGGCGGCGCCGACCCGCGCCGCGAAGGCATCGTGATGGGGGACTGACCGCTCGTTCTGCAGTGCAGAGTTCGACGCCATGGTTAGTCCCCATGGCAGGGGCGCCTGAACACTTTAGATTGGCATGGTGGCGGCCGCGTCGTTGCGGTCGCCGAACCCAACCCAGGAGTTCAACATGCCCGTCGTCCACCAGCCTCGCCGCCGCTTCGTCCAGTCCGCGCTTGCCGCATCTGCGGCCATTGCCATGCCGGCGCTGGCCCAGGCGCCGGCCTTCCCGGCCAAGCCCATCCGCCTGATCTGCCCCTGGCCCGCCGGCGGCTCCACCGACGCCGTGATGCGCGCGCTGGCTGAAAGCGCCGGCAAGGCGCTGGGCGGGCAGGTGGTGGTGGACAACAAGGCTGGCGCCAGCGGCATGCTGGGCCCCAACGAGCTGGTCAACGCCGCGCCCGACGGCTACACGCTGTCGCAGATCACCATCGGCGTGGCCCGCCTGCCGCACATGCAGAAGATGCAGTTCGACCCGCTCAAGGACTTCACCTACATCGCCTGCCTGACCGGCTATACCTTTGGCATCGTGGTGCGCGCCGACTCCCCCATCAAGTCCATCAAGGACCTGGTGGACTATGCCAAGGCCAACCCCGGCAAATTCACCTACGGCTCCACCGGCAACGGCACCACGCCCCATCTGGCGGTGGAGGAGTTCTGCATGAAGGCCGGCATCAAGCTGCAGCACATCCCGTTCAAGGGCAGCGCCGATGGCATGCAGGCCGTGCTGGGTGGCCACGTCATGTCGCACAGCGACGCCACCGGCTGGGGCCCGCACGTGGACGCGGGCACCTGCCGCCTGCTGGCCACCTACGGCTCCAAACGCACCAAGCGCTGGCCCAATGTGCCCACGCTGCAGGAACTGGGCTATGAAACACTGGCCGATTCGCCTTTCGGCATCGGTGGACCCAAAGGCATGCCCGCAGCCCTGACGAGCCGGCTGCATGACGCTTTCAAAAAGACGCTGGAAGACCCGGCCGTGCTGGCCAGCTTTGACAAGTACGACCAGTCGGTGATCTACATGAACACCGCGGACTACACGAAGTTCATTGCCGAGACCTACGTCAAGGAAAAGACCATCATCGAAAAGCTCGGGCTGGCGATGAAGACCTGACCTGCCCGCCCTACACGTCAATCGCCGCGGCCGAGCCCGCCTGCTTGCGCAGCTCGAATTTCTGGATCTTGCCCGTGCTGGTCTTGGGCAGCTCGCCAAACACCACCGCGCGCGGCACCTTGAAGCCGGCCAGGTGCTTCTTGCAGTGCGCCACGATGGCATCAGCCGTGGTGGTGGCGCCGGCCTTCAGCTCCACAAACGCGCAGGGCGTCTCACCCCACTTTGCATCGGGCTTGGCCACCACGGCGGCGGCCAGCACGTCAGGGTGGCGGTACAGCACGTCCTCCACCTCGATGGACGAAATGTTCTCGCCGCCCGAAATGATCACGTCCTTGCTGCGGTCCTTGATCTTGATGTAGCCGTCGGGATACTGAACGGCCAGGTCGCCGGTATGGAACCAGCCACCTTCAAACGCCTCCTGCGTGGCTGCGGGGTTCTTCAGGTAGCCCTTCATCGTGATGTTGCCCCGGAACATGATCTCGCCCATGGTTTCGCCGTCCCAGGGCACGGGCTTCATGGTCTGCGGGTCCATCACCTGCGCGCCCTGCTGCAGGTGGTAGCGCACACCCTGGCGCGCGTTCAGCCGGGCGCGCTCGCCAATGTCCAGCGCATCCCACTCAGCATGTTGGGCACAGACAGTCGCCGGGCCATACACCTCGGTCAGGCCGTACACATGGGTCAGGTCAAAGCCCAGTGTTTCCATGCCCTCGATCATCGACGCGGGCGGCGCCGCGCCCGCCACCATGGCCTTCACGCCGCCCTGGGGCAGGCCCTGCAGCTGCGCCCGCAGCGCCTCCGGCGCATTGACCAGCATGCCGTGCACGATGGGCGCGCCGCAGTAGTGCGTGACGCCGTGCGTGCGGATGGCATCCACCATGGCCTGTGCCTCCACGCGGCGCAGGCACACGTTCACGCCCGCGCGCGCGGCCACTGTCCAGGGGAAGCACCAGCCGTTGCAATGGAACATGGGCAGCGTCCACAGGTAAACCGCGTGCTTGGGCATGTCCCATTCCAGGATGTTGGAGATGGCGTTGATGGCCGCGCCCCGGTGGTGATAGACCACGCCCTTGGGGTTGCCGGTGGTGCCGCTGGTGTAGTTCAGCGCAATCGCGTCCCATTCGTCGGCGGGCGGCTGCCAGGCAAAGGCAGCGTCGCCACCGGCCACAAAGGCGTCGTAAGTCACCGTGCCGATGCGCTGCGCGGACCCTGTGTACACCGCGTCTTCCACGTCGATGACCAGCAGCGGCGTGGTGGCCTTGCGCAGGCCGATGGCCTTTTGCATGACGGGCGCGAACTCCGGGTCCACGATCACCGCCCTGGCTTCGCCGTGGTCCAGCATGAAGGCCACGGTCTCGGCGTCCAGCCGCGTGTTCAGCGCATTCAGCACCGCACCCGCCATGGGAATGCCAAAGTGCGCCTCCACCATCGGCGGCGTGTTGGGCAGCATGACGGCCACGGTGTCGCCCTTGCCCACGCCCGCGGTGCGCAGGGCGCTGGCCAGCTGGCGGCAGCGTGCATACACCTCGCCCCAGCTGCGCCGCAGCCCGCCGTGAACAACAGCCAGCCGCTGGGGATACACCTCGGCCGTGCGTTCGATGAACGAGAGCGGCGAGATCGGCGCGAAGTTGGCCTCGGTGCGCGGCAGGTCCTGGCTGAAGATGTCCGGCATGTTTGTCTCCGATGTTTTTGGTGCCGGTAGGGTACTGCCGAACCCGCATCAATGGGGTTAGGTAAGAATACGCAACCGTATTCCCACCTATGGCCATCCCCCAGACCTTCATCCAGGAGCTGCTCGCACGCGCTGACGTCGTCGAGATCGTCGGCCGCTATGTGCAGCTCAAGAAGGGCGGCGCCAATTACATGGGGCTGTGCCCCTTCCATGGCGAAAAGTCGCCCAGCTTCAGCGTGAGCCCCACCAAGCAGTTCTATCACTGCTTTGGCTGCGGCAAGAACGGCAACGCCATCGGCTTCCTGATGGACCACGCGGGCATGACCTTCATCGAGGCCGTGAAGGACCTGGCCCAGCAATACGGCATGCAAGTGCCCGAGGATGACGCCAGCCCGCAGGACCGCGAACGCGCCGCCAAGCAGCGCGAAAAGCAGGCCACGCTGACCGATGTGCTGGAAAAGGCGGGCGAGGCCTACCGCAAGCACCTGAAAGCATCGCCGCGCGCCATCGGCTACCTCAAGGGCCGCGGCCTGTCGGGTGAAATTGCCAGGCAGTTTGGCCTGGGCTACGCGCCCGAAGGCTGGCGCAGCCTGGCCAGCGTGTTTGCCAACTACGACGACCCGCTGCTGGCTGAAAGTGGCCTGGTGATCGTGAATGAAGACGAAGACTCGGGCGAGAGCAAGCGGTATGACCGCTTTCGCGACCGCGTGATGTTCCCCATCCGCAACGTCAAGGGCGAATGCATTGGCTTTGGCGGGCGGGTGCTGGGCGATGAAAAACCCAAGTACCTCAATTCCCCCGAAACGCCGGTGTTCAGCAAGGGGCGCGAGCTGTACGGCCTGTTTGAGGCCCGGCAGTCCCTGCGTGAGCAGGGCTATGTGCTGGTGACCGAAGGCTACATGGACGTGGTAGCCCTGGCCCAGCTGGGCTTTCCGAACGCGGTGGCAACGCTGGGCACCGCCTGCACGCCGGATCATGTGCAAAAGCTGTTTCGCTTCACCGATTCGGTGGTGTTCAGCTTTGACGGCGACGCCGCCGGGCGGCGCGCTGCGCGCAAGGCGCTGGACGGCGCCCTGCCCTATGCCACCGACGTGCGCTCGGTGAAATTCCTGTTCCTGCCGGCTGAACATGACCCGGACAGCTACATCCGCGAATTTGGCAAGGACGCCTTTGCCAAGTACGTCAGCGCAGCCACGCCGTTGTCGCTGTTCCTGATCGAGGCCGCGGCTGAAGGCTGCGACCTGGACAGCGCCGAGGGCCGCGCGCACTTTTCAGCCAACGCGCGTCCCTTGTGGGCGTTGTTGCCCGAAGGCGCGCTCAAGCGCCAGCTGCTGGGCGAGATTGCAGAGCGCGTGCAGCTGGAAGCGCGCGAGCTGGCCGACCTGTGGAGCCATGCGGGCAGCAGCCCTGGCCGCTATCAAAAAGAGAGCGCTCCACGCAAGACAGAGGAAGGTTACCGGCCCCGGCCCGCAGCCCGGCAACCCGCGCGCCGGCTGCCCGGCCGCGCGGCGCCAGTCAGCCGGGCCGACCATGCAGCGCGCTTGTTGCTGGCCGACGCCGTGGCCTGGGAGAACCTGCCGCATGAGATGCACGCCATGCTGTGCGAGCTGGCCGAGCCGCACGGCCCCCTGTTTGCGTGGCTGGACAGCCAGCTGCATGAACACGGCCCCCTGCCCTGGGGCGCGCTGCGCGAGGCCTTGCGTGGCCACGACAGCGAGGCACTGGCGCTGAAGCTGATGGCCGGCGCCCAGGACATGGCGCCAGCGGGCGCCGAGTCGGATGCGGAACTGCGCGACCTGCTCAGCCGCATGCTGATGGAGCGGCTCAAGCGCCAGGAGACCGAAGCCATCGAGTCCGCAGCCACCGACCCACAGGCCCTGGAACGCTACCGTGCCCTGCAGGCGCGGCGCCTGGAACTGGAAGCCACGCTCGCGCGGACCGAGGCGCGGACTTGAAATTTGCAACCAACGGTATAATGTAGGGTTTGCTATCGGCAAGAGCGACAGCAGCACCTCCGGACCCGGCCAACCGATGCCACAGCGCACGACTCGCCCACCTACCGCAAGGACTGCACACCAAATGTTCGCCCACACATCTTGCCCCTGGGGTCCAGCCGGGTTGCCCATCGTGGCCCTACCCGCCTGAGGTCCTGTCACCCGCGCCGGGATTTGTGGCGCATTGTGTTTCTGTGTCTCTTTTTGATGTCCTGAGGTCGCTCATGCCCGTTCAAAAGCCGAAGAAGCCCGTTGCATCCGCAAAGCCCGCCGTGAAGCCCACGCCCAAACCGGCAGCCAAGGCAGCGCCAAAAGCTGCTCCCAAAGCCGCCGCCAAGCCCGCAACGAAAGCCAAGCCCGTGCCCGCATCGAAGTCCACCGCCAAACCCGCCGCCACCGAAGAAGTCGTGAAGAAAAAGCCCGGCCGCCCGCCCAAGGCGCAAACCGCTGAATCAAGCACGCCGCCCAAGACCGGCGCCAAGCGCGGGCGCAAGCCCAAGAACGCCGCCGAGTCCAAGCCCGGCGAGGACATGGACCTGACCGACATTGAAGACGATCTGGCCGGCGAACCGGTGCCGGAGACGACCGAAAAGGTCAAACCGCTGCGCATGAAGATCAGCAAGGCCAAGGAACGCGCCTTGATGAAGGAATTTGGCCTGGACGAAACCGTCCTGTCCGAAGAAGACATGGCCAAGCGCCGCCAGCGCCTGAAGACCCTGATCACGCTGGGCAAGACCCGCGGCTACCTGACGCAAGGCGAAATCTCCGACCACCTGCCCGACAAGCTGGTGGACGCCGAGACCATGGAAGTCGTGGTCACCATGCTGAACGACCTGGGCGTGGCGGTGTACGAGCAGACACCCGACGCCGAGATGCTGCTGCTGAACAACACGGCCCCCACCGCCGCCACGGTGGAAGAAGCCGAGGAAGAAGCCGAAGCCGCCCTGTCCACCGTGGACAGCGAATTCGGCCGCACCACCGACCCGGTGCGCATGTACATGCGGGAAATGGGCACGGTCGAACTGCTGACCCGCGAAGGCGAAATTGAAATCGCCAAGCGCATTGAAGGCGGTCTGATGGCCATGATGGAGGCCATCAGCGCCTCGCCCGCCACCATCGCCGAAATCCTGCGCCTGGCTGCCGAGATCCGCGAGGGCAAGGTCGTCATCTCCACCGTGGTGGACGGTTTCTCCAACCCCAACGAAGCCGACGACTTCGTGGCCGAGGAAGACTTTGACGAATACGACGAAGCCGACGACGACGACGGCAACGGCGGCTCCAAGGCACTGACCAAGAAGCTCGAAGAGCTCAAGACCCAGGCGCTGGAACGCTTTGACCGCATTGCCCAGCTGTTCGAGAAGGTCCACAAGATCTACGACAAGGAAGGCTACGGCACCCCGGCCTACAACAAGGCCCAGCAGTCCCTGTCCGAGGAGCTGATGACCATCCGCTTCACGGCCAAGACCATCGAGAAGCTGTGCGACATGGTGCGCGGCCAGGTGGACGACGTGCGCAAGAAAGAGCGCGAGCTGCGTCGCATCATCGTGGACAAGTGCGGCATGCCGCAGGACGTGTTCATCAAGGACTTCCCGCCCAACCTGCTGAACCTCAAGTGGGTGGAAAAGCAAGCCGCCGCCGGCAAGCCCTGGTCGGTCATCATGGCGCGCAACATCCCGCCCATCCAGGAATTGCAGCAAAAGCTGATGGACCTGCAATCGCGCGTGGTGGTGCCGCTGAGCGAGCTGAAGGACATCAACAAGCGCATGAACAATGGCGAAGCGTCGTCGCGTGACGCCAAGAAGGAAATGATCGAGGCCAACCTGCGCCTGGTGATTTCCATCGCCAAGAAATACACCAACCGCGGCCTGCAGTTCCTGGACCTGATCCAGGAGGGCAACATCGGCCTGATGAAAGCGGTGGACAAGTTCGAATACCGCCGCGGCTACAAGTTCTCGACCTACGCCACCTGGTGGATCCGCCAGGCCATCACCCGCTCGATCGCGGACCAGGCGCGCACCATCCGCATCCCGGTGCACATGATCGAGACCATCAACAAGATGAACCGCATCAGCCGCCAGCACCTGCAGGAGTTCGGCTTTGAGCCTGACGCCGGCATCCTGGCCGCCAAGATGGAAATCCCCGAGGACAAGATCCGCAAGATCATGAAGATCGCCAAGGAGCCGATCTCCATGGAAACGCCGATCGGTGACGACGACGACTCCCACCTGGGCGACTTCATCGAAGACCAGGCCAACACCGCGCCGATCGAAGCCGCCATGCAGGCCGGCCTGCGCGACGTGGTCAAGGACATCCTGGACAGCCTGACCCCGCGCGAAGCCAAGGTACTGCGCATGCGCTTCGGCATCGAGATGTCCACCGACCACACGCTGGAAGAAGTGGGCAAGCAGTTTGACGTGACGCGCGAGCGCATCCGCCAGATCGAGGCCAAGGCCCTGCGCAAGCTCAAGCACCCCAGCCGCAGCGACAAGCTGCGCAGCTTCATCGACACGCTGTAATCAGCAGCGGATGCAAGCCAGACGGCGCCTTCGGGCGCCGTTTTTCATGCAGGACCGTGCAGGGCGCCTCACGGCGCCAGCAAACCCACCTTCTTGATGAACGCGTCCAGCGGCACCGACCACATGCGCCCGCCGTGCAGCAGCAGCTGGTGGCCGTCCCGGTTCACCAGCGTGCCGGTCATGACGAAGGTGCTGTCGCTGCCGCCTGCTGCATAAGCCTCATGCCAGGCGCGGGGCATGTCGGCGCCCCAGTACTGGTCGTTGGCGGCGTACAGCCACAGGCTGGGGCCGCGCGCCTGGCCGCCGAATTCGCGGAAGGTGCGTGTGAGGTTGTCGGGCTTGCAGCTTTTGGCCGGCGAGACCTCGGGATAGCCGCCGGAGCCGCCCGCGAAATTGACGGTGCCCACCACGCCCGGCAGGTTGAGCGCGGCGGTGGCCACCGTGGTCAGCCCGCCGACCGACTGGCCCTGGATCAGGATGCGGTCCGGGCGCACCCAGGGTTGCTTCTGCGCCCATTCGTAGGTGGCCACCACGGTGCGGCGCGCATTGACGGCCACGCGGGTGAAGTCGGGCTCGGTGGTGCAGGTGGCGCCCTTCCAGCGGGTGCCGGAATGCTCCACATCGTCACCCCCGGTTTCACCATAGCCCGGCCGCACTGGCGCCACCACGGCCACGCCCTTGCGCAGCCAGTAATTGCCATGGCCCACGGGCACGGGGTATTGGAGTTTGGCCCGGTCTTCCGGCGCGCCGGCGCGGCCGTGCGAATGGATGACCAGCGGGAACGGCCCCTCGCCCTCGGGCTTGTAGATATGCGCCACCACGTCGGTGCGCTTGCCGTTGATGACCAGCGGCAGCACGGTGATCTCAGGCTCCGCGCGCTGCGCCATGGCCAGCGCGCTGCAGACCATCAACAGCAACATCAACACGGGGCGGACAAGGGCGAGCATGGGACTCCTGGGGTGCCGTGGGACTATAGCAATGCCGCTTAACATCGCCGGGTGACCCATTCCCCCGAAAGCGCGGCCAACCGCCGCGGTATCGCCGCCATGTCGCTGGCCATGGCCAGCTTTGTGACCAACGACGCGCTGGTCAAGTACGTGAGCCAGACGCTGCCCACGGCCCAGCTCATCTTTATCCGCGCCGTGTTTGCGGCGTTGCTGCTGCTGGTGGTGGCGCGTGCCATGGGCGCGCTGAACGGCGCGGGCCTGCGTGCCATGGCCCAGAGGCGCGTGCTGCTGCGCTCCGGGCTGGACGCGCTGGGCACCTTCACCTACCTCACATCGCTGTTCCACCTGCCCATTGGCAATGCCACGGCCATCAACATGGCCACGCCGCTGTTCATCACGCTGTTTGCCGTGATCGCGTTCAGGGAACGCGTGGGCGCCGGGCGCTGGCTGGCGGTGGCTGCGGGTTTTGCGGGCGTGCTGCTGGTCGTGCAGCCCAGCGCGGCGGGCTTCAACGCCTATGCGCTGCTGTGCCTGGTGGGCACGTTGTTCCATGCCGCGCGCGACCTGGGCACGCGCACCATCGCGCCCAGCACGCCGTCCATCCTGATCACGCTGGCCACAGCGCTGGCCGTGCTGGCCATGGCCGCGGTGCTGACCGCGCTGCAGGGCTGGCAGACGCCCACCGCGCAACAACTGCTGTTGCTGGCGGCGGCGGCCGTATTCCTGAGCGCGGGCTACTTTCTGGTCATCACCGGCATGCGCGCGGGTGAGATGAGCGTGATCGCGCCCTTTCGCTACACCGGGCTGCTGTTTGCGCTGGTGCTGGGCTGGCTGGTGTGGGGCGACGTGCCCAACGCACTGGCCTGGGCCGGCATCGCCATGCTGGTGGGCGCAGGGTTGTTTGTGCTGCGGCGCGCGCGGAACTCATGACGCGCGGAACAGTCACACCGGCTGACGCCTGCCACCTGTGATGCAGGAAACTGAACGGAGGAATTGAACCATGATGATCGCCATCTGGGCCGTGGGCCTGATCCTGCTGGCCGTGTGGAGCGGCCTGATGTGGGCCACGCATGCCCTGTGGAGCCTGGTGACGGCCGCGCCGTGGGCAGAAACGGTGGAAAAAGCCCGCACCCTGCCCTTGCCCGAGGTACTGGCGCCGTGGTTCGGCCCGGCCTGGCGTGAATGGGTGGATTCCATGGCGCCGTTCATGCAATGGGCGGCCGGCCTGCTGCAGGGATCGGGTGAATTTCTGGTCGGGCTGGTGCCCATCGCCCTCTGGGTGGTGTGGGGCCTGGGCGCGGCGTCACTTGTGGCGCTGACGCTGGCAGCCGCCGGCGGGGTGCTGTTCTTCCGCCGGCGCCAGCTGCGCATGGCCTGAGCGTGCAGCGGCTTCAGCTGCCGTAGAAAACCGCTCTTCGGTCACCTTGCCGTCCTGTACGGTGTAGACACCCATCTCGTCCATGCCCAGGCGCTCGCCGCCCTTGGTTGCGGCCTTCCACCCGGGCGCCCTCGCCTTGCATGGCCTCGACCGACACGACGGTGTCGGCCCAGAACTGCTGGCCAGCTTCGTCAAACCGGCCAGCCTTGCACAGTGCGGTGAAGGCATTGGCAACTTCCTGCGTGTTCATGGGGAATCTCCTTGGGTTGATGGAGCAGCCAGCGTAGGCGGGTTGAAGGTCAGCTGTGTGTCAGCAGCCTACACGGGCAACAGCACCTGGACCTCCAGCCCCCCACCCTCGGCATTGCCCACCCTGAACACCCCCCCATGCGCCTGCGCCACCAGCCGGCACAGGTACAGGCCCAGGCCCACGCCGCCGGTGGCGCGTTCGCGTGAGGTGTCGGGGCGGTAGAAGGGCTCGGCCAGGTGGGGTAGCGCGTCGGCGGGCACGCCGGGCCCGTGGTCACGCACCGTGAAGGCCACCCCCTGCCCTTGCAACGCCACCCGCAAAACCGGCGGCTGCGGGGCGCCCGCGCTGTGGCGCAGCGCGTTGTCCAGCAGGTTGCGCAGCAGCAGGCGCATGCGGGTGCGGTCCAGGTTCAGCGTGGGCAGGCCATCGGCCAGCTCCAGCTGCACGGCGGCGCCAGGGTGGCTTTGCGCCAGCGCATCCACCACCTCGCGTGCCAGCGCGGCGGGGTCGGTGGGCTCGCGATGCAGCGCGCTGTGGCCGGCGCCCAGGCGTTCGCTTTCCAGCAGGTCATTCACCAGGCTGGCCATTTCCTGCAGGTCGCGCAGCAGCGCGCTGCGCCGCGCGCCGGTGTCGCCGTCCTCCACCAGCAGTTCGGTGTTCAGCCGCGCACGGGTGATGGGGCTGCGCAGCTCGTGGCTGATGGCCAGCAGCAGCGTGCGCTTGGCCTCCAGCATCTGGTGGATGCTCGCGGCCATGGCGTTCACGTCGGTGGCCAGGTCACCCAGCTCGTCACGGCGGCGCACGGCTATGGGCTGCGCAAAGTCGCCCGTGCCAAAGCGCCGCGCCCCCGCGCCAATGTCGTCCAGCGGGCGCAGCAGCCGGCGCACATAGGCATAGGCCAGCGCAGTCAGCAGCAGCAGCGTGGTCAGCGTCGCCCAGCCAATGAAGCGCGGGCGATCACGCCAGGGCTTGATGCTCAGGCCAAAGTCGATGCGGTGTCCGTCGGCGGTGGTGCGGGTCAGCAGCCGCTCGTCGCCAGGGTCGGGCGGGTCGTCCATCCACCGGTCGCGGCGGTGGCGATGCGCGTCATCGTCATCAGGGTGGCTGCGCCAGTTGACCTGCGGGCCGCTGATGCGCACCGTGACCGGCAGGCGCTGCGTGATGGCCTGGGCGCGGTCCACGCTGGGCGGGCTGCCAATCTCGGCGGCCACGCGATCCACATAGTCCACCAGCAGCGGGCGGGCCGCGTCGCGCCAGCCCGTGCCCAGCGCCTTTTGCATGCCAAACAGGAAGGCGCCGCTCATGGCCAGCGCCAGCAGGATGAACAGCACCACCAGGCGCCAGCGCAATGAATGGCGCAGGCGCTGATGCCAGTTGATCTGGCCGGCCTGCGTCATGGCGGCGGCCTGAGGGCCAGCGCATAGCCCGCGTTGCGCAAGGTCTTGATGGCGTCCAGCGGCTCCAGCTTCTTGCGCAGGCGGCTCACCACGATGTCCACCGCGCGGGTGTACAGCTCGGCCTCGCGGCCACGCAGGTGGTTCAGGATGTCGTCGCGGGTGAAGACCTTGCCTGGCTCGCGGGCCAGCAACAGCAGCAGGTCAAATTCGGTGCTGGTCAGCTCCAGTGGCTCGCCCTGCCTGAAGGCTGCGCGGGTGGTGGGGTCGATCAGCAGGCCGTCAAACTGCAGCGTGCCGCTTGTACCTGTGGGCTTTTTCCGGCGCAGCACGGTCTGGATGCGCGCGACCAGCTCGCGCGGCTCGAACGGCTTGGGCAGGTAGTCGTCCGCGCCCAGCTCCAGCCCCACCACGCGGTCCATCACATCACCGCGGGCGGTCAGCATCACGATGGGAATGTCGCTCTCCTTGCGGATGGTGCGGCACAGCTCGAAGCCGTCCATCTCGGGCAGCATCACGTCCAGGATGGCGGCGTCAAAACCGCCGCGCCGCTGCTCCTGGCGCATCAGCGCCAGGCCGGCGCTGGGCCGCAGCGCTTGCACCAGCTGCATTTCATAGCGCGCGAAATACGTGGCCAGCGGCTCCCCCAGCCCGGCATCGTCGTCAATCAGCAGGATGCGTTGCATGCGGCTGATTGTGGCGTACGACAGGTTTGGCCGCCGGGCCGCCCCAAGGCCAAACGCGGCCCCCTCGGGGGGCAGGGAGCTACACGCAGTGAGCGACCGTGGGGGCTCATCCTCGGCGCCAGCCGCCGCGGCTTTGCATGAACTCGCGCACCTTGGTCTGCTGCGCGGGCGTCAGGCTGTCATAGAAGTCGCCAGCTGCGGTAATCACTTCAGGGCTCTTACCGGTGATGGCGGTGGTCTTTTCGGTCACCAGCGCCTGGGCGCGGGCACGGTCGAATTTGTCACCGGCGACCAGGGCTTCCACCTCGGCGCGCGGGTTGGCGGCCTTGCCCTGCAGCGCAGCGCGCTGGGCCTGCAGCTTGTCGGCCAGCACGCCCAGCTTGGCTTTCTGGTCGGCGTTCAATTCCAGCTTGTCGCTCACGCGGTCCACCATCTTGGTGCGGAATTTCGCCTGGTCCTCGGCCGAGGCGTGCATGCCGTGATGGCCGACACGATGGCCGCAGGCGGTGATTCCGCCCAGAACAATGGTGGCGCCGAACAGGCCGTACAGGGTGCGTTTGATCCAGGGTCGCATAACAGAGTCCTTTCAAAGGGGTTGTTGATGCCCTCGATGGTGCCGGCGCAACACCTGCGGGTCATCGCAGCACGGTTTCGCTTTATTTCAGTTTGTTTCGGCGCTTAGACTGGCTGTACGGAGAACAACAAATGCGAAGCCTGTTCCGAGCGGGGGTCATGGCCCTGCTGCTGGTGGGGGCCGCCGGCGGCGCCCTGGCGCAAAGCCCGGTGGATGTGGGGCCGTCCGCCGACGTGGACATCACCGCCCGCACCGAATGGTGGATCGACCCCACCGGCACGCTGGACGCCGCCCAGGTGGCGGCGCAGGCGGCCACGCTGCCCTGGCAGCCGTCGCGCGCCACCCAAAGCCATGCGCTGGGCACCGGCGCGCTGTGGCAGCGCTTCACGCTCGGGCCGCTGCCGCCGGGCTCGCGCTGGTACCTGCAGGTCAGCTTTCACGGCATTGATACGGCCAGCCTCTACCACCAGGGCCCGGACGGCCCATGGACGGGCCTGCACGCGGGTGACCACCGGCCCGTGGCGCAATGGCCCATCCGTGACCGTATCCCGGTGTTTGAGGTGGCCACGCCCGACGGCGCGCGCGCCTATCTGCTGCGCATGACCAACCAGCCCATCCCGGTGGGCGCGCAGCTGCGCCTGATGCGCGAGGACACGCTGGGCCACTGGCGCAACACCAGCCTGCTGCTGCTGGGCGCGTACTTTGGCCTGGCGGTGCTGGTGATCTACCTGGGCGCGTTGAGCGCGCGGCAGTACGCCGACCGTGCCTTTGCGCTGTACTGCCTGTACGCCGCGTCCATGATGATGATCCAGCTGTGCTTCATGGGTGTCGGCGGCCTGTTTGTCTGGCCGCAATCGCCCTGGTGGAACAACGCCGCGCCGTATGTGTTTGCCATGCTGTCGTGCGCCACCGGCACGCTGCTGGTGCGCGAGGTCTGCGGCACGCGCCGGCTGTCGGCGCCGCTGGATCATTTTGTGCTGGCCTGGGCGGCGTTTGGCGTGGTCTGGGCCGTGGCCTACACAGCCTGGCCCGCGCCCTGGAGCTTTGCCGTGCTCACGCTGTACCAGGTGGCCACGCTGGTGCTGGTGCTGGCCGTATGCGTGTGGAGCCACCGCCACGGCGAGCGCTGGGCGCTGTGGATGGCGGTGGGCTTTCTGCCGGTGATCGCCACCGCGCCCTTTCCCACGCTGCGCAACTGGGGCGTGCTGAGCGCGAGCTTCCTCACGCAATATTCGCTGGCCATCGGCGCGGCGCTGGAGATCCCCTTGCAGCTGTGGGTGCTGGGCCGGCGCGCGCGGGAGCTCAGCGAATCACGCGTGCGCGCCCGCGCCATGGACACGCGCGACCCCTTGACCGGCCTGCCCGTGCCCGAGGTGCTGACCTTCCGCCTGCGCGATGCGCTGCGCCGCGCGCGCCGCACCCGGCTGGGCTGCGCCGTGCTGGCGGTGGACCTGTCCAACCACGCCGACATCCTGGCAGCGCATGGCCGCGAGGCTGCCGACCGCGCGCTGGTGCTGGCCGCCGCCCGGCTGATGGGCGTGGCGCGCGACGTGGACACCGTGGCACGCACCGGCGCCAGCCAGTTTGTGATGCTGCTGGAGGGGCCGGTCAAGCCGGCGGAAATGGTGGCCCTGGCTACCCAGGCGCTGGCGGGCGGCCTGCGCCCCTCACCGCGCCTGCCGCCGGGCGTGACGCTGCGCTTTCACATCGCCACCGTACTGGCGCCGGACCCCAAGCTGCCCGAAAGCCATGACGCCGATGCCTGCCTGAGCTGGCTGGCCGACACGCTGGCCGCTCTGCCGCCGGATGCGCGCAAGACCATCGTCCACCTGAACTACTGACGCGCGCTCAGGCGAAGTTCTCGTTCAGGCGAAGTTCTCGGTATCCACCTCGCTCGTGGCCTGCGCGTCATAGCGCGGGCCCGACACCGTCTGCTGGTTGATCAGCCCATCCACCTGCGCCAGCACCTGCGGGCTGAGCGCGATGCGCGCCGCCGCGATGTTGTCACGCATGTGCGATTCATTCGTGGTGCCTGGGATGGGAATGATGTGCGGCGCCTTGTGCAGCAGCCAGGCCAGGGCCAGCTGCGCGGGCGTGCAGCCCATTTCGCTGGCCAGCGCCGTGTAGCCCTTGAGCAGCGCCAGGTTGGCCGGGTAGTGCTCGGGCTTGAAGCGCGGCATGGCGCGGCGGATGTCGCCCGCGGGCAAGGCGCTCACGTCCGTCACCGTGCCACACAGGTAGCCGCGCGCCACGGGGCTGAAGGCCACAAAGGCCGTGCCCAGTTCGCGGCAGGCGTCCAGCACGGCAATCTCGGCATTGCGCGACCACAGTGAGTATTCGGTCTGCAGTGCGGCAATGGGGTGCACCGCATGCGCGCGACGCAGCGTGGCGGCAGACACCTCGCTCAGGCCAATGCTGCGCACCTGGCCGCGCTCGACCATGCGCGACATCTCGCCCACGCTGTCTTCAATCGGCACCTTCCTGTCCCAACGGTGCAGGTAATACAGGTCGATCACGTCCGTCTTCAGGCGGCGCAGGCTGTTCTCGCATTCACGGCGCAGCGTCTCGGGCCGCCCGTCGATCACGCGCGTCATCTTGCCGTCCACGGGGATGATGGCCATGCCGCATTTGCTGGCCAGCGTGAAGCGGCTGCGGTGCTTTGCCAGCACCGCGCCCACACGCTCTTCATTGCGGCCACCGCCATACAGCGTGGCCGTGTCAAAAAAGTCGTAGCCCGCGTCCAGCGCACCCAGCAGCACGCGCTCGCCCTGCTCCGCGCTGGCGGCCGGGCCATAGGCATGGTCCAGGTTCATGCAGCCCAGGCCGATGGGCTGGACCTTGAGTTCGCCGACCTTGCGTTGCATCACGACAGCTGCTGTTCGAGTTGATGCAGCACCTGGTAGCAAGGCAGTACCTTGGCCACGCTCGCATTGGGCTCACGCCCCTCCTTGATCGCGGCAAAGAACTCACGGTCCTGCAGCTCGATGCCGTTCATGCTCACGTCCACCTGGCTCACGTCGATCTTTTCGTCCTTGCCGTTGAACAGATCGTCATAGCGCGCGATGTAGGTGGCCGTGTCGCCGATGTAGCGGAAGAAGGTGCCCAGCGGGCCGTCGTTGTTGAAGCTCAAACTGAGCGTGCAGATCGCGCCGTTGGCCGCCTGCAGCTGGATGCTCATGTCCATGGCAATGCCCAGCGTGGGGTGGATCGGACCCTGGATGGCGTTGGCCTTCACGATGGGGCTGCCGCACTGGTAGGCAAACAGGTCCACCGTGTGCGCGGCGTGGTGCCACAGCAGGTGGTCCGTCCAGCTGCGCGGCTGGCCCAGCGCGTTCATGTTGGTACGGCGGAAGAAGTACGTCTGCACGTCCATCTGCTGGATGTTGAACTCACCCGCCTTGATCTTTTTGTGCACGTACTGGTGGCTGGGGTTGAAGCGGCGGGTGTGGCCGCACATGGCCACCAGGCCGCTGGCTTTGGCCCTGGCCACCACTTCCTCGCCGTCCTTGAGCACGTCGCACAGCGGGATTTCCACCTGTACATGTTTGCCCGCGGCCAGGCAGGCCAGGGTCTGCGACGCATGCATCTGCGTGGGTGTGCACAGGATCACGGCGTCCACTTCTTTCAGCGCCAGGCTCTCGGCCAGGTCGGTGGTCACGTGGCCTATGCCGTATTTGGCGGCCACTTCTTTGGTTTTGTCCAGCTCGCGGCCGATCACGCTCACGCATTCCACGCCGTCGATCAGCTTGATGGCGTCCAGGTGCTTGGTGCCGAAGGCGCCGGCGCCTGCCAGGGCTACTTTGATGGTCATGGTTCAGTTCTCCAGAATCAGGTGGCCTACCGCCGTATTCGAGGCAGGCACATGGTAGAAGCGGTGCTTGACGGTGGGCTTGGGTCCACCGGCCAGATCGGCCATGGCACCGCGCGCGATCAGCCACATCACCAGCTCGATGCCCTCGCTGCCGGCCTCGCGCACATAGTCAATATGCGGCACGGCGGCCTGGCTTTCGGGGTCGTCAATCATGCGGTCCAGGAAGGCGTTGTCAAACTCGCGGTTGATCAGCCCCGCACGCGGCCCCTGCAGCTGGTGGCTCATGCCGCCCGTGCCCCAGATGTGCACATTCAGGTCCTGGTCAAAGCTTTCCACCGCACGGCGGATGGCCTTGCCCAGGTTCAGGCAGCGCCGGCCGCTGGGCACCGGGTACTGCACGACGTTGACCGCGAACGGGATCACCGGACAGGGCCATTCCTGCGGTTGGCCGCACATCAGGCTCAGCGGCACGGTCAGGCCGTGGTCCACGTCCATCTTGTTCACGATGGTCAGGTCAAAGTCCTGCTGGATCACGCTCTGGGCAATGTGCGATGCCAGCTCGGGGTGGCCCACCACCTTGGGCACCGGGCGCGGGCCCCAGCCTTCGTCAGCGGGCTGATATTCCGCCGCGGTGCCGATGGCGAAGGTCGGGATCATCTCCAGACTGAACGCCGTGGCATGGTCGTTGAACACCAGGAAGATGACGTCGGGTTTGTTGTCCTTCATCCATTGCTTGGAGAAGTCGTAACCCTGGAACACCGGCTGCCAGTAGGGCTCGCCGGTCTTGCCCAGGTCCAGCGCCGCGCCAATGGCGGGCACGTGCGATGTGAAAACGCTTGCGGTGATGCGGGCCATTATTTCCTCTCCCCCACGTAACGATTGCCTTCGATCGAGCGGCCGCCGCCAATCATCATGTTGCGGTATTCCTCTTCGCTCATGCCCGTCATGCTGCCGGCCATCTGCTGGAAGCTCTTGCCATCGGTCGCGCCGATCTTGGCCAGGAAGTAGATGTTGCCGCCCAGCGCAATGCAGCGGTTCAGGTCGCGCGCCAGCACGGCCTGTTTCTGATCTTCCGTCATGGCCCATTCATCCAGATAGGCGCGCTCATCGGCCTTGAAGCGCGTGCGGTTGTCGGCCTTCATCAGGCTCATGCAGAACTGGTTGAGCCAGTAGCCCTTGCGCGACTGCTCGGCGTCAAAAATCGTCGTGCCGGGCACGTCCAGGTAGGGTTTGTCGAGTGGCATGATTTCAGTCTCCCCAATAGAGGCGCGTCGGGTTGTCCACCAGCAGCTTGCGTTGCAGCTCGGGTGTTGCCGCGATGTGCGGAATGAAGTCCACCAGCAGCCCGTCATCCGGCATGTGGTCCTTCAGGTTCGGGTGCGGCCAGTCGGTGCCCCACAGCACGCGGTCGGGGAAGGCTTCCACCACCTGGCGGGCAAACGGGATCACGTCGCGGTAGGCATGGCGCTCACCGTCCAGGGCGCTGGGGCCGGTCACGCTCAGCCGCTCGGGGCAGCTCACCTTGCTCCACACGTTGCCGTGCTCGCGCATGAACTTCATGAACAGCGCAAACTCGGGGCCATCCACCGGCTTGGTCACGTCCGGGCGGCCCATGTGATCCACCACCACCGTGGTCGGCAGCGCGGTGAAGAAGTCCCACAGCTCGGGCAGGTCCACCGCCTCAAAATAAATCACCACATGCCAGCCCAGCGGCTTGATGCGGTTGGCAATCTCAATCAGCTCGTCCTTGGGCGTGAAGTCCACCAGCCGCTTGACGAAGTTGAAGCGCACGCCGCGCACGCCGGCCGTGTGCATGGCCTGCAGTTCATCGTCGGTCACGCTGCGCTTGACGGTGGCCACGCCACGGGCCTTGCCATTGGAGTGCTGCAGCGCATCCACCAGCGCCCGGTTGTCCGCGCCGTGGCAGGTGGCCTGCACGATCACGTTCTTGTCAAAACCCAGGTGGTCACGCAGCGCAAACAGCTGCGCCTTGCTGGCGTCGCACGGGGTGTACTTGCGCTCGGGCGCATAGGGGAATTCAGCGCCCGGGCCGAACACATGGCAATGCGCGTCCACGCTGCCGGGCGGCAACCGAAAGGCCGGCTTGCTGGGGCCGGTGTACCAGTCGAGCCAGCCAGGGGTTTTGGTGAAATCACCGCTTGTGGGTTTGCTCATGGCGGCTTTCAGTCGATGTAGCGCAAACCGGCTTTTTCCAGCGGCTCACGCATCTTGTACATGTCCAGCCCCAGGATGCCGCTGGCCAGCTTGTCGCGCTTTTCACCTTCATTGGCTTCGCGCGCGCGGGCCGCGTCCAGCGTCTTTTGCGCCATCGCCTTGGGCACCACCACCACGCCGTCATCGTCGGCCACCACGGCGTCGCCGGGGTTGACGATCATGCCCGCGCATACCACGGGGATGTTGACCGAGCCGATGGTCGCCTTGATCGTGCCCTTGCTGCTGATGGCCTTGCTCCACACCGGAAAGCCCATCTCGGTGAGCGTCTTCACGTCGCGCACGCCAGCGTCGATGACCAGCGCACGGGCGCCACGCGCCTTGAAGCTGGTGGCCAGCAGATCGCCAAAGTAGCCATCGGTGCACTCGGCGGTGATGGCGGCCACCACCACGTCACCGGGCTGGATCTGCTCGGCCACCACATGCATCATCCAGTTGTCGCCGGGGTGCAGCAGCACGGTCACCGCGGTGCCGCTGACCTGTGCGCCCGCATAGATGGGCCGCATGTACGGCTTCATCAGGCCCACACGGCCCATGGCTTCGTGGACCGTGGCCGATCCCAGGGCGGCCAGCCCATCCGCAGTGGCACGGTCGGTACGGGTGATGTTGCGGTAAACGACGCCTAGTTCATACATGGTCACAGCCCCTTTGATTTCAGTCGCGCATCCAGCCTCGAAAACACCCGCCGCGTATTGGCCTCGTAGATCTGGTGCTTGTCATCCGCACTCAGGATCTTCGACGCCTCGATGTAGCGCTTGGTGTCGTCGTAATAGTTGCCCGTGGTCGGGTCAATGCCGCGCACTGCGCCAATCATTTCAGAAGCAAACAAAACATTCTTGACCGGGATCACGGTATTGAGCAAATCAATGCCCGGCTGGTGGTACACGCAGGTGTCAAAGAAGATGTTGTTCAGCACATGGTCTTCCAGCAGCGGGCGCTTCATCTCCTGCGCCAGGCCGCGGAAACGGCCCCAGTGGTATGGCACCGCGCCGCCACCGTGCGGGATCAGGAACTTCAGCGTGGGGAAATCCTTGAACAGGTCGCCCTGGATGCACTGCATGAAGGCCGTGGTGTCGGCGTTCAGGTAATGCGCGCCCGTGGTGTGGAAGCAGGCGTTGCAGCTGGTGGACACATGGATCATGGCCGGCAGGTCGTACTCCACCATCTTTTCGTAGATGGGGTACCAGTGCCGGTCGGTCAGCGGCGGGCTGGTCCAGTGGCCGCCCGACGGGTCCGGGTTCAGGTTGATACCGACCGCGCCGTATTCCTTCACGCATTTTTCCAGCTCGGGGATGCAGGTAGCCGGGTCCACACCGGGCGACTGGGGCAGCATGGCCACGGGCACGAAGTGGTCGGGGAACAGCGTGGACACGCGAAAGCACAGCTCGTTGCAGATGGCAGCCCAGGTGCTGGACACGTTGAAATCGCCAATGTGGTGCGCCATGAAGCTCGCGCGCGGGCTGAACAGCGTGATGTCGCTGCCCCGCTCTTTCATCAGGCGCAGCTGGTTGGTCTCGATGGACTCGCGCAGCTCGTCGTCGCTGATCTTCAAGTCGGCTGCGCGCGGCATGGCCGATGGGTCCTTGATACCGGCGATCTGCGCGTTGCGCCAGTTCTCCAGCGCCTTGGGCGCCGTGGTGTAGTGGCCGTGGCAGTCGATGATGAGTGACATGTCTTCCTCTTGGGTCTTGATTTGAAAAGGTTCAGGCAGGCTCCATGCCCTGGCGCCGCTTGGCCGCCGCGGCATGCGGTGCGGCCATGAAATCCAGCATGGCACGCGCCGCGTCGGGGTGCCGTGCCGCGGCGGCAACGCCGCCCGAGAAGGTCGTGATGATCTGGATGGCCGCCGGCAGCGCGCCCACGATGGTGATGCCCTCCACGTGGATCAGCTCGCTCAGCTGCTGAAAGCCCAATGCCACCTCGCCCTTGGCCACCAGTGAGCCCACCGGCACGCCAGGCGGCGCCTGCACCATGCGCGGCTTGATCTGTTCCGCGATGCCCCAGCGCTCGAACAGCGCCGCCAGCGCGACGCCGCTGGGCCCTGTGGAATAGCTGATGCTGGACGCGCCCAGCACGGCGGCGCGCACCGCATCCTCGCTGCCGATATCCGGCAAGGCCGCGCCCGCGCGCACGGCCACCGCCACGCCCGAACGCACCAGGTCCACACGGCCCGGCAGCACGTGGCCCGCGGCGATCAGCTTGTCGATGGCATCGGACGCCAGGACCACGGCGTCGAACGCCTCGCCGGCCTGCACGCGTTTGGCGGCGTCCACGCCGCCGACCGATTCAAATTCGATGCGGTAACCCGACTGCGCCTCGAAGGCGGCGGCCACTTCCAGCAGCACCTGGCGCGTGGCCATGGACGAAATGGCCTTGAGAGTGAGAGTCATGCTGTGATTGTGGGCACTGCCCCCCTGGCTCGAAAGGCATGGGCCCCACTAGCAGCTATAGCACTTCGGCATAATTGCTACCAAGTTATTCACTCCGTATCGATTCGGCCACCGTCACCCATGGACCTCAAACAGCTCGAATACTTTGTGCGCGTCGCTGAAATGGGCAGCTTCACCCGCGCCGCCATTGCGCTGGACGTGGCCCAGCCCGCCCTGAGCCGCCAGGTGCGCCTGCTGGAGGTAGAACTGCGCCAGAACCTGCTGGCGCGCAACGGCCGCGGGGCCACCCCTACCGAGGCCGGCAAGCTGTTGCTGGAGCATGGCCGCGGCATCCTGCACCAGGTCGAACGCGCGCGCGAAGAGCTGGGCCGCGTGCGCGGCGCGCTGGCCGGGCGCGTGGCCATTGGCCTGCCACCCAGCGTGGCCAAGGTGCTGGCCGTGCCGCTGATCCGGGAGTTCCGCCAGCGCATGCCCGAGGCCACGCTGTCCATCACCGAAGGCCTGTCGGTGGGGATGCAGGAATCGGTGGCCAACGGCCGACTGGACATTGCCCTGCTGTACAACGCCGCCGCGTCCACCGACACCGAGATCACGCCGCTGCTGGAAGAGGACCTGTTCCTGGTGGAGCGCCAGGCCCAAGGCGTGCGCGCCATAGCCAAGGCCATCGCGCTGAAGGACATTGCCGCGATGCCCCTGGTCATACCCAGCCGGCCCAACGCCATCCGCATGCTGGTGGAGTCGGGCCTGGCCAACCTGGGGCTGCGCCCGCGCATTGCGCTGGAAATCGACGGCGTGGCCGCCATCCTGGAGCTGGTGGCCGACGGCGCGGGCAGCGCGGTGCTGTCGCGCAACGCCGTGGCCACGTCCGGGCGGCCCCAGGCCTTTGCGCTGCGGCCGATCGCGCCGCGCCTGCGCACCAAGCTGTCGCTTGCGGTCAGCTCGCAGCGCCCCGCCACGCTGACGCAAAAGGCCATGCTGGAGCTGATCCAGCAGACAGCGCGCGAACTGCTAGCGTAAAAACCAGAGCAACAGGTTCAGCGTCACGAACGACGCCACTGTCGTGCCCATCTGCGCGGCGGCGGCCGGGCCGTCATGGCCGTGCTTTTGCGCCAGGATGGGGTAGATGCCCAGCATGGGCACCGCGGCGAACATCACCACCGCGATCTGCAGCTCGCGTGCCATGGGCGGCAGCAGCCATACGCACAGCAGCACGGCCAGCGGGTGCAGCACCAGCTTGCCGGCCGCAATCGCCGCCACGTCGCGCGCCATGCCGCGCGTGGCCACGCCCACCAGCGAGCCGCCGATGACGAACAGCGACAGCGCCGCGCAGGCCGCGGCCAGCAGGTCCACCGCGCGGGCGGCGGGCACGGGCAGGCGCCAGCCCAGCAGCGAAAACGCAAAGCCGATGGCAATGCCCCAGATCATGGGGTTGCGCACCAGGCCGCGGGCCGACTGCGTCAGCGCCTGGCGCCAGCGCGCCGCGCGGCCAGCGCCGGCGCTTGCCGGTACATCGCTGTCGGCCAGCGCCAGGGCCAGCGGCAGCAGCAGGAAGTTTTCCACCACCATGGCCAGCGCCAGGCCGATGCCGGCATTGACCGGTCCGAACACCTGCGCCACCAGCGGATAGCCGATGAAGCCGCTGTTGGAACACGACATGCCCATGCCCACGAAGGCGCTGGCCGACAGCGTCTTGCCGGCCACCCGGCGCGCCCACAGCACGCCCAGCGCCATGGCCATCAGCGAGCCCAGCGCATAGGCCGCCACGAACACCGGGTTCAGCACTTCGGCCACCGCGCGTTGCGACAGCGCGTTGAACAGCAGCGCGGGCAGCGCCAGGTTGATCACGAACTTGCCGAACACGCGCATGTCGGCGCGCGCAAACAGGCCGGCGCGGGTGGTCAGGTAGCCAGCGGCAATCAGCAGGTAGATGGGCCCGGTAATGGCCAGGATGTCAAGCATGCGCCAGCCCGGGCGTCAGGGCTTGCGCGACGCGATGGGGGCGATCAGTGCGTCCGCGTAGTCCTGCCAGCGGGCGCCCTTGCCCACTTCGTCAAAGAGACCGATGGCGGCCTGGTCGGCCACCCATTGCTGCTTGGCGGCGATGGCCGAGGTCATCAGCGGCTCGAAACCGGCCTCGCGCACCGTGTTGGCGGCTTCGCGCATCTCTTCGGCGCGGCGCTTGCCATGCTGCACCACGCGGCTGAAGAAGTACGCGCCCTGCGCGCTCCAGTCGATGGACGGAAAGGTCTCCTGCAGGGTGGGCAGCACATGGTCCTCCACGCCGTAGGCGCGGGCGGTGGCGTAGCTTTCGATCACCAGCGCCTCCAGGCCCTTGATCATCACGCTGCGGCTCATCTTGATGGCGCTGGCCACGCCCAGCCGGTCGCTGACCGCGCGCGCGTCCATGCCCCAGCCCGCCAGCACGGTGGCCAATGCAGCAGCCTGCGCACCGCCCAGCAGCATGGGCACGCGGATGCCATACGGCGGCACCGACGTCATGACGCCGGCTTCCACATACAGCGCGCCGGCCGCTTCAATGGCCGCCGCCGCCTGCTGCTTGGTGCCCGGCGACGCGGAATTGAGGTCCAGAAACACCGTGCCCGCGCGGATGTGGCGCGCGGCCTCCTGGGCCACGGCCAGGGTGTTGGAGGCCGTCACCGCCGAGATCACCAGGTCCGAGGCCGCGCACAGCGTGGCCATGGATGCATGGGCCGTCACGCCCTGGCGCGCCGCATGGGCCAGCTCGGCGTCGCGCGTGGCGCTTGCCGCAAACTTCAGGTCCCAGGCGCCCACGGCGGCCACGCCGTTCTGGCCACGCAGGCCGGCGCTGAATATCCGGCCCACCTCGCCGTGGCCCACCAGGCCGATGCGTTCGATCTTCATGCCAGCGCTACCCCACGTACTTCACCAGCCACAGCGAGATCGGCGGGAATGCCAGCAGCAAGACAGTACGCAGCACATCGCTCACCAGGAACGGCATCACGCCCTTGTAGCTCTCGCCGATCGGCACGTCCTTGGCCATGCCGTTGACCACGTACACATTCAGCCCCACCGGCGGCGCCAGCAGGCCAAAGCCCACGGTCATCAGCACCATGATGCCGAACCAGATCGCGACCGACTCCTTGGGCAGACCGAAGTCCAGCCCCATCACCACCGGGAAAAAGATCGGAATGGTCAGCAGGATCATGGACAGCTCGTCCATCACCGCGCCCAGCACCACGTAAAACAGCAGGATGCCCGACACCACCAGCACCGGCGCGATCTTCCAGCCCTGGATCACGCTGGCCAGCTGCGCGGGCACCTGGGTCAGGGCCAGCGCGGCGTTCATCATGTCCGCGCCGATGAAGATCAGGAAGATCATGGCGCTGGCCGCCGCGGTGGCATAGAAGCAGTGCGCGATCTTCTTCAGCGTGAGCTCGCGGCGCAGCAGCGCGGCCACGAAGGTGGCCGCCGCGCCCACGCCCGCGCCCTCGGTGGGCGTGAACAGGCCGCCGTAGATGCCGCCGAACACGATGAGGAAGATGATGGCGATCGGCGCCACCGCCATCACGCCGGCCAGCGTCATGCGCGGGCGGTCGTCGTCATGCTCGGGCGCGTGGCCGGGGAACAGCCGCACGTAAACAGCAATGGCAATCAGGTAGCCGCACATGGCGATCAGGCCGGGGATGGTGGCCGCCGCGAACAGCTTGGCGATGTTCTGCTCGGTGAGGATGGCGTAGATCACCAGCGGCACCGACGGCGGGATCAGGATGCCCAGCGTGCCGCCGGCGGCCAGCGTGCCGGTGGCCAGCCGGCCCGAATAGCCGTGGCGCTTCATCTCGGGCAGCGCCACGGACGTGATAGTGGCCGCCGTGGCAATGGACGAGCCGCAGATGGCGCCAAACGCCGCGCTGGCCATCACCGCGGCCATGGCCAGGCCGCCGCGAAATCGCGCCATGATCACGCTGGCGAACTGGAACAGCGCCTTGGAGATGCCGCCCTGCGTGGCAAAGTTGCCCATCAGGATGAACAGCGGTATGACGGACAGGTCATAGCTGGCAAAGCGCGCGTAAGCCAGCCCATTGAGGTTGTTCAGGAACGGCGCCGGGCCCACCTGGTACAGGTAGCCGAACACGCCGGCCACGAACATCGCAATGGCAATCGGCACGCGCGCGGCCATCAGCACCAGCATGCAGGCAAAGATCAGGCCCGCCAAAGTCAATGCGCTCATTGGCCCTTCTCCGCAAAGTCACCGCGGGCGGTCTGCACCAGCGCAATCACGGCCGTCAGCACCATGGGCGGCACCATGGCCGAATAGACGATCCATTCCGGAAAGCCCAGCATCATGGTCGTCGAATTGGAGCGGAAGGCGCTGATGCCGCCCACCGCCGTGCGCCAGGCCAGCAGCAGCATGATGGCGCCCAGCATCAGGGCGCCAAAACGGTCCAGCAGCGCGTTCGTCCGGACGGAGGCGCGCGCGGTGAAGAAATCCACGATGATGTTTTCGCGCCGCAGCTGGCACCAGGGCAGGAACAGCGCCACCGCCGCGCCGGCGGCCGCCGCCGTCAGCTCGTAGTCCCCCACCAGCGTGACGCCGATGGTGTTGCGCCCGATCAGGCTGGCGCAGGTCACAAGGGTAATGGCAGTGAGGATCACGCCCGCCAGGACGGCGCAGAGCCTGGCCAGAAAGGAAAGGGTTTTCAATTCATCACCGCTTTAGTTGTTGGGATAGGGGTGAAGCCCCCCGCAGCGCCGGCTGGCGCTGGGGCGGATTATCGTCGCAGCGCCGCCGCCTGAAAGATCACTTCTGGTATTTGGCGATCAGCGCGCGGGCCTCGGACACCAGTTTGGCGCCGTCGATGTTCTTGCCCTTCATTTCGGCGATCCAGTCGGTCTCCACCGAGGAGGCGGTGCGGCGCCAGCGCTGCGTCTCGGCCACGTCCAGTGCCACGATGTTGTTGCCGGCCTTCACGGCAATCTCGCGCCCGGCCTTGTCGCCGTCGTCCATCGCGCGGCCAAACATGGCGGCGGTCTCGATGCCCGAATTGGCGTCAATCACTTTCTTCAGGTCAGCCGGCAGCTTTTCATAGGCCGCCTTGTTCATCGAGAAGGCAAAGGTCTGGGTGTACAGGCCTTCCTTGCCGGCAAAGGTGGTGTGGTTCTTGACCAGCTCGCTGACCTTGAGCGCGGGCGTCACCTCCCAGGGGATGGTGGTGCCTTCGATCACGCCCTTGGACAGCGCGTCGGTCACCGCCGGCACGGGCATGCCCACCGGCGTGGCGCCCAGCTTGGTCAGCATGTTGCTGATCACGCGCGAGCCGCCACGGATCTTCATGCCGCGCAGGCTTTCCAGGCCGGTCACGGGCGTCTTGGTGTGGAACAGGCCGGGGCCATGGGTGTGCACGGCCACCAGCTTCACGTCCTTGAATTCATCGGCGGCGTTTTTCTCCACGTATTCCCAGAAGGCGCGCGAAGACTGCTCGGCGTTGCCGCTCATGAAGGGCAGCTCGAACACCTCGGACTTGTTGAAGCGCCCCGGCGTGTAGCCCAGAACCGTCCAGGTCAGGTCCACCACGCCGTCGCGTGCCTGGTCAAACAGCTGGGGCGGCGTGCCGCCCAGCTGCATGGCGTGGAACAGCTGGACCTTGATGCGCCCGCCGGAATCCTTTTCCACCTTCTGCGCCCAGGGGATCAGCGCCCTGGCCGGGATGGTGGCCTGCTGCGGCAGCATCTGGTGCAGGCGCAGCGTGACGGTCTGCTGCGCCAGCACGGGGCCTGCTGCGCCGACGGCGGCCGCGGCGGCGGCGGTTTTCAGGAAATGTCTCTTGTTCATGGCAGTCTCCAGGGGTCGGTTGGGGTACGGCTCACGGATTGTGGGCCGCGGCAAGGGGCAGGGAAATGGGGTTGGCCCTCTATCAGTTATAGATTTTTGCGATAGCGGATCGCCTGTTATTCAGTCGGGGCGCCAGGCCGTGTCCAGCGTCACGCTGCCCACCACGCGGGACACACAGGCGCAGATACGGCTGTTGGCCTGGCGCTCGTGCTCGCTCAGGTACACATCGCGGTGATCAATCGCGCCATCCACCGCCAGCACGTCCATGGCGCACAGGCCGCATTCGCCGCGCCTGCAGTCCGACAGCGTCTGCACACCCGCGCCTTCCAGCACATCCAGCAGGCTGCAGCCCGCGGGCACGGTGATGTCCAGCGCATGGCGCGGGATCTGCACCCGGAAAGCCTGCGGCGCGAACCGCCCGCTGCTGCCAAAGGTCTCGTAGCGCAGGTCGGCCGCGGGCCGGCCCGAATCCTCCCAGGCGCGGCGGGCGGCGTCCAACATGGGCGCGGGGCCGCACAGGTACAGCTGGGCGCCGGGCGAAAGCGCCGCGATCTCGGCGGCAAAGTCGATGCGCTCGCCCACGCAGGTGCGCAGTGCATCACCCAGGCTGTCGCGCAAGCTGTCCGCATAGGCCAGCTCGGCGTCGCTGCGCGCGGCGTACAGCATGCGCACGGCGGCACCGCGCGCGGCCAGCGCGCGGGCCATGCCCACCAGTGGCGTCACGCCAATGCCGCCGGCCGCCAGCAGGTACGCCGGTGCGTCCCAGGCCAGCGCAAAGTGGTTCTGCGGCTCGCTGACGCGCAGCCGGTCGCCCTGGGCCAGCTGCCACATGGCCAGCGACCCGCCCTTGCCGTCGTCCAGGCGCTTGACGGCGATGCGATAGGCCTCGCCATCGGGCTCGCCCACCAGCGAATACGACCGCGTCTGCGGCTGCCCGCCCACCAGCAGCTGCACCTGCAGGTGGCTGCCGGGCGCATGGGCCAGGGCGCCGCCCGCCGGGCGCAGGGTGAACTCGCGCACCGTGGGGGTCAAGTCACGCAGGGATTGCACATGGGCGTCGGCCCAGGTCTGGCTGGTCTTCATGGTTCAGGCTCGCTTGCGGATCAGGCGCACGCCGGGCATCTGGTCCAGGTCGTGGCTCTTGACGGCGTCGCGCAGGTTGCGCTGCGCTATGCGTGAATGCTCACGCATGATGGCTTCGGCGCGCGCGCCCTCGCGCCGCTCGATCGCGTCCAGCACCTGGCGGTGCTGGTCCTGCGCCACGATGAGCATGTCGCGCGCCTGCGGCGAATTGGCCTGCACCACCACAAAGCCCGAAGGCGATGCAAATGGCAGGCTGGCCACGCGCTCCAGCTCGCGCACCATGAACGGGCTGCCCGACAGCTCGCCCAGCAGCGTGTGAAAGCGCCCGTTCAGCCGCACATAGGCGGAAAAATCCTCGTCGCTGAGGGCGGGGCTGAGCAGCACGCCATCAATTTGCGCCAGGCATTCGCGCGCCTCGCCCATCACCACCGGGGCCACGCCCCGCTCGGCCGCCAGCCGCGCGGCCAGGCCTTCGATGGTGCCGCGCAGCTCGATGGCGTCGGCCACGTCGCGCTCGGAGAACGTGCGCACCGCATAGCCGCCGTTGGGCAGGCTTTCGATCAGCCCCTCCTGCTCCAGCCGCATCAGCGCGGCGCGGATGGGCGTGCGCGACACGCCCAGCTTTTCCACGATGCCCAGCTCGGCAATGCGGGTGCCGCCGGGCAGCTCGCCGGCCAGGATCATCTCGCGCAGGCGCAGCTGCGCGCGAACCTGGGCGCTGTCGGTGCTGGGGGTTTCCATGCCTGTCATGCCGGACTTGATAAGCTTGCCCCGGACTCCGATCCGGGGGCATCCATGGCACGCCGGAAGCAGGATGGGCCAACGCCACATGGATTGCGGGTCAAGCCCGCAATGACAGCTTCTTCCTTCATGCCACCCTCCGGATCGGGATCACCGGTGACGGCGATTGCTCTTTGGCCACCATGCCCTCAATCAGCCGGCGCGCCCACATGGAGCCGGCGTCGATGTTCAGGTTGTAGAACTGGTGGTCCGGGTGGGCATCCATGGCCTGCTGCTGTGCCTCCAGCACCAGCTCGTCCTCGCGGAAGATGCTGGCCACGCCCTCGCGCAGCTGGTGCGTCAGGCGCTGCTCGCCCAGGCAGTAGTTGCGGGCAAACGCCCAGAAATAGTGGCAGGTGCCGTGGGTCTCGGGGCTGATGGTGTTGAGCACCATGCCGTTCACGCCGCGGCGGCGGTTGCTCTGTTTCGGGTCGCCCTGATTTCCACCCGGCGGAATGGCCCCCGTGCCTGTCTCGGCCACGCCCACATCAATCACCACGGTGCATGGCGCCTCAAAGCGGATGATCTGCCAGCGGTCCACCTTGCCTTCATAGCCCAGGCCCTGCCTGATCTGCCCCGCCCAGAACGGCGGCGCGTCGATGTTTTCCATCCAGCGCGTCACCGTCGCGGTGCGTTCGCCGTGCGTGGCCACAAACGGCGCCTCGGCCACGGCGCGCTGGCCGATGCTGGAGCCGTGCACAAAGGTCTCGTGCGTCAAGTCCATGAGGTTGTCGATCACCAGGCGGTAGTCGCATTTCACGGTGATGAGCTTGCCGTCGCCCGCCCAGGCCGGGTCGTGGTTCCAGTGCATGTCGGGCACCAGCGCCGGGTCGGCCTTGGCCGGGTCGCCGGGCCACACCCAGACGAAGCGGTGCTTTTCCACCACCGGGTAGCTGCGCACGCAGGCCGACGGGTTCAGCGTCTCCTGGCTGGGCATGTGGGTGCAGCGGCCCTGGGCGTTGTACACCAGGCCGTGGTAGCCGCAGGTCACCTCGTCCCCGTCCAGCCGCCCCATGGACAGCGGCAGCAGGCGGTGCCAGCAGGCATCTTCCAGCACGGCCACGCTGCCGTCGGTCTTGCGGAACATCACCAGTTTCTGGTTGCACAGCGTGCGCGCCAGCAGGCTGCGCCCCACCTCGACATCCCAGGCGGCGGCGTACCAGGCGTTCAGCGGAAAGGCGGCTTGGTCGGTTTTCATGGATACGCAATGTATACATAAAATCCAAAAAATCAACGAAATTCCCCAAATTTTGCGCTCTATCAGCTATTCCTGTATTCAATAGCCGCCCGTTTGGGTGTTCTACCATTCAACCTGAAACGCACAACCAGGAGACCTTTCCATGACCCAGCTCCCCGCCCGCTACGACCACGTCGGCAGCTTCCTGCGCCCCCAGTACCTGCTGGAAGCCCGTGAACAGAAGGCCAAAGGCGACATCACGCCCGAGCAGCTGCGCGCGGTGGAAGACAAGGCCATCACCGAGATCGTGAAGTTCCAGGAAGACATCGGCCTGAAGAGCATCACCGACGGCGAGTTCCGCCGCACCTATTTCCACATCGACTTCCTGGAGCAGATCGGCGGCGTGAAGACCGACATCCCGGTCACCATCCAGAAGCCCGACGGCACGCAGGAGCTGGCCCCGCCGGTGATGCGCGTGATCGACAAGGTCCGCCACGTCAAGGACATCCAGCTGGCCGATTTCAATTACCTCAAGAGCCAGGTCAGCGCCGGGCACACCCCCAAGGTCACCATCCCCTCGCCCACCATGCTGCACTTTCGCGGCGGGCGCGCCAGCATCAGCAAGGAAGCCTACCCCGAGCTGGACCCGGCCTTTTATGACGACGTGGCCAAGGCCTATGGGGACGAGCTGCGCAGCCTGGCCGCCGCCGGCTGCACCTATGTGCAGATGGACGACACCAACCTGGCCTACCTGTGCGACGACAAGATGCGCGAGGCCGCCCGCCAGCGCGGTGACGACCCCAACGAGCTGCCGCACCGCTACGCCGCCTTCATCAACAAGGTGGTGGCGCAAAAGCCCGCCGGCATGCTGCTGGCCATGCACCTGTGCCGCGGCAACTTCAAGAGCACGCACGCGGCAGCCGGCAACTACGAGCCCGTGGCCGAGGCGCTGCTGAAGGAAATGAACCTGGACGCGTACTTCATGGAGTACGACGACGACCGTTCGGGCGACTTCAAGCCCCTGCGCTACCTGCCCAAGGGCAAGACCGTGGTGCTGGGTCTGGTGACCACCAAGTTCGGCAAGATGGAAAGCAAGGACGCGCTCAAGCGCCGCATCGAGGAAGCCGCGAAATACGCGCCCATGGAGCAGTTGGCCCTGAGCCCGCAGTGCGGCTTTTCCAGCACCGTGCACGGCAACAACATTGCGGTGGAAGACCAGCGCAACAAGCTGCGCCTGGTGGTGGAGACGGCGCAGGAAATGTGGGGCGGTTAACTGCCTGCCTGCTTCGAGTCCGTCCCCGAAACACCCGCCTCGGGCAGTACGACCAGCCCCGGGTGCTTGCTCAGGGGCAGCACAGGCCCGTCGCCCACGCGGTAGCTGCCCAGTGCAACCAGATTGCCGGGGATGAACACGCGTTGCGATTCAGAGGAAAGCTTCAGGCTGAAGTCTGAGCGGGCCTCGCGAATCTCGATGCCCTCCGAACACTTGCCCAACGCCAGCGGCTTTTCAAGGGCGGATGTGAGCTCGACGGAAACCATGCCGCCCATGCAATCCGCGACGTTCATCCAGTCGTGAACCGATGTTTTGCCGGGAAATTCGGCAGGCAGGCGAAGCAAAAACAATGCAGGCCCGGAATCACTGGGTCCGTACTCGATCACGCGCTGATGCATGCGGACAAATGTCAGTGCAGCCCCCCTGAGTTCTGCAGCAGGGGTAATGATTGAAGGCAATCCGCCATGCAATTGGGCGCATTCCGCGAGATCCAGCACGCCCTGGCGCATGTGAGGCAGCACGAGTTCGACGCAAGTACGGGCCGCCAATCCCATTTTCTTGGCACTGATTCGTTCAGCCAGCGCGGAAGTCCCGGGAAAGATGGCCTGTGCGGCACGCTGGTCCAGCCCGCCGTGAATATCAAACCTCAGAAGCTGAGGACTCCCGGGAGGCGCTCCTTCGACGAGTTCTGCATTGCACAGGAGCGCCAGCGAGCCCGCGTGTGCGTCAGGCACAACCATGGTCAGAATGCTGCCGTCCAGTGCCAGCAGCTCGACATCGACGGGACCGGAATTGAGAGCGGGCGCGAGGGTGACCTGACGGTCATCCCTTGCCAGCCGTTGGGTGATTTCCGTCACGCGCGATGCGTTCACCCAGTCGTACCGGTACCTGGTTTCGCCACTTTTGGATTCGGACAGGTAGTTGAAATTGAGAGGGCCGCCGTAACGGGCGTACTCGGAGGTCAGGTCCACCGCTTTCTCCGGAAGGAAAACAGGCTCACGGGTCAGGCCCTGACGGAGCATCTTTTCCCGTGCCTGCGACCTTCCCTCGGGCAGATCGATGGGTGTCTGCGTCCGGGGAGCTTGGGAGCCACCGGTGCTCACGGATTTGCTTTCCGCAGGAGAAGGCCTGTCCAGTAGCGGCACGCGGGGCGGAGTGCCCTGCATGGGCGTGGGCAAAGCGCGCTTGGTGTCGGATGTTTCGGCCGATGTCCCAGCCGGCGATACAGGCCGGATGCCGGATATCAGGCTTGTGGTGCTGCTGCTGTTCATATGAGCCTCCCGGACCGAATGGAAAGGCGCGAGTCTATTTGGCGTAGGTCCGATCGTCGTTCAGACGGAAGTCTGTTCGCCCGGTCAGCGCGCGCCGGCTGGGCGGGCGGGACGGGAAACCTGATGCTCAGCGCTCGCCCGACGGCCGCTTGAACGCAGCGCGCGCGGCCAGCGCCTTGTCGCGCGTGGCGCAGCCTTCGTAGTGGTCGTTGACCAGGCCCATGGCCTGCATGAACGCATAGACGGTGGTGGGGCCCACAAAGCTCCAGCCGCGCTTTTTCAGGTCCTTGGAGATCGCCACGGATTCGGGCGACGTGGTGATGGCGCGCAGGGCTTCGCGCGTGATGCGCCTGGGTCGCGACTTTGCATCGGGCTCATGCCGCCAGAAATACGCGGCCAGCGAGCCAAATTCGTCGCGTAACGCCAGCGCACGCTGCGCGTTGTTGATGGTCGATTCGATCTTGCCGCGGTGCCGCACGATGCCGGCATCGTTGACCAGCCGCTCCACGTCTTTCGCGCCAAAGCGCGCCACCCGCGCCGCGTCGAAATTGGCAAAGCCTTTGCGGAAGGCCTCGCGCTTGTTCAGGATGGTCAGCCAGCTCAGGCCGCTCTGGAAGCCTTCCAGGCAGATTTTTTCAAACAGCCGGCGGTCGTCCGCGACGGGAAAGCCCCATTCGCTGTCGTGGTAGTCGCGGTACAACGGCGTGGCCTGGCACCAGGTGCAGCGGGCGATGTGGTCGTCGTCGGTATACAGGCCGTCGGGCAAGGTGAGGGTCATAAGGGGCGGGCGTTCAGCGCAGTGCAGTGTAGGGCAGTGCCGCTGCGCCGGCGCCAATCGGCTCAATGATCGCGTTGCAGGGCAGACCGGTCACCCTGGCATGAACAAGCCCTAACCCAGTTCGACCCGCCTCTTGGTCACGTCCACCACCGTGACACCGCCTGGAAACTGCACCTTGATCTGGTTGGCCTTTCGGCCGTGCTCCACGAAGGTGCAGGCCTTGCCATCGACGCGCAGATGCTCGCCCCTGCGCGTGGGGCGCAACTCGTCCATGGTCAGGCGCGTGCCCTGCGCTGGCGCCACCGGTGCCGAAGCTGACGCCGGCTTGCGCACCATGATCGCGTCAAAGGCAACATCGCACTTCACCTTGCCCAGATCCAGATAGAACTCGTACCGCGGGTCCGGCCCCGCGCGCAGGACAAAGACCCGCGACGCCTCCAGCTCACCCGTAAGGCCGTCCACCACGCCCAGCATGTCAGGCGGCCACCGCAGGGAATCGCCGTCGGCGGAAGGCGGCGCCCAGGCGGCTGAAAAGACCAGCTCTTTCTCGGTCCGGCGCTGATAGTGCGCGGGCAGGCACAGCTGCACGCTGCTGGCGCCGGCGCCGCTGCCTGCGTGCCACCGGGTGTGCATCAGCACGTTGTCACCCGGGCGCAAATGCACCGACAGGTCCTTGAGCGGCGCGAACAGCTTGCCCGCAATCGGCTCCTGCGGCGCGCAGGCCGGCCCCATGGGCAGCACCGCCAGGCAGAAAGCCTCGGCCGTTTGCAATGGGACCAGCACCATGGATGCGCGGATGTCGGGCGCGCGCGTGACGAAAGCATCGCGCCAGTGCAGCCGGTCGTATGGCGTGCCCACCTGGATCAGCACGCCTTCGGGCCTGCCGCCCACCCGGGTGCAGCCAATCACTGCAGCGGGAAAGCACGGCGAATCACCCGTCTCAAGGCGCCGGGTCATCCACAAAGGACGATCGGGGATGACCAGCTGGCCGGTGTCCTTGAAAAGTGCCTTCAGCGGCAGTGCCACTGCGCCCTGCGCCGCGAGCTTGCTGCCCGGGGTCATGTCCGGGTTGCCGCGCATGAACTGCGCCAGCAACTCGTCAGCTCCGGTGCGTTGCGTGCGCACCTTGTACGCGTCCCGCCTTGAAAGCTCGGGCGGTCGCGTGCCTTTCAGGACATGAAAGATCACCGGCCCGGGCGGCGTGCCGGGCGACACCGGCTCGAAGGTCTTGCGGTCGTTGCCCGCCTGCTGCGTGGGCTGCATGTGTACAACGCGGGGCGGCCCAACGACGTCCGACACGCGAACGGTCGGCGCAGGCCCGGGTCGGGCATCACCAGCCGGAGGTTTTGCAGAGGGTTGCACGGGGCCCTGTGCGGCGCGGGAAGCTTGCATGACGGTCCGATGTAGAGTGTGAATCGCGATGGTGCCCGCCTGCGGTGGGTGGACGCCACATCCGAAAGCATGGCTACGCTGCACTTTTATTTCGACTTCATCTCGCCGTTTGGCTACTTCGCGTCGCTGCGCGTGCAGGACATCGCACGCCGCCATGGCCGCACGGTGGAATGGCACGCCATGCTGCTGGGCGTGTCGGTGCTGAAGGTGATGGGCCTCAAGCCGCTGCTGGACACACCGCTCAAGGGCGACTACATCCGCCGCGATGCGCAGCGCTACATTCGCCGCCACGGCCTGGTGCTCAAGCGCGGCCTGGACGACCCGGTGATGGATCCGCGCGCCGCCGGGCGCGCGTTCCACTACGTCAAGCACCACCACCCTGCCCTGGCCGCGCCGCTGGCGCAGGCCCTGTATGACGCCTACTGGGCCGAAGGCCAGGACCTGTCCACGGCGGACGCCATCGCCGCCGTGCCCCTGCCCGCGGGGCTGGACGCCGGCTGGCTGCGCGCGGGCATTGCCAGCGACGAGGCCGGCGCGCTGCTGCGCAGCGCGGTGGATGCGTCACTGAAAGCGGGCATCTTCGGCTCGCCCACCGTGGTGGTGGATGGCGAGCCGTTCTGGGGTGTGGACAAGCTGGGCTTGCTGGAGGAATGGCTGGATTGCGGTGGGTGGTAAGCGTGCCGCGTTACGCCCCCGGCATCCCCACTCCTCCCGTCTCCAGTCCGGCCTTCAGCTCCTGCGCCAGCACGCCCTTCCATTCAGCGATGACGGATTCCGTCACCACCGATGCATGCGCGGCAATGCTCAGCGCCAGGCAGGGCGCGCCGCTGGCGCTGGGTATGGCCAGCCCCAGGCCAAAGCCGTCGGCCACCACCGTGCCCTGGCTCACCGCAAAGCCGGTCTTGCGCGTCTGGCGCACGGCCCGGCGCAGGCTGTCGGGCGTGAGCCGCGGGTACGGCTGCAGGCCCGGCGCGATGAGCGCAATGACCTGTTCGCAATGCGCGTCGTCCAGCGCGGCCAGCAGCGTGGTGGCGCCCGCGCCCACGCCCAGCAGGCGGCGCTGGCCCACCTCCACCGGCACAAAGCGCATCAGCGCCTGGCTGTCGGCCTTGGCCAGGCACACGGCCTCCACCCCGCTCCGGCGCATGAGGTAGGCCGTGGCGCCGGTGCGCCGCGAAATGGTGGCCACCACCGGCCGCCAGTGCGCCACCTCCAGCGCGCTGGCCGACGGCGCCAGCGCCAGCTCGTGCACCAGCTCGCCCATGCGGTAACGTTTGCCGGCGTCAGGCTCGCCGGCCAGCCGTTCGTCCACCAGGCAGCGCAGGATGCGGTGCGCGGTGGACCGCGCCAGACCGCAGCTGCGCGCCACCTCGGCCAGCGTGGCACCCTCGGGGCCGGCCTGGCCGATGGCGCGCAGCACCGCAGCCGCGCGGCGGATGGCCTGGGTGCCGCCAGCGGCGGCTTCTTCAACAGAAGTGTCCATGATGTGGAACAGTTGGAATCGGGCTTTCCCTTGGGTTTGCAGTACGGGACTGGTACCACAGACCCTGGGCGTGTGAAATCCAGTATCCCACGATGTGGTTACACCCCATCCTTTCCCGACTCTTTCCCGACATGAACGACAGGAGCACACCATGAGCACAACCCCTTGCAGCCGCCGCCGCGGCCTGATGCTGGCCGCCGCGTTGACGGGCATGGCCGCCTGGCCACTGGCCGCGACCGCGCAGGCCCCCACCGACAAGCCGCTGCGCATCGTTGTGCCGTTTGGCCCCGGCGGCTCCGACACACTGGCGCGCGCCATGGCCGAAAAGCTCAGCACCCAGCTCAAGCAGCCGGTCATTGTGGAAAACAAGCCCGGCGCGGCCGCGCTGATCGGCTCGGAATACGTGGCGGCCCAGCCGGCCGACGGCAACACCATCCTGTTCCTGGGCGGCGGCAGCCTGACGCCGGTGCTCATCAAGGACCTGAAGTTCAACCTGCTCAAGGCCATGCGCCCGGTGGTGTGCGTGGCGCGTGGCGGCATGACGCTGATGGTGCCCGGCACCCTGCCCGTCAACAACTTCAGGGAGTTCGTGGACTACGCCAGGAAGAACCCCGGCAAGATCAATTTCAGCTACACCGCCGGCAGCATCCTGCTGGGCAGCGAGATGCTGAAGTCGCGCGCAGGCTTTGACGCCACCGCCATCCCCTACAAGGGCTCCACCCAGGTGGCCACCGCACTGATCGCGGGCGAGATCCAGATGGGCATCGATGTGCCGCTGTTTTACGTGGGCATGATCAAGGAAGGCCGCATCAAGGCGCTGGCGCATGGCGCCTCGGAGCGCTCCCCCTCGCTGCCCGACGTGCCTACGCTGGCCGAGGTGGGCGTGCCCGACCTGACGTTTGCGTTCTCGTTTGGCTTCTGGGCGCCAGCGGGCACGCCGGACGCCGCCATCAACCGGCTCAACACCGCCTTCAACGCCGTGCTGAAGGAACCCGACATCCGTGCCCGCCTGGCGCAGGCCGGCGTGGTGCCGGTGGGCGGCGCACCCGAGGTGCATTCGCGCCAGGTGTCAGACGAGCAGAACATGTGGGCCCAGGCCGCCGCCAAGATTGGCTACAAGCCGGAGTAAAGCGGCACCCATGTTTTCGTTGAAGGACAAGACCGTCGTCGTGACCGGCGGCGGCAAGGGCATTGGCCGCGGCATTGCGCTGGCCCTGGCGCGCTGCGGCGCGCAGGTGGTGGTCAGCGGGCGCGACGCTGCGGCACTGGACGCCACGGTGGCGGACCTGCAGGCGCTGGGCGCGCATGCGCTGGCCGTGCCGGGCGACATCACCCAGCACAGCGGCCGCCAGGGGTTGATTGACGCCACGCTGGCGCGCTTTGGCGCCCTCCACGGCTGGATCAACAACGCGGGCAGCGCGGCGCCGGCCGACGTGGGCCCGCTGGACACGATTGACGAAGGCCAGTGGGACCGCGTGATGGACCTGAACCTGAAGGCCGCGTTCTTTGCGGCGCAGGCGGCGGCGCGGGCCATGGCGGCCGGCACAGGCCGGGGCGGCAGCATCGTCAACATCAGCTCGCGCAGCGCCTCTTACCCCAACCCCGGCACCGGCCACTATGGCGCGGCCAAGGCGGCGCTGGAAAACCTCACACGCACCATGGCCGCCGAATGGGGCCACCTGGGCATCCGCGTGAACGCGGTGGCGCCCGGCGTGGTGATGACCGACGAACTGGCCAGAACACTGAACACGCCCGAGCGCATCCGCCGCCAGGTGGACACCGTGCCGCTGCAGCGCCTGGGCACGCCCGACGACATCGGCCCGCTGTGCGCCTACCTGGTCAGCGACGAATCTGCGTGGACCAGTGGCGCGCTGATCCCTGTGAACGGCGGCAGCTTCGTGCCCATGGGCTACCTGAGCTACCTGCACCGCGTGAACCAACAGGCAACATGAATTTCAACTGGACCGAAGAACAGGCCGCGCTGCGCAGCCGCGTGCGCGCCCTGCTGGCGCGCGAGCTGCCGCCCGACTGGGAACACATCTGCCGCCATGGCCCCGGCTCGCCCGAGCAAACCGCCTTCTCGCTTGGGTTTTGCCCCAAGCTGGCGGCCGAGGGCCTGCTGGTGCCGCACTGGCCGGTCGAACACGGCGGGCGCGGTGCACCGGCGTGGGAGCATTTCATCGTGGGCGAGGAGCTGTTTGCCGCCGGTGAGCCGCGCGGGCCGCAGTACATGAACGTGAACTTCATCGGTGCCACGCTCATGAAATACGGCACGCCCGAGCAGCAGGCACGCTACCTGCCGCCCATGGCGGCAGGCCAGGCCGTGTGGTGCCAGGGCTTCTCGGAACCGTCGGCCGGCTCGGACCTGGCCGCGCTGGCCACCCGCGCCGAGGCGCGCGGGGACGCGTATGTGATCAACGGCGGCAAGGTCTGGACGTCCTACGCCGGCATGGCGCAGACCTGCTTCCTGCTGGCGCGCACCGGCTCGGGCAAGGGCGGCATCGCCATCTTCCTGGTGCCCATGGACACGCCGGGCATCACGGTGCGCGCGATTCCGTCGCTGATCGGCCATGGTGACATCCATGAGGTGTTCTTTGACAACGTGGTGGTGCCCGCCAGCGCACGCCTGGGCGAAGAAGGCCAGGCCTGGGCCATCATCAGCTACGCGCTGGGGCTGGAACGCGTGGGGCTGGCGCGCTATGCGTTTTCACGCCGGGTGCTGGACCGCATGGTGGGCGAGTTGCACGCACAGGGCCTGTTCACAGACGATGCCGTGCGTACCCAGGCCGCCCGCGCGCTGGCGGCGTGCGAGGCCGCGCGGCTGCTGGTGTACCGCGTGGTGGACCAGCGCGCACGCGGCCTGCCGCCCACAGCCGAAGCCAACCTGGCACGCGTGGCCGTGGTGGCGGCCGACCATGCGGTGGCCGACTTTGCGCTGGATCATTTTGGCGACGCGCTGTGCGGCGACGGCTGGCCGCTGGTGCTGGCCCACCACGAGCGCGCCATTGCCGCCGGCATTGCATCGGGCGCGGCAGAGATCCAGCTGAACCTGGTGGCGCACGAATGGCTTCAACTTCCCCGTGAACCCAGGCTGGAGCGCGCATGAACATCAGCTTTACCCCCGACCAGCACGCGCTGCTGGACGCCGTGGACCGCATCGCGCAGCGCCATGAAGGCAAGGCCACGCTGGGCGCCAGCCATTTTGAAGAATCTGCCGCACTGCAGGCTGACCTGGAGGGTGCCGGTGTTTTTGACGCAGCCGCGATGGAAGAGCTCGGCCCTGTGGCCGCCGCCGCCATGGTGCAGCGGCTGGCACGCCTGCCGCAGTGCGTGGAATTGATCGCGTCTGCATTGCTGCTGCCTTTGCTGGCAACCGCCCTGCCCCGCCCCTGCGCCGTGCTTTGGGACCAGCGGGACCGGCCCGCACGCTGGCTGCCTGGCGCGCGCGCAGTGCTGTGCGTGCGCGGCAACCGCGTGGAAGCCGCCCCATTGACCGACGATGACGTGGCCCCGCTGGACAGCCCTTTTGGCTACCCCGTGGGCCGCCTGCGCGCGCCCGATGCGCTGGCCTGGACGCCGCTGGACATCGATGCGCAGGCGCTGCGCCGCCTGTGGCAGCTGGGCGTGGCTGCCGAGCTGACCGGCTGCCTGGACGCTGGCCTGCAAGCGGTGGTGGCGCACGTGCGCGAGCGCCGCCAGTTTGGCCGCCCGCTGGGCGCGTTCCAGGCCATCCAGCACCGGCTGGCGCAGGCGGCGGTGCAGGTGGAGGCGGCGCGCTGGCTCACGCTGCAGGCGGCATTCACCGGCACGCAGGCCGACGCCGCCACCGCGCTGGCCCATGCCCAGCAATGCACACCCACCGTGGTTTACGACCTGCACCAGTTCATGGGTGCCATGGGCCTGACGCTGGAGCACCCGCTGCACCGCTGGACCACGCGCGCCAAGATGCTGCGCGCCGACCTGGGTGGCGCGCAGGCGCAGCTGCGCGCGCTGGCCAATGCCACCTGGGGTGCCAACGAAAAGGCCGGAACATGAGCAACACCACCCACCCCACCCGCATGCCGCTGAACGGCGTGAAAGTACTGGACCTGAGCCGCATCCTGGCCGGGCCGCTGGCCGCCCAGGCGCTGGCCGACCTGGGCGCCGAGGTCATCAAGATCGAGCGCCCCGGCAACGGCGACGAAGCCCGCCGCTGGGGGCCGCCCTTTCTGAAAGACCAGGACGGCCACGACACGCGGGAATCGCCGATGTACCTGTCGGCCAACCGCAACAAGCGGTCCATCACCATCGACATCGCCAGCACCGCCGGGCAGGACCTGGTGCGCCGCCTGGCGGCGCGCAGCGACGTGCTGCTGGAAAACTACAAGGTCGGTGACCTGGCCCGCTACGGGCTGGACCCTGTGAGCTTGCGCGCATTGAACCCGCGCCTGGTGTATTGCTCGGTCACCGGCTTTGGTCAGACCGGCCCCAAGGCCCACCTGCCCGGCTACGACACGGTGTTCCAGGCCATGAGCGGCATGATGAGCGTGACCGGCCTGCCCGACGGCGTGCCCGGCGGCGGCCCCATGAAAACCGGCCCCAGCCTGGCGGACTTCATCGCCGGGCAATACGCCGCCACCGGCGTGCTGGCCGCGCTGTACGAGCGCGACGGCCCCAACGGCACGGGCCAGGGCCAGCACATCGACATTGCCCTGCTGGACTGCACCATCGCCGCGCAGACGCATGCGGTCATGACCTACCTGGCAGCAGGCGTGGTGCCGCCGCGGCGCGGCACGGAAGGCAATGGCGGCCTGCCGTCGCAGGCGTTTGAATGCGCCGATGGCGGCGTGATCGTCATCTGCGGCAGCGAGGCGCAATACCGCAGCTTTTGCGAAGCGCTGCGCCAGCCGCAGCTGGCCGACGACCCGCGCTTTGTCACCAACACCCAGCGCCTGGCGCACCGGCGCGAGCTGGCCGAAGTCTTCAACGCGCTCACCCGGCAATGGCAGATGCGCGAGCTGCTGGCCGTGCTGGAAGCCGCAGGCATTCCCAGCGGCCCGATCTACCGCTACCCCGAGGTGTTTGCCGACCCGCAGGTGCTGCACCGCGGCATCGCCCAGCGCGTGCCCCACCCCACGGCAGGCGAGGTGACGTTGTGCGCCAACCCCATCCGGTTTACCGGCACGCAGGCGCCGCTGCCCACCGCGCCGCCGACGATCGGCCAGCACACCGACGACATCCTGCGCGACGTGCTGGGCCTGGACGACGCCGCCATTGCCGCGCTGCGGGCGCAACGCACGGTATGAAGACCTTTGAAACCATCCTGTGCGCGGTGCAGGACGGCATCGCCACGCTGACGCTGAACCGGCCCAAGGCGCTGAACGCCATCAGCCGGCAGATGGCCGATGAAATGACTGAAGCGCTGACGCAGCTGGAAGCGGACCCCGCCGTGCGCGTGCTGGTGCTGCGCGGCGCGGGCGACGCGTTCTGCGCGGGCGGCGACGTGCGCGACATGGCCACGGCCCAGGCGGCCCCCGGCCAGCGCAGCGCGGACGAAGCCCTGGAGGGGATGGCCCGCTACAGACGGATGACGCTGGCGCTGCACCACTTCCCCCGCCCGGTGATCGCCGCGGTGGACGGCGTGGCATTTGGCGCCGGCATGAGCCTGGCCTTGCTGGCCGACCTGGTGCTGCTGAGCGACCGCGCGCGGCTGTGCCTGGTGTTCCAGCGCGTGGGCCTGGTGCCTGATTGCGGCGCGCTGTACACGCTGCCGCGCCTGGTGGGGCTGCAGCAGGCCAAGGCGCTGGCGCTGACCGCGCGCGAAATCAGCGCCACCGAGGCGCATGCCATGGGCCTGGCGCTGGAGGTGCTGCCCTGGGAGCAGTTGCACGCGCGCGCGCAGCAGCTGGCCGAGGCCATGGCCAAAGGCTCCCCCACGGCGCTGGTGTTGACCAAGCAGGCGCTGGATGCATCACCGCAAAGTGATTTGCCCGCGATGCTGGCCCTGGAGGCCACAAGTCAGGCAGTGGCACTGACGAGTGAAGAACACCGCCAGGCGGTGCAGGCATTTGCGCGCAAGGAAACGCCCCGCTACGTGTGGCCGGTGCCGCACACCATCGCTCGAAATGGACCCGCCACCGAATGAGCGACGCCTCTTGGGTAGCGCTCAGGCGTACGGCTGAAACTGGTTGCTGTCCCGGCTGAGCAGTTGCATCAGCTTGGGGTGGATGAAGAGCTTTTCCTTGCCAAACGGCATTTCACGCAGCACGCCCAGCGCGGCCAGGTCGTGCAGGTAGCGCGATGCGGCCTGGCGCTGGGCGATGCCTTTGTCCACCAGGTTGCCGATGCGGCAATAGGGCTGCTCAAAGATCACGTCCACCAGCTCGCGGGTGTAGATCTTGGGCAGGCGCGTGCGCACATGTTCGGTGGTGTGTTCGGCCAGCGCGCGGATGGCGGCGATCTTGGCCGTCGTCCATCTGGACGTTTCGGCCACGGCCTGCAACATGAAGATCACCCAGGGTTCCCAGGCCTCGTCCCGCGTGACGCTGAGCAGCAGGCGGTAATAGTCGGCCTTGTGGGCGATCACATGGCGGCTGAGGTACAGGATGGGCAGGTTCAACAGCTCTTCCTGAATCAGGTAGAGGATGTTGATCACACGGCCAGTGCGGCCGTTGCCGTCAGTGAAGGGGTGAATGGCTTCGAACTGGTAGTGACCCACGGCCATGCGGATCAAAGGGTCCAGCTCGGTCTGGTTGTGCAGAAAGCGCTCCCAGTTGGCCAGCATGTCGCGCAGGCGGGCTTCGCCTTCGGGCGGGGTGTAGACCACCTCGCCGGTGCGGTCGTTGGCAAGCTGGGTGCCCGGCGTGCGGCGGATGTCCATGTCCACCCCTTTGAGGGTGCGGCAGACCTCCACGGCGGTAGCGGTGCACAGCGGGCGGGCTTCCAGTGACTGAAAGCCCTGGTGCAGCGCGGTGCGGTAGCGCAGGGCTTCTTTGGTGGCCGGGTCGGCGTTGTCCTGGCCCTGCGCATACTGGAACAGCTGGTCGGTCGTGGTGACGATGTTTTCGATTTCCGAGCTGTCTTTGGCTTCCAGCAGCGGGATGGTGTTGATCAGCATTGCCTGGTTGGGGATGAGTTCGGCGGCCTGCTTGAGCTCGGCCAGCGCAGCGCGAGCCTCGATGCAGGCCTTGAGCACGGCCCGGCTTTCCAGTTCGCGTGCCGGGGGCAGCGCGGGCAGGTGGTTGTGGGGCTGCTCGGGGTGCCAGGCAAAGGCGGCGGTTGTCATGATGCAAGAATCTTGTTTTATCGACACGTCATCAGCTTATGTCGCCGCTGACGACACGTCAATGAAACATGTTCTTGTTTTTGAAAAATAGCGACATATTAGAAATTCATGTCGTTTGAAATGACATGAGCCTGGAAACGTGTCACTGATTTGCTTTCATCTTGCGTCACCAAGCCGCATCCGCAAACGCCCCCGCCAGAAAATCCACCAGCGCGCGCACCTTGGGCAGCACGAATTTGCGGCTGGGGTACACGGCGTAGATGCCCAGCTCCGCGGCCTGCCAGTCCGGCAGCACCTCCACCAGCCGCCCGCTGGCCAGCTCGTCGGCGATGAGGAAGGTGGGCTGCAGGTCGATGCCCGCGCCGCGCACGGCGGCGGCCACGCTGGTGTCGCCGTTGTTGGTCCACAGGCGCGGTTTTGTCTTCACCGCCACCAGGCCGCCCGGCCCCTGCAGCAGCCACTGGCCGGGCGTGGCCAGCAGGCTGTAGCCAATCACGTCGTGCGCGGCCAGGTCGTCGGGGTGGCGCGGCGTGCCGCGCCGGCGCAGGTACGAAGGTGCCGCGCACAGCACCAGCCGGGTGGACGCCAGCTTGCGCGACACCAGCGATGAATCGGGCAGGCGCGCAATCCGCACCGCCAGGTCAAAACCCTCGTCCACAAGATCCACCACGCGGTCGGCCAGCTGCACGTCCAGCGTCAGGCGCGGATGCGCCGCCAGAAAGTCGCTCCACAGCGGTGCCAGGTGCCGCGTGGCAAAGCTCACGGGCACGCTCACCTTCAGCAGGCCGCTGGCGCTGGCCGTGCGCGTGGACAGCTCGGCTTCGGATGCCTCGATGCTGGCCAGGATGTCGCGGCAGCGCGAAAGAAACACCTCACCTTCAGGCGTGAGCGACAGCTTGCGGGTGGTGCGCTGCATCAGCCGCACACCCAGGCGCTGCTCCAGGTCCGACACATGGCGCGACACCGCCGCCTTGGACATGCCCAGCGCGTCGGCGGCGCCCACAAAGCTGCCGGCATCCGCCACGCCGGCAAACACGCACATTTCCTGGAATTTGTCCATTGTTCCGATATTCTGAACTATCTATCGCCTGAATGACTATTTATCAATCCCTGGATCACCAATATAGTTCATTCAAGCCCGCAGACCGGGCCCCAACTCCACCGAAAGGAAACGATATGAAGGTTCTCGTTATTGGCGCCGGCAACATGGGCGCAGGCTTCGTCAAGCAACTGGCCGCCGCTGGCCACCAGGTCAGCGTGACCGCACGCGACATCACCAAGGCCCAGGCAGTGGCACAGCAGTTCGGCGCCAGCGCCGTGCCGCAAGACAATGCCGCCAGCGGCGTGGATGCAGTGGTCGTCGCCACACCTTATGGCGAAGCCGCCGCTGCGCTGCGCAGCGTGGGCGCGCGGGCCGGCACGGTCGTGATCGACATCACCAACCCGCTGACGGCGGACTACATGGGCCTGACGCTGGGCCACAGCACCTCCGCCGCGGAAGAGATTGCCCGGGCCGTGCCCGGCGCCGAAGTGGTCAAGGGCTTCAACACCGTGTTTGCGCAGGTGCTGGCCAATGGCGCTGACCTGGGCGGCGAGAAGGTGACAGTGTTCCTGGCCAGCGACAGCGAGCGCGGCAAGCAAACGGCCAAGGCGCTGGCTGAAAGCATGGGCTTCAAGACCCTGGACGCGGGCGGCCTGAAGAACGCGCGCTACCTGGAGCCGCTGGCCGGCCTGAACATCTACTTCGGCTATGGCGCAGGCCTGGGCACGGCGGTGGCGCCGGCCTGGATCGGCAGCTGATCCCACCCACCTGTCAACCCCCATCAGGAGCCCCTATGACTGCCCCTTCGCTGTTTGTGTCCCACGGCGCACCCACCTACGCCATCGAGCCTGGCCTGGCCGGCGAGCAGTTGCACGCCCTGGGCCTGGCCCTGGGCAAGCCCCGGGGCATCGTGGTGGTGTCGCCGCACTGGATGACGCGCGGCGTGGCCGTGACAGCCAGCGCCCGCCCGCCCACCATCCATGACTTTGGCGGCTTTCCTGACGCGCTGTACAGCCTGCAATACCCCGCGCCCGGCGACGGTGCGCTGGCCGCGCGCGCCGCGCAGCTGCTGCAGGGGCTGGGCCTGCCGGTGAGGCTGGACGACACGCGCGGGCTGGACCACGGCGCCTGGGTGCCGCTGCTGCACATGTACCCCGACGCCGACGTGCCCGTGGTGCAGGTGTCGCTGCCGCATGACAGCACGCCGGCCACGGCTTTTGCGCTCGGCCAGGCGCTGGCGCCGCTGGCGCATGAGGGCGTGCTGGTGATCGGCTCGGGCAGCCTCACGCACAACCTGTATGAGTTCCGTGGCGGCGATGTGGCGGCGGCGGACTACGCGGTGGAATTCACGCACTGGATCCGCGCCGCGGTGCGGCGCGGCGACACAGCTGCGCTGCTGCACGCGCTGCGCGACGCACCGCACGCGCGGCGCGCGCACCCCACCAGCGACCATTACCTGCCGCTGCTGGTGGCCGCGGGCGCCGCGGCGCAGGCCACGCCCGCCACCGTGCTGGACGGCGGCATCCGCCACGGCATGCTGGCCATGGAGTCGTACCTGTTTGGCCAGGTGCATTAACCTCGGTGCATGGACGACGACAGCAACCAGATTGAAGTACCCGCCAGCTTCGGCGCCCTCTTCACCACCCCCGCCGGCCGCCTGCGCGAGCCGGCGGCCACCGTGCGCCAGCGCTATGAGCTGTGCGAAGACCTGGCCCAGATGCTGGTGGACCAGGCGGCCACGCTGCAGTTCAAGACCGGCCGGTCCGAGGCCGAGGTGCTGCAGACGATTGAGGCCGGCCTGACGGGTGGCGATGCGGGGGTGAGTGCGCAAGAGGCGCTCTGGGTGGGCATGCGGCTGGCGGAACTGCTGGACTGGAAAATTCCCGCAGGGCAGACCGGCGAATAACCGTCATCAAATAGCCGTCATCCGTCATGGCCGCAACCGCCCAGCGTCCCGCGCCGCGGCTCGCACCGCCTCATGGATCGCCGCCACCACTGCCTCTGGCTTTTCCATCGGGATGCCGTGGCCGCTGTCCACCCAGACCTGCCGTGCGCCGGGGTACAGGGTGGCCAGGGCGACGCGCTTGCGGTTGGCGTCATCGGCCAGGGCCGACGACTGCGCCATCGGGTGCAACGCGCTCAGCACCCATACCGGCACGGCGGGGTCCGCCGGCAGGCCCAGCACGATCTGGCCTGTAGCGTCCAGAGCGGCCAATTCCTGTTTGGCCGTGTCGGAGGTCAGCATGCCAAAGGTCAGCTTGAGCCAGGCCGGCCATCCCTGCGGGTCACCGGCGCCCCTGAGCTGCTCGGGGTGGGTGGCGTCCACCAGCACCAGGGCAGCCACCTCGCGCGGGTGCTGCCGCGCATACAACTGCATGTACAGCCCGCCCAGCGAATGCCCCACCAGCACATACGGCGGCGGCAGCTTGCGCGCCTGCAGCAAGGCCCGCAGTTCGTTGACGATGTGCGTGCCGTCGCGTGTCTGCGCGACGGCATCGCTTTTGCCGTAGCCCGCACGGTTGTAGGCCAGCACGGTGCTTTCACGCGCGGCCTCGGGCCAGACCTTGGCCCACCAGTCCAGCGTGCCGCCCAAGCCGTTTTCCAGAACAACCACGGGCATGCCCTGACCGGCAACCACGGATTCAACCTGGCGCCCGCCCACGGCGGCGGTGGTGACTCCCGCCAAGGTGCCGCAGCCGCCGATGCACACGGCCAGCATCAGCCCCGCAACCAACCCGGTTGCGCGCGGGCTCAGCACCGCTTGGCCGCCCGCATCAAGGCGTTGCAGGTTTCACTGCTGCCTGCAGGGCGCGCCTTTGACCCGCCCGCCATCGGCGTGCAGATCGCGTCCGAATGCGGCGTCTGGCCAAAACTCATGGCGCGCTGGAAGCCCGTGGCGCTGTACATGTAGCAGGTGTAGGCCGCGCCGTCCCGTGTGTTCACGGTGTAATTCAGGCGGCCACCCGTCTCTTCGGTGCGCTCGCCCAGGGTGAACTGGCCCACGGGCCGTCCGATGGCCTGCGCCGTGCGTTGCTCGATCCCGCCCTGGTCAATCGTGGCGGCGCAGCCGCCCAGAAGCGCCAGCGCGGTGAAGGTGGTGATGGTTCGAAAGTACATGGATCAATCCTCGGGATGGGTTTCAGCGGCTGAAGCAGTTGTCCGTGGGGATCCGGGTCAGGGTGTTGGCCACATCCGCCAGCGTGGGCTGGATGGTGGGCATTTCGTCACCCACCAGGCACAGCAGGTTGCCCGGACGCAGCGTCCAGATGGTGCCCACGCGCGTGCCGGTCACGGTCTGGAAGATGCCCCAGTAAGCGCTCAGGCTGGCGCTGGCTTCGGTCTTCGCAAATGTCACAACGCCCAGGCGAGTAGGGCCGGCCTGGGTGGGCGTGCCCGCGCATTCATTGCCGCTGAAGCTCAGCACGCCTTCGTCGTAGTCGATCGTCGTGGGGCTGGTCACGCGGGCGCGCAGCAGCCGCTTGAACGACTGGCCGCCCGTGCGCACGCAGCCCTTTTGCACCCAGTCGCCCGCCAGCGCATCGATCTGGGCGGGCAGCGGCAGCGCATCACCGGGGCTGGGCGCGGGGGCCGGGGCGGGGGCAGGCGCGGGCAGCGCGGCGTCACCGTTGCCACCGTCACCACCACCGCCGCAGGCGCCCAGGGCGAGCGTGGCGGCGGCAAGGGCCGCCAGGGTGCACAGGCGCGCACGGCGTGATTGAGAGGGGAGAGACAGCATAAACAACTCCTTGAAAAGTTCTGGTTGGCAAAAAAAGGGCGAACGAAAGCCCGACCCTCAAGAGGGCCCTGGAGGAAACGCGGTGGAAAGTCAGTCCGGCTTGCGGGCCACGATGAACACCCGGAAGTCCTTGCCCCGGGTGCCGTGCCGCTCCACGGCCTCGATCCGCAGGCCCTGGCGCACCATGGCCGCGCGCAGCTGCGCCGCGTCAAGGCACAGCAACACATCCGGCGCCTTGCCGATGGCGCGCATCAGCGGCAGCGCCAGCCAGCGCACCAGCGGGTTCATCTCCGAAATGCACGGTGTCTTTGAAATGAGCAGGCCGCCCGGACGCAGGGCCCGCACGGCCTGGGCCAGCGCCAGGTCCAGGTCGCTCACCAGGTGCAGCATGTTGAAGGCCAGCACGGCGTCGTAAATGCCCTGGCCAAACACCTGCGCGTCGGCGTCGGCCACCGCAAAGCCCAGCTGCGCCATCGGGCGCGCGGCCAGCTTTTCGCGGGCGATGTTGATCATTTGCTGCGACACGTCGGTGGCCAGCAGGCGGCGTGTGAACGGCGCCAGGCGCAAGGCCGTGCTGCCTGTGCCGCAGCCGATCTCCAGCACATCCTGGCCGGGGTGCAGCAGGGCCAGCACGCGTTGCAGCGTGGCTTCATAGCCCGCCATGTCGGCAATCGGGTCGGCGGCGTACTTGCGCGCAATGCGGTCCCAGAAGCGGGCCTTGCGGGCAGCCGTTGCATGGTCCTGCAGCCCGGCGGGGGCAACGGCAAGCGGGGCGGTGGGTAAAGATGCCATGCCCGGATGCTATCCATGCACAACGCCGCAGGGAACTGCGGTAAATTGCAGCGAACCCATACAAAAATGCATGAATGAACTCGACTGGAATCAGCTAAAGGCATTTCTGGCCACGGCGGAGGCCGGCTCGCTGTCGGCCGCGGCGCGCAAGCTGGGCCTGACCCAGCCCACGCTGAGCCGGCAGGTGGCGGCGATTGAACGGCACATGGGCGTGACGCTGTTCGAGCGGGTGGGCAAGGCCATGGCGCTGACCAGCACCGGGCTGGACCTGCTGGAACATGCACGCGCGATGGGCACGGCGGCCGAGGCGCTTGCGCTGGCGGCCACGGGCCGCTCGCAGGCGGTGGGCGGTGTGGTGTCTGTGTCAGCCACCGACGCCATGGCCGCCTATGTGGTGCCGCCACTGGTGCGCCAGCTGCGTGAGCAGGACCCGGGCATTGTCGTGGAGGTGATTGCCTCCAACGCCTTGAGCGACCTGCTGCGCCGCGAGGCCGACATCGCCATCCGCCACGTCAAGCCCGAGCAGCCCGAGCTGATCGCGCGCCTGGTGCGCGAGGCCTCGGCCTGCTTTTACGCGTCTGAAGACTGGGTGAAAGTGCATGGCCACCCGCGCAGCGCGGCGGACGCCGCCGGCCTGCCCTTTGTGGGCGCCGGGCGCAACGGCCCGTACCTGGCCTACCTGCAGCATCACGGCCTGCCGGTGACCGAGGCCAATTTCAGCTGCCACGCCGAACATTCGGTGGCCAGCTGGTCGCTGGTGCGCGCCGGCATGGGCATCGGCGCGATGATGGATGACATCGCACGCCAGACGCCCGGCGTGGTGCGCGTGCTGGACGACGTGCCGCCGGTGATGTTTCCGGTCTGGCTGGTGAGCCACCGCGAGCTGCGCACCTCGCGGCGCATCCGCGTGGTGTTCGAGGCGCTGGCCGCGGGGCTGGCCTGAGGCCGCTGGCTCAGGCGGCGCGAAACACCACAGGCACCGCGATCGCGGCCAGCTTCCCGCGCAGATCGCGCTCGCGCGACAGGTCCGCCAGCGTCACCACCGCCGACAGCGTGCCGCCCTGCTCCACCGCCTGCACCGTCACGCCCGGCCCCGCGGCACCGGCTTCGGCCAGCATTTCGGTCAGCTTGACCTCGATGGCGCGCAGGCGCAGCGCGGGCTTGTAGATCTTGCCGATGGCGGTCATCGGCATCGCGTCGATGACCGTCACGCGCTTGGGCGCGGCCGGGCGCTCATACACCTGCGGCGCCACCTCGGCCAGCAGCGCGGCGGCGTCCATCCGCGCGCCAGGCTTGAGCGTCACGAAGGCCACGGGCAGCTCGCCCGCGTACGCATCGGGCTCGCCCACCACGGCGCACAGGGCCACGGCGGGATGGGCAAGAAAGGCCTCTTCCACCAGGCCGGGGTCGATGTTGTGGGAGCCGCGGATGATCACGTCCTTGGCGCGGCCGGTGATGTGCAGGTAACCCTGCGCGTCAATGTGGCCGAGGTCGCCCGAGATGAGCCACTCGCCTTCAAACATGCCGGCGTTGCGCGCGGCGTCGGTGTAGCCGGGGCTCACGTGCGGGCCGCGCAGCACCACCACGCCGGTTTCACCGGTCGCACAAGGCCGGTCCAGCTGAACCTCGCCGTCTTTCCATGCCACGGCGCGCACCTCGGTGTAGGGCAGGCGCAGGCCGGTGGAGCCGGGCACGCGCGGCGCGGCGAATGGCTCGATGCTGACCAGGCCCGCGCATTCGGTCATGCCCAGGATGTTGCGCACCGGAATGCGCAGGCGCTGTTCAAACTGCGCGGCCAGCTCGCCAGGCAGCGGCGAGCCGCCGGTGTAGGCCACCTTCACGGTGGAAATGTCCGCATCCACCGGCTGGTTCACCAGCGTGGCCAGGATGGTGGGCACGCAGGCCAGCGCGGTCACGCGTTCGCGCTCGCAGAATTTCCAGTAGTTTTTGACGAACGCCGCGTTGCGCATGCCGCTCAAGGTGGGCAGCACCTGCGTGGCGCCCACAGCCAGCAGCGCCAGGCCGTACACAAAGGCGCCCGCCACATGGAACAGCGGAAAGCCGTTGACCTCCACCGTGTGTTCGTCAAAGCCGTAGTAGTGGTGGGCAAACCAGCTGGTATGCGCTTCGTTGCCGTGGGTGTGCTGCGCGAGCTTGGGCGCACCCGTGGTGCCGCCGGTGTGAAAGAACGCCGCAATGCGCCCGGGCGTGAGCGCAGGATCGAATGTCAATATGTCCGGCTGGGCGTCCAGTTGGTCAAACCGGCCCGGCGCGATCTGCAGCACGGGGATGTCGTGCAGGGCACGCACCTTCTGCACGGTGCTCCACACGTCCAGCTCGTCGTTGGGGCCCAGCGCCACCAGCAGTTTGACGCCTGCGGCCTTTAGCAGCGCGGCGATGTGGTCGGGCTGCAGCAGGTAATTGATGGGGCAGGCCCGCCCCGCCACCTGCGCGCCCCAAAGCGCGTAATGCGTCTCGGGGATGTTGGGCGCCAGGATGGCTACCGCATCGTCCGGCGCCACGCCCAGCGATCTGAACAGGTTGGCCGCGCGGTGGATGTTGGCCAGCAGTTGCGCATAACTCACGCGCACGGGCTCCGCTGCGATGTCGCCATTGGGCAAATAGTTGAACGCCACGCGCTGCGCGTGCCGCGCGGCAGCCGATGCGATCAGCCCGTAGGTCGTGCGCTGGGGAATCGCCTGCTCATACGGCTGCTGCTCCAGCCGCTGCACATCCGCCAGCGAGGCAATCACGCCAGCCCCAGCAACCTGACCGCGTTGTCCTTCAGGATGCCGGGCATCACCTCGGGCTTGAAGCCGGCTTCTTCAAAGTCCTTCATCCAGCGCTCGGGCGTGATCAGCGGGTAGTCACTGCCAAACAGCACGCGGTCCTTGAGCAGCGTGTTGGCGTACTGCACCAGCTGCTTCGGGAAATACTTGGGGCTCCAGCCGCTCAGGTCGATCCACACATTGGGCTTGTGCGTGGCCACGCTCAGGGCCTCGTCCTGCCAGGGGAAGCTCGGGTGCGCCATGACGATCTGCATGTCGGGGAAGTCGATCGCCACGTCGTCCAGGTGCATGGGGTTGCTGTATTCCAGCCGCAGCCCGCCGCCGCAGCGCATGCCGCTGCCAATGCCGCTGTGGCCGGTGTGGAAGATCGCGGGCAGCTTGTGCGCATTGATCACCTCGTAGATGGGCCAGGCCATGCGGTCATAGGGGTGATAGCCCTGCACCGTGGGGTGGAACTTGAAGCCCTTGACGTTGTGCTCCTTGATCAGCCGTTCGGCCTCGCGCGCGCCCATCTTGCCCTTGTGCGGGTCGATGCTGCCAAAGCACATCATCATGTCGCTGTTGGCCTTGGCCGCCTCGGCGATTTCCTCGTTGGGGATGCGCCGGCGGCCCAGCTGCGATTCGCTGTCCACGGTGAACATCACCAGGCCGATCTTCTTTTCGCGGTAATGGGCAATGGTCTCGGCAATGGTGGGGCGGCGGCTGTTGCGGAAATACTTGTCCGCCGCGCGGTCGTATTCCTCGCCGTAATTGTCAAACGGGTTCCAGCAGCTCACCTCGGCATGGGTGTGCACGTCAATGGCGATGAGGTTCTTGTAATCCACGGGTTGTCTCCTGGTTCCCAGGCCACTGGAGCCTAGGGTAAGTCCTTACGAAACAGGACTTCGGGTTTCTTGAATTGGTTATTATTTATAACAATAATCCACCCACTTGGCAAACACCGACATGACCCAAAAAGACGTTCAACTTGAAATCCGCGGCCCTGTTGCCGTGGTGCGCCTGAGCCGTCCGGCCAAGCGCAACGCGCTGTCCGACGGTGTCATTCTGGCACTGCGCGGCATTTTTGAAACCCTGCCCGACACGGTGCGCGCCGCCGTGCTGGACGGCGAAGGCGAGCACTTCTGCGCCGGCCTGGACCTGAGCGAGCTGAAAGAGCGCGATGCCGGCCAGGGCCTGCACCATTCACGCATGTGGCATGCCGCGCTGGAGCGTGTGCAGTACGGCCCGGTGCCGGTGGTGGCCGCGCTGCACGGCGCGGTGGTGGGCGGCGGGCTGGAGCTGGCCAGCGCCTGCCACATCCGCGTGGCCGATGAGTCCACCTTCTATGCCCTGCCCGAGGGCTCGCGCGGCATCTTCGTGGGCGGCGGCGGCGCGGTGCGCATTCCGCGCCTGATCGGCGCCGCGCGCATGACCGACATGATGCTCACCGGCCGCGTGTACAACGCGGCGGACGGCGAGCGCGCGGGCTTCGCGCAGTACCTGGTGCCCCAGGGACAGGGGTTTGACAAAGCCTTTGAGCTGGCCACGCGCGTGGCAGAAAACGCGCCGCTGACCAACTACGCGCTGATGCACGCCCTGCCCCGCATCGCCGAGCAGCCGGCGGACCAGGGTTTCATGACCGAAGCCCTGATGGCCGCCATTGCGCAAAGCGCGCCCGAGGCCAAGAGCCGCGTCAAGGCCTTCCTGGACGGCAAGGCAGCCAAGGTCAAGAAGGCCTGACTCTCAACCACAAGAACATGAGCGAGACATCCCTGAACCCCAAGTACCGCCCGCTGACCTTCGGCGTGACGCGCGTGCTGATGCGCGACGGCCAGGACGGCACGCGCTATGTACGCGCCGACCAGCCGCTTGAGCCGCATGCACAGCGCCTGACCGACCGCCTGCTCCACTGGGCGCAGGCCACGCCCGGGCGCACCTTCATGGCGCGGCGCGTGCGCAACGCCGACGGCAGCACCGGCGACTGGCGCCACATCAGCTACGCCCAGGCGCTGGCCAGCGCGCGCAGCATCGGCCAGGCCCTGCTGGACCGCGGCCTGAGCCCCGAGCGGCCCGTGGCCATCCTGAGCGAAAACGACCTGGAGCACGCGCTGCTGGCGCTGGGCTGCCTGTACGCGGGCGTGCCCTACTGCCCGGTGTCGCCCGCCTATTCCACCGTCAGCCAGAACTACGACAAGCTGCGCCATGTGCTCACCACGCTCACACCGGGCCTGGTATTCGCGGCCGACAGCGCACGCTATGGCAAGGCCATTGCGGCTACCGTGGGCGACGATGTGGAGGTGCTGACGGGCGATGCGTTCAACACGCTGCTGGCCACCGAGGCCACGGCGGCGGTGGATGCCGCCATGCAGGCCACCGGGCCCGACACCATCACCAAGTTCCTGTTCACGTCGGGCTCCACCAAGCTGCCCAAGGCGGTGATCAACACCCACGGCATGTGGTGCGCCAACCAGCAGCAGATGCGCCAGAGCATGCCGGTGCTGGCCGACGAGCCGCCCGTGCTGGTGGACTGGCTGCCCTGGAACCACACCTTCGGCGGCAACCACAACTTCGGCCTGACGGTCTACAACGGCGGCACGCTGTACATCGACGATGGCAAGCCCACGCCCGCGCTCATGGCCGAGACGCTGCGCAACCTGCGCGAGATCGCGCCCACGGTGTACTTCAACGTGCCCACTGGCTTCGAGGCGATTGCCAACGCCATGAAGACCGACGACGCGCTGCGCAAGAACCTGCTGTCGCGCGTGCGCATGTTCTTCTATGCCGGCGCGGCGCTGGCCCAGCCCGTGTGGGACACGCTGCATGAGGTGCAGGAGCGCGAGATCGGCGAACGCATCGTGATGGGCACCGGCCTGGGCATGACGGAATCGTCGCCGTTTGCGATCTTCGTCACCAACCCCAACGTCAAGGCCGGCTACCTGGGCGTGCCCACGCCGGGACTCGAATTGAAGCTGGTGCCGGCCGAGGGCAAGACCGAAGTCCGCTACAAGGGCCCCAACATCACGCCTGGCTACTGGCGCGCGCCCGACGCCACGGCAGAGGCCTTTGACGAGGAAGGCTTCTTCTGCACCGGCGACGCCGTGCTGTGGATCGACGAGGCCGACGTGCACCAGGGCCTGAAGTTCGACGGCCGCATCGCAGAAGACTTCAAGCTCGCCACCGGCACGTTCGTGAGCGTGGGCCCGCTGCGCGCCAAGGTCATTGCCGCGGGCGCGCCCTATGTGCAGGACGCGGTGCTGACCGGCATCAACCTGAAGGAAGTGGGCGCCCTGATATTCCCCACCGCCGCCGTGCGCCAGCTGGCGGGCTTGGGCGTCAACGCCCCGATGAAAGAAGTGGTGGAAAGCGCACCGGTGCAGGCGCACTTCCAGACAGTGCTCAACGAACTGAACCGTTCAGGCACCGGCAGTGCCAACCGCATCGCGCGGCTGCACGTCATGCACGAGCCGCCGTCCATCGACAAGGGCGAAGTCACCGACAAGGGCTCCATCAACCAGCGTGCAGTGCTCAAACACCGCGACGCCATGGTGAATGCCCTGCATGACGGCACCCTGCCTTTCACCCTTTTGCCAACGGAAGCAAAGCCATGAACATTCAAGGACAAGCCGCCCTCGTCACCGGCGGCGCATCAGGCCTGGGCGAGGCCACCGCGCGCGAGCTGGCCCGCCTGGGCGCCAAGGTGGCCGTGCTGGACGTGAACATGGCTCTGGCCGAAAAGGTGGCCGCCGACATCAACGGCATTGCCTGCCAGTGCGACATCACCAACACCGACAGCGTGGTGGCCGCGCTGGACAAGGCCGCCGCCGCCCACGGCCCGGCACGCATCCTCATGAACATCGCCGGCATCGGCACGGCCAAGCGCATCGTCGGCAAGGACGGCAATCCCGCTGCGCTGGAAGATTTTGCGAAAGTCATCAACGTCAACCTGATCGGCAGCTACAACATCAGCCGCCTGTTTGCTGCGGCCTGCGTCAAGCTGCCCGCGCTGGAAGACGGCGAACGCGGCGTGATGATGTTCACCGCGTCGGTGGCCGCGTTTGACGGCCAGGTGGGCCAGCAGGCCTACAGCGCCAGCAAGGGCGGCCTGGTCGGCATGACGCTGCCCATGGCGCGCGACCTGGCGCAGCACGGCATCCGCGTGTGCACGGTGGCGCCGGGCCTGTTTGCCACGCCGCTCATGAAGCAGCTGCCCGAGCCCGTGCAGGCCTCCCTTGCGGCCTCCATCCCGTTCCCCTCGCGCCTGGGCAAGCCGCAAGAGTTTGCGCAGCTGGCGGCACACATCGTGACCAATGGCCACCTGAACGGCGAGGTCATCCGGCTCGATGGGGCCCTGCGCATGGCCCCTCGATAAAACCATTTTTCCAAGGAGACAACCATGAGCAACCGACGTACTTTCATCACCCAGACGGCCGCGCTGGCCGCCGGCGCGGGCTTGCCCCTGTCGGCGCTGGCCCAAGCCAATCTGGAACTGGCCAAGGTCATCTGCGGCTTCCCGCCCGGTGGCACCAGCGACGCCATGTCGCGCCGCATCGCCGACAAGCTGCGCGGCGGCTATGCCACCAACGTGGTAGTGGAGAACAAGCCCGGCGCGGGCGGCCAGATCGGCGTGACCACGCTGCGCGACAGCCCGGCTGACGGCAGCTCCATGCTGCTCACGCCGTCGTCCATGCTGTCGATCTATCCGTTCGTGTACAAGTCGCTTCCCTACAAGCCGCTGGAAGACGTGCAGCCGGTTTCGCTGGCCTGCTACTTCAACCACGCGTTCGGCGTGGGCCCGGCCGTGCCCGAGAGCGTGAAGACCATCAAGGACTTCCTGGCCTGGGCCAAGGCCAACCCGACCAAGGCCAACTACGGCTCGCCGGGCGCGGGCTCCATGCCGCACCTGATCGTGGGCCTGCTGAACAAGCTGACGGGCAGCGACCTCAAGCACATCCCTTACCGCGGTTCGGCCCCCGGCATCCAGGACCTGCTGGGCGGGCAGATCTCGGCCATGTCGTCGCCGGTGGGTGATTACCTGCCCTACCTCAAGAGCGGCCGCCTGCGCCTGCTGGCCATCTCGGGCACCAACCGCAGCCCGTTCGTGCCCGACGTGCCCACGTACCGGCAGCAGGGCTACCCGATCACGGTGCGCGAGTGGTACGGCGTGTTCCTGCCCGGCAAGGCCAGCCCCGCCGTGGTCAGCCGCGCCGCGGCCTACCTGCAGCCCGCGCTGGCGCAGCCCGACCTGATCAGCAGCATGGCCCAGGTGGGCATGGAAGTGCAGTCGTCCTCGCCCCAGGTGCTGGGCGATTTGCTGCGCGCCGACGCCGAGGAATGGCGCCGCCTGATCAAGCAGATCGGCTTTACCGCAGAGAGTTAAACCACCCCCGAGGCGCCCTTGGCGCCTCCCCCTCAAGGGGGCGCCGCCGGCGGCCCGGCAAAGCCGGTTCCGCGGCGGCACTTGAATAAATCGTTGCGCCTTTTGGAGCCTTATATGAAAACGTCTCGTCTCTGGCTGCTGGGTGCAGTCGTCACCGTTGCGTCGCTGGCGGGCTGCTCTACGCAGCCGCCGGCCACCACGACGCTGAAAGCCGCCACACCCGCAACGTTAGCCCAATGCGAGCCACTGACCACGGCCTTTCGCCATGACAACACCACGCTGGACTCCGCCGCCACCGTGCCCGCGGGCGCGCTCAAGCTGGCCGGCCAGAACGTGGCCGCGCACTGCCTGGTCAAGGGCGCGATGCACAAACGCAAGGGCAGCGACGGGCGCGACTACGCGATTGCATTCGAGATGCGCCTGCCCCGGAACTGGAACGGGCGCTTTTACTACCAGGGCAACGGCGGCCTGGACGGCGCGGTGCGCCCGGCCGAAGGTGCCCTGGGCGGCGGGCCGCTGACCGGCGCGCTGATGCAGGGCTTTGCCGTCATCAGCTCCGACGCCGGCCACACCGGCGCGCAGACGCCCTATTTCGGCGCCGAGCCGCAGGCCCGGCTGGACTACGGCTGGCAGGCCGTGGCCAAGCTCACGCCCATGGCCAAGGGGTTGATCGCCACCGCCTACGGCAAGGGCCCCGACCGCTCGTACATCGGCGGCTGCTCCAACGGCGGGCGCCACGCCATGGTGGCCGCCGCGCGCATCGGCGACCAGTACGACGGCTACCTGGTGGGTGCGCCCGGCTACCGCCTGCCCAACGCCGCCATGGCCCAGCTGTGGGGCGTGCAGCAATGGGCGCCGCTGGCCACGCCGGGCGCCACCGTCAAGCACCCGCTGGCGCCCAACGTGAACATTGCCGACCTGGGCAGCGCACTGACCGCCGCCGAGCGCCAGACGGTGGCAGGCGCGCTGCTGGACAAATGCGACGCGCTGGACGGCCTGCGCGACGGTATGGTGCAGGCCACGCAGGCCTGCCAGGCGGCGTTTGACATCCGCCGCGACGTGGCCGCCTGTGGCACGGCGGGACGCAACGGCGCCTGCCTGACGCCCGCGCAAAAAGACGTGCTGGCCACAGCATTCGCCGGCGCCACCACACGCAGCGGCCGCGCGCTGTACAGCGCCTTTCCCATGGACGCGGGCATTGCCGGCGCCAACTGGGCGCAATGGAAATTCGTGAACGCGCTGGCGCTGGACCCGCTGTCGGTGGGCACGGTGTTCAGCTCGCCGCCCACGCCGGTGGATGCGATGAAGGAAGACCTGGACGCCCGCCTGGCGCTGCTGTCCGCCACCACGGCCACCTACCGTGAATCGGGCATCTCGCTGATGTCGCCCCCGGGCCACGAGAGCGCCGCCGGCATGGCCGCGCTGCAGGCACGCGGCGCGCGCATGGTGCTGTACCACGGCGTGAGCGACGCCATCTTCTCGGCCGAGGACACCCGCCAGTGGATGCTGCGCCTGGACCAGGCGCTGGGTGGCAAGGGCGCGGACTTCGCGCGCTACTTCCCGGTGCCCGGCATGAACCATTGCAGCGCCGGCCCGGCGGCCGACCAGTTCGACCTGCTGACGCCGCTGGTGCAGTGGGTGGAGCAAGGCGTGGCACCCAACGCCGTGACGGCCAGCGTGCGCGGCGCCGGCAACCCCGGCGGCGCCAACGCCGAACTGCCCGCAGGCTGGTCCGCCAGCCGCACCCGGCCGCTGTGCGCCTGGCCCACCGTGGCCCGCTACAACGGCAGCGGCGACGTGGAAAAAGCATCCAGCTTCAGCTGCAAACCCTGAGCCACCCCAAGAAGATCTGACCCCGCACCATGGATTACCGACCCCACGCCGATGACGCCCGATTCCTGCTGATGGAGGTGCTGGACGCGCCAGCACAGCTGGCCGCCCTGCCCGCCATGGCCGACGCCGACCCGGCGCTGATGGCCCAGGTGCTGGACGAAGCGGGCAAGTTCGTGGGCGAGGTGGTGGCACCGCTGAACGCGGCGGGCGACGCGACGGGCTGCACGTTCAACGCCGGCGGCGTGGCCACGCCGCCGGGTTTTCGCGATGCGTACCAGGCGTTCTGGCGGGCCGGCTGGCCGGCGCTGGCCTGCGCGCCGCAAGACGGCGGCCAGGGCCTGCCCTGGGTGCTGGAGGGCGTTCTGTACGAATGGCTGAGCGCGGCCAACCACGGCTGGACCATGGCGCCGGGGCTGCTGCATGGTGCCTATGAGTGCCTGAAGCACCACGGCAGCGCCGACCTGAAGCAGCGCTACCTGGCAAAGATCGCCAGCGGCGAATGGCTGGCCACCATGTGCCTGACCGAGCCCCATGCGGGCAGCGACCTGGGCCTGGTGCGCACGCGCGCCGTGGCGCAGGCAGACGGCAGCTACCACCTGAACGGCAGCAAGATCTTCATCTCGGGCGGCGAGCACGACCTGACGGACAACATCATCCACCTGGTGCTGGCACGGCTGCCCGACGCGCCGCCCGGGCCCAAGGGGCTGTCGCTGTTCCTGGCGCCCAAGGTGCTGCCCCACGACACGCATGGGGGTGCACGCAACGCCGTGCACTGCGAGCGCATCGAGGAAAAAATGGGCCTGCATGGCAGCCCCACCTGCGCCATGCGGTTTGACGGCGCCACCGGCTGGCTGATTGGCGAGCCGGGACGCGGGCTGAACGCGATGTTTGTGATGATGAACGCCGCGCGCCTGCATGTGGCGCTGCAGGGCGTGGGCCTGCTGGACGCGGCCTGGCAAAAGGCAGACGCCTATGCACGTGAACGCACGCAGATGCGCGTGCCGGGCCCGCGCGACGCCGCCAAGGCAGCAGACGAAATTATTGGCCACCCCGCCATCCAGCGCATCCTGGACACCGAGCGCGCCTGGGTGGACTGCGCGCGCGTGCTGGCCTACCGCACGGGTCTGGAACTGGACATCGCGCGCCACCACCCGGACGAAAAGCGCCGCGCCAGCGCGCAACGCTGGTGCAGCCTGGTCACGCCGGTGCTCAAGGCCGCCTGCACCGAGCAGGCCTTTCACGGCGCCAGCGACTGCCTGCAGGTCTTTGGCGGGCACGGCTACATCCGCGAATGGGGCATCGAGCAGATCGTGCGCGATTCGCGCGTGGCCATGATCTACGAGGGCACCAACGAAATCCAGGCGATCGACCTGCTGGTGCGCAAGGTGCTGCCCGACGGCGGCGCCGCGCTGGCCGCGCTGCTGCTGGACCTGCGCCACGACCTGGACGCCGCCGTGCCGGAACACGCCGAGGTGCTGCGCCGCCTGGCCGAGCTGCGCTACGCCACCACGCAGCTGGCCCATGCGGCCCAGGCCGACGCGCAGCTGCCCTACTGGGTCGCCGGCGACTACCTGCGCGCCGTGGCACTGGCACTGCTGGCCTGGGCCGCCACGCGCATCGACGCGGCCGCGCCCCGCGCCGCGCAGCCCGCGCGCTGGCAGCGCGCCACCCAGGCGCTGCGCCGCTGGGTGATGCCGGAATTCAGCCTGCGCCTGGGCCTCATCAAGGACAGCGCGGACAAAGCCGCTATGCTTGCGGGCCAAACCGCCCCCGCAGCCCCAGCCGCCACCCCCGCCAACGCATGAGCACCCGCAAGCCCGCCGCCGTCCCTTCGGTCGAAGAGGTCGATACCAGCTACCTGGAAAGCCTGATCGGCTACAACGCGCGGCGCGCGGCGCTGTCGGTGATCGAGGTGTTCCTGGACCGAATGGCCGTGTATGGCCTGCGGCCGGTGGATTTTTCGGTGCTGTCGCTGATCACCCACAACCCCGGCATCACCTCGCGCCAGCTGTGTACCACGCTGGGCATGCTGCCGCCCAACCTGGTGGGCATGATCAACAACTTTGAAAAGCGCGACCTGGTCATGCGCAAGCCCCACCCGCGCGACGGCCGGGCCATGGGGCTGCACCTGACCGCCGCCGGCCACAAGCTGATGCGCGACGCCGAGCGCACCGCGGCCGAGCTGGAGCGCGACGTGGGCGCCCGCCTGAGCGCGGCCGAAAACAAGACGCTGATCCGGCTGCTGCAGAAGATCTACCTGCACCGCACTGAAACGGCCTAGCTGACACGGCATAGCACAGTTGTAACCCCCATATAAAGGGGTTTGCGCGCTATTGTTTGTGTAGCAAAACCTGCGTACACTTGCGCTCCGGCTGCGAGGGCCGCGCACGAGGAGACCCCTTTCAATGAGTTCGAAGGACAACGCGGCGGTGAGCCAGCTGCTGAGCTTGCTGGAAGCCCGCTACGCGATGCGCGTGCTCTGGGCCCTGCGCGACGGTCACCCGCAAACCTTCCGCCTGCTGCAAGACAGCGTGGGCGGCATCACCCCCAACACCCTGAACACCCGCCTGAAAGAGCTGCGCGAGGCTGGCCTGGTCAGCCATGGCAGCGACGGCTACATCGTCACCCCCATGGGCGTGGACCTGCTCAAGCGCCTGAGCGACCTGCAGGCCTTCGCCATCAAATGGACGCTGGTGCAAACCCGCAAGAAGACGCCTGCTCCCTGAAACCTGCCCCCCCCTGTTTCCACCATGCAACAACACCTGAGTCTTTCCGCCGTGCTGCCCTCCGACCATGAACGTGCCGTGCTGATCGGCCGCGCCTGGGTCGAAGGCACCGGCCCCGTGCTCGTGCGCGTGCGCGAGGACGGCCTGTACGACCTGTCGCACATTGCCGCCACCGCCAGCCAGCTGCTGGAAATGGCCGACCCCGTGGGCACGGTGCGCGAATACGGCGTGCAGCGCATCGCGTCCACCGCCGAGGTGCTGGCCAACAGCGCCCATGACCGGCGCGACGCCGCCCTGCCCTGGCTGCTGGCGCCGTGCGACCTGCAGGCCATCAAGGCCGCGGGCGTCACTTTCGTGGCGTCCATGCTGGAGCGCGTGATTGAAGAGCAGGCCCGTGGCGACGCCGGCAAGGCGCAGGCCGTGCGCCGCGCCGTGGTGGACGTGATCGGCGACAACCTCTCCAGCGTCAAGCCGGGCTCGCCCGAGGCCATGAAGCTCAAGGACGTGCTCATCGCCCAGGGCGTGTGGAGCCAGTACCTGGAGGTGGGCATCGGCCCGGACGCCGAGATCTTCACCAAGTCGCAGCCGCTGAGCGCCGTGGGCACCGGCGCACAAGTCGGCATCCACCCCAAAAGCGAATGGAACAACCCTGAACCCGAGGTGGTTCTGGCCGTGAACAGCCGCGGGGAAGTCAAAGGCGCGGCGCTGGGTAATGACGTGAACCTGCGCGACTTTGAAGGCCGCAGCGCGCTGCTGCTGGGCAAGGCCAAGGACAACAACGCAAGTTGCGCGATCGGCCCGTTCATCCGCCTGCTGGACGAGCACTTCGGCATCGACGACGTGCGCGGCTGCGACCTGGCCATGCAGGTCACGGGCACTGATGGCTTTGTGATGCAGGGCGCCAGCTCGCTGCGGCAGATCAGCCGCGACCCGCTGGACCTGGTGGCCCAGGCCTGCGGGCCCAACCACCAGTACCCCGACGGCTTCATGCTGTTCCTGGGCACCATGTTCGCGCCCACGCAGGACCGCTTTGGCCCCGGCCAGGGCTTCACCCATGCGGTGGGCGACGTGGTCACGGTCTCCACGCCCGGCCTCGGTACACTTGCCAACCGCGTGAACCACTCCGACAAAGTGGCCCCCTGGACCTACGGCATGGCCGCGCTGATGCGCGACCTTTCGCGCCGCGGCCTCATCAACTGAACGAAAGAACCTTCACCATGATCACCACCCCCTCCGGCCTGCAATACGAAGACACCACCGTGGGCGACGGCGCCGAAGCCAGGGCCGGCCAGGACGTCACCGTGCACTACACCGGCTGGCTGTACAACGACGGCGCGCAAGGCGCCAAGTTCGACTCCAGCAAGGACCGCAACGACCCGTTCGAGTTCTCGCTGGGCGCGGGCATGGTCATCAAGGGCTGGGACGAAGGCGTGGCCGGCATGAAGATCGGCGGCAAGCGCACGCTGATCATCCCCGCCGCGCTGGGCTACGGCGCACGCGGCGCCGGCGGCGTGATCCCGCCGAATGCCACGCTCAAGTTCGACGTGGAACTGCTGGGCGTGCAATGAAGGTGGCTCAGCCCTTGGTATAGCTGCCAGTTTGGCCTGTCAGGCGCAGTATGCGGCCATGGACAGCAAACAGATACAGGCGGGCCTGCGCCCTTCAGCACGGGGGATGGTTGCCAGCCAACAGCACCCGCTCAGCCAGACCGGAGATCCGAAGACCGACGCCATGGCTGATCTCATACAGGTGCTGACCTTCTGGCAAGAAACCAGGGTCGATCTGGCCGAGGGCATAGAGCAAGTCATGTCTTGCGTGCTGGATCAACAAGTCGAGAACGGACGGCTGGACCTGAGCCCCCTGCGGGACAATCCGGCCCTGCCGCAGATACCTCTGATGCTCTGGCGCTCTCTGGCTGACTATTACAAGGTGCTGAGCAAGCAACCGCAGCTCATCGTGACCCTTCCCGCTGCGAGCCTGACAGGGCTGGCGGCCAAAACAACCATTGACGGACTGAACAGAATGCCCGCAGTCGCGGCGCTGGGCATCGAGTTGCCGCCCGTGGCCCAAGTGGACCTGAGCGCGTTGGGCCAGGGCGTGCACCCGGAGACAGGACGTCCGCTAGCGCCGCCACAGACAATTCAGGTCGCCCCCGCCAGGGAGCACCAGACAGGCACCGTCAAAACCAATCTGAAGGCACCACAACCTTCCCTCGTCTTGGGACATGACCCGAAAAACTGCATCACGGTCACCCAAGGGGACCTGTGTCTGCCCCTGGGAACCGGCATGAAGTGGGACACCAAGCAAGAAAGTCATTCCGCCGGCCCCAGTTCCAGTTCCAGTTCCAGTTCCAGTTCCAGTTCCAGTTCCAGTTCCAGTTCTTCGTCTTCTTCATCCTCCGCATCGACAAGGGAACCATGACGTGACCGGGGCTCAGCGCTTCCTTGCAGTGACCTCGATTTCAATGCGCATGCGCGGGTCGGCCAGGCCTGCTGAAATCATCATGGCCGCAGGCCGGATCTCGCCAAAGTATTTGCGCAGCACCGGCCAGCACTGGGGGAATTCATCCCCCCTGGGCAGCACATAGGTCACACGCACCACGTCCTTCAGGCTGGCGCCGGCCTGCGCCAGGGCGGCTTCAATGTTCTTCAGGCACTGCTCGGTCTGCGCCACCACACCATCGGCAATGGTCATGGTGCTGTAGTCAAAGCCGGTCGTGCCGGACACAAACACCCAGTCGCCGTCCACCACGGCACGCGAATAGCCGATCTCCTGCTCGAAGGTGGAGCCAGAGCTGATGAGCTGTCTTGGCATGGGTTCTTTCTCCTCTGGTTGAACCGCTGAAGAATACAGCTGGCCCCTACAATCCCCCAGCCTCGCCACCAGCGTTTCGCGGCCATTTCCGGCCCAAAGCAGGCCAAAACACCCCGAAAACCAGAAATCCCTGCCTTGAAAAGGGATTCTGAGCCCCAAGCTGCCCAGCAGCGTTACCAGAAAACAGTTATCCGAGCATGAGCGATCAACCCCAAACCCCACCCAACCAGCCGTCGTCCGGCCCCTCCGGCCCCGTTGGCGCCGCCGCCCCCATGAGCCCCGAGGAACGGGAAGCCGCCCAGGCCGCCAACGAGGCTGACGCCCTGAGCGCGGCCCGGGCCGAGCTGGCCATGCTGCAGGCCAAGAGCGCCGACCTGGCCGACCAGTTCCTGCGCGCCAAGGCCGAGGCCGAGAACGCCCGCCGCCGCGCCGAGGAAGAAATCTCCAAGGCCCGCAAGTTCGCGGTGGAGTCCTTTGCCGACAGCCTGCTGCCCGTGTGCGACAGCCTGGAAGCCGGCCTGGCCGTCAAGGAGGCCACCGCCGGGCAACTGCGCGAAGGCTCCGAAGCCACGCTGCGCCAGCTCAAGAGCGCGCTGGAACGCAACAAGGTGCTGGAGATCAACCCGGCCCCCGGCGCGAAGTTCGACCCGCACCAGCACCAGGCCATCAGCATGGTGCCTGCCGAGCAGGAAGCCAACACCGTCGTGACCGTGCTGCAAAAGGGCTACCTGATCGCCGATCGCGTGCTGCGCCCGGCCCTGGTCACGGTCGCCGCACCTAAATAAAACTCTTGAACCCGGGCGACTTATCCACAAGTAACCCACATCTGAATTTCATCTGCATCTGGAGAACACAACATGGGCAAAATCATTGGCATCGACCTGGGCACCACCAACTCGTGCGTGTCCATCATGGAAGGCAACACCACCAAGGTGATCGAGAACGCCGAGGGCGCGCGCACCACGCCGTCCATCGTGGCCTACCAGGAAGACGGTGAAGTGCTGGTCGGCGCCTCTGCCAAGCGCCAGGCCGTCACCAACCCCAAGAACACCCTGTACGCGATCAAGCGCCTGATCGGGCGCAAGTTCACCGAGAAGGAAGTCCAGAAGGACATCGACCTCATGCCCTACTCCATCGTGGCCGCCGACAACGGTGACGCCTGGGTGGAAGTACGCGGCAAGAAGCTGTCGGCCCAGCAGGTGTCGGCCGACATCCTGCGCAAGATGAAGAAGACCGCCGAGGACTACCTGGGCGAGCCCGTGACCGAAGCGGTCATCACCGTGCCCGCGTACTTCAACGACGCGCAGCGCCAGGCCACCAAGGACGCCGGCCGCATTGCCGGGCTGGACGTCAAGCGCATCATCAACGAGCCCACCGCCGCGGCCCTGGCCTTTGGCCTGGACAAGCAGGAAAAAGGCGACCGCAAGATCGCCGTGTATGACCTGGGCGGCGGCACGTTCGACGTGTCCATCATCGAGATCGCCGACGTCGATGGCGAAAAGCAGTTCGAAGTGCTTTCCACCAACGGCGACACCTTCCTGGGTGGCGAGGATTTCGACCAGCGCATCATCGACTACATCATTGGCGAGTTCAAGAAGGACCAGGGCGTGGACCTGTCCAAGGACGTGCTGGCCCTGCAGCGCCTGAAGGAAGCCGCCGAAAAAGCCAAGATTGAGCTGTCCAGCTCGGCTGCGACGGACATCAACCTGCCCTACATCACGGCCGATGCGTCGGGCCCGAAGCACCTGAACATCAAGCTGACGCGCGCCAAGCTCGAAGCCCTGGTGGAAGAGCTGATCGAGCGCACCATTGCGCCGTGCCGCACCGCCATCAAGGACGCCGGCATCGGCGTCAGCGACATCCATGACGTGATCCTGGTGGGCGGCATGACCCGCATGCCCAAGGTGCAGGAGAAGGTCAAGGAGTTCTTCGGCAAGGAGCCGCGCAAGGACGTGAACCCCGACGAAGCCGTGGCCGTGGGCGCTGCTATCCAGGGTCAGGTGCTGTCGGGCGACCGCAAGGACGTGCTGCTGCTGGACGTGACGCCGCTGTCGCTGGGCATCGAGACCCTGGGTGGCGTGATGACCAAGATGATCACCAAGAACACGACCATCCCGACCAAGTTCGCGCAGACGTTCAGCACCGCCGACGACAACCAGCCGGCCGTGACGATCAAGGTGTACCAGGGCGAGCGCGAGATGGCCAGCGGCAACAAGCTGCTGGGCGAGTTCAACCTCGAAGGCATCCCGCCAGCCGCGCGCGGCACGCCGCAGATCGAGGTGTCTTTTGACATCGACGCCAACGGCATCCTGCACGTGGGCGCCAAGGACAAGGGCACCGGCAAGGAAAACAAGATCACCATCAAGGCCAACTCGGGCCTGTCGGAAGAAGAAATCCAGAAGATGGTGAAGGACGCCGAGCTGAACGCCGCCGAGGACAAGAAGAAGCTTGAGCTGGTGCAGGCCAGGAACCAGGGCGAAGCGCTGGTGCACAGCGTGAAGAAGAGCCTGGGCGAATACGGCGACAAGCTGGAAGCCGGCGAGAAGGAAAAGATCGAGGCTGCCGTCAAGGACGTGGAAGACGCGCTCAAGGGCGATGACAAGGCCGCCATTGACGACAAGAGCAACGCGCTGATGACCGTGAGCCAGAAGCTGGGCGAGAAGATGTACGCCGACCAGCAGGCCGCGCAGGCGGCCCAGGCGGCAGCGGCCGGCGCCGGCGGCGCACAGGCGGAATCGCAGAAGCCGCAGGACGACAACGTGGTTGACGCTGAAGTCAAGGAAGTGAAGAAGGGCTAAGCCCTTGCAGGGGCTTTGACAGGCTCGGCCCGAACGGAGAAACCTTCGTTCGGGCTTTTCAGTTTTTTCCTGGTTGAGAACATGGCCACCAAAAGAGACTTTTACGAAATCCTGGGCGTCCCCAAGAACGCCTCGGAAGAAGAGATCAAGAAGGCTTATCGCAAGCTCGCGATGAAGCACCACCCTGACCGCAACCAGGGTGATGCCGCCAAGGAGGCCGAGGTCAAGTTCAAGGAGGCCAAGGAGGCCTACGAGATGCTGTCCGACGCCGAAAAGCGCGCGGCTTACGACCAGTTCGGCCACGCAGGCGTGGACCCGAACATGCGCGGCCCCGGCGGGCCGGGCGCTGAAGGCTTTGGCGGCTTTGCCGAGGCGTTTGGCGACATCTTTGGCGATGTCTTTGGCGGCGGGCGCGGCCGCGGCCAGGGCGGGCGTCAGGTGTACCGCGGCAGCGACCTGAGCTATGCCATGGAAGTCACGCTGGAAGAAGCGGCCGGCGGCAAGGAAGCGCAGATCCGCATCCCCAGCTGGGATTCATGCGACACCTGCCACGGCAGCGGCGCCAAGCCGGGCACGCAGGCCAAAACCTGCTCCACCTGCAACGGCCAGGGCGTGGTGCAGATGCGCCAGGGCTTCTTCAGCGTGCAGCAGACCTGCCCGCACTGCCGCGGCACGGGCAAGATCATCCCCGAGCCCTGCACCACCTGCCACGGCCAGGGCAAGATCAAGAAGCAGAAGACGCTGGAAGTGAAGATCCCCGCGGGCATCGACGACGGCATGCGCATCCGCAGCGCCGGCAATGGCGAGCCGGGCACCAACGGCGGGCCGCCGGGCGACCTGTACATCGAGATCCGCCTGAAGAAGCACGACATCTTCGAGCGAGACGGCGACGACCTGCATTGCTCGGTGCCGATCAGCTTCACCACGGCGGCGCTGGGCGGCGAGATCGAGGTGCCCACGCTGGCGGGCAAGGCCGCGATCGACATCCCCGAAGGCACGCAGGCCGGCAAGCAGTTCCGCCTGCGCGGCAAGGGTATCAAGGGCGTGCGCTCCAGCTACCCGGGCGACCTGTACTGCCACATCTCGGTGGAAACGCCGGTCAAGCTGACCGAGCACCAGCGCAAGCTGCTCAAGGAGCTGGACGATTCGTTGCGCAAGGGCGGTGCCAAGCATTCGCCCGACGGGCAAAGCTGGACGGACAAGCTCAAGGGTTTCTTCAACACCTGAGCGGCGCGCGGGTAACCGCTGGTAAACCAACGGCGGCGCCCGCACCAAACCGGCGCAAAATGCAGCGCCATGCGCCTGAAACTCTTTCGCTCCACGGGCTATGCGTCGGTCTTCGGCCCGGGCGAGACCCGCATGGCCACCCACCCGGGCTGGGTGATGCTGGCCACCAGCCTGTGGCTCGCACTGGCGTGCAATGCCCCCTTGGGCCTGGCGCTGATGCAGCGCGCCCACCCCATGGACGCGCTTGCGTTTGGCCTGCTGGCCGGTGGGCTTGCCGCAGTGCTGCTGGGCCTGCTGGCCTGGGGCAACGGCCTCAAGCTGATTGTGCTGTTGCTGCTGGTCGCGGGTGCCTGGGCGGCCACCTGGGCCTGGCTGCGCGGCCCCGCGCTGCCCTGGCAGCTGGCCGTCACGGTGCCCGTGCTGGCGCTGCTGCCCTGGGCCTGGCTGCGCAGCGTGACCGTCAAGCGCCTGTCGGGCGCGCGCCAGCTGCGCGTGCATCTGGTGGCGCTGCTGCTGGGCACGGGCGCCTGCGCGGGCGCATGGTGGCTGGTGTCGCCCGGCACCTGATCGCGGGCGGCCGCCGCACGGGCCGTCACATGTTCATGTGAAGGCCCTGCCCCGGCGGGCAGGGTTATGCTCGCCGCCATGCTGTCCGAACGTCAGGAGCCGGGTCTGTCCATCGCCGTGGTGGAGGACGACGCGCCGCTTCGCGAAACCCTGTGCGCTGCCATCAATGCGCAGCCGGGCATGCAGGTCACGGCGGCCTGGGGCACCCTGGCGGAGGCGCTCGCCTGGCTGGCGGGCCATCCGGTGGACGTGCTGCTGACTGACCTGGGCCTGCCGGACGGCTCGGGCATCGACCTGATCCGTGCCTGCGCCGCCACGCACCCGCGTTGCGACATCATGGTGATCACCATGTTTGGCGACGAGAAAAACGTGCTGGCCTCCATCGAGGCGGGCGCCGTGGGCTACATCCTCAAGGACGCCGACCAGCTGGACGTTGCCCGCTTCATTGCCGAACTGCGCCAGGGCGGCTCGCCCATGAGCCCGCTGGTGGCCCGCAAGCTGCTGCTGCGGGCCCAGCCCGCGCCGACGGTGCAGGCCAGCGCCGCGCACACCCCCGCAGCCGCCGAAGCCATCCGGCTCACGCCACGCGAGCAGGAGGCGCTGGACCTGATCGCGCGCGGCTACACCTACGGCGAGATCGCGTCGCTGCTGGCCGTGTCGGTCAACACGGTGCAAACGCACATCAAGAACACCTATGCCAAGCTGTCGGTGCACAGCCGCAGCGAGGCCGTGTTCGAGGCCCAGAAGATGGGCCTGCTGCAAGGCGGTTTGCTGAAGCCGGACGCCGTGTGACCGTGGCCCGGCTGTACCGGCTGCTCGTGCTTGCCGTGCTGGCGGCCCTGGCCGGGATGGCCGGTCCTGCGCGCGCTGCCGTCGTGCAACTGGACAGGGCCAACGTCATCGCAACCGTCGCCGGCACACAGCAGCCGGCCACCAGCACCCGGCTGCCCTACCACTGGGACAAGCTGCACGGCGCCGCCGGTGGCCAGGCGCGGTTTCGCCTGACCGTGCCCGTGCAGGACACCTCGGTACCGCTGGGCCTGTACATCCCGCGCCTGGGCAACACCTATGCCATTCGCGTCAACGGCGACCTGTTCGCCAGCTTTGGCACGCTGCCGGCCAACCGGTATGACGACGCGGCCACCGAGCCGCGCTACTTTGCCGTGCCGCCGCGCATGCTGGCGCCGCTCACGGTGATCGAGATCGACATTGGCGCCACCGGCGGGCGCCAGGGCGGGCTGTCTGCTGTCACCGCCGGGCCGGCGCACGAGGTTGAACCGATCTACCAGGCCAATCACTTCTGGCAGATCACGGGCGCGCGCGTGGTGGTGATCGTGAGCACGGTGCTGGGCCTGCTGGCCCTGCTGCTGTGGGCCCGCCAGCGCGACCCGGCCTACCTGGCCTATGGCCTGGGCGAGCTGCTGTGGGGCGTGCAGACCCTGCGCGTGCTCGTCGAGCACGCGCCGCTGCCATGGCCCTGGTGGGGCGTGATCCCGCTGGCCGCGTTCAATGCCGCGCCGCCGCTGCTGTGCCGGTTTGCGCTGATCATCATGGGCGCCGACAAGGGCCGCGTGGCCCGCATGGCCAATGCGCTGATCCTTGCGGCGGTGCCGGCGGCGCTGTTGACCATGCTGGGCGGCATGCTGTGGATCCCCCCGCTGTTCCAGGGCCTGATCACGCTCACCAGCGCGCTGATGGCCTGGGTGGTGATCTCTGCCGCCATGCGCAGCAACGTCCATGAAAAGCGCATCCTGGGCGTGGCCGTGGCCCTGATCGTGGCCTGCGCGGTGCGCGACGTGCTGGTGCTGCGCCTGTCAGCCAACAACTACGACGTGGTGCCGTGGATCCGTTTTGCCTGGGTGGGTTTCGGCGTGTCACTGGCCTGGATCATTGCCGAGCGGCTGCGCAAGGAAAGCGCCGCCGCGCGCGCGGCCAATGACAACCTGAGCGAGCAGCTGCGCGCGCGTGACGCCGAACTGGGCGCCGCCTTTGAGCGCCAGCGCGCCGAGGAAAAGCTGCTCGGCGCCGCCGAAGAGCGCCAGCGCCTGATGCGCGACCTGCACGACGGCCTGGGCAGCCAGCTGGTGGGCGCGCTGCGCGTGGCCCAGCAGCCCACGGCGTCGCGCGACGACATCACGCGCCAGCTGCGCGGCGCGGTGGACCAGCTGAAGATCACGGTAGACGCCATGCAGGAAACAGATGGCGACATCGCGTCCGTGCTGGGCGCCACACGCTACCGCCTGGCGCCGCGGTTGCAGGCTGCGGGCATTCACCTGCACTGGAATGTGGGCCGCCTGCCCGTGCTGCCGGGCTGGGGGGTACGCCAGTCCTACCAGCTGCAGATGATCCTGTTCGAGGCCTTCACCAACATGGTGGTGCACTCCGGCGCGAGCTCGGCGCGCCTGTCGGCCCAGCAGGTGAACCAGGACGGCACCCCCACGATAGAGATCACCATCACCGACGACGGCCGGGGCTTTGACGCTGCCACCGCAAACGGCGGCAAGGGCCTGGCCAACATGCGCCAGCGGGCCGCATCGCTGGGCAGCACGCTGCAGGTCACGTCGCAACCCGGTGACACGCGCATTCGCATCAGCATCCCGTTTGATGCCCGGCCCGCCGCCTGACGGCGCCGCCTTCAGAACAGTGCCTGCTGGCCCGCTGGTGAAGGACGCCTGAACGCCGTGGTGTCCAGGCTGAAGCGCTCGCGGTTGAAGCCCAGCCGCGCACAGGCCTTCTGGAAGCGCTGGGCTATCAGCTGGGCCCACAGGCCCTGGCCCTTCATGCGGGTGGAAAAGTCCGCGTCATAGTCCTTGCCGCCACGCATGTCGTGGATGCGCGCCATCACGCGGTCCGCGCGCTGCGGGTAGTGCACGGCCAGCCATTCGCGGAACAGCGGCGCCACTTCCCAGGGCAGGCGCAGCACGGTGTAGAACGCCGTGCGCGCCCCGGCGTCCCACGCGGCCTCCAGCACCTGCTCCATGTCGTCGTTGATGAACGGTATCTGGGGCGCCACGCTCACGCCCACGGGCACGCCCTGCTCGGCCAGCGCGCGGATGGCGCGCAGGCGCCGGTGCGGCGCGGCCGCGCGCGGCTCCAGCGTGCGGGCCAGGGCCGCGTCCAGCGTGGTGATGGTGATGTACACCGCGGCCAGCCGTCGCTGCGCCATGGGCGCCAGCAGGTCCATGTCACGCTCCACGCCGCTGGACTTGGTGACCAGGCCCAGCGGGTGGCTGGTTTCGTTGAACAGCTCGATGACCGAGCGCGTGAGCTTGAGTTCGCGTTCGATGGGCTGGTAGCAGTCGGTCACCGTGCCCACGGCCAGTGCGGTGGGCACATACGACGGGCGTGACAGCTCGGCGCGCAGCACGCTGGCGATGTTGCGCTTGGCGATCAGCCTCGTTTCAAAGTCCAGCCCCGGCGACAGGCCCAGGTAGCTGTGCGTGGGCCGCGCGTAGCAGTAGATGCAGCCATGCTCGCAGCCCCGGTAGGGATTGATCGAATGCTCGAAATAGATGTCGGGTGAGTCGTTGCGGCTGATGATGCTGCGCGCATCCTCGAACGTGACCTGTGTGCGCGGTGGCGCCGCTGCGCCGCCTGGCTGTGCGTCCACCGTGCCCCAGCCATCGTCAAACGCATCACGGGCGTCGCGCTCGAAGCGGTGCGCGATGCGGCTGGCCGCGCCACGCCCCTTGATGGCTGAAGGCGGGATGAGAATACTGTTCATTTAAACAGTATAGACATTGCATTGTGATGCTGAATTTTCAGTAATTATTGAAAATTCAGGAAATTTTGATTAGGATCAACCCATGCCGCTTGACACCACCCTCCCCCCTTTGTCCCGCCAGTTTGTTTCGCACTTTGGCGAGATGGGCAGCAAATGGGGCATCAACCGCACCGTGGGCCAGATCTATGCGCTGATCTTCATCTCGCAGCGCGCCCTGAATGCCGATGAAATTGCCGACACGCTGGAGTTCTCGCGCTCCAACGTGAGCATGGGCCTGAAGGAACTGCAGGCCTGGCGGCTCGTGAAGCTGCGCCACCAGAGCGGCGACCGGCGCGAATACTTCGAGGCACCGGGCGACGTGTGGGAGATCTTCCGCGTGCTGGCCGAGGAGCGCCGCCGCCGCGAGATCGAGCCCACGCTGTCCATGCTGCGCATGGCGCTGCTTGAATCCCCCGGCAACGACGCCGAGCGCCACGCGCAGGAGCGCATGCGCCAGATGCACGAGCTGATCGACCGGCTGATGACCTGGTTTGACGACGTGCAGAAGCTGGCGCCTGAAACAGCAATGCAGCTCATGGGCATGGGCGCGACGGTGACCAAGGTACTGGAATTCAAGGACCGCATGACCGGGCGGTCTTCCAGAAGCAAAGAGGAATAAATCATGGACCTGGACCCCCTGCTGCTGTCGCGCATCCAGTTTGCCGCCAACATCAGCTTTCACATCCTGTTTCCCACGATCAACATCGCGCTGTGCTGGTTCCTGGTGTACTTCCGCCTGCGCCATGGCGCCGCCAAAGGCACGCCGGCCGCGCAGGCCTGGGAAGAAGCCTATTACCTGTGGACCAAGATCTTCGCGCTGAGCTTTGCGCTGGGCGTGGTGTCGGGCATCACCATGAGCTTCCAGTTCGGCACCAACTGGCCCGGCTTCATGGAAAAGGCCGGCAACATTGCCGGCCCGCTGCTGGGCTATGAGGTGCTGACGGCCTTCTTCCTGGAAGCCACCTTCCTGGGCATCATGCTGTTTGGCCGCGGCCGCGTGTCCGACCGCGTGCACCTGCTGGCCACGCTGATGGTGGCCGCGGGCACCACGCTGTCGGCCTTCTGGATATTGAGCCTCAACTCATGGATGCAGACGCCGGCGGGCTACAAGATCATTGACGGTGTGATGCATGCCGACAGCTGGTGGGCCATCGTGTTCAACCCGTCATTCCCCTACCGGCTGGCGCACAAGCTGCTGGCCTCCACGCTGACGGCGGCCTTCCTGATCGCGGGCCTGTCGGCGTGGCAGCTCCTGCGCAGGACGGCCAACGCCGGCACGCACCGCGCGCTGCACACCGCCGTGGTGGCGGCGGCAGTGGCCATTCCCCTGCAGATCCTGGCCGGCGACATGCATGGCCTGAACACGCTGCAGCACCAGCCCGCCAAGATCGCCGCGATCGAAGGCATCTGGCACACCGAAAAGGGCGCGCCGCTCACGCTGTTTGGCTGGCCCAATGAAAAGGAAGCCCGCACCGACTACGCGATCCAGGTGCCCAAGCTGGCCAGCCTGGTGCTGGCGCATGACATCGACGCCGAAATCAAGGGGCTCAATGAATTCCCCGGCGCGCATCCGCCGGTGGCGCCGGTGTTCTGGAGCTTTCGCATCATGGTGGGCATGGGCCTGCTGATGCTGGCGGTGTCATGGTGGGGCGCGTGGACGCTGTGGCGCCACCGCAAGGGCAGCGCGACGGCGGGCCTGGTGTTCTCTGCCTGGCAACTGCGCCTGCTGGCGGGCATGACGTTCTCGGGCTGGGTGGCCACGCTGGCGGGCTGGTACGTCACTGAAATCGGCCGCCAGCCCTTCCTGGTGTATGGCGTGCTGCGCACCGCCGACCTGGTGGCGCCGCATTCGGGCGGCATGGTGCTGGCCACGCTGCTGGCCTACCTGGCGGTGTATGCCTTCCTGCTGGTGTCGTACGTGCTGGTGCTGATGTACATGGCACGCCATCCCGCCATGCCCACGCCCGAAACACCCCAAAGCCCCAAGGCCGCCACGCCCATTGGCGGTCCGGCCTGAGCGCAGGAGAACACGCATGAGCTTCAACGACATCCTGCCCCTCATCTTCATGGCCGTAATGGGCCTGGCGCTTTTGGCCTATGTGGTACTGGACGGCTACGACCTGGGCGTGGGCATCCTGCTGCCTTTTGCCACCGACGCGGAAAAGGACATCATGGTCTCCAGCATCGGCCCATTCTGGGACGCCAACGAAACCTGGCTGGTGCTGGGCATCGGCGTGCTGCTGGTTGCCTTCCCCAAGGCGCACGGCCTGGTGCTGCAGGCGCTGTACCTGCCGGTGGCGGTGATGCTGATCGGCCTGACGTTGCGCGGCGTGTCGTTTGACTTCCGCGTGAAGGCGCGCGCCGAGCGCAAGGCGCTGTGGAACGGCCTGTTCGCGCTGGGCTCGCTGCTGGCCGCCATGGCGCAAGGCTGGATGCTGGGCGCCTGGCTCACCGGCTTTGACAACAGCCTGTGGCCGCTGCTGTTCACCGCCGGCATTGCGCTCACGCTGCCCACCGCCTACGCGATGCTGGGCGCGGGCTGGCTCATCATGAAGACATGGGACGCGCTGCAACTGAAGGCCGTGGGCTGGGCCCGCGCGGTGATATTGCCCATGGGCGTGGCGCTGGTGGGCATCTCGCTGGCCACGCCCATGATCAGCCCCACGGTGTTTGACAAGTGGTTCAGCATGCCGGAGTTCATTGGCCTGCTGCCCATCCCGGTGGCCTGCGCGGCCGCCTTCTACGCGGCGTTCCATGTCATCAGCAAGCCAAAGGTGGTGGCCGCGGGCTATGGCTGGGTGGTGTTTGCCAGCACCGTGCTGCTGTTCGTGCTGGCCTTCTTCGGGCTGGCGTACAGCATCTACCCCTACATCGTGATCGACAAGCTCACCGTCTGGCAGGCTGCCAGCGCGCATGAGTCGCTGGTGGTGATCTTCGTAGGCACTGCCATCACGCTGCCGGTGATCGTGGTGTACACGATCTTCATGTACCGGGTGTTCTGGGGGCGGGCGAGTGTGTTGAGCTACGTGGCGCCGGTCGCCAGGGACAGCTGAGCCGGCACGCGGCATTGGCTATGATTCGCGCCGATGTTCCGCCTGACCGCCTTCACCCTCCTGTCGCTGTGGATGGCCACGGCCCACGCCGACATCCCCGCCGCCTACCAGCCGCTGGTGCCGCAACCCGCGTTCAGCTTCACCCAACGGCTGTTTGACCTGACGCCGGCGTTCGAGCAGGCGCGGGCACAGAACAAGCCGGTGTTTGTGTACCTGGGCGCGTCCGACTGCCCGCCGTGCGTGGACTACACGAAATTCCTGGCGCGCCAGCGCGATGCGCTCAAGCCCGCTTTTGATGGTGTGGTGCTGGTGGATCTGCGCACCTGGCTGCGCGGGCCGTCCGTCAAGCTGGCGCTGGATGGCAAGGAATACACGGTGGCGCAGTTCAAGACCATGGTGGGCGACCAGAACCCGGGCTTTTCCTATCCGTGGTTCTGGCTGCTGGCGCCCAACGGGCGGCAGCTGAAGCAGTTGCCTTATGGCATGGATGCCTACATGACCGTGGCAGGGCACACGCGGCTGCTCAATCAGCCGTAGCGGTCTTCAGCGCAGCCGCGCCTTGGCCTCTTCGTATTCGCGCTTCAGGCGCGCCACCAGGTCGGCGGTGCTGGTCACTTCGGTCACGGCGCCAATGCCCTGGCCGCAGCCCCAGATGTCCTTCCAGGCCTTGGCCTTGCTGCCGTCGCCGGAGGCGAAGTTCATGGTCTTCACATCGCCTTCGGGCAGGTTGTCCGGGTCCATGCCGGCGGCCACGATGCTGGGGCGCAGGTAGTTGCCGTGCACGCCGGTAAACAGGCTGGAATACACGATGTCGTCGCTGTTGCCGTCCACGATGGCCTGCTTGTAGGCGTCGCTGGCGCGGGCCTCGTGCGTGGCGATGAAGGCCGAGCCGATGTAGGCAAAGTCGGCGCCCATGGCCTGCGCGGCCAGCACGGCGCCGCCGGTGGCGATGGAGCCGCTCAGGGCCAGCGGGCCGTCAAACCACTGGCGAATTTCCTGCACCAGCGCAAACGGGCTCTTGACGCCCGCGTGGCCACCGGCACCCGCGGCCACGGCGATCAGGCCGTCCGCGCCCTTTTCAATCGCCTTCTTGGCAAACATGTTGTTGATGATGTCGTGCAGCACCACGCCGCCATAGCTGTGGATCGCGTCGTTCACGTCAGTGCGCGCGCCCAGGCTGGTGATGATGACCGGCACCTTGTATTTCACGACCATTTCCATGTCGTGTTCCAGGCGGTCATTGCTCTTGTGCACGATCTGGTTGATGGCAAACGGCGCGGCGGGCTTGTCAGGGTTGGCCTTGTTGTAGGCGGCCAGCGTCTCGGTGATCTCGGCCAGCCATTCGTCCAGCTGCGAGGCCGGGCGTGCGTTCAGCGCGGGCATGGCGCCGATGATGCCGGCCTTGCACTGCTCGATCACGAGCTTGGGGTTGCTGATGATGAACAGCGGCGAGCCGATGATGGGCAGCGGCAGGTTCTGCAGGGTCTTGGGCAGCTTGGACATGTCTTCACTCCGTCAGGTTGTCATCCCGGGCTTGACCCGGGATCCACGCAGGCATGGATGCCGGATCAAGTCCGGCATGACTGGGTTTGTTGTTCAGAAAGCTTCAAGGGCCAGCGCGGTCACGCTGTCGGCGCCTTCCACGATGCTGTCGCGGATGCCGGGCGCCTTGGCCAGAATATGGTCCGCATAGAAGCGCGCGGTTGTCACCTTGGCGTCCATGAAGGCCTTTTCCTCGCCCTGGGCTGACAGTTCCTCGGCCACCAGCAGCGCGCGCGCCAGCTGCCAGCCGGCCACCAGGTTGCCCGCGAGCATGAGGTAAGGCACGCTGCCCGCGAACACGGCGTTGGGGCTGGCCTTCGTATTGCCGGCCACAAAGTCCACCACGTCCACAAAGGCTTCGCGCGCGGCCTTCAGGCGTTTGCCCACGGCCTGCGCCTGGGCGCTGCCCTTGGCAAGCTCAGTCTCGGTGGCCTCGATCTGCTTCGCAATGGCCTTGGCCGTCTGGCCACCGTCGCGGGCCGTCTTGCGGCCCACCAGGTCGTTGGCCTGGATGGCGGTCGTGCCTTCGTAGATGGTCAGGATCTTGGCGTCGCGGTAGTACTGGGCTGCGCCGGTTTCTTCAATGAAGCCCATGCCGCCATGCACCTGCACGCCCAGGGAAGTGACCTCCAGGCTCATCTCGGTGCTGTAGCCCTTGACCAGCGGCACCATGAACTCATAAAACGCGGCGTTCTGCTTGCGCACGTCGGCGTCGGGGTGATGGTGCGCGGCGTCATACGCTGCGGCGGCCACCGATGCCATGGCGCGACAACCTTCGGTGTAGGCGCGCATGGTCATCAGCATGCGCTTCACATCGGGGTGATGGATGATGGGCGCGCTGGCGTTGACGCTGCCGTCCACCGGGCGGCTTTGCACGCGGTCTTTGGCGTACTGCACGGCCTTCTGGTAGGCGCGCTCGGCCACCGCGATGCCCTGCACACCCACGGCGTAGCGCGCGGCGTTCATCATGATGAACATGTACTCAAGGCCCCGGTTTTCCTGGCCCACCAGGTAACCCACAGCGCCGCCGTTGTCGCCGTATTGCAATACTGCGGTAGGCGACGCCTTGATGCCCATCTTGTGCTCGATGCTCACGCAGTGCACGTCGTTGCGCGCGCCGAGCGAGCCGTCCTTGTTCACCATGAACTTCGGCACGACAAACAGGCTGATGCCCTTCACGCCCTCGGGCGCGCCCTGCACGCGGGCCAGCACCAGGTGGACGATGTTGTCCGCCATGTCGTGCTCGCCATAGGTGATGAAGATCTTGGTGCCAAAGATCTTGTACGTGCCGTCCGGCTGCGGCTCGGCGCGCGTGCGCACCAGCGCCAGGTCGCTGCCGGCCTGGGGCTCGGTCAGGTTCATGGTGCCGGTCCACTGGCCGCTGACCAGCTTTTCCAGGTACGTTGCCTTCAGCTCGTCGCTGCCGGCGGTCAGCAGCGCCTCGATGGCGCCGTCGCTGAGCAACGGGCACAGCGCAAAACTCATGTTGGCCGAATTGAGCATTTCACCGCATGCCGCGCCAATGGTCTTGGGCAAGCCCTGGCCGCCAAAGTCCACCGGGTGCTGCAGGCCCTGCCAGCCACCTTCTGCATACTGCTTGAACGCCGCCTTGAAGCCCGGCGTGGTGGTAACCACACCGTCCTTGAATGACGACGGATTGCGGTCACCGTCCCAGTTCAGCGGGGCAATCACGCCCTCGTTGAGCTTGGCGCATTCCTCGAGCACGGCTTGCGCCGTGTCGAAGCCGGCCTCTTCAAACGCAGGTATCTGCGCAATCTGGTCAATATTGGCCAGGTGCTTGATGTTGAAGAGCATGTCCTTCAACGGGGCGGTGTAGCTCATGGGTTTTGTCTCCGGTTTTGCCCCTTCCCCCGCTGGGGGAAGGTTGGGATGGGGGCTATCGCGCGCGTGCCCCCACCCCTGCCCTCCCCCATTGGGGGAGGGAGCTTTTACAGTGCGTTGACCAGCTCGGGCACGGCCGTGAACAGGTCGGCTTCGAGGCCGTAATCGGCCACGCTGAAGATCGGCGCTTCAGGGTCCTTGTTGATCGCCACGATCACTTTGGAATCCTTCATGCCGGCCAGGTGCTGGATGGCGCCCGAGATGCCCGCGGCCACATACAGCTGCGGCGCGACGATCTTGCCCGTCTGGCCCACCTGCCAGTCGTTGGGCGCGTAGCCTGCGTCCACCGCGGCGCGGCTGGCGCCCAGGGCGGCGCCCAGCTTGTCGGCCAGCGGCGTCATCACCTCGTTGAACTTCTCGGCACTGCCCAGGGCCCGGCCGCCCGAGACGATGATCTTGGCCGCCGTCAGCTCAGGCCGCTCGCTCTTGGCGATTTCGTTGCCTTCAAAGGTGCTCTTGCCGCTGTCTGCTGCTGCACCTGCGGTTTCCACCGCGGCGCTGCCGCCGGTGGCTGCCGCCGGGTCAAAGCCCGTGGTGCGCACGGTGATGACCTTGGTCGCATCGGTGGCCTGCACCGTGGCGATGGCGTTGCCCGCATAGATGGGGCGCTCAAAGGTGTCGGCGCCCAGCACCTTGGTGATGTCGCTGACCTGGCCCACATCCAGCTTGGCCGCCACGCGCGGGGCCACGTTCTTGCCGCTGGCCGTGGCCGGAAACAGGATGTGGCTGTAATTCGAAGCGATGGCCAGCACCTGCGCCGCCACGTTCTCAGCCAGGCCGTGGCCCAGATGGGCGCCATCGGCGTGGATGACCTTGGCAACGCCCGCAATCTGCGCGGCGGCGGCGGCTGCCGCGCCGGCGTTGTGCCCGGCCACCAGCACATGGACGTCGCCGCCACAGGCCGCGGCTGCGGTCACGGTGTTCAGGGTGGCGCCCTTGATGGACGCGTTGTCGTGTTCAGCAATAACCAGTGCAGCCATTTAGATCACCTTCGCTTCAGTTTTCAGCTTGGCCACCAGGGTGGCGACGTCCGGCACCTTGATGCCGGCCTTGCGGCCCGCAGGCTCGCTGACCTTCAGGGTCTTGATGCGCGGGGCCACGTCCACGCCCAGTTCCTCGGGCTTGAGCGTGTCCAGTTGCTTTTTCTTGGCCTTCATGATGTTGGGCAGCGTCACATAGCGCGGCTCGTTCAGGCGCAGGTCAGTGGTGATCACCGCCGGCAGGCTCAAGGAAAGGGTTTCCAGGCCGCCGTCCACTTCACGCGTGACCCTGGCTTTGCCATCAGCGACCTCGACCTTGGATGCAAACGTGGCTTGCGGCAGGTCGGCCAGCGCGGCCAGCATCTGGCCCGTCTGGTTGCAGTCATCATCAATGGCCTGCTTGCCCAGGATCACCAGGCCCGGTTGCTCCTTGTCCACCAGGGCCTTGAGCAGCTTGGCCACGGCCAGGGGCTGCAGTTCTTCAGACGTTTCGACCAGGATGGCGCGGTCCGCGCCGATGGCCATGGCCGTGCGCAGGGTTTCCTGGCACTGCGTGACGCCGCAGGACACGGCGATGACTTCGGTGGCGACGCCTTTTTCCTTCAGGCGTACGGCTTCTTCCACCGCGATTTCGTCAAACGGGTTCATGCTCATCTTGACGTTGGCAATGTCCACCCCGCTGCCGTCCGATTTGACTCGGACTTTCACGTTGTAGTCCACCACGCGCTTGACTGGGACGAGGACCTTCATGCTTGGCTGGCTCCAGAGTTGTTGAATTGACGTTAACGTAAACCTGACGATTCTATGCGGCGGTGCATCATCGAACTATCGGGGTGACGACAAGTAGGGGAATACAGAAAATAGAACGGTCGTTCTTTTTTGATTATAGGCCGCACACCCAGCGCCGTTAGGGGCAGTTGCCGAAATCAATGTCCGCCCCATGACAATTTGCCGACCGTGCGGTTGGTTAATTCGGGTAATTCATAGGACCACGTTGCACCACCCCGCCCTATAGTCACATTGGTTCAAAGATTCCAACCCCGCCGATTTGAGGAGCTCCCCATGCGCCGTTGCCTTATTGCCCTGGCCGCTGTTGCCGCCGCCACCGGATTCACCACCGCAGCCCAGGCCCAGACCGTGCTGACGGTCTCCAGCTGGCTGCCGCCCACCCACACGCTGAGCATGGCGCAAAAGGAATGGTGCGACCTGCTGGAAAAGAACACCACCGGCAAGATCAAGTGCAACATCCTGCCGCGCGGCGTGAGCCCTGCCCCCGGCACCATGGACGCCGTGAAGAACGGCCTGGCCGATGTGTCCTACACCGTGCATGGCTACACGCCGGGGCGCTTTGTGCTGACGCAGATGGCCGAGGTCCCCTTCCTGGGCGACAAGGCCGAGCCGCTGTCGGTGGCCTTTCACCGCGTGGCCAGCAAGCACCCCGAATTTGACGCCGAGCACCAGAAGGCCGGCGTGAAGCCGCTGGCGTATTTCACCCACGGCCCCGGCATCGTGTTCAACACCAAGCGCCCCATCACCAGGCCCGACGACCTGCAGGGGCTGAAGTTCCGCGTGGGTGGCGGCATGGTCAATGAAATCTCCAAGGCGCTGGCCATGAACGTCACGCTCAAGCCGGCCCCGGACTCCTACGAGCTGCTGTCCACCGGCGTGATGGATGGCACGCTGTTCCCCGCTGAATCCACCGACTCGTTCAAGATCGACAAGATCATCAAGCACGCCACGGTGTTTCCCGGCGGGCTGTACAACACCAGCTTCGTGTTCATGATGAACCCGGCCAAATACGACAAGATGAGCGCCGACGAAAAGAAAGCCATCGACGCCGTGTCGGGTGAAGTGGCCGCGCGCATCTTCGGCAAGGGCTGGGACCGCGTGGACGCTGCCGCCACCGAGAACATGAAGAAAAACGGCGTGGCCATCGTGCCGGCCAGCCCGGCGCTGATCAGCGAAGTGAAGATCCGCGTGAACAAGCTGGAGCGTGACTGGGCCGCCGCCGCCGAAGGCCGCGGACTGAAGAACGCCAGCGCCGTGCTGGCCGAGTTCCGCGCTGAAGCAGCCAAGCTGCAGAAGTAGGTTCCCCCCGAAGCGCCTGCGGCGCCTCCCCCCAGGGGGCGCCACCAGCGGCCCGGCGCAGCCGGTTCCGCGGTGGCACTGGAATGACATCGCGGAGACCTGAAGTTTGAAAAAAACCATAGAAACGGCGTGTGGCCTTGTTGCCGCGCTCGCGCTGTTCGGCATCATGGCGCTCACCTTTTTCGACGTGGGCGGGCGCAAGCTGCTGTCCAACTCGATCCCTGGCTCACTGGAGCTGACCGAGCTGCTGATGGTGGCGGTCATCTTCGCGGGGCTGCCGCTGGTGTCGCTCAAGGGCGAGCACATCGTGTTTGATTCGCTGGACAACGTATGGGGCCCGGTGGTGCGCAAGCTGGTCAAGCTGCTGGTCAACCTGCTGTGCGCCGCCGCCATGCTGGGCCTGGCCTGGCTGATGTGGAAGACCGGCAATGACTTTGCCGGCTCGGGCGAAACCACCGCGCAGCTGAAGATCCCCAAGTACCCCTTCATCTACGGCATGAGCGTGCTGTGCGCGCTGACCGGTCTGGTGCACCTGGCGCATGCCGTCACCGCGCCCGCGGAGCAGGACGGCGCCGAAGGGGGTGCGCTGTGACCGAAGCATTGCTGGGCTTCCTGGCCATCTTTGCGATGGCGCTGGTGCGCATTCCGCTGGCGTTTGCCATGGGCATCGTGGGCGTGGTGGGCATTGGCCTCACGCGTGGCTGGATGCCTTCATTCGCCAATGCGGCGCAGGTGGTGCACGAGACCGGCTTTGCCTACACGCTGTCGGTCATCCCGCTGTTCATCCTGATGGGCAATTTCGTGGCGCGCGCGGGGCTGGCGCACGAACTGTTCCACGCGGCCTACACCTTCATCGGCCACCGCCGCGGCGGCCTGGCGCACGCCACCATCGCCGCCTGCGCGGGCTTTGGTGCCATCTGTGGCTCGTCGATTGCGACCGCGGCCACCATGAGCAAGGTGGCCTACCCGTCGATGAAAAAGCTGGGCTACAGCGATTCGCTGTCCACCGGCGTGATTGCCGCGGGCGGCACGCTGGGCATCATGATCCCGCCGTCCACCATCATGGTGATCTACGGCATCGTGACCGAAACGCACATCGGCAAGCTGTTTGCGGCGGGCGTGCTGCCCGGCATCCTCACGGCGCTGCTGCTGATGGGTGCCGTGGTGATCGTCACCTCGCGTGACCCGGAACACGCGCCAGCGGGCGAGAAATTCACCTGGAGCGAACGCTGGGCCGCGCTGCGCGGCATCTGGGGCGTGCTGCTGCTGGTGGTGCTGGTGCTGGGCGGCATTTATGGCGGCGTGTTCACCGCGACCGAGGGCGCGGGCATCGGCGCGGCGGGTGCGTTCTTTTTTGCGCTGGGGCGCCGGGCGCTCACCTGGAAGATCCTGGGCGACGTGCTGATCGAATCGGCCCGCACCACGGCCATGCTGTTCACGCTGCTGATCGCGGCCACCATCTTCGCCAACTTCGTGAACTTCACCTCCATGCCCATGCAGCTGAAGGACACCATCACCCACCTGGGCCTGTCGCCCATCATGATCGTGGCGGCCATGATGGCGATCTATGTGCTGCTGGGCACGGTGATGGAAGAGCTCACCATGGTGCTGCTGACCATTCCGCTGTTCTTCCCCATCGTGATCCAGCTGGGCTTTGACCCGGTGTGGTTTGGCGTGCTGATCGTGATGGTGATCCAGATCGGGCTGATCTCGCCGCCCGTGGGCATGAACCTGTTCGTGCTGAACACCCTGCTGCCCAAGGTGGGCATCGGCACCATCTTCCGCGGCGTGTGGCCCTACGTGCTGGTGCAGATCATCACGCTGTGCATCCTGCTGTTCCTGCCGCAGATCAGCCTGTGGCTTCCGTCGATGATGAAGTAGGCTGCGCGCTGTATTGCAGCACCCGCTGCGGCGGGCGGATTTCAATGCCCGCATCGCGCAGGCCTTCAACGATGGCGATGTTGATCGCCGAGCGCAGGTTCAGCTGGCCGTTGGCCGGATCGCTGACCCAGAAATTCAGCGTGAACTGCAGGCCGTCAGGCGCGAACTCCGCCAGGAAGGCCACCGGCTCCGGTGATTTGAGCACCCGCGGCTGCGCCGCCGCGGCTTCGGTCAGCACGCGCTGCACCGTGGCCACGTCGCTGCCATAGCCCACCGTCACGTCGCTGGTGATGGAGAACTTCAGGTCGGCCTGCGACAGGTTTTCCACCCGCTGGGTGATCAAAAGCTCGTTGGGCACGATGGACTCGCGCCCGTTGTTGGCGCGCACCAGGGTGTAGCGCGTCTTGATGTCGGCGATGCGGCCCTCAAAGCCGTCCACCCGCACGTTGTCGCCAATACGCAGGGACCGCTCGAACAGGATGACAAAGCCGCTCACATAGTTGGCGGCCAGCTTCTGCAGGCCAAAGCCCAGGCCCACCCCCAGGGCGCCGCCCAGCACCGACAGTGCCGTGAGGTCCACCCCCACGGTGGACAGCGCAAACAGCAGGCCCACCAGCAGCAGCACCGCGCGGATCGCGTTGGACGCCACCTTGCGCAGCGAAAGGTCGCTCACCGTGTCCACCAGCACGCGCCGCTCCAGCGTGGCGGACACCCACAACGCCGCCACCAGCATCGCGCCAGACGACAGAACGCCCTGCACGATGCCCAGCACGCTGATCTTGTTCTTGCCGATGGCGAACTGGATGTCCTCCATCTCGCGCATCACATCGGGCAGCAGGCCCACGATCCACAGCACCGCGGCCATCCATGCCAGCCACGAGAACAGCCGCTCCACCAGCCGCGCAACGCCCGAGGCCGGGAACACGACCGTGGTCACGCGCGCCAGGAAGCGTATGCCCACCAGCGACACCAGCACCGGCACCGCAATGCTCAGCACGGGCACGACCTGGTAGTCGTCCACGATGCGCCGCGCGATCCAGGTCAGCGCCAGCGCCAGCAGCGGGAACAGCACGCCGTCAAACACCGCGCGGCCAAACCAGATGGAGTCCTTGGGCTGCTTGCGCCCCACCGCCCAGCAGATGCCAAAGGCCAGCGCCAGGCAACCCGCCAGCACCACCAACTCCAGTGCCACGCCCGGCTGGGCCAGGTCGCGCAACAGCTTGTCCAGTTCTGTCATGTGGATTTCTTCCAGGATGGTTCGCGCTTTTCAGTGAAGGCCTTCACGCCCTCTTGCGCGCTTGCGTCCATCATGTTCACGGCCATGGTCTGGCCGGCCAGCTGGTAGGCCGCATCGGTGCCCATTTCACGCTGGCGGTAAAACAGCGCCTTGCCCATGGCCAGGGCCACGCGGGGCTTGGCCAGGATGCTGGTGACCAGCTGTTCCACTTCGGCGTCCAGCTGCTGCGGCGCCACCGCGCGGTTGACCAGCCCGCGCGCCAGGGCCTGTTCGGCGCTGATGAAGTCGCCGGTGACCAGCATCTCCATGGCCTGCTTGGCCGGCACGTTGCGCAGCAGCGGCACGCTGGGGGTAGAACAGAACAGCCCGAAGTTCACGCCGCTGACCGCAAAGCGCGCGTCGGTGGACGCGACCGCCAGATCGCATTGCGCCACCAGCTGGCAGCCCGCCGCCGTGGCTATGCCCTGCACGCGTGCAATGACCGGCACCGGCAGTTTCTGGATGCTCAGCATCATGCGGCTGCACTGCGCAAACAGGCGCTGGTAATACGCCAGCTCGGGCGTAGCCACCATTTCCTTGAGGTTGTGGCCGGGGCAAAACGCCTTGCCCGCCGCGCCCAGCACCACGGCGCGGGCATCGTCGTCTTTGGCCACTTCATCCAGCGCCTGCTGCAACGCGTCCAGCATTTCCTCGCTGAGGGCGTTGAAATTCTGCGGACGGTTCATGGTGAGCGTCCATATGCCCCTTGCGTCCCGGTGTTGTATCAGTGCGTCGTTCATTGCGTGTCAAACATCCGCCAACTCCCGGATGTGCGCCTCCACGCTGCGCGCCAACGCGCTCAGGTTGTAGCCGCCTTCCAGGCACGAAACAATGCGGCCGCCTGCATGGCGCCGCGCCACGTCCTTGATGCGCGAGGTGATCCAGCTGTAGTCGGCCTCGGTCATGCCCAGCTGGCCCAGGTCGTCCTCGCGGTGGGCGTCAAAGCCCGCGCTGATGAAGATCATCTCGGGCTTGAAGGCGTCCAGCCGCGGCATCCAGGACGCCTCGATCATCTCGCGGATGTCCATGCCTCGCGTGTAGGCCGGCACCGGCAGATTGAGCATGTTCGGCGCCGGCTGGTCGATGCCCGTGTACGGGTAAAACGGGTGCTGGAAGATGCCCACCATCAGCACGCGCGGGTCGTTGCTCAGGATGTCCTCCGTGCCGTTGCCGTGGTGCACGTCAAAGTCCACCACCGCCACGCGCTTGAGGCCGTGGCGTTCCAGCGCATAGCGCGCCGCAATGGCCACGTTGTTCAGGAAGCAAAAGCCCATGGCCTTGTCACGGCAGGCATGGTGGCCGGGCGGGCGCACCGCGCAAAAGGCGTTCTCCAGCTCGCCGGCCATCACCGCGTCGGTGGCGGCCAGCGCCGCGCCCGCCGCGCGCAGCGACGCCGCCCAGGTATGGACGTTGATGGAGGTGTCCGGGTCGATCTGCGCGTGCGTGGGGCCGCCGGCGGCGATCTCGTCGGCCAGCTGGTCGCTCAGGCCGCGCAGGGCGGCCACATGCATGCGGCCATGGGCCAGCTCGATGTCGGTGAGCGATGCCTCGGGCGCCTCGCGCCGGTCCAGCGCGTCACCGACGCCGGTGACCAGCAGGCGGTCTTCAATGGCGTCCAGGCGCTCGGGGCATTCGGGGTGGCCCGGGCCCATTTCATGCTTCCAGCAGTCGCGGTGGGTGAAATATCCGGTGGCGCCCATGTTAAAAATTTTGATGTAACGTCATGCCATGGATGCACAACAAAAACTCAAGTCGCTTCTGAATCAGCTTAACACGGTGATCGTGGGCAAACCGGCCCAGGTCCAGGACTGCGTGGCCTGCCTGCTGGCCGGCGGCCACCTGCTGATAGAAGACGTGCCCGGGGTAGGCAAGACCACGCTGGCCCACGCGCTGTCGCGCGCCTTTGGCCTGCAGTTTTCGCGGGTGCAGTTCACCGCCGACCTGATGCCCAGCGACCTGTCGGGCGTGTCCATCTACGAGCGCGGCAAGGAGTCATTCGTCTTTCACCCCGGCCCGGTGTTTGCCCAGGTGCTGCTGGCCGACGAAATCAACCGCGCCAGCCCCAAGACCCAGAGCGCGCTGCTGGAAGCCATGGAAGAAAAGCAGGTCACCGTCGAAGGAGAAACCCGCCCGCTGCCCACGCCGTTCTTTGTGATTGCCACGCAGAACCCGCACGACCAGCTGGGCACCTTTGCCCTGCCCGAAAGTCAGCTGGACCGCTTCCTCATGCGCATCTCCCTGGGCTACCCCGACCGCGCCGCCGAGCGTGCCCTGCTCAACGGTGGCGACCGGCGCGACATGGTGGAAGCCCTGCCCCCGGTGCTGACACCGCCCGAGCTTTTACACCTGCAGCAGCAGGTGCTGACCATCCATGCGGCCGACCCGCTGCTCAACTACGTGCAGGACCTGATCGCGGCCACCCGATCGGGCCGCTGGTTTTTGCAGGGCCTGAGCCCGCGCGCGGGCATTGCGGTGGTGCGCGCCGCCAAGGCCCAGGCGCTGCTGGCCGGGCGCGACTATGTGGCACCGGACGACGTGCAGTCCATCCTGCCGCAGACCATTGCGCACCGGCTGGTGCCCACGGGCGACGCAGGGCGTGGGCCAGTAGAACAAGTGCGGGCCATGATCGAATCCGTGCCCCTGCCATGAACCTGGCGGCATTGAACCCGTTTGCCATCGCGCGGGGCCGCTTCAGGCAGTGGTGGCAGTCGCGCCTGCCGCTGTCTGACACCACCACGCTCACCCAGCGCAATGTGTACATCCTGCCCACCCGGCCTGGCTTCATGCTGGCAGCGACCATCATGGTGCTGCTGGTGGCCAGCATCAATTACCAACTCAACCTGGGCTACCTGCTGACCTTCCTGCTGGCGGGCAGCGCGGTGGTGGGCATGCATGTGTGCCACGGCACGCTGCGCGGGCTGACGATGCAGCTGGTGCCGCCGGATGCGCAGTTCATGGGCAGCAACGCCACCTTTGGCATCACGCTGGTCAATGCCCGGCGCGCGGCGCGCCACGGCATTGGCCTGGCCGTGCTGGACAGCACGCACCCCGACCACTGGACGTGGACCGACGTGCCCGGCCAGGGCCGCAGCACGGTGCAGGTAGCCTTTGCCCCCACGCAGCGCGGGCTGCAACGCCTGCCGGCGCTGACGGCCGAGACGCGCTTTCCGATGGGTACCTTTCGCGTGTGGACGGTGTGGCGCCCGGCCGCCCAGGTGCTGGTGTACCCCACGCCCGAGGCGCACCCCCCGCCCCTGCCGCCCGGCGAGCCGCGCACCGGCGGTGCGGCGGCCATGCGCACCCAGACCACCGGTGAATTTGACGGGGTGCGCGGCTACCGCCGGGGCGACCCGCTGAAGCTGGTGGTGTGGAAGCAGGTGGCGCGCAGCCAGGCCCGCGGCTCGGACGACCTGGTCAGCCGCGACACACAGCAGGCCCAGCGCTACGAGCTGTGGCTGGACTTTGCGCTGGCCGGCAACCTCGATACAGAACACAAGCTGTCGCGCCTGTGCGCCTGGGTGCTGCAGGCCGACAAGCTGGGCGTGGACTACGGCCTGCGCCTGCCGGGGCAAGAGATCAAACCGGCCAGCGGCGAGGCCCACAAACGCCGCTGCCTGGAGGCGCTGGCGCTGTGCTGAAAGCCGCCCTGCAAAAACTCAACGCCCTGCCGCGCGAAGGGCGCGACACGCTGTTTTTGCTGGCCGTGATCGGCTGGGTGGTGATGCCCCAGGCGGGCAACCTGCCCTGGTGGTGCACCGGCCTGACCGCCGGCGTGCTGCTGTGGCGCGGGCGGCTGGCCTGGACGTCGCGCCCGTTGCCCGGGCGCTGGTGGATCGCGGGCCTGCTGGTCGTCACCATCGGCGCCACGCTGTTGACCCACCGCACGTTGATGGGCCGCGACGCCGGCGTGACCATGATCGTGGTGCTGTTTGCCCTGAAAACCCTGGAGCTGCGCGCGCGCCGCGATGCGTTCGTGATTTTCTTCCTGGGCTTCTTCACGATGCTCACGAACTTCTTCTTCTCGCAGTCGCTGCTGACGGCCGCCGCCATGCTGGTGGCGCTGCTGGGGCTGCTGACGGCGCTGGTCAATGCCCACATGCCGGTGGGCAAGCCACCGCTGATGCAGGCCGCGCGCACCGCGGGTGGCATGGCGCTGGTGGGCGCGCCCATCATGGTGGTGCTGTTCCTGCTGTTCCCGCGGCTGGCGCCGCTGTGGGGCATACCGAGTGACGGCCTCACGGGGCGCAGCGGCCTGTCCAGCAGCATGCAGGTGGGCAACATCGCCAGCCTGGCGCTGGACGAAAGCATTGCGCTGCGCATCAGGTTTGACGGGCCGGTGCCCGCGCAGCAGGACATGTACTTTCGCGGGCCGGTGCTCACCCGTTTTGACGGTCGTGAATGGCAGCCGCTGCAGCCCCGGCTGGCCTCGCGCTTCACGCCCGGCTTCATGGGCTCGCCCCGGCTGGACGTGGGCGGCCAGCCGGTGCGCTACGAAGTGACGCTGGAGCCCAGCAACCGCCCCTGGCTCATGGTGCTGGACGCCACGCCGCGCAGCCCCCAGGTGCCGGGCATGAACACCCTGCTGACGCAGGACCTGCAATGGGTGACCGACCGGCCCGTGACCGACCTGCTGCGCTACCGGGCCGAAAGCTACCTGCAGTTTCGCCACGGCCCGGCCGGCACCGCCGGCGTGCTGCCGGAATACCGCGAGTTGCCGCCCGGCTTCAACCCCCGCACGCTGCAGCTGGCGCTGGACCTGCGGCGCGACCCGCGCTATGCCAATGCCGACACGCCCGCGCTGGTGCAGGGCGTGATGGACCTGCTGCGCAGCGGCGGCTACCAGTACACGCTGACCCCCGGCGTGTTTGGCCAGCACACGGCGGACGAATTCTGGTTTGACCGCAAGGCGGGCTTTTGCGAACACATTGCGTCGTCGTTCGTCATCCTGATGCGCGCACTGGACGTGCCCGCGCGCATCGTCACCGGCTACCAGGGCGGCGAGCGCAACAACGTGGACGGCTTCTGGACCATCCGCCAGGCCGACGCCCACGCCTGGGCTGAAGTCTGGATGGCCGGCAGCGGCTGGACGCGCGTGGACCCGACCTCGGCCGTGGCGCCGGGGCGCACTGGCGCGTTCGAGCGGCTGCGCGCACCGCAGGGCGCGGTGGCCGCCGCATTTGGCGCGGTGAACCCCACGCTGGCCGCCAGCCTGCGCGCCGCCTGGGAAGCGGTGAACAACAGCTGGAACCAGTGGGTGTTGAACTACACCCAGAGCAAACAGCTGGACCTGCTGAAGAACATCGGCTTCACCTCCCCCAGCTGGGAAGACCTGGCCTATGTGCTGCTGGGCCTGATCGTGGGCGTGGCGCTGTGCGGCGCGCTATGGACGCTGTGGGAACGCAGCCGGCATGACCCCTGGCTGCGCCTGCTGCGGCACGCGCAGCGCCGGCTGCAGCAGGCCGGCGCCGTAGTGCCCGCCAGCGCCCCGCCGCGTCAGACGGCGGCGGTGGCGCTGGCGCGGTTTGGCGATGCAGCGCAGGGCGTGGCCGACTGGCTGTTGCGCCTGGAAGCACACCGTTACGCGCCCCAGCCGCAGGCCAGCCTCGCTAAACTGCAACAGCAATACAAACAACTTGCCTGGCCCCAGTGAACCTTCGCCTTCTGCCTGCTATCGCCGCCCTCTGCATCACCGCCCTGGCCCTTCCAGGGCCTGCGCAGGCGGCCAAGACAAAACCCGCCCGCGCCAAACCCGCCAAGCTGGTCAAGACATCGCAGGCCGCCGTGCCCGCCGGCGCCGTGCTGTACGCCACCCGCGACGACGTGATGCGCCAGGCCGACGACATCGCCCAGCGCCGCGACCTGGACCCGGCCTGGGTGCGCCGCGCGCTGGGCGAGGCCCGCTACCTGCCCACCGTCGCGCGCCTGATGCAGCCGCCAGCCAAGGGATTCGTGAAAAACTGGCGCGTGTACCGCAGCCGGTTCATTGACCCGATCCGAATTGGCGCGGGCGTGCGCTTCTGGAATGCGAATGCCGACGCACTGGCGCGCGCCGAGCGTGAATACGGCGTGCCGGCCGAAATCATCGTGGGCATCATCGGCGTGGAAACGATCTACGGCCAGCAAATGGGCAGCTTCCGCGTGATCGACGCGCTGGCCACGCTGGCCTTCAACTTCCCCGCCAGCCACCCGCGCGCGGCCGAGCGCACGCAATTCTTCCGCGACGAGCTGGAACAGTTTTTGACGCTGCAAAACCGCCTGGGCACCGACCCATTGCTGCCCGTGGGCAGCTACGCCGGCGCCATGGGCATGCCGCAGTTCATGCCCAGCAGCCGGGTGAAATACGCGGTGGACTTTGACGGCGACGGCAGCATTGACCTGAGCGGCAACCCGGCCGACGTGATCGGCTCGGTGGCCAGCTATTTCAAGGCCTTCAACTGGCAGCCCGGCATGCCCACGCATTACCCCGTGCGGTTTGACCCAGCCAAGCTGGACATGGACGCCCTGATGGCGCCAGACATCCTGCCCACCTTCAGCGTGGCCAGCTTCACCGCCAAGGGCGCGGTGCTGGAAGGTGAAGCACTGAACCACCCCGGCCCGCTGGCGCTGGTGGAGCTGCAAAACGGCCCCGATGCGCCGGCACAGTATGTGGCGGGCACGGAAAACTTCTACGTGATCACCCGCTACAACTGGAGCAGCTACTACGCGATGTCGGTGATTGATTTGGGGCGGGAAGTGAAGGCGGCGGCGGGGCGGTAGATGCTTGCAGTAAACTGATTTGCGCAACAGCCGAAGCCACGGAGCAGACCATGCAAAACGCCCCCATCCCCCGAGTCAATCCGGCAGACGCACGCCGCTTTGCGGCGCTGAGCGCGGAAGACCAGCGGTTGGTTGAACTGCGCATGGCTGCGGAAATCGCGCGTCTGTCACGCCGACGCCCGCGCAAATCATTGGTTGCCCAGTTTGAACAGGCCAGCGCCACCATTGCCGCCAGCGGCCGAGCACCAGCCCTTGCCACCATCAAGCGCATGGTGAATGAGAGCCGTTGAACGCATCGTTGTAGATACCAACGTACTTGTCAGCGCCATCCTGGCGCCAGGATCGGTCCCAAAACAATGGGTGAGTTGGTGTCTGGAACATGCCGAACTCGTCTTTACCGACGAAACAGAGACCGAGTTTCTGGAGGTTGTGTCGCGCGACAAATTCAACCGGTTTGCGCCAGCACAGGCACGCATGGCCGCAGCTCTGGCCATTATTGGCTCATCGGCCCGTGCACAGGTCAGCCACATGGTGCAGGCTTGCAGGGACGCGCGGGACGACAAATTTCTGGATGCGGCGCTGGCGAGCCGCGCGAGCTTGCTCGTCTCGGGTGACAAAGACCTTCTGGCACTTCATCCATTTGAGGGCATTGCCATCGTTACCCCGGCGAAGGCATTGGCACTTCGACAGGCTACATAACGATAAAGGCGAGTTGTATCAGACTGACGACCCGTCTATCCGCTCAACTCCCCCAACCACCGCACGCCCACCGGCGTTTCAATCTCGGCCGCCAGCGTGCACGCAGCGCCTTCTGTCAGCACCACGCGCGGTGCGTCATCCAGCGCCATGTGCGCCAACACGGCGGCCACATCGTCGGGGCGCGGGTGCTGGATGTGCAGGCAGCGCAGCCGCAGACCCACATCGGGCAGGCGCGACGCCGGGTGAAAGTTGGTAGCGCGCTGGATGAGCAGCGGCGCAGCGCCTGACAGCGGCGGGTAACCGTCTGCAGTGGACGTCATCTGCCAGGTGAGGCCCTCACGTTCCATCTGCTCTACCACCCCGAGGGCGGGGCTGGCGCGGGCATGGATGTCATCGGTATTCGCCACCCAGGCGGCCAGACGCGCGGCGGACTGCGCCGTCACATTGTCCAGCCCGAACCAGCGGGGCCAGGCCACAGGCGGCGCATCGGGATCCATCGCCACCACCTCCAGATACACAGACGGGCCCAGCGACAGCAGCAGGTTGTGCGTGCCCATGTGACCTGCCCCCCACCAGCCATACCAGTCTGAAGTTAGTGAAGTCCGTCAACCACCAGGAGAATGACGGACATGAAGAAGAGCAGATTCAGCGAGGAACAGATCATTGGGTTCCTGCGGCAGGCCGAGGCCGGCATGCCGATCAAGGAGCTGTGCCGCAACGGCGGTTTCAGCGATGCGACGTTTTACAAGTGGCGCGCCAAGTTCGGCGGCATGCAGGTGTCTGAAGCGCAGCGTCTGCGCGAGCTCGAATCCGAGAACGCGAAGCTCAAGCGGTTGCTGGCCGAGGCGCACCTGGACATGCACGCGCTCAAGAGCGTTCTGGGGGTAAAGCGCTAGCCCCACAGGCCAGGCGCGAGGCGATCCGGATCATGGTCATCGAACACCATCTGTCCGAACGCCGCGCGTGCCGTCTTGTGGGGCTCTCCCGTGACAGCTATCGCCATCCGCCGCAGGTCGATGAGGCCACGCAGGATCTGCACGAGAAGATCGTGCAGATCGCGCACGTGCGCCGGCGCTTTGGCTACCGTCGTATCCACGACCTGCTGCGCCCGCAGTTTCCCGGGGTCAACCACAAACGCGTTTACCGCCTCTACCGGCAAGCCAACCTGGCTGTGCGCCGTCGCAAGAAGGGCAAGCGCCCCGTCAACGAACGTGTACCGCTGCAACTCGCTCGCACGGTCAACGAGGTCTGGAGCATGGATTTTGTGAGTGACAGCCTCTCAGGCGGGCGGCGTCTGAAGTACCTCACGGTGGCCGACGACTTCAGTCATGAGAGCGTGGACATCGCGGTGGACTTCGGCATCTCGGGCCAATACGTCACCCGCGTGCTGGACCGCGCTGCGCTGTTTCGAGGGTATCCGCAGGCTGTGCGAACAGACAACGGCCCAGAGTTCACCAGCCGGGC